>VXTP01000006.1:0-349064 GCA_009837395.1 Gemmatimonadota bacterium
CCCACGACCAGACGCTGGCCGACCACGCCCACCGGATCATCCGCCTCTTCGACGGGCGTATCGTGCAGGAAGCCGCGGCGTAGGCGAAACCTACCGGGTGGTCAGCCAGTCCCAGAACCCGGCGGGTTCCTTCTTCGGGGCCGCATCCAGGACATCTTCCGAGATATACAGGGTCGGCATCAGGTTCAGCATCTGGTTGCCCCGCCACGCCCTGTACCCCCACCTGTTGGTCTCCAGCGCCTCGCCACGCACGTAGGGCCGCCACATCTCATTGATCAGGGTGTGCCACAGGAACACGCCGCCCACGTCGCGGACCAGGATTTCCTCGGCTTCCTGGTACAAATTGGTGCGTCGGCCCGGATCTCCCACCAGCACATTCGCCCGAAGCACCAGATCTTCGAACCGCTCGTTGTACCAGGGATGCCTGCCGTTCGACAGCCACAGCGTGAGCAGGTTGCTGGCATCGACGTAGTCATAGCGGTAGGGGATAAGCGCCAGGGTGAGTTCCTTGGCGTTCATCGTCTCCGTGAACACCTTTCTTTCCACGTTCCGCACCCCGACCTCGATATTCAGGTTCTGCTTCAGCATGGCCTGGACCGCCTCGGCGGCCGTGTTTATCACGATGGGTTCTCCCCGCAGCCAGATGCTCACGGCCGGGAACCCCTCGCCATCGGGATAACCCGCCTGCGCCAGGAGGTTACGAGCCAGTTCCGGGTCGTAGGCCTGGAAGGAAGCCAGGGCTTCGGAGTTGGCCGCGGGAAAGCCCGGCGGCGACATGGCGGCGGCCGGCAACGCGATGTCCCGCAGGGCCGAATTCATTAGCGAAGCCTGGTCGACGGCGTGGCTGAAGGCCCGGCGCACCCGCCGGTCGTTGAAGGGCGGGTTGTAGGTATCCATCAGCAGATAGAAGGTCTGGAAATCCACGTAGGTGTTCAGGTGGTCCTTGAGCGCCGGATTGGATTTGACGCGGTTGATTTCGGCCTGGTTGCTCAGCACGATGTAGTCGACTTCGCCGGCTTCGTAGGCGGCGAGGTAGGGCGGTTGTGCGGCGGCGTTGAAAAGTTGCGCCGTGATGCGTTCCAGGAAGGGCTTGTTTGGACCCCGGTAGGTGGGACTCGGCTCGAGGACGATGCGGTCGTTGATCGTCCATTCCTTGAGCCGGAAGGGACCGCTGCCCATGTGGGTCTCGGCCCGGGTCGACCAGGCCGGGCCGTATTTCTCGAACAGGTGGGTGGGGGTCACCCAGCTGTAATTCAAAAGCTCCGGTGCGTAGGGCGTCGGCTGGGTCGTGGTGAAGGCGATGGTGTGCTCGTCCAGCGCTTCGACGCCCAGCGAGTCCAGCGGCATGCGGCCGGCCACGACTTCTCCCCAGTTTTTGATGGGACGGTAGTACCATTCGAAATCGAACCCGGTCTTCGGATCGGCCCAGCGATGGAACGAATCCTCGTAGTCATAGGCCGTCACGGGCCGGCCGTCGCCGAATATCAGATCCTGCTGCAGATAGAAGATCCACGTGAGGCCGTCTTCGGTCACTTCCCAGTGGGTCGCCGCGGCGGGGAGCAGGTTGAAATCCCGGTCGACCCGGGTCAGCGGTTCGTTCGTAATGGCGAAACCGAAGATCTTCTGGTACGAGGAGACGGCCCGGTCCATGAACCGGTTGTTCAATTCGAAGGTGCGCAGGTGTTGATGCTCAGGCGGCGCGGCGTCCGGGGGAAGCGTGACGCCCACGGAGTTTACCAGGCCGGGCGGACCAGGCTGAACGGCTGGTTCAGGGGACCCATCCTGGCCGGTTGGGTCGGCGACGGCGAGGCCTAGTGCCAGGACTATGCCGAGCACTGAAGCGCACAGTACAATGCCGAGGAGGATCGGCACAGCGCGTTTCGGTAAGGTAGCCGCGCCGGGACTGGACGCCGTCGGGGCGAGGACACCCCATGTTTTTATCTTTGATGGCATGCCCATACAGCGGACCGATCTGATGATTGAAGCGGTGAGCAACTACACGTTGATGAATGAAGCGGTGAGCCAGGTCCCGTCAACGCTCGGTCAGCCAACTTCAGAGCCCGGCCGACCTGCGCGACGTCGTTTCCCGTGATACATCCTCTGTAATATAAATCGTCGTCATCAGGTTTAGCATCTGGTTTCCTCGCCAGGCCCTGTAGCCCGATTCGTTCGGTTCCAGGGCTTCGCCGCGGACGTAGGGCCGCCACATTTCGTTGACCAGATCGTGCCAGAGGAACACGCCGCCCACGTCGCGGACCAGGATTTCTTCTGCTTCATGATAGAGTTGCGCCCGGCGGCCGGGATCGCCCACCAGGTGGTTGGCCTGCTCCACGAGTTCCTCGAACCGGTCGTTGCGCCATGGATGGCGGCCGCGGGACAACCACAGATTGAGCAGGTTGCTGGGGTCCAGGTAGTCCCATCCGTAGGCGAGCATGGAAAAGGGGATCTCCTTGGCGTTCAGTGCTTCCGTGTAGACCTTCCGTTCCACGTTCAGCACCTCGACCTCGATATTCAGGTTCTGCTTTAACATAGCCTGAATGGCCTCGGCGGCCACTTTTCTCAGGTAGGCCTCGCCGCGCAGCCACATGGCCATCACCGGGAACCCCTTGCCGTCGGGATAACCCGCTTCCGCGAGCAGGCTGCGGGCCCTTTCCGGGTCGAATCGCTGAATGTCGGCCAGTAATGTGGGGCGGGCGGCGGGGAAACCCTCCGGCATCATCGATACGGCGGGCACCGCGATGTCCTTCAGAGCCGACTTCATGATGGCCGGCTGGTCGATGGCGTGGCTGATCGCCTGACGGACGCGCAGGTCGTGAAAGGGAGGAACGCGGGTATCCATGAAGAGATAGTACGTGGTGAAATTGGTATATGTGTTCAGGTGGTTTCGCAGCATCGGGTCGGACCGGACCCGGTTGATCTCGGCCGGGTTGTTCAGCAGGACGTAGTCGACCTCGCCCGCCTCGTAGGAGGCGAGAAAGGGCGGCTGGGCCGCCGCGTTGTACAACCGCGCGATGATCCGTTCCAGGTAGGGCGTGCTGGGTCCGGGGTAGAGGGGATTCGGTTCGAGGACGATGCGGTCGTTGATCGTCCACTCCCTGAGCCGGTAGGGACCGTACCCGATGTGGGTTTCGGGTTTGGTGGACCACGCCGCACCATACTTCTCGAACTGGTGGGTGGGCGTCACCCAGCTGTAGTTGAGCAGTTGAGGCGCGAATGGCGCGGGCCGGGTGGTCGTAAAGGCAATAGTGTGCGGATCCAGCGCCTCTACACCCAGCGAATCCAGCGGCATCTTCCGCGCGACGACCGCGCCCCAGTTCTTTATGGGCCGATAATACCACTCGAAATCAAAGCCGATGTCCGGGTCCGCCCACCGCCGGAACGTGTCCTCGTAGTCGTAGGCGGTTACGGGCTTTCCGTCGCCAAACACCATGTCCTTCCTGAGATGGAAAACCCAGGTGCGGCCGTCCTCGGTCACTTCCCAGTGGGTGGCGGCGGCGGGCACCAGGTTGAAATTGCGGTCGACCCTGGTGAGGGGTTCGCACGTCAGGGCGAACCCAAAGGACTTCTGGTAGGAGGACGTGGCCCGGTCCATGTACCGGTTGTTCAGCTCGAAGGTGCGCAGGATCTGCTGGGAGGGCGGCGCGGCATCCGAGGGCAGCGTCACGCCGATGGAGTTTACCCGGGCAGACTGTATAGGCGTCCCAGGTGGCCCTGGCCCATCGGAGGAACCTGACGTCTCGGGCGACCCTGTCTGATCGGAGAAACCGGACGACCCCGGCGGTCCGGGGAAAGTATCCGACGCCAGGGCAACGGCAATCATCACCAAAGAAGCAGGGAGCAACAGGCAGATCTTCGATCGCATGACTACCCCGTTCAGCCGTCATTCGGTTTTCGCACCTCGACGGGTTTCTTGTACAATTTGGCGAGGACCTCGGTGAACTGAAGCGGACTGACCCCTACGCCGTCTACGCTCACGGTCCAATGCAGGTGCGCGGCGGTCACCCGGCCCGTGGCTCCCGACAGCCCCAGCAACTGTCCCCGGGACACTTCGTCCCCTGTCTTAACATACAGCCGGCTCATGTGCGAATACCCCGTGTGGATGCCCATGCCGTGCTCGATGAGGACGTGGTTGCCCGAATAGAACAGGTTCTGCGCCAGCTTGACCACGCCGGACTGGGCGGCGTACAGGGGCGTGCCCTCGTAGGCCCGCAGGTCGAGGCCGCCGTGGTAGCTTCGAAGCTGTCCATTGAACACTCGGCGGGTTCCGTACGGGCTGGTGATGGTCTTCTTCTCCACGGGGTAACGGAACGTGTCTTCCATCATCACCGTATCCCGCACCGCCTCGTACGCCGCGGCGATGATCTTCTGCTCCCGCGCGATGCGTCGGAAGTCCGTGACCGAGGGCGTAACCCGGCTCTGCGGTACGCCGCGGATCTGCTCCGACCTGTACGGGCCGGCGACTATGGTGAAGAGCAGTTCCCGATCGAAGATCCGGTCGCTCTCGGTCCATTCCACGTGCACCGTATCCGGTCCCGGCGCCGCACGATAGGGAATGCCGATCAGGGCGAATAAAACACCTTCGGGCGCGGTCGGATGAGGGTACAGGCGATGGATCCGGGCACCCGTCGAAACGGTCAGATCAGTTGCACGACCAGCCGGGCCGGCGAGATCGACCTGCTCAACCGGAAGATCGGTCTCGCGACCGGCTTCCTCGCCGGGATTGCGCCCGGCTTCCATGTCGGGACCGTCAGGGATGCACTGCAGTAAAAGGGTGTGACCGTTCGCCACCCGTTCATCGGAAAGGTTAAGCGAGAAAGCCCGCTCTCCCAGATAGGCCCGTGGCGCGTGGAAGAAGGTCTC
The DNA here is from genome assembly GCA_009837395.1 of Gemmatimonadota bacterium. GTDB lineage: Bacteria > JAAXHH01 > JAAXHH01 > JAAXHH01 > JAAXHH01 > JAAXHH01. Next base: position 4,861 of record VXTP01000006.1, read on the forward strand.
GCCACCGAGGCAGACGGCGGTCAGGGCCAGGGCAAGAACAAGATTCATGGGACCGGGCGGGAATCCGGGTCGATCCGGGTCGATCCGGGTGTACACAGGGACCGGTCTCGACGGCATCCCCGACCTGGACGACACGACCGATCCGGGCTATTCCTAATCATTATACCCCATTGAGCGATTCCCAGAAATGTTTTTTGAACCGAACGCTGGGGCTTCGACAGGCAACCCTCGCTACCGGGGGTTAAAATCCGGGATGCCGCGGCTGACCCGGACTTCGAAATCTCCGTCCGGCAACACGCGCCGGGCGAACGCGGGTGAGCCGCCCTGGTCGGACCAGTCCCGGAGGATGCCCCGGACCGCTCCGGACGACCGGTCCAGCATGATCGCGGCGGCCGGCCCTCCGCTGCGATCCATCGTCTTCACCCCTTCCGGACCGGATACCGCGATCTGGTGCAATCGATTAAGCCAGTCCGATTGGACGGGTAGCACGAATGCGAAAACGCGCCCGGCCCCGTCCGCGATTTCCGCTGCGCCGAAGGACAGCGCGAACAGCGTGTTGCCCGCTGCATCTTCGCCGGTGAGGCGATACGGACCGCCGGTCTCCGGCAGGACGGGCGGGGCGTCGACCACGAAAGCAGGATGGAGTACGATTTCTTCCCAGTCGTTCACTTCGCCCCAGAGCAGCAGGCTGGTCGCGGAAGCGGCGCGCGCCGCCGGAACGGGCGTTTCCTCGGATCGCCGGTAGATCAGCGCCTTGACGAAGTGGAAGTCACTGATCCATCCGGGAGGGCAGTAACTCATCAGGTCGTGGTTCCGCGGCGACACCAGCGATCCCGAAAGGAGGTCGTAGCCCCATGTGCCGGTCGTCCCGTCGACGTAAGGGTAGTCGGGGTCCAGCCCGGCCGGGCCGCCGCACGGCGCGTGTCTCAGGTTCATGTTATGACCGAGTTCATGGGCTATGATGCGTCCGTCCAGCGCCGACACGCCGATGCTTCCGGGGATGACGGCGACGCCCACGCGTTCGCTTTCAGGGAGGATAGCCATATAGTGTCCCCAGGCGCCGTCCAGGATGCGAACCACAAAGACCTCGATCAGCATGGAGATGGTGTTTTTCGCCTCGGAGGCCACCGAAGTCCACACCGGTTCGCGCACAGTCAGATGGAGATCGCCTACCGGCAAGGTTTCCCGGGTCATCCTGAACAGTTCGTCATCCGGCGACAGGCCCGCGGCGTATTCCGCGAGCGTCCAATCCGGATTCCACGTCCACAGAAACGGGACCAGGGTAAGATCGAGGGGCGGCACCTCCGCCACCTCCAGGGCCAGCCGTCCCGCAGGCGGCAGGCGGCGACCGGCGTCCGATGCGGAATCCGGTATACTGCCGGGTTCGATTTCTATCACCATTTCCAGGCCCGGCCGAACGACATAGGCCGGAATATGGGCGTTGGATGACGCCGCGAGGTCTCCCTCCTCCGGACGGTCCGGCAGTCTGTCTTCTCCGCCCGGTATCTCTGCCGTGTACACCGGAAGATTGTTCTGGTAGAACGTAGCGCGTACCGGTGGCCGTCTCGCGTCGGCCATGCCGCCGTTCGTCACGAAGACACGCAGGAGCGCGGGCTTGCCGGCAACCAGCGGCACCGGGTTTTCGAGGGACTGCACCGCCTGCGTGAGATACGCCGACGCAACGCGCGCGACGGCATCTCCGCAATTTGAAATACGCCTTTCATCAATTCCCTGCAACCATGTCTGGATTTCGACGTCCCGGGTCGCGCAAAGTCCCGTGCCTGCCAGCAGCAGGGAAGCCAGGTCGAGACCTAAGAACGCACGCGGCAACGGTCCCGACAGCCCGGCGTTGTGGGAAAGACTCAGCGTCCGTAGCTTCCCGAGCGCGCCCAGTTCGGGCGGGACCGGCCCGCTCAGCCGATTTGACGCCAGGCGCAGCGTGACGAGGTTCGCCAGTCTTCCCAGTTCGGGTGGAACCGGCCCCGTCAGCCCGTTGGTGGAGAGGTTCATTTCCTCGAGATTCGATAATCGTCCGAGTTCGGATGGAACGGGGCCTGTTAATGCATTGGTGGAAAGATCCAGTTCCTCGAGGCTTGCCAGCTGTCCCAGTTCCAGGGGTAAGGGGCCCGTCAGCCCGTTTCTAGCGAGGTCGAGGGCGACGAGGTTTGCTAGTTGCCCCAATTCGGGTGGAACGGCGCCCGTCAGCCCATTGACGGAGAGGTTGAGGACGGTGAGCGCTGCAAGTCCTGCCAGTTCGTTTGGAACGGGGCCCGTAAATTCGTTGGAAGAGAGCGTGAGTCGCTCGAGGCTGCGGAGGTTGCCCAATTCCGGAGGAAGGGGTCCGTGTAACCGGTTGAGCCCGAGATCGAGGACGGTGAGCCGGTCGAGTCGTCCCAGTTCGGTTGGAACGGACCCGGTCAACCCGTTTGCGGAGAGATCGAGGACGGAGAGGTTTTCCAGTTGTCCCAGTTCCAGCGGAATGGGGCCCGTCAGCAGGTTCACCGAGAGATCCAATGCAGCGAGCCGATCCAGGTGCGCGAGTTCGGGTGGAATGTGCCCCGCCAGGCCGTTGCCGATAAGACGCAACGTTTCCAGCCGGTCCATCAGCGCCAGTTCCTGAGGAAGCCGCCCCTTGAGGTTATTGTACCCCAGGTCGAGGGAGATCACATGCCCTTCGGCGTCGGTCTCGACGCCGTGCCAGTCTCGCAACGGCGCTTCACTGAGCCAGTTGGCGGACTCCTTCCAGTACGCGCCGCCCGTTTCGCCGTATAGCGCGATCAACGCCACGCGGTCGGGGTACACTGCGGCGGAACAGCCGTCGACCCTGATGTCCCCGATGGTAGCCAGCCAGGCTTGAAAAGCGGGATCCTGCGGAGCGCAGAGCTCTGTTCCGCCCAACTTGAGGACCGTCAGGCCGAGACCCACCAGCGACGCAGGCAGCGGTCCCGTCAGCCCGGCGTTGTTGGACAGGTCCAGTACGCTCAGAGACCGGAGATCACCCAGCCGGGACGGCAGCGTCCCCTCCAGATGGTTGTCTTTCAGAACGAGGCCCGTTACCTGGCCGAGGTCATTGGTCGCGACGCCGTGCCAGGTGCTAAGCGGCGCGGCGGTGAGCCAATTGCGCCGTCCGGTCCAGTTCCCCCCGCCTGCCGCGTTGTACAACGCGACCAGCGCGCTCCGCTCCAGGTCCTCACAGTTGTCCACTTCAACGTCGGCAATCGCACCTAGCCAGGCCTGGAAGACCGCGTCCAGCGGCGCGCACAGGAAAGTTCTATCAAGCCTCAGTCTTTCGAGATTGTCGAGATTTGCCATGGCCCGGGGCAACGGTCCGTGCGAGAAATTGTTGCCCCTGGCGCCGAATTCCCTGAGCCTGGTGAGTCGTCCGATTTCGGGAGGTATGCTACCCGACAACCGGTTGTAGGAAACCTCCAGCAACTCCAGATCGGCGAGGCTTCCGATCCCGGGAGGTATGCTGCCGGTCAACCGATTGCCCACGAGTGAAAGAGATTGGAGCATATCCAGTCGGACCAGTTCCGCGGGGATAGCACCCGTCAGGCCGTTCCGGTCGAGCAACAATTCGATCACCCTTCCGTCGGCGCCCGTCGTCACGCCATGCCACTCGGAAAGGGGCGCGTCGCTCGACCAGTTCGTGTCGAGCGTCCATCCCGGTCCGCCGGTGTCGTTGAACAGCGCCACCAGGGCGGCGCGGTCCAGCGCGTCCGGTCCGAAGCCGGAGACCGTGACTTCCACGCTGGTCGATATTTCCCCGGAAGACACGGTGATCCGCGCGTTTCCGTTCGACCGGGCCTCGAGGCCCCCCAGGGAGTTCACCGAGACGACGAAGGGATCGCTGCTGGTCCAGAAGAGCCGCGCGTTCGGCACCGGGTTGCCATTTCGGTCTTTCGCCACCGCGTCCACCCGCTGCGCCCGGTCCGTCTTCGTAAGCGTCACGCTGGTGGGCACGACCTCGATGCGAGCGACGGTCTGCGATACCGTGACGGTGGCATTCGCACTGAATCCCCCCGAAACGGCCGTGACGACCGCGGTACCGTTCTTCCGGGCCGTGACCAGACCCGTGTCCGTCACGCTGGCCACTTCGGGGTTTCCGCTGGTCCACGTAACGGCCGCGTCCTCGATCTCCCGATCGTTCCCGTCCCGGACCGACGCGGTGAGTTGCACGGTCGCGCCGATGGCGTCCAGCTCGGCTTCGGCAGGCGATAACGTGATGCTGGCCGCCGGTGGCGGTCCCGTGGGGCTTTCCCGGCCGCACGACGAAAGGACGATGATCGAGAGGACGAAGGGAACGACAGGAACGAAAAGGAATCTCATGGCCCGATTCCGTTGCGATACGCGTCGGTTAAAACCGCCGTTTTAAACCGTCGGCTCAACCCCAGCGGTACTCCGGCGGATCGAATACAAACCCGTGGAAGAAGCGCCGATGCCGAGGCGTGAGGCTGTTCAGGAAATCCCTGTCGTACCGCCACTGCTCCGCGCATGCCAGCATCCACGGGTGTTCGTAGCCGTAGTAGAGGATCACCCGCTTGCCCCTGCGCCGCGTGAACGGGCCGGCCGTATGCCACACCCCGTTGTGGAAGAGCACGGCCGTGCCGGGCCGTCCGCAGATCTGTACGGCTCCGGGCATGCCGTTCTTCGCGTCCGGCTCGACCAGGGACTTGTGGCTGCCCGGTACCAGGGTCAGGTTGCCCTGGTCGGGTTCGGTCATGTCACTCAGGTAGTACCCCACCTTGAACTGCAATAGCGGAACGTGCGGCCGGAAGTCGCGAAATCCGTCCTGGATCCCGTCCGTGTGCCAGCCCTGGCCGTGATGCTCTTCGGGTTCGATTTCGTAGATGGCGTCGGTCGAATGCAGATGGGGCATCTCGTTGAACAGGCCGTGGACATAATCCATCATCGGCTCGTAGTCGAGCATGTCCAGGTAAAGCGGGTCTTCGGCCAGCAGGTGCATGACCCGTGCGTTGGCCGAATCCAGTTTGTCGTCAAAGGCCGGTTCATGCGCTCGACGGAACCCCGGGTCGCGGCGCCGCGTAATCGTCCGTTCCAGCGCGGCGTTGAGCACGTCGACCAGGGAATCAGGAAGGAAACCCTCCAGTACCAGGTAGCCGTTCGTGTCGAAGAGGAAGCGTTCGGCGTCCGTGGGGTGGTTAGGCATATACCGGATCCATTTAAATGTCGTCCGTCGTGATCAATCTTCCAACATCCTTAACGACATGGTATTTATCCGTCAAGCCCATTCAGAATCAACATGCAGGAATGAAGTTGCGGGCTTGCAGCCATACTTGTTCATTATGCGTCTTCCAGGGATTCGACAGTTCATTCCAGGTGAACTTCGAGGTATGTAATGATCTACGACGGTCATGCCTATTGCTTTCCTTCTCCGGACGAAATCGGTGGTTTCGACGATCGTGCCGAATTCCATCGTCACCTGCAAATGTTCATGGCCCAGGCCCGGCAGCAGCCCGTCTGGCGGCGTGACGACCGCGCGCCGGACGACGCTACGGGGCTCTACGATCCTGATCGTCCGTGGCGCTTCGACGGTCTACGGGACGCGGACTTCCGCACTGGAAAACACGGCCTGGCCGAGTGGACGGTCGATGGCGAGGATTACGTCAAGCAAGCGCTGCCGCCGTGGACGGAGGGCTTCTCCTTTTCACCGGAATACCTGGTGGCGGAAATGGACTATGCCGGCGTCGACCGGGCTCTCCTGCACCGCACGCCCTACATGGGGCTCGACGACGGTTACATTGCGGAATGCTGCATGCGCTATCCGGAGCGGATCCAGGGACTGGTCCAGGTACCTGAATGGTGGATACCGGATCGGACCGGCGAGGCCATTGAGAAATTGGAACGGGCGGTCGGCGTACACGGGCTTTCAGGCCTTCAGTTCGCACCCTTTCACCGGCCGCTCTACGACCTCTCCGCCGAGTGGACCGGGCCCGATTTCGACCCGTTCTGGCAAGCGGTGACCGGGCTGGATATACCGGTGTTTTTTACGCTCGGAGCAGTCGGTTCTCCATCCGCTTACATCGAAGAGTTACGATCGTTGCGTGCCTGGATGGACCGATTCCCCGACGTCGACGTGATCGTGACGCACGGATTCCCCTGGCGGATGTTTGCCGAAGGCGACCGAATCAACGTCCCCGACGAAGTGTACGAAGCCGCTCCAGCGGACCATCCCCGCTTTCACATCCAGATCCTCTTTGCCGTTTTCCTGCAGTCGCGCTGGGACTACCCCATGCCCCAGATGAGGCCCGTCCTGGAGAAGATGGTCGAACGCTTCGGCGCCGATCGCATCCTGTGGGGAACGGACATCCCCATCGTGCTGCTGCACTGGACCTATCGCCAGAGCCTCGACTACGTGCGGCGATATTGCCCGTTCCTGGACGAGGACGAGATGGCGGCGATCCTCGGTGGCAATATGGAACGGATTATGGGAATGGGCGGGTTGGCCGGGTAGGGACGAGGCGGGGACTTGTTGGGACCGTTCGGAGTCCGAGCCAACGACTGGGCATGTTGGATATGCACGGCGGGCTAACTCACACTCCGGCCCAGACGGCCGTCTTCCTCGGCGAGCCATTCCGCATAGGGGCGCGGCATCGGGGCGGGCAGGCCCAGACCGTGTTCCTCGCGCCAGCGCAGGAGCGGGTGATCGCGTTCCGCTTGCGGTAGATCCACGCGCCGACCGCGCGCGCCCGATTCGAAAATGCCCATGAGAATCTCTAACACGTGGCGGCCTGCGTCACCTGAGCACTCGTGCGTACGGCCCTCGTCGAGCGCCTGCACGTACTCATCGACGTACTGATAGTCCTCCACCGAAGCCGGACCGGCCGAATCGTAGTGCTCCGGCACGATGGGGTCCAGCGGCTGCCACTCGGCCTGGCCGGGGGCAAAGTGCGGCGTGGACAGAAACCACGGAGCGCCGCTTTTCCAGTGGAGCCGGCCTTCGGTACCGTAGATCTCGATCATATAGGCTGTCGAATCCATCACGGGGAAGCGGTGCTGCAAGAGGACACCCGAAATCCCGCGTTCGAAGGCAAGGGCCGCGGTCACGTGTTCACCGGCAATGTAGCCCATGCCACTCGGCGACGGCAGCACATCCTCGGGCGTGATCGGACGGCCATCGGTCAAGGCCACGGCCTGCACGCTTCGCACCGGCCCGGCCACACCGAGCATGGCATTGAGAGAGTGCGTGGCGATGTTCATCAGGCCGTAGCCGCCGTAGTAGCCTTTGCCGCTGCCCTGTATAAAGCGCAAGTCTCCGATCCGGCCCTCGGCGATCACCGCTTTGACCGCCTGAAGCGCGCCACCGGTGCGCCCCTGGTGATGGACGGCCACCTGCACGCCTTTATCCGCGGCTTTGGCCAGCACCGCGTCGGCCTCGGCCAGGGTCGTGCAGATCGGCTTTTCAATGTCGATGTGGACGCCGTGCTCCAGCACGCGCATAGCCAGCGGATAGTGGAATTCGGTACCCGTGGGAATGGCGACAATATCTGGAGCCTCGGCCTCGATCATCCGGTCGAGATCGTCGTAACGAGCCGCAACCCCCAGTTCGTCGCCGAGGATCGCCAGCAGTTCGGGAACGAGGTCGCAAAGTGCCACAACCTCGGTGCGGGGATGCTGATGGTATGCGCGGCCCGCGGCCGTGCCCCGGCCTCGGCAGCCCAGAATAGCGACTCGGTACGGTTTCATGGCGCGATCTCCATTTCCGGCTACAGAACTCGAGAATAGAATGTGTTACGGCTACTATATAGATTATCCGGGAAATTCACACGTGGTATCGGATGAAATGAACACCACCCGGACGGTTAGATAATGAAGTCGCCAGCTCGGTCATTCGACAGATTCGGAAGGGGAACTGTTCGCGAAGTGATTCGTTCTCCATATTGAGTAGTATGGCTCTTTTCTGTGTCTGAAAGAAAGGTAATCTCATGCGATACCTGGTAGCGGCGTTATGCATGGTTGCGGTGCTGTGTATCTCATTTTCACTCCTGGCCTGTGACGACCGCGATCCTATAGTTGGATCAGACAACAATGGCGACCAGCGAACCGAGGAGGACGAGCAACCGACGGAGGAAGACGAACCGCGGACCGAGGAAGGCGACCAGGCGAAGCTCATGATGATGCGCCAGGAAATCGACGCGCTCATCGGCGACGCTGCGGGAGTGTCGATTGATGACTGTCGCAGCGTGGCCATAGGTTCCAAACCCTGTGGTGGACCCTGGGCATACATAGTTTACTCCGCTTCATCCACCGATCCGACGGAACTGGCCAACCGGCTGGCGGAATACAACGCCTTTGAAGCCGAGATGAATGCGCTTTACGGGTACGTTTCCGACTGCTCGATTCCAAATATGCCTGTTCTGGTGTTTAAGGATGGACGATGCGGTACCGAGTGACGGCTTGCCCTAAAACGACGTCGATCCACTCGAACAGCGCTGACTAAGCAAGCGAATGGTTGATCACTGCGCATCGAAATCCATCAGGTACGTTACGGAGGCAGGGCGGCGCCGGACAACCAGCCGGGATTCAGTCACTTTCCATGAGCTCCAGCAACCGGGTCGTCGTGTTCCAGTTGCGGACGGTAACGCGCTGGTACACGGGCATCGACGCGAGACGGCTGAGATAGCTTCGCGAGGCCTGGTCGATCCGTCTGGAAAAGTAGAGCACACCGGTGCCCGCCCAGGCTTCATCCACGCCGGGCCTGGTGGGGACGCCCTCCATGGCGGCAGTTGACGTAAGGGGCGCCTTAAGAAAGATCACGTCGTAGCGGTACGTCTCCGGCTGTTCTCCAAACCCCACCGGCGCATCGGAAACCACTGCCCGCATCTGCTTTCGAGAGCGCATCACGACACTCGCTTCGTAGTCGAACGACTCGGAAAGTATCCCTTCGATTTTCTTCGTCAGGATTCTGAGACCGGTGGAAGGCGAGCGGAAGATCACGTTCCCGCTCTGGATATAGGTGGCGACATCGCGAAAGCCTTCGGCCTCGAAGCAACTCCGGAGATCCGCCATCTTGATGATGTTCTTGCCGCCGACATTGATACCGCGCAGCAGGGCCAGGTAAGTTTCGTCCGAGGGGTTTTGTGCGGTCATGTCGTACCTCGTTAATCTGAAGACACGCTACAGCTACGATACCTTGATCTCAATCCTGCAGTGATCGCTTGGCCCCCACTCTTCGGGGCGGTTCAAGGCACGTACGTCGACGGAATTGGCCATGCTTTCGGACGCGAATACGTAGTCCAGTTGACTCGTCGCTGTCTCGGGCGTCTGAGAAGAATGGATATACGTAGGAACGTTCTTGCTGTCATCTGGCAGCTCGTCGGGCCAGGGATCGGCCTGGCGGCCATGAGGATGCTGCGGGCCAACTAACGGGAGTCCCAGGGCGCGCATCCTGTTAAAAACCGTGTCATATCGTCCCTTCCAGTAACCGCCCTTGTCTTCGCCGTAGCCGTGGTAGATGGTGAGATCGCCAGCGGCGACGATACGGTGTCCCCGCTGGTTGCCTATGAGTAGGGACAGGTCGGAGATGACGCGGTGGATGGACGCATCTACGATGTTCCATGACATTTTACCGGTGGAACGATGTGGTTTCTCGAATTCCGGGCAGAATGAGACTGCGGTGAAAGGACGACCGCTAAAAGGAGTGATTATAGCAGCGGCTATGCTACCTGGCTGGCTTTCAACTAAATCACCGTAATTTGCGCTGGGTATTGGAACAGGCTCAAGCCATTCGATCTCGACTCCCTCTGATAGTTTAACGATAGCACATCTCGATATTCCCTTCCCTCTGGCATCATAGAATGGCGAAGGATCCACTTCGACCTTATCGGAAACATCCTTTGGAGGAACTCTGGCTTCCTGTAACAGAGCCACATCCGCATCCGCTCCGACCAACGATCGCCAGGCAGCATGTCGATGCGCGATGTTCCAGCAGACTAATTTGATCAATTCGCATCTCCATTACTTTGACTAATTGTTTCGTCTCCCAATAGGTCCTTCTGCGACTTACCCAACCGATCACTAGCGAGTTTAATTCTTACGGCCAATTCGGCCATCTGCCTCTCCTCTTCATACAATCTACGAAAGCAATCGTCTTTGAGCTTCTGCTCGATATGAGCGGCGTAAGTTTGCATCAGGGTCTTCCTTTTTGCCGACGTGCATTGAATCGATTAACAACCTTAGCACCCGGTAAAGTTTCGAGCAATAGGTGGACTCCATCCTCACTACATCGAAATACGTGTACATACAAGTAGAAAACCTTCGCAGAAGCCACCAGACACGGGCAGTCGGACCATTAAAACGAACGCACCTTGAGATTTGCCGGACTACACGGTATCATACCTTCCAAACACGACGCTCGAGTAGTTTGCACGGAACCCGCCTTAATTTAACCCTTGTCTACATCCCGTTCATCTTACTCATCAGACAACACCAGCCCACATCCAAGAGTCGACGGGCAGACCAACTGGACTGACCTCTTGTGGCTAGCAGCTATGAGTTCGTCGTTGTTCCTCGTGCTGCTGTCTTCCTCGAGCTACGTCGCGTCCCTGCCCTTCATTCGCGCTGAATGGGGGCTGAACAATACGCAGTCTGGTCTGGCCTTTTCGGCCTATCTGGCCGGGTATGCGGCGTCCTCGCTGTTCGTCATACCCTTTACCGACCGGTTCCGGCCGTACGTAATCATGCTCGTGGGTATCTTCCTGACGGCCGTCAGCGCCGTACTGTTCCCCCTGTTGGCGGAAGGGTTATGGTCCGCGAGCGCGCTGCGATTTCTCTATGGCGTCGGGCACGTATGCGTGTACATCACAGGGATCCGGCTCGCTTCGCTCAGGTTCTCCGAAAGAGGGCGCGGCCTGGCTGTAGGCGTCTTCGTGAGCTCCGGATACGCGGGCACGACGGTTTCATATGTGCTCATGGGCATTTTGCTGGACCGGTTCGAAAGCTGGGAACCGGCTTATCTCGCCACGACATTGCCCGGTCTCTTGGGCGTTGCGGTCACGTTGCTGCTGGCCATTGAAAGACGAACCGTTACACCCAGCAGCGAACGCACCCCAACAATGGCCGGCTGGCTGTCCCTTGCGCCGCTGCGAGACCGCCGGCTGATGCTGGTAATCATGGCCTATGCGCTGCACACCGCCGAACTCTTCGTGGCCCGCCTGTGGCTGCCGCTTCTCCTCGTCGCCGCACTCATGATGACGGGGTTTGACTCGGAAGCCGCGGCCTCGCGTGCCGCCACCCTGGCCGGCTTCATGTTCATGACGGGCATCTTCAGCGTGCTGTTGGGTGGATGGATGTCGGATCGGTTCGGGAGAAACAGGACGGCGACTTTGATCTTCGCGGTGAGCGGCATCTGTTCTTTTCTCGCCGGTTGGCTGGTCGGACTTCCGATTGCCTGGCTTATTGCGCTGGGTTTCCTATACGGGTTCTTTACGGCTGCCGATTCCGCCATCTATTCGACGGCCGTCACGGAACTCGCCCCGAGGAACCTGGTCGGGTCCGCACAGGCCGTGCAGTCCTTCATCGGGTTTGTCGTGGGAACCGGTGCGCCGGTTGTCGCGGGATCGATACTCGACCTTTCCGGTGGGCCGTCGGCGTGGATCCTGGTGTTCAGTTTCAACGGCGTGCTGGCCGTGGCGGGCATAGCGTGTCTGCTATGGCTCCGGCGGATACCTGTCTCGAGCGTCACTTCCCGGAGCACCGCGCAACGTGCGGATTGAAGGCACGCAACACGCTGGTTTAAAGGGTTGATTACTAAAAAACACAACAAATTCGCTGACTATGGCAATTGTTGCTTTCTATCTATGCGACCGAACCGTAAATTAACACCCCGCCGACTTACCAGACTCGCACCGAGAAGTACATAACCATTAAATTTGCATAGCACTTACCACCGAGCAAGCAAATGCGTCCATTTGAAAATCCATCGCGGGCTGTTTCTGTCTCCGGCCCCGGATCGGCAGACTCCGAAACGACGGGCTTTGGATCCATAGGCTCCCACCGCCGCCTTCTTGCCCCATTCGCGCTACTCCTTACCCTGGCCGTCCTGGTTTCCTGCGGCGAGGATGGCCCTACCTCGCCCGATCCGGTGGATCCGCCACGGGCCGCCAGGATAAACGTTGTTTCCGGCGACGGGCAGCGCGCGCTTGCCGGTTCGAGTCTGCGGGAACCGGTCGTGGTCCGGGTGCTCGACGAGGAAGAACAGCCCCTGCCCGGTGCGCTCGTCCTGTTTTCACCCAACCATGGCGTTACCGAACCGACAACCGTCGGAACCGGACCGGACGGCATGGCCGCCACCCACTGGACGCTGGGTTCGACCACCGGACTGCAGACGCTGACCGTCACCGCTTCGAGCGCGACCGCCAACGTGAGCGGCCACGCGATCTCCGTGGAAGATTCGCTAGACGTCCTGTTCGCGCCAGCCGAAGAGGTCGAAATATCGGCGGTCCGGGCCGACTGGGCCTCGCGGGACTTCTCGGCGGCAGGAGGGATGGTCGAGCTCGAAGAAGCCTACAGCATGGGCGGATATCCAACCACTCTGCGGGTCGTCTCGCACCAGATCGAGGGCCTGCGTCATTTCGGCGCCATCATCGTGCCAGACGGCGCCGGCGCCGAGGGCCTCCCCATACTGCTATTCGCCCATGGCGGTGACAACGGTGTTTCGGTGGAAAGCACGTTGTTCATCTTGACCGTCGCCCTCGGAGAAATGACGGACGACTTCGTCTACCTGGTCCCGTCGTTCCGGGACGAACCGCTCAGGTACGATGACCGGTCCTGGCTGTCGGATGGTCCGGCCAGTCCGTGGGACCGGGACGTGGACGACGCGCTGGCGCTGGTCAACCTCGCAATGGAAACGATACCGGAAGCCCAGACCGACCGGTACTTCGCGGCGGGGGCCAGCAGGGGAGGCGGCGTGGCGATGCTGATGGGGATCCGGGATGAGCGTATCGCGGGCCTCATCACGTTCTTCGGACCGACGGATTTCCAGAACGAATGGGCACGCGACATCGCTACGCTTCTGGTGAGCGGTGTGACCGTCGATCTGCCCGGGGTCGAACACCTGCGCACCACGTACGTCGTACCGTGGTGGACCGGGGACGTTACGCTCCAGGATGCCCGGCTGGCGCTCATCCGCCGGTCCGCCGTCCTGTTTGCCGAGGATATGCCCCCCTTGCAAGTCCATCACGGCGACATGGACGGGGTGGTTTCCGTCACCCAGGCGGAATCCATGATTCAGGCCATGGCGGAGATCGGTCGCGGACCGCCTGAGTTCGAAGCCTATATCTACCCGGGTGGAACGCACGATATCACGTCGATGCCGAGCGCGATTCCCCGCGCGGTGGTGTTCTTGCGCAATCTCCTTGGAACAAATGGAGAATAACCCGGGCAGCGGCTAACGAAGCGGACTGCAAAGGCGTCTGAGCGCGTCATGAGGTGGACATGGGGCTTCAGGTCGGTATTGTTGGGACGGGTGCATTCTCACAGTCGTTCATCCCTCTGTTCAAGGCGCATCCGCACGTAGAACGGGTGGTGCTGTGCGATTTGGACGACGAAAAAAGGGCGGTTGCGGCCGCCCGTTTCGAGATCAGGGATACCAGCCCCTCCCTCGATGACCTCTGCGCATCCCCCGTGGACGCCGTGTGCCTCTTTACCCAGAACTGGCTTCACGGCTCCCAGGCCGTCCAGGCCCTGGAAGCCGGAAAACACGTGTACTCGGCCGTGCCGCCGGGGATCAGCGTCACCGAGATCGAAAACCTTGTGGCCGCGGCCAGGTCCTCGGGCGCGGTCTACATGCTCGGCGAGACCAGTTACTATTATCCCGGCGTGCTGTATTGCCGGGAACAGTTCGCGCGGGGTGCTTTCGGCCAAATAGTCTACGGCCAGGCGGAATACTACCATGACTGGGACCACGGCCTCTACGACGTGGCGCGCTGGCGCGGCGGCGAGAACTGGCGGGAGACGGCCGGCATACCGCCCATGTACTACCCCACGCATTCGACGAGTCAGATCATATCCGTCACCGGCGCCCGGATGACCCGGGTATCCTGCCAGGGATTTCGAGACACCCACGAGGACGGGATTTACGGGGCTAATGACTGGGCCAATCCCTTCAGCAACCAGAGCGCGCTGTACAGCATGTCCGACGGGAGTGTCTGCCGCATCAACGAGTTCCGGCGCGTGGGCCATCCAGGTTGCGTGCGTATGGGCCTTCAAGGGACCGAGGGCGGCTTCGAACAGACCGCCGCCGGGGCGTCCTGGCTTCGCAAGGACGGGACCCGCGTGGAACCCCTCGACGACCTGCTCGCCTGCACCGGCCAGCCCGTGCCGGGAAGCGACCCGATGGACAAGGTGACCGCATCCGACGGCACCCATCTCGGCGTCTCCGCGGCGCACCCGGTCGAGCGGTTGCCGGAGGCTTTCGCCGGGCTGCCCAACGGCCATGCGGGCAGCCACCAGTTCCTCGTCGACGACTTCGTGATGGCCTGTGTGAACGGTACGGCGCACCCCAACAACGCCTGGGACGCGGCCAGGTACATGCTGCCCGGACTGACGGCCCATGAGTCCGCGCTCCACGGGGGTACTCTGCTTGAGGTACCGGATCTCGGCGATCCGCCGGGTACTGGTTGAGCAAGTACCGGATCTCGGCGATCCGCCGGGTGTAGACTGACCCGGCAACGGAGCGCTGCGCGGCACTTCACCGGGCGCAGACTGACTCCGTTCCGGAACATTACTCGTCGCTCAGCGTTAGCATTCAGTACGGAGTAACGCATGGTTACGGGCAATCCAGCAACCCTCGGGTCGGGATCTTGAACGAACCCTTGTTTGACAATGCAATCGCCCTGTGGCGAACCTTCGTGGAACGGCATGGATCGCTTACGGCGATCGAGCTGGATGAGCTCGAAGAACGGCTGAGGGTCCAGGCCGGCGACCTGCAGCGGCTCGGTCTCCCGGCCGAAGAGGCCTTCCAGGTCGCTGTTGGACGTATCAGCCGTGACAACGCGGCGACGCGCGCGTTCGTCCAGGTTCACGCAGCGCAGTTGATGGGCGCTGCACCAGACGAGCCCGCCACGGACGAAACCGGCAAAATCGACGTAACCGACAATATCGACATAGCCCCGCGGATCGCCAGGCCCAGGCTGACGGAATTCATCTTCGTCCTCTGCCTGGCCGCCGGTGCGGCGCTGGCGATCAAGGTTCCCGCGCTGTTCGGATACGCATTCGACGACGATAACGTCAACCAGTTCTATGCGCTGAACATCAGTTTCTTCGCGTTTCCCTTCGTGACGGCCTATTTCGCCTGGAAACGCGGCATGGACATTGCCCGATGGGGCTGGTTGATACCGCCCTTCTTCGTGGCCGCGCTGCTGTGTAATGTCTTTCCCTTCGAACCGGGCGGCGATACCGCAATACTCGCCACGTTGCATGTGCCCATTGCCCTGTGGCTGTTCGTCGGCTTCGCATACGCCGGGGGTGACTGGCGGACGCGCGGGTTGCGCATGGATTTCGTGCGGTTCAGCGGACAACTCTTCATTCTGTACGTGCTCATCGCCCTGGGCGGCGGGGTGCTCACCGGCATAACGCTGACAGTGTTTAACGCACTGGGCGTGGACCTGCGATGGGCGGTCGCATCGTGGATCATTCCGTGTGGGGCGATGGGCGCGTTCGTCGTAGCGGCCTGGCTCGTGGATACCGGGCAAGGCGCCATCGAGCAGGTGGCGCCGGTGCTCACGCGGATTTTCACGCCACTTTTCACGTTGATGCTGCTGTCCTTTCTCGCGGTCCTGGTTTGGACCGGAAGAGGGATCGACGTGCAGCGCGAGATGCTGATCGCCTTCGATGCGCTGCTCATCGTCGTCCTGGGTCTCGTGCTGTATTCGGTCTCGGCAAGAGACCCCGTGGCGCCGCCGGGCGTCTTTGACGGCCTGCAGATCGCGCTCGTATCAGCCGCCCTGGTCGTAGACGTACTCGTGCTGGCGGCCATGACGGCGCGCATCAGCGATTACGGGGTCACGCCGAACCGAATGTGGGCCATGGGATTGAACATCATCCTGTTCGTCAACCTGGCGTGGACGGCCCGTCTGTACATCGGATTCTTGCGACGGCGGGGGCCGTTCTCTGCCGTGGAACGCTGGCAGACGGACTATCTCCCCGTATTCTCCGTGTGGGCGGCCTTCGTCGTGGCCGTTTTTCCGCTGATCTTCGGGTACCGTTGACAGGGCGGCACAAAGTGGGGTACCACAAGCGCACCACGTAACAAGTCTTCGTAACCAGCATTGGAGTGCATGATGGATAACCGGACGGGAAAGCCGGCGGCCGTAACGTGCAAGCCCTATGACCAGGAAACTCATTTGAATGCCCTGTATGAAAACGTCTCCGGTACATATGCCTTCAGGGCGTCGGATCCGGACGGCCTGTCCGCCTGGCAGGCCGCCTTTCGCCCGAAACTGCGGGAAGCCCTCGGTCTGGACAACATGGCTTCGGACCTCTCGGGCTACGTGCCGAAGGCGCAGCGGCTTGAATCTACCGACCTGGGCAGTCATGTCCGGGAACGCTGGTACCTCTGGGTCGAACCGACCGTGCCGCTGCCTTTCTATCTCCTGTTGCCGAAAGGCGTGAAGTGCGGGGACGCAGGCACATACACAGGCGCGGGCGCGGGCACAGGTGGGATAGACCGCGACGAAGCGCTCCCCCTGGTCCTCGTGCCCCACGGCCACAATCATCCCCACATCTACGTCGGTATTTCCCGGGACGCGGCGGAAGAGGCGCACATGATGGAAGGCGAGCGGGACATCGCCCGGCAGGCGGCCGCCGAGGAAGGTTACATCGTCATCGCGCCGACCACGCGCGCCTTCGGGGAAACGCGCACCGCGAAAGACATCGAGGCCGATAAAGTACACTCCTGCCGCGACCAACTCGTCCACGACCTGCTGCTCGGGAGAACGCCCATCGGCGAACGGGTGTGGGACACGTCCCGCCTGATCGATTGGGCAGTCGCCAATTTGCCCATCGACGCCGACCGCATCGCCATCACGGGCAACTCGGGCGGCGGTACGATATCGGTCTTCGCCTCGGCCTGCGACACCCGGATCGCCCTCTCCATGCCGGGGTGCTATTTCTGCACGTTCGTGGGCAGCATCGGGACGATCCACCACTGTGAGTGCAACTACGTGCCTGGTTTGCTGCGGCTGGGAGAAATGTACGACGTGGCCGGTCTGATCGCCCCCCGCCCCTTCTGTGCCATTGCCGGCCGGCACGACCCCATCTTTCCCATCGACCACGTCCATGCCGCCTTCGACCGGCTCAAGGCCGTCTACGAGGTTGCCGGCGCCGGAGATAAATGCGAGCTGGCCGTCGGGGAAGGCGGACACCGGTTCTTCAAGACGCCGGCCTGGGATTTCGTGCGCCGGCATTTCGGCGCGCGGACCTGAACCGGGGAAGCCGAAACCTCAGCGGGAAGCCGAAACCTCAGCGGACTACGCGCGGAAAACGCTTGAAAACGACCAGCCAGATCATATAGTTTCCTTAGACATCAGGATAGCAGACGACCGGTTATCAAGGAGCGCATCATGGAAAGCGCCACGGTTCGAATCGATCCCCGGGAAGAGATCGGATTCATGCACGTCGACGAGACGGAATTCGGGTCATTCACGACGGCCCAGCGCATCCGTCACCTGGAAGTCGAAGGCTACGTGCTGCTGCAGGACATGCTCGACGCCGATCACATCGAACGGCTGAAGGCGGAACTGGCCGATGTGCCCATGGAATGCAAGGACTACAGCGACTGCCAGACCTACTGCCTGGAGGCCCAGTGGCGCAGTCCGGCCATGTGCGCCTTGATCGGGCATCCGCCCATGATCGAGTTCCTCGAAGCGCTGATGGGGCCGGATATCGTGTTTACGCGAGGCCTGTTCACGCGGACCCTTTCGGGATCGCCGCCCATTTCCATGCATACGGACGGCCAGCCCTACGGCTCCTCTATTTTCAGCTTCGAGGGCAGTTCGCCGCGTCTGGTGCGCGTGCTCTACTACCTGGACGATCTGCCGCCGGAAAGGGCGCCGTTCCGAGTCGTGCCGCGTTCGCACCTGTCCTTTCACGCCCACGGCAATCCCTACGTGCGCTACAAGTCCCACCCACAGGAGGTGACCCTCTGCGCGAAAGCGGGGTCGGCCCTGGTCATTCCCAAGGACGTCTTTCACGGTACCCACCCCAACCGCGACACGGTACCCAGGGAACTGATCCAGTTCGGTTACCGGCCGGCCTGGTCGGGTCCCGTCCAGCCCATGGAGGAGTGGGATCCGGGGGATGTGGCCGCAGCGCCCGCACAGGCCAGGCCCTTCCTGAAGAGCCTGAACACGACCGGCCTGGAGTGGCAGCAGCCACACAAGCCGAAGGGGATGAAGAACGAGGCGCCGGGGATTAATCCGGACAGGTGGGGTGACTGATCGAAACCGGCTCTGGTTGCCCGGCAACACTCGAGAGAAACCGGAGGCGGACGTCTCCGAATCAGGATACAAGGATGAAATGTAGCACCTACAGCAGCATCAAGCGATTCGCGGTATGGACCATGATGTCGTTGGCCGCGGCGTCCACGGCGTCAACGGCTTCCGCCCAGACCGAATTCCACCTGCAGGCGGGGAAGTTGAGGAATCCCTTCGCGCAGAAAAGCGTGCAGTCCCTGGTTTTCACCGTACAGCAGGCATCGCAATGGAAGCTCGGGGACAGTTTCTTTTTCCTCGACTATGTGATCGACCGGGAAACGGACGGTTTCAATGACCGCGATTTCTACGCCGAGTGGTATCCGACGCTCAGTATCGGCAAAATGCAACAGTCCGGCGCCAATCTGGGGCTCATTGCCGACCTGGCGATTATCGCGGGCATCAACATGGGAGGCGACGCCAAGGTGTTCAAGTTTCTGCCTGGGTTCCGGGCGTCGTGGGACATCCCCGGATTCCTGTTCCTGAATACCGATCTCACGGCCTATATTGACCAGAACTTCGGCGTGGCAAAGGGTGGTGCACCGAAGGAAGGGCACAGTTTCATGTTCGACGTGAACTGGGCCGCTCCTTTTGATATCGGCCAGCATTCCTTCGCCTTTATGGGTCACGCGGAGTACATCGGAAGCCGGTCCAACGAACTCGGTGGCCGCCACGACGCATCGATTCTCGCACAGCCGCAGTTCGTCTGGGACATCGGTCGGGCCGCGGCCGGTGAACCCAATCAGTTGCTGCTCGGATTCGAGTACCAGTACTGGAGGAACAAAATCGGCACGGACGACGACGAGAACACCATTCAGTTTCTGGTGGTCTGGCGTCTCTAGGTCTGGCGCTTCCCGATCTGGCGCTTCCCGATCTGGCGCTTCCAGATCTGTCGTGCCGATTCCATAGCAGACCAACCATTCACGAGGCGGGTGCAACCAGCGGCCTTCGGTCACCGGAACGCCCGCCAAGCCTTTGGACAGCCTGATGAAAGCCGCCGTAATGAATGCCTTCGGATCACCCCTCGAGGTGCGGGAAGTTCCCGATCCCGTGCCGTCGGAGGACGGCGTCGTAATCGAGGTGCGGGCCAACGGGATCTGCCGGAGCGACTGGCACGGATGGATGGGACACGATCCGTCGATCAAACTGCCGCACGTGCCGGGACACGAATTCGCCGGCGTGGTCGTCGAGACGGGCGGCCTGGTGCGGAACTGGCAGGTCGGCGACCGGGTGACCGTGCCCTTCTGCGGCGGATGCGGCACCTGCGAGCAGTGCCTGGCTGGCCATCACCACATCTGCGACAACGAGTACCAGCCGGGATTTACCGGATGGGGCGCCTTCGCCGGATACGTGGCCATGCCTTACGCCGATGTGAATGTGGTGGCCCTCCCCGATGAACTGGACTTTGTCGAAGCCGCGAGCCTGGGCTGCCGGTTCATGACGGCGTTCCGTGGCGTGGTGGACCAGGGCAGGGTCACCGGCGGAGATTTCGTGGCCATCCACGGATGCGGCGGGGTCGGGTTGTCTGCGACCATGATCGCGGCCGCCGTGGGGGCCGAAGTGATCGCCGTGGACATCGACGAGACCCGGTTGCAGCTGGCGCGGGACTTCGGCGCGCGCATGACGGTGCATGCAAAGACCAGTACCGACGTGGTCAGAGAAATACGGCAGAAGACGGGCGGCGGTGCCGTGGTCTCGATCGACGCCCTTGGGAGCAAAATCACCAGTCGCAATTCCGTCCGGTGCCTGCGCAAGCGGGGCCGCCACGTGCAGATCGGCCTGACCCTGGCGGACGAGGCCGACGTCCCGATCCCCATGAACGCGGTCATTGCCAAGGAACTTGAAATCGTGGGCAGCCACGGCATGCCCGCCCACCGGTTTGTCGACCTGCTGCGCATGGTCACCTCCGGCGCACTGCAGCCCGGGCGCCTGGTAGGCAAGACTGTCGCCCTCGAAGAGGCCGGCGCGGAACTGGAAGCCATGGGACAGTTCAGCCAGACAGGTGTCACGGTCATCGACCGGTTCTGACGAAAGGAATACGCATGGCCGAAAAGGACATCGTTGCCCTCGAACGGCAGATCTTCGAACTTACCGCGAAGTTGAATGCCTTGCGGCGGGACAATGCACCCAGTCCGGTGCCGAACTACCGGTTCGCCACCCTGACCGGAGAGGTCTCCCTGCTCGACCTGTTCGCCGACCGCGACCGCCTGCTGGCCATCCACAACATGGGACAGGGCTGCCGGTACTGCACGCTGTGGGCGGACGGATTCAACGGCATGCTGGCCCATCTCGAGGACGCCATGTCCGTCGTGCTGCTGTCCGGCGATCCACCCGCCCTGCAGCGTGACTTCGCCAATTCGCGGAACTGGCGCTTTCGCCTCGCTTCCCACGGCGGCGGCGCGTATATCGTAGAGCAGACGGTAATGGAAGGCGTGGAGAACATGCCCGGCGCGGTGCTCTACGAAAGGCAGGGCGACCAGGTGCTGCGAAAGAACAGCTGCGTGTTCGGCCCCGGCGACCTGTACTGCTCGCTCTGGAACCTGCTGGGCCTTGCGGGCCTCGGCGAAGCGGAATGGACCCCGCAGTACCGGTACTGGCGCCAGCCCGAGAAGATGGATGACGGCGGTGCCAATCTGCTCGAGTAGGGCTGGCTCCGAACCACCGTGAGGCGTGGTGCGTGAAGGGCCTGCGGAGCGACAGACCTTCGGCGCGACAGGCCTGCGGGAGGTACGGTGCGCGACAGTCCAGCCATCAGACTGTTCCTCGAGAACTGGTTCCTTCGCGAAGTCCAATTACCGGACATTACCCGGGCGGAAGCGCGCCTGATCGAAGCCGCCATGGGCCCGGACCCCGGACGTTGGGACGGCCGGCCGGACCTGTCGCGGATGACCACGATCCTTGCCAAAAACCCGGATGTGCTCGATTGCATAGGCGCCCACCTGCTCACCGTCATCGTCGGCATGCGCGGCTGTGGTAGCGCGGTATCGCTGCTGCTTGATCGCGGCGTGCCGTTCAAGATCGATACCCGTTCCTACAACGTACTCCACGAAGCGGCCTGGGCGGGTTCGACAGATACGCTCGAAGCCGTTTTCACTTCGGGCGCGGCGGACGCCACCCCGGTGTCCGTCGAGAAGCCCCATACGGGCTGGCCCGCGAACCTCTCCCTCATGTACTGGGCTGCCTGGGGCGGGTTTCCCGAAGTCGCCAGGCTTCTGATCGATTACGGCGCCGGAAGACATCACGAACGGCCAATCAAGGGCAACGGGGAGCGAGGTGTAACGTCCCTGCAAGAGGCCGTGGCCCCGGGTCTCTGGGGCGACGACGACGCACCCAGGAACCAGGGCAAGCGTGAAGTCGCCCGCATGCTGATCGAGGACGGTGCGACATACGACGCGTGCGCGGCGGCGGGACTGGACGACACCGGCCGTCTCGAGGCGCTCGTGGCCTCCGATCCCAATCACGCGGTGTCGGCTGGCCACTACGGGATGACCCCTCTGCACTGGGCGTCGAGGGCAGGTTCGCTGGAATGCCTGCGGTGGCTACTGGATCTCGGCGCAGAGGTTGATGCGCAGAATGACGCCCATCGATCGTCCATACAGCTTGCGGCCGAATGCGGCCGTGCGGAGGCCGTGAAGCTGCTGGCGGCGGCCGGCGCCGACCTGGACTCGCAGGACCGCAATGGCCGTACGCCCCTGCACCGTGCGACCTACGAAGGACATGCCAAGGCCGCGGAAGCACTGCTCGCCGCAGGCGCGAATTCGAACATGCAGAACAAGAACGGCAAGACCGCCTTCGAAATCGCGCGGAAGGGCGCTTCCTATCTCAAGAAACGAACCTGAATCCGACTACCCCGAGGTGCAGCCATGAACGTCCTGCTCAGGATGAATCTGATCAAACCCCTCGTCGAAGAGATCCGCCAGGTCGACAAAAAAGTACGGGTGATTAGGGTGGATTCGGAGGAGGAAGCGCTGGCCGTCATGCCGGAGATCGAAGTGGTCTGCGGCGAGATCACCCGGGCCCTCTTCGCGCGCAGGAGGAAACTCGCCTGGATCCAGAGCTGGGGCGCCGGCGTGGACGGACTGCTCTATCCCGAACTGGTGGAAAGCGACGTGGTGCTGTGCAGCGCGAAGGGCTTCGTGGGCGTGCACCTGGCCGACCACGCCATGGCGCTCCTGCTCGCGCTGACCCGGGGCATCCACACCGCGATCCGCAATCCAGGCTGGGATCCGCGTTGGCCCATCCGCGACGCTTCGTGGGAACTGGTGGACCGGACCATGGGCATCGTGGGACTGGGGGGAACCGGCCGTGAACTGGCCATACGGGCGTCCGCCTTCGGCATGCGCGTCGTCGCCGTGGATCCGGAGGATGTGGAAGTACCGGATGAGGTAGAGGCCTGCTGGGGCATGGACCGGTTCCATGCGCTCCTGGAACAGTCGGACGTCGTGGCGGTCTGCGCGCCTCTGACGGCGGGGACGGAGGGGCTGTTCGACCGGGCCGCCTTCGCCCGCATGCCAGACCACGCGTTGTTGATCAACGTCACCAGGGGCAGGATCGTCGACGAAGCGGCCCTGCTCGAAGCGTTGGAAGGCAAACGGATCGGCGGCGCTGGGCTGGACGTGGTGCCGCAGGAGCCGCTGCCCGGTGACCATCCGCTGTGGAAGATGGAAAACGTGGTGATCACGCCCCACACCGCCGGGGGATCTCCCAACCGGGACGGCCGGTGCGTGGCCCTGTTCTGCGAAAACCTTCGCCGTTACCTGGATGGACGGCCGCTGACGAGCGTGATCGACAAGCGCAAGGGGTACTGACTTTGCGCCCGCAGGCGCGCCGCGTGCTGGGAACCAGCAGGCCGCGTCCGGCAATCCAGCATCCT
Organism: Gemmatimonadota bacterium; assembly: GCA_009837395.1. Classification (GTDB taxonomy): domain Bacteria; phylum JAAXHH01; class JAAXHH01; order JAAXHH01; family JAAXHH01; genus JAAXHH01. The sequence goes on from VXTP01000006.1 coordinate 28,225, forward strand.
GCTCAGTGCCGGTGCACCACCCCGTGGTCGTGCGCGGTGTGATAGTGGTGGGCGAGCAGGTCCGCGCCGAAATCATTCGTCGGGTTGCGCCATACCGTGTGCACGTGGTTGGCGTCGTTCTGCACGTTGTCGTATTCCACCAGGAACCGTCCGCCCTGCAGGCGGTAGTAGTGGGGTTGCCGGGCTTCGAGGCCGCCCGCCCAGGCCAGGTGGACGTCGCCCACGCCGTGTTTCCTCAACAGGCCGGATTCGATCTCGGCAACGGCGTCGGGCATGCGGTTTATGTACTCGCCGATGAGGACCTCCAGCATCTCCCGCTGCCCGTCGTTCATGCCTGCGCCGGCGAGGCCGCGGGGCGTTTCCGTGTATCGCACCGCATCGTAGGGCACGTCCGTTCGGGCCAGCCGGTTCGGTTTCTCCCTGTTTTCCGTTATAAAGCGCTGATTCACCGTGACGATATCCCCCGGCGGAACCGTTGCGATCAGCGCGCTGTGCCGTTGTTCCTCGTCCAGGGCGCGCACCAGTTCCCGCGCCAGGTCTTCCACGTTGCCCAGGGGCCGGAGCGAACAGACGCCGTTGAGCGCGGCCGATGCCGGATTCGCCCCGAAGAAGAAGGGCGTGGGCGCGACGATCTTTCCCCCGGCGATGGTATAGTTGATGGAAACGTGATGCCCCTCGAATTTCCATCCCCAGGGATCCTGGTCCGATGGCGTGCCGAATAGGGACACGTAGTAATCGGAAGGATCCCGCCAGTTGCCCGATGACCAGCCCTCACGGGCATCCAGCGTGGCTTCCAGGCCCATGATAGTCGTCGTGGTGGCGTATCCCGTGCCGCTAACCCCGGAGGCGACGAGTTGCATGGCCCGGCGCCGCTGACCCCGGTCCATCTCGCCGAGCGGCAGGCCTTTTCGCGCCAAGGGCACGTAGTCCCAGAAGGTGCGCGCGTCCTCGTCTTCAAAGGGGAAGAGCGCTTTCGCCCGCTGATCCGGGGCCAGGACGGCCGTGAAACCGGCGGCCGCTTCTCCCATCCGTTGAACCAGGCCCTGGATGTGTGCGCTGGTCAGTAAACCATTATGGTCGTCGCTCATTTTGGTCTCCAATCACTTCAGATCCGGAAAGCGCAGGAACCGCTTGGCCGTGCCGCCCATGATCGCCTCGTGTTCGTGGGGCTTGATATCGGGCATGGTCTCCTCGACCAGTTTCGCCAGACTGTCGTATCCGGGTTCCTCGTAGATCCACGGGAAGTCGGTCGCCCACATGAGGCGGTCGGCCCCGAAGGTGCCCAGGAAGTTCTTCTGCCATCCCGCGAGATCAGGGTAGGGGTACGGTTCTTTGCTGAAGGCGTAGTGGCCCGACAGCTTCATCGTCACGTTTTCGTAGGTGCTCAGCCGGTGCGTGGTATGAAAGGCCGGATTGTACGGCACGATGTCGATCTGCGGCCGTCCCCATTGGTCCGTCCGGCCCTTGCCCAGTCCCGGGCAGATGCCCAGGTGGTTGATGACGACGCGCACCTGGGGAAAGGCATCGACAAGCCAGGCGATCAGGTGGGCGTCCGCCGCCCGCACGTACAGCCAGAGGACGAGGTCCTTTTCCGCCGCGTGCCGCCAGATGGGATAGGTCGTGAACGTGCGTACGTCTACGGGATCAAAGGGATCCGGGGGGCCGCCGACCATGCCGAGGCGAAAACCCACGATACCCGTTCCGTCCGTCAACCGGTCCATGTGTTCCTCCGGCGCGCCGTAGGCCGACTCGGGAATGAGCCCGATGCCCAGAAAGCGATCGGGATTAGACCCGAGGCAATGGAGCAGGTAGGCGTGTTGCGCCACGCTCGTGCCGCCGATCTGCACCAGCATGGCCTGGTCGATGTCGCTGGCGGCCATGTAGGTCATCAGCTTTTCGACCGTTTCTTCGCGTTCCGGCGGCGTGTTGCCGCCTGCTTCTCTCGGAAACTCGCGGGTAACCTTCGCGAACACGTGACCGTGGGCATCGATACGCGGCATGCGGTTTCCTGCCTATGCCATCCCGAACAGCCGGCGCCGGTCCGGCGTGTTCAGCGATGGGGCGATGTGCGCGTACCGTCCGGGGTTGATTTTTCCGGGCGTACGCTTTTCGTAGGTAAGGATAATCGACTTCCGGGGGGTTTCTGTGCGGTTTTTCATGGCCACGTGCCATCCGTAGGTATTGAACATGACGGCCGTTCCGGCCTTGCCTGGGAACCGCCTGTGGCCCGGCATGGCTTCGAGGCTTTTCACGCGGGGGTACGGCCCCGCGCCGGGCCGGTGGCTGCCCGGGACGTATGCGAATTCTCCGCCGTCGCGCTCCACGTCGTTTACGTAGACCTGCACCTTGATGTGGAGGGGATGGTCCGGGGGGACGTCGGGATGCCATCCCGTGTAACCCATGGGCCAGAGCGGCGCTGTGCGGACCTGCTCGCCAATGAAGATCATGTCGTCATCGGTAAAGGCTTTGACGTACTCGAAGTAGCGCGGCCGGTCGAGGATATCGATGAATACGTCGTCTTTCTCGAGGGTATTCGGGATGTCGTAATAGGTCGCCGCGGCTTCGCCACGGGCTATCCTGTCGAGCCAATTCTCCTTGCAGGCGGCAGCCCAGTGGTCGAATGCCTTTTGGAGTCGATCCAGCATCTCGCCCCGGATCGCGTCCTCGAAGACGAGATACCCTTCTTCCTCCCACTGTTTCCATTCCGCCGGAGTGGGGCCGGATTCCATGGTCATTCGGGACTTCTTTCTTTTCGATTCAGATCGTGGCGATGGTATAGACCGGAATCAACAGAAACGGCTGGACGCTGTCAAGCGCGACGGTTCGACACCGCCGACTGTGGCGGCGACCCCCCAGGATTTCCTGCTTGCCCCGGTCTTCCTCACCGGCCTATCTTCAGCGTGCGTACGACCGCTCGTGAAAGGAGAGACGCTTGAAGATCGAAGCCGTGGAAACCCTTGCGATCCCCGAGTTGAAAGTGATCCGCTTCGGCCGTTTCAGGGATGACCGGGGGTATTTCACCGAATCTTACCGGCTGGGGGATCTTTCGCGCAACCCGGAGACCGCGTTTCTCCGTGATGTCCGGTTTATGCAGATCAACGAGAGTTACTCCCGCGCCGGCGTCGTCCGAGGCCTCCATTTCCAGTGGAACCCCCACATGGGAAAGCTGGTCCGCGCCGTCAGGGGCGGCGTCGTGGACCTGGCGCTCGATATCCGGCTGGGTTCGCCCACCCTGGGCAGGATCGTGGCCCGGGACATCTCGGCGGATCCCGACGCGGACCACGCCGAGTGGATCTGGGTGCCGCCGGGCTTCGCCCACGGTTTCTTCTGCCCGACCGACTGCATCCTGGAGTACCTGTGCAGCGGGGAGTACAGCCACGGCAACGAGGCCGGCATCTCGCCGATGGCCCCGGACCTGGACTGGTCGCTTTGTGATCGCGCGTTGAAACGTGCGTTTGACAATGTTGTCACAGGAGATGCCATCCTGTCCGAGAAGGACCGGGACGCGTTCTCCATGAAAGGCTGGCTTGCGGATGAAAGATCCGCGAACTTTACGTACTGAACGCGCAGCAAGCCCGCCGCGCAGCAAAAACGGCCGGGCATCTAAACCGAATCGTAGTTCACACTATGTATAACTGGAGAACCTCTATGACATCGGATCAACCGTCACTCTGGTCGGACATCCGCGGACTCGTCTTCTTCGGCTGGATCGTCGCGGCGACGCGCCTGCTGCTGGATTTCGTCGCGCCCGATCAGTCCATGTTCATCGGCGTCTACTTCCTGATGCCCCTGGCCTACCTGTACTACGGGTTAAAAGGCAGGTGGGACCATTTGGCCTGGAGGCGGGTGGCGGGATCGCTCATCGTGGTGGTGTTCCTGGTCTGGTTCATTCCGAACCTGATTTCGTACAGTACCGCGTTTTTCGTCGGGCTGGAGCACGGCCGGTTCTCGCCTGAGAACTCCGGGAGAGTACTCGACTATGAGGGTCCGGTCATGACGATTTTGAACGGCGGCATGGTCGCGGGGGGCACGTTCCTCGCCGGTTCGGTCTGGAGCGTCTCGCTGGGTACGCTGTTCATCTGGCTGCCCGGGGCGATGCGCCGGCGGCAGGCTCGAGACTGACGCGTCCCTAAAACCCGATTTCCCGCAGGTACTCCAGCGTTCGCTTGGCGATAGGTAAGGGTTTGTCGAAAGGCGCGGGATACATGTCCTGTTCCACGATGGCGTAACCGTCGTAGTCGATCCGCTTCAGCAACTCAAGCAATGCCGGAAAGTCGACCAGGCCCGCCGAGGGCTCGCAGAACATATCCATGGCCACCGCGTCGGCGAAGGGGATGTTCTCGGCTTCCACCTTCCGTTGCTTCTCCGGATCCACGCTCTTGAGATGGAGGTAGGGGATCCGGTCGCGGTGTTTCTCGAGGAAGGCCACCGGATCTCCGCCGCGGTAGGCGTGGTGGCCCACGTCGAAACACAGCGATACCCGCCCGGGGTCGGTATCCACCAGAAATCGCTCGATCTGGTCCTCGTACTCGACGTGGGTCTCCGCGTGCGGATGGAACACGAGATGGAGTCCGAATCCGTTGCGGGCGAGATCGGCCACGCGGTGGGTCGTATCGACCAGGCGACCCCAGTGCTCGTCGTCCAGGGTCCGGGGCTCGATCAATTCGCCGGTGAACAGGTCGGAGTAGGTCCCGTCGATCAGGACGAGAAAGCCGGCCCCGGTGGCGGCCAGCAGTTCTCCCGCGCCGACCACCTGTTGCTCCAGTTCGGGCCAACGGTCCGGATCCTCGAGGTTCCCCATGGCGAAGGCACTCGTCACCTTCAGGTTCCGCGCCGCCAGTTCCCGCTGCAGCCGGTCGATCTCCGTGGGAAGATAACCATAGGGCCCCAGTTCGATCCATGTGTAGCCGGCTTCGGCCACTTCGTCCATGAACCGCTGCCACGGAGCCTGCCTTGGGTCATCGGGAAACCAGACGCCCCAGGAATCCGGCGCGCTGCCGATGCGGATGTTCACGGAATCCTCCAGTCAGTTGTGAAACCGCTAGTAGTGAAACCGCTGGCTCGTGCGCCGTTCGGCCTCGTATCCCTCGCGCAGCTTCCGCGTCATGGGATCGTTGGTCGCCTCGGCGGACGCGATGTCCCACCATACGTCCGAAGGCGGCAGGTAGCGGTGTTTCTCGGTCTCGCACACGATCACGCAGGCCCGCGTCTCCGCTCGGGCTTCCCGGAGCGCCTCTCGCAACTCGTCCGGTGACTTCACGTGCCACGCCCGCGCGCCGAAACTCTCGGCGTTGGCGGCGAAATCGATCTCCAGGTACTCTCCTTCTAGACGGTCCGAACCGGCGTCCCGTCCGCGGAACTCGTTGCCGAACGACCGGCCCGCCCGGGCCATCTGCAGGGCCCGGATGATCTGGTAACCGTGGTTCTCCGAGATGACGACGGTCACCTTGAGGCCCTCCTGCATGGCGGTCATGAGTTCGGTGGGATTCATCAGGTAGGTACCGTCGCCGATGTAGACGTAGATCTCGTCGTGTTTCCCGGCCATGCGGGTGCCCAGTCCGGCCGGCAGTTCCCAGCCCATGCACGAATAGCCGAATTCCAGGTAGCAGGCCGCGCCGCCCGTCACGTCCCAGAGCCGGTGCAGGTCGCCCGGCGGGCTGCCGGCGGCGGCAATGACGCAGTCGCCTTCCCGGGCTTCGCCGTTCAGGACCTGGATGAGTCGGGCCTGGCTCATGGCCTCGCCGGGATGGTCGACGTACACTTCTTCAATCAAAGACTTACGGTAGGCGTCCATGTGGCGGCCGATTTCCGCTTTGTACGTGTCGTCGGGCCGGATGCCGGCCTCCCGTGCGGCTTCGGCCAGGGCGGTCAGCGTCTCCCTGGCGTCGGCCGTGACCGGCAGGGCGCCCTGCTTGTAGGCGTCGTGGCCGGCCACGTTGATGCCGATGAACCGGACGTCGGGATTCGTAAAGGCCGACTGCGAGCCCGTGGAGAAATCGGTCAGCCGCGTCCCCACGGCGATGACCAGGTCGGCTTCGGCGGCGATTTTCGCGCCTGCCGGGGTACCGGTCACGCCGAACCCGCCGATCGCCCAGTCCGAGGACTTACGCATGGCGCCCTTGCCGCCGAAGGTCTCTCCCACGGGGATGCCGCAGGTCTCGGCGAAGGCCGCGAGGGCGTCCCAGGCTTCCGAGTAGTGGACGCCGCCGCCCGCGATGATCATCGACCGCTTCGCCCCTTTGAGCATCTCGATCGCCTCCGCGATACGCGCTCTCGTAGGCGGCCTGCGCTCCACGCGCCAGACCCGTTTCTCGAATAAGTGGGCCGGGTAGTCGTAGGCGTGGGCCTGCACATCCTGGGGCAACGAGATCGTCACCGCGCCCGTATCCGCCGGATCGGTGAGCACGCGCATGGCTTCCGGCAGGGCGGTCAGTAGTTGCTCGGGCCGGTTGACCCGGTCGAAGAACCGGCTGACCGGGCGGAAGCAGTCGTTGACGCTCACCTCGGCGGACACCGGATGCTCGAGTTCCTGCAGGACCGGGCCCTGGTACCGGGTGGCGTAGTAGTCGGAAGGAAGCAGGAGCACGGGCAGGCGGTTGATCGTGGCCGTGGCCGCGCCGGACAGCATGTTGGTCGAACCCGGTCCGATGGAGGCTGTGCACGCGATGGTGGCCATGCGGTGGTTCACCTTGGCGTAACCCGAAGCCGTATGCACCATGGACTGCTCGTTGCAGGGCTGGTGATAGGTCAGGTCCTGTCCGTACTCGAAAAGGGCCTGGCCCAGCCCGGCCACGTTCCCATGGCCGAATATGCCGAATATGGCGGGGATGAAGCGACGCTCCACGCCGTCGCGCTCGCTGTACTGCACGGACAGGTACTTGACCACCGCCTGCGCCGTGGTCAGGCGGACCTTATCGTGGGGATATGCCATGATCTGCTCCTTCGTTTAGATACCTGGTCCCGGTCGATTCGGGCGGTACCGGCCGGCCGCGATCGATCAGTCGATAGCCTGCGCCAGGTAACTCAGCCGATTTCCTGCACCGTTTCCCATCGGTCGGACGACCAGGAGCGCTCCACTGCGGCCAGCACCTCGGCAACGGCCCGCGCTTCACTGAAGCCGGGCTCGCCCTGCCTGCCCGCCGCGATGGTCTGCAGGAAGTGAAAGGTTTCGATCGCCTTGAGGTCGTCGTATCCGAGTCCCACGGCCGGCCCGGGGTTGAAGTGGACATGCCCGGGATGGGCCGGACCGCTCTGCAGGGTGACGAAACCGTCGTGTGGTCCGTCGACCGTGTACAACTGCAATTCATTCATGCGCTCGAAGTCCCACCGGACCGCACCCTTCGTGCCGTGGATCTCGAAAGCCATCTGGCACTTTGTTCCCTGGATCACGCGGTCGACTTCGAAGGTCCCCATGGCGCCGTTCTCGAACTCCACCAGCGCTCCGGCGTAATCTTCATTCGTCACGGGTTCGCGCTGCCCGCCGGTCCCGACCGAGAAGTGGGTTCCTTCGCCGGCCGGCGCGACGGGCCGGTCTTCGATGAGGAGCGCCTTCTGTCCGACCACGCGCCTGATAGGTCCCGCGAGCAGGTGGGCCATGTCGGTTACATGGGACATAAGGTCGCCCAGGGTGCCGCTCCCGGCATCCTCTCTTCGGAAGCGCCAGGAAAGCACGCCGTCGGGATGGCTCGCGTAGCCCGCGAAAAAGCGTCCGCGATAGTGGGTAATGTCGCCCAGTATGCCGTCGGCAATGAGACTACGCGTATGCTGCACCAGCGGCGCCCACCGGTAGTTGTAACCCACCCAGGTCAGCACGCCGGCTTCGGCGGCCGCCCGGGCGATTTCGGCCGTTTCCGCGGGGGAGCGGCCCACAGGTTTCTCACAGAAGATATGCTTGCCTGCCGCCGCGGCGGTACGGACCATGTCCAGGTGGAGATGGTTCGGCGCGGTGATGTTGACCACGGAAACGTCCGGGTCGTCCATGACTTCGCGCCAGTCCGTGGTGGTCTTGGTGAATCCCAGCATGTTCCGGGCCTGCTCGCACCGGTTCGACACGTCATCGGCGCAGACTACGAGTTCCGGTATCAGCCCGCTTTCGGGAAAGCGCTGTCGGACCTGGTGGTAGGCCCGGCCGTGGACCATGCCCATCCACCCCATACCGATAATGCCGATGCCGATTTTAGTGGCCATTTCCGCCGTTCCGGTCTGTCGATCGGCCGATCGCCGGGGTCGGGCGCTTCTCCGCTCACCGCTTGTTCGCGAGGATCGGCCGCAATAACCTCCACCCGGCTGAATGATTGCCCGGGTCAACCCACGGCGTCGATCAACTGATTGACGCCGAGATACAGGAAGAGGACCAGCGCGAGGACGAGGAGTACGTTCAGCAGCCACCCCGTCTTCAGGTCTCCGACCCAGGCCCGTTTAGAGTTCATGTACAGCAGGGTGCCGGCCAGGAACGGCATGAAGAAAGCGCCGACCACCGTGTAGATGATGACGATGGACACCGGCCGGTCGAACAGCAGCAGGACCATGGTCGGAAAGGTCAGGAACAGCAGGAACCCGCGGTAGTACCGTGAGTCGGTCCGGACCATGGCCTCGCGGGCCTCGCGGGACGCTTTTTTGAACAGTGCCATGAAATCGGCGAACAGGTAGGGGATGCCCTGCCAGACCCCCAGCACCGAGGTGATGACCGCGGCCCAGAAGCCCAGGTAGAGGGACCACCGTCCGAAAGGCCCCAGCGCGACCTCCAGCCGGTCCGCCATGCCCAGGACGATATCGATGCCTACGGCCTCGGGACGGATCTGCGCGCCGAGGATCATGACGGCGATGCCGAAGAACCCCGTAAGGATATAAGCACCGCCGAGATCGATCCGTATGCCCTTGAGCCACTCGCTGCCTTCGCGCCCGGCTTCCCGGATCCAGTACCCGTAGCACATGACCGACAGGCTGCCGCCCACGCCGCCCAGGACGCTCAGTACGACGACCACCGACCCCGACGGCGCAGTCGGAAGGGCGATGCCGCGCAGGATCTCGCCGATATCGGGTCGGAGCGCCCAGGCGCTGATCAGGAAGCTCACGAACATGAGGCCGACGAGCACCTTCATGACGGTCAGGAAGAACCCGAAACGGCCCGCCCAGACCATGACGCACGCGGCCAGGGCGTGAATGACCCCCCATTGCGCGACCGAAAGGGCCGGGAATACCGTGTGGCCGGCAATGCCGGAGGCCGAAAGCAGCCCGCCGCCGACCAGGAAGGACCAGATGAGGAGATAGAGCAGGAAGAAATACTGAACGGGCCTGCCGAGGCGCTCCACCCAGCCTTCCAGGAGCGTGGTGCCCGTCGCGAGTTGCCAGCGTCCGACCCCTTCGTTCAGGGCGAACTTGAGGACGGCGCCCCAGACGAGGGCCCACAGCAGCACCGTGCCGAAGTTCGCGCCGGCGTTGGTGGCCGAAATCATGTCCCCGGCGCCGACGCCCGTGGCCGCGACGGCGATCCCCGGTCCCATGAGGGCGAGCATCTGGAAGAAGTTCAGTTTCAAATTGGTTTCCGCATCGGAAGACGCCGCATCAAATCTCGTCCCGCATCATTTCGTCCAGGTACCGCTTGCCGGACAGGATCGCGTTGAAGGGATCGGCGCCCGTGGCCAGCTCGATGCTGATGTACCCGTCGAATCCGCCGTCCCGCATGATCCGAAGCGCCCGGCGATAGTCGATCATGCCCTCGCCCAGGGGCGCGTTGATGTGCTGGGCGCGGTCTTCTTCCTGGAAGTAGATCCGCTGGATATTCTTGACGTGCCAGAAGTTGGTATGGGGCGCGAGCATGCGGCACACGTCGTCCCAGCCGCCCTCGGGCGTCGCGTAGGCGAAGTAGAAGTTGCCGAGATCCGGATTCGCCTTGATCAGGGGATGGCCGACCAGGTCGATCAGCCGAAGCATGCCCTCGGGGGTGTCCACGATGCTGTTCTGGTGGAGTTCCAGGGTCAGTTCGGTGCCCTCCGGTTCGGCTTCCCGCGCCAGCGACCGCAGCACGCCGGCGGCTTCTTCGTAGTCTTCGTCCCTCGCCCGCATGCTGCTGCCCACCGGGTCGGACTGTCCCCTGAGATCCTGTTCGCGCACGCCCACTTCCCAGGGTTGGGGCGAGATGGACATGTTGACCAGCGGCGCGCCCGCGAGCTGGGCCGCTTTCACCGCACGGGACAGCAACCCCCGGTTCGTCGCCCTGACCTCCTCGGGCGCCGGCCAGGTGATGATCTTCCGCAGCACGGTCAGCCCGCCGATTTCGAGTCCGTGGCCCCGCGCCTCCTCGCCCAGCTCGACGAGCGCTTCGTCCGGCGCGTCATAGAAATTGAACCAGGTTTCGCCCAGGTCGATCCCGTCGAATCCGTGGCGGACGAGCCAGTCCCACACCGGTTTGCGCTCCTCGGCCAGGGGATAGCCCCGTTCCGCGGCTTCGGGTGAGCGATAACCACTCAGGGTCAGGGTACAGAAGACGATTTTCATGATGGGTTAGCCCGCATGTAGGTGTGTACGATGTCGCGGCACAAGGCGTGGTCCTGCCGCGCGCCGTATCCGTCGGTGATGGGTGGTTTCCCGTTCACGACGCAATCGTGGAAATGAATCAGCTCCAGCTTGAAGGCGTTCTGCTTGTTGACGACGAGTTCCTTCGTCCAGGGTTGTTCGCCGTCCATGCCCATCACCGTTACCGGCGACGGCAGACCCCGGTCGAACCCCGTGGGGAACCGGATGCCCACGCGCCGTCCCGCGCCGAAGACCTCCAGGGTCTCCCGGAAATCGTGCAGTTCGGGCAGACTGGTCCACGTCGCCACGCACCGGGCGTCGTTCTCGTAGGCCAGCACCGTCGTCACGCTCGATCCGCCCCGCCAGATTTCGGCGCTGACCACCCGGTCCGGCGGACCGAAGAGACCCCGCAGGCTGCTGATGTCGTGGATCATGCTGCCGGAAAGCGAGAAGAAGATCCTTCGTGCGGCTTCGGGCACATCGCCAATGGCGTCCCGGACGGCGCGCTCCCGAAGGGCGGCCGTGCGCTCGATCACCTCGCCCGGTATGTCGTCGAAGGCATACAGCGTGTATTCACTCAGATGCCGATCGTTCCCGCAGTGGAGGTGGTTGGCCTGAATGAAGCGGATATCGGGCATGGAAAGCACCTCGTCCCGGGCGAAACGGTACCCCGGATCGTGCTGCTTCATGTACCCCACCATCAGCGTCTTGCCCGAAGCTTCGGCGGCCCCGATGATCCTGTCTGCTTCCCGCACCGAGTAGCACATGGGCTTTTCGATGAATACGTGCTTGCCCGCGTCCAGCGCGGTGACGGCCGCGTCGGTCTTGGGGTCGGCGAAGCAGAGCAGCACGGCGTCCAGGTCCAGCGCCAGGAGGTCCTCGTAGCGGGTGACACGGTTGCGATCAGGCACGTCGTACATCTCGCCGATGAAGTCGACGAGTTTCGCGGATGCGTCGCAGAGTCCGGCCAGTTCGTAGCGGTCACGGAGTTCGGCGATATGGGGCAGGTGTTGAATCTGGGCGATCGCGCCGCATCCGACCACGCCGATCCTTATGCGGTCCATGAATAGGCCTTTCCGGTAATCGATGTCCTGGAATCGATGCCCTGGAATCTATGCAACAGATGGGGAAATCTACGAAGAGAATACGCCCGGAGGGATTCGAACCCCCGACCTACTGATCCGAAGTCAGTTGCTCTATCCAGCTGAGCTACGGACGCACGGGGAACCCATTGAGGCCAGCACCCGATATACGCACAGAACGGATTGATGTCAACGAAATCAATCTTCCATTCATCGGCCAATACTGCGAACGAGGATCAGGCGGAGGAGGGCGAACCGCTGATCGATGCCATAGCGGCATGGGCTCGGGAGACCTGCGGGTCCGCAGATGCCCGCGTTGACGCCAAGGCGGTTCGGGGCCTGGTGACCGGTCTCTCCTGTATCGACGTACTGACCTTCGAATCGGATGCTCCATGTACCGGCCACCGGCATTTCGATACCTGTGCCCACGACCCACCCGACGCGTGTCAGCTGATCGTCGAATGAATCGTCGTGGTCCACGTGCATCTGGCCGTCGGTTCCCGGGTCGAGATCGATGAACGAATTCGATATACCGGCAACCGACACGCCGCCGTCGAGGAACACACCGACACGCCCGAAAGGCTTCCGAACGCCGATGCGCGCCGTCGCGACCCAACGCAATTCCGATGTGGCCGTTTCGTCCATGCCGACGGGGTCCATCTGCCGCGAGGCCGACGGAAGACCGACGAAGGCGCCATCCACTTCGAACCGGATCGGCACGCGTCCAAGGTGAAAGTGCCGCCCTGCCACGACACCGACCGGGAATCCGGTATCGTCGTATTCGTACGTTTGTCCGGGGACGCCTTGAGACCCCGTAAATCCGTCGAGATCGGTCGATTGAACGTCCAATACACCCGGACCCGAGAATACGCCGACGTAGAAACCATCCCGGTTTTGCTGGGCTTGCGTGGTTCCCGTGAAGGTGAGCAGGGAAGCGAGTGCCAGCGCCAGCAAACGCCAGCCACTTCGCACGGTGACTGGCCGGGGAGACGAGGACTGTGTAGCTGATTTGCAATCCACAATCTTCAAATCTCGTAAGCATCCCATGTTTCTGCCCATCCTTGTGCTTGATTCCAATGTGGAAATCCGGATGGATCGATACTACGCTTTCGAGGACTATTTAACAACCTATACATGCAGACTGATGTTCTTTTGAGACTTTTTTCGACAAAGGGGCTTGACAATCGTCTTAATGTGTACTATATATGACATATGACACATTTTGGCAAACACATCCGTTCCCGCCGCGAAGCCCTGAGGAAGCAAGACAGGCGATTCTCCCTGCGTCAGGTGGCGCAGCGCATCGAGGTCGAGCCGGCCTACCTGAGCAAGATCGAGCGTGGCGATGTGGCGCCGCCGTCCGAGGCCACGACGCTTAAGCTGGCGCGGGACCTGGGCGAGGACCCGGACGTGCTTCTGGCCCTGGCGGGCAAGGTATCGAGCGATCTGAAGGAGATCATCCGCAAACGGCCGAAGCTTTTCGCGGACTTGATCCGAAAGATGAAGGAAGCGCCCGATCACGCCATCCTCAGGATAGTACGCGAGGTGCGGGACGGTGAATGGTAACATTTAAGGAGGAAAGTGATGATTTACCTTGAGCACGACCAACTGGAAATAAGTTGCCCGGAAGTCCACGAAAAGGCCCGGTGTTCGATCTCGTTTCAGCGTACGCTGCGCATCCCGGACGATGGGCGGGACTACCCATTGCCTCCGGGCCTGGGCTGTTTCCCCCTGCGCCACCTGGACGACTACGCGGAGCGCCTGCCGGACGAGTGGGTCCGCAGAGGCGGCGTGATCATGCCGATGTTCCAGGCCGAGGCGATGTGGCTGAATTTCGGCGGTTACAGCGCTTATCCGTTCGCATTGAAGATCGCGACCGGAAAGGTCTGCGCGATCACGGGAGAGCACTGGATAAATCATCTGAATACCGATCCACAGGACTACCTGGTATTGCCCGAACAGCCGTGGCTCGATGGGTACTGCGTCGAAAAGGGCGTGATCCGCCAGTTCGTGGCCATGCCGCTGGGCAAGGGGTACACGGTCGAGGAGCAGTTGACGGGCTCGGCGCAACACGGCGGCCTGCAGATAACGGCCTATCCCATGAAGGCGGAACGGTATGAAGCGATGCGGACCAGAGTATACGGAGAAATGGACATGGCGCCGATGGCGATGCAGAGCCCCCAGGAGGAAGGCATGGGCCTGGCGCCCGGCGGCAAGATGCGGCAGGAGATCTACGAGGACGACTACGGCCTGGATGCCTGGGACCAGCGGCACCCCGTCCGGTGTTTCGTTACCATCGCAAATTCGTCCCAGTGGATGGCGATAACCGGTGAGCGTCCGCCGATAGAGCCGCCCACAGCCCAACACTATACCGAAGCCGGCCTGCCCTGGTACGACTATTACGATGCCGATCACGAGCCCGTTTCGGGCAGCGAAATCCTGAAGTCGGTGAAGAGTGTGGCACAGACCAGCAAGGAGAAAGGCGAAACGGCGCTGCCAGACAACGAATCGATCAATGGAACCCGGGTCGTTACCCTCCGGGACACGAGGAAACGCAAGGTTCGGGAGTATTCCGACAGCGAATCGCAGGATACGTGAGGTCTGGGGTGCTCAGGAGGGGACGTTCTCTTCGGCGGCTAAAGTGTGGCCCTTGGTTCTAACTGTGAGGTTCAGGCGGTATGAAAGGGTAATTATCGGATAAGCCCGGAATTCGGTCTGATGCGAGGTCGGTATACCCCAGGCAGGATTCGAACCTGCGACCCTCGGATTAGAAGTCCGATGCTCTGTCCAACTGAGCTACTGGGGCGCACCACCCTAAATATACGGGATCGGAGGTTGCTGTCAACACGAGAGTGGGACGGTCCCTGGTCGACTTTTTACTGTAGAAAACGAGATTTCAGAAACGGCTTCCGACTGTTGAGGTATGCCGCATTGAAGCGGTCACTCAACAGTTCACCTTCACATGGGAGCCAAAATGAAACGTATTCTACCGCTTTTGTTGTTTCTCGCGACGCCAGGCACGGCCTGGAGCGCATTCGAACCGGTCTACGCCGGTGCCAGGCCCGTCGGCATGGCGGGCGCATTCGTGGCCGTCGCGGACGACGCCGAAGCGTCTTTCCTGAACCCGGGCGGAACGCCCAGGATAGGCCGGCTTGCCCTGACGAGTTACTATACGCGGCTCTTCGGCATGAAAGAGCTGGCCCAGGTGGCCGTCTCCGCCGTCGCGCCGACCGGCCTGGGTCACTTCGGCCTGTTTTATCACGGACTGGGTAGCTCGCTGTACCGGGAGAGCGTCTTCGGTCTCTCCTACGGACGTTCCATCGGCAGGCGGTTCCATGCGGGACTCGCCCTCCGCCGGTTAAACCTTTCCATTAAAAACTACGATGGCGCTTCCGCTGTTGCGATGGACGCGGGAATCCTCCTGGATCTCCCCTATGAACTTCGTTTCGGCGCCATGGCCCACGCCGTCGGCCGTTTTTCGGAATCCGGCCCTGCTGCGGAAAGTCCCCGCATCATCCAGGTGGGCTTGAGCCGAACGGGAGACCGGCTGACGGTTTCCTTCCAGCTCGACCGCCACCCGCGTCATGGCTACACCTCGAGAGTGGGCCAGGAGTTTCGCCTGGCCGAGTCCGTTACGATCCGGGCCGGCTTGAGCACCGATCCTTCCCTGTTCTACGTCGGCCTGGGTCTGGCGAAGGGACGGGTGAAAACGGACTACGCCCTCTCGTCCCACGCCCTGTTGGGTATCACGCACCGGTTTTCCCTTAGCATGGAGTTTGGTTGAAATGCGTTTGTTCATGAAACCACTGGCGAGGATGCTGGCCTCCGCATCCATTGCGGCGATGATGTGCCTGCCTGAAGAGCGGGCGGCCCAGGACCTCGATTACTCGATCGATGCGTTGATCGACCGGCAAGCGGCAGATATCGATCCGGAGGACATCGCGCTGCTGGTATCGCTGCGGCGCGACCCGCTCGATATCAACCGGGCGGACCGTACCGAGTTGGAACAACTCCCGTGGATCACGCCTGCCCTCGCCGGCGCGATCGTGGCCTGGCGGGAAAGACACGGCTCCTTCGGCAACGCCGGGGAGCTCGTACGGGTTCAGGGGTTCACGCCTGTCCTTGTTTCCCGGATCAGTCCCTTCGTTCGCGTGGTATTAGGCCGCGCGGAGGACGACCGCAGTCTCGAGACCACCGGGCGCCTGCGCCTGGCCCGGAGCCGCACCGACCGTCCCGACGCACCGGGAAACGGCATCCTGGGTGTGCAGGCGGATATCGGACTGGGAAACAGGTTCAAGCTGGGAGGCCGGGGCGAACGCCGGGACCGGGGCGGCGAAACCAGGTGGAGGTCCGGATACGTGGAATTCGGCGGATCGGCTACTTCCCGCAGGCTGATCCTCGGGTATTTTGAAATGGATTTCGGCCAGGGACTGATATGGCGCAGCCATTCGATCCGGCCTTCCACGGCCAGTCTCAGCGCGTCGGTGAAACGCCGCATCCGTGGCCTTCGGCCCGTGCGGACGACCTATGCATCCGGCGCACGACGCGGTATGGCCATGCGGATTGACCGCCGAGGTTTCAACCTGACGGGGATCCTCTCGCGGGCCGATTCGGGCAAATGGGAGCCAGGCGGCCGCCTGGGTTGGAGCCGGAACAGTGGGTTGGTCGGTATCTCGGTCCTGCAGTCGGACGGTAGCCTGCGTGTTGGTACGGACCTGGACTACCTCTACGGCGGCACGAATCTGTTCGGTGAGATGGCGATCGACGGCGAGGGTTACCAGACCGTTCAGGCAGGCATGGTCTGGAGCATGGAGGGCGTGGAAGGCGGGCTGACCTTCCACCGCCAGCCGGATGCCAGATTAATTGAGAAAACCGAAAGGACATGGCAGAGTCTGCTGTTGCGCTGGCGGCCGGATCGCCGGACCACGCTTCAACTGAGCGTCGAACCCCGGTTGACCTACCTGGAACTGTACCGGCGCAGCACCATGCGGTTTCGCCGTAGAGTGGGGCGCGGTGTCATAGCCTCCGGAGTCTGGCGCCGTGAAATGGATGAGCGGCAGGCCACCGGATCGGCCCTGCTGGATACCTGGCGGGGACAGGTGGCCTGGCGCGTGCCGGCTCGGGTCCAGTGGCGGGCCCGCTACGAGCGGCGCGGCCGATATGGACTAAAGCCCGAACACGATATGCGGCTGTACATGCGGTACCGGTCCAGGGACCGCTTCAGCCTGTCCGCGCAGTGGGAATACACACTGTCCGAGTTTCCCGCGCCGGAGATCGCGTTAGCCGGGTTTCCTGATCCGGAATCCTCGGCATCCCTGTTCAGGTCCAATCACCGGGAGCGATGGGTTATCCTGCTGTACGGACCGGTCGGACCGGGCGTTTCAACCCTGATTCGCTACACGCGGACTCGCCAGACCCGTTACGATCAACTCAAGGTACCCATCGTCGAAACACGGTGGGTTCTGCAGTTGAATGCGCGGTGGTGAATGGGTAAAGAAGTGTGAGAAGATGTCCAGTTCAGGGGTTTTGTGTGGGTGTTTAACAGCCGTACGTATGACAACAGGACTAGAAATCGGGTACGCTTAAGCCCGTGTTTCCAACCAACTCGGAGCAAATCATGACCGTTTACCTGGAAGACCGGGTCACGAAACTTGAAAAACAGTACGACCACATCGTAACATGTCTTGCGGGGCTTGCAGATTCGTTTGTTAAACTCGACAAACGGATGGATGCGCTGGAACAGAAGGTTGACGGTCTGGAACAGAAAGTAGATCGTCTTGAGCAAAGAGTAGACCGACTCGAGCAGAAGGTTGACGGTCTTGAGCAGAAGGTTGACGGTCTTGAGCGGAAGGTTGACCGTATTCTGGAGATCATTCAGTCTAATCAGTGATGTATTGGAAACAGAACTGCTCACCGTACTTTGATGACAGGCCATAGACTGTGATAGCGGCAGAATCAATCCGCCCGCCCATTGAGGATGACGCGCCCCAGTAGTTCACAGGCCAGTTTCGCGGCGACGATCGCCGTCCCGCCGTCTCGGTCCAGCTTGGGATTGAGCTCGACCACATCGCCGCCGACCACGTACGGCGCCCGCATCGCGGCAATGACCTCGAGCACCTGGCGCACGCTCAGTCCGCCCGGCTCGGGATGGGAGACGCCAGGCGCGAAACCGGGGTCGAGCGCATCGACGTCCATCGAGATGTAGACCGGCGTGTCGAACGCCAGCGCGGGAACCGGTCCGGTGGAGTAGGCGGGGATCACCTCGACGTTGTGTCGCTTCGCCGCGTCGTGCTGCGCGGGGGTGAAGCTGCGAATGCCGACCTGGACCAGCCGCTCGACCAGACCGTCTTCCAGGATGCGGGCCATGGGACAGGCGTGCGAAAATCTATTGCCTTCGAAGTCGGGGTACAGATCCGGGTGCGCGTCGAAGTGCAGCAGGCTGATCCGACCGTGCTTCGCGGCGAAAGCCCGAACTACGGGATAGGTGACTGCATGATCACCGCCCAGGACGACGAGTCGCGGCGTTTCACACAGTGCCCGGCTCACTCCGCGTTCGATGACATCGATGGGTTCGCGCGTGCCCTTTTCGTCCGGGACGTCGAGATCGCCGTGGTCGAGCACGCTGTCACTCGGCCACACGCGCACGCCGGATTCGGCGTAGGGATTGCCGGATTCTGACCCGAGGGCGGTCCTGATCGCGGGCGGCGCGGCGGCTGGACCGCGTCGAAAGGTCGAATTCGCATCGAAACCGACCCCCAGCAGGCCGACTTTCACGTTATCGATCATTGTGTTTGTCCCGTTCGAACTCTATGCTCTTTTTACATTCCGAATATTGTAGTGCATGAATTGCAGTGCCTTGGAAAGTAGTCACGGAGCGGTGGGTACCTCAAGAAAATTTACACTTTTCGTTTGATCTCCCGTTGCAGTGGCATTACAATGACAGAAGCAGGTGAGAAGTTGGGAAGACGGTGCGAATCCGTCGCGGACCCGTCGCTGTGACCGGGGACGAAAGCCGCATCATGAGCCTTAAGGGCTCGAGCCACTGTTCCGAACGGAATGGGAAGGCGCGGTGAGTAGAACGATCCGGAAGCCAGAAGACCGACCTGCGCCATAGTTTTCATCGGCACTTCCGTGGACTGAAGTCGTCCGGTGTACATGGATAATGGAATGCGTGGCCATCCGGCGTAGACGCTCCGGCTTAGTGTCCCGGGGGCGTGGTATAGCGCGGGCCATGCTCCGAGGATGATAAACGGCATCCCCGTATCTGACATCGTCAGGTGCGGGGATTTTTGTTTAATGGGAGGACACCTTGTAAAACAGTCTGATGCCAGTAATCAGAAAGCCCGGATTTGAGTCACTATATCGCTAAGCCGCGAACCATTTACCAGGTCAGGAGACCAAGAATGAAATACCTACGAAGCACCATTAAATCCGTGTTCTGTTTGATCCTGCTTTCCGCCATGCCAGGATTCGCCCAGGATGCGCAGGATACGCAGGATGCACAGGATACGTCGGACCAGGCGCCCAGGTACATTCTGGACACCGTAGTTGTAACGGGCAACAAGATTGAAACACCCCTGCGGCAGGTCTCGAGTTCGATCGCTATAATCACCGCGGAAGACATGGCGCGCAGCGGTCAGACGACGGTCGCTGAAGTGTTGCGAGACATAGGAGGAATGAGCGTAGCGCAGAACGGGGGACCGGGCAAGAACGCGTCTGTTTTCCTTCGCGGCGCCGAATCGGCCTACACCCTGTTTCTGATCGACGGCGTCGAAGTGAACGATCCCATGTCTCCGGGACGCAGCTACAGCCCGGCGCATATGACCGTCGACCAGGTTGAGCGGATCGAGGTGCTGTACGGGTCCCAGAGCACGCTCTACGGATCGGATGCCATCGCGGGCGTAGTGAACATCATTACGAAGCAGGGGGAAGGTCCGCCGAAGATCGATGCCACCATCGAGGGCGGCGCGCTGGGTACGTTTCGAAGCCGGGTGGGGTTGAGCGAGGGCACGACAGTCTACCGGTATGCGATGGACGGCTCGTTCCTCAATACGAGGGGTATTTCGTCAAACGCCCTGGGGAACATGGAAGAAGACGGATACCGGAATACCACGCTGGGCGGCCGGTTCGGGGCGACGCCTGCCGCCGGCGCTTCGGTAGATCTCAACGTCCGGTACACGGACGGCCGCGCCGATATCGACAACGGAACCGGCCCCAATGGAGACGATCCGAACCGGATAAACACATCCAGGCAACTATTTGTCAGGCCCTCCGCGACCCTCGAGCGCTGGTCGCAACGATGGAAACAGACGCTGGGCTACAGCCTGGTCGACCACAGCAGGGAGGATGACAATCCGGTGGACGCCAACCAGGAAACGGCCGCGAATTCCACGTTCGACGCCCGGTTGCACAAAGTGGACTGGCAGCACACGCTGTTACTGGCCGAGGGGAATACCGTCGTGTTCGGAGCGGAAACCGAATCAGAACAAGGAGAATCGGAATCCAGGGGGTCGTTTTCGAGCAAGTTCGACCGGCGGACGGCGAGGATGACGGGCGTCTACCTGCAGGAGTTACTGCAGTATGGCGACGCGTTGTTCGCCGCCGCGGGTGTCCGGGTCGATCACCACGACCGGTTCGGATCCGAAGTCACCTATAATCTCGCACCAAACGTGTTCTTTCAGGAGACGGGAACCAGGATAAAGGGCGCATACGGTACGGGTTACAAGGCGCCTTCGCTGTTCCAGCTGTATTCATCCTTCGGTGATTCCACGCTTCAAGCGGGTACGAGCAAAAGCTGGGAAGCGGGGATCGAACAGTATACGGCTGACCAGCGTCTTGCGGCCGGTGTGACGTACTTCGACAATACCTACGATAACATGGTCGGATGGGATAGTGCGACCTCCAGTTACAAGAACGTCTTCAAGGCAACGAGCAAGGGCGTGGAGTTGACCGGCAGGTATTCGGGGAGCGCGGGAACATCTCTGCGGGCCTACTACACCTTTACCGATTCAAAGGACCACGAATCGGATGAGCAGTTGTTGCGGCGGCCGCGGCACAGCGGCGGGATCGTATTGGATCAGCGGGTACGGCCGGGGTTCGACCTGAACCTGAGTTACCGGTTCGCGGGGGAACGGCGGGATAACGACTTTTCCACCTGGCCTGCGACACCGGTTACGTTGGACGGCTACGGGATCGTGAATGTCGCCGCCAACTGGAAGATCACGCCGAACTTTCAACTGTTCGGCCGGGTCGACAATCTCTTCGATACGAAGTACGAGGAGGTCCTGGGCTACGGGACCGTGGGCATTACGGGCTACCTGGGTATCCGGGTAGGGTACGGCGGAAATTGAGCAGGCGGTAGCTGGGACCGCGACAGCTGAGACTGCGGCCTGGCGAAGTGGCCAGACTACACTTTGTCTCGCCCGATGCCCAGTTCGTCCATGATTTCCTGAATGGCGGACCAGACGGGCGGATCGATTTCGATGCCTTGGACCGTTTGCTGCTCCCGCTTGCGACGCGCGCCTTCGCCCGGTACCCGGATTTCGTCAACGCCGGGCGCCTTGTGCGCGCCTTTGATGCTTTCCACGAGCCGATCCACTTCAGCGGATAGGGCGACCCTAGAAACAAACATCTCCGGATCGATGACGAGGATGAACAGGGCGTTCTGGTCGAGGTCCTCAGGAGATCGGCCGCTGCAGCCCGCGCCGCTCAGACCGCCGGTCAACACATCGACCAGTATGCTCAGCGCGAAGCCTTTGTGTCCTGCGAGCAGACTGCCCAAGGGCAGAATCGCCGCCCGTCTGGGCGTTGCGAAATAGTCCTCGGCATCCGTTGTAGTCCGCCCATCGCCGTCGATGAGCCAACCGTCGGGCACCGCCTGGCCCTTGTTCCGAAGCATCTTCAGCCCGCCCTCGGACGTAACGCCCGTGGAGATGTCGATGAGGATCGGGTCGCCGCTTTCCCTGGGGATGCCGACGGCCATGGGATTGGTGCTCATCAGGGGCGAGGTCGCGCCCCACGGCGCCACGCAGGGATTGCCCCCGGCGTCGTTGGTCATGAGCAGTGCGATGTAGCCCTCTTTCGCCGGCTGTTCCACGTATCCCCCCAGCCGGGCGATGTCGTTGGCGTTCACGACGCTCGCGCAGCCGACACCCGTCGCAGCGGCCTTGCCGATGGCGCGCTTCATGGCCTCGGTGGCCGTCCAGGGGCCCATGCCCATGTTGGCGTCCAGGTGCACGGTGGAGACGGTTTCCCCCAGGACGTCCAGTGGTGCGCCCGGGATCATGTTGCCCGCGCGGATCCCTTCCGTGTACATGGTGATCCGCATGACGCCGTGGGAGTGGTAGCCGGAGAGCGAGGCTTCCATGAGCCGGTCGACGACTACCTGCCTTTCCTCGCCTTCAAGCCCCAGGCGTTCGAAGATGCGGTCCATGGTCCGGGCCAGCCGGTCCGGTTCGATGCGGACGGGACGCGGGTCGGATTGGGATCTGTGCTCCGCTGGGGACCTGTGCTCCGATGCGGACATGTTCGATGTTTCCTCTATCCTGTGCGGTCCTTGCCGTACTAACCGTCCAGCGCGCCCAGGAGCGCAAGGCCTTCTTCGATGCTCCGCTTCTGTTCGTCGGTCGCTTCCTGCATGGGTGCGCGGGGAAACCTGCCGGGACAGCCCTGCAGCGTCTGGGCATGCTTGGTACAGGCCGGCAGGTTCGTTCCCGCCATGGCGTTCCAGAGTCGCAGGAGTTTTCGGTGCAGATCGAGGGCCCGCGCGTGATCGCCCGCCTGTACCGCGTCCCATACATCCACCGAGGCCCGGGGCGCGGCCGTCAGGATGGCCGCTATCGATCCGCGTGCGCCCAGGGTGTAAGCCGAGTACATCAGGGCGTCCACGGCGCAGAAGAGCAGGTGTTCCGGGTCGGCCATGATCATCAGGTCGGCGAACAGCTTCAGGTCGCCGGCGCTCTGCTTGACGCCGACCACGCCGGGAACCTCGTCCATGATCCGGCAGAGCAGTTCCGGCGAGAGGTAGCTCCAGGGCACCACGTTGTAGATGATGATGGGCTGATCCACTTCCTCGCCCATCACCCTGAAATGCTCCTGCATGGCATCGTCGTCCGGGCGGAAGAGGTAGTGGACCGGAGTAACCTGGAGCGCGGCCACGTCGAGATCGGCGATGGCCTGTCCCCGCCGGACCGCATCGCGGGTGCTGTCGACGATGATGCCGGCGATGATCGGCACGCGTCCGGCCGCCGCGTCCAGGGTCGTGTCCACGAGTCCGCGGAACTCATCGACGTCAATCGTGTGGCCCTCCCCGGTGCTTCCACCCACCGCGATGCCGTGCGCCCCCTGGTCGATCAACCAGTTGACCTGTTCTTTCATGGCCCCGAGATCCACGGCGCCGTCCCGGGAGAATGGGGTGGTCGCCGGGGGGATGACGCCCCTCAGGTCATTGAGCATGTCTTCCTCCTTCATTGGGTTGATGTTGATGTTGATTTTCAGACTGATTCAGATCTGCGTCTTTGCACGCTGCCTGGTCGATACCGACGTCACCCCGCAGTTTCCGTCCCGCGCCGGGACATCATGTGCAGCGCCATGATGACCGCGGCCGTTCCGATGCCCCAGGTCGCCGGGGATATGCCGGCCAATCCGCCGCCGTTCGACCCCAGATGCACGAGGATCATCACCAGGACGGAACCGGCAATAGTCGCCAGGGCACCATTCGCGTTCGGCCGGGTGGAATACAGTCCCGCGATCAGGGGTACGAAGAGCGCCACGGACAGAATGCTGTAGAAGATGGTCAGCGCGGTGATGACGTCCGGCAGCACGGCCGCCAGGACCACGCCCGCGAGTCCCGCGACCACGGCCGTGATCCTGCTGACGGCCAGCATCCGCTGCTCGGAAGCGCCGGGTTCGATATAGGTCTGGTACAGGTCGCGGCTCAGGGAAGTCGTCAGCATGAAGAGCACGGCGTCCGCGGAACTGATCTCGGCGGAGAACACGGCGGCCAGCGTCAGTCCGCCGATCCAGAAGGGCAGGGCATCCATCAGCAGGCGGGGCAGCGCCAGGTCCGGGGAATCCAGGGACGGGAAGGCATGGAAGGCCGCCATGCCGAGGAGCGCGGGGATGAAGGCGAAGAGCATCAGGGCGACCGCGTTCGTACAGACGCCCTGCCGGACCGCACGGGCATCCCGGGCGCCGTAGATCTTCTGCAGAAGTCCCGGCGAGATGATAAAAGCGGGCACCAGGACGATGAAGTAACCCCAGATGCGGGAAGGATCGTCTCCGAACCAGTTCTCGAAATCGGTCGGCGCCCCGCCCGCGCCGGACAGGAGACCGGCCCCCGAAACGATCAACAGAAAGGCCAGGATGAAGCCGGAGAGTTTCACCACCAGCTGGACCATGTTGACCCGGGCCGTAGACGTCAGGCCCCCGAAGGTAAAGTACACGACCACCACGGCGCCCCCGGCCAGGCAGGCGACGTACTTCGGGATGCCCAGCACGAGGTTGAGGATCCAGGCCAGGGGTATGAGTTGGCCGGCCAGAATGGCCAGCGAACCGAACCACAGCAGCACGGCGATGAGGCCCCGGACGCCGCGGCTGTACCGGTGCTCGAGGTAATCCCCGACCGTGTACAGGTTCTGTTCCTTGGCCACGCGCCACATGCGGGGCCCCACGGTCAGGCCCAGGATGAGGCTCCCGATTCCCGCGGAGCCCACCCACCACCACGCCGAGAACCCGTGCGTGTACCCGAGACCCGTGGCACCCACCGTGGAACCGGCGCCCAGGTTGGCGGCCAGCAGCGTGCCGAACAGCAGCGCGGGAGAAAGCCTCCGGCCGGCCACGAAGAAGTCCTCGGCGCGGCGGACCGATCGCGACGTCCACCAGCCGATCGCCATGAGGAATATGGAATAAACGAGGAGGGCGGTTACGTAGGGGGACATAGAGCTTCGTTCGCGCTTCCCGTCATCCCGTGTTCAGGTCCGAATAGGAAGGATACCCGGGGAGGCCTTCGGCGGTGACGATGGCGCGGATGATGGCCCGCGAGACGGCTTCCGCCGCAAGGATGGACAGCAGGGAGAGGTTCACGCTGCCCTCCCAGGTCCCGGTGGCCATGGTGAAGAGGGTGTCTCCGTCCGCCTGCAGGTGGGCCGGGTTGATGGCACGGGCCAGTCCGTCGTGCCCGACCTGGGCGATACGGCTGGCCTGGATCTTGGTCAGTCCGGCATTGGTCACGATGACGCCGATGGTCGTATTCCCGGGCGGCGCTTCCAGGCGAAGAGACCCGGTCTCGCGAATCCGCCGGGCCACGTGGACGAAACCGGACCCATCGGGCATCCTGGCGCCGGCGAGCACGCGGCCCGTATCCGGATCGTACACGTCACCCACGGCGTTCACCGCAACGATAGCGCCGACCCTGAGCCCGTCGGGCGTGGTGAAGCAGGCGTTGCCGATGCCGCCCTTCATGGCCGTGCGGGTGCCCGGTGCGCCGACGGACATCTTGCCCACCGTGGCGCCGGCTCCTGCGCCGATGCTGCCCTCGGGGACCGGATCCGGCGTCGCGGCCTCGCAGGCCCGGTAGCCGGCTTCCGCGTCGGGACGGATCTCAGGCTTGCCGCCGATGCCGAGATCGAAGAGGATCGCGGCGGGGACGATCGGGACCCGGGCGATGCGCACATTGAATCCGATGGATCGTTCCTCGAGATAGCGCATCACGCCCGTGGCCGTGTCCAGGCCGAAGGCGCTGCCGCCTGAGAGGACGATGGCGTGGACCCGCTGCACCATGTTCACGGGATCGAGCAGGTCGGTCTCCCGGGTGCCCGGCGCTCCGCCGCGCACGTCCACCCCGCCCACGGCCCCTTCCTCGGCCATGATCACCGTGCAGCCCGTCGGACGTCGCGGGTCGGTGAAGTGCCCGGCCTTGATCCCTTCGACGTCGGTGATGGATCCGGAGGGTCCGTAGGGGTCGGTCGTCTGGCCGACGGCGATCTCGCGCAGGGAGCCCAGACCCGCCAGGACGCCCGCGCCGGTTACCCCGGCGGATTTTCGCAGAAAGGATCGTCTGTTCATGGTGATCGGCGTTCTATGAAGCGTTGTGGTGATGGATCGACCGCAAGACCGGTCCGGGAAGACCCGTCCGGGTCTACGGTTTCCGCCAGATCAAGATGAACAATCGGCCATTCGCCGTCAATTCAATTGTATGGGCGCGTATGCGGGACGAAGCCGGTCACGGGGACCTGCGATCACGCCGCCGCGGACGCATCCTGCCGGACGAAGTCCAGGCGGTCGCCTTCGCGGATGACGCGGATGGCGTCGCCTTCCTGGAACCTGCCCTCGATCAGCGCCATGGACAGCGGGTTCTCGACGAACTTGCGAATGACCCGCTTGAGGGGCCGCGCCCCGTATTGGGGTTCGTATCCCTCTTCCGCGAGGAGCGCCTCGGCCTCGGGGGCCAGTTCCAGCGTCAACCCGGCCTGTTTCGAGAGCCGTCCCTGCAGTTCCTCGAGCTGGATACGGACGATATCCCGGATATGGTCCCGGTCGAGGGGATGGAAGATGATGATTTCCTCCAGCCGGTTGACGAACTCGGGGCGGAAGTAGGCCCGCACCGCGCGCATCACGTCCGCTCGCACCTGCTCGTCCTGGGACGCGTCCTGACCGCCGATATGCTCTGTCCCGATATTGGAGGTCATGATGATCACGGTGTTCCGGAAGTCCACGGTGCGGCCCTGGCCGTCCGTGAGCCGCCCGTCGTCGAGGACCTGGAGCAGGATGTTAAACGCGTCCGGGTGCGCCTTTTCGATTTCGTCCAGCAATACGATCTGGTAGGGCCGGCGCCGCACGGCTTCCGTGAGCTGTCCGCCTTCCTCGTAGCCCACGTAACCCGGCGGCGCGCCGATGAGCCGGGCGACGGCATGCCGCTCCATGTACTCGGACATGTCCACGCGCACCATCGCGTTCCGGTCGTCGAAGAGAAACTCGCCCAGGGCCCGGGCCAGCTCGGTCTTGCCCACACCCGTGGGCCCGAGAAACAGAAAGGAGCCGATCGGCCTGTTTCCGTCGCCCAGTCCGGCGCGGTTCCGCCGGACGGCGTTGGATACGGCGACGATCGCCTCATCCTGGCCCACTACCTGGCGGTGCAGCCGGGATTCCATCTGGACCAGTTTCTCGACCTCGCCCTCGACCAGGCGGCTCACCGGGATGCCCGTCCACTTCGAGACGACTTGGGCGATGTCCTCCTCATCCACTTCCTCCTTGAGCATCCGGCGCTCCTGCTGGAGTTCGGCGAGGGCCTGGTTCTTCTCCTCGAGGCGGCGGTCGAGTTCCAGCTGCTCGCCGTACTGGATGCGGGCCACCCGCTCGTAATCGCCGGTGCGCTGTGCCCGGTCCGCTTCGATTTTCAGCTGTTCGGATTGTTCCTTGATTTCCTGGATCGTCTTTACCAGCTCCTTCTCGGCGAGCCAGTGGGCCCGCAGGACGCTGCGCTCCGCCGCAAGGTCGGCCAGCCTGCTTTCCACGGGCTTAAGGCGTTCCTCTCCGTCGCGCTCGCGCTTCAGGGCTTCCCGCTCGATTTCGAGCTGGCGGATCTGCTTCTCCAGATCATCCAGTTCGGCCGGCATGCTGTCGATCTCCATGCGCAGGTTCGCCGCGGCCTCGTCGATCAGGTCAATGGCCTTGTCCGGCATGAACCGGTCGCTGATGTACCGCTCCGCCAGGGTCGCCGCCGTGACCAGGGCGCCGTCCCGCATGCGAATGCCGTGGTGGATCTCGTAGCGCTCCTTGAGGCCGCGCAGGATGGACACGGTGTCCTCGATGGAGGGCTCGCCGACGTAGACGGGCGCGAACCGCCGTTCCAGGGCGGCGTCTTTCTCGATCTGCTTGCGGTATTCGTCCAGCGTCGTCGCGCCCACACAGCGCAGGGTCCCCCGCGCCAGCGCCGGCTTGAGCATGTTGGACGCGTCCACGGCGCCTTCCGCGGCGCCTGCGCCGACGATGGTGTGCAACTCGTCGATGAACAGGACGATGTCGCCCGCGGCCTGCTCCACTTCCTTCAATACGGCCTTGAAACGCTCCTCGAATTCACCGCGGAACTTGGCCCCGGCCAGCATGGCGCCCATGTCAAGACTGATCACCTTGCGTCCCTTGAGAGAATCCGGGACGTCCTCGGCCACGATCTTCTGGGCCAGTCCTTCCACGATGGCCGTCTTCCCCACGCCGGGTTCGCCGATGAGCACGGGATTGTTTTTGGTCCGCCGGGAAAGCACCTTGATCACCCGCCGGATTTCCTCGTCCCGCCCGATGACCGGATCGAGTCTGCCCTCCCGGGCCAGGTCGGTCAGGTCCCTGCTGAACTTCTCCAGGGCCTGGTAGCCGGACTCCGGCGTCTGGCTCGTGACGCGCTGGCTCCCCCGGACTTCCTTCATGGCTTCCATGATCCCCTCGCGTCGAACGCCGGCTTCCTTCATGACGCGATGGACCTCCCCGCCGTCATCCAGCAGGGCCAGGAGCAGATGCTCCACGCTGATGTACTCGTCTTTCAGTTTCTGCGCCTCCTTCAGCGCCCGGTCCATGACTCGCTGAAAGGCGCCGGAGGCATAAAGCGATGCGCCGTCGCCGGTAACCCTGGGCAGCTTTTCAAGAGCTGCTTCCAGCCCCTCCCTGATCCGGGCCGGATCCGATCCCGCCCTTTCCAGCAGGATGGCCGCCAGGCTTTCGTCCTGATCTAGCAGCGCCAGCGCCAGGTGCGCGGGCTCCAACCGGTTGTGGTTGCGGCCGCGGGCGATCTCCTGGGAAACCTGGATCGCCTCCATCGATTTCTGCGTCAGTTTATCCGTTCTCATGAGGTCCCTCCTCGCCGGTTCTGTACTGATATGGCCGGTTTCATCACATACAATATTGTTCTAAATCGCAAAACTTGTGCCATGGCTGATACCGCCACGAACCGCGCGATTTCGACCTGTTTTGAGTAAAAACCGACTGCTCAATCGGTCGAGAAACCGGAATTGGTTCGATATAAACTGCCAAATTGGCAGATATGCCAAAATGGCAGTTCTGTTCAAATGTACGCGGCTGAACTCGACCGGACGGGAACGCCGAAGTAGCTCAGGTTGGGAACGGGATGTAGTATCGGTGCGGTACAGGATCAGCCTGGGAGGCCGATCGCGACAGGAGCGTGCGGAACCAGCACCATGATCAGTGGGGCCAGCATGATCCGGGCCCCGGACACGGCGCTACCTCACCTTCACGTAGCCGATGCCCCGGACATCGGGCTGGATGAGCCAGAACACGACCAGGAACGCACCGTCCGGAAGCACCGTCACCGCGGGTTCGCCGAAGGAGTAGTCCTGCCAGTCGTCGTGACCTCCGGAGGTGTCGCTCTGGGTCCGGACTTCGGCCTTCCAGACCAGTTCGTCTGTTTCTATGCCGAAATCTTCGTCCGTGGGCTGCACCACGGCGAGGCGTATCCCGGGGTCCCCGTGCTGCCGCTGGTTGTATACCATCAACGCCCGTCCGTCCTCCAGGGCGGTCAGTGAGATGGACTGGCCCAGCGTGCCCGTGGACCGCGTCGGCGTCCAGGTCTGTCCCCCGTCGTGGGACACCGCGTACGCGTTGGGGTAATCCGGCTTGCCGTGCGGAGCGATATGCCAGCACGCACCGAGGAGTCGCCCGTCGGCCAGTTCCACGACCCAGGCCTCGGCGGCCGTCGATCCGGCATCGTCGAATCGCAGCATCGTACCATGGGTCCACGACTTGCCCTGATCGGTACTGCGCAGGTAGACCACCCTGTTTCGATCCACTTCCACGGCGGGATCAAAGGTGTTGTAGGGCGAATAGCAGCAGATCCAGGTCCCGTCGCGCGTCACGGTGAGCGCGCCGGGCGCCTCGGCCGAACCGGCTACGGGCAGTAAGATGGGCGCCGGATCGGTCCAGGTCAGGCCCTGGTCCGCGGACGACGCCCAGAACATGGCGTTCTGCTTGATGCCCTGGGTCTCGTCCCGCCAGAACGATTCGCCGGGTTCATCGATGGGAATGCGGATGCCCGAGATGAAGCAGGTGCCGTCCGACGCCTGGCTGATCGACCCGATGTGCGCGAAATCATCGTGCAGATGGGGCCACAGGTAGGCCGGCTTCGTCCACGTTCCGCCGCCGTCTTCAGACCGGACGATGACCTGCTTGAAATCGTTCTGGCCGAGGGCTTCCTGGACGGCGAAGGAGCAGACCAGCCCACCAGTCCCGGTGACCACGCAGCGGGAGCAGGCCGCGACCGCGTCCGGCCCGGTAGACGGCTGGCGGGCGATCATTCCCTGGTCCAGTATTTCGAATGCCATGGTGTATACCTCTATTCGAATGTATAGACGAGCGGTCCGTCCGGTGCTCGGTCGAGCCCGAGGACGATGGTGCCCGGTCCGGACCCGTACGAGGCCTTGTACCGTGCCTTGATCGGATCGAGGATGAAGTGGTAGTCTTCCGTGGGGTAGGCCTCGCACGGGTCGCCGTCGGCGTCGTGGGCGATGGCGACATCAAGTTGTACGGGATCCGATTCTATGAAGGATTCGGCGGCTACGAGCGTGAACCGGTGCGCTCTGCATCCACCGCTGTACGACACGGAAACCGCGAGTGTATCTCCCCGGACGGCGGCCGCGTTCAGTTCATAGTCATCCGTGCCCCACAGCGTGGTGGAACGGATGTCTCCGGGACTGAAGATGACGTTGCCGGTCCTAGGGCCGGTGTCGAACGGGCCTTGATCAGGTGTCGTGGAAACGGGACTGTCTTCGTCGTTGCCGCAGGCCGCCGCACAAGCGAATAACATAACCAGCAGCAGTGGCCCGAGATCCTTCATGCTGGTGTTCCTTTCATTAAATCGCTACACCCGCCGAAACTTCTGAATCCGGTTGTGCGCGAAGGGTACTTCGCACACGTAGACGTCTCCGTGGGCATCCACCCAGATCCCGTGGGGCGCATCCACGAACACCCCGTCCTTTTCGCCCCGGTTACCCCATTGGGACAGGACCTCGCCGTCCAGGTTGAGGATGCTGACTCTTCCCGGCGCTTCGGCAAGATACACCACATCATCCTGATCGATATACAGGTCGTTCGCGGCCAGCAGATGGTCCCATGATTCGAGGTACCGGCCTTCGGCATCGAAAATCTGCACCCGAGCGTTCCCCCGGTCCACGATCAGGACCCGGCCGTCCCTGTCGACGCGGACGCAATGGGGGGTATCGAACTGTCCCGCCTCGCTGCCGTGACCGCCCCAGGTACAGCGCAGCTCCCCGTCCGTCGTGAAGCGGTGCGCGTAGTGCTGGCCGTAGCCGTCGGTCACATAAAGGTCGTTGTCCAGGCCGAGTACCGCCCAGGTGGGCGAGTTAAATGGCTGGCCCAGTTCACCCGGCCTGCCGTACGTACCGAGCATGGACAGTATCTTGCCTTCGAGCGTGAACGTCATGACCGTATGCAGTTCAACTTCAGTGATGTAGATGATGTCGTCGTCGCTGATCCAGAGGGAGTGAGGCACCTTGAAGATGTCTTGGCCCCAGTCGTACAGGAACCGGCCGTCGCGGTCGTAGACGACGATGGCGGGATTCGGTTCCCGGTCTATCACGTGCACACGGTCCTGCGAGTCCACGGCCATGGAAGATACCACGCCGAGGTCCCGGCCGGCGGGTCCGCCCCCCCAACCCTCGACAAGTTTATAGGTGTAGTCTCCCGATCCGTATACCATGTTGGTATCTCCCGTGTTTAGCATGGACCTTAACCGTGCAACCGGTCTCAGACTGCCTGCCGATCCGCTTGGAATCGCTTGATTTGTGCTCTGCGGCCCGATGTCAAACGATGCCCGCCCGGGCCGTGAGCACGGGTTCCCAGCAACCGCCTGGACGCTGCACCCCGTCCACGTCGCGCAGCGACGGCGCGTCATCGTTCCAACGCAGCACCGCCACGTCGCCGCAGGCGCCGGCGCGCAGAGTGCCGATATCGCCCTGCAAGCCCAGTACTTCCGCGGGACGGCTCGTCACCCGCAGGAAGGCGTCGCGCTCCGACATGCCGGCCGCGATCAGCTTGGAAAGCGTCCTGGGCAGGTCGTGCTGCGGGTCGCTCCCCACGTGGCGGCTGTACTGGTCGGTGGATATGGTATCGGGCAGGAATCCGTCGGCGATGGCCGCCTCGGCGACCGGGAAGCTGAAGGACCGCATGCCGTGGCCGATATCGAAGAGGACGCCCCGTTCTCGGGCGTCGCGGACGCTGGGCCGGATCTTCCCGTCCTTCACCACGCTTTCGGGAAAATCGTTGAAGCAGTAAGTGACCACGTCTCCGGCTCGCAGCAGCGGCAGCTGGTCGTCGAGTGACCAGTCGCTGGACAGGCGCGTGCCGACCAGGAGGGGTTTGCCGGTTCGTTCGGAGGCTGCCAACGCCCGGTCCATGATCTCCCTGGGCGGCGTGGGGTTGCTGGGGCCCGTATTGGCCGCGATGCCCCAGATGGCGTCTCCGCCGGATTCGATGGCCGACACGCAGGCCTCCACGTCCGCGGCCTCCAGGTCCGGGAAGCACGCATCCGGATGGGATTCGCCGTGAACCGACAGGTTGATGGCGAGGATCACCCGCGTCCTGCATGCCCGGATCACGCAGTCCCGGTAGGCCGGCCAGTTGCTGGCGCCGGCGTCGCCCTGGGACATGACGGTCGTAACGCCCCGGGGCAGGAAGTGAACGTCGGGGTCCACACCGTAACGCGAACCGCCACGGGCCGGATGGGCGTGCAGGTCCACCAGCCCCGGCATCGCCACCGCGTCGGGAAAATCGAAGGTCATGGCCGCGTAACCGTCGACCCCGGGTCCGGACGCCGCAATGCGCCCGTCTTTCACCGCCACGGCCCCCGGACCGTCAAGGCCGGTTTCGCCGCAGAACACTCGGCCCGCACGAATGAGCAGGTCGTAGTCGTGTGCGAGTGGTGCGGGCATGGTGTCTCCGATCTCGTTCAGGGCGAGTTACCCTATCGTCAGGGTATGGGGCGCCGCGTTTATATTAGACATGGCATTTCATTTGGACATGGCATGTAATCCGAACTGAGAGATTATACCAATGCCCCGGTACAGGACCAATACAAAAACATCCGGTAGGGACCCTTCAACCAGAAGGGACGCTTCAACCCAGACCGACCCCGATTCTGCCCGCGAGGAGCGAGAGATCCAGGTTTTCAGCCATGGCGTCGGCGATCCGGTCCAGGTCGCGGGTCCACCGGGCCGTGACATGCTCATCGGAACTGCTCGTCCAGTTCAGCCAGGATTCGAGTACCGCGCCCCGGTACTTCCCATCATCGAAGAGTCCATGGATGAACGTGCCCATCACCCGGCCGTCGTCGGAGCGTGCGCTGAAGGGGAACAGTCCGGGACCCTCGCTGCTCCGTCCGTGCCGGATTTCGTACCCGGTGAACGGCAAATCAGCAGGCCATTTCGCCCGGGCCGTCAACGGATGAACCCGCTTGTCCGGCTGCATCTCGGTTTCGATCGGCAGCCAGTCCAGTCCTTCCGTTACGGCGGGTCCTTCTATCTCCCTGGGATCCAGGATACGTCTCCCGAGCATCTGCGCACCGCCGCAGATGCCCAGCAAGCATCCCCCGTATCGAAGGTGCCGTTCGAGAGCCGGGGTCCAGCCGCGCTCCCTCAGCCACGCGAGATCGGCGGAAGTGGACTTCGAGCCGGGCAGGACGACCAGGTCCCATCCATGCGGTCCGGTCAGTTCCGAGGGGTCGCGCAACCAGGCAAAAACTACCTCCGGATCGTGCAGGAAGGGATCCAGGTCGGTCGTATTGCTCGCTCTCGGATAGTGGATGCCGGCGATACGCAACTTGAGGTCATCCCCGGGTTTCGCGGCACGCGACGAGCGATCCATGCCCGTGTAGGGGGTGTCTTCTTCCGGGAGTCCCAGATCCTGAAAATACGGCAACCAGCCGAGCACGGGCGTGCCCGTTCGGCCTTCGAGCCATTGGAATACGTCGCCCAGCAGGGAAGCTTCACCCCGGAATCGATTGACGATCATCGCTTCCACGAGCCTGCGGTCATCCGTTTCCAGGGCCGTCATCGTACCGAGCAGGGCGGCGAAAACACCCCCGCGGTCGATGTCCCCGACCAGCCATACCGGGATGCCGGCGGCACGGGCGAAACCCATGTTGGCGATGTCTCCCTCGCGGAGATTGGGTTCCGCCGGCGATCCCGCGCCTTCCACGACGACCCAGTCATGGGCATGGCGCAACCGGTTGAACGCCGCCACAACCTCGGGCATCAGTCCGCCCCGGTCTTCCTTGAACCGACCGGCCATGAGCTTGCCACGCACCTCGCCGCCCACGACCAGTTGCGCCACGTTGTCGGCTTCCGGCTTGATCAGGACGGGGTTCATGTCCACGGTGGGATCGATGCCGGATGCGAAGGCCTGCAGGGCCTGCGCCCGTCCGATTTCACCACCGGAGGGACAGGCGGAGGACGCGTTGCTCATGTTCTGCGGTTTAAAAGGAGCCACTTTCACACCGGAACGCGCAAGTAGCCGGCATAACCCTGCAACAAGCAGCGTTTTGCCGACGCCCGAGGCCGTGCCCTGGATCATTAGAGCGTTCATCAGGATCCCTTGCCGTATGCGCCGCGATCCAGCCATTACGCTGAAACCGCGCGAACCCTTTCCGTACCTGCCTACAGCCAACGGTCCGCGGGTGGTGTCACACGGGTCTGTCATAATTGCCCGCGCGTCGCATCCCTCATGTCGGCCATATCGGCTTCCGAAAGACCGTCGAAACGATCAAAGGAGAAGGTCTGCGCGTAGTCCGGCAAATCCCCGCCTGTGACGTGGGCCGCAACCAGTTCTCCCGCCGCCTGCGAACCCATCACGCCGTAGCCGGACAGCGCTCCGGCGATGTAAGCGCCTTTGACGGGCAGCGGTCCGATCAGCGGCCGGTTGTCCGGGGTCTTGCAGTAGTAGCCGCCGTCGACCGGCAGTGCATCGGCCCTATCGAAATACGCCCTCATGGCGGGGATCATCCGGGCGAGCCCGCGCAGGACGATCATCGGATAGGCCGGGTCGAATGCGAGCGGAAACACCGCCTCTCTCGGCGAGACGTCATAGGTCCAGATGCCCAGGAATGTCTGTTTCCCATCCCGGAACCGGGGACGGATGTGAAGCCCCGCGGGAAAGGGCTCCGTGAGGTAGCGGGCGTCTGGATCGGCGGCGTGTCTTCTTCGTTCGTCTTCGCCCCAGACCAGTTCGACCGGATCCGTCCAGATTATCATGGGCGCGTCGGACGGCAGGACGCCGGCCGTATCCTCCACGATGATCTTGCCGTGCAGTTCCATGAAGATCGGGAAGTCCAGGTCCAGCATCCGGCCGGCCTCCCCGACCAGCGGTCCCGCGGCAAGGACGAACTTGCCGGTTTCGATCGTTGATTCGGATTCCAGCCTTACGCCCGTGACCCGGTTGTTCTTCGTGTCGACGCTTGTGATCCTGTCCCTGGCGATCCTGCCGCCCTCAGAGGCGATGCGGTCGAGCATCCACCGGCCGAGGGAGGGGACGTCCATCCAGCCGCAGCGGCGCACGTGCAGCATGGCGGCCGTATCGTCCGTGAGAAAGGGAAACAGCCTTCCGATCGTCTCCGTATCCAGTACGAGGTCCGCGCCCGTCAGATCCGGTTGGAGTCCCTCCGGCCGCGATGGCTGGTAGGCCCCACCGTCGTGATGTACGCGCAGGGCGCCTCCACCCAGGCGGGATACCGCTTCCGCCTCTTTTGCAAGCTCGGTGACGTGGCGCCGGTGGCCGGTCAGAAAGACGTAGCCCCTGCGGTTCATTCCAACCGCGTTCCCGCTTTCCGCCGACACTTCCTCCAGCAGGTCGATGCTCCGGCTGACGAACCGGAACATGGTCAGATCGGGCCACCAATTGCGGTAGGCCTCGGTCCCGTAGGCGCTGGTCAGTGAAAGCGGCGGTCTTTCGTCGACGAGCACGACGTTTCGTACGCCGCGGCGAACGACGAGATGATACGCGGCGGACACACCGGCCACGCCCGCGCCGCAGATGACGATTTCCGCCCTGGTAGACATGGATGTGCTCTTCAGGTAAGGGCGTCAGGCGGCGCCAGCGCGCTCATGCCCCGGCAACGGACGGGCGCCAACGGGCTCATGCCCCGGCAACGGACGGGCGCCAACGGGCTCATGCCCCGGCAACGGACGGTCGCTTCTTCCAGG
Organism: Gemmatimonadota bacterium; assembly: GCA_009837395.1. GTDB lineage: Bacteria > JAAXHH01 > JAAXHH01 > JAAXHH01 > JAAXHH01 > JAAXHH01. The sequence goes on from VXTP01000006.1 coordinate 64,034, forward strand.
TCCCGGTCGCCTGTTCGAAGGCGTGGGCGAGTTGAAGGACGCCGAGTTCGTCCTCGTGCCGGCCGACGATCTGCAGTCCCACGGGCAGGCCCGAAGAAGTGAATCCGCAGGGCACGGAGATGGCGGGCAGCCCGGTGACGGTGACGTAGTAGCACGACTTCATCCAGTCGATGTAGGTCTCCATCTGCACGCCGTCGATTTCCGTGGGGTAAGGCGTATTCACGTCGAAGGGCGGGACCTGGCTGACGGGGAAGACCATGAAGTCGTGGTGTTCCATGAACCGGCGGACCCGGTGGTACAGGGTGGTGCGGTCCACCTCCGCGCGGGCGACCTGCGGACCCGTAAGGGCCAAACCGGCTTCGAGGTTCCAGATAACCGTGTCCTTGATCTGGTCGCGGTGCGTCTCGAGGAGGTCGCCGTATCCCTGGATGAAACTCCACGCCCGCAGCGTCTTGAAAACCTCGTCGGCCTCGGAGAAATCGGGCTGGCCCGGCTTGACGGTCATGCCGAGATCCTCGAATACGCCGCGCTTCGCCTCGATGGCCGAGACGACTTCGGGATCCACGGGCAGCCCGCCGAAGTCCATGCTCCAGGCGACGTTTACCCCCTTGAAGTCGCGTTCAAGCGGCATGGCGAAGGGCTGTCCCGGCTCCCGGATGGCCAGCGGCGCCCGGGGATCGGGTCCGGCGATGGCGCTGAGCATGAGCGCGGCGTCCGCCACCGTCCGGGCCATGGGACCCTGGACGCTGAGCCTGCCCCAGGCGTTGACGGACGGCCACCGCGGCACGCGTCCCGGTGCGGACCGCAGCCCCACCACGTTGCAGAAGTTGGCCGGGTTGCGCAGCGAACCGCCCATGTCGCTCCCGTCGGCGATGGGCAGCATGCCGCAGGCCAGCGCCACGGCGGCGCCACCGCTGCTTCCGCCGCAGGTCCGGGTCGTGTCGTAGGGATTCAGCGTCGCGCCGAAAACCGGGTTGAAGGTCTGGGAACCCGCGCCGAATTCCGGCACGTTGGTCTTGCCGAAGGAGATCGCCCCTGCCTTTTTCAACCGCTCCACGATCAGCTCGTCCTGGCCCGGGACGAAATCGCGAAAGATCGGCGAACCGTAAGTCGTCCGCACGCCTTTGGTCAGCACCAGGTCCTTGTGGGCGATGGGCAGGCCGAAGAGGGGTCCCCGCGCTTCGTTTCGCGCGATGGCCTCGTCGGCCTTACGGGCGCCGTCCAGCGCCTGGTCGGGATGGTAGGTGACGATGGCGTTCACGGCAGGATTCACCCGATCGACCTGGGCCAGGTGGGCCTCCATGACCTCCGTCACGCACAAGTCCTTGCGGCGGATCATGCGGACCAGATCGGTCGCCGGGGTGAAGCACAGTTCGGACGGGGACATCGCGCGCCTTTCAGCTAAGGATCTCTCGCAGGGCCCGGACGAAAATCCGGCTCTCTTCCTCGTTTCCGTAGGAGACCCGGATCATGCCCTTTATTCCCCAGGTAGCCTCCGCGTCCTTGACGTAGACACCACGCTCGGCCAGGGAGGCGGTCACGGCGGCGGCGTCTCCCACGGCGATCAGGACGAAGGCCGCCTCGCTGTGGATATACTCGAGTCCGAGTTCTTCACAGGCCCCGTAGTAGATCGCCTTGGACGCGCTCGCCGCGTTCCGGGTGCGTATTACGTGATCCGGGTCATCGAGGGCGGCGATGGCCGCGGTCAGGACCATGGCGCTGGGCGATCCACCGTGAAACGCGCGGACATGCTTCATCGTTCGAGGCTGGGCTACGCCATAACCGAAGCGAAATCCCGCAAGGCCGTAACCCTTCGAAAAGGTGCGGACCACCAGGACGTTATCGAATTCCCGTGCGAGCCCGGCGCCATCGGCGCAGGCCTGATCCTCCGATAGGTCCGCGTAGGCTTCGTCCACCAGGACCATCACCCGTTCCGGCAGGCCGGCGACGAAGCGTGCCAGCGCGTCGTGGGTGACGATGGTACCCGTGGGATTGTTCGGATTGGTGATGACGGCCACGCGGGTCCGCTCGTTGACGGCCGCGGACATGGCATCCAGGTCGTAGACGAAATCGGCCGTCAGAGGCGTCCGCACGGCACGGGCCCCCGATTCTTCCGCGAACCGGGACATCAACCCGAAGGATGGATGGGGTTCAATGAGTTCGTCTCCCGGTACAAGAAAAGCACGGGCCACGGCGTGCATCAGATGTTCGGAGCCGTCGCCCACACGGATCCAGGCGCCGTCCGAATCAGCCCCGGGTAGGGCGAGCTTCTCATCGTGGGGTACGCCGTGCAGTTCGGCCAGTTTGCGGAAGAGGGCGATCTGGTCGGGGTCCTCGTACCGGTTGATCCGGGCGCACCGCGCCTTGACGGCTTCGATGACGGACGGGGAAGGCCCGATAGGGTTCTCGTTCCGGCTCAGGCGGATGATGCCGGGAGGAAGACCGATGCTTCGATAGGCTTCGTTGTCCGTGCTCATAGCGGCATTACACCGTCAATACCACGATTTCGATCTCATTTCCAGTTCTTCGAAACACGTCGAACCTGGAACACGCCCACCAGGATCAGCGCCACGATGATTCCGCGCGTTATCAGCAGATAGGGGATGTCCACCGGGTCGACGTTGCGCAGCAGGAGAATGTCGAAACCGGCCTGATAGGTCCACACGACCAGCAGGATCGCCAGCGAGGCCGGCGTGACGTACTTGATCATGTAGTAGAATATCCGCGGTATCCGGATGGCCGCGCCTTCGTTGATCTCCTCCCAGGCCTTGTCCATGCCGAAGATCCAGGCGAAGATGATGATCTCGAAGAAGGAGAAGACCACCAGGCCCACGGTCCCGATCCAGAAATCCAGCTCGTTGATGACGCCGTGCTCGATATTGAAGACGATGAAGTTGCCGAAGAGGAACAGGCAGGAGATGACGAATATCGCGGCCTTCTTGCGCGGCCACCCCATTTCATCCTGCAGGAAGGCCATGGGCGGCTGCGTCAGGGCCACCGTCGAGGTAATCCCCGCGAAAAACAGCAGGCCGAACCACAGCGTGCCGATGAACTGGCCCAGGGGCAGCTGCTGGAAGATCAGGGGCATGGACTGGAACCCAAGGTCGTACGCGCCGCCCGTCGCGATCGCCTCGGTGGCGGTGACGCCGAAGAAGGCCACGGCGACCGGGATCGCGATGGAGCTGCCGAGTACCACCTCGGCGAAGCCGTTGCTCATGGAAGTGGTCAGGCCGGTGAGGGCGACGTCCTGGCGGGCGCGGACGTAACTCGCGTAGCACTGCATGCTGCCGATGCCGATGCCGAGGGAGAAGAAGATCTGTCCCGCGGCCGCGAGCCACACGCCGCCTTCGGTAAGACGGCTGAGGTCCGGGTTCCAGATCCAGGCGAAACCGGCCATGACGCTGCGATCGGGAAAGGCCGGGTCGGGGGTCCCGAGCGTCAGGACCCGGGCAACCAGCACGATGGCAAAGATCAACAGCATGGGCATGGCGAACTTGGCCAGGGTCTCGATGCCCCGTACCACGCCCCGGCTCAGCACCCAGAAGACGATGCCCAGGTTGATGAGAAAGAAGATGTAGGCGGTGGCGACACTGCTGAAGTAGGCACTTTCGGTGACGCCCTGGAAACTGCTCAGGAACGCGCCCATCTCCGCCTGTGAGGAGATACCGAAGTACTGGCCGGTCAGGGAAAAGAAGCTGTAGGCCAGGGTCCACGACTGCACGTAGGAATAGTACAGGGCGAAGGCGACCGGCGCCGCGATGCCGAGTACGCCGATGTACTTGGCGGCCGGGTGTTTCCACAGCCGGTACAGGATGCCCGGCGTGGTGCCGTGGCCGTGTTTCCCGCCGAACCGTCCCACGCTCCATTCCACCCACATCATGGGGATGCCCACAACCAGGAAGGCAATGAAATAGGGGATCATGAAGGCGCCGCCGCCGTTGGCGGCCGCCTGCACGGGAAACCGCAGGAAATTACCCAGGCCGATGGCATTGCCCGCCATGGCCATGATCAGCCCCAGGCGGCTCTTCCAGACTTCCCTTACTCCATTAATGGACATCCGTTACTCCTTCCAGACGGACTGTGTTTATCCAGACTTACAGTGTTTGTCCAGACGGACCGTGTTTACTTGACCCGGCCCCGGCCGGCCACCGGCCAGATGACTTCCACCTGGTCGCCCCGGACGCCGTTGAGCTCGTCATGCAGGTTGAGGGCCATCTCCTGGTGCAGGGGGATGACCGACACGCGCTCGCCCACCTTGAACCGGTGTGCGCAGCGGGACACGTCCACGTGGCCGTGCTCCACGGACATGCCGTAGATCTGCGCCTCGGGATGTTCGATGATATGGCCGTAGGGCGTGGGCGGATAGCTGGCAAAAGTCTTCATCCCGCCGTCGATGATGATGCGGTCCGGCGTCGGTGCGCTCACCACGGTGCAGATCATGCGGCAGGGGCAGCGTTCGGGGTCGAGCATGGCGGAAGTGCTGAGACGCTCCATGCCCTCCCAGATGTAGGAACCGCTGCGTGTCTCGGTGCAGCCCATGGCTTTGGAGTTTTCTTCGCCGCCGGTGCCGCCACCGCTGATGATCTCGACGGGGATGCCCTTCCCGGTGATCCGTTCTATCGTTTCCGCCAGGAAATCCCTGGCCTCGGGATGGCTTGGGAAGATCATGACGCCTTTGAAAACGAGGCCACGCAGGTCCGTGATACGTTCGGCCAGGGCCGCCGCCGCTTCGGGCGACTGCACGCCGCAACGTTGCGTGCCTGTATCCAGCTCGATGATCACGTTGACCCGGCAGCCGTCCTTTTCGGCCTGGTCCGAAATGCCCCGTGCTGTGATCTCGTCATCGACGGCCACGATGATCTTGGTCCGCTTGGCGACACGCGTCAGGCGTTCCACCTTGCGGGGACCGACGATGTTGTAGGGGATCAGGATGTTCTCGATGCCGGCGGCGGCCATGACTTCGGCCTCGCCGAGTTTCTGGCAACAGATGCCGATCGCTCCGGCCTTGATCTGCCAGTGGGCGATTTCCGGGATTTTATGGCTCTTGGTATGGCATCGAAGGCCAATGTCGAGATTCCGGCAGTGCTGCGCCATGGACGCGATGTTACGCTCCATCAGGTCCAGGTCGGCCACGTAGGCCGGAGTGTCCAGCTCGTCGATGTGCATGGTTACCCGCGTATGCTATGGCGGCTAGAGGCTGCCCTTGGTGGACGGCACGCCGGATACCCGTTCGTCCATGGCCACGGCCTGGCGCAGCGCCCTGGCCGCCGCCTTGAAGACCGCCTCGACCTGGTGATGGGCGTTCACGCCGGAGAGCAGGGCGACGTGCAGGGTGACGCGCCCGTGATGCACAAGGGCTCCGAAGAACTCCCGCACCATTTCCGTGCTGAAATCGCCGACCGAGGAGCGCGAGAAGTCAGCGTCGAATTCCAGGTGGGCGCGGCCGCTTACGTCGAAGACGGCCCGCGCCAGCGCTTCGTCCAGGGGTGCGTAGGCGTGGCCGAATCGCGTAATGCCCGATCCGTCGCCGATCGCCCGGGCGACGGCCTGGCCCAGGCAGATTCCCACATCTTCCACCGTGTGATGATCGTCAATGTGTAAATCGCCGGTGCAGGCAAGGTCGAGGTCGAACCCGCCGTGCTTGACGAAGCTGCCCAGCATGTGGTCGAAAAACCCTATGCCGGTTTCTCCGGAGAGTCTTCCTTCACCCTCGAGGGTTAGGGTCAGTTCGATGCGGGTTTCCAGGGTTTCGCGCGTAACCGTGGCAGTGCGGGGCACGTATTCCTCAATGCAATGGCGAATGGCGTATGGCGAATGTCGTTCAAGCGATTGGCGTCAGGTTCGACCTGTTACAGTAGACGCGGTGATCGGGATTGTCAAGAGGTTCCGGCCTGCGTACCCCCGTGCATCCAGCCATACGTTCCGGCCTGCGTACCGCCGTGCTTCCAGGCCCCGGCGAACCTTCACCGGGGACCAACAATTGTCTTTTTGAACATATGTGCATCCACCCCGGTGAGAGGTGGGAAACAGATGTCGGTTTTTACGTACGCAACACGGGGACGACCCATGAAAAGAGAACACGGACTGTCGAGCATATCGCGGTTTCTTCAGCGCAACCCGGCCTGGTCCCAAGTGGTATGCGTCGTAGGCGTCGCCTTGCTGATCATCCTCGGTCCTATCCTGCTCTACGGACTGCTGTTCCAATCCGGTCCGGACTCGGCGCGTATGCTGTCCAACGTACCCTGGTGGCCGGTCGTCCTCCTCGTGGCCCTCGTCGCATTGCTCAGCCTGCTGCACGGGACCACGGGCGTAAGCGTACAGAAGCAGCCCGACAAGCGGAAAGTCGCCGGCGCCGCTCCCGATCCATCCAGCCCGCCCGGGCAGAACGGTCCGCCCGGGCAGAACGGACAGAACGAGCAAAACGGCGATCCTCTTCGGTGCACAATACAGGAACGGTCGCTGAACGGCACGAACCGCGTGGAAACGAACCGGTAATTCCTGCCAGGTACGACCCGAACTAACCCCAGTACCAGCGTGCGGCGATGGCAGCCACCACTACGGCTGTGGACTGAAAGGTGCGTCTTTCGCTGCGCAGGGCGGCGCCGAAATCATAGGGCGCCGGTTTCCCCGCGGAGTATTCGGTGAATCGAGGCAGAAAACGGGGTACGGCCGCGAGGTATGCTTCGTATTGTGCGCCGAAGGTTTTCTTCAGGCTTTCCTCCTCCAGCGATACGATGAGGCCGTACTGTATTCCGAAGGCGGCCACGAAGATCCCGATCATGTACGGCATCCAGGCCCAGGCCATGACGCACAGGCCGAGACTCAGCACGAAATTGCCGACATACAGTGGATTGCGTACCCGCCCATAGGGTCCGTTGGTGATGAGCGATGGGGCTCCGACGTGGCGAGTACGGGTGGCAGAGCCCGCGTAACCGACCGCCCACAGGCGGATGGATTCCCCAATCAGCACCAGCAGCCCCCCGGTAATGAAGGTCATCGGGCCGGGTTCGGCCATGATCAGGACCGCGGCCAGGAGCGGGATGGGCGTATAGCTTCGGGCCGCGAAGACGGCGGCGCGTATGTCCATGCTTGTCGCCTCTACCGGCTGTTGGTTTCAATTTGTTCGATGACCGCCAGGGAGACGCGCAGGGCTTCCCGGCCGTCGAAGCCGGTCACCGGCGTCGGCGCATCGCCGCGCACGGCCGCGACGAAGGAGGCGAGTTCGGATTCGAGCGGTTCGCTCCGGTCCTTCGAGGTCTTCTGCCGCGTGATATGGCGGACCCGTCCATCGCCGGTGTTAATCGGGATCTTCAATCCCCGTGCTCCGGCCCGTCCGGGATCGTCGATCAACCGGTAAATCTCGCTTTCACCCGCCAGGAAGTCCATCGAAACGTAATGATCGCGCTGAAAGATCCGCAGCTTGCGCATTTTCTTCAGCGAGATGCGGCTGGCCGTGACGTTGGCCACGCATCCATCGGCGAACCGCAGTCGGGCGTTGGCGATGTCCACCTGGTCGGAAATCACGGCGACGCCCGTGGCGTCCACCGACGCCAGGTCCGATCGGACGAGTCGCAGGATGAGATCGATGTCGTGGATCATGAGGTCGTGGACGACGGATACGTCCGTTCCCCTGGGGTCGAAGGAGGCCAGGCGATGCGCTTCGATGAACCCGGGGGTAATGTCCATGCCATCGAGGGCCCGGAAGGCGCCGTTGAACCGTTCGATGTGCCCGACTTGAAGCACGAGGCTCCGGGACTCCGACAGATCGATCAGCCGGTCGGCTTCCGCCACGGTCGCGGTGATCGGTTTCTCCACGAAGGTGTGCAAGCCCTGAGCAAGGGTGAACGACGCCACCTCGCAATGCGCGGTAGTGGGCACGACCACGGTGGCCGCGTCCGCTTCTTCCGCGACGCGTGACAGGCTGTCGAGCGCCGTCGTGCCGTAGCGGCGGGCAACCTCTTCAGCCCTTTCGTCGCGTACGTCGTACACACCGGAAAGCCGCACGCCGCCCATGCCCGAAAGCACCCGGGCGTGGGCTTCACCGAGTCGTCCAACGCCGATTACGGCCATTCGCAAGGCGTCCAGGTGCAGAGACTCCCTTTCATCCTGCCTGTTGAAACAAGGTTGATCCGATGCCTGCCATCGGAAAAGCCGGCAAGGTATTCACGGCAGCGGTTGGGTCCGGCCGGGAAACACCGGCCGGGAGACGGTTCAAAATGTAGATGCGGGCACGGCGAACGGTCAACCTCTTTGGCTCCGGCATACCGGGTTTGCACCACTTCTTTAAGTTGACAGTCTCCCGGAATGCGTGTTGATTTCAGTCACGTAAAACGACCCGTGAATCCCACTTGAGACGACCTCCATGGTCCTGCTGCAGCGCCTCCACGTCACAACGCCGATCGCCGGGATCGGGCTCGCCCTCTGTTCCGCCCTGTTCATCTACCTGAGCATACCCAAGTTTGACTGGTGGCTCCTGGCCTGGGTCGCGTTCGTACCGGTCATGGTCGCGTTGCACGACGCCGGACGAAACGGCACCTTGACCCGAGTGGCTTTGATCTCCCTGGTTTTCGCCTTCGTTTCGGGCGTAGCCAAGGTGTACTGGATCCGGGAAACCGTCATGAACTACGGCGGCCTGAACCTGGCGCTCGGCCTGGTCAGCATGGCGGGCGTGGCCTTCGTCGTCGCCCTGTACGCCTTCATTTTCGGTCTGTATGCGGCGCGGGCCGACTGGAAGTCCCCCCTTTTCCCGTTGTTCGCGGCCGCGCTGTGGACGGCGCTGGAATACATTCAGACCTATGTTTTCACGGGGTTTCCCTGGGAACTGCTGGGTTACTCGCAGTACCTGGTCCTTCCCGTCATACAGATTTCGAATGTCACGGGCGTATACGGCGTGAGCTTCCTGGTCATGCTGCTGAACGCGACGCTGGCCATGGTCTTCATCGCCCTTCGCGAGCGCACCGCCTGGCGCGCGCCGGTGATTGCGATGGTACTGTCCTGGCTGGCCCTGATCGGCGCGACGGGATACGGCTGGTGGTCGATTTCGCAGGCTCGCGCCCTGGAGCGGATGACTCCTCCGGTTAAGGTGGCGGTCGTCCAGGGCAGCAAGGAACAGGGCATAAAATGGTCTGAGGAAGAGCTCCAGCGGACCGTGGACGTCTACCGGGATCTGACACGGTCGATACTGCCCCAGGACCCTGAATTCATTGTGTTTCCCGAGACGGCGATGACCTTCTGGCTGGAAAGCCCGGCGTATGAGGTTTACAACGAACAGGTGCACGCGCTGACCGAAGAGGCGGGGGTTCCGCTCCTGACCGGCGCGCTGGGTTACCGTTCCGGCGAAGACGACGTCTACAACAGCGCCTTTCTGTTGCTGCCCGACCGGGGGATCGTGAGATCCTACAGCAAGATGCACCTGGTTCCCTTCGGCGAATACCTGCCGTTCCCGAGTCTGTTCTCCTTTCTTTCCGGGCTGACCGGCGCGATCGGCGACCTCACGCCCGGGGAAGAGCTGACCGTGATGCCGCTCACCGGGCAGGATATGCGTATCGGCACGGTCATCTGCTACGAATCCATCTTCCCGGACCTGGTCCGCAGGTTCCCGATGAACGGCGCCAACGTGCTCGTGGTCATGACCAACGACGCCTGGTTCGGGACCACATCGGCCCCCGCCCAGCATTTCTCCATGGCGGTGCTGCGCGCCGTAGAAAACGGTACGCCCATCATCCGCGCGGCGAACACGGGGATATCGGGGTTCATCTCCGCCACCGGCGCCGTCCATGGCGCCACCCCCATGATGGTCGCCACGACCACCGTCGAGCACGTGCATCCGAACCGGGGCGGGCTTACGTTCTATACCCGTTACGGCGACGTGTTCGCCCTCCTTTGCTGCTTGCTGGCCGTCGTCGCGGCGGCCCTGGCGGGCAGCAGGACCGTTATCCACCTCAGAAGCAAATCCAGATAATTGGGCTGTCCGGACCGGCCAGACTACCGGGCCGCAAATCACCCCCGCGGGTGGTACCGGGTGTACACGTCCTTGAGGTATTCGCGGTCCACGTGCGTGTAGATCTGCGTCGTGGCGATGTCCACGTGGCCCAGCATTTCCTGGACGGCGCGTAGATCGGCGCCCCCTTCCAAGAGATGGGTGGCGAAGGAATGACGCAGGGTATGGGGACTGACTTTCTTTTCGAGGCCGGCCAGTTCCACGTAGGTGTCCATGATCTTCCACAGGCCCATGCGGGACAGCCGGCCACCGCGGGCGTTCAGGAAGAGCAACTCGCCGCTCTTCGATGAAGCCAGGGCGGGCCGAACCTTGTGCAGGTAGTTTCGGATGACGTTGATCGCCTGGCGGCCCACGGGGACCAGGCGCTCTTTGCCGCCCTTCCCGAAGATGCGCGCCAATCCGGTCTCGAAGAGGAGATCGGGCCGCCTGAAATCCAGCAGCTCGGACGCCCGCAGGCCTGTGGCGTACATGAACTCGAGGATCGCCCGGTCGCGCAATCCCAGCGACGTCGTATGATCGGGCTGTTCGAGCAACGTCCCGATCTCTTCCCGGCTCAGGACGACCGGGAGGCGGCGGGGCTGCTTGGGGACGCGGACGTGCTCGGTGGGATCGGTGGTGGCCAGTCCCTCGCCGATGAGGAACCGGTGGAAGATCCGTACCGCCGATACGTGCCGCGCGATGCTCGAAGGCGCGAGCCCGCGGCGGCGCAGGTACGCGATGAATCCCTGGACGTCCTGGCGCGTGGCGTCCGAAAAGGCAGCGATCCCCCGCCGGTCGAGGTGGTTCTTGTAGGAGGTCAGGTCGCGGCGGTACGCCTCGTGGCTGTTCGGCGACAGCCCCCGTTCGATGAGCAGGTGGGTGAAGAAATCGTTCAGTTCATTCATGACGCGCGCCGGTCCTTCCCAGGGTAAGGTCGGGAACGAGGCATCTCACTTGCGCGGTCATACAAATCCTGCCGGCCCGTGCCACTACGCGGCGGCGCACTCCGTCCTCGCGCTTACGCGGCAGCGCATTCCGCCCGTGCCCGGTCGGCATGGGCTTTCATGTAAGCGATGGAGTAGGCGTAGCCGATCCGGCCGTCTCCAGCCATCTCGGGGATGTGGTCGGGGATCATGACCCCGTAGAAGCCGGTTTCCTCCAGGACCCGTGTGGCCTGGTACATATCGAAGTAGCCGTTGTCTATGAAGGTCTCCACGAAATGGGGCAGGGGCTGGTCCACGTTCCGGTAGTGGACCTTGAAGACCTTGCCCTGCTCGCCGAAATGGCGCAGCGCGTCCTCCACGCCCTTGCCCATCAGCGATCCGCCCTCGAGCCAGCAGCCGATGCAGAAGCAGAGCCCCACGTTCGGGCTGTCGGCGATTTCCATGGCCCGGTAGTATCCGTCGAAACTGCTGAAGATGCAGCGGGGGATGCCGCCGAGCTCCGGCTGGGGAGGATCGTCGGGATGGATGCCGATCCGGACGCCCGCTTCCTCGGCGACCGGCGCGACTTCCCCGATGAAATGGGCGAAATTATCCCAGATTTCGTCTTCGCTGTATACCCGGCCGTGGGTCAGCGGCATACTGAACAACCGGCCGCCCCAGTGGCCATCCTCGGCTTTCGCCAGGTCGAATCCCCGGGCCGGCGCGCCGCCGCGGGTCGTCTCCCGCTCCGTGCTCCAGATCCCGTTACCCATGTGGGCGTACGTCGTATAGGGAATGCCGGCCCTGCCGAGGTCGCGTATGTACCGCTTGTACTGTTCCACCTTCGCGTCCCGGTTCGGCAGATTGAGCACGATGGCGTCCTGGTTGTGCACGTCGCTGTTTCCGAAACCGTAGATCTTGATGCCGGCTTCCTCGTAGATCTCCCGGCGGCTCATGAAATAGTCATAATTGGCGTGTTCACCGTCCGTCCAGAGACAGACGTATTCGATGCCCAGTTGTTGAGCGAATTCCAGGTCTTCCCGGGTCGGCTCGGGAGACATCTGTCCCGCGATTTTGAGACCGGGTGCTATTTCCATGAGCGCCATGGCAGGCTCCTAGATGAAAGTTTCCGTTTCGTATTGGGACTTGTGGGGTATTATATTCGACGTTCCGGAGATTGTGAAACGATTTATCAAAAAGGAGGTGGCAGTCCATGGGCATATTGAGACGGACGGTCCTGATCCTGGTTCTGTTCCAACCGGTACTGAACCTTGTCCTGATCCAGCCAACACCGGGTTTTGCACAGGGCATAACGACCGCGGCCCTCTACGGCAGGATCCTGGACGACACCGGCGCACCGCTTCCCGATGCCACCGTGGTCGCCCTGCATGAACCCACGGGCGTCTCCTCCGGCGTCTTTTCCCGTGCCGACGGAAGGTACAACATCGCGGGCTTGAGGACCGGCGGCCCGTACGAGATCCGGGTCAGCTACATCGGCTACCGCACCGCCGTCCGGCAGGACATTTTGCTGACCATGGGCCAGAGCCTGCGTGCTGATTTTCGGCTGGACAGGGAAATCATCGAGGCGGGGGAAATCACCGTAACGGCCCACCGGGACGAGGTGCTCAATGCGTCGAATACCGGCACCGAGACCCACGTTTCGGCGATCGAAATCGCCCGGCTGCCCTCGATCGCGCGGAGCATACAGGACTACACGCGGCTGGCGCCCGAGGCGGCGTCGAAGGCGGGCGGGCAGAGCATCGCGGGCAAGAACAACCGCCTGAACAACTTCCAGGTGGACGGCGCGGTGCTGAACGACGCCTTCGGGTTGACGGGCGAGGGGTTGCCCACGGGCCAGGTGGACGCCCAGCCGATCAGCCTGGACGCCATCGAGGAATTCCAGGTGCAGGTGGCGCCCTTTGACGTGCGCTCCGGCGGTTTCGCGGGAGGACTCATCAACGCGGTGACGCGTAGCGGAACGAACCGCTTCCGGGGATCTCTGTACTGGTTCGGCCGGAACGAATCCCTGGTGGGCGACCTGGACGGGGACGAATTCGGGGATTTCACCGACTACCAGCTCGGTTTCCGGCTCGGCGGTCCGGTGGCCAGGAACCGGGCGTTCTTCTTCGTCAACGGAGAGCTGCGGCGCCGTTCGAGTCCGTCGAGCGCGGGCCCTGCAGACTCGGGCCAGCCCATCCGCTTCGGGGCGGGCTCGGCCGATCTGCAGCGGATCGTGGACATCGCCCGCGAGAATTACGGTTACGACGCCGGCGGATTCGACCCTTTCTCACAGGATACGCGGAACGAGAAGATCTTTGCCCGGCTGGACGTCAACCTGTCGCCCGGGCACCGGCTCACCCTGCGCCACAACCTGGTGAACGGCGACCTGGACGACGGGCTGAGCCGGGGACGCACCCTCTTCACGCTGACCAGCAACCAGTTCAAGCGCGACAACGTCACCCAGTCGTCGGTCGTGCAGCTCAACAGCACCTTCTCCGGCAGCCTGGCCAATGAAGCGCGCATATCCTACAGTCGCGTGCGGGACAAGCGGTCGCCGCTGTCCGCTTCCTTTCCCCAGGTCCGGATCGATCTCGAGGAACCGGGCGGCGCGTTCCTCGGCGAGGTCCGGCTCGGCGTGGAACGGTTCTCCCAGGCCAACACCCTGGACCAGGACACCTTCGAGTTCACCAACGACCTCCACCTGTTCAGGGCGGATCACACCATAACGATCGGCACCCACAACGAGTTCGTCTCCTTCGACAACCTGTTCATACAGGACTACTACGGGGCCTACGAGTTCGACAGTATCGAGGCTTTCGAGCAAGGCACGCCTGCCCGTTACCTCCTGAGCCGTTCCAGCGTGCCTGGCGTCGAACAGCCACGCGCCGCCTGGGACTACGTGCAGCTGGGTTTCTACGCCCAGGACGCCTGGAGGGTCAGTCCGCGGCTCAGCCTGAACTTCGGACTGCGGGCCGACGTGCCGATCCTGCCGGTCGAGCCGCTGGCCAACGACCGTTTCGCCCGCCAGTTCGCCGGCCACCGGACGGACCGGACCCCGGGCGGCCAGGTGCTCTGGTCTCCCCGTTTCGGGTTCAATATCGACGCCGGAGGAGACCGCGGGACGCAGATCCGCGGTGGCGCCGGCGTCTTCGCGGGGTTGCCGCCGGCCGTCTGGCTCTCCAATGCCTACAGCAACACCGGGGTGGACTTCACCCGCATCGATCTCGCGACCTTCCGCGACCAGGACGTGCCCGCGTTCGTGGCCGACCCCTTCGCGCAACCGCTGCCGCTGGACGGCAGTCTCTCTGCGCCTCAGACCACGGAGGTCAACGTCATCGATCCGGCGTTCCGGCTGCCCCGGGTCTTCCGCACCAACCTCGCCCTCGACCGCAGGCTGCCCCTGGACCTGGTCGGTACCGTGGAAGTCCTGCTGGCCCGGAACCTCGACGACGTACGGTTCCGCAACCTCAATATCGGGAATGGCGGCATGCCGACGGGAGAGACTCCGGACGGACGGCCCGACTACGGCGGCAGGAAGGTCAGCGGGGATTTCACCAACGTCATCCTCCTGGAGAACACGGACAGGGGCCGCCAGTTCAACCTGACGCTGCGGCTGCGCAAAGGACAGAACACGTCTTTCCTGCCCGGACTCTTCGGCAGCCTCGCCTACGTGTTCCAGGACGCGGAGGACATCAACAGCGGGCGGTCGAGCCGCGCCATCTCAAACTGGCAGTACAACGAGACCGACGACCCCAACGGCGAGACGACCGCCACGTCCGATTTCGAAGTCCGGCACCGGGTCCTGGCCAGCGGGTCGTGGAAGTTCGAGATCGGCCAGGGGCTTGCCACGACGGTCTCCGTCTTCTACGAAGGCAGCGCGGGAGATCCGTACAGTTACATGTATGCCGACGACGTGAACGGCGACGGCATCCGGGGCAACGACCTCGCCTACGTCCCGGCGAGCAGGAGTGACGTGAGCGCGGAGGTCACCGACGGCGAGTGGCGGGCGATCGACGCCTTCATCGATTCCGACCCCATTCTGCGCGCGGCCCGAGGCGGCATCGTCCGGCGCAACGCGAGCCGTTCGCCGTGGCGGAACCGGCTGGACCTGCGCCTGATCCAGCAATTACCCTCCGTACGGAACCAGCACTTCGAGCTGACGCTGGACGTATTGAACCTGACCAACCTGATCAACAGCGACTGGGGCCAGAGCCGCTACGTGCGGTTCGACGCCGCCGGCCTGTTCAATTTCGACGGGTACGACGAAGAGGGCAGGCCGGACCTGGACCTCCGGGTCCGGGACGCCAATGAAGACGGAAGGGTCGACCGCGAGGACGTGTTCCAGACCACCAACCTCTCGTCCCGCTGGCAGGTGCAGGCCGGGGTGCGGTATACGTTTTAATGGAGTTGACGGACCACCGGGTCCGGTTATATTAGTTCGGCCATTTCTGGACCAGAACGTTTCTCAGCGTAGGCAGTATTAATGAACGCGGTTTATAAAAACGCGATACTTATGTACGCCATTTCAAATGAGATTGCGCATTCAACCGCAGACGGGAGGACGACGTGAAACTGGCATTTTACAATGACTACACCCTGGGCGTCATCGAGAACGACACGATCATTGACGTTTCCTTCGCCGTGGAGGATGCCGGGGCGTCCAGTCCCCAGGCTCAGATCGAAGCGGTCATCAGCGGCTGGGACACTTATGGCGCTCGCATCGCCGAGGCCGCGCAGGGACAGGCCGGAACGCCCCTCTCCTCGGTCAGCCTTAGAGCGCCGTTACCTCGACCGGGCCAATTGCTCTGCCTCGCGGGGAACTATATTGAACCCGATCACCCCACGAAGGAAACCTTCAACGCCTTCCTGAAATCCAACACGTCCGTCATGGGACAGGACGCAATAGTCGAACTGCCTGACACCGACGCCTCGGTCTTCCACTTCGAGCCCGAACTCGCCATCGTCATCGGCAAGCGGGCCAGCAAGCTCAGCGCGGACGAGGCCCTGGACCACATCTTCGGCTACACCCAGTTCATAGACGTCTCGGCCCGCGGCCTGCCCGGCGGCTTCTTCCTCGGCAAGAGCTGGCACACCTTCGGTCCGATGGGCCCGGCACTGGTCACAGCAGACGAGGTGGGCGACGCCAACGACCTGCCCGCGAAGATGTGGATCAACGAAAACCTCAAGCACGACTTCTCCACCGGCGAGATGGCCCGGCACATCCCCGAACTCCTGGCCGAAGTGACCGCCGTAGTCACCCTCGAGCCCGGCGACGTCGTTTCAACGGGCACGCACCACTATGCCCTCAGCCCTGTCCAGGACGGCGACAGCCTGCGCCTGAGTATCGACAAGCTGGGCCCCGCGCTGACCATTACCTGCGCGGATGACAAGAAGAGGACGTGGGAGCGGTAGGGTTGGTAAGATGGTTCCGCGCAGGCACTTCCACGCTCAACGATAGTAACGCCAATCGTAACCGAGGCCGACCTGCAGTTCAAACTTGACGGCGGCCCGGTCGATGTCACTGTCCCGGTGGAGGAAGAGGTTCGCGTCGAGCGTGGCGGCAAGATCGTCCAGCAGGCGGAATCGAAGGTGGTTGTAGTGTTGTAAGGACATGGTCTGGCGCTGCCCGGTGCCCCAGAAAACCCGGGCTTGCGACGACAGCGAATTGCCAGGTAGAAGAGATGTCTGGAACTCGGGCGCCACTTCGACGCCTACTACGTTTATCGCGGTGATCCGGTCTCTTTCCAGGGCCAGTCCGATCCGTACGTTCGCCTGTGAACCCAGTTCCGTCCGAAGGCCTCCCTTGAACCGAAATACGACGGGGTGTTTCTGTCCTTCGTCACCCGTCCATACCGTGTTGACGTCCAGTCCGACGAACTGGGACAGTTGCGCGTACGGCAGCGAGTAGAGCAACTCGCCGTCGATCCGGTCCACGGCCTCCCGTTGGCTTCCGTTATTGTTCAGCCTGCCGTAGCCTGTCCTCAACTGGGCCGAAATCGATCCCACCGGGGTGTACCGGGTTGACTGGTGCGCAACGCGGACGAGCCAGGCCAGTGATTCCTCGCCGCTCAGGAACGGATCGCGGCTGTACTCTTCGGCAGGCCCTTCCAGCGTGGTCTGCGACAGGGAGCCGTTGAACCGCGTGCTGCCTTCCATTACACTCCGTGGCCCGCGCCGGATGCCCTCCCACCGATCAAGCGTATCGTTACCCCGTACATGGGCCGTCACCAATTCCCTCAGTCCAATGCGTGTACCGGAATCGCGCGACAATCGGAAATCTCTGGCCTCCCGAACCAGGGCCGGATCCGCCAGGATCATCGGGATGGCCACCACGTACGTCCTGTCCTGATTCAGCGGCTGACCGTCAACCGCGCCGGATTTCGCATCGTACCCCGCAAAGACCACGTCGTGTTCTCGCGGCAGCCTGCCGGCCCATGCCCGCAACTGACGTCCCGACACGGAAACGCGGACGAGCACGTCGTTATCACGGACCAGGCGGGTCACCGTACGCAATCGGACCTCTCCGTCCAGCCGTATGGGCCTCAAGGCGTGCCGGTCGATCGCGGCGACGTCGGCCGCCAGTCTCGTGCGCGCCAGGTCGGCGATCCAGGATCCGGTATCCTCGATGGGTTCCCGGGTCTGGCCAATCCGGATGTCGTAAACTTCGCGCACGGTTTCCCTGAGTCCGGCGACGACAGCCGATACTGTGGAATCCAGCGGCGCGGGCGAACCGGCGGGTACCAGGACAGGGCTAAGATCGGCAACGACCGTCTTGCCGCCTTCCCGGCGGAAGGTGATTTCGAGCCTGCCCAGATGGGTCCCCCGTCCCGGCGTGGTGACCAGGTATCTGCCATCGACGAACCGGACCACATGCTCCGCCGGTCGCGGCTCGGGACCGGAAGACGTGCCTCCCGCGATGAACAGCTGTACCTGGGGAAAGGACAGCGCGAGATTCCTTGCCTCGTCCATGCTCATGTTGACCAGCACGATGCGTACGTCCGCTCGGCCCGCGGGACCGGACAGTAGCGATTCGAGCGTCTCGCGCGGATCCTGGATATCCAGAGCCGCGGGGCCCACAGTTGAAAGGTCGTCAACCATCCGGGACGAGGCAAGCCCCATGACGGCGATCTGCAGTCCGCTTCT
Source organism: Gemmatimonadota bacterium (assembly GCA_009837395.1). Lineage (GTDB taxonomy): Bacteria > JAAXHH01 > JAAXHH01 > JAAXHH01 > JAAXHH01 > JAAXHH01. The sequence continues at coordinate 82,079 of VXTP01000006.1, forward strand.
TTCGGTCAGTAAGAACGGAGCGATGGTGTCATGGACCGGGGCGCTGGACCGATCGGCCGTGTCGTCATTCCCATCGACCGCGTCGCCAATCTCCAGGTTGGCACCCAACAGTGGGAAATCCGCCTGGCCAGCGCGGGACGCGAGCGTTTCGGGTCCGTAGGTGAATTCGTGTCCGCCCACTGCCATGGCATCGTATCCAGCCATGTCCATGAGTTGAAACAACGTGCGGCAGTCATCCACGTCGCAGGCGGGCGTCGCGCCCATTGCGTTCCCGCCGTCCAGGACGAGGACCGAATCCTCGCCGGAGCCGTCATAAGCCTGGATCATCGACACGAGTTCGGCCAGGCCGCCTCGGTCCGCCATGCCTACTTGATCTAGATTCCCTGCCTGGTCCGCGTCGTCGAATCCTTCCTCGGAGTAGATATCGCCCTGCAGATCGTTGGTGTGGAAAATGGTTAGCCGGTGCTCGGTAACCTGGGCGTTGGTCGGGGCGGCGGCCACGGCATCGGATTGGGCGTCGACCTGGGTGTCAATCTGGGCGCTGGCTGTTAGCGGGGTATGAGCGGCTCCTGCGGCCATGCCCCACCATGCAGCCGCGGCGGCCATCAATACGGTCTTGGTCATCGGTGAACTATCTTAAGGTCCTTCCATGAGTTCAGCCACGGCGGCGACTTCGGAGTCAACGGCGTAATCTCGTCGACGGCGTAATCTCGTCGACAGCGTAATATAAAGTTCGCAGGCAGCAATGCAACGTAGAGATTATGGTTTCGGTGGCTTCCATCAGTTGCTGGATTTCTGATCTGATAATGACCAACTGAGATATCTGTGATTGTGTAACAAACTACCAATTAACTACTAACAAATACTAATTTAGTAATAACGAAAAGGATACCGAACGCCGAATTAGAAAAACCAGACATATGCGCAGTTAACGGGGATCGGGTTTATACTGTTCGAGTTTGATGCGGATCCAACAGGGATGAGTTAACAGCGATGGGTCTATTCAAGTTCAGGTATATCCGGTCACGGAGGTGTGGAAGGTATACAGATTGGAACGGGACGACAACGTCATGTCGACAAACCGGCCTAAAACAACTCCGGGCCCCTGCTTAGGCGGACACAGTTCGGTCACCCTACTTCTTCTCTGTAAGGCGGCCGGACAGGTACTTGTGGATGACGCTGGACAGCAGCGTCTGATAGGGTATCCCCTCTTCCCTGGCCCGCGCGTGGGCGAGATTGAAGTCGCGCTCGGTCACCCTGAGATTCACGCGTCTGGTCTTATTGAATGTATTGCGAGCCGCCTGCCGGGCTAATTCGGCCTCACGTTCTGCATCAGGGGCGGAGCGTAATTCACCCCGCTCGAATCGATCGCGCACGTCACGTTCTTCAGTACTCAGTTCATCGTTCACGAGATCCCCCTCCTTCTGTAGTCTCTCGTTGCCTTCCAGCAGGGAATGATCGTCTTTAGAAAGCGCGTACCGTCGGCTTGCGTTACGAATGGTACGAGGTGAATGTACTCATCGATATCAACGGCGTAGATCGACTGCCCGGGGTATGAATCCTGGTTCGGGTGTTCAAGCACGTCAACCAGGCTGCCTTGCTCGATGGCAGAAACAACACGCTCAAATGAGATTCCACGCTGCTCGATGAGCTGCCGGTTCTTCTCAATACTCCAGTCGAAGCCTATGTCCATATACCAAATATCATACAATGTGTGTAATATATCGACACTATGTATGCATATTGTCAACACACCGGTACGTGTTCATTTCCTTAGTTTCCCGCCTCGCAGAAACTGAACTCCTTGTTATCTATCCCATCCAGCCAGGTCTGGAACGCGTCGGTCCGCGGTACGCATAGTCCGGTGCCGTCCAGCCTCAGGTCATCGAGGTTGGTCAGGCCGGTGAGTGCACTGGGGAGAGCTCCGGACATCGCCTCGTTGTTCTGGAGGTAAAGTCCCTTCAAGGCCGTCAGGTTGCCAAGGGATGCGGGTATGCCGCCGCTCAGTTGGTTGTTTTCGAGCCACATCCACTCGAGGTTTTCGAGGTCGCCGAGCGACGTGGGGATACTCCCGGACAGTGCATTGTCATTCAGACTCAACCCGACCAGGTTCTCGAGTCGGCCCAGCGAAGAAGGAATGCTGCCGCTGATTTGGTTTCGGTGGAGATACAGGTCGCGCAGGCCAGTCAGATTCCCGATCACTGCCGGAATACTCCCGGTAAGTTCATTATAGGCAAGGTATAGGTTCTGGAGTTTCGACAGGTCTGCCAGTAAAGACGGTACATCGCCACTCAAGCCCTGGGTGCGTAAGTTGAGGCTGTTGACGCGGCCCTCACCGTCTACGCCGACTCCGGACCATTCGTTTATCGGCCGGCTACTCAGCCAGTTGGATTGAAATCTCCAGTTAGGCCCGTCCAGGGCGTTGTAAAAGGCCACCAGGGTTTCACGGTCATTCCGCGAGAGCTGGCAGGCTTTAACCGAACGGCTGCTCAGGCCGTCCAGCCATGACTGAAACTGGGCGTCCTGTGGCGCACAGAGGTCTGTGCCGTCTGCATTCAGTACCTTGAGACTGGTATTGGTTAATGATTGCGGCAACGGACCGCTAAGGCCCGAGTTGTACCCCAAAAGCAACGTTTCAAGGTTCGAGAGGTTGCCGATAGTCGAGGGTAGACCGCCGTTCAGGTCGTTGTATGCCAGATTCAGTGTTTTCAAGGCGGATAAATCCCCCAGCGACGACGGAACGCCGCCCGTCAGATCGTTTCTGCTCAGGTTCAGTTCCTCGAGACTGGACATGTCCCCAATGGACGAGGGGATACTGCCCGAGAAACTGTTGTCTTGCAGATCCAGCCGGGTCAGTTCGGAAAGTTCACCCAGACTGGTCGGTATCCCGCCGTCAAGATCATTTCTGCTCAGGACCAGTATCTGGAGGTTCGACAGGCGGCCGAACGATGACGGTATGCCGCCACTCAGATCATTTCCGTAAAGGTACATCCACTTAAGGTTCGTCAGGTTGCCCAGTGAAACGGGTATCGAACCGGTCAGGTCGTTGTCACCGAGACTCAACAACTGGAGGCGGGACAGGTCGCCGATCGCAGGAGGCATGCTGCCGCTGAGGTAGTTGTTCTCCAGCTCCAGTCTCTCCAGGCTGGCAAGCCTGCCGAGTGAAGCCGGGATGTTGCCGTCCAAATCATTAATGTAAAGGTTCAGTTCAGTGACCCGTCCGGCTGAATTGGTGGTGACACCCTCCCAATCTGATAGAGGAAGGTCGCTCAGCCAGTTGTTGTTGTACTTCCAGTTCGGGCCATCTGTCGCGTTGTACAGCGCAACCAGCACCTCCCGGTCACCCGGGTCGCCCGGATTGTCAGAAGGGGTCTCACAGTCGGACACTTGCCTATCGGTAATACGCTGCAACCACGACCGAATGGCCGGGTCCGCCGGTGCGCAGACCATGGTATCCTGTAGCCACAAAACGGTCAGATCGAGGTCTACAAGGCTGCCGGGCAGTGAACCGGCCAGATTGGGATTGTCGTGCAGGCGCAACTCATTCAGGTTTTCGAGCGCGCCCAGTTCACCGGGAATGCCACCCGTCAAGTTGTTGTCGCCCAGATTGAGTCTTTCCAGTTGGGACAGTCCGCCCAGGGCCGGGGGAATCATACCGTTCAGTCCATTTCCGGGCAGTTCGATGGCGACGACCCCTCCGGTGGTGTCGACCGAGACGCCGTACCATTGGTCCATCGGCTTCGCGCTCAACCAGTTATCGTTGTTCGTCCAGTGCTGTCCTCCCACGTCATAGTATAGCCTTTCCAGGGCGATCAGCTCGGGTCCTGCCTTGCAGTCCAGTACGTATATGCTGTGAAACGAAAGACGCCATTCCCGGAACGCAAGGTCCCTGGGAAGACAGACCTGCGTACCGAAGAGTTGCAGGTATTCCATGTCCCGTTCGAGAAACGTCCGGGGCAAGAGCCCCCGCATACCGGCGTTGTCCTTGAGATCCAACGAGATCAGGTTTTTCAAACTGCCCAGTTCCTCGGGCACTTCTCCGGTAAGCAAGTTTCCTTCTGCCCATATTTCGATCAAACTGGCCAATCCGCCTACTTCTGAAGGGATCTCACCGACCAGTCTGTTCTGGCTCAGATAGATCCTTTCCAGCTTGTCGAGTTGTCCAATGGACGGCGGCATGGGACCGCTGAGCAAGTTGTTGCCAAGATGAAGGTAAACAAGGTTCGCGAGCTTGCCGAACGTGGTTGGAATCTCGCCTGTCAGTCGGTTGAAATGGAGATCCATGGTATCGAGCTTAGTCAGATCGCCCAGCGAAGCCGGGATGGAGCCCGACAACTGGTTTACCTGCAGCAGCAGGCGGCGCATCTCCTGTAGATTGCCCAGTTCCGAGGGAATCTCACCACTCAGTTCGTTATCCACCAGTCCCAGCACCTCGAGATGGGTGAGGTTTCCAAGGATCGCCGGGAGTGGGCCCTTCAGCCCGTTGTCATTGAGCCAGATCGACACGACGTTCCCCGTCGAATCGACTTCAATCCCGTGCCATTTCTCCAGGGGTTCGTCGGTCAGCCAGTTGGTATTGTCTGTCCAGTTCGGACCGTCCGTAGCGTGGTAAAAGTCGATGAGCAGCTCACGGTCCGCATTGGTCTCGCTGACCGAGACGGAGACACTCGACGCGACCATGCCGAATGTACCGGTTACACGCGTTGTTCCGGACATTTGGGCCGTCACCACGCCCTGGTCGTTCACCGAGGCCACGGCCGGATCCTCGCTGGTCCAGGTCGGTTGGGCGCCGGTGATTTCCACGTCGTTGGCATCGCGTACCGACGCGGTGAGTTCGACCATTTCTCCGATCGAAGTCAGTCGTACGACGTTCGGTGTAATCAAAATGCGGTCCGCCGCCTGTGCGACCGTCACCATCACGCTGGCCGACAGTTCCTCCCAGGTTGCCGTTACAAGTGTTTGTCCATTCATTTGCGCCGTCACCACGCCCTGGGCATCCACCGTGGCCACGGATTTATCCTTGCTGGCCCAGGTGAGATCCGGGTTCGGGATTTCCTGGTCGCGGGGGTCAAGGACCCGGGCGGAGAGTTGCGCTGTCTCGCCGATGGACGTCAAGTTCACGGACTCCGGGGTGACGACGATGCGGTTCGTTGGGGTTTCAAAATCGACGGTCACCGTAACGCTGGCCGACAGGTCTCCCGAGGATACCGTGATCCGCGTTTCACCCTCCGTGTGCGCTGTTACCACACCCTGATCGTCTACCGAGGCCACCAGCGGATGTTCGCTGCGCCAGCTCTGCGGTGCGTCGGTTATCTCGCCGCCGTCGGCGTCCAGGACAACCGCCACGAACTTCAGCGTTTCCTCCTCCGCCGTTAATCGGGCCGATACCGGCGTCACGACGATCCGGCTCGGCGTGCGCGCCACCGTTACCGTGATGCTGGTCCGTAACCCGCCTGCGGCTGCGGTGATCTGCGTCGTGCCTGTGGAACGGGCAACGACCACGCCGTCACTGCTCACGGACGCCACCGCGGCGTTGCTGCTGCTCCAGGTGATGCCGATACCGGTCAGCGTGTTCCCGTTCGCGTCATACAGGGTGGCGTTCAATCTCAAAACCTGGCCGGTGCCGGTGAGCAGTCCGGACGGTGGTGTAATTACAATGCGGACGGGCACGGGATCGGCGGGTCTGGTCGGTTTGGACTCCTCGCCGCAACCTGTCGAGAGGAGCAAAGGAACGAGGAGAAGGATGGGGACGAGGAGTAGGCGCGGCAGGTGTTTCATCGGGTGGTTCGCAGTAGTCGAAGTGGTCATAGCCCTACGCCGGCATCACGATATGCCTGCAGAGCCGCTGGCCCCGCGCGGACAGCCGGTCGTAGTGCTCCCGCGGCAGAGACTTCTCCTCGACGGCCCGGTGCCAGGGCGCATGGTAGCCCACGCTCGTCATGGGCCGCTTCATGCTCGAGTTGTTCGCCGTGCCCCCGTGCCAGCAGCGCACGTCGCGGATGACGGCTGTATTCGCCGGTGCGCAGAGATGGTTCGTGCGCATCCATTCCGGTTCGTCTTCGAGCGAAGGGATCGGCGCGCGGGAACGCTGGGTGCCGGGAATGAACCGGATGGCGCCGTTCTCCACGGTGAAGTCCACCATGGTGAAGTTGATGACGATAAAAGGTGCAGGGACATCGTGGTGGGTTACCCGGCCCAGCGGATCGTTGAAGAGGTCGGCGTTCCGGTCGGAGTGCAGGTGCTGGATCTTCGCGCCGGGCAGGGAGTAGTCGCCGCCCGCACCCGTGCAGGTATAGTCGTCGCTCCCCCAGATCGCGTCTATGATCGGCAAGATCGTGGGCAGGTCGATCAGGATGCACCATTCCCAGTTGCGCAACTGGCTGCCGAAGGAGTGGCGCGCGAAGCCCCGGTTCATTTTGTCGCGCCCGAACTCGGCTTCCTGCTCCGCCATCACGCGCTCGGCGCCCGACCGGATGACGGCGAATTGCTCTTCGTCCAGGGGATTCGCCACGCAGACGAAGCCGTCCCGGTGGAAAACCGCGGCGGCGCGCTCGATCTCGCTCGCTTCAAGTATGTCGACTTTTAACATGGTTCCGCCATTAATACGCCTTGCTGATTCGATAACCCGGGTGTCCCGGGTCGAAGAGGTCAGGCCGCAGGCGGGTACCCAGGCCGGGTCCCTCCGGTGGCCGCGCAAAACCGTGATCGACGACGACATTCGGGTCGATGAGAAGATCGTAGAAAGTCCTTATGTGGGCCCGGACGGACTCCTGGATGACGACGTTGGGCACGGCCGTGGCGACGTGGATGCCGGCAAACAGCGTAAGCGGACCGGTACAGTCGTGCATGGCCGCCGGGATGTTGTAACCCTGGGCCATCTCGGCCAGCCGCCGCGTCTCGCTGATGCCGCCCACCCAGGTGGGATCGACCATGAGGTAGTCGGCGGCGTTTTTCTCCAGCACGTGGCGGTAGTCCTCCCGGCTGATGTACATCTCGCTGACCGCCAGGGGCACGCCCGCCTTGTCGCGGAAGTCCCTTAGCGTGTCCACGTTGTCGAGGCGCATGACGTCCTCGAGCCACATCGGGTTCAGGTCGCGCACGGCCTCGGCGATGCGCAGCGCGGCGGGAAGCTGGAAGAATCCGTGTCCGTCCAGGAGGATCTCGATCCGGTCGCCCACGCGCTTGCGCACCTCTTCCAGGGGCTTGACACATTCCCGGACGGTGGACATGGGCAGATAGCTTGAGCCGTGGGCCCGGTAGGCGCGGTCGAAGGTCCAGAACTTCATGCCCGTGTAGCCTTCCGCCACCAGTTCCTCCGCCAGGTCGCCCGCGGCGTGGTGGGCAGCCCAGTTGTCTTCCAGGGGACCGGGTTTGCCGATGTCGCCGTGGCCAGGCCAGCCCTGCTCAGACGGCGCACCCGGCGGGCGCCGTCCGTAGGTGGGACCGCCGCAGCTGTTGTAGACCCTCACGGCCTCGCGGGCCTTTCCGCCCAGCAGTTGCCAGACGGGAAGTCCGCACGCCTGTCCCAGAAGGTCCCAGAGGGCCAGGTCGACAGCGCTGAGGGCCCGCATCTCGGCGCCCCGCGAGCCAAACGCGCTGAACCGTTCGTAGAAGAATCGCCAGTGGTGCTCGATGGACAGGGGGTCGCTGCCGAGCAGCCGGCGGGCTAGCCAGTCATGGATGACGGCGGCCACCGCCTGGGGGACGTAGTAGGACTCGCCGTGGCCGACAGCGCCCGCGTCGGTGTGGATCCGCAACAGGATCAACCCCGGCATGATGTCGTCGGGGATGAGGGATTCCACGGCCGTGATCTTCAGGTCGGAACTTCGCGGGACGGCGGCGGGGTGAGGCGGGACGGCGTCCAGACCTCCGGGGATTTCGGTCATTTACACATCCTCGTTACACCGACCGGTTGTCCAGGGAATACGCGCGATTTCCATCGCCGCCCAATTGCCAGGTGCCGCGAAACAGGGATTGCCGCTTGGGAGGCATCTTGTCGATGACATTGTGGTCGAGATTGAGCCGGTGCCACTGCGCCCAGATCGAGTTGTAGCAGTTGAACACGGCGCATCGCCGGTTGTCCGGATTGGTCCAGTCGTTCGCCGCGTGGATGAGGCTCTCGGTGAAGACCAGCATGGACCCCGGCGGACAACTGTAGTCCTCCATGGCGGCGTAGAGGCTCTCCTCCCAGGGAGATTCGCTGATGTTCGGACGGTACCGGTCCGGGCCGCCGTAGTTGAAATGGGCCTTGTGCGAGCCGCTCAGGAAGGAGGTGCCGCCATATCCTGCCTTGACCTCCTCCAGCTCCCAGACCACCCGGGTGAGTCCCGCGAAGATCTTGCCACCCTGTACCTGGTAGCGCATGGCGTTCGCCTGTTGCGGAGGACGCACGACATGGGGCAGCCCGGTGCCCTTGACGGTCGATTCCCAGCCGGGTTCCCGCACCATGAGGAAGGAGTTTTCACAGCGGAATCCGTAGTGGTCGTCCCCCACGAAGGGCGGCTCGGTCAGGATCTCATTCAGGATGCCCACCACGGCCGGGTGATCGAGCAGGTTGGCCAGCTTGCCCTGGAAACCCCTTTTAAAACCGCTGTTCTTGCCCTTGTTGTCCGGCTCAACCGCGGCGTACACCTCGGCCTTCATTTCCTCGATCTCGGTCTCCGTCAGCACGGACGGCACGAGGATCCAGCCCTTCAGGTCGAAGAAGAACTTCTGCTCATCGGTCATGGGGATGGAGGTGGGTGCTGCGGAGTTTTCGACCGCTGATTCAGATGGATTATCCTGTTCGGATGACATTTCGCCTCCGATCGTTCTGTTTATTGTAGAGAAGTCCACAGTTGCAGCGATGTACACTCAGCGATGTAGCCGAAGTCCCTGTCGGTCGACAGCATGACCAGATCACGACTTATGCAAAGACGGGCAAAAAGCGCGTCTATGGTCCCGACCTGTATGCCCCGGCGACCGGACACTTGTATCCAAGCACTTAGTCAACGTCGCATCCGCTCACGCTTGTAGTCGTACGCTTCATCCCAATCGAGTTTGCCAAACAGATCGAGCAGTCGTTCCTGCTCTCGCCGTGCGATAAACTCCCTTAAGGCCCTGTTGACGGTTGCTCCCATGGTTTTCTCACCACCGACTTGAAGCGCTTTGTCAAGCAGTTCGAGGTCAACTGAAACGTATATTGCCACTGTGTGTGTTATCCTCCGTACATAAATCACACATACCTTTATTCAATGAAGATCCCGTACCTGGTTTATTCGATCCAGGGCCTTACTCATCGGCGCTCATCAACGGCACGCACCTCATCGGACCAGTCCCGCCAGATGTCCATGTTGGTAGGGTCCGTCATGAGCGAGTCCGGCAGGGATTCCGGCGTTTTGAGGAAGCCGTAGATGGTCGCCTGGCGGATGACATCGGTCGACCTATTCTGTCCGGCGATGTGCAGGATCTTGGTGTGCCAAAGGACTGCCGTGCCGGATGGACCGTGGCAATCGACGGGTCGGGTATCCCGCTTGATGCGCTGGATGACGGGATCGTTGTAGCCGGGTTTGCGTCCCGCCAGGTGTTCGTCCATATGCTTTGCGCCTTCGAGAAAGGCCTGCCACTGTGCGCGCCAGATCCGGCTGTGGCTTCCCGGCCAAACCGTGAAGCCGCCGGAATCGGGCGGCAGGTCGTCGAGATAGGCGGTCACCTGAAACCGGACGCGGCCGTAGCAAGCGCCGTCCGTGTGGGCGCCGCGGTAATCCGGGCCGGGAGACGGGCTGCCTGGCAGTGTGCAGTACAGGCCACGCGTCCCTTGCCCGGTCGACCATACCGGCCCCGTCCTGGGCAGGCGCAGCGCTTCTTCCGTAGTGAATGATCCCTTCTCGGGCCATTTCCCGGTCTCTTCGACCCCGTGGGTGGCCAGCCCGCCCACCACGTCGTCGGACATGAAGCACGGTCCGGTCGTCATGCCGGACTCATCCGCTCCGGCGGGCCAGACTACTGTGCCCTTTCCCAGCAATTGCTCGGCCACCTGCCACAAGGCCCGGGGGGCCAGGTCGAGCATGAAGGGCTCTGCGCCGTTACGGACATAGAAGCGGTGGCCTTCGGTGAAGAAATAAGGATCGCCGCCGATCTCAGGACGCTTCGCCTTCAGTTGGCCGCTTACTTCATCGTCGAAATGCACCCAGGTTGAGGGATCGTCACGCTTCATGGCAGGATGGTGCGTCTCCACCGCATCCCACAGCGCTTCCCTGGCCTGGCGGCATAATTCGGGGTCGAGCACGCCGGGCAGAACGAGGAATCCGTCGCGCTTGAATTGGACGATCTGGCCACTGGTGAGGAGCGGAACCTGCTTCACGCCCTGGTCGGCCGGTGTTGGTTGCATAAGGTTTTTTACCTCCATCTACTTCCGTCATCCTCCTGAACCATGCTCTCCTCCACTTTCATCGCCTTCTCCGGCGCTACCGTGTTCACCGCCTCCCTCACCGTCTTCACGGTCTTCACCGCCTCCGTTATGTTCACCATCGCTTTCGCCACTGCTTCCATGCTCACCACCGGCCTCGCCGCCGTCGCCACCCGTTCCATGTTCATCACCGCCTTCTCCACTGCTTCCATGCTCGCCTTCCCCTACCTCGGCGTGAGGCGTCCATCCGGTGAACGATTCTTCCGTAGCGGCCAGTGAGACCTCGGTGGTTTCGCCTGGTGCGAGATCGACCGGCGTCGTGGGACCAAGTTCCGTACCGTTCGAAAGGTGGACTTCGACTCTGACCCCAGACAGCACGCTTACCGTGGTATTCTGCACCGTTCCCACAAACGAATTGCTTTGGGCGTCGTAACGCAGGATGAGCCGGGCGCCTTTACGGATGACATCATAGGTCTCGTCCAGGGCTAAAGAAAGCCCCGATTCTTCCCCGTCGTCCGACTCGATCTCCAAGTTTTCTGTCCCGCCGTGCTCTGTACCCGATTCTTCGGACCCGCTGTGGACCTCGCCGTCGCCCCGGTCGCTTGCGCAACCGCCCAGTACACCCAGGCCTATCGTTGCGGCGAGCCCGACCGTCGCGACCCAGGCGACCAGCGTGAAGGATATTGTACCTACAGTGGGTGCCAGATGCGCTAAGATCCCTGTTCGCACCGTTCGTTCCGTATGCACCGTTCGCTCCGAACGCTCCATGTTCGCCATACTCGCCGTGCGCGAATCATCCCTAATCATCCGTTCTCTCCTCGATCACATGATCCCGCAGCATGGACATGGCGCCGTCCGGCCGGAACGTGCGGGGCTCCAGGTCGATCTCCTCTCCGGCGATCATCTTACGGAGCAGCTCGGCCACGCCGTCCACCGCCACGGGCGCCAGGGCCTCGCCCTTCTCCTTCGTCCCGTACTTCGCGGAACTCTCCATTTCCATGTCGGCTTCATGCACCCGGTGGGGGAACAGGGCCATGGCCATGGAGGTTTCGTATTCGTCGGCATGGCCCGGCAGCCGATTTTGATCCATGTACCGGTAGACGACGTCCGCCGGGTAGGTATCCCAGTATGAATTGAAACGCACGTTGACACCGAGCCGTTCCCGGAACGCGTCTATCCGATTCATCATGGGGACGACGTTGCCGCCATGTCCGTTCAGGATAAGGATATTGGTGACGCCGCCCCGCTTGAGGGCGTCGCACACGTCGTAGACGTACTCGGTGAAGATCTCCGCGCGGACGGTCAGCGTGCCCTTGTGTTCCATCCAGTGCTCCGACACGCCGATGGCGATGGGCGACGCGACCACGACTTGGGGATAGAGTTTCAGCGCCGCGTTTTCCGCCATGTAGGCGACGCTGGCCGTGTCGTGGATCATCTCAAGGTGTTCGAGGTGCTGCTCCGTCGCGGCCGTGGGCACGATGGCCGCCTGGATGGTGCCGCCTTCGATCCCTTCCCTGAACTCCTTGCGCGTCAGGTCTCCGATAAAAACACGCTTTCTCGCCATGATGCGGCTCCTGTTGGCTTTGGCTGCGGTTTACGAATGACCGGGTATCGGAATTCAACTCTCCAGTGCTTGCTCGAGATCCCGTATGATGTCATCGGTGTCTTCGAGGCCGACGGACATCCTGACGCGCTGGCCCTCGCGGTCTCCGGTGACCAGCGAGCCCACGTCACCCAGGCTCACCCAGGGCCGGCACAGGCGCACGCGGTCGAGGAACCGATCGATGGTTCCCTCGGCGATCTCGAAGCTTACCATCCCTCCGTAGCCTGTCCATTGCGACCGCGCGATCTCGTGACCGGGCGTGGAGGGAAGGCCCGGATAGTACGTCCGCCGTATCCGGGGGTGCGACTCCAGGAAGTCCGCGACGGCACCGGCATTCTCGACGTGCCGGTCCATGCGGATGGACAGCGTCTTGATCCCCCTGAGCAGGAGGAAGGCGTTTAGCGGGCTGAGTATGCCGCCGTAGGTGTTCCGCGTGCGCACGATCTCTTCGCCGAGATCGGGGTCACGGGTCGTGATGATCCCCGCCAGGGCGTCCCCGTGACCGCAGAGGTATTTCGTGGCGCTGTGCAGCACGACGTCGGCTCCGTGGTCCATCGGCCGGAACAGATGGGGAGAAAGGAACGTGTTGTCGATCACGACCTTCGCGCCGGCCGCGTGGGCCTTGCGGATGACCGTGGGCGTGTCGATGATGTCCAGGGTGGGATTGGCGAGCGGCTCGAAATAGACGACGTCGGCGGGTTTCTCGAGAGCCGCGTCGAGCTGACTCGGAACGCGCATGTCGATGATCTTGACGTCGAACCCGAGTCGTGGCAGCTCTTCGGCCATGAAGCGCCGCGTCCAGCTGTAGGTCGTCTGGTGGCAGACGATCCTGGAGCCCGCGCTGATGAGGGTCATCACGGCCTGGGTGACCGACGCCATGCCGCAGGCGGTCGCGATGCTCCGTCCGCCGCCTTCCAGGGTGCACATCTTCTCCTCGAAAGCCGTGAACGTGGGATTGCTTCCCCTGAGGTAGGCGCCGTCCACCGTGGCCGCCTGGTAGATCGGCGTTGCCGACGTGTTCTCCGCCTCGCCCGCGTGGATGGAGCGTGTGATGAATCCCTGCTCTTCGCTCATGGCTCTGTCCTTTAAAGCCGCCGCTCGATGGCCCGGACCATGCGTTCGATTTCCTCCCGGCTGTTGTAGAAGTGGGTGGAAATCCGGAACACGGGCACGTCGTTGATGTGAAAGGCCACGGTCTCGATCTTCTCGTCGTCCCACATTTCCTGTCGGATCTTTTGAAGATCGGCACCCTCGATGGTAAAAGTGGTGATGAACCCGGACATCTCGGGGTCCCGTGGCGTCAGGAAGCGTACACCCCGGATGCGGCCGAGGCGTTCCCGCATGTAGTCGACCAGGCCGCGGCAGTAGGTCCGGATATGATCCCAGCCGATCTCCTGCTGGAAGTCGAGGGCCGTGCCCAATCCGATGAAGGGCGTCTGGTCCCGGGTGCCCATCATGTCGAACCGGCTGGCATTGGGGTTTGGGTGGGCGCTGGATCCCAGGATGAGCGGCTCGACCCGGTCGTGGGCGTCGTCCGATACGAAGAGCATGCCCGTGCCCTTGGGAGACAGCGTCCACTTGTGGAGGCTGGACGCGTAGAAATGGGGATTCCATGCGTCCAGGTGCAGGGGCACCATGCTCACGGCGTGGGCGCCGTCCACGACCACCCAGATGCCGCGGTCCCGTCCGATTTCGGTCAGTTCCTTCACGGGGGTGACCAGTCCCGTGGACCAGTACACGTGGCCGAAGACCATGGCGGCGGTTTTTTCGTTCAGACCGCTCTTGAACACGTCGATGATCTGCTGCGTATCGGTGATCTCCATGGGTAGATGCACCCTGCGAACGGTCATGCCGTGCCGCTCGGCCACGTAGTCGAAGCAGGCGTTGACCGCACCATACTCCTGGTCCGTCATCAGGATTTCGCCGCCCACCTTCCAGGTTACGCCCTGTGCGAAGACGCTGAGCGCCATGGTGGTGTTCTGGACCAGCGCGATACGCTCCGGCCGCGTGCCGACGAACCTCGCCAGCTTTTCTCGTGATTCTTCGACGATAGGCCAGTACTTCTGCTGGTGCTTCAACGGGTCGCTGTCGAAGGCCCGGATGGCCTCGGTCACGCGGTCCACCACCGGCTTGGGCGACGGACCGACCGAGCCGCCCTGGAGAAAGGCGATATCGGGTTCCAGGTAAAACTGGTCGCGGCGGATCCCCTTCCAGAATGCTTCGTCCGGAGGGGGCAGCGTGTCGGTCTGGACCGGGCCAGTTTCTTCGCTCATTCGGGTTCTCCCGTGGCTGTTACTGGTGCAAGGGCAACGTACAGGACGGCCGCGCGACTTTGCGGAACGCCCGGATCGTCTTACAGGACAGCCCGCGCGACCTTTCGGAACGCCCGGATCACGTCGTCCACGTCTTCATCGGTCAACTGGGCGGGCAGCGGCAAGATGCGTGCCCGGTCGAGCAGATCGTCGCTGCGCGGCAGCATGCCGGCACGGTATTCCATCGGGCTTTCGGCGTTGAACGGGCAGGTCCAGGGGCATCCGGCGGTCGTCACGGGCGCCTTGTTCAGAAGGTTGGACATGTACCGGTACTGGTGAATGCCCCCGTGGGGCTCGCCGGCCGGGATGCCTTCCGCCCGTATTGCCGCGGTGAAACGGACCGCTGCTTCCGCCGAGTCGTGGATCCAGGAGAAATAGGCGCCGCTGTCGCCTTCGGGATCCGCGATTCGTCGTAGCTGGATGCCCGGCGTCTTGCCGAGGGTCTCCCGCAGCCTGACCTGGTGGCGTTGCATGCCCTGCAGGATGGAAGGCAGTTTCTCCAGCTGCACGAGGCCCACCGCGCCGCGGAGTTCGTCCATGCGGACCCCCATGCCGAAGGTCTCGAACGCCGAGTCCTCTCCTGACGAGACGCCTTCGAGATCCCGTTCGAATCCCGTGTCGTGGAAGCAAACCGCCCGGCGGAAGACCTCGTCGTCGTCCGTCGTGACCATCCCGCCTTCGCCGGTGGTGAAGTTCTTGTTGTACTGCAGGCTGGTCGCACCCGCCGTGCCCATGGATCCCACGGGCCGGCCATCAATGCGCGCGCCCGCTGCCTGGGAGCAGTCCTCGAGCACGGGGATCCCATGCCGGTCCGCCACCTCCAGGATGGCGGGCATGTCGGCAACTGTTCCGGCCATGTGTACGGCGATGATGACCCGCGTGCGGGGCGTGATGTGGCGTTCGATGTCGCCAGGGTCGAGGTTCAGCGTCTCGTCGATGTCGGCGAGGACCGGTACGGCGCGCAGATGCACGACCGCGTTGACGTCGGCGATCCACATGAAGGCCGGCATGATGACTTCCGTGCCCGGACCCGCGTCGAGAGCGGCCAGGGCCACGGAAAGTGCCGTGCTCCCGCTGTGGGTGGCGAGGGCGAAACGCGTGCCCACGTACCGGGCGTAGGCCGCTTCGAACCGGTCGACCTTGCCGAGGGGCTCGATGCCGTAGTATCGGAAGGGTGAGCGGGCTTCAATGACTTCGATGGCGGCCCGTTTTTCCTCTTCCCCGTAAACCGCTCCACCGGGTATAAGCGGAGGCCAGTTTTCCGTGCGGACCGGAGTTCCGCCGTCGATTGCCAGGGATTCCGCCATGGTCGTCCTGATTCAACGATCGAGCTTACATCGTAAGTATGCGGAATGGTTGGAATGAGATGCAGGACTATAACAAGGCATGCCGCCCGGTTCAAGTACAATTTACCGTCGTTCGAGGCAGACTGCGAGGGCGGGTAGCGGTCGATTTGGACCGCCCGCCCACCAGTCTTGCTCCTCGACCGGCCCCGCAACGTACAGCCGGCCAGCTCGTCAACAGGTCCTGCTCGACACTCGGCCTGCCACGTCCAGCAGGCGATCCTTCCAGGTGACCCGGCCGAGCCAGTCGTCGGGGATGCCGCCAAGACCGTACAGCGCTCCGGCGAGTTGTCCCGTCACCGCGGCGACCGTGTCGGCGTCGTCGGCCAGGTTGGCCGCGACCAGCACGGCGCCGCGGAAATCGGAGGTGCGTGCCACCGACCAGAGAGCGGCTTCCATCGTGCTGGCGACGTAACCGCTCGAGCTGATCTCTTCCCGGGCTTTTCCTCGCCAGCTTCCGGCCAGGATCCGGGAGATCTCCGCCGCCCCGTCGAAGGATCTCGGCGCGAGAAGGTCCGCTTTCGCCTTTCCGGATATGGCATCCGCCAGCAGGGCCGCGAAGCCCCGGCAGGCATCCACCGCGGTTTCGGCTCCGTGCGTCGTCCGGGACTGTTCCGCCGCCGCTGCGTCGAGCAGTGCGCGGTCGTCCCAGTAGCGCAGGGCGACGGGCGAAAGCCGCATCAGCGAGCCGTTTCCCGCGGAGTGCGGGTCAGTGGAGCCGGCGAGCGGATCGCCGGTTCGCTCATATCGGGTGAGGGCCGCGCGTGTGGTATTCCCGATGTCGAAGCAATGGCCGGTACAGGAGTATTCCCCTTTTCTCATCCAGCGGACGAACCGGTCCATCAGGTCCCGGACGTCGAGCATCCCGCAATCGGCAAGGCTTTCGGCCAGGGCCAGCGCCATCGTGGTGTCGTCGGTCCACTCGCCGGCGGCCAGACCGAAGGGACCGCCGCCGACCATGTCTTCCATGCGTTGCTGTGCGTCGCGGCGCTCGAACTCGAGCGTCGTGCCGACCGCATCCCCCACCGCGAGACCCAGGAAGGCGCCGACCGCACGGTCCCGGATGCTCTCCTCGGTCGTCGAGGGCAGCACCGGTACCACCGTCTCGCACTGTTGCACGTGGCGCTCCTGGTCGCGCGTTTCCAGGGCATTCGGCGAACGGGCCTCTCGTACGCGGTCTATCGCATCGTCCGGACGTTCGCCGAACTCCACGAGCAAACGCGCTGCGACGGTCCCCGCACGGCCCAGGCCGCCTTTACAGTGAACGAGCACGTCGAAGCCGAGCCGCAGGCGGTCCCGGATGGCCGCTCCCGCATGTACCCAGGCCTTTTCGAATTCCGGTCCGGGCGGCTGCCCGTCCGGTATGGGCAGGTGCCACCACTCCATGTGCCGGTCCGCGACCGCCCCGGAGAGGTTCTGCACTTCCAGGTCCCGGATTTCTTCCCTGGTGATCAGGCTGACGACCGCTGTAGCGCCCCACCTGCTGATCCGGTCGAGGTCCGGGTCAAGGTCACGTTCCCAGTTCCCCGCGAGGCCCCAGGGGTACTTCTTGCCGGGGCACAGGGTGACGCCGATGCGGCCGTAGCCGTCCTTTGGACGTACCGAGTCGACGCGAATGGGGTGGGTCTCGCTTGTTTTTATTGTATTGGACATGCACCGCTTTCCTTTCGGTAATCATCGTGAAGGCGACCGTTTTCCGTCTCCCCGTCGCCTGGACGTCCCGACGATAACCCGGCGTACCTTCGACCGCAAGAAATATCCGTGTTTCTAGAGCTGTTTGCAAACGTATCCATCCACGGCAGCGGCTAAGCGTCGTGGCGGTACCTCGCGGCCCGCACACGGCACCCACGCTCCGGCGGCATCTGGGCCCACACGGTGCACCTGCGCCCCGGCGCCATCCGCGCAACGTTTCCCTTGACAGCCGCCTTCACCGTTCCTATTTTGTGCGGCGTCAGGGGCTGTAGCTCAGCTGGGAGAGCGCATGAATGGCATTCATGAGGTCAGCGGTTCGATCCCGCTCAGCTCCACTACCTGCTGGTGGCGACCTCATCCTTAAGTGGCGGTCCCTGGTGGATTGACCGAGGTCCCGGCCGGTTTGGTCAGCTTGGCCAGCGCATCGATTTGTAGTGATCCATCATAAACAGTCGGTTACTCGTATACAGCGCGCACTATGCTCAGCACCATCTGCACAGTTAATCGCAGTATACCGACCAGCCGTTTACGCATCCTGAGCCGGCTGACGATCTTCCTGTCTTTACTGTGTGCGTCTCCCGCATGGCTCCATGCGGCCCCCGTTCCAGTCTATGATACACCAACCGACGCTGCTACCATTTCAGCGTCGGTTTTTCTTTATGTCCCGTTCCATTTCCCGGATACGAGCGCGACCACGGCCACCGCCGCGGCGACTACCCCGGCCAACACCAACACCCCGCCCACGCCCACGGCCACTGAAGGCAATCAGGGGATCGTCGCGGAAACGGCGAAGGGGGACGAGGGGCTCGCATCCGGTTCCGCCGTCCCGGACGCGGTTTCTGTATCGGAGACCTATCTCGAAGAACAGTCCGGCACCGCCGGTTTTTCCCTGCTCGCACCCTACCTGGATGAATTCGACCGCGTCGAGGCCCCCGAACCTCCGTGGCCCGATTTCGGCCGTTTCGACGTTCCCATCAGCTACAACGACCGGGTGAAAACGGCGATCCACGTCCTGCGGGGCGACGCTTCCGGTGTTTTCGCCGGATGGCTGGGCCGGACCAACCGCTACCGGGCCATGATCCAGTCGATACTCTCCAGGTCCGGATTGCCCGGCGACCTGGTCTACGTCGCCATGGTCGAAAGCGGCTTCGATCCCCGGGCGCGCTCCCGGGAAGGCGGGGCGGGCCTGTGGCAACTTTCTCCGGCGGACGCGGAACGCTACGGACTGACCCGGAACGATGAGATCGACGAGCGTTACGACCCGGAGAAGTCCACCCGGGCGGCGGCGGCGAGGTTCAAGGACCTCTACCTGGAGCTGGGCAGTTGGGATCTCGTAATGGCGGCCCATCATGCCGGGTCCGAACCCGTGCAGCGTGCGGGGAGCCTGAGTCTCTGGAACATGAGGCTGCCCGGCCGATCGATCCCCTTCGTCGCCTTCGTCATGGCATCGGCCATTATCTCCAAGTCGCCCGAAGTATACGGATTCGAACCCCTGGGCGGTCTTCCGGTGATACACGAGTCCGTCCCGGTGCAGCGTGCGATGGTACTGGAAGAAGTGGCCGAGGGCATGAAAGTCCAGGTCGAGAAGCTGCGTGAACTGAATCCGGAACTGCGGCGCTGGAAGGCCGTGCCGGGATTCGATCTCAACGTGCCGCTGGGCACCAAGCGTGCCTACGCCACGTGGGCCGGTATCGAACCGCCCGGACCCGATCCTTCCGAGATGACTTTTTACCGGGTCCGGCGAGGAGACACGCTGGGGCGGATTTCCCGCCGGTTCGGCGTGCGCACCGGGGAAATCATCGCCGAGAACAACATTCGCCGCCCGAACCGGTTGCGGATCGGCCAGGTGCTTGCCATACCGCTTTTCGGCTCATCGATCCGTTCGTCGAATCAATCCATTGCCAACCGGAGGCCCCGGGACGTGCCTCCGCCCGATCCCGCGACCCATCAGGCCATCTCCTACCGGATCAGGCGTGGCGACACGCTGGCGCGCATCAGCAGGAGATACGGCGTCTCCATGGCCAACCTGCAGGACTGGAACAAGCTGAACAACCCGGGAGACATCATCGCGGGCCGCAGCCTGACCATCTACGTTCCGCGTCCGAGCGGCACCGCGAGCGGTGGTGCGACGCCGACCGGAACGCCCGGGACGGGAGGATCTACCCGTGGCGAGGGTGGAGCGACGGCATCCGACGCCATCATCTACACCGTAAAGCCGGGCGACACCCTCTGGGATATCGCACGGGCCCACAACGTGACGGTGAGCGCCTTGCGCAGGACGAACGGATTGGGCACGCGCGCCGCCATACATCCCGGAGACCGGCTCCGCATCAACCCTTCCGACTCTTAAAAGTCATTGACATTCTTAAACTAACGTGATATTTTGGTCACGGATATTCAGGTCCGAAAGACGGTCCGGTATCGAACCCGAATTCAAACGTGACGCGGGATAGCGGAGCGTTGCCATGGCGCGAAAATCTGACTGGATTATCGGTGGCCTGCTCGGTGGCGGGGTACTGGTTATCGTTATCGTCATGTTGCTGCTTATTGCCGGTCCCATGCTGAGCAGCGACAGTTCCCTTTCCAGCATGGGCGGCGGCCGGGTTGCGCTGGTCGAAGTCCGGGGTGCGATTACCCGGGGCGATGACACGGTCAGGCAGATCGTCAAGCACCGCGAGGACGATTCCGTGCGGGCCATCGTGCTCCGCATCGACAGTCCCGGCGGCGCCGTAGCCCCCACGCAGGAGATCTTCGACGAACTGCGCAAGACCCGGGAAGCGGGCAAGGTCATCGTGGCGTCCATGGGCAGCGTGGCGGCATCGGGCGGGTACTACATCGCCTGCGCGGCCGATTCCATCGTGGCCAATCCCGGTACCATCACCGGAAGCATCGGCGTGATCACCGTCGCACCGAGCGCGGAGGATCTGCTCGAGAGGATAGGCATCGACTGGCAGGTCGTCAAAAGCGGCCGGCACAAGGACATAGGCTCACCGAGCCGCAGCATGACCGACGAGGAAATGGGGATCGTGCAGTCCGTCGTCGACGACGTATACGACCAGTTTGTCGGCGCGGTAGCCAGCTACCGGCCGCTTTCCCTCGAAGAAGTGGTCGAACGGGCGGACGGACGGATTTACACCGGAAACCAGGCGCTTCCCCTGGGTCTCGTGGACCGCCTGGGGACCTACCAGGACGCGATCGCCCTGGCCGGCAGGATGACCGGCCTTTCGGAAAAGCCCAACGTAGTCCGTCAGCGGCCGAAGACGTTTTTCGAGATGCTGATGGATAACATGGAGACGATGACAGGTCTGTATTCACCGGGCGTCGTCGAATACCGGTATCGATAATGCGGCAACATCTACGATCAAGGAGATTGGTATGACTAAGGCCGATATCGTGGCTCGCATCGCACAATCCACCGGGATGACCAAGGTGGACACCGCGGAAGTGCTGAACGCGTTGCTGGATTCGATCTCATCCGCGCTGGGAAGGGGCGAGAAGATCGAACTGCGTGGATTCGGCATTTTCAAGGTGAAGGAAAGAAAGGCGCGCGTCGCCCGCAATCCGAAAACCGGTACGGGGATCCGGATTCCACCGTGTGTGGTGCCGGTTTTCAAACCGTCAGACCATCTGAAAAACCGAGTACAGAAGGAAAACTAACCCAAGGGAGACAGACGTGCCGAGTGGTAAGAAACGCAAGCGGTCGAAGATCGCTACCCATAAGCGCAAGAAGCGCTTGCGGGCCGACAGGCATAAGAAGAAGTAAGATCGGCGGTCAACCGGCGGCCAGACGGCTGCCTTCGAGCCTTTGAAAGCAGCGGGTGTCCTGCTCGGGACGCCCCGCCGGTCCTGCGCCGTCCTGCCCCGAAGTCCTACCTCGCACCGGAAAAACCCTCGCCGATATAGAGATCCGTGAAGATCACGGTCTTGCCGCCGAATCGGTTGGTTTTGAGTCCCCTGAGCCACGGCTTGAAGAGGTGGTTCGCCATGGGATGGAAGACGAAGGCGGCCCCCGCCTCCTCGACCAGAATGCGTTCGGCCCGGCGGATGATTTCCGTCCGCCGTTCAGGATCCAGCTCCTGGTCCGCCGCGTCCAGCAACGCCTCGAATTCCGTGTGTTCGAAATCGTGGCGGCTGCGCCCGCGCGTTCCGGGGCGCCAGATCATGTCCAGCATGTTCTTGGGATCCCGGTAGTCCCCGAAGAAAGGTACCATCCCCAGGTCGATGTTCCAGTTGAACATGTAGTTGGTGAATACCGGGTAATCGGCGCTGCGGAACGTAATGCCGATGCCCAGGTGTTCCCGCAGCATGCCCTGGATCACCTCGGCGACCATCCGGATATCGGGTCTCGGCTGCCGCAGCCACATCTCCATCACCGGGAATCCGCGGCCTCCCGGATAACCCGCCTCCGCCAGCAACTTCCGCGCCTCTTCGGGATCGAAATCCTGGTAGGCTTTGTAGTCGTCATGGGCATCAAAGGTGACCGGCAGCATGGAATAGGCGGGAACGGCGGCGCCGTGAAGGACTACGCGGCAGATCGTTTCCCGGTCGATGGCCCAGGCGATGGCGCGACGGACCCGGGCGTCGTCAAAAGGCGGATTCCGTGTATTGAAGAAGATGTACCATGTGCCGTCGGTCGGGTTGGAAACGAGTTCCGAGCTCAGTTCGGGATCGCGCTGCACACGGATCAACTCGTTGGCCTGTACCTCGGCGAATCCCACCTCGTCGTTTTCGTAGGGGAGCAGGTTGGCCGTGGACGGATGGCGGAATACGCGGTGAATCTTCTCCACGTATCCCTTGATGGGGCCGTCGTAATAGGGATTGAGCTCGAAGTTCATGTGGCTGCCGTGCTTCCATTCCGTCAGCATATAGCTCGAATTGGTCACGCAGTTCCCTTCCTCGGTCCACCGGGGTCCGTGCTTCTCCACCTGCCACCGGGGCACCGGCATGGAGGTGGGGACGGAGAGAATGAGTCCCAGGTACGGCGCCGGGTGGGTGGTTTCGAAGGTCAGCGTATGGTCGTCGATGGCCCTGACGCCCAGTATTTCCGGATCGGCGTTCGGGGTCTGGCTGTAGGTCGTCGCACCCACGATGTCGCTGTAGAACGCGGCGTATGGATTGGCCGTTTCGTAGGATAGGGACCTGCGGAAGGTATAGACGAAGTCGTGGGCGGTGACGGGCCGGCCGTCGCTCCACCGCCCTGATTTGCGCAGATAGAAGGTCCAGGTCTTGCCGTCGGGGGAGACCTCCCAGCGATCGGCCGCCGCCGGGATGAGATCACCGTTTTCGTCCTTGGAGACCAGGGTCTCGAAGAGGAACTCGTTCCACTGCCCCACGTAGAGGTTGACACTGACGTCCAGGCTCCGGGGCTCGTCCCGCATGAACCGGTAGGTCTGGAACTCCAGCGGCGCCGCATCGGGCGGCATCCGCTTGCCGATGGCGTTGAAGACGGGGTCGGTGTCCTGAGGGGTAAGCGGGATGGCTTCGGCCAGAAGCATGCCCGCGCATACCAGCAGGGAGGCTGTCAGGATGGCCCGCGGTTTCGATTTCATGACGTGGACTGTGCTCTTTTTCCGTTTCCGATGGACCACTGTTCGCCCACAAGCGACACGGCCATCCGAAGCGCCTCGCCCAGGTTGCCCTCGTCGGCAATGCCCTTGCCGGCGATATCGAAGGCCGTGCCGTGATCCACGGAGGTTCGGATGATCGGCAGGCCGAGGGTCACGTTCACGGTGCGGTCGAAGGCGATGGCCTTGACCGGGATGTGTCCCTGGTCGTGATACATGCCGATGATCCCGTCGAAGTCGCCCTTCCGGGCCCGCATGAACACGGTGTCCGGCGGCAGGGGACCCGTGATCCGCCAGCCCCGGGTAGCGGCATGCTCACGCGCTTTTTCGATAGCGGGTGCGATGATGCGGATCTCCTCGTCCCCGAAGAGACCGCCCTCGCCCGCGTGGGGATTCAGTCCGCACACGGCGATCCGCGGCGCCGCCACGCCCATTCCGGCGAGCGCGTTGCCGACCAGGTCCAGGGTGATGAGTATTTCATCTTCGGACAGGCGGTCGATGGCGTCTCGCAGGGAGACGTGGGTCGTCGCGTGGGAGACCAGGATCCCGTCGAAGGCCAGCGCGAGCCGGAATCGCTTCGTTCCCGTGATTTCGGCCAGCAGTTCGGTGTGGCCGGGGTAGGCATATCCGGCCAGGCCCATGGCTTCCTTGTTTAGCGGCGCGGTGACCATGGCGGCGATGTCGCCGTCCATCGCCATTCGGGCGGTCCGCTTGACGGATTCCACGGCGAGGCGCCCGGCTTCGGCCTGCACGCGGCCCGGAAACAGGCTATCGATTTTCAATTCCGTATCCTGCGCATTCATGACATCAATCGCGCCGTGACGGTACAGGCCGGCCGCGGGATGTTCGATCGAATGGATATCGAGGCATGGGACGGTCCGGCCGCCATGGGCATCGTCATCATCGGAACCGCCGGTTCGGGCCAGCGGCAGCGCCCGGCGGATGACTTCGTCATGCCCGATGACCAGCGGCCTGCACAGTTCGTAGACCCATTCCTGCGACAGGATCTTCACGATGATCTCCGGCCCCACGCCGTTCGGATCGCCTAGGGTAATGCCGATGACCGGACGTTCATCCATACCGATTCCTTTGCGTTTTGCCAGGCGCACGTATGCGAACTGGTCCGGTGGTGCCAACCAGGGTGTCCCCGATCTCGGTGTCCCCGGTCCCGGTGTCCCCGGCCTTGGTGTCCCCGGTCCCGGTGTCCCCGGCCTTGGTGCCGACAGCGCGCGGGGAAAGGCGTTCCACGGACTTCACCAGCGTATGACAGTCGCCGAAGGATCCGGGCTTGATGACCAACCCCATGCCGTCATAGGGGCCGCCCGCAACGGCAGCCCGGCCAATTCCAGTGTCGATTTCCTCGCGTATCCATGCGCCATCGGCATGCAATTCCTGAAAGACGCTTCCGGCGGTCTCCCCGCCTGTGAGCACGAGACCACCCGGTTTCGCCTTCGTAAACAACCTGCGGGCGACTTGTCCCAGGTTATCGATGACCACCAACGCGGGATCGCGGCCGGCGGCTTTCTCGGTCAGATGACCGATCCAAGCCCGTCGATCCGAACGGTCCGTACGGTCCGGCTGCAGGGGGGTCACGACCGCGTGCCGCCCGTTCCCCATGGCCTCCGCGACGGTTGTAGTCAGTCGATTCACCTCGCCCACACGCTTCCGCTCATCCACGATCGACAGGGGATCAAAAGGGCAGATGGCTGTCGAGTCCATGCCGCCTAACTGCTCGACCTGCCGGGAGGTCGTTTCGTGCAGACTGCAGGCGAAGACGAGCACGGGACCGACCTGCAGTGGCGGCGCGTGTGCGGCGACTCGCGGCTTGCTGGATGATGGCCACAGTGTCCGGGATAAGGGGTCCTGAGGCTTCCACGTAAGCGCCAACCTTTCCGCGAGGGCGCGGGCCATGCCGCCGGAACCGCAGAGCAGCGTAGAAGCCGCCACGGACGCTTCGCGATCCTCGAAAACCGCGTCCAGCAGCCCATCCCATCTCATTGGGTCCGCCATATCCACCACCACTGTAGTTCCCGGCTCAGCCTTGATATCGTCAAGCGCCCCTCTGATTGCTGCCGCACCGCCACGTACGGTTTTCAAATCGATGTGAGCCCTCGTCCTGCCGGAACCATTGTCCAGGAGGTCCGGGATGAAGGCATGTTGCGGCGAAATGTCGGGACCCGCCATGTCCGCCCCGTTGATGGGCAGGCCGCCAAGCAGTTGATAGCCGCCCACCGTGATACGTCCCATTTCAGGAAAAGCCGGAGCGCATACCACCAGGCCGATGTCCATCAGGCCGCTGACGAGGTCGATTTCGAAGCCTGCATGTCCCCTGAGCGTCGAGTCGATCTTCTTGTAAATCAACGCGCCCGACCGGGCCCGTATCGCCTCGCAGGCTGCCCCTACGCGATCGGCGGCTACCTGCTCGCTGCAGGAACGGGTGTCCGTGTTCAGCACGACCAGGTCTGCCGCATCGAATCGATCCAGCCGGTCCGGACCGGTCGGCACGGCCACGGCGAAGCCCCTTTTCGCGAAGGGAACCGCCACGTCGTGAGCGCCGGCGAGATCGTCGGCGAGCATATACATGGGCGTAGTCATGGTGGTGCTTTCAGGTCGCATCGCCGGCGAGACCGGCCCGCGCTATGATCTCTTCCCAGGCAGGCTCGACCGGCGCGTCGCGGTCTGCCAGCTCGGCCATGACCTCCGGCCACTTGGCGCCCGATCCGGTGACCAGGCACACGACGGTTTCATCCGAAGCGAGCCGACCCGCCCGGGCGGCCTTGATCGCCCCGGCGACGGACGCCGCCGATGACGGTTCGACCAGGTAGCCGCTCCGCGCGAGCAGGCGTACCGCCTCGATGATCTCGTCCTCGGTGACGTCGGTCGCGTCGCCGCCGGAATCGTAGATGGCCCCCAGTGCCAGGGGTCCCCCGGTGTCGTCGCGGATGGACAGCGCGATGGAACAAGGATCGGGGTGGACGATCACGTCGCCGCGTCCCTGTTGGAACGACTGCACGTAAGGATTGCATCCCGCCGGCTGCACACCATGCATGACCGGATGCCGATCGACGAGGTCCAGCGCGCGCAGCTCGTTGAATCCCTTCCACGGACCGAACAGCGCGTCGCCCGCGGCGATGGGGCAGAACATCCGATCGGGGATCCGGCCGCCGAGCTGCACGAAGATCTCGAAGGCGATGGTCTTGTAGCCCTCGATGCCGAAGGGCGTGCCCGTGGGCATGGGCGTCATGGTCGTCGAAGGATAGAAGCCATGGTCCCGGATCAGCGTGTCCAGGTACTGAAAGCGGTCTTCCAGCACGAAGGCGTGGCCGCCGTACAGGGCGATCATGTCCCGCTGCAGCATGGAGGATTCGGGATGGCAGAGGATGATGCAGGAGTCCATCTCCGCGGCGGCGCAATAGGCCGCGGCCGAGGCGCCGTGATTGCCCGTGGTACTGGCCGTGACCCGGTTGTAGCCCAGGGATCGCGCCATGGAGACCGAGGACGCGTGGAACCGGTCCTTGAAGGCCCAGGTGGGATTGGTCGTCTCGTTCTTGATGTACAGGTTCGACAAACCGGTAGCCTCACACACCGCCCGGGGCCGCACGAGGGCCGTGTTCCCCTCGCCCAGCGAGATCTGAGACGCCGGATCCCGCAGCGGCAGCAGGGCGTCGAATCGCCAGATGCCGTGACCGGACCGGCCCCAGTCCTCCACATTCAGTTGGGAGGCGATCGCCGGGTAGTCGTAGGTCACGGTCAGCGCGGCCGCGCCGCCCCCTGCCTCGTCAGCGCCGCCCCCTTCCCCGTCCATGCAGGCGGGACAGCCGAAGAACATCGGCGCCAGGGGATATTGGGCATTGCACCGGGTACAGGTGAGGCCGAGAACGGACATGGTTATCTTTCGGAAGTTGAACCGGAATATACCGGCTTTTTCGTCGATGGAAGGGTATGGCAATTCGTGTGCGGATGTCAGGATCGCTACCCGGAAATATACCTTTGGGACCGGGGGGTGTAAAGGACTACAGGGTGCGTCGCATCATACGTCTCAGTGGTCGTCTCCCACGCCTATTGCCCGACGTGACCCGGTTATTCTTGACACGGAAGACGGCACAACGATATGATCCGTAAGCCGAACGCATGACGCGGAAATCCTGGACAGACTCAAACCCACAGGAAGCGACACCATGTCAACCCGACTGCTGCCCCGTGGCCTCTGGCCGGTGATGCTCAACGCATTTCACGAGGACGGGACCATCGACTGGCACGGCGTGGACGCCCTGAGCGACTGGTATATCGAGAGAGGATCGGCGGGTCTCTTTGCCTGCTGCGGCTCCAGCGAGATGTTTCACCTGGATGACGTGGAGCGCCTGGCCGTAGCGCAACGCGTCGTAAGCCGGGCTGCCGGCGAGGTACCCGTAGTCGCCACCGGCACTTTCGGCGGTCCTATTGAGCACCAGGCCAGGTTTGTCAGGCATTTGGCCGATATGGGCGTGGACGCGGTGGTCGTCATCGTTTGCCTGATGGCCGAAAGGAGCGAGGGCGAGGATGTGCTGAAGCAGAACATGGAACGACTGCTCGAGTTGACCGATCCCGTTCCCCTGGGTCTCTACGAATGCCCTACGCCCTATCACCGGAAACTGTCGCCCGGGCTGTTCGGGCATCTCGGCGCTACCGGAAGGTTCCTCTACCACAAGGATACGGTCTGCGACATCGATCTGCTTCACCGGAAGATCGACGCCGTGCGAGACACGCCGCTGGGGGTCTACAACGCCCACTTCGAAACCGGCCTCGCGGGGCTTCGCTACGGGGCCGCCGGGATTTCTCCTGTTGCCGGCAACGTATTCCCCGAACTGTTTGCCTGGTTGTGTACCGAGTATGACGAACAGCCGGAAACGGCGGAGGAGGTGCAGCGGATGATGACGTCCCTGGCGCCGGTCGTCAACAACAAGTACCTCGTCACCTGCAAACGGTACCTGCAGCGTATCGGACTGCCCATCACGACGCGTTGCCGTTCAACGGACGCCAGGCTGACCGCCTTCGACGAGGGGCTGATCGATGGAATGCAGATGTCGGTCGAGCGATTCGGCGAAGCCCTGGGAATCAGCCGGACGGTACCGGCCTGATCATCATACCGCCTCGTCCAGCCGCTCGATGTCCACGTAGTACGCCCCCTGTATATCGCCTTCCTCATCGATGAAAGAAGCATGCAGGAGCGTCGTTCCCGTGCTGCAGACCGCGAGGGTGAACTCGGCGGTCTTATCGCCGGACTCCAGGGGTTCGCTCCGTTCCTCGTCGAAGAGCGACAGGCGCGCTAAGGCCGGCCGGATCGCCTCGGAGCGGGCATCCTCCGGGGCGTAGATGAGGGTCTTTGCCTCCTCGGGCGGGATGATTCCGTCGATGGCCAGGTCGCGTTCGGCGGGCCAGCGGCGCAGGGAGAACCTGTAACGGCCGGGCCGCGCAATTTCGACGGCCCAGGTACCGGTGCTTTCCTTGGCCTGGGTGATGTGGGTCTGGTGCCAGGCCACGTCCCCCAGCACGTCCATGGCGCAGAGGCGCGCGGGATTCTCGGCCGGATCGCCGAGCGTGATGGGACAATATGTTTCGAGTCCGGGTGAAATCTCGTCCCACCAGGCGTCATGGGCGCCGCGCAGCCGTTTCACCTCGCCCGGATGGTCGGCGGCTACATCCTGGCGCTGTCCCGGATCGGCCTCGATGTCGTACAGTTCTTTGCCCCGCACCAGCCGCCAGCGGCGTGTCATCACGGCATTGGTCCATTTCTCCGGCGGCACGGTATCCTGGCGATACTGAAGGAAATGGACCCGGTCGACGGGCAGACGCTCCTGGCCGCCATGCAGCAGCGGTGCAATGCTTTGTCCATCGAAGTCTACGTCCGGAGCATCGAGACCGCAAAGGTCGATGAAGGTCGGCAACACGTCGATATGAAGACTCATTTCGTCGACGTCCCGTCCGCCTTCACGGCCGCCCCCAAGACCGCCGCCGGGCCAGCGGAGGAAGAAGGGCACGCGGTGACCGCCGTCATAGTAGGACCCCTTCTTGCCCCGCATCCCCGCGTTGTATCCCCGCACCGCGTACTGGTTCTCGTCTAGTTCGCTTCCACCGGAACTCCCGTTGTCGGTCATGAAGACCAGGATGGTGTTTTCCTCCAGGTCCCGTTCGGCGAGCGTCCTTCTCAGGCGGCCAAAGTTCTCGTTGATGTTCGCGATCATACCGCAGAATTCAGGCTCCGGCACGTCCGGGTTGCCGCGGTAGGGCCGGGCGAATTCCTCGGACACGAGATAGGGGGTGTGCGGGGCGTTGGTGGAGAGATAGACGAAGAACGGCGCATTTGATCCGGCCTCACCGCCCCCGGACTGAACGCCCCCGGACTGGCCGCCCGCGCACCCCTCGATGAACCGGATCGCCTCGTTGAACCAGACGTCCGTGCAATATCCCGCGTGCTCCACGGGCGCGCCGTTGTGGAAATAGGTGTCGTCGAAGTAGTTGTTTCCCCAGAAATCGGGGGTCTGTCCCACACCACCGCCCTTGTGGGCCACCACGTGCTGGAATCCGCGGTCCTGGGGCCGGTAGGGGTAGTTGTCGCCCAGGTGCCACTTGCCGAACATGGCGGTGCGGTAGCCGGCCGCGCCGAAGACGTCCGCCATGGTCGTCTCCGACTTACGCAGGATGGACCGGCCCCAGCAGGTCGCCCAGGCGCCGTTGCGCACGGGCCGCCGGCCGGTCATCAGGGCGCCGCGCGTCGGCGTGCACAGGGGCGACACGTGGAAGTCGGTCAGGCGGACCGCGTCATCGTGAAAGGCGTCGATACGGGGTGTCTTCAACCACGGATGCCCGGTGCATCCCAGGTCGCCGTAGCCCTGGTCGTCCGTGATGACCAGGATGACATTGGGTCTTTTGTCGGTCATCCTGTCTTCTACTCCTTAGCGTTACGAAAGCGTTGTGATACAACCGATCTGATCACTAATATAACAGGGCTCTCTGATCATTGTTATTTAACTATACCTGCGTCATTAGGCTAAGGAATAACACGTGGTTGCCAATGTCGCCCATCGTGGTGCGTCGGGAAACTACCCCGAAAACACGTTACGCGCGTTTCAGATGGCGCTGGAAATCGGCGTGGATGAGATAGAGCTCGATCTCCGTTCTACCCGGGACGGGCATCTCGTCGTCATGCACGACGACACCGTAGACCGAACAACCGACGGTACGGGCGCCATTGGCGAGCTCACGCTTGCCGAGATCAGGGCGCTCGACGCCGGAAGGGTGTTTGGCGATAGGTTTCGAGGCGAACGCGTGCCGACCTGGGAGGAAGCGCTGGATCTCGTTCAGGGTAAAGTGAGGCTCAATGTACACCTTAAAGAGGGTGGAAACCCGGATGGCGAATTCGAACGTAAGGTAGCGAAGGCGCTGCGCGCGTTCCGAATGATGGGCGATTCCATACTGGCCTGCAATGATGAGAGCGTGGGGATATTTGCCGAGGTCGACCCGCGAATAGCTTGCCGGATCTTTCCAAACAACCGCTCCCCCGAGGACTACATTCGGTCATCAGCGGAAATGGGGCTTCGGACGATGCAGCCTGGACGGGACATGACCACGCCGGAGTTCGTTCAGATGGCGCACGAATCAGGACTGGGTGTACATGTATTCTACGCGGATACCCCCGAAGACATGCGGAAGTTTACCTGGATGGGCGTGGATGGGATCCTGACAAACTATCCGGAACGGATGAAAGCGGTGATCGCGGAAACGTGTAGCGGGAACGTGTAGCGGGAACGATCGGCGTCCGTGCTAATGCAGAAACAGCCGCAACCCCGTGTGGGCCATGACCATGCCGTATTCGTCGGCCGCCTCCGTTACCCCTTTATCCGCCGTAGAGCCACCCGTCTGCGCCACGTAGCACACGTTGCTTCGGGCCGCTCGGTCGATGTTGTCGCGGAAGGGAATGAAGGCGTCGGATGAGAGGCAGATCCCCTTGAAACGGGAAACATAATCCCGCCGTTCTTCCGGCGGGATCGGCACGGGGCTTTCTTCGAGATCGCCCAGCATGCGGGCCTCTTCCGTGTCGGAAAGCTGATCCCACAGGAGGTACTGGTCGACGATGTTCGTCTTCTCGGTGCGCTTGAGCCCTTCGCGGAACGGGAGGTCCAGTGTCCGGGGATGCTGTTGAAGGAACCACTTGTCGGCCTTGTCGCAGGCCAGCCGGGTGCAGTGGATGCGGGATTGCTGGCCCGCGCCCATGCCGATCACCTGGCCGTCATAGGCCACGCAGACGGAATTGGACTGGGTGTACTTGAGGGCGATCGTCGCCACGATGAGGGTATCAAGCGCGGAATCCGGTAGGTCCCGGTTGTCCGTGACGATGTTGGAAAAGGTCTGCCGCGTGATGGCCGCGTCGTTGCGGGGCTGTTCCAGTTGCAGGCCGAAAAGCGTTCTTGGCTCCACTGCGGGCGGCTCGAAATCCGGATCGATTTCCAATACGAGGTATCCGCCACCCTTCTTCGCGCGCAGGACTTCCAGCGCGTCCGGTTCGTATCCCGGCGCGATGATCAGGTCCGACACTTCCCGTCTGAGCACGTTGGCCAGGGATCGGTCCACCACCTCGCTCACGGCCGCCGCGTCCCCGAAGGAACACATGCGGTCGCCGCCGCGGGCACGGATGTAAGCGGCTGCTCCGGGTGAATACGCCTTTGCTGCCAGGAACTGCGAGGCCAGGTACGTATCTCCGAGATCCGCGGCGATCGCCGCGCCGGCAGGACTGGCGTGCTTGAAGGACGCCGCCCCGGCTACCCCGGTAGCCTGTTTCAATTCCCGTGCCAGTTGCCATGCGCCCATGGCGTCGATGATATTGACGTAACCTGGCATTCCGTTGAGCACGCGCAGCGGTGATTCTGGCGGCAAGGTCACCCTGGCGGGATGTTGATGGGGATTGAGTCCGTATTTAAGTGACAGATCCATGGGCCGGTTGTCTTGTGTCCTGGTTTCAGTCAGGGTAGACCGGGCAGGTACTGAAGCACATTCCCTGCATATTCCCGCCGAAATCGGCAAAAAAGAACATAGTTTCCACTTGCGCGGACAATATAACCGCCTTTGCGCTGGCGGGCAAACGCTCAGGGGTAATCCCTTGTTTCATCTGCAGTGTGAGAATGGAGTTGAAAATCGAAAGGCAGGTGTTCAATTTTCAAGGATTTCTTCAATAAGCACTCTTCCGGGTCGTCAGTGGACACCAGCGAGCGGCGAGCATAGCGTCAAGAAAGCCTTCCCGGTCCGTGCCGGCGGTCATGCGAGCCGCGGCCGCCAGGGCGTAGTAGCGGACGTAGCGCCCCTCGTCTTCCGCCGAGCGCGAGACCAGGTCATCGACCAGGTCCGCGTCCTGAATCGGGTGTCTGGCCAGGGTGAAAGCGATGTTTCGCCGGACGCGCTCGTCCTCATCCCCGAGCGCGTCTCGAAGCGCAGGGGCGTCTTCGTCACCGAAATCCCCCAGGACCGCCAACGCTTCGGACGCGTTTCGGCGTACCCACGCGTCCTCGTCGCCAACCGCACGCAACAGCGCCGGCAGCGCGCCTGAAGCAGGCAGCCCGATGTCGCCCAGTACGTCCGCGGCGGTAGCCCGTACCCACCAGGCATCGTCTTCGAGCAGGGCCTCCAGGTGCTTGACCGCTGGACGTCCCACGGCCGACAGCGCATAGGCGGCGGGCAGTTCCGACGGATTGCCTCCCGCGGGATTCGCCGGGTTCCTGGGTATGCTCGCCAGGGCCTGCTCTTCACTGGTCGCGCACAGTCGTTCCACAAGCGGCTTCACCGCTTCCGCACCCTTCCTGCCGAACGTGTACGCGGCCTGCAGCCGTACCCGCTCGTCCGCATCGTCAAGGGCCGCCAGGCAGCGATCGATGGACACCCCCTTGGCTTCAACCTCGCCGCTATCCCCTCCCGCCAACCAGTTCCATACGGCCTCGGAAACAGCGGGAAGCTCGTCGTCCGGCTGAGGCTTCCAGCCGCGGTTTCCACTTTCCCATGTGGGTCCGGCCGGCTCGCGCGAACGGGTGAACTGGAACTTGAGCATGTACCGGTTCTTTTCGCTGACGTTCGGCATGGCACGGTGCCAGGAGTCGAAGTTCACGATGGAAACCGTCCCGGCGGGGCCGCACAGTCCCAGTGCGGATTCTGTGGTTTTGGACGCCTCACAATCGGAGATCCTGTTGTGGTGCTGCACGCCAGGCAGGATGCCAGTTGGGCCCATGTCCGCACTCACGTCCTGGGGATAGTAGAAGGCCATCACCCACCGGCAGCGGGCATGCCTCACGTTATGGTCGAATATGTAATCGTCCTTGTGCCACTGCTGGCCGGAACTGCCCGGCTTGTTCAGGTGGCAGTACCGGTGGGGATGCATGAGGTAACCGGGTCCGAGCAGACTGGTCAGCGCTCCTCGCACGGCGGGCTGGTCGAAGACCCGCCGGATCTCGGGTATCCGCGGCAGGATGTTGTTGCCGGGATTGCCTTCCTCCTCGAGCACGGCCTCGATCTTGCGATACAGATCCTGGTGAAACTCCGCGGGCAGCCCGGCGTTTACCTGCACGTATCCATCCGTGATGAACCGGCGGATGTGGTCGTCCCGCAGGAGATGGGGATTCTGGGTTGGCATGACGGACCCTCTCTAATGGATTCGGACTGGAATTCCAATTTGCAGAACCTGAAGACAGGCCGTCCTCTAATGTAAAGTCGTAACTTGATTTCTACAATCAAGATAGGTAAATTACCGGGGCAAAACACGAGCGCACAGGAAACCGGCAGCCTCTGGACAGCAGGGGCCGGGGACAATGTTCGAGAAATGTTAACCGGAGAAGCAATGAACGGCGAGAAATACGATCACGGGGCGGTCGAGGCGCGTTGGATCGAGCGCTGGGAAGCGGAAGGGACCTACGAGGTCGACCTGGAGTCGGCGCGGAATCCCTACTACAACCTCATGATGTTTCCCTATCCCTCCGCCGAGGGCATGCACGTGGGCAACGTCTTCGCCTACACGGGCGCGGATATCCATGGAAGGTACATGCGCGCAAAGGGATACGACGTGTTCGAGCCCATGGGCTTCGACGCCTTCGGGATCCACTCCGAGAACTTCGCCCTCAAGATAAACACCCATCCCGGACGGCTGATCCCCGAGAACATCGCCAACTTCACCCGTCAGTTCAAGCGCCTGGGCGCCATGTTCGACTGGCGTCACGAAGTTCAGTCGACCGACCCGGATTACTACCGGTGGACACAGTGGATCTTCATCCAGCTCTTCAAGGCCGGGCTGGCCTATCAGAAGGAAGCGCCGGTCACCTGGTGCCCTTCCTGCAACACCGTGCTTGCGGCGGAACAGGCCGAGGGCGGGGTTTGCGAGCGGTGCGACGCACAGGTGGAGCAACGGAACATGCGCCAGTGGTTCTTCCGGATCACGGCCTACGCCAGGCAACTGCTGGAGAACCTGGAGACCATCGACTGGTCCGAGACGACCAAGACCGCGCAGCGCAGGTGGATTGGCCGAAGCGAAGGGGCTGAAGTCGACTTCCCGCTGGCGGATCACGACGAGAAGCTCAGCGTGTTCACCACGCGGCCGGATACGCTCTGGGGCGCCACCTACATGGTCCTGGCGCCGGAGCACCCCTTTGTCGACGTGGTGACCACGAAAGCCCAGCGCGAGGTCGTCGATGAATACGTGAAGGAAAGCGGCCGGAAGACGGCCATCGAGCGCGAGGACGTTACCCGCGAGAAGACCGGTGTGTTCACGGGCGGCTATGCCGTCAATCCGGTCAACGACGCCCGGATTCCGATCTGGATCTCCGACTACGTGCTGATGACCTACGGCACGGGCGCTATCATGGCGGTGCCGGCCCATGACGGGCGGGACTTCGAGTTCGCCCGGGCCTTCGATCTGCCCATCGTGCAGGTGATCAGCGGATCGGAAGACCTTACGAACGGTTACGACGGCGCGGCCGTCCTCGAGGAAGCCTATACCGGCGAGGGGACCATGATCAACAGCGGACCCTTCGACGGGACCCACAACACCGTCGGCGTGGGCGCGGTCACGGACTGGCTGGAAGACCGCGGCGTCGGGAAACGGAAGGTCAACTACCGGCTGCGGGACTGGTGCATCAGCCGCCAGCGTTACTGGGGGCCGCCCATCCCGATGATCCACTGCGAAGCCTGCGGCGTAGTGCCCGTTCCCGAGGACCAGTTGCCCGTGATCCTGCCCCACGTAGAGGACTTCCGGCCGGACGGCACCGGACGAAGCCCGCTGGCGCGCGCCCCGTCCTTCCTGAACACCACCTGTCCCGCATGCGGCGGTCCCGCCACCCGGGAAACCGACGTCAACGACAACTTCCTGGACTCGGCGTGGTACTTCTTCCGGTACCCCAGTTCGGAACGCGCGGACGTGGTCTTCGACCCGGAGATGACGGAGCGGTGGCTGCCCGTGGACATGTACGTCGGGGGCAACGAGCACGCGGTGCTGCACCTCATGTATACCCGCTTCATCACGATGGCGATGCACGACATCGGCCTGGTCTCCTTTTCCGAACCTTTCAAGAAGTTCCGGGCCCACGGCACCATCATCCGTTCCGGCGCGAAGATGAGCAAATCCAGGGGGAACGTGGTCAATCCCGATGAATACCTGGACCGCTTCGGCGCCGACGCCTTCCGCACCTATCTCATGTTCCTGGGTCCCTACCAGGTGGGCGGTGATTTCCAGGACGCGGGGATTAACGGCGTGCGGCGGTTCTACGACCGGCTCTGGCGCTACGCCACCGGGACCGATTTCAGCGAAGCGCCGGTCGAAGACCCCGAACTGCTCGCCCTGGTGCACGGCAAGACCCGGGACGTCACCGGGGACATGGCCTCGTTCCAGTACAACACGGCCATCGCGCGCCTGATGGAACTGCTCAACGGCCTGCAGAACGCGTCTTCCCATCATCGCGAAGCCATCGACCGGTTGCTTCAGCTGGCGGCGCCTTTCGCGCCTTTCATCTCCCAGGAGCTGTGGACCCGCCTGGGTCACGTGGGCATGGTCTGCGACGTGCCCTGGCCGGAGTATGATCCGGCGCTGATCGTTTCCGCCACGATCGAATACGTCATCCAGATCAATGGCCGGGTACGCGACCGGCTCGAACTGCCGCCCGGTACGCCCCGCGAAGAAATCGAGCAGGCCGCCTTCGCCAGCGAACGCGTTCGTCAGTGGACCGACGGCAAGGAATCGGTCCGCAACATCTTCGTGCCGGACAAGCTGCTCAATATCGTGGTCAAGGGCTAGGGCCGCTTCGTCCATGTCCACGCCGCGCATATCCGTCCTGATGCCGGTTTACAACGCCGCCGGCACACTTCCCGAAACCCTGCAGAGCATCGCCGCGCAAACGCTGGGCGACTTCGAGGTCATCGCCGTCGATGACGGTTCGGACGACGACAGCGGGAAGATCCTGGAGGCATGGGGCCGCGGGGACCGGAGAATACAGCAGGTCCGGGCCGGCCGCGTCGGCCTGGTCGAGGCGCTGAACCTCGGACTGTCGCGGTGCCGGGGCGAATGGGTCGCCCGCATGGACGCCGACGACCGGATGCGCCCGGACCGTCTCGCCCGGCAGGCGGCGCTGCTGGACGCCCGGCCGGATATCAGCGTAGCCGGGTCGCTCGTGGAGATCTTCGCCGAAGGCGCGGTGGGCGAAGGCATGAAGGTTTACCAGGCCTGGCTCAACAGCCTCGTCGAACCCGGGGACATCGCCCGTGAGATCTTCATAGAGAGTCCGATCGCCCATCCATCGGCCATGGTGCGGCGGGACGAACTTTTCGAACTCGGCGGATACCGCGATGCCGGATGGCCGGAAGACTACGACCTCTGGCTCCGCTACCACGCCGCGGGACGGCGGTTCGCCAAGGTGCCGGAGGTCCTGCTGTACTGGCGGGAGCACGGAGACCGGTTGACACGCACGGACCCCCGGTACTCGGTGGAGAACTTCCTCCGCGTCAAGGCGCACTTCCTGGTCAACGGCCCGCTGCAGGACCGGGACGGGCTGATCGTCTGGGGCGCGGGCCAGACCGGCCGCCGGTTGACCCGGCATATCGTACGCATGGGGCGTCCGATTGATGCCTTCGTGGACATATCTCCACGGAAGATCGGCAGCCGAATGCGCGAAGCCCCGGTAATCGGTCCCAATGAGCTGTCCTCGACGTGGAACCGTTACCGTCGTCCGATGCTCATCGCCGCCGTGTCCTCGCGGGGTGCACGGAAGTTGATCCGCGAGGCCCTCAAGGACACAGGCCTTACCGAAGTGGAAGACTACCTGTGCGCGGCCTGAAAGCGAAACGGTTGGGCGGACCGGATTGACCGGCCTGACTGGTCCGACCGGCCCGACCGGCCCGACCCACCCACCGACACGATTCTGAATACCGGGCGCTCCGAAGTTGTATAACTTTAACAATACCTTTGTCATTTCATGCGTTGCGTATTAGATTGACCGATCATCGGATACGGATTTCAGGGATCGTAACTGATGAGGCTGCGCCTCCACAGGGCGTCACGCACGCATTTTGCCAGGTTGAAAACAAAGGCCTGCAGAGCAATTCTTAGCAGAACTTTCCTTCAAGGAGTTTATCATGGTAGACAGGGCGGACAGGATTGCGGAAGCTCCTTCCGGTTTTTCGAGGCGAGGCTTTCTAAGAGGTATGATGGTGGGCGCAGGCGCATTATCGCTGAGCAGTTACGAGGCCGTGGCGCAGATGATCTCCGGACCCAACGCGCGACCCGTGCGCGGGTGGGGCGTGCCCGAAGGTCTCGTGCGCCTGAGTGGAAACGAAATGCCGATCGGCCCATCGCCCCGCGCGGTTGAAGCGGTCCTGGAGAATGTGTATTCCTTCAACCGTTACAACCGGAACAGGGACATCTACGCCAGGATCGCCGAGCGGCACGGGCTGCCCGTGGTGGAGTGGGCGCCCAATTCCTTCACGCCGCCCGGTGCCTGGGTCACCCTTGGCTGCGGATCTTCGGAGGTGCTGTACGCCGTCGCTTCCGCCTATCTCCGGGACGGGGCTGAAATGGTCGAGGCCACGCCAGGCTACGCCGGCGTATTTCGTGTCGCGGAACCCAATGGTGGCACGGTGAAGTGGGTCCCCCTGACCACCGGCTTCCAGCAGGACCTCGATGCGATGAAGGCCGCCATATCCGAAAAGACCAGGGTGGTGGTCATCACGAACCCGGGCAACCCGACCGGCGTGCTCGTCCCCTCGGATGCCGTAAAGAAGTTCGTCCAGGAGGTCCCGTCCGACGTGATCGTCTTCGTGGACGAGGCCTACATCGAGTTCTCGAAGAACCCCGAAGACCGGATTGGCGCTGCACCGCTGATCCTGGACCATGAAAACGTGATCGTGGCCCGTACGTTCTCGAAGATCATGGGCATGGCGGGACTCGGCGTCGGCTACGGCCTGGCGCGCCCCGAAGTCATCGAGAAGCTGAACCAGAACAAGGGCGGACGGCCCAGCATGCTTTCGACCAACGCCGCGGCGGCCGGCATGGAGGACCATGACTACCAGGACCGCGCGCGGAAGGTGACCTGGGAAGGCCAGGAGTATTTCGCCAGCAATTTCGACGAAATGGGCATCGAGTACGTACCCAGCCAGTCCAGTTTCATGCTGATCAACGTGCATAAGGATGCCGATGAAGTCGTCCGCAAGCTGAGGGAAGAATACAACGTGATGGTCGGCAACGGCAAGCGCCGCTGGGAAATGGATACCTGGCTGCGGGTCACCTCCGGCCTGATGGAAGAGAACGAGGCCTTCATGGCAGCGCTGAGGAAGGTGCTGGTAAGCAGTTGATCGTACGTACGATCGATTCGAGCACCTGATCAAAGGACGGTGTTATGTCGAACATGTTAAAGGCGATGAACCTGGCGGCTCCCGGGTTCACGAGGCGCAAGTTCCTCAAGGGGCTTGCGGTGGGCGCCGGGGTGGCTTCGCTGGGCAGTTACGAAGCCGCGGCGCAGATGGTGGCGGGACCCCGCGCAAGGCCCGTGCGGGGCTGGGGCGTACCCGAAGGATTAATCCGGCTGAGCAGCAACGAGAACCCGATCGGTCCGTCGCCCCGCGCCGTCGAGGCGATCATGCAGTACGTCTACAAGTTCAACCGGTATTACCGGGGCCGCGGACTCTACGGCCAGATCGCGGAACGCCACGGGCTGCCGGTCGTCATACCCTCGAACAACAACGAAGACCGGGCCGAGCCCTGGGTGACCCTCGGGTGCGGGTCATCGGAAGTGCTCTTCGCCATCGCCTCGGCCTACCTGCGCGACGGCGGCCAGATGATCGAGGCCGCGCCCGGATACGGAGGCGTGGTCCGTACGGCCCGGAGTTACGGCGCCCGGGCGCGCCTTGTCCGCACGACGCCGGATTTCCACCAGGATCTCGATGCCATGAAGGCAGCCATCACCGAGGACACGCGCGTCGTCGTCATCACGTCTCCGGGTAATCCGACGGGCATCATCGCGCCCTTCGACGACCTCAAGAAGTTCGTCAGCGACATCCCTTCCGACGTCATGGTATTCGTCGACGAGGCCTATATCGAGTTCGCCCGGAACCCGCAGGACCGCATCGGCGCCGCACCGCTCATCCTGGATCACGAGAACGTCATCGTAACCCGTACCTTCTCGAAGATCATGGGTATGGCGGGCCTGCGCATCGGATACGGCCTAGCCCGGCCCCATGTCATCGAGAAGCTCGAAGACAACAAGGGCGGGCGGGTCAGTTCGCTCTCCGTGGTCGCCGCGGAGGCCTGCATAGAGGATCAGGACTACCAGGACCGTGCGAGAGCGGCGGCCTGGGCCGGGCATGACTATCTCACCGGCCAGTTCGAGGAGATGGGACTCGAGTACGTGCCCAGCCAGTCCAGCTTCATGCTGGTGAACGTGCGCACGGACGCCGACGAGGTCACCCGGAAGTTGTTCGAAGAGTACAACGTGCTCGTGGGCAACGGCAAGCGCCGCTGGCGGATGAACAACTGGCTACGCGTCACCGCGGGCCTGCAGGCAGAGAACGAGGCCTTCATCGCCGCGTTGAAGAAGGTCCTGGTCAGCAGTTGACGGTGCTGACCGGCCTACGCAACATATCCATCCTGTGAAGTAACGGTTTCCGAGGCCGGGCGATCAAACCCGGGATAACCCCAGGCCCGGTCCGGAAACCGATCAACCCAGCCCCCTCCCCTCCGGAAATCGCGACGCAGATCAGCGCGAAAAACGACCATTGGTTTCTAGCTTCCGTGATTGCATCTTAGTTGGCTGTCCGGCCTGGATGGGCTTTAGCGGGCCTTAACGGGTGCGGACAGGGCGCGATGCCGCGCCTTGAAGGAGGGTGTTGAGCATCTCGGAGGCCTTCTTCTTCACCCTGAGCACCGAGCGGTGCTTGACCTGCTCGTACCCGCGGATCTCGTCGGGCAGTCCCAACAGTTCCGATACTTCGGGGTAGTTTTCCGGGGTGAGTATGGCAAGGGCCTGGTCCAGCAGGGATTCGTACCAGGTTACGAGCGCACGTTCCTCCCGCCGGGCCGCGGTGTAACCGAAGGGGTCGAAGGGCGTTCCCCGAAGGAATCTGCAATGGGCCATGATCCGCAGAATGGGCCTGAACCAGGGTCCCAGCCGCAGCTTGCGATCGAGTCCCCATGCCCGCAGCAGCGGCGGATGCAGATGGTAGGATACCCGGACCGGTCCATCGAACCGTTCCGCTACGCCCGGTTCGGACGGATCGGTCAGCAGCCGGGCCACCTCGTACTCGTCCTTGTAGGCCATGAGCTTGTGCAACATGAAAGCCGCGTGCGTGGTGAGCAGGTATCCGCGGTCCGGTCCGCCGGTACGCTCATCCCTTTCGTAAACCCCTACGATCCGGTCGACGAACCGCTCTGCGAGCCTGGCGTCCTGAAAGGCGATCAGCTCGCCCACGCGGATGACCCAGCTCCTGCGGAACGACTCCTGGCGGACGGGAATCCTTCCGATCAGCGTCTCGAAGGCCTGCGCCCGCTTACGGCCGAGTAACAACGCATAGCGGCGGACCAGTTCATCCGAATCCGGCTCGGGTTCCTCCACGGCCCCGTCCAACCGCGCCCGGTCGTGCACGGCCATGCGGCCCCATCGGAAGGCCTGGATGTTCAGGTCGACGGCCTGGCCGTTCAACCGGACGGCGCGCTCGATACTCCCGGCCTGCAGGGGGATGTGCCCGGCCTGGTAGGCGACGCCGAGGAGAAACACGTTGGCCACGATGTGGTTCCCGAAGAGCTTCATCGCGTAGTCCTGCGCATCGATGAAGACATTGTCCACCGACCGGGTGTGTGCTTCGATGAGCGTTTCCATGGCCGGGACGTCGGCGCCGGGTACCTGGGGATCGTACACCATCTGCGCGGTCGGGACGCCGGACCGGCTCACCACGGCTACGGTCCGCTGCGCGGAGGCGGCCTGGAGG
This sequence comes from Gemmatimonadota bacterium, assembly GCA_009837395.1. Taxonomy (GTDB): domain Bacteria; phylum JAAXHH01; class JAAXHH01; order JAAXHH01; family JAAXHH01; genus JAAXHH01. The sequence continues at coordinate 123,454 of VXTP01000006.1, forward strand.
TTCAGGGGGTTCACCGCGCCTGCGATATCCGCCGCCAGGTAGAGATCGCACCGCCCGGCGGGTATATAGCTGGAAGGGGGGACCTCGCCTTCCCCCAGGACGATGGGCGATTCCACGGGACCGCCCTTCTGCGCCAGCCCCGTGCGGTTCATCTCGCTCACCTTCTTCCCGTCGAAAAGCGCCGCGACAGCCAGCAGGTGGGCCACGGTCACGACGCCCGTGCCGCCGATCCCGATGAGGTGTATCGCGTATTCTCCGTCTATCGTCGCTTGGGCGGCGGGTGCTGCAAGGTCCGATTCATCCAGAGTCGGGCACACCGGATTCAATGGCTTGCTGTCTCCGACCGGTTCGACGGAGATGAAGGAAGGGCAGTCTCCCTTCAGGCAGGACAAGTCCTGGTTGCAGGCCGACTGGAGTATGGCGGTCTTGGGTCCGAACTCCGTTTCCCTGGGTTCGAGCGCGAGGCACATGGACTGCTGACCACAGTCGCCGCATCCTTCGCACACCCGTTCGTGAATGTAGACGTACCGTTCGGGGGCGAGATGCTGGCGCTTGCGGCGACGTCGGTGTTCCGTGGCGCATTCCTGGTCGTAGATCAGCACCTTCACGCCGGGTTTTCGCGACAGGCTCTCCTGGGCGGATTCGAGCCGGTCCCGCGGTTCGAGCAGCAGGTGCTGGCCCGGTTTCAACGCGGCCCGGGCGCGTTTGAGCGATACCTGCTGCGGAAACTTGCTGACGACCGTCACATCCTGCACGCCCAGGCCGAGCAGAATCAGCGCGAAGTCGTCCAGCGTGGGCTGCCCGGTGATGTCCTGGCCGCCGGTCATGGCCACCACGTGGTTCCAGAGTACTTTATAGGTGATGTTAGCGCCGTGGGAAATGGAGCTGAATATGGTGATCAGGCCGCTGTGGAGCACCGTGCCGTCGCCGATGTTCTGGAACAGGTGCCGGTTCTCATTGAACGGAAACATGCCGTTGTAGATAGCGCCGCCCAGACCCATGGTGGGTATCCAACGCACGCCCCGGCCGTCCGCCTCGATGTAGGCATCCAGCGACGAGCAGCCGATTTCGCCGCCCGCGACTTCGCCCTCCGGCGCACGGGCCGATACGCTGTGGGGACATCCTGGACAGTAGTGGGCGGTGCGCCGGGCGAAGGAACCCGGATCTCGCTCAGCGATGGCGCTTAACTCCTCCAAGCGGTCGTAAATGGGCGCCGACGGGAAGATCTCCTGCAGCATCGGTCCGAGTCGCAGGGTGAGCAGGTCTGGATTCAGCTCTCCATAGGCTGGAATGAGCGGGCGGTCATCCGGACCCCGCTTTCCGTAGACGTGTGCTACGCCGGTGCCCAGGAGCGCGTGGGCTACCGCTTCTTCCACGAAGGGACCCTTTTCCTCCACGACCACCACGGTCTTCAGGCGCGCTGCGAACTCCCGGATCGTCCGTGGATTGACCGGATAGATCACGCCCAGCTTCAGGATCGGCACCCGGTCCTCCAGGTTCAGCAATCGAAGCGCCTGGACGATGTCGGCGTAGCTTTTTCCCGTGGCCACGATACCGAGGGAACCGTCCGATTTCGGGTTCTTGACCGTGTCGATTCCGTTCACCCGGGCGTACTCGGCGGCGATCCCCAGGCGCACCGTGGTCAGTTCTTCTTCGAAGGGGATGGACTGGGTGGAGATGACCACCCGGTGAAAGCGTTTTTCGTAGGGCCGTCCAGGCGGCAGCGTCACGCTGGGTAGTTCGAGGTTTACGTCTACCGTTTCGGCGCCGTCGCAGATGGGCGTGACGAGTTTCATCCCGCAGAGGACCCCGGCGTACCTGCTGAGCGCGAGCGCGTGGTGCCCATAGGTGATGACCTCGGAAACCGTCGAAGGGTAGAAGACGGGAATGCGCGCGTCGCGAAGGGCCTGCTCGCTGCTGGCGGGGTATCCGGAACTCTTCGCCATGTGGTCGTCCCCGCAGAACAGGACGCCGCCGCTGTCCTTTCCCGTTCCCGCGATGTTGGCGAGGCTGAATTCGTCCAGGGCCCATTTCACGCCGTGGGCCTTTCCGTACCAGAATCCGTCCACGTTTCCTTCGTACTGACTGCCGTGCACCGCCGCCGCCGCCGTCTTCTCGTTGACTGCCGCCTGGTGAACGAAAGGCGCCGCTTCACTGAGCAGGGCGGCCTGATGCCGGAGTTCGAGGTCGAGGCCGCCGAGGGGCGAGCCTTCGTAACCGGCCATGAAGCTGCGTCGCACCGTGCCGCCGGAAAGGGCGTCACGCCGCTGCTTGTCCAGCAGGAAGCGGACGATGGCATGTATTCCAGTAAGAAAGACCGGACCGCTGTCTTTGAGGTATCGGTCCTGCAGCGAGGGCGCTGGAATGGCGTCGGTGGTCAAGGCCGGACCTGCCTGGTCGCGAGGCGTTTGAAATCGGGTGTCTTGCACTTCAGGATCATGGCTTCAGTATACTCGGTGGGGTGGTTCGTGTCAACCGACGCGGGGGGGCGCCACGCCCGTGACGCCGGTGGCCGCCGCGCCCGCGGAACGTGGTGAAACGGATTGCCTTGCGGCGGGCGTTTCTATAAGTTTCAGGGAACGATCGAGGGACAAAAAGCACCTCCGGAAGGACACGTGCCTGATATGTCGAATGCCGCTGCGGATTTACCGTTCATCCCGGCCCTCTATGCATCTAGCCGTGAACACGCGCCGATCGATATGCTGGTGCTTCACTATACGGACGGTCCCTCGCTGGAAGACTGCGTCGAGATCTTTCAGGACCCGGAGCGGCGCGTCAGCTGCCATTACATCGTGGGAATCGACGGCGCCGTGCTGCAGATGGTCCGCGACGAAGACTGCGCCTGGCACTGCGGGACCAGCACGTGGCGGGGGCGGGATGGCTGCAACCGTTGGTCGCTGGGTATCGAGATCGTGAACTGGGGAAGGCTGGAGAAGAAAGACGGGAGTTTCTACTGCTGGCCGGAGGACTACGGAACGCCGTACACCGGACCATCGCCCGTTTCGGCCGGGGGCGACTGGTGGGCGCCCTATCCGGCTGGCCAGGTCGGGCAAGTCGAGTCGCTGTCCGGTCGGCTCGTCGAACGCTACAGGATCCCCCTGGACAACATCGTGCGTCACAGCGACATCGCGCCGGATCGCAAGATCGACCCCGGACCCGCGTTCCCCTGGGACCGGTTCAAGGCGACGATGACGCAAGTGATCGCCGGCCGATGGTAGCCAGGGATGTTAACCCCCGAAACCCGGCTTCCACCGGCGGCATGGACCATGACCGAGCGGACTACCCTCATATCTTATGCCAGACCAGGTTAATCCAACAGCATCAGGCCCTCCGGCCGGCTCGTTGACACCCGCCGTAAACGGTACGGGCGTGATCCTCCACACCGGGCTGGGGCGGGCCGTGCTGTCCGAGGCGGCGCGGCGGGCCGTGGCCGACGTGATCGAGGGATACTGCACGCTGGAGATCGATGCCGGGACGGGCAAGCGGGGTTCGCGCCACGACCTGGTTTCCGGTCTGCTGTGCGCCTTGACCGGAGCGGAATCGGCCATCGTGGTGAACAACAACGCCGCCGCGGTCATGCTGATCCTGCACGCCCTGGCGCGGGACCGCGAAGTCATCATCTCCCGGGGACAACTGGTGGAAATCGGAGGGTCCTTCCGCATGCCGGACGTCATGGCCGCGGGCGGGGCCCGACTCGTCGGGGTGGGAGCGACCAATCACACCGAACAGGACGACTACCGCGCGGCCATCACGGATCGGACGGCTCTCATCATGGCCGTCCACCGGAGCAACTTCGACCTCGCCGGCATGGACGTCTCGGTCTCCCTCGACGAACTGGCGACGCTGGGCCGCGAGCGGGACATTCCGGTCGTGTACGACCAGGGAAGCGGCGCCCTGATCGACCTGGCTGCGTACGGTCGGCACGGCCTGGACAGCGGATACACGGTGCGGGAAGCGCTCGACCGGGGCGTCGACGTGGTCTGCTTCAGCGGCGACAAGCTGCTGGGCGGTCCGCAGGCCGGGATCATCGCGGGCCGGCGGGACCTCCTCGACCGGATGAAGAAAGATCCGCTGATGCGGGCCTTTCGCGCGGACAAGATGGTCTACGCCGCCCTGCAGGCCACCCTGGAGTTGTTTACCGATCCGGACAGGCTTGCCGATAGCCATGCGGTTACGGGTATGATCGCCGCATCGGCCGGGGAACTCGAATCCAGGGCGCATCGACTCGCTGAAAGTATCGCGAGCCGTTTCGCGCACCGCGTCGGCGTGACCGTGGAGGAATCCTCCGCGGAGATCGGCGGTGGCGCCCTGCCGGTCCAGCAACTTCCGTCCCGCGTCGTGGCGCTTCGGCCCGAAGGATGGACGAACAGGCAACTCGCCGCCGCGTTCAGACGGCAGTCGCCGCCGGTATTCGGCCGGTTGTCGGGAGACCGTTTTCTGCTCGACCTGCGTACGCTCGAGGAACGGGCGTTCCCGGTGGTCGAAGCCGCGGCCGGCGTAATCGCCCATCTGATGGATGAGATGGATGAAGACGCGTCGCCGAACGCGAACGCGGCACGAAGCGAAGACGCGTCACGGAGCGAGGATTGAAGCGACGATGAGCGAACGGTTGAAAGGCAAAGTCGTGGTCGTCACCGGCGGTGGTACCGGCATCGGTCTCGGTATCGCAAGATGCTGTCTCGAAGCGGGCGCCGCCGTGATGATCGCCCAGCGCCGGATCGAGATCGCCGAGTGCGAGGCCGCCCGGTTCCGGGACGAGGGCTTCGCCGTTCAGGCGCAACGGTGCGACGTGCGCCGAAGAGAGGACGTCACCGCCCTGCTGGACCAGGCGGAATCTTTGCTCGGACCCGTGGACGTGATGGTCAACAACGCCGCGCTGACGGGAAAGTCCCTTGAACTTCGGCCCTTCATGGAGGAGACGGACGAACACTGGCGCAGCGTCCTCGACATCAACCTGACCGGCGCGTTCATCGGGACGCAGGAGGCGGCCCGACGGATGATCGAAAGCGGTACAAGCGGTTCGATCATCAACGTCTCGTCCGTTGCCCAGTTCGCCGCGCAGGAAGGCGCATCCGCCTACTGCGCCAGCAAGGCGGGAATGGACGGCCTCACCAAGTCCACGGCCATCGAACTGGCGGCGCACGGCATACGCGTGAACAGCATCGCGCCCGGAGATATACACACGAAGCAGAGCGACCAGCCGAGAGAGGACGCGGTGGATCGGGGTGCTTCGGGAAGGTTTTTCCGGGACACGCCCCTGGATCGCCGGGGAACGCCGGAGGAAATCGGCCGCGTGGCCGTGTTCCTGGCCAGCGACGAGGCAAGTTTCGTTACCGGGGCTACGTGGCTGGTGGACGGGGGATTCCTGAGCTACTAAAGGGATTCACCACCGGATCCCGCGCTGTACCGGCCCGGTGTGCTGATCGCTGCGCTGCTCGATCGGCCACTCCTTGATATCGTCGACCAGCTCGATCAGGCCTTCCACGGACGCATCGAAGATGATCTTGCCCTTCTCGGCCGTCGCCGGCGTCGGGTCACCGTGGACCCCCAGGCCTGTCCACCTCCCCCAGAAATCGTTGAAACGCACCGTCCCCGTGCTGTCGGAGGAGAAGTACTTACCCACCCGGTCCATGTCCGGAGCGGCCTTGTCCATCTTCACGCGATCGCCGGCCAGGTGCAGGTACAGGGACGTCTCCAGTTCGTCGGCGTGGGCCAACACCTCCGATTCCCTGACTTCGTTGAAGGCATCGATCAGGAAGGTGAAGTAGTTGGCGGCGAAACACAGCGACTCCGTGGCAAGCACCGTCTTCCGGGCGATCAGGTCGATCATCGGTGCGTTGGAGCCATGGCCGTTTACGATCAGGATCTTCTCGAAGCCGTGGTAGGCTACGCTCTTGGTGATGTTCACGCAGAAGGCGATGAAAACCTCGGGCTCGATGTGGATCGTGCCCGGGAAGTCGATGTGGTGCAGGTTCAGCCCGTAGGAGACCGTGGGCAGGACGAGGACGCGGTCGGGGATGCGCCGACCCAGTTCGTGGCAGACCGATTCGACGAGAAAGGCGTCCGTGTCCAGTGGCAGGTGCTTGCCGTGCTGCTCGGTGGAACCCGTGGGCAGGACCACCACCTTCTGCATGGCGATCGCCTCGTTCATGTCTTCCCAGGTCAGCCGGTTGTAACGATACTCGTCCCGCACGTTCATCTTACGTCTCCTGTTCTTCGGTGCTTCAATTCTACTCACTCGTCCGGGATCTCCACGGGCGTCCGCCTGCCCACACTCGGCGGGCGGAGCAGGTCGCGCTGAATATCGGTGGCGGCCAGGGCGCGTACATCGTCCAGCCCGTCGGCGGAAACCCAGGCGGAATATCCGGGTGAAAACTTGTACAGCAGCGCGCGCCGCCGCTGGTCGGAAGTCCACGTGGTGGTGCCGTGGACCAGCGCTTCCGTGAAGATGAGCATGTCTCCCGCCATAAAGGAGGGGTTCGCAACCAGGTGGGAATCGACGGGCGGCCGGTACCGGAAGTTCGACTTGTGGCTGCCCGGCACGCAGATGAGCCCGCCGTCGCCCGGGTTGATGTCCTCGAGGGCGTACATGACCACGATCAGTCCGTTATACATCTTGCCGTCGAACCACTGGTACTGGTGTTCGCCGTGATCGTGTCTCGGTCCGCCGTGCAGGTTGGGTTTTACGTGTCCCCGCTCCACAGTCAGCCGGTCCATTTGAATTCCGTAAGCGTGGTCCAGCCGCATCCATTCCCCGATCATCGTGCGGATGATACGCAGCGTTCCGGGATGGGCCATGAGTTCCATGAACACCGGGTCGAGCGTGATAAACTGGAACTGGTGTGTCTCATCGGGGATGTGTTCGTCCAGGATCCCGTTCATATGGCCGACCTGGTCACGGGTCAGCATGTCCTTGTAGACGATGTATCCGTTGAGGTCGAATTCGAAGATTTCGGCTTCAGTCATGGGTCTCCTCACACTTCCGGTATTTCCACCGGAGTCCGGCCCTCGATACTGGGCGCCCTGAGCAGGTCGCGCTGCAGGTCATTGGCGGCGAGCGCCTGCAGCTTTTCCCAGTTCTCGGGTATGGCCCACGTGGAATGTCCGGGCGAGTATTTGTAGAGCAGCGAGCGCCGCTTGTCAGACGAAGTCCACGTGTCGGTCCCGTGGACCAGCGCTTCCGTGAAGATCAGCATGTCGCCGGCCTTGAAGGTTGGATTAACGACGATGTGCGAGTCCACCGCCGGTTTGAAGTCCATGTTGGTCTTGTGGCTCCCCGGCACGCAGATGAAGCCGCCGTCGCCGGGGTTGACGTCTTTGAGCGCATACATGACGACAGTCAGCCCGTTGTACATCTTTCCGTTGAACCACTGGTAGTGGTGTTCGCCGTTGTCTTCCAGCGGTCCGCCGTGGAGGTTTGGCCTTACATCGCCCCGCTCTTCGGAGCGCGTATCCATCTGGAGCCCGTAAGCGTGGTCCAGGCGCATCCATCCACCGATCATTGTTTTAAGGATGTTCAGCGTCCGGGGCAGGGCCATGACTTCCATGAACATGGGGTCGAGTTCAAGGAAACGGAAATTGTAGGATTCATCGGTGAGGTGCTGATCGAGCACCCCGTTCATATGGTCGACCTGGTCCGGGGTCAGTACATTCCGGTACATGATGTAACCGTTGAGGTCGAATTCGAAGATCTCGGCTTCGGTCATGGTTGCCTCCAGAATCCTACTCCGACTTCATGCTTACTCCGGGACCCCTGGTCGGTCTCCCTCCGCCACAACCGGTGATCCCACGGCGCCGACGGGCAGCCTGTTCCTTCTTTTCCACCGCCTCCATTCCCTGTTCCGCTTCTTTTTCCACTGTGCTTCCCTCCATGCCTCCAGGGGCACGTCGCCGGGTTCGGGCCGCCAGAAGCGGGAGGCCGGATGGGCCGGGTCGCCGTCCTGGTAGACTACGCCGTCCTCCGTGGTGTTGGAGCCCAGAAGCTGGCGCTGGACCGGCGTGCAGCGGGCAAGCAGTCCGGCGTCCTGGCGGTCGTAATCCCCGGGGCGCGCCCAGCGGTGGTTGTATCCGTAGTAGAGACACTTGCGCGTGTGAGCGGACAGGTTGGGCGTCAGGCAGTGCCAAAGGGCCGTGCGCCAGACCATGGCCGTCCCGGGACGGACGTTCACCTCGACGATGTCCTCCGGGTCGATGTGGTAGTCCGGATCATGAATCAGTCTGGGCGAACGGAGGTGGCTGCCGCGCACCACGCAGATGGCACCGCTGTTGTGCTCGGTGAGATCGGTGAGGTAGTACCCGACCTTGACCTCCAGGAACGGGACGATGCCGTTCGTGACCGGGTAGCCGTAGTTGGGTGCGTCGGAGTGCCAGGGGAAGAATCCGCCCGCCGCCCCCAGCTCACCCTCCACGTGGTCTTTCATGGGCGGACGTACGTCCGCGTGAGAAGTGCGGATCTGGAGGTTGACGCCCATTACGTCCACGACCATCGGCAGGATCTTCGGATATTCGATCAACGCGAAGAGCTCGTCGTGGTGGGCCAGGGCGTTGCGGATCTGGTACGCGGCGTCCGGTGAGGTCCCATGCGCCCTGCGGTGCTTTTCGTAAAGCGCGTCGACGACGTCGAGCAACCGGTCGACATGGCCCGGCGAGAGGGCGTCCTCGATCAGGATGAAGCCGTCTTCGTCGAACCGTTGCCGCTGCGCTTCGGTGAGCGCCAGGTAGGGCTCGGGTTCGAACGGTTCAGGCGGTCCCTGGGCAACGGGGATAGTCATCGTTCACTCCTTCCGTCCCTCGGACGATCAACTCCACAGGCGGTCGTGAGACCGTAACTCGTTCCACTCGTCGGTGGGTTCGAAGTAACCGGGATCCTTCTCGCTGATGTGCGCGCGTATGGCCTCTTCGTTCAGTTCGATCCCCAGGCCCGGCGCGTCCGGCACCGTCATGTATCCGTCCTGGACCGACGGCTTCGGCAGACCGGTCACCAGGTCGTCCCACCAGGGCACGTCCACGTGGTGGTGCTCCAGGGCGATGAAGTTCTCCGTGGCCGCGGCGCAGTGCACGCTGGCCATCTGGGCAACGGGCATGGCGGACATGTGCAGGGCCATGGAGATGCCGTATTCCTGGGCCGTATCGCCGATCTTCTTGGTTTCCAGTATCCCGCCCGAAGTGGCCAGGTCGGGATGGCACACCGAAATGGCCCGGTTTTCGAAAAGGTCCATGAACCCTTCCCGGAGAAAGATGTCCTCGCCGGTGCAGATCGGCGTGTCGCAGGCGTCGCGCAGGCGGACGTACTGCTCGGTGAACTGCCACGGGACCATGTCCTCGTACCAGGCCAGGTTGTACCGGTCCAGCGCCTTGCCCAGTCGGATGCAGTCCTCCACGCCGATGTGTCCGAAATGGTCGACGGCCAGCGGGATCTCGTACCCGACGATGTCGCGTACCCCGGCCACATAGTCCGACAGCAGGCCGATGCCTTTGTCCGTCAGCCTGATGCCCGTGAAGGGATGCATGATGTGGAGGGTATCCAGCATCCCGGCGGGAGCCGACAGCGTACCGGGAATGTTCTTCAATAGGCCGATGCCCACGTCCATTTTCAGGAAGGTGAACCCCCGGTCCATGCGTTCCTTCAGGCGGCGTCCCATCTCTTCGGCATCCGGGGTCGATGTCGTATCGCAGTAGATACGAACGCGGTCCCGGAATTTGCCGCCCGCCAGTTGATAGGCCGGTACGCCGTAGGCCTTGCCGGCGAGGTCCATGAGGGCCATCTCGATGGCGCAGACGCCGCCGGCCTGCCGGGCGTGGTGTCCGAACTGGCGGATCTTACGGAAGATCCGGTCGACGTCGCAGGGGTTTTCGCCCAGGATGCGCGACTTGAGGGCCAGGGCGTAGGACTTGCTGGCGCCGTCGCGCACCTCTCCGAGACCGTGGATATCCTGGTTGGTATCGAGCCGGATGATCGTGGACGCACCGATCGTCACGGTGCGCATGTCGGTGATGCGCAGTGCGCCGGGGCGGGAAGCGGTGTGGACGTTGCTGGCTATTTCCGGTGTTTCTGGCACAGGTTCAGTCCGTTTCTCGGCGTTACCCGTCTCTCGAGGCTCCCTCGGACCAGTGCGCCGGCGGTTCGACAGGGCCGTGATCCCACACGGTAGGAAAGTAATGGCCGGTCAGCAGTTCCCCGGGTTCGACGTCGACCCGGCGCTCCATGATATGGGATCTGGCGGGATCGTACCTTGTCCATCCCGGCATGTAGTGCACCGCGATGGCGGGCCGGCCGTTTTCGGAGGGATTGGGCGGGCTGCCGTGCCAGGTCAGGCAGTGGTGGAACATGCACTCGCCCTTCTTGACCTCGCAGGGGACGATTTCCACATTCTCGCCATCGGGGATGAAGGACCGGTCGGGGTCGGGGGTGAATCCGTCTTCGTTCGTGCCGATCGTACCGCCCTTGTGGGGTCCCCAATGATGACTGCGCGGCACCATGCGCATGCAGCCGTTCTCCACGGTGGCGTCGTCCAGGGCCACCCAGGCGCTAACCAGGTCCGCAGGCTGGATGATCGGCCAGTAGGGATGGTCCTGGTGCCAGTCGGTCGCCCCGCCGCGCCGGGGCGGCTTGTACTGGATCTGGTCGTGCCACACCCGCAGCACGTCGGTGCCGATCAGGTCGCAGGCCATGCGGCATATTTCCGGGTGGTAGAGGTGGACCCTGAACCCGTCGTCCGCCTGCCAGGTATTGACCACCTGGATGACGACGTCCCGTTCCGCCTCCAGATCCTCGCCGGCTATGTTTCGTACCGTCTCGGCCTTGCCGCGGGATGTGCCCGCGATGACCGTCATGAGGCGATCCCTCAACGTATCGGCTTCTTCATCACTGTAAACGCGGCCGACGTTGAGAAATCCTGCCGCTCTGAACTCTTCGATCTGTGCCTGGGTCAGGGACACGCTTCGGCTCCAGGTTCGTGGAAAGATTGGAGCGAACGTAGCGGAAACCGCGTCTTGTGTCAAGGCCGATGTCCACCCGAATTCGCTTGACGATGCCACGACTGTTATTTACTTCCCGGAAACACCGGCACGATACGCTTCACCGTGTTCAGAGAACCCCGAAGAGGTACCCCAGATGGCAATACGCATGGCACAGTACGGCACCGGTCACGGGCATGCCGCCGGCAAGCTTCAATCCATGTTGACCCATCCCGATGTCGAATGCGTCGGGGTCTATGAGCCGGATGGGCCGCGCCGGTCCGCCCTGGAGCACGCCGACGGGCCCTATGCGGACGTTCGATGGTTTGACCGCGTGGAGGACATGCTGGGTGATCCGGATATCGTTGCCGTGGCTTCGGAAGGCCGCAATGACGAAAGTCTGGCCCAGACGGAGGAGATCGTCCGCGCCGGCAAGCATGCCTGGTACGACAAGCCCGCCGGCGACGACTGGCCGGCCTGGCAGCGGGTGGTCGGCCTTGCCGAGAAGGCGAACCTGCAGGTACAGATGGGGTACATGTTCCGGTATCACGACGGGTTCCGCAAGATCGCCGACTGGGCGCGTTCGGGCATGCTGGGCCGCGTGTTTTCGATCCGGGCCCACATGTCGACCAACGTCCCCGTTTCGTCCCGTGAAGTGATCAGCGCCCACCGGGGAGGCATTTTCTACGACCTGGCCGGCCACATGCTCGACCAGGTGGTCTGGATCCTGGGGCGCCCGTCCCGGGTGACCGCCTTTCTGCGCAACGAAACCGGGGAAGTTCCCGCTTTCGCGGATAACGGGCTTGGTGTGTTTGAATACGAGCACGCCATGGCCACCGTGGATATTGCCGCCATGGAACCGTCGCCGCCCGCCCGTCGCTACGAAGTGTACGGCACGGAGGGCAGCGCCATCCTCATCGAACCCTTCGAACCGGGTAAGGAAATCCGGTTGGTCCTGACCGAAGCCCGTGGCGGGTATCCAGCGGAAGAATCCCGTGTACCCGTGGCGGGCCGCAGCCGCCAGGCGCTGTACGACCTCGAATTGGCTTCGTTCCTGAAGACCGTCTCCGGGGAGCAGCCGCCGGACCGTCCCCTAGCCCACGAACTGCTCGTGCAGGAGACCCTGCTCCGCGCGACTCGGGGCCTGCCGTGAGTCCGCGGTCCGCAAAGTCCGCGCATTACGACGCGATCGTGGTCGGCGGCGGCGTCGTGGGCGTCTCGACGGCCTACGTGCTGGCCCGCCGCGGGCTGAGCGTCCTCCTCCTTGAACGGTACGCACCCGTCCACGAACACGGCAGTTCGCACGGCGACAGCCGGATGATCCGTTTCGACTACGAAGAGAACGTGTACGTCGAAATGGCGGAGCGCGCTTTCCGGGCCTGGGAGGATCTTGCGAAACGCCTGGGAAAGCCGGTGTTCAAACGGACCGGCATCTGCAACCTGGCGCCGGCCGGCGCGGAGGTGCTGGAAACGCTGGAGACCCGGCTGCGGGACTGCGAACTCTCCTACCAACGCCTGGCCGGACCTTCCTTTGCGCGCCGTTTCCCCCAGCTGAGCCTGCCACCGCACAGCGAAGCCATCTACCAACCCGACAGCGCCGTGCTCTTCGCCGACGACGTGGTCCGGAGCCTTTGGGACTGCGTTCGGGAAGACGGCGTGGACACCCTGACGGAGACGGAAGTCGCTTCGATCGTCCCGTCAGACGGGCGCGTCGAGGTCACGGCGGCGGACGGACTGTCCTGGTCAGGTGCCCGTCTCGTGCTGGCAACCGGCAGTTGGACGGACCGGTGGATGAACGCGCTGGGGATCGATGTCGACCTGGTGGTGACGCGGGAATTGCTGGCCTACTTTCCACAGGCCGGGCCGGTCCCCCATGAGGCAGGCGCCATGCCCAACGTGATCGATTACCACACCCCCGACCCCTTCTACTGCGTGCCCCAGGTGCGGGTACCTGGCGTCAAGGCCGGCTGCCACCGGACCGGCCGGATCGTCGAGGCGGACGACCCCGAAGTCGTGGACGGCGCCAATCTGGCCGCGGTACGGGACTTCATCGGACGCAGATGTCCCCACCTTTCCCGGGATCCCGTCGCGGTGAAACACTGCCTGTACACCAACTCGGCGGACTTCCACTTCATCCTGGACCGCCACCCCGACCATGCGAACGTGGCCCTGGCGGCGGGCTTTTCAGGCCACGGGTTCAAGTTCGGCCCGGTGCTGGGCGAGATCCTGGCCGCTCGGCTGTTCGATGAAACGCCGCCCGTCGATACGAGCCTGTTCGGTCTGGAGAGATTCAGCAGTCAGAGGGTGCTCAAGCCTCGTACACTCGCGTAATACATGGCCGTCCAGGTGTGCTGAAGCCCCGTACGCTCGCGTAGTACATGGCCGTCCAGGTGTGCTGAAACCTCGTACGCTCGCGTAGCATCTCACCGCAGACCGGACGCGTTGAAACCCTGCACGAATGTATAATCCCTGCAACGTCAGCCAGGTGCGCTTTCTGTTCACGCGAACCGTCGGCCTGCCGCGAAATAACACCGAAGTGCCAGCCCACATCACGAATAATCACAAAAAAAACAGTAAAACCACATAATTATCATATCTATATGTGTTTTCTTCTTGGAAGAGGACACACCATTCCTGTTATTGATTTGTATCTTAACCTCATTCTCGCACTGGTAAGGTTCAGTGGCCACCTCCGCCTACAACCGCACGGCACATGAGCATACCCGAAGCATACCGCCCTGGTTACAGACAAGCTTACGCGGTAGATGTTGAGACCGCGGATAACTATGTAGCGCACACGCTTGTTGGCGATCCGGTCATGGATGCTGTGGTGGAAGACCTGGTGTCGATTCCGCAACAACAGGTGCACAAGTTCATACGCGCCGGTATGGAGGAGGATCCGGACGGATTGCGGACCGCGCCGCAATCGCTTAGGGACTTTTTTTTCGATGCGCCGCAGCCCGATCCGGAATGGCTGGATCACGAAGCCTTCATGCCGGGCATACGCGCCTTCCAGAGAAACGCGGTCAGAGTCCTTTCAGCCTTTGTCACCGGCGTGTTGATCGACGGATTCTCGACACTGATTAGCACCTCTTTCGTGCAAACCGGACGGATATTTAACAACGGGGTCTGGCGCCTCAAGCAGAACAACAGGCATCAGATGGAGATTTTCTTTCCCGGGGGACTGCGACGGTACGGCGACGGGTGGAAACTGTCCGTACGCATCCGATTCGTACATGCCCAGGTCCGGTACCTGCTGAGCAAGTCGGACAATTGGAACCACGAGGCCTTGGGATGTCCGATCAGCGCAGCCCACCTGGGCTACGCCGTAGCCTGCTTCGCCACGCGCACCGTAAAACACTCCGAGTCGCTGGGGGCTCACTTTCGCATCGACGAACGAGCCAGTTTCCATGATGTCTGGCGGTACGCAGGCTATCTCATGGGTATACCCGAAACCATCCTGTTCAGCGACGAGCAACATGCCAATCAGATATACCGGATCGGTTCGATCTGCGAACCTTCTCCCGGCCAGGACGCTGTCATCATGACAAATGCGCTGGTAAACTCCGCCCCGCTGGTCGCCGGCATCAAAGACACGCAGGAGCGGCGGAATCTGGTGAAGAAGGTTATCTACCCCGTTTCCCGCGCGCTCATTGGAAAACGCCTTGCAGACAACCTGAAATTCCCTGCGAACAGAGTGCCGTTAACGCTGGTCTGGTACAGACTGGACAAGTTTGTCAAGCGGATGGGAGCATGGCTTCGCCGCGCACCTCCTACTGATTTCGCGACGCTTCTCAAGGCATCGGCTTACCAAGATGCCGGCCTGACGTACAGGTTGCCCGACCAGGTCCACGATGAAGCAGGCTCGAAATGGTGATGTCGTGTATACCATAGGGCGTTCGGCACGTTGCCTGAGGAAGCTTTTTCGATTCAAACGAACCGGCGGCCGTCCTTGAACACGCCGACGATCCGGCGGATGGCGCTGATGTCCTGCAGCGGATCTCCATCGACCGCAAGGATATCCGCGAACCTGCCGGGTTCCAGGGTCCCGACCCGGTCGTCCATGCCCAGCATCTCGGCAGCCCGGCTGGTGGAAGCGATGATGGCGCCCATGGGCGAGAAGCCGCAGCACTTGACGGCGATGACGAGGCTCCCGCCGAAATCCTCGAAGCGCGTGTCCGGGACGCCCGCGTCGCTGGAGATGACCATGCGGACGCCTTCCTCCAGCGTCCGCCGCAGCAAGGCGTATCGTTCGCCGTACTCGCTGTTCATCAAATCATCAACTTCTTCCGACGAACCGGTCCTCGGCCCGGTGATGGTGTGGCTGACGTAAAGCCCCTTCTTCAGCATCAGGTCGACCGCCGCCTCATCGTATCGGTGGCCCTCTTCCTCCCCCATCCAGGAACAGTGCTCGATGCTGTCGGTGCCCGCAATGGCGCAGTTCCTGATGCCTTCGGTACCGTGGGCGTGGGCGGCGACTTTCCTGCCCAGGCGATGGGCGTCCTGGACGAGGGCCGTCAGGGTCTCCGCCGAATACTGGGCGCGGCGCACGTTGCTGTCCGACGTCAGCCCGCCGCCGGTCGCGCAGACCTTGACCCAGTCCACGCCCATGGAAACCACCGTGCGCACGGCCTTCAGCACCTCCTCCGTACTGTCCGCGCTGATCCCCATGTAGTTCAGGTGCCCCGCCGTCGTGGTGATGGGCAGGCCGCAGGCGAGTATGCGCGGCCCGTCCAGGTGACCCCCGTCGATGGCCCGCTTCAGGGTCAGCGTCACGCCGAATACGTCGGCGCAGTCCCGAACGGTCGTCACCCCGCCCCGCAAGGCCCGTCGGGCGTTCCCGGCGGCCTCGACCACGGACTCCACGGCGCTCTTGTGCGCCAGGGAGGCAACGCAGTCCTCCCGCGCGTTCATGACGAGATGCACGTGGGTATCGATGAGGCCGGGGAGCAGCGTGGCCGTACCCAGGTCGACGACCTCCGCATCGCGCGGAATAGAGAGGCTGTCGCGGGAACCGACGGCCTGGATCCGGTTGCCGTCCACAAGGATCAGCCCGTCGGGAATGGGCGCCGCGCCCTTTCCGTTGATGATCGAGCCGCCTGTGATGGCCTTTAGCAAGAATCCCGCTCCCGGGTTCCGGCTTACGACGAGTCGTCCGCGGCAGGTACTACATCGAAGGCGCCCATGCTGCTGTACTTATCAAGCCGGGCTTCCAGGCGTTCTTCGACAGACTGTGTGCCCGCCTCGTGCAACGCCTTGAGGATGGACTTTCTGACGTTCGCGATGGCCGTTTCGTGATCGCGGTGCGCGCCCCCGAAGGGTTCGGGCACGATTTCGTCGATGACGCCGAACTGGAGCAGGTCGGTGGCCGAAAGCCGCAGGGCCTCCGCGCAATCGGCCTTGCGGGCCGCCGCCTTCTCCTGGTCCTTCCAGAGTATGGTGGAACAGGGTTCGGGGCTGATGACCGAATACCAGGCGTTCTCCATCATGATGACGCGGTCGCCCACGCCGATGCCCAGGGCGCCTCCGCTGGCGCCTTCGCCGATCACCATGACGATGATCGGCACGCGAAGCCTTCCCATCTCGTAGATGTTCCGGGCGATCGCCTCCGCCTGGCCCCGTTCCTCGGCCCCCGCGCCGGGATAGGCTCCGGGGGTATCGACCAGGGACAGGACCGGCATGTCGAACTTCTCGGCCAGTTTCATGATGCGCAGGGCCTTGCGATATCCCTCGGGACCCGCCATGCCGAAGTTGCGCATCACGTTTTCCTTGGTGTTCTTTCCCTTCTGGTGTCCCACCACGGCGATTGGCTTGCCATCGATTTTCGCCAGCCCTGTGACCATGGCCTTGTCATCCCCGAAGGACCGGTCGCCGTGCAGTTCAACGAAATCCTCCATCATCCCGCTGATGTAGTCGAGCGTGTGGGGACGGTTCGGATGGCGGGCGATGAGCACGCGCTGCCACCGGGTGAGATTGGAATAGGTCTTCCGCCGCTGGCGGGCCACTTCCTCTTCCAGGCGCTGGATCTCGTCGGCCAGGGCGTCGAGGTTCTCGGTCACCGCATAGTTTCTCATTTCCTCTATGCGCTTCTCGAGCTCGTAGATCGGTTTTTCGAATTCGAGGATCGGGCCGTTTTCATCCATGGCATGCTCCAGGCGTTGCAAACCGGCCTTCATAAACGGTAATCGCGGCGGACCCATGACGTTCACGTAGTCCCGCCGCGTTCCTTCCAAATAAAGATCAACCGGTACGACCTGTCAAGGGCGGGAACCGGACGGGGACCGGGCGGAGACCGATCGAATCGACGCAGCCTGTTCTCCGGTAAACGTCAAATGCATTCAAAACGTTCCCGGTTACCGATCGCTCGATCGACCTCCCGCGCCCCCTGCAACAGGCCAAACCCCTTGACATCCAAGTTGCGGCCTGTTAGTTGTCCGGTGCCCGGGAAGGGTTGGAACGTCCCTGTGGGTATGCCTTGCCGGGCGAAAGGATCTACGGCCATGACTGCAGTTGAACGCACCGATGTTGGTGGACTCGCGACCCCGTACCCGCTGTCCGCGGAACACGTCCGGCAGTACCGGGAGAACGGCCACGTGCATCTCCGGGACGTCTGCACAAAGAGCGAGGTCGCCGAGTACCGCGAGGTACTGAAGTCGGTCACGACCGAGCGTTTCGCCGGGGCTAGCAAGATGTGCGACCGGCCTGAGGACGATTTCTCCCGCGTTTTCATGCAGACGTTCAACCTGAGGGAAGCCGATGAGCGCGCTGCCCGGTTCATCCAATCGCCCCGTTTCGGGAAGATCGCGGCCGACCTGATGGGCGTGGACGCGGTCCGCATCTACTACGACAAGGCCATGTTCAAGGAACCCGAAAGCTGGATAACGCCCTGGCACCAGGACGGTCCGCACTGGCCCCTGCATTCGGACCATGTACTGACCATGTGGATCCCCCTCGTGGATGCCACCATCGACATGGGACCGCCTCGTTTCGCCAGCGGTACCCACAGTTGCAGGATTTTGGGTCCCAGGGGAATACACAGCGAATCAGAATCGTTTTTCCACGACTACATCCGCGCAAACCGGATTCCGGTCCTGGAAGAAGAAATCCCCGCAGGAGACGCGACCCTGCACAGCCACTGGGTCGTTCATGGTGCGCGGGCCAACACATCCGGCCGCATCCGTGAAGCATTGGGTATCACGTTTTACGAGGACGGTATGGTCGTCGACGATTCCGCGTGCAGTGCGGAGAACCGGCCGGTCATCGATGCCAACCTGGGGAACAGGCGCCCGGGCCAGCGGGCCGACCATCCGCGGAACCAGGTCGTGTTCGCCCGGTCCTGGACGGTGCTTTGATGCAGTCAGAAAACCTGGTTGAAATGCTGCGAAACAGGCGCAGCAGGCTGCTCGATCCCGATGCCGGTGCGCTTACGGCGGCCGTCGTGGTCCTTCTCCGCGGAGCGGTCGGGGAAGTGGAATTGCTCTTCCTCCAGCGTGCGCAACGCGAGGGCGATCCCTGGTCCGGCCATATCGGCTTTCCCGGCGGGAAGATCGATGCTTCCGATGAAAGTCCGCGGCACACGGCCATCCGGGAAACGCGGGAAGAAACGGCCATCGATCTCGAGCGTGCGGATTTCGTCTGCCGCCTCGACGACCAGGCCACCCACCTTAGCAAGGTGCACGTCGCCGGCTTCGTGTTCTACCTGGCGAACGGGTCCGATCTGACCCTCAACCACGAGATCCGGAACGCATTCTGGCTCCCGCTTTCCGATCTGATGGATGAAAACCGGTACGTTACGACCACGGTCACGGGCGAATGGGGAGCAAGGGAAGTATGCGCCATCGACCTCCTCGATGGCAATGGTCCCGTGCTCTGGGGCCTCACGTATCGTTTCACCGCCCAGGTGCTGTCCTGTGCAGGCCACGAATTGCCGGGCGGTTCCGAAGTACAGTTGCGTTAAGCCGCGGGTTTCGCCACGTCACCCTTCAACTAGCGGAGGTTCTTGATTATGGAACTCTCGTTGTCCGTACGGGTCGCCGAATCCGTCTTGAACAAGGAAAAAGCCAACCGATCCATGGAACACCTGGCCGACCTGGCGCGGGAGATCGGATATTCCGCCATGTGCATGCGGGCGTCCCAGGCAGGCATAAAGTCGCCGTTGGAGCAGATCACCGCGGTTCGGAAGGTACTCGACGATCGGGGTCTGCCCGTTTCCATGATCACGGGAGACATCCCCATACCCGCGAACGACGAACACGCCCCGGACGCCCTCCGGAACATCACGCCCTACCTGGACCTGGCCGAATTGCTGGACGCCGACCTGATCCGGATCGGCATGAAGACGGAGGAAGACATCGCCTGGGCGCGGTGGGCCTCGGATGAGGCGGAGGAACGGGACATCAGGCTGGCCCACCAGTCCCACACCCGCAGCCTGTTCGAGACCGTGGAGGAGTCCGTCTCCGTGCTGGAGCAGGTGGGGCGAGAGAACTTCGGCATCATCTATGAACCGGCCAATCTCGACCTGTGCGGCCAGGACTACGGGCCAGAGACGATCAAGCGGTTCGAGCCGTGGCTCTTCAACGTCTATCTGCAGAATCACCGGCTGAACCCCAGCGGATCCATGACCCTGAACACCTGGGTACGGGGCCCCGCGCCCCACGATCCGGTGCCCCTCCAGGAAACGGGCGGGATCGACTTTCCCATCATCATGCGGACGCTCGAAGAGATCGGATACGAAGGCTACGTCACCGTGCACCAGGCCTTTGCCGAACTCATGGAACCCGAGGACGCCGCCCGCCAGAGCTACGACTACCTGACTACCATTGCGGACTTCTGACTTCGGGTGACGGAGTTGAATTTAAGTTCGAGGCCGCAGCGCACTGTTTCTACTCTTCCTTTAGTAAAGGGCATTCCACACACCAGGCGGATTGCAGAGCCCGTCAGGTGGACTGCCGAAGACAACAACCAATGGGGTGGATCAATACACGCAGGCGGGGTTAAATGGGAGGCGCCTATGGAAGTCGCACAACTGGTCATCACACCGGCCGTCTTGTTGAGTGCTTTTGTCTTCTTCTGGCGGGAAGCGAAGAACGGAAGAGAAGAGCTGCGAAACGAGTTGAAGAACGAGTTGAAAGAAGTTCGTATAGAACTAAAGGATGAAATTTGTTCCGTTCGAATGGAAGTAGCGGGTGTCAGAAATGAGATTAGTGACGTTAGAAACGATATACATGACGTAAGAAAAGAAATACACGACATGAATGGTCGGCTTGGGAACGTCGAAGGGATTTTGACGACCCTGGGCCGTTAGCGTGACGCTCGAGGTCGACCGGTCAGATCCTCGTTCAGGTTCGATGCTTCAAACCAGGTAGACCAGTACGTAGAGGATGGGCCAGATGAGGACGACGAAGAGCCAGAACATGTAGCCCAGCACCACGCCGGTGTGCTTTTCCGCGGTGTATGCGCCGGCGGAGGACCGGACCCAGAGGTAGAGCAGCACAAGGACGGTTACGAGCACGTGGACGGCATGCAGCCCGATGATCGTGTAGAACATGGCGCCGTACAGGCTCGAGGTCATGCTCAACCCGAATTGAATCAGCCGGATCCATTCGAACCCCTGGACCGTGAGGAAGACGACGCCCAGCACGCACGTGACCATCAGCCAACGCGTCAGCTGGCGGGACGCATTCTGTTTAACGGCCCGGTACGCCCGGTGCATGGAGTAGCCGCTCACCAGCAGAAACACGGTGTTTATGCCCGTGATCCCGATGGGCAGGCGAGGCTGGTCGGGTGGGGGCCATTCCGCCACGAGACCGGACCGCAGCCAGAACAGGATGAACAGCAGCGTGATGAAGATGATGAGTTCGCTGGCGATGAAGAGGTACATGCCCAGGATTTCCATGGGCATGCCCGGCTGCGTTTCCGGTTGGGCTGATCGCGCCTGCGGTTGACCGGGCTGCTGGGTCAAGGGTTAGTCCTTGTTTTTTGCCTGCGCGGGTTTGGCCATCCGGTAACCGACGCGGGATTCCGTGAAGATGTACCTGGGGTTACCTGCCTCGTCGCCCAGTTTGCGCCTGAGGTTCTTGACGATGGACCGCACAACCCTCAGGTCTCCCGAATTCCTAGACTGCCAGACGTTCCTCAGGAGCTGGTCGTAGCTGACCACCTTGCCGGCATGGGTCGAAAGAACACGGATCAAGTCGTACTCGGTGGCCGTCAGGGTCAACGGCCTGCCCTCCAGGACCACCCTTCGTTCATCGTAATCGATGACCAGGTCGTCCACCTGGAATGGGACGGGCGGTCCGGCGTTCTTGCGCAGCGCGGCTTGAATCCGCGCGATCAGTTCCGTCGGCGAGAACGGCTTTACCACGTAATCCGCCGCACCGATCTCCAGCGCCTTGGCGATTGTCTCGTCCCTGCCGTATGCCGACAGGAAGATCACCGGACGCTCCGACAGCGCTGTCACGTTCTGCATCAATTCGATACCGTCGGTACCGGGCAACAGCAGGTCGAGCAGGACTAGATCCGGCTGCCGGTCGTTCACCAGGTTTTCGACCTGTTCGGGCTCTCCGGTCAGAATCGGACTGTAACCCGCGTTCACCAGGATACCCCTGATGTATCCCAAAGCCTGCGGGTCGTCATCCACGACGAGAATGCTCGGTTGTTGACCACCGGGGGGTGAGACGCCGGCAAGCCTGCCGTCCGGTGCGACCGCGGCACTCGCCGGGACTTCTTCGACCACGGGTACCGTGAAAATAAACCGCGTTCCGAGCCCCATCCCCTCGCTCTCGGCCCAGATGCGCCCGCCATGGGCTTCCACCAGGCCCTTGCAGATGGACAGGCCCAGGCCCGATCCCAATCCCGCTTCGTCGCGGCCGCTCCGGGCATACTTCCTGAACAGGTGAGGGAGCCGATCCGCCGGAATGCCCCGGCCTTCGTCAACTACCGACACCTCCACCTGGTAGTCCTTCAACTCGGCCTTCACGGTAATGGTGGACGAGTCGGGCGAGTGACGCGCGGCATTGGACAGGAGATTGCACAGCACCTGTACGACCCGCTGCTGGTCCGCCCGCACTCTCGGAAGATCCGGCGGCAGGTCGATCTGGACGGTCTGGCGATGCTCACCGCTGAGGAACGCGCTTCTGGCCTGGTCCACGATTACCGCCAGGTTCGCCGGTTCGGGAGATACTGAGAGCGAACCCGTCTCGATCTGCGCCGCGTCCATCAGATTGCCGATCAACTCGCTCAGGTTGTCGACCTGCGCGTCGATGATTCTAAAAAACTGTTGAGATACCGCGGGCTGAAGTACGGAAGCGTTTCCGAGGGCTGTGGCCGCGCAACCCTTGATGGAGGCAAGCGGAGCCCTCATTTCGTGACTCACCGTGCTCAGGAACTCGGCCCGTTGGCGTTCCACGTCTTCCAGCGGCGTCATATCCTGCATGGTGACCACGACCGACTGAACCTCGCCCTGCTCCGATACGATGGGCGTGGCGTTAATCAGCGTCGTGACTTTTCTGCCATCGGGGACTTCGAGTACGATTTCCTCGGCGCGAACGGTTGTCGCCTCGCGCAGCAGCCGTACCAGCGTGTATTCCTCCAGTTCTATTTCACGCCCGTCCGCACGCTTCACGTTGATCTCGTCGAGCAGATCCACAATCGACATGCCCGGTGTCTGCAGGTCTCCCACGATGCGGCGCGACTCCTGGTTGAACGACACGGCCTTCCCGGTCCGCGCGTCGAACACCGCGACACCGACGGGTGATGTGTCGATCAGCGCCTCCAGGTCCGCCCGGGCCTGTTGTTCATCACGGTGTTTCTTGGCGTTTGCGATCGCTGCGCCGGCCTGGGAAATGAACATTGAAATGATCCGCTCGTCTTCCGCGGTGAACTGCTGCCCGGATTCCTTGTCGAGTAGGTAGAAGAATCCTACCTGGGTACCCTGGTGCCGAATCGGCACGCCCAGGAGTCCATGATCCATCACCGGATGAATGGCGAGACCGAGCGCCTTGAAGTGTGCCGACATGTTCTTTAACCGGAGCGGCTGCGTAACGCCTTTCAGGTACTCCCAGATTTCCGGTCCGTCAGGCAGGTTCTGAACCTCCCGATGCTCCCTTGCGCTCAGGCCATGGGCGACGAAGTCCAGTAACTGTCCCGACTCGTCAATCATAGTGATTCCGCCCATTCTTGCACCGGTCAGCGCACAGGCTCCCGAGACGACCTCCTGCAGGACCGTGTTGACGTCAAGGCTTTCGCTGATGCGCAGGCTGGCCTCGCTCAGTTTGGTGAGCTGCTCCTCCAGCTTCCTGTTGCTTTCCTTTAACCTGTCAGCGTTCGGCATGGAACTGCTCCTCTGTATGCACGATCTCCGAAGACGCACTCCCGACCGGCTGAACCGGCATCGCGTGCGGCCCGCCGAATTTGACCATCCTGATCCTGACCGGATAGATGATCACATTGAATTTACACGATATGAATAGATCATCATATTAAATTCACAAATCTTTAAGTTTTATTCACAATCTTTCCGCATCTCCGATTGTTTTTGCCATCAAAGACCACCGTTAATAACACTGGGAAGGCCGTTGACACGAGCGTCCCGGTTCGCGATAGATACCTAAAAAGGAGGAGAAGCTGCGGTGAGTTAAGCGAGGGAGGAGTAGGCGGCGGAGGTTCGGTATTCAACCGTCAATCGTGATGCGGTATCCTGGGGGGAGCGTGTGGGAATCGAACCCACCACGGACCTGTTTAGGGCCCGCCATCGGATTTGAAGTCCGTGAGGCGCACCAGCAACCCATACACTCCCCTGCATGCTGCTTCTGCGTACGTCTTTCAGTCCCCTTCCGCCAGCCTGTGGGTGCCGGATTCCCGGTTGGTGACGCCCAGATCGCAATAATAGTCCAGCAACGCGGTGGCGTGTGCCCGGGAGATGCCCAGGTGACCGCGGAACTCGGACGCGCGCACGGTGCCGTGGGAGTTCAGGTAGGCCACCAGACGATGCCTGACCGACTCGAGCGCCCGGCGATGCATGATCTGCCGGTCCGCGAACTCGACGAAAATCTCCTGATCCTGGGCATACCCGGCCATGCTTCTAATCATATCCGCATCCGCTTCCAGATCAACCTGTAAATCCTTCGCGAACATCGACCGATCTTCCAAGACCTGCGGCAGATCGTGCATGTTGAATACCGCGGGAGGTTCGGCCGCGCCCAGTTCCTCGAACGCCTCGAGTATGCGTTTCTCCCGGGCGTTCAGCTTGACGGTGTGGGTGGCCAGCCGGACCGACCGGCCGGACAGCTCGATCCGGCCTTCCGCGTCGAGGTCGTGGAGCAGCCCGTCATAGACGGCATCGGAAGGTTCCCAGGAAAGCTGCAGCCTCGGGGCGCCCTTGGGCAGCGTTTCCTTCAGCCGTTGGGTGCGGTGCATCTTTTCGAGCAATTTGACCAGTTCGTCTTTCAGTCCCGCGTATCCCCCCCGATGGAGAAACCGGTGGTCCGGGAACCGGATTAGTTCGCCCTTTTCCACCAGCCGTGTCAGGCCCTGATTCAGCACTTCGGCATTCAGGTTCGTGGATCGAACGAGGTCCTCCATGGACTTGAGCCGCTGTGCGCCGTGCGCGTGACCCATGACCCGTTCGATCAGGACATCCGGCTCCGCGCCGGTCACCGCTTCCAGGTAGTCCAGCACGGGCCGGCGGAACCGGCGATTCTTCTGGGGATAGACCTCCACGAAACGGCCGCCGCCGAGCAGCCGCATGGATGAAAACCCGCGGATGATAAAGCGCTCGTTGCGTTCGGCCACGATGGGTTTCTCCAGGCGAAGCTGCACGTAACCCGTCTCGCCCGGTGCGAGTTCCTCCCGATCGAGCAGGATCAGCCTGCCGATGGTCTCGCTCGTGCCCTTGTGCAGGCGAACGCGCTGCCGGTTCTTCAGCGGCTCTTCCAGAGACTCCAGGCACTGCATTGTGGCATCGGTCATCATGGTCGGGAGCAGGTAACCTGGCGCGCCCAGCTCATCGCCCCGCTGGATGTCGGCCGTCTTGATATTCGAGACGTTCAGCGCGACCCGCTGTCCTTTGACGGCGCGGTCCACGGAGTCGTTGTGGGTCTGCATGCCCCGGATCCTCAACGGCGTCCCGGCCGGGAGCAGTTCCGCGTCCGCATCCCGCGACAGGCTTCCCGATAGGACGGTACCGGCAATGACCGTTCCGAAGCCCTTCATGCTGAACACCCGGTCCACGGGCATGCGGAAGTATCCTGCGTCGTCTTCGATCGACAGTCCCTCCAGCCGGTCTTCGATGATCTCCTTCAGCCGGTCGATCCCCTCGCCGGTAACCGATGAGACCCGGACGACCGGCGCGTCCTCCAGGAACGAGCCGGTCACGAGTGATTTCACGTCGTCCTCCACGAGCATCAGCCACTCTTCGTCGACCAGGTCGCATTTCGTCAGGACGATTATGCCCGCGTCGACCCCCATGTACTTCACCGTACCCAGGTGTTCGACGGTCTGGGGCATGACGCCCTCGTCGGCGGCCACTACGAAGAGAACGAGGTGAATGCCGCTTACCCCGGCGACCATGGTCTTGAGAAACCGCTCGTGGCCCGGGACGTCGACGATGGGGACTTCCCGCCCGTCGCCCAGGGGCATGAAGGCGAAACCGAGATCGATCGTCATCCCCCGGTCCCGTTCCTCTTTGAGGCGGTCGGGATGAACGCCGGTCAGTGCTTCCACCAGGGCGCTCTTGCCGTGGTCGACGTGGCCGGCCGTGCCTATGGTAAGATGGGACATGGTTGCTTGAGGATCGTGGTTGTGACTGCAGAGTGAGTACGCGCTCGCCGGGTTCCGGACCATAGCGCGGGCAGCCCGTGATGCGGGCCCGGAACAGGCGTGTGGATCTAATCGGACCGGACGACGATCACGCGGTCCGCTCTTCCATGCAGGATGGCCCGGTTCTCGATGCCGGCGTCTCTGTCGATGACCGCATAGGAGATCGATGCGCCGTCGCCGACATCGGCGCCCGCCAAGATCACGCTGTGTTCAATGGCCGCGCCGTGTCCGATGCGAACGCCGGGGCCGATACTGACGCCGGGGCCGATGCGGCATCGTTCGAGTTCGGCCGTGTCGTCGACGATCACCGGCGGTCGCATCACGAGATTCGGAGAAGAGAAGTTGTCGTCCATGATCTCCGGCAGTGCCGACCTCGTGCTTTCCGGATTCGATGCGAGCATCCGTTCATTCGATGCCAGGTACGTCTCGGGCGATGTCACGTCGAATGGCGGATGGAAGGCGTCCAGATCCAGCACGGTTTCGCCGCGGCCGGCGAGATCATCGAGCGCCGCGTCAAACAGGCCATTCAGTGTATGGTCATGGGTGCTTAATTCTACCAGGACTACGCAGGTCCGGGGTGACATCAAATAGATACGGGTATGCTCATCTGCATCGCGCGAAGGACCGGAGGCTTGCCCGGTACTTCGCCCCGCACGGATCCCGCATGGGCGGTGCTCACGGTATGACTGAACCAGTTGCGCGTAACCCTCTGATTCGAGCAGCAGTGGACCGGTTGATACCAGAAACGGCGCATCTTTCGCAAACGCCGCCACTTCCCTGACAAGCTGACACTGGCGTTGTCCGTCCGTTGCATCCCGCGCATCCCGTGCGTCCCGCGCGTCCCGCGCATTTCGAGCGTCCCGCGCGTCCAGGTAGGCCAGGGACATGCCCCATCGCGCCCCGTTTCCGCACAACGCCGCGATCTCCCCGGTGTCCCGGCCGGCCGCGATCAGCGTTTCCCGAACGCCGGTCCGTGCGTATTCCGACAGCATCCATTCGACAAGCGGCTTGTTGGCCAGAGGAAGAAGCAGATCCGGGCAGCCATCCCATTTGGCAGGCCCGGCCGCATCGCGATCCGCGGTCAGAATGACGCCTCTAACCAACCCGTTGACGTCCATGCTTCGACGGCTCCCGGCGGCAGGCCTCGACCTGTCGGAACCCATGGCCCGCAACCCGCTGCAACCCCTGCGGAATCCTCTGAAACGACTCGACTAAACTAAGTTTGGAACCCGTCTTCGTCAAGGCCATTGGAGGCGGAGGACACGGGGGATTTGCTTGACAGCAACCACGGTCCGGGCTTACTTACCGCCCGTTGTTCGGAAGTACCTACCGGCGAGAGGAACAGTCATGTCCCCAGCGAAAGGCCGCAGCGGCGAGATGTCCTTCCTGGAACATCTCGAAGAGCTTCGCAGGGCCATACTGAAGTCCGTCCTCGCCATCCTGGTCGGCATGGTCCTCTGCTTCACCTTTGCCGACTACATCATCAATTTCCTGCTCTCGCCTACCTTCCAGGAAAACCTCAAGACCGAGATCGAGATCCAGGCCATCCGGCCGGCCGGCATGTTCACGGCCAGGGTGAACATCTCGCTGCTGCTGGGATTCGCCCTTGTACTACCCTACGTACTCTACCAGCTCTGGACATTCATATCCCCCGGCCTGCTCGACAAGGAGAAGAAGTACGTCCCCCTCGTCATCTTCTTCTGCTGCGTGCTGTTCCTCGTCGGTGCGGCCTTCGCTTTCTACGTCCTGATCCCGGTCATGGTCCGGTTTTTCGTGCAGCTCCATGTGCCGGACATCAAGCCCCAGTGGGACATCGGGTTCTATATCGGACTCGTAAACAAGATGGTACTCATCATGGGCGTCGTGTTCCAGATGCCGGCCGTGGTGGCCTTTCTGACCTGGCTACGCATCCTGAACGCCGGCGTGCTCAAACGGGTGTGGCGCATCGCCCTGGTCGTCATCTTCATCGCCGCGGCCGTCATCACGCCCACGGGCGATCCCTACACGCAGACCCTCGTGGCGATCCCGCTGGTGGTGCTGTATTTCATCAGCATGGGGATCGCCGCGCTGATCGGCCGCAGCCGCAGGAAAGCCGAAGAGGCCGAAGAAGAGGAAGAGGGGGATGACGACGGTGACGGTGGTGGAGAAGGCGGCGGCGGTGAAGACGACGGGGAGCGGCCCGCGCTGACCACCGGCGAACCCGATACCCCGACCCTTCCCCGGGATTCGTCGACCCCGGCCGGCGAGCAGCGCACCGGTCGAGGCTACTGGCCCGATGACGATGAGTTCATCTACGACTACGATGTAGAGATGGGGTATTCCGAAGAGCCGGAGGACAAGGCTGACGAGGATGGTGCTGATAAGCCGGACCAGGGCGGCCGTAGAGTCGATGGTGATCCAGCGAGTAGTGACGCGACAGATCAGAAAGAAGCGGAATCGGACGAAACCAGCGGGCACGAGACCAGTGGGGAGCACTCCAGCGGATCGGACGAGTCAGGGGAAATGGACGAGACCAGCGGGGACGACTCCAGCGGATCGGACGAGACCGGCGGAGAGGATGCTACGGACCCAGACCGTTCAGATGATGACAAGAAGAACTGAAATTCTGGGAATCAGACCGGCCGGAAGCTGAATCCGGTCAGCATGCCCGCCGCTCACAAGTAGTGCGACACCCGCAGGTACAGGTACCGGCCCATGTAATCGTAGGTGGAGAAATCCGAGGTCCCCAGCAGCCCGTTGAAGATCACAGCGGGCGGCTGGTCGAAGACGTTGTTCATCCCCAGGGTCAGCACGGTACCGCCCGCCCCGGTAAACAGCCGGTACGTTCCACGAAGGCCGAGCACGCTGTTGGACGCCACGTCCCGGTAGGCCGGCGTCTCGACGACGTCAGCCCGATACAGGCCCTTGCAGTCGTTGTCCTCGCACTCCACGAAACCACCGACGTATTCCCACGTAAGTCCCGCCGAGGCGCGCCGCCACTTGAGGTCCAGCGCGGCGCTGTGGCGCCACCTGGGAAACACGCCCACGTCGTAGTATCCCCTGGCCTTGATCACTTCCGTGCCGCCGGCCGCGGGAATGAACTGGTCATACCGGAACAGCAGGTTGGCCTCCAGCCGCGCCGACAGGATACCCAGGGGGGTGTTGCCGTTGTATGCGGCCTCCAGGTCCAACCCGGCCGTTTCGGTCTCGCCGACGTTGGTATTGGTCTGCACGATGTGGGAGATCAGCTTCGTATCGGCGTCCCGCACGATCTGGCCGCAACTGGTGGGGTTGTCCTGGGAGTAGCAATTGCTCAGGATGACGCCCGCGGGGAGGGATCCGATCTCGTCCTCTATACGGTTCCGATAGTAGTTCAGGTCGAGCTGGAGGTCCGGTGCGAAACCGGGGCGATAGCGCATGCCTGCCGTGATCATCCCCGCGCGCTCCGGTTCGAGGTCGGTCGACCCGCCCTCCCGTGCCCGCAGCTGGGCGCGGGTGTCCCTCAACCCGGACGGGATGCCCGCGGCGGCACAGTTCCGCTGCTGCTGCGAGGTAAGTTCCCGGGGGTTGCCCGCTTCGTCCACTACGCTGCAGGGATCGCTCACCAGGGGAAACACGTCGTTCGCACCGAGGAACATCTCGGCGATGCCGGGGGCCCGGAAGGCGTTGGAGTAGGTGGCCCGCAGCGTCAGGCCCCGGGGCAGTTCCAGGCTGGCCCCGGATTCATAGGTCATTCCGGCACCGAAAGTGTCGTACTGAAACACTCTTCCCGCCGCGTTCAGGTGGAACCCGATGCCGTTCCCGTGGTAAACCGGCAACCGGGTCTCGCCGTACAGGGCGCGTACGGAAAAGCCTCCTTCGGTCGCTTCGGTTCGAAACCCCGTCGTGTTACCCGAAGCCGTAATGGGGTCGGGCGTATAGGCGCCGGACTCCCAGCGCGACGACACACCCGCGGCCACGGACAGCGGTCCGTGCGTGAGTTCCAACAGGTCGCCCGTCAGGTTCCACTGCAGGATCTTCTGCTGCGTGTAGCCCCGGGCAACGCCGGTGTACTGGATGTAGGCCAGCATCTCTGGCGTGATCGTTCCGGCGCCGTGCAGGATATCGAGGGGGACGCAGCTCCCCGTGCATGCCTCGTCCGGACCCAGCGCCCTCGTGAGGTTGCTCCGGATGAACCGGCCCCGGTTGACCGTGGTTCCGGATGTGCGCCCGAAGGCATAGAAGACGTCCGAGTCGAAGCTTGCGAGGCGGCTCCTGAGGCCCAGTACGATTCGAAAGGTGCTGAGGTCCTGGTTGAAGATCCGGTTGCCTGCCTCCACGAAGCGTCGCCGCACGTCCACGAAGTCCCGCCCGAACGCATTATACCGGTTGCCCGCCGAGACCGGCGTGTCTTCTTCGATGGTGAAGAGCGGAGTCGGCGCGAGCTTCTGTTCGGACTGCCGGTTGGTATACACCACCTCGAAGAACGGCCGCAGCCGGTCGCTCAGCCGGTGCGTGCCGCCGAGGAACGTGGTATACCGTTTTTGGGGCGTGAAGATGTAGTTTTCGGGCTGGTAGTTATAGAGGTCGCCGGTACCGTCCAGCGAATTCCCCGCGTAATTGAAGGGCCGCCACCCCGTGGACGGATCGAGAAAGTAGTCGCCGGCCTCGTCGCCCGCCGCCGCGTTGACGGCCTTCCAGGCGTCGTTCCCCGTCGCACCGGACCGATCGACGATATGGCCTTCCGGTGTCGCCGAGCTGCCGCTCGTCGTGAAGGACCCGTCGTTCCTTCCCCAGTCGTAGCTTTTGTCTGACTCGCTGAAACTACGTTCGTAGGTCCAGACCGGCCGCTGGTCGTGGTATCCGGCGGAGAACAGGATATTGCCCCGGTCTCTTTCAAGCCCCGCCGAAAAAGCAAGGTCTATGGCCGCGCCGTCCCCTGTGCCCGATACGCCCTGGTAGGCTTCGAATTCCACGCCATCCAGGTCCGACCGCGTGATGACGTTGACGACCCCGCCCACGGCGTCGGAACCGTATACCGCGGAAGCGCCGTCCTTGAGCACTTCAATCCGTTCGATTACGGTGGATGGCAGGGCGTTGAGATCGACCGCGGCGTCCGCGCCGAGGCCGCCGGGCACGAACCTGCGGCCATTGACCAGGACCAGCGTTCGGTGGGCGCCGAGGCCGCGGAGGCTGATGCGGGTGGCCCCGTCGCCCTGGTAGTTCGCCTGGGTGTTGGTGGCGTTGGATTGGACCGTGAGCGACTGGAGGACGTCCCCCACGGAAGCGAGCCCCCTGGCGCGGATCTCCTCACGGGCGAGGATGACCACCGGGGCCGTCGAGCCTTCCGCCTCGCCCCGGATCCTGGACCCGGTCACCGTCACTTCGTCGAAGACGTAGTCGATCTGAAGAGAGTCCGACTCGACCGCGTCCTGGGCGAGGATCCCGGTACTGGTGGGCGCCGCAAATAAGCACGCCGCCAACAGCCATGTTCGTGTTCGTCCGTCGATCAATACCGGGACCCGCCCTCCGTCTTCAAAAAGTACAGCCTACAGGAAGTGGGACAACCTGATGTACAGGTACCTGCCCAGGAAGTCGTACGACGACGCGTCTGACGTGCCCAGGAATCCGTTGAAGATCACCGCGGGCGGGGTGTCGAACACGTTGTTGACACCTACCGTGATCACGGAACCGCCGGCTCCGGTGAACAGTCGGTAGGACCCCTGGATGCCGAAGAGATGATGTGAATCCACGTCCCGTACCGCCGGGTTCGTACCTACATCGTCGCGATACAGGCCCTTGCAGTCATCGTCCTCGCACTCCTGGAAACCGCCGGTGTACTGCCAGTTCACACCCGCCGATGCCCGGCCCCACTTCAGGCCGACATTGGCGTTGTGCTGCCAGTTCGGAAACACGCCCAGGTCGTAATAACCCCTGCCCTGAACCAGTTCGAAGCCACCCGCTACGGGCAGCATCACGTCGTAGGCAAAGAGGTAATTGGACTCCAGCCGCGCCGAGAGCAGGCCGAGGGGCGTGTCGTCGATGTAATTCAGTTCGATATCCAGCCCGTTGGTTTCCGTCTCGCCGATGTTGGTGGCGGTCGAGAAGATGTTTCTGATCACACCGTTTTGGTCACGCTGGACCTTGTCGCAGTCCGACGGGCTGTCCTGGGAGTAGCAATTGCTCAGGATCAGGCCCGCGCCGAGCGCACCGATTTCATCCTCAATCTTAGTGGCGTAGTAACTGACGGCGATATCGAGGTTATCGATGAATTCGGGCTGGTACACCAGGCCGGCCGTCATCGTGTTGGCCCGCTCCGGCTCGAGATCGGTGGAACCGCCGATCCTGGCCCTGAGCTGCGCCCTGGTGTCTTCGTAATCCGACGGGACCCCCGCAGACGAGCAGTTGCGCATCTGTTGCGAGGTCAGGTTGCGTGGATTGCCGGCCTCGTCCACGACGCTGCATGGATCGCTGACCAGTGGGAAGCTGTCGCTCTGGCCCAGGAACATCTCGGCGATACTCGGCGCACGGAAGGCCTTCGAATAGGTCGACCGGAAGGCCAGGCCTCGAGGCAGCTCGAGACGGGCGCCCGCTTCGTATGTGAAATCCGACCCGAAAGTATCGTAGTTGAACAACCGACCCGCGGCCGTAACGTTCAGGCCGCCCATATCGTTCTGGTAAACCGGAATGCTGGTCTCGGCGTAGACCGCGCGGACCGAGTAGTCGCCCTCGGTCGCTTCTTCCTTGTTGCCCGTGGTATTGCCCGTGGCGGTGATGGGATCGGGTATGGAGCCGCCCGCTTCCCACCGGGACGAAGCGCCTACGGCCACGGCAAGGGGTCCAGCCGGCAAATCGTACAGGTCACCGGTCAGGTTGTACTGAAGGATTCTCTGCGTCGTATATCCCCTTGCGATTCCGGTATACGAGATGTAATCAAGCATATCTTCGGTAATCGTACCCGGGCCGTGCAGCAGGTCCAGGGGTACGCAGGGCGCCACACATTCCGAATCGGGTCCGAGCGCCCTCCTTACATTGCTCAGGATGAACCGGCCCTCGTTGACGTTGGTTCCGCTGGTGCGGCCGTAGGAGAAGGCCAGATCTCCGATAAATCCCTGAAACTCGTGTTCCATACCCAGGACGATCCGGTAGGTGTCCAGGTCCTGCAGGAAGTTGCGGTTGCTCGCCTCGACGAAACGCCGGCGCACGTCGAGAAAGTCACGTCCGTATTCGTTGTACTGGTTCTCGGCCGACACCGAGACATCATCTTCGAAAAAGATAAAAAGCGGCGTCGGCGCCAGCTTCTGGTCCGACTGCCGGTTGGTATAGGACACCTCGAAGAAACCGGTCAGGATGTCGTTGAACAGGTAATTCCCGCTGAGGAACGCGGAATACCGTGTCTGAGGCGTATACAGGTAATTCGCGGGCTGGTAATTGTACAGGTCGCCGGAGCCATCGTCCGAGTTACCGCCGAAATTCATGGGTCGCCATCCGCCCGACGGAGCGTTGTAGTAAACACTGGCGTCTCCTCCGGCCCTTTCCACGATCGATTGCCAGGCCGCGTTGCCTTCCGCCCCCAGCCGGTCAATGATGGTTCCCTGGGGTGTCGCCGAACTGCCATTTGTCGCGAAGGTCCCGTCGTTCGCCTCCCAGTCGTAGGCCTTGTCCGCTTTACTGAAATCACGATCGCCGGTCCAGACCGGCTTGCGGTTGTGGTACCCCGCGGAGAACAGGATGCTGCCCCGGCCGCTTCGCAGACCGGCGGTCAGGCTGGCGTCGATCACGTCACCGTCGCCCGCGCCCGCAACGCCCTGGTAGTATTCGAACTCCACCCCTTCCAGGTCGGACCGCGTAATCACGTTTACGACACCGCCGACGGCATCGGAACCGTATACGGCCGAGGCGCCGTCCTTGAGCACCTCGATGCGTTCAATGACGGAAGCCGGAATGGAGTTCAGGTCGACCGACGAGTTCGCCCCGGTTCCGCCCGGCACGAAACGGCGGCCGTTGACCAGTACGAGGGTGCGGCCGGCGCCCAGTCCGCGGAGGCTGATCCGGGTGGAGCCGTCGCCGCCGTTATTGGCCTGGGTGTTGATGGCGTTGGATTGGACGGTGAGGGTCTGGAGCACGTCGCCGATGGACGCGAGTCCCTTCTCCTGGATCTCGGTCTTGGCGAGGATGACAACGGGTGCGGTGGATTCTGCGGCTTCGCCCCTGATACGGGAACCGGTCACGGTTACCTCTTCAGCGACGAAATCGACGCCTTCCAATTCCTGGTCTTGCTGGGCCATGGCATCGGTCGAAACCAAGGCGAACAGCCCAATGGCCAGCCAGGAAAGGTACTTGCGGTGTTTCATGGCGAATCTCCTTACGATTAGATGGTGGAATCGATAGAATTCCTCCTCCTATTTGTGTGGGTGATTTGGTGTGATGGAAAGGCGGTAACTACAATATGTGGTAAATTGGTGAAGTTGTAAATACAAAATGTTTAGTTTATTAATAAACGGACTGTCGGGCGGAATCAGGCGGAATCTATCAAATCTGCCGCTTTTCCAGCATCCCATCGTTATGCCCTCGACGGCCGGCCGGTCGGCGTTCCCCCAGGCGACCCGGAAGCGCTGTATTTCCGGAACGCGTTCATTACCTGGGGCGCGAGCCGCAGGGTAGAAGTCATGGTCGGTATCGCCATGAGGGCAAACAGGCCATCGGCGAAGCTGATCACCGCGTCGATCGAGGCGACGGAAGCGACCACGACGAAACCCACGTAGGCCGCGTTGTATAGTTTCACATACCTGGCGCCAATCAGATAACTCAGGCACTTGGCGCCGTAGTAGGAGTAGGTCAACAGGGTGGTAACGGCGAAGAAGAACACGCACACGGTGAGGACGTACGCGCCGTATCCGGGTATGGCTGCATCGAAAGCGCTTGCGGTCAGCGTCACCCCGTTGTCCGCAGTCGTCTGCCAGACGCCCGTCATGAGGATCACGAGCGCCGTGCACGTACAGACGATCATCGTATCGATGACCGGACCCATCATGGCGACCAGGCCCTCGCGGACCGGCTCTCCGGTCTTTGCGGCGCCGTGGGCCAACGCTTCCGTGCCGATGCCGGCCTCGTTGGAAAAGGCTGCGCGCCTGACCCCGGTGACGATGGTCGTGCCGACCACCCCTCCCGCCACCGCCGCACCGGTGAAGGCGTCCGTCAGGATGAGGGACAGATACCGGGGCACATCGCCCAGATTGTACAGGATGATCCAAAGCGTTGAGACCATGTACAGGACCACCATGGCCGGAACGGCGCGGGAGGCAACTTCGGCAATTCGCGTGATCCCGCCGAAAATCACGGTGGCCACGAGACCGGACAGGATCAGCCCGGCGACGAGATCGAATCGAAAGTGGCCGGTTTCGAAGGAAAGGTACGGCGCGAACACGACATCCCGGACGATCTGTATCAGTTGGTTGGGCTGCAGGAGCGGGAGGCAGCCGATGACGCCCGCGACGGCGAAGAGGACGGCCAGAGGTTTCCAGGCGCCCCCCAATCCTTCCGAAATCACGTACATCGGCCCGCCCTGTATGTGCCCCGCGGTATCTCTTCCCCGGTACATGACGGCCAGCGAGCAGGTGAAGAACTTGGTCGCCATGCCGACGAACGCGCTGAACCACATCCAGAAGATCGCCCCGGGGCCTCCCGTGGTGATGGCGATGGCCACGCCGGATATGTTCCCCATGCCGATCGTGGCGGAAAGGGCGCTGACCAGCGCCTTGAAATGGGAGACGTCGCCGGGGTCGTCGGGATCGTCGTACCTGCCGCGTACCAGATCGATGGCGTGCTTCACGTAACGGAACGGCGTGAAGCGGCTATAGAGCAGCAGGAGGGCTCCGCCGCCGATGACCAGGTAGAATACGTAGGACCAGGCCAGATCGGAAAAGGCGACCACGTAAGGTTCTATGAAGTCCATGCCAGGTTTTCGGTCTTGAGCGACACTACAGGCGTTACGCTTGATGCACGCGGGATCAGCCCGTAGGCGTATCCTGCCTGAAGCTGCGCACCATCTCGATATAGTCGCGGGAGAATAACTGGTCCGGACGCTTGTCGTAGCTGAAGATCGCGATGATCCGTGGCCGTTTCGTCGGACCGACCGGTGACACCCGGTGCAGGGCGTACTTGCCGTTGAACAGCACCAGCGTTCCCGGCCGGATGTCCGTGCGGCGAACGCGTTTTCCAGGTGATTCGAAGAAGGCGCGCACGTCGTCGTAATGCTCGTCGTGGTCCGCTCTGAGGTCCGGTACGTATTCGAATGCCCCGCCGGAATCGGGCGCCTGGATCAACAGCGTGATATTGCCGTTATTGGAATCGAAGTGCCACCCGTTGCTGTCTCCCTCGTGCGCGATCTGCAAGGTCAGGGCGAGATGGGGACAGGCGCTCGTATACAGGGTATCGAACCCGAACATCCTTCGCACGAATTCGGTCAGGGCCGGCCAGTGGAATACGCTGCGCACGAGACTGTCGTTGGGGATCTGGTAGTTGAGGACCTGCCGGTAACGGTTGATATGCTCGATGGTCCGGGGATGGCCGGCGGGCCAGGTCCGGTCGACGTAGTCGTTGCCCTCGTAGCTGGTGCGCGGCCGGTCGTAGTAGTAGCCAAGCGGGATCAAGGCGCTGGTCTCCCGCACCATGCCGGCCACCGTGCGCGGATTCAAAAATCCTTCGAGTACGCAGATGGATTGTTCCTCTAGCCCGGATTGGCAGGATGCGAGGAATGCCTGGCCGTCGCGGCTGTCGAGGTCCTCCAGCGGGTACCGGTCGACATCCACCAGGGTGGCGGGACTTGCGGGTTTCACAGGCTGCGGATCTCCCAGAGTTCCACCACCAATTCCGAAGGATATCCGATGGGATCGAAGTCGTCCGTCTCCCTCGCGTCGTATCCCACTTCGCCGAACAGGTTCTCGATGGTCCGGGAAGAATGATGCTGCGCTTCCCCGATCGTGTGGTAGAGGTAGACCGCGGAAGGCAGTATGACGGGATAGCCCATCTCGTACAGCGCGTGGGCCAGCCGACCACTCTGCAGACGGGAGACGACTTCATCGCCATGCTGGATGATTCGGGTATCTCCCTGCTCGACGTCCACGTCGAATCGGAAGGCGAAATGACTGCGGAGATAGCCCTGATCGTGCAGGAAACGGCCGACGCGGTCGATGGCGGCGGACAACCGTTCGAGCTGGCCCGGCGTGTTCAGGCCGTCGGGCAGGTCCAGCGTGAGGTGGCGGTTCAGGCGGTCGAAGAACAACTTGCCCACCCGGATGGTAAACAGCCGGCGTTCCCGTTCCAGGCCCTCATCGAAACGTTCCGGATGCCTTTCGATGTGCCGGAAGGCCGACCTGTAGAATGCATAGGAAAGGGCGTCGAATTCACCCGACTGCAACGCCGTTTCTCCGTCCGGTTGAACGAAGGCTTCCACCAACCCCTGCCTGGACGGCCTGCCGTAGACCGTCCG
Organism: Gemmatimonadota bacterium; assembly: GCA_009837395.1. Lineage (GTDB taxonomy): Bacteria > JAAXHH01 > JAAXHH01 > JAAXHH01 > JAAXHH01 > JAAXHH01. The sequence goes on from VXTP01000006.1 coordinate 160,676, forward strand.
GATGTACCTTTCGGCGCTTTCCCGGACCTCGTTCAGCGTGCCGCTGTCGGGGTCCAGCGTGCCGCTGTCGGGGTCCAGCGTGCCGCTGTCGGGGTCCAGCGCTTTCCACTCGCTGACGATGGCATCGGACATGAACGCGGTGAACGCGCTGCCTACCGGCCACCAGTCGGCGTATTCGGGAAACGGCCTTTCCCCGACGACCTGTTCAAGTGTCTTTTCCGTCATTTGCATGCAGCGTGCGCTTCCCGGGATGCAGCGGCGCCGGTTATCCCGATCTGTTCAGAAAAGTCTCCACCTGGGGGAGCAGCATGGGGTCCTCGGAGAGACGAATGTACTCACGCAGTGCATCCCGAGCCTGCTCGAAATCGCCGATCCGGAAGTAAGCGATACCCAGGCGAAAATGCCCGGCGCCAAGTTCCGGGGCGAGGCGGACGACTTCCCGGTAGCTCCGAATGGCCTGATGGTATCGACGAAGCGTATCATTGACAAGGCCAATATTGAAATGCGCGGTCGTAAACCGCGGTCGCAGTGCCACGGCCTGGTCCAGGGCGTGCAACACCCGTCCCGCGGCCTCGGTCTTCGTACGCATCGCCGTCAGCGCGTCCAACGGAGCGGTACCGTCCTGTTCGCCGGCCAGGCGTACCGCACCCTCCCATGCTACGAGCGCCGACTCGAAATCGCCGCCGGAAACCCTCGCGATGGCCAGGATGGCGTTGGGCAGCGGATCCGCGGTTCCCGGGTCAATCGCTTTCTCGGCCGCTGTCGCCGCCTCCTCCCACTTCCCCTGGGCCAGCAACACGGCGGCCACGGCCAGCCGCGCCGCGTTCCAATCCGGCCGCGCCGCAAGGGACGCCCGGAAGTGTGAAAGCGCGGACTCAAGATCGTACCCGTAGGCGGCTTCGACCCCGTCCCGGTACGCCGAACGCGCTTCACCGCCCACGCCGGAGGAACGGGCGGCCACCCGCCGGAGCGGCATCCAGTCGAAGCCCACGCGGGCCGAGGGATCACGGCCCGCCCATCGGGCCGCGAGTCCGCGCCAGGTCTCGATCACGTCATCCACAACGGCGTCCCGGCTGTAGGAGAGTGCGAGGTTATTGTAGGCTTCCGGGAAATCCTCGCGTAGCGCGATAGCCCGGTTGAACTGTTCGCTGGCCTCTTCATTCTTCCCCTGTCTTAGATAGACGATGCCGAGGTTGTTGTGGACCTCGGCGATGCCAACTTCGGCGCGGATGACCTTCCTGAATTCCTCGACCGCTTCGTCCAGCCTGCCCGCCTCTGCGTACAGCAGTCCGAGGTTGGTACGGGCGTCATAGAAACGGTCGTTCAACGCGAGCGCCTTCCCGTAGGCGTCCATGGCGTCTTCGGTCCGGTCCAGGTTGGCATACATGGTGCCCAGGTTGTTGTAGGCTTCGAAGAACTGCTCATCGACGGCGATCGCCGTTTCATAGGCGTCGACCGCCTCCGCGTGGCGGTCCTGAAGTGCGTAGATGTTTCCGATGTAAAGATGCGCCTCCGCAAGCCCGGGGTCCTCGGCCAGGGCCTGCTCGAAAGCCTGCTTCGCCTCCACGTAAGCGCCCTGTTCGTAATAGGTCAACCCCCGTACATGCACATAGGGCGGCGTCCGGCGTCCCTGCCGGCTGCCGGGAGACGGAGGGCCGCCCATCCTCCCGAACCTGGCGCGGTAGGCCGTGATGCTCTGGGTCTTCGACCGGTCCACGGCGCTTACGGTACTGCCTTCCAGTGCGCTCTCGAGCCGCCTGTCCAACACGGGGTTATCCGCCAGTAACCTGAACGCCTCGTCGTATCTCCCCGTCCTGGAGTAGACCAGCGCCATATTGTACCTGGCCACGGCGTGCGTGGAATCCTGTGCCAACGTCCGGTGATACGACGCTTCGGCCTCGTCCAGCCGTCCCTGGCGGAAGTATATGTTGCCGACCCCGGTCAGCATGGCCACGTCATCGGGTGCGAAGACCAGCGCTTCCTCGTACGCGTCCAGCGCCTGGTCGTACGAACCGGACAGTTCGCTGGACCGGCCCAGGCCCATCAGGGCGTTCCGGAGTTGATAGCGGTTTTCCTCCGGCAGGCCGCGGGCGATATCGACGGCCGCGCCATAGGCTCTCGCCGCTCCTTCGTGGTTCCCCTTGCGGGTATAGATCGCGCCCAGGTTGAGCCGCCAGTTGATTTCGTCGGGCGAAAGAACGACGGACTGCAGCGCTTCCCGCAACGCCTCGTCGTATCTGCCCAGGTAGTAGTAGGCCACGCTCAGGTTTCCGAAGGCCTCGGAGTCCGTCAGGTCCAGGGCCAGCGCCCGGCGGTAGTAGGCGATGGCGCCTTCGTAGTCGCCTTCGTTCATCAAGGCGAGACCGGATGCTTTCACGCTCGCGCTATCGGCGTCGTCGGTTATGGTTCTCGTCGCAACTGCACCCGCACAGCCCGATGACGCCCAATGGAGGCAGACGGCGGCCGCTCCGAGGCAGATTATCGTCCTGAAGGCACTCATTTCACGCTCCGCTCTAGTCGACTGGTCCAGCGGTGGCAACGGGGGTATATAATCACAATATACGGCTTTCGAAGCCCTTTCTCTCCCGTTTTTTTCCATGCGCATGGCGACAGGCCGGATCGGCGCGAAATTACTTTACTTTCAGGTCGTTCGGGAATACTTTTTTCCCAAGATTCCTCACCCGGTTTACGACCATTTCATTTAGTCAAACGAAATTCGCTTGACACTACACAAATGTTTGGCATATTGGACAGGTATGCCAAAAAACGTTCACTTGCATCAACGAGGGGAGATCGCGGACATGAACGATAACGATCCGGGAAGGGAGAAGGCGCTGAGCGGCGCCATCTCGCAGATAGAACGGCAGTTCGGGAAGGGATCCATCATCAGGATGGGAGACGAGAACCCCCAGCTGTCCGTCGAGTCCATACCAACGGGGTCCCTGACCCTGGATCTGGCGTTGGGCATCGGCGGCGTGCCCCGTGGGCGCGTGGTGGAGATCTACGGAAACGAGTCCTCCGGCAAGACCACGCTGGCCAAGCACATCGTGGCCGAGGCGCAGAAACTGGGCGGGATGGCCGCCTTCATCGACGCGGAACACGCGCTGGACATCCGCTATGCGCGGGCCCTCGGCGTGGACATGGACAAACTGCTCATCCATCAGCCGGATACGGGTGAGCAGGCCCTCGACGTGGCCGAGATCCTGGTCCGCAGCGGCGGCGTGGACGTGATCGTCATCGACTCGGTCGCCGCGCTGGTCCCGAGGGCCGAAATAGAAGGAGAAATGGGTGATTCCCATGTCGGCCTGCAGGCCCGCCTGATGTCGCAGGCGCTGCGGAAGCTGACCTCGGTGATCAACCGGTCCAGGACCTGCCTGGTCTTCATCAACCAGATCCGCCAGAAAATCGGGGTAATGTACGGCAATCCGGAAACGACGACCGGAGGGCTGGCCCTGAAGTTCTATTCCTCGGTCCGGATCGAGGTACGCAGGATCGGGAACATCAAGGGGGACGACGCCTCGGCGGGCATCCAGGTACGGGGTACCGTGAAGAAGAACAAGCTGGCGGCGCCCTTTCGCGAGGCGCAGTTCGATATCATCTACGGGGAAGGGATCTCCAAAGAGAGCGACCTGATCGAACTCGGGGTCAATAACGGCATCATAGAAAAGAGCGGGACCTGGTTTTCCTACAATGACGAAAGGCTCGGGCAGGGCCGCGAGAACGTGCGGCAGTTGCTCAGGGAACAGCGGGATCTCGCCGGGGAGATCGAAAAGAAAGTCCGTGCGATATTCGCGCCTCCGGGCCAGGACGAATCCGTCGAAAACAACGGAGTCGCCGGGAAACCGGCCACCCGTCCCGAACCCGCGGCGAAGCGGCGCTGAAACGGCGGTGGTGCCAGGCAGTAGACCGCGCCGGATGGGGCCAGTACCCGTCCGGCGCGCGCGTCATGCGTTTATGTGGAACCGGCAGGCTGACGGTCCTCACGGACCTCCGCCGCGGCTTCGATCAGGCGCTGGTAAGCCCTGGGGAAAGCGAAACTTCCGAGATCGTCGAACCGAACCCATCGGCATTCGTTTCCGTCGCGATGGCGGGCTACCCCTTCAAGGTGTGAACAGCTGTAACCCTGCAACGTCATCTCGAAATGGGTAAAGGCATGTCTAAGGGTGGCCACGGCGCGATCGACGCGTATGCCGATCCCCAGCGTGTTCTTAATTTCTTCTGCCAGAAACTCCTCCCCAACGACCCCTTTACCGACGATTCCACCCGGAAACTCCCACAGTCCGCCCAGCAGTCCGTCCGTCGGCCGCCGGACGATCAGCACCTCGTCGTTCCGGCCTACGATGCCAGCGGCGACATGATGATGAGGCCGTTGCTTGCGCGGCCGTTTACGCGGCAGCACAGAAGGGTCCGGCAGCGTTTTGCGGGCTTCGCAGAACGGGTTCACGGGACATGCACCGCAGCGGGGCTTGCGCGGCGTGCAAATCGTGGCGCCCAGTTCCATCATGGCCTGGTTGAAGTCGCCCGCCCGGCCCCGGGCGAGGAGTCGTCCGGCAAGGCCGTCTATTTTCTTTCTGGCCGCTGAGGAAGCCGGGTTACCGGTCAGGAGGAACAGGCGGCTCAGTACGCGAACGACATTGCCGTCGACGACCGGACAGTCCTTCCCGAAGGCAATGCTCAATATGGCGGCAGCCGTGTACGGTCCGATGCCCGGCAGGTCCGAGATCCGCGCGGGATCTTCGGGTATCTGCCCGCCGTGTTCTTCGACAACCCGGCGGGCGGCGCGATGCAGGTTCCTTGCCCTGGCATAGTACCCCATGCCTTCCCATGCCTTCAGGACGTCCTCGAGCGGGGCCGTGCCGAGGTGCGCTGCCGTTGGGAAAAGTTCCATGAACCGGTCGTAGTAGGGTCGTACCTGGTCTACCCGCGTCTGCTGGAGCATGATTTCCGAGACCCAGACCGCGTAGGGGTCACCGGCCCTCCGCCATGGCAAGTCCCGCTGGTGCTCGCCGTACCAGTCGAGCAGGGCGCGGCGGAACGCGTCGATCTGCCTGGCGTCCAAGGGAAATTCCGATTTCGCCTCCATGGTCGAGCGCTTTCCGTTCAGTGCCGTCGGGAATGACCGGGCAGGCTGTATTCTTCGTGGGTGATTCGGGTCCGGTTGTAGGCCTCGGTCTCTCGGGGATCGAACCGGTTCGGCGAGAAGTCCCCGATATCGATCTCGGGTCGCCCGTCTGCGACATATCCCGCCAGCAATACGCCGGCCGCCGGGTTGTAGGCGAAGCCACCGGAATGGAAGGCGACGCCCACGTACAGCCCCGGGAAGCGCTCCACGGGTCCGAGCACAGGTTCGCCGTCCGCGGAGAAGGACAGCAGCCCCGCCTTCTCGATATCCCAGCCGGTATGGCCGGCCCTTCCCGGCTGTCCGGTCAAGCCCGTTCGGCCCGCACGGCCCGCCCCTGGAACGAGCGGAAGCAGGTTTTCCCCCGCGGCCTCGCCGAGTCCGGGCGGCGGGGCAATCGTCGACATCTGGAAATCGCGGCCGGGCACACGGAACTCCGGTGCTTCGGGGTTCTCGATGCCCGCCAGCAAGCGCTGTCCGTAATGTGGCCGGATATATCCACCGTAGGGATTGGCGTTGACCGCCGGAATCCGGACCGGGGCGGGCAACGGCGCCGTTACGTAACGCTGGTGCACGAAGGACTTCAGGGGCAGCTGCAGTCCGATGGTTTCAAGTACCTTCAGGGTCCATACGTGAACGGTACTCACCACGGCATCGGCTTCGATGCGCCTTCCATCGGCGACGACACCCGCCATGCGTCCCCCATCCACGATGAAGTCGGAGACTATGCATCCTTCCCTGATCTCCACGCCCAGGGCGCGGCAACCGTCCGCCAGGGCCGGGAGGTAGTGATCCGGCTCGCTGTAGCCGCCCAGGGGATCGAAAAGCCCGACCGGCTCACCGGTCAGCGCCAGGTCCGGCCATGCCGCGGCCATCTCGGTCCGGTCCATGATGGTGTATTCCACACCCAGGCGGTCGTACAGGGGCAACAGCCGCTCCCGTTCCGGCCAGCTCGCCGCGTCGAACAGGTTCAGGCAACCCACGTCCTGGTACCGATAGCCATCCAGTTCCCCGGACAGTTCCCTGAACCGGGTCAGGCTGATCTTGCGAGCCAGGACGCCGGTTTTCGACCAAAGCAGTCCGGTAATGATCCCGGCGGCCCGGCTGCTGGCGCCGTCTCCCACGCGTCCCTTCTCGACGACCGTGACGCTTCCGTACGACTTGCGGGCCAGATGGTAGGCCGTGCTGAGGCCGATCACTCCCGCGCCGACGATGACGGCCCGTCTGGACATGGCTCAGTCCTCCAGTGCGTTCTTTATGTCCTTGCCCGTGATGGAAAAATGGGAAGCATGCCAGGCAACCTTCCCGTCCCGGAGCAGCAGCAACTGCGGCGACTCGTGCCTGATACCCAGGCGGGATTCGATCTCATTGGAGAGATCCCGGTTCTCAATGACCATGACCTGGGTGAACAGCGGCGGCGGCGTGGACGCTTCCCCGTCCGCGTCCACGTCCGCGAAATCATTTGCGAAATCGTGGTAATGATCGGCGGCCCGGGCGCTCACCGGGCACACCGTACTGTGCTTGTAGACGAACACGGGACGATTGGTCGACGAGGCGATGGCCTCGTCCAGCGCTGATAATTCGGTCAGGCGCATGACACGGTCAGACATGAAGGCTCTCCTTGAAACCACGGGGTGCTGCCGGCCATCCCCGGATACGATTTCACTGCAACGACCCCTGCTACCACAACCCGCAGGGATCAGGTGACTTCCTCTACTGCCGCGGCCGCCTTGCGCACCCGGGGTTGCCGCCCTTCGGAAATCGCGGTCCGGAGGCAGCATCAGGGCCAGCGCTACGGCGGCCAGCGGGATCAATGCCAGTACTTCAAGCGTCGCCACTACGCCGACGCGGTCCGCGATACCGCCGAAGATGATCAGCGCGCCACCCGCCGCACCCCAGCTGAAGCCCATGGGGAAGCTGGAAGCCGTTCCCGCGCTGTCCGGGACGAGTTCCTGGGCCATGGCGACGGAAACGGAATTGGACGCCATGTTCATGAAGCCGGCCAGGAAAAGCCAGACGGGAAGCAGCGGACCGGTATCGTAGAGCGAAACGAACAGGAAGGGGGTGGAAAACAGGATCGTGGACCAGATCACCCGGCTCCGTCCCAACCGGTCCGAAAGCCAGCCGCCGACGAACCCGCCGATCACCGCGCCGCCCTGGAAGACGAAGAGCAGGTCGCCCCCTTGCTGCAGGGTAAGGCCCCGGTCCTTGAGCAGCAACACGAAAAAGGTGGCGAAACCAACCCCGGAGATCGTCCTGATGATGCCCACTACCGTGAGATTGACCATGGGCCACAGATTCGGCCGGAATGAAGCGCCCACATCGGCCAGGCGGGTTATCCTGCGGTCTTCGTTGCGGATGGGGATGACCCGGGCCATGGCCAATACGGCGATTACCGTGGGAACCGCGAGCCAGACCAGGCTTTCGAGACCGAAGCGCTCCACGATGCGGGGCACGACAAAGGGGCTTGCCGCCAGCCCGGCGGTCCCGCCGACGATGAAAAGCGACACGCCGTAACCGCGTCTCGAACCGCTGACGTCGCCGGCCATGGACACGCTCTGCGGGTGGAAACTGGCGGTGCCGAACCCTCCCAGGACAATGAACAGCAGCAGCACGAGGAAGGAGGGCGCCAGTCCCACGGCGGACATGAAGACGGCGCAGAATACCGGACCGAGGATTATGAAATAGCGTTTCTCCATCCGGTCCCCCAGGATGCCCATCAGGGGTTGGACCAGGGAGGAGGTCATGGCCGGAAGGCCGGCGAGCAGTCCGGCCTGCGTAAGGGAGAGTTGCAGCCGCGTAACGAGCGCGGGAAGAATCGGCGTCAGCAGGGAGGAGAAGAGGTCCACCAGGAAGTGAACCACGGTCAGCAGCACGAGCTTGGCGCGCTGCATATCGGACTTCATGGATTGAGCCTTCCATGGAGCAGGTACAGGCGCTTCAGTTCCTCGATGGGATCGGCATGGTCATCGACCCGAAGGTCCACGAGGAAGTCGGAGGTACTGCCGCAGCTCCCGCCTTCCCTTGCCACGAGCAGGGCGGCCGACTGCATGCCCCGCTGGTCGCCGCCGGCTTCCTGGCCGGCCGTGAGCGCGGTGAGCAGTTTCGCCGCGAAATCCTCTTCGCCGGGTGCCTCGAAAGTTTCCGCCATGGCAGCGACCACCTCTTCACCAGCAAGGATATTGCCCAGGCAGACGTAGCCCGCACCGGTTACGTGCCCCGCCCACTCCTGGCATTCCTCCCCCGTGAAGGCCGCCGCTGTGCCGTCGAGATCCACCACGCCGACCTGGCGGGACTGCCGGCCGGCATCGGATTCGATCAGGCGTTCGAGGGTGTCGATGGCGCCGACGTCCTGTTCGAGCAGATCGAGCCCCCTGGGACCGAAGGACGCGTTGGCCCAGGCCTGCGTGGCGATGGCGCCGGCGTTGAACCGCGCCCAGGGGACCACGGATCCCACGGCGAGATACTTCGACTGTGTCGCCACGCCGAGATCTCCCGTATCGGGGTCCAGTGCGACGATGGAAAAAGTGGAGAAACAGGGGGCGCGGTTCAACGCTGGATGCTCCGTCGGTCGCCGTGTGTTTTTCTGTCGTCGAGCGCATTTCTGATCAATTCGATGGGATGGAGGGCGGTCCTTCCCGTGCCGTCGGCGATCTGGTGCCGGCAGGAGGTCCCCGTCGCGGCGAATTCCGTTCCCTCATCGGCGGTGCGGACAGCGGGGAAGAGCCGGTCTTCGCCAATTTTCATGGACAGGTCGTAGTGCTCCCGTTCGTAGCCGAAGCTGCCGGCCATGCCGCAGCACCCGGTGTTCAACGTCGTGACCTCGTATCCGGGCACCAGTTCCAGGGCGGCCACGGTGGAATCCGTGCCGGCGATGGCCTTCTGCTGGCAGTGCCCGTGCAGGCTGATCGACCGGCCGGTGGGCCGGACCGGAAGCGAAAGGCGGCCGGCCCCGTGTTCCCGGGCCAGGAACTCGTCGATCATGAGCATGCCCTCTGCGAGCCGGTCGGCCCTCGGGTCGTCCACGATGTCGCGGTAGTCGTCCCTGAACGTCATGATGCAACTGGGTTCACAGCCCACGATGGTCCATCCGCGGTCCACGTACCGGACAAGCTGTGCGATGTTGTATTCGGCGGCCGCCCGGGCCTGGCGCAGCATGCCCTTCGAGATCAGGGGCCTGCCGCAGCAGGCGCGGGGTTCGGCCAGCACCACGCGGTATCCGGCGCTTTCGAGTACCTCAACGGCAGCCATGCCGATGTGGGGTTCGCTGTAGTTGACGAAGGTGTCCGGGAAGAAGACGACCGTAGGCCGATCACGGTCATCGGCGCGTCCGGGGCCGCGTCCGGGGCCGCGCTGATAGAACCATTGTTCGAAGGTAACTTCGGCAAACTCCGGCAGGGACCGCCTCCTGTCCACGCCGATCGTCCGTTCCAGGATCCGCTTATGCCAGGGATGGTTCACGATCCGGTTGCTCAGCGGCGCAAAGGCGGAACCGAGGCGGTTGAGCGTTTCGATGCGGCCGAACAGGCGGTTGCGCAGGGGCAGCCCGTGCTTCTCGTAGTAGTGGGCGAGGAATTCGTACTTCATCTTGGCCATGTCGACGTTGGAGGGACACTCGCCCTTGCAGCCCTTGCACTCCAGGCAGAGTTCGAGGGCTTCGTAGACCCGCCGGCTCGTGAACCCTTCCCCGTCCAGCCTGCCCGACAGGGCAGCCCGGAGCACGTTCGCGCGGCCCCGGGTGCTGTGCTCTTCGTCGAGCGTGGCGATATAGGACGGACACATGGTCCCCACCAGCTTCTTGCGGCAGGCGCCGACCCCGTTGCAGAGCTCGATGGACCGCGAGAACCCGCCGTCGCCCGAGAAATCGAAGTATGTATTGATCTCCTCAGCCTGGTAAGCCGGGCCGAATCGCAGGTTGTCCGTCATCTTCTGGTTCGCGATGATCTTGCCGGGATTCATGATGCCGTTCGGGTCGAACACGGCCTTGACCGCCTTGAAGGCCTCGTACAGCCGCGGGCCGAAAACCTGTTCATTCCACTCGCTCCGAACGAGTCCGTCGCCGTGCTCGGAACTGACCGCGCCGCCGTAGGCCAGGACCAGGTCGCGGATTTCTTCGGCGATGGCCCGCATGCGCTCGATGCCCTCGGATTCCTTGAGATTGATGAGCGGCCGGATGTGGATCGTGCCCACGCTGGCATGGGCGTAGTAGGACGCCACCGTGCCGTGCTTGTGGACGATATCGCGGAAGTCGCGGATGTAGTCCGGAAGCTTCTCCGGCGAGACCGCCGTGTCCTCCACGAAAGTCGCCGGCTTGGTATCCCCCTTCATGCCCATCAGCAACCCGAGTCCCGCCTTCCGGATAGCCCAGGCGTTCGACTGGGCGGAGGGGGTCGTGGCCCGGACGCAGGCGTAGCCCAGGCGCTTCTCCCGGAGCAGGGATTCGAGGGCGTCCAGGCGGCCCGCGACCTCTTCGGCCGTTTCCCCGTAGTACTCGATCATGAGGATGGCTTCCGGGTCGCCGTCGATGAAGTCCCGCTGGTGGGCGGCCGCGGGAGAGGCCTTGGCCAGGTCCAGGATGGTCTTGTCGGTGAGTTCCACGGCGGACGGATCGGTCTTCAGGATCTCGACGGTCGCTTCCATGGATTCGATCAGGTCCGAGAAATGACAGATACCGAGGGCCTTATGGGCCGGTAACGGCACCAGGTTGACGCGCGCCTCGGTCACGGCGGCCAGGGTGCCCTCGGATCCGACGATCATCCTGCAGGGGTCGAAGGGACCCTCTCCGGTGAATTCGTCCAGGTTGTATCCGCCCACGCGCCGCATGATCCGGGGGTAACGGGCCTCGATCTCGTCCCGGTGCTCGTGGGCAATGCGGCGGATTTCGCGATAGATCCGGCCTTCCATGCCTTCGAGTGCGGCCTTCTCGCCGTATTCGCGGTCGCCGACCGGCTTGAAGACCGTCCGCGTTCCGTCGCTCAGGACCACGTCGAGTTCCAGGACGTGGTCGATCGTCTTGCCGTAAATGATGGAATGGGAACCGCAGGAGTTGTTGCCGATCATGCCGCCGACGTTCGCCCGGTTGCTCGGTGAGACGTCCGGCGCGAAGAGCAGTCCCATCGGTTTCAGGTGGGCGTTGAGTTCGTCGAGCACCACGCCGGGCTGGATCCGGGCCCACTGCTCCTCGACGTTGACCTCGAGGATCCGGTTCATGTGCCGGGAGAAATCCACCTGGATGCTGCGGCCCACCGCCTGGCCGCCCAGGCTGGTGCCCCCGCCGCGGGGCGTGACGGGGATGCCTCTTTCGTAGGCGAAACGGAGGATGCGGGAGACCTGGTCCGCGTCGGCCGGATAGGCGACGCCCAGCGGCTGGATTTCGTAGATGCTGGCGTCCGTGCTGTACAGGACCCTGGCCGTTTCGTCGAATCGGAACGCGCAGTCGATCTCTTTCCCGATCTGTTCCTGCCAGGTTGTGTCCATGTACCTTGCCTTTGCGCCGGTCCGGGCAGTGCCGGTTCAGGCCCGCTTCCGGTTCCGGTCCGCTTCCGGTTCAGGCCCGCGGTCGGGGAAGCGAACGGCTCATACGGTTAACGTGACCACTTCCCGCTGGGCGACGTCCTTGACCTCCGTGAAGGAGGCCAGGGCCATCAATTCGTTGGTCTCGGGCGAAAGCCGGGCCTTCAGCGTGTCCGTCGTCCACGGTCCGCCGCCGGTGTACTGGGGCGCGTACCGCAGCACGAGCACGATACGCTTCCGGTCGGTCGGCTTCCATCGGAGGGTGCCGTGCGTGAGCAACTCGGATATGACCACCGCGTCGCCCGCCCTGGGGGTTACGTTTACCGTGCCGGGCGGTGCGTCGTCTTCCAGGTCGCCCCCGTCGAAGACCGAATCGGGACGGTCGAAATTGCACTTGTGGGACCCGGGCACGACCACGAGCCCGCCGTCGCCGGGATTCACGTCGGTGAGATAGGTGAATACGACGAAATCATCGCAATATATACGTCCGTCCCGGCATTCGTAGCGTGTGCTCTGCCAGCCGTAGGCCTCGCGGGCGCAGTGGAGCGACCCGGGATCGACGACTCCACCGGGCTGGTTCACGAGCATGGACCCCCGGACGAAACGGGGTTTGCCGGACGTGAATTCCTTTACGATGGGCCAGTAGCTCGGTTGGAAGACCAGCCGCTCCAGTGCCTTGTCGAAGGCGAATCCGTTGTCGTATATACGGCCGTCCCTGCTTCCGAAGTCCGGCGGGAGATCTTCAGCGGGCGTCCGGATATACCGCTCCGCGGCGTCAAGCGCCTCGGCAAGCGCCGCTTCTCCGATAGCGCCTTCCAGGTGCAGAAAACCGGTCAGGTCGAAAAGGTATCTCTGCGCTTCGGTCATCATGGTCGATTCCAGCCTTTAGCGTCCTCAACCGACGAGCAACAGACGCAGGTCCATGACATTGGTATGGGTAGGGCCCGTCATGACCAGGTCGCCCAGCGGTTTGAAAAAGTGATAGGCGTCGCTGCGGCCCATGCAGTCGTCGGCGTCCAGCCCCATTTCTGCGGCCCGGGCCAGCGTATATCCGTCCGCCACCGCGCCCGCGGCGTCGGTCGGACCATCCGTTCCGTCCGTTCCGGCGCTGAACACGACGGTTCGTTCCAGTCCTTCGATGCCCGCAACGGTGGCCAGTACGAATTCCTGGTTCCGTCCGCCCTTGCCACCGCCCTTCAGCGTGACCGTGGTTTCGCCGCCTGAGATAACGCACGCCGGGCGCCGCACCGGATCGCCATACTCTTCGATTTCCCGGGCCATGGCGGCGTAGACACGGGCGACCTCTCGCGTCTCGCCGTCGATCGAACTGGACAGCACGAGCGGGTTGTAGCCTCTCCTTTCCGCCTCGGTCCGCGCGGAATCGAGCGCCTGCCGGTTGTTGGCGACCATGACCGTCTGCGTACGACCGAACACCGGATCACCGGGCCCCGGCGTTTCGGGTACGGTTCCCTTCAACCCCGCTTCCAGGTGGCGCGTCACCGTTGCGGGCAATCTATCGTGCAGACCGTACTTATTGAATATCCCCCGGCAGTCGGCAAAGGTGCTTTCATCCGGCACCGTGGGCCCCGACGCGATGATGTCGAGCGGGTCCCCGATGACGTCCGAAAGGACCAGGCTCACCAGCCGCGCAGGCGAGGCCAGCCTGGCCAATTGTCCACCCTTTACCCGCGAAATATGCTTGCGAACCGTATTGGTCTCGTTGATCGTCGCGCCGCACTGCAGCAGTAGTTCCGTGACCGCCTGTTTCTCCTCCAGCGTCACCCCTTCTGCAGGCAACGGCAGGAGCGCGGATCCCCCGCCCGAAAGCAGGCAGAACACCAGGTCGTCTTCGCCGAGGGTCGCCAGGAGCTCGACGATCTGCTCCGTTCCGGCCACGCCCGCCGCGTCGGGAATGGGATGGCCCGCTTCGACCGCCTCCACGCGACGCAGCGGTGTAGAATGGCCATACTTGACGTTGACCATGCCCCCGGTGAGCCGGTCGCCGAGTAGTGACTCCATAGCGCCGGCCATCACGGAACCCGCTTTGCCGGCACCGACGACGTAGACGTTTTCGAACCGGTCCAGGTTGTATCCACGACCGCCGACTTTCAGCCGGTTTCCTATACGTACGACATGGCGCCGGATGGCCGCCGCTGGATCTACGGCTTGCAGGGCCGCGTCGAATATGCACCTTGCGTCTTTGCGAAGGGCGGCAGTGGACATGTCCTGTAGTCGTGGAAAGCGCTGCGGGCTCCGGATCATGCAAAACGGGCGCACCGTCCACCGGCCGGCACGCCCATTCACGAAGTCTGCTGTTCCGTTATCCTATGACCGGTCCAATTCCTTTGTCGGCGGTGGCTTTCGCGGGGGCGGTTCCTTCTCGTCGATGTCGATGGCGCGCTGGATTTCAGTATTCGCATTATTCACGACCCGCTTGAACTCCCGAACGCCCTTGCCCAGTCCCCTCGCCAGGGCCGGAATCCGGTCCGCGCCGAACAGGAGCAGGACGATCAGGAAAATCACCATCAGTTCCTGCATGCCGATATCACCGATCATGCCGCTAAACTCCCGGAGTGAGCGCAAGAACGCCCGCTTGCCCGAACGGACCGCGTTGTACGGCCTTCCGATAGTTAGACCTGATGCGGAAAATGTACAGGACGGGCCGAAACCGGGCAAGCGATTTATGCGGAAGGGCCGCGAGGAAGGGCCGTGAGGAAGTGTCGCGCGCAAGGACCACGCCGCGCCGTTTCCCAGTCCTTCCTTGACGGCCGGGTCCGCCCGGATCAGTTTACAGGGATTCGGATCGCGGGCCGGTTACGCGGTCTGTGGACATGCACATCGGAGGGACTGGATGGACAGGCCGATCGTCAACCCGGGCAGGCTTCATTGGACGGGGCAGCACTGGATCAACTACATACGCCCCCCGAACGCCGGGGAGAACAGCGCGATGGTCAGCCTCTGGCATACGCACTACTGTTCGGCCGGCGAAGGGACCGTGGCCTATGTGCTGATCGAGCATGGATCCTCGTATCGCAGGATCTGTACCGACAACCCGGATCTGGCCGCGTTCATTCGAAACTGGATGAGTGGCCGCGGCGGCATGTACGACATGGAACTGGAGGTGGTGCCGGCTGTTTTCACGCGGAGCGGCAACGTGCTCGACACACCCGCGTGGACGATCGAAACGGCGGATGACCTGGTCATCGCCCGATGGGACGGTCTGCAGCCTCCCGAACTGCTCGATGCGCCCGGTCCTGGACTCAGGGAAGGATGGGACGTCTTCTCCTGCCTGTTCTTTGCCCGGTCCGCCCGGATCATGTTCAACGGTCACCTGATACCCGGCGAACCCTTTCCGGTCGATACCTGGAAGCCCAGTATCGGCGGCGAGCGCAGCTCCTGCGTATTCGCGCTGTCCGAGACCTTCATTCAGGCGGCCGGTCAGAATGAAGGAACGCCCATCCCGCGAAGGCGGCGATGACCAGCATAAGCACGAGGAGCCCCGCCACCCCGTAGAGCGCGCCATCCGGCGTCGTGGCCAGCACATCGAATTCCCACAGGACGGCGCCCCGTTCCACCAGCCAGTGCCAGGCCGTATGACCCGCGAGGACCGAGAGGATGACCGCGCCGATCCGCCTGGGTTGCCTGGTCCACCCGGTCTGCCCGGTCTGCCCGGTCTGCCCACTTTGCCCGGCCTGTTCACCTTGCCCGGTCTGCTCACCCGGAAGGTACTTGAAGAGTATCCGAAGTACCGGGACACAGACCAGGACCACGAGCAGCTGACCGAGCTCGACGCCCACGTTGAACGCCAGAAGCGAGACCACCAGGTGATCTCCGCCGAAAGGCAGCATGTCCCGCAGCGCGTAGGCGAAACCGAACCCGTGCACGAGTCCGAACCCGAATACGGCCATCCAGCGCCGGCGCAGGCCGGGGGAAACGATGTTCTCCAGCGCCATGTAGACGATGGAGGCGGCGATCACCGTTTCCACGAGGGGCACGAACCAGAGGGCGGCGGGCGTCAGGCCCAGCGTGGCGGCGACCAGCGTGACCGAGTGCGCGACGGTAAAGGCGGTAACGAGGATAACGAGTACGCGCAGGCGCTGAAAGGGGATGATCAGGCACAGCAGGAACAGGAGATGGTCCATGCCGTCGAGGATGTGAGTGAAACCGAGCTGAACGAAACGGAACGCGGCCTGGTGCCATCGTGGATCGAGTACGACATGGCCCGGGTTACCGGTATACTGGTAGAGACGTTCGCCCCCTGAAGCCGGCAGGAAACGCAGCACGGTCGAGACGCTCAACCCCAACCTTTCGAGTCCGGGGAGGATGGAAAACTCCGAACGATCCGAGGTGATCCGATACTCGAAGAGCACGTCCAGCATGACCTGCTGCCAGAAGATCTGGGTACCGACCGGGAGCGGCGGTCCCCGGGTGGAAGCCAGCGCGGTATCGTAGGCGTGAAAGGATAGATCGGAAGGCAGGGAGGCCCTTACGGCCACGAGTTCGGGCACGGCCAGGCGTGTGCCGTCTTCGTAGATCGACACCTCCTGTCCGAGCCACAGCATGGCTGCGTCCCTCAGTGATTCGTCGGCGCGGGACAGGTCGAGGTAGCCGGGGCCGGTCAGGGGAAAGGTGACGTCGAGCATGGCCTCGAGGGGTACCCGTACGAGCATACGGAGGCGCTGGCCTTCCGGCTTGATAAATGCGCGAACCGTGATGTCGGAGGGGATGTCGTGGCCGAATGCGCCGGTCGACGGCACGGCTGCCGTGAGTCCGGCTATGGCCAGAAACAGCAGGACGCGGACGGCAACCCGGCCGGTCGCCGCCCGTCGTCCCGTGAGAGGAGAGCACCGATCAGTCGTGCCTACCGGGAGGCAGAGGGCCATATTACGCCCTGGTCCTGCTGCTCGACCGGGCCCTCACCCATGTAGGTGAACTTCTGCACGCGCTTGCCTTCGTAGGTCTCCGTGGTGTAGATATTGCCCTTCGAATCCGTCGCGATGCTGTGGGTGCCGAAGAACTGGCCCGGCTGGCGGCCGCCGTCTCCGAAAGTGGTCAGCACTTCCATCGTCTCCCGCAACAGCACGTACACCTTCATGTTCTGGCCGTCCGCCACGTACAGGTATTTCTGGTCCGCATCTTTCGAAAAGGCGACGTCCCAGGTCGACCCGGCGCCCAGCGTGTTGCCGGAGAGGACTTTCTCCATCACAAAGGTTCCGTCCGTCCGGAAAACCTGGATACGGTTGTTGGGACGGTCGCAGACGTATACGTGACCGTCGTTCGAGGGATCGGCCGCGTGGACGGGATTGCGGAACTGCTGGGCCGGCGGCGCTTCGGGATCGTATCTCCCGATATTGGCGTCATCCGGCTCGTTGCCGTAGGCGCCCCAGTACCGCTTCAGGGCCCCGGTCTCGATGTCGAGTACCGCGACGCGCTTGTTCAGGTAACCGTCGGCCACATAGGCTTCGTTCGCGGAGGCGTCGAAGGAGATCTTGGCCACACGACCGAAATTACCCGGATCCATGCTGTTGCCGCTCCACGCCGGATCGGCCTCGTCGAAGGATTCGGCCCTCCGCGCGCCGGGCTCGCCGAACTGCTTCAGGAAGGTGCCGTCCTGGGCGAAAACCAGGATATGGGCGTCGTCGCCCCCGTTGCCGCCGATCCAGAGATTACCCATCGGGTCGACGGTGATCCCGTGATTCGAACCCGGCCAGTCGTATCCTTCTCCCGGTCCGCCCCAATGGTTCAACAGGTCGCCATCGGGACTGAACTGGAGTACGGGCGGGGCGGGAATGCAGCATTCGGCCACGGGCGGGTCCTGCGCGGCGCCCAGTTCCGTGCTCGGGTTGCCGTTTCCGCGGTGTATGATCCAGATGTTGTCGTTGGCGTCGACGGTGACGCCGATGGCGGAACCCAGGATCCAGTGGTTGGGCAGCGGCTTGGGCCACAGGGGGTCCACCTCGAACATCGGCGCCATCACCGCGTCGGCGTCAGCGGTCTGCTCGGCCACTTCCATGTCCGCACACGCGACCGCCATGAACGCTATCCCTGCCGCGGTCAGGGCGGCCGTGGCCATGGGTATGAAGGACCTTCGAATCATGATTCCTCCCGGGTTTCTCCTGCGCTCGCTCCGCGCTTGGCCAGCATACGCCCATCACCGGTCGATCACCTGAAGTCCGGCCGCATGGCCGGCGCGATACGACGGGCGGTCTGGTATGGCGGCAGTCTGCCTGCAGGTGAAGATGGAAAGTTCGTACCTTTCACGGTCTGCATAGGGTGTCGGTATAGGGCGAAGTTACCCCGTGCCCCAGGGGTGGTCAAGCAAATATTCGCCGATTGCGAACGCGGGGCCGGTCATTTATACATCGACAAACACGCGGCGGGATTCTATAATCTAAATGAATCTGAAAACACCGCCCACCGGAGCCGGGAACCATGCAAGTCAAAGCGCCCTGGGACATGACGGTCAACCGCAGGATACTCGAAATGGAGTACGCCGTGCGCGGACCGATTCCCCAGCGGGCGGCCGAACTGAAGCAAGAGGGAAGACGCATCATCCCGTGCAATCTCGGCAACCCCCAGGCACTTGGCCAGCAACCCATCTCCTTTTACCGGGAGGTGCTGAGCCTTGTCGAACATCCCGTTCGCATCGAACGCGAACGCAGACTCAAAGCAATGTTTAACGGCGGCGCCCTGGACGGATTGGGCGGACCGGGCGGACCGGGCGGACTGGAGCCCGACGAGTTCCACTCCGATTACGTGCTCGATCTCAGTGAACGGTACCTGTCGCAGATGGAGACCGGCATGGGCGCCTACTCGGACAGCAGCGGACCGCGGTTCATCCGGGAAGCCGTGGCGGATTTCATAGACCGCAGGGATGGCGCGGACGATGCGGACGGCGGCGCCGTTCCGCGTTCCGACCCGGAGCAGGTATTCATCACCAACGGCGCCAGCGAAGGCGTGCGGTACGTCATCGACCTGCTGATCGACGACACGTCGGACGGTATCATGATCCCCATTCCCCAGTATCCGCTGTACTCGGCGGCCATCAAGCGTTGCGGCGGCGTGCAGGTCGACTATTTCCTCGATGAGGAATCGGGTTGGGCCATGGACCGGGGCCTGCTGGAATCTTCCCTGGAAGACGCACGCGGACGCGGCGTGGACGTCAAGGCCATCGTGGTCATCAACCCGGGCAACCCGACCGGAGCGGTACTGACTGAAGAGACCGTGAGGGAGGTGATTGCCTTTGCCGGCGACAACGGCCTGGCCATCATCGCCGACGAGGTCTACCAGGAGAACGTCTACGGCGGGGACGCGGGGTTCGTATCCTTCGCCCGGATACTGGGACGAAGCGGTGTGCCGCTGTTCAGCGTCCACAGCACCTCGAAGGGCTTCTACGGCGAGTGCGGCCACCGGGGCGGCTATCTCGAGATCAGGAACGCTCCGCGCGTCCGGAACACCGAACTGTCGTTTACCGACCTCGTGCTCAAGCAGGCGTCGGTGAACATTTGTTCGAACACGGTCGGGCAGCTTATGATGTACCTGCTCGTCAATCCGCCGCCCGAGAACGCCGAACCTTACCGCCGCTTCACGAATGAGCGCAGGACGATCCTCGAAGACCTCCACGACAAGGCGGTCATGATCAGGTCGGGATTCGATCAGATGGAAGGCGTTTCCTGTTTCGGGCGAACCGGGGCGATGTACCTCTTCCCCAGGCTGGACAGGCTGCCGGAAGGAACGAACGACTTCGATTACTGCATGGCACTCCTGGAGCGGACCGGGCTGGTCACGGTCAACGGCGAGGGATTCGGGCAGCAGCCGGGCACCAGTCATTTGAGGATCGCGTTCCTGCCGCCCCGGGAGGTGATCGAGGAAGTCCTTCCCAGGTGGATCGCGTTCCACAATGCTTATGTGAATTGACGGGCGGGTTAAATGACGGGCGGTTGCATGCTTTCGGATAAAGAGAAGTGGCTTTTCGATCTGCACGGTTATCTCGTCCTGCGCCAGGTCGTCACGTCCGAGGACCTGGATCGCATGATCGCGCGCTGCGACGAATGGCACGGGATGGCAGAGGAGGAACTTCCGCCGCCGCTCTGTTCCTATGAGGATCCCGGGAAAAAACCGACGGCCGCGCGGGCCATTCTCCATGCCGAGTACGCCGACCCGGTCTTCGACCGGCTCATACTGAACCTGCCGGTCATGCGCGTCGTGCTCGCCCTGACGAGGCAGCGGCCCCAGCACCTACTGTCGGCCCTCACGGTGAACCGGCCGGACAGCGACGAGATCACGCTGCACAACGGCGTCTCCGGGGGGTGGAGGAATCCGGCCAACGACTACCAGGCCGCGGACGGCGAAGTGTTCGCCACCTTCATCAACGCGGCCATTTCCCTGGTGGACGTACCCGAAGGGGCCGGATTCGTGTGCATTCCCGGCAGCCACAAGACCTATTTCGAACGGCCTGCACCCATCGATATCCGCTCCGGCCCTCCGACGGTCGTCAACGTGCCCGTCAACGCGGGGGACGCCGTCGTCTTTACCGAAGCGCTCTGCCACGGCGCACTGCCCTGGCCCTTGCGCGACTCTCCGCGGCGCACCATGTTTCAAAGGTACTGCACGTCCTACGCGTCCTGGACGCCCGGTGCGGGGCCCATCGAGGCACACCGGCACCTGCTGTCCGACGGCGTTTGCGAAATGAAACGCCAGGGCGGATTCCAGGGACCGAAGGAAATCGTTGAACGCCTGCTGGACGAAATGACGGCCTGGGAGGCGGCTGGCCGGCCGGCGGGATGGGAGAGCCGGCTGCAACAGACTACGGGGAGTCCCGCATGAAGATCACCGACCTGAAATGTGCCGTGATCGGCCAGAACCCCGTGGTACGGATCACAACGGACGAGGGAATCCATGGGCTGGGACAGATCGAGAACTCCAAGCCCTACATGAAACCCCACGTCCTGTTCTACCGGGACCACATCCTCGGCCAGGACCCCACGGACGTGAACCGCGTCGTCGCGAGCATACGGCGGCTGGGCAGTTTCAAGCCCTGGGGCAGCGCGGTAAGCGCCATCGAGATGGCCCTGTGGGATATCGCGGGCAAGGCGGCGGGACTGCCGGTGTACAAGCTGCTCGGGGGCAAGATGCGGGACCGGGTGCGGGTGTATAACGGCGCTGTGCGGTTTCCCATGAAGGGCGCCACCGTGGAGGACTACGCGGAGGACATGGCCCGGATGAAGGCGGCGCCCGAGGGGTTCACCATCATCAAGCAGGGCATCAGCTTCCACAGCCAGATGCCGTCGCAGGTCCCCGACTTCTTCTACGGTGACCGGCAGAAGCACGGCTTTCACGGCAACCGCGGCCCGCTCACAGAGAAGGGGCTGAAGCACCTGGTGGCCTGCATCGAGGCCATGAAGGCGGTCCTCGGGGATGAAGTCGGCCTGGCTCTCGACTGCGGCCCGGGAATGCTCGTGCCGGATGCCCTGCGCCTGGCAAAAGCCGTGGAACACCTGCACATCATGTGGCTGGAAGACATGATCACCGGCGACTATACGCCCTTCGTCCTGGCCGATCTCTACCGGGAGGTGAATTCGAGGACTTCCACGCCGATCCACACCGGGGAGCAGATCTATCTCCGGGAGAACTTCGTCGATCTCATCGAGAAGAGGGCCGTGGACGTGGTGGGCCCCGATCCGGCCGATGTGGGCGGGATCGCGGAACTGAAGTGGATCGCGGAATACGCCGACCTCCACGGCGTGCTCATGGCGCCCCACGGCGTCATTGACGGCCTGATCGGCCTGGCCGCCCTGGTGCACGCTTCGGCCGCCATGCCGCCCAACTACATCGCCTTCGAATACCCCGTCGGCAACCCGTCCTGGTGGTACGACATCGTGGAGGGATTGCCGGAAACGATCGTGAAGGACGGTTTCATCGACGTGTGGGACAGCCCCGGCCTGGGGGTCGACCTGGTGCCGGACAAAGCGCTGCCCTATCTGAATGAAGAAGACCAGGGCTTTTTCGACTAGGACACCGTGGATCGCCGGAGCGGCCCATGTATGTGCGCCATCTGATGGTCAGAAACTGGCGGAATTTCCCGCGGATCAGCGTCGATCTGCAAATGCGGCAGTTCGTCGTCGGCCCCAACGCGTCCGGGAAGTCCAACCTGATGGACGTGTTCCGGTTTCTCCGGGACATCGCCAGGGAGGAGGGCGGCGGACTCCAGAAGGCCGTCGCGGACCGGGGCGGCATGACCAAGATCCGGAATCTCGCTGCGCGCAGGGATCCGGATATCGCCATCGAGGTGCGGTTCTGCGACCCCGTGAACGGGCGGGAAACCTGGCGTTATGAACTCGGACTCAAGCAGCAGGCCCGGGGGAACCGGCACACGCTGATCACCTATGAAAGGGTGAGCAGAGACGAGACCGTCATACTCGACCGGCCGAACGAGGAGGACCGGGAAGACATCGTACGGCTTACCCAGACCTACCTGGAACAGATCACCGCCAACCGGGCGTTCCGTGAGATCGCCAGGTACTTTCAGGACATCACCTACCATCACCTGGTTCCATCGCTGCTCCGCCACGCGGACCTGATCGGCGGCCGGACGCTCGAGGGCGACCCCTACGGGCAGGATTTCCTGGACCGCATCGCACGGGAGCACGAACGGACCCGAAGATCCCGCCTGTCCCGGATCGAAGCGGTGCTCAAGGCGGCCGTACCGCGGCTCGAGCAGCTCGAGTTCATCCGGGACCCGGAGACCGGACGTCCCCACCTCCAGGCGCTGTACGCTCACTGGCGGCCCAGGGCGGGTATCCAACGGGAGGACCAGTTCTCCGATGGGACCCTGCGGCTCATCGGCATGTTGTGGGCGCTGCTCGAGGGGGAATCCATGCTGTTCCTGGAGGAACCCGAGCTCTGCCTGCACCCGGGCATCGTCAACCGGCTTGCCGCACTGATCCTGCGCATGCAGCGGAACACCGGCCGGCAGGTTCTGGTCAGCACGCACAGCGCGGTACTGCTGTCCGACCCCGATATCGAACCGGAGGAAGTCCTGCTGCTGAAACCCGTCCACGAAGGTTCGGCAGCGGAAGTGGCCGGTGACGTGTCCGACGCGCTGCTCCTCCTGGACCGCGACGTCGCCGAGGAACAGGCCCCTCGGGAAAGAACCCTCGAAAAAGACCCCAATCAGTTGAGCCTGTTCGAATGAAAGGCTCGGTTGAATGAGGGATCGGTTCAGGTACGCCCCATGAACGACACCGGAAGCCCAGCACGGAACTTCGCGCGGCATATCGCCTCGAACCGCTATCCGGGGCGGGGACTGATAATCGGCCGGTCGGCCGGCGACGACGCCTGGTTCCTGCTCTACTGGATCATGGGCCGCAGCGAAAGCAGCCGGAACCGGCGGTTCGCGATCGAGGGGCCGGTGCTTCGCACGGAACCGGTCGATCCCGCGAGGGTGGTCGCGCCGGAACTGATCATCTACCCGGCCATGCTCGAACTGCCGGGGATCTACATCGTGGCCAACGGCGACCAGTCGCGGACGATCTATGACGGGCTGCGCGGCGGCGGGACCTTCGAGGCCGCCCTGGCCACCCGCGAACGGGAGCCCGACGCGCCGAACTATACGCCCCGCATCAGCGGCATGCTGGACCTGAACGGGCCGCCGGCCGTATCCCTGAGCGTGCTCCGGGCGAATCCGCTCGATCCCGCCCATACCGACCGGCTGACTTTCCGGCCGGACCCGCCTCCGCCTGGACGGGGGCTGTGCCTGACGACCTACATGGGCGACGGCGATCCGCTGCCGGGGTTTTCGGGCGATCCGCTGCTCATGCCCCTGGAAGGCGGCGCGGAAGAGGTCATGGGAACGTACTGGGACGCGCTCGACGAAGAAAACCGGGTGGCCATCGCCCTGAAAAGCGTGACGCGTGACGGCGGCAGCGAACTGATGACCATCAACCGGCTCTAGTCCTTTCCAATCTGAGGTGACGCTCAATGCGGATGGTTAACGCCATTACGGGTATGCCGATAGCCGCGTGGATCGCGTGGATAACGATGGCCGCGTGCGTACTCGCGGGATGTGGCGAGTCCGCCCCTTCCCGCGACGTGTGGGAGGAAGCCCTTTCCGCGAAGCATACGGGGCTGGCCTACCTGTACCGGAACGACCTGGATGGCGCGGCAGGTTCCTTCGAATCGGTGGCCCGGCTGGTTCCCGGCGAACCGCTCGGCCACGCGAACCGGGCCCTGGCGTTGCTGAAACTGCAAGACTACGAGCAGGCGGCCGCATCCGTCGACCGGGCCGTGGATCTTGCCCCGGAAGACGGTGAAGTCCTTTCCATAAAATCCGATATCGTGGCGGCGCGGGGAGACCGCGAAGCCGCCCTGGGCCTGCTGGCCCACGCCGTCGGTCACAACGCGTCCGACGTGGTGCTCCGGTACAAGTATCTCACCGAGATGAGAAGGTTGCGCGGGCCGGATCTCCAGGAGGAAGACGCCCTGGCAGAACTGCAGGCCATGCTCGAATATGAACCGGATAACCTGGCCGTGCTCGTCGAGTTGAACGAAATCCTGGTCAGGCTGGACCGGTGGCGGGAAGCATCGGCCGGGTACCGGCGGATGGCCGGGTTGCTCGAGCCCGTTCCCGAAGACATTCAGACCTGGCTGGACCGGACGCTGGACGCATTGGATCGCCGGGATGGGGCAGAAGCCGAATCCAGCGCGGGCATCCTGGGCAACCTGCTCGTGGTGGACCCGGCCTACCGGGCATCGCGGGACCGCCTGGGGGATCCTTCGCAGCAGTCGCCGCCGCTCTACGATTTTCGGACGGCGCCGCCCGACCTGGAGGCAGTGGCCGCGGATGCCCTGGTCGATATGGCGTTCGTGGATGCGGGCGACGAATGGATGGAAGGTAACCTGTCCGAAGAGGAGCAATGGACGGACCTGGCGCTGGCGGACGTAGACGGGGACGGACGGCTGGACCTGGCGCTTGCGGGCCGGCAAGGGCTGACCGTCCTGAGCAACCCCGTGGACGGCCGGGAAACGGTTTCGAGTCCATGGTCGGGCATGGACGATTTGGTATCTGGAGACGCGGTCTTTCGACTGGTCCCGGGAGACTTCGACAATGACGGCGATATGGACATGCTGGCAGCCGGCACATCATCACCCCGGGTGTACCACAACGAAGGGGATGGGACATTTGGTCTGGCGCAGACCCTGGACCCTGGAACAGGCCCGATGTACTTCGACTCCGCTTCCCGGGTGGATTTCGACCACGACGGGGACCTGGACGTCCTGGCGTCCAACAGGAGCGCGCTACGGTTCTTCCGGCATACGGAGGGAGGGGTTTTCGAAGAGGCCACCTCCGCAACGGGCTTTCTCGAATCGGTGTCCGGCGTCCCCGGCGGGATCGCTGAGAGTGTTTCCGCCGATGGAGTTTCCGCTGGTGGAGATTCTGCTGATGGTAACTTCGCCGTACCGCCCGCCCAGCCGCTGGCCTGGGGCGACTTCGACCTGGACGGCGCCGTGGATGTCGTCGCGCTGTTCGACGACGGCGCGCACCGGTTGTACCGGAACCTGCGCCAGGGCAGATGGGTGGACTGGACGGAACGTTTCGGCGGAATCCGGTGGGGCGGCGCGAAGACGGTCGCCGCGGCCGATTTCAATAACGACGGCGCGCTGGACCTTTTCATGGCAGGGTCTGCCGCCGAGGGCTGCCGGTTATTGTGGAACGACAATGGGCGCCGTTTCGACGGGGAGGACACGCTCCCGGCCTTCGGCGACGCGTGTGACGGCCTCGATGCCGCCGCCGTCCGGCCCTTCGATTTCGACAATGACGGGTTCATCGATCTCGCGCTCGCCGGACATTCCGAGCCGGGCCTGTCGGGACTCAGGCTGGTCAGGAACCTGGGCAACGGTGCGTTCGAGGAACGGGCCGACCTGCTTCCGGTCCTGCTGTCGGCCATCGAAGACGTGGAGGTCGGCGACCTGGACGATGACGGCGACCTGGATCTCGTATTGCTCACCGAGGGTCGTCCCATGGTACTGCGGAACGATGGCGGCAACGCGAACGGCTGGCTAAAAGTACAGCTCGCCGCGGCGCTGGAAGGAAGCGGCAAGAACAACTTCTATGGCATAGGGTCGACCATAGAGGTCAACGCCGGGTCACACTACCAGTCTCTGCAGGTTGATGCGGCCGTCACCCACGTCGGTCTGGGAAGCCGGGAAACGGCCGACGTGATCCGGGTAATCTGGAGCAACGGCGTCCCCCAGAACCGGATCGATCCGGAATCCCGCACGCTCATCGTCGAACCGCAGCGGCTCAAGGGATCGTGCCCGTCGCTGTACACCTGGAACGGCGACCGGTTCGTCTTCGTCACCCACCTGATGACCCGGAGCGCCATCGGCGCCCTGACGGAAACCGGCGCGCCGGCCTGGCCGGACGCGGCGAACGACTACGTGAAGATCCGGGGCGACCAACTGCGGATGCGGGACGGGAAGTTCGAGGTACGGGTCGTGGAGGAACTGTGGGACGCCGTGTACATGGACAAAATGGAACTGCTGGTCGTCGACCATCCGGGGGAGACGGACATCTTCGTGGATGAAAAGTACCTCCCGCCACCCTACCCGGATCTCGAAATCCATACGGTAACGGACCCGCGCCTGCCCGTGGCCGCCCTCGACCACCACGGTAACGACATCCTGTCCGCGCTCGCCGCCCGGGACAGCCTTTACGTCGGGGACTACAGGCTCGGCGACTTTCAGGGCGTTCCGGAAATGCATTCCATTACGCTGGACCTGGGCGATCTGAAGGGCGCGGAACGGATCCACCTATACCTGTGTGGCTGGATCATGCCGATCGAGCCCAGTTCCAACCTGGCCCTGTCCCAGCGCAACAACGTCGCGGTGATTCCGCCGTACCTGGAAGTGCCAGACGGCAGGGGGCAGTGGCGTACCGTGATACCGTACACCGGCTTTCCTTCGGGGGAACACAAGACCGTTTTCATCGATCTGACGGACCTTTTCCCTGCCGATGACTACCGGGTAAGGCTCACCACGAACCTGGAGTTGTACTGGAGCGAGGCCTTTTTCACCGTCGACGAACCCGTGCGGAACGAAAGGCGCATTACCCGGCTGTCGCCCGATACCGCGGATCTGCACTACCGCGGCTACTCGCGGGAGTACCGGACCGCGCCGTATGGTCCGTTTATCCGGGATTACCGGGTGCTGAGCGGCGAACCCCAGTGGCTGCCCTTCGAAGGATACCGGACGCGGTACGGCGACGTGACACCCCTGCTGCGGGCATCCGACAACCGCTATGTAATTTACAGTTCGGGAGAGGAAATCAAGGTGACCTTCGATGCGGCGGACCTGCCCGCACCACCGCCCGGATGGACGAGGAACTTCGTCCTGCACACCGACGGCTGGCTGAAGGAGGGCGATCTGAACACGGCGACGGCCGCCACGATCGAACCGCTGCCCTTCCACGGGATGGCCGACTACCCTTACGGTCCGGAATCCCGTTACCCGGACGAAGCCGGCCTACGAGCGTACCGAAACGCCTACAACACGCGCTGGGTCTCCCAGGAGAGTTTCAGAAACGCTCTGCGGCTGCACGGTCCAGGCCGCTGATCCTTCCCTGCCGCGGAGCCGCAAGTAGGCCGCCTCAGGAACCCGGTACCAGCGACACCTTGATCAGGTCGCCCGGGTCGTCCACCAGTTTAGCGAAAATGCCCGGTCCCTGCTCCAGGTCCCTTTCGACGACCATGGAAGCGACGTCGATTCTCCCCGTGGAGATGAGTTCGAGGGAATAGGCAAAGTCCACGCTCGTGTAGGCATAGGAACCGCGAACGACCAGTTCCCTGTTGACCATGGACACGCCGTCTATGGCCATGGGCGTTTCGGCGCCGAGGCCCAGCAGCACGGCCTCGCCGCCCTGCCGAAGCATCCGCACGGCCTGTTCCTGCGTCGCCGTGTGGCCCACCGCTTCGACCGCCAGGTCCACCCCGTGTCCGTCCGTCATGTCCAACACGGCTTCCACCGGGTCATCCGCCCGAACGTCGATGGCGTGGGTCGCGCCCATCGAGGCGGCCAGCGCCAGGCGCGAGGGCACCATGTCCGTCACCGCGATGCGGGTCGCCCCGATGTGCCGGGCCACCTGCAGGGCGAGGAGCCCCTGGGTGCCCGCGCCGATGACGGCCACGCTCCGGATGAACCCGTGCAGGCTCCGATCGAAGATATGCAGCGCGTTCGAGAGGGATTCGACCATGCTGCCTTCGAGATCGCCCACGTGGTCCGGCAGCCTGAAGCAGGACGCCGCGGGCACGGAAACGTAGTTGGCGAAGGCCCCTGGATGCTCGATGCCGATGACCGTTCGATGGGGGCAGATACTGGTGCGTCCCCGGAGGCACTCGTCGCACCGGCCGCAGGAAAGGATGGGGTTGATGGTGACCCGGTCGCCGATGGCCAGCCCATCCTCGCCGCGGCCCAGGTCCACCACCTCGCCGGTGAATTCGTGTCCCATGATCAGGGGCGGGACCCGCTTTGCACTCTTGCCCAGAAAGCCGTGCAGGTCCGAACCGCATATGCTCGCCGCACCGACCTTCAGCACGGCGTGGCCGGGCGTGACCCCGGGTTCTTCGACCTCCTGCATTTCCATCTGACGCGTTCCCAGGTACATCAGTGCCCGCATGCCTTCCTCCTTAAGAACTACCGGTGTGTTTCAGATTCCTCAGCATCGGTCAGAAATCCCTGAACATGATCACGGGATCGATGGTTTCGACGTCGGCGAACAACATCGCCAGCCGGTCCAGGCCGAAGGCGATGCCGCCCGACGGAGGCATCCCGTACTCGAGGGCCGCCAGCAGCGCTTCGTCCACCCCGCCGTCGTAGCGGTCCGGACCGTCCTTCGATCGCTTTACTTCCAGATCCGCCTCGAACCTGGCGCGCTGCTCCACCGGATCGTTCAGTTCCGTGAAGGCATTGGCCAGTTCCAGCCCGCCCATGTACAGTTCGAATCGCTCCACGTACCGGGGGTTGCCCGGAACCCGGCGCGCAAGCGACGGCAGCCGGGTGGGATACTCCGTCAGAAACACCGGCCGGTCCGCGGGCAGCGCGGGTTCCACGGCCGTCAGGAAAACGCGGTGGAACAGGTCGTCCCAGTCATCGTCTTCCCGAACCTCGTAACCCTTGCCTTTGGCCGCGGACGAGAACGCCTCCAGGTCGTCGCAGGCATCCAGGTCGATCCCCGACCGGTCCAGAAAGCAATCACGCACCCTGTACCTCGGCCAAGGCGTCCGGAGGTCGATCATGGTACCCCGGTAGGTCAGTTCGCCCCCATGGTCGAGCGTCCCGGCCAGCGAGGTGACGTAATCTTCCGTGGTGGCCATGACCGTCTCGTAATCGGCGTAGGCTTCGTACCACTCCAGTCCGGAAAACTCGGGATGGTGGGTGTCGAACCGTTCCCCGTTGCGGTAGAACCGGCAGATCTGGTATATCCGTTCGCAGCCCGCCGCCAGCAGGCGCTTCATGTAGTGTTCGGGAGAGGTATGCAGATACAGGGTCCGCGTTCCGCCGTCGCCGTCCACGTATTCCGTTTGAAACGAACTCAGGGCCGGCGTCAGGTCCGGTACGGTCATGAACGTCGGCGTGTCCACGGCAATGAAACCGCGGGATTCGAAGAAGGAACGGGTCCCGGCCATGATGCGCGCCCGGAGGCGCACGGCGCCGGCCGCTTCCGTTTCAGGCGCGCCGCGCAGGCAGGGCGCCAGGAGCTTGAGGCCGGTAACGGTGTACGCGTCGTTTTCCCATGTGCCTGCGCATTCCACGAGATCGCCGGCGCGTAACCGGGGTAGCATGCCGGACTGGGCCGGATCGTCCAGGACGAGGTCGACCGTGCCCGTACAGTCCTCGAGCGCGCCGCTCCGGGCCCGTGTATCCAGTCGGACCATCCGTCCCGCAATGACGGTCGCGTTGCCGGCGATTCCGGATTCCCTCGCCTGCTGCACCGTGTGTGTCCTGCCGGTCCGGGCGGGATACGTTTGAATTCCCTGGCTGTGCAGGCGTTCGATACGCGACATGGCCGGCTCTCGTGTAGTATCTTTTTAACAGACTCGTGGTAAACATTAACGGTCGATAACTTCAAAAGCAAGCATCAGTTTGTCCTTGATTTGCATCCCCCGGATCATTACCATATGAAGGAACCATAACGTACTTCAGGACCCTGGCGCGACGTGCGCGTCTCCGGCCGAAATCCACGCCCGCAAAGATCACCGCCGGCCCGTTCCAATGACCGCAATCCGACTCTGGACACCACGTCTGTTCCTGCTGGGC
Source organism: Gemmatimonadota bacterium (assembly GCA_009837395.1). GTDB lineage: Bacteria > JAAXHH01 > JAAXHH01 > JAAXHH01 > JAAXHH01 > JAAXHH01. The sequence goes on from VXTP01000006.1 coordinate 190,620, forward strand.
TTCTTGGTGGTCGCCGCGTGCGGAAACAGCCCCGCGCCCGGTGGCGAATCCTCTGTATCCGATCCCGTCCTGTCCCGCATCCAGTTGCCGGAAGGCTTCCGGATCTCCGTCTACGCCAGCGGTGTCCGCAATGCGCGGGCCATGGCGATGGGACCGGGGGGCACCCTCTTCGTGGGTTCCCGGCGCGCCGGGAACGTGTACGCCGTCCGGGACATGGACGGGGATTTCGTAGCCGACGAGGTGCTGACCCTCGACAGCGGGCTCAAGATGCCGAGCGGCATCGCTTTTCGGGATGGAGCGCTCTACGTCGCCGATATCAACGTGGTGCTCCGGTATGACGACATCGAAAACAGGCTCAACGATCCCCCCGATCCGGTCGTGGTCAGCCGGGGTTTCCCGACCGACCGGCATCACGGCTGGAAGTTCATCCGGTTCGGACCCGACGGCAAGCTCTACGTTCCTGTGGGGGCACCGTGCAACGTCTGCGAACGCGCTGATCCGCGTTACGCGACCATCATGCGCATGAACCCGGACGGAACGGACCTGGAAGTCTACGTGAGCGGCGTGCGCAATACCGTGGGCTTCGACTGGCATCCGGACACGGGCGAACTGTGGTTTTCAGACAATGGGCGGGACCTCATGGGCAACGACATCCCGCCGGATGAGTTGAACCGCGTGACCGAAGCAGGACAGCATTTCGGCTTCCCGTATCACCACGGCACCGACATACCGGATCCCGAATTCGGCGGCAGGCGTCCCCTGGACTCCCTGGTGCCGCCCGTACAGGACCTCGGTCCGCACGTGGCCGCGGTGGGCATGCGGTTCTACACCGGCGACATGTTCCCGCCCGAGTACCGCCACCAGGTGTTCATCGCGGAACACGGGTCCTGGAACCGGGACCAGCGGATCGGGTACCGGGTCACCCTTGTGCGCCTGGACGGCAACGAGGCCGTGAGTCACGAGGAATTCGCCGCGGGCTGGCTCGTGGACGAGGCGTACTCCGGCCGCCCGGCCGACGTGGAGGTCATGCCGGACGGATCCCTGCTCGTCTCTGATGATTACGCCGGGGTGATCTACCGGATCACGTACGGGGAATAAACGTTGGAAAATCCGGTGACGCATGGCTGATCAGATCAAGTTGCTGCCCGAGAAGCTGGCGAACATGATCGCCGCGGGCGAGGTGATCGAACGCCCCGCCTCGGTCGTGAAGGAACTGGTCGAGAACGCGATCGACGCCGGCGGCGGGCGCATTTCCGTGGAGATCAAGTCCGGCGGTAAGCAGCTCATACGCGTCATGGACGATGGCGCAGGCATGTCCCGGGAGGACGCGGTGCTGGCCTTCGAGCGGCATGCGACCAGCAAGATCGCCGGCGAAGACGACCTCTACCGCATCGGCACCTTCGGTTTTCGGGGCGAGGCGCTGGCCAGCATCGCCTCCGTGGCCCGGGTGGACCTGACGACGAATACGCAGGGCGAAGCGGCCGGGACCCGCGTCCGCATCGACGGGGGGGCGGCCCCGAAGATTTCGGACGCCGGACGGGCAGCGGGTACGACGATCACCGTATCGCAGTTGTTCTACAACGTGCCCGCCCGCCGGAAATTCCTGAGGACGACCGGTACGGAGACGCGCCATGTCGTTTCCGTGGTTTCCTCCATCGCCATGGCCTATCCCGGGATCGCCTTCACGCTGACGGTCGACGGCCGGGATACCCTTTCCCTGCCCGCCGTGTCCAACACCTATACCCGGGCTCAGGCCGTCATGGGCAACACGCTCATGAACCAGATGATCCCGGTCACCTTCGACGACGACCTCGTCAAGATACACGGGTTCATCAGCCGGCCGGACGCCGCCAGGGTTTCCCGTACCCACCAGCATTTGTACATCAACCTCAGGCCGGTATCCAGCCGCGCCCTGAACCGTGCCGTGTTCGAAGGGTATGGTTCGATACTACCCAGGGAACGGTATCCCGTATCCATCGTCTTCCTGAACATCGATCTCGACCAGGTGGACGTCAATGTCCATCCCGCGAAGCGTGAGGTCCGGTTTTCCGACGAATCCGGGGTTTATGCGCAGCTCCTGCGGGCCATTCGGTTGGCGCTGCAGAACTCGGACGTGGTACCCGTTTTCGAAACGGACACGCCGGACATCTCCGGTATGGCGCCGGCCGCGGCGCCCGGCGCCGTGCATACGCCCGACCACGACCCCGTCGCGGCGCGCAGGACCCAGATAGACCTGTTTGGCCCCGTGCGCGGAGACGACGGCGATCCTTCGGGAGAATGGACCTACACCCCGGCGGGCGCGGAGCGTGGGGTGCGTGACGAAGGGGGACAGGGAACCGTCAGGGAGCACGGCGATGCGGAAATGGTATCGCTCTGGCAACTGCACAACGCCTACATTCTGGCCCAGGTCAAAGGCGGTTTCATGCTCATCGACCAGCACGCCGCCCACGAACGGGTGCTGTTCGAACGGGCGCTGAAGACGATGGACCACGAATCCGCCCCCTCCCGGCAGTTACTGTTTCCAGTTACCCTCGATCTCATGGTGCCGCAGATCGCGCTGGTCCGGGAACATTTCGATCACTTCGCCCGGTTGGGATTCAATGTGAAGCTGTTCGGCGAGCAGACCGTGGTCGTCGACGCCGTCCCCTGCATGGCACACAGCCAGGATGTAGACACATTGTTTCACCGGATGATTGAAAACCTGCAGGAGATGCCGGAAAAGAACCTCAAGACCGAAGAACGTATCGCGATGACCTTCTCCGGCCACGCCGGAATCAGGAAGGGCGACCCGTTGTCCCAACAGGAGATGAACGGCCTCGTCAACGATCTGTTCGCCACGGAAATGCCCTATGTATCGCCCCGCGGGCGTCCCACCGTGGTCCGCATGCCGCTCGAAGAGATCGAACGCAGGTTCAACAGGCCTTCGTAGGTCTCTTCGAGCTGTTAATTTACATACCCCCAAAAACTGTCGCCTGACTCGATACCTTGCCCCGTCCCGATGACCTCCGGTGAGCAGGAAATCGTTCTGGTCAGGTGAGATCCAGTACCGGTATAGCTTGCCTGCCTGCATAAAAGCATTCCATACGGTTCAGACGGGATTCCATTATGAATTCAAAATTCTATTGTTTATAAAGAAATGTTAAATTAAGGTATATTTCCGCTATTCCGAATACTGTACAAGTAAAAGGTCACGATTGCACGTGGTACGTTACCCGACTCGGGTTGTTTTGCGAATACTCGAAGGCCGGTTTGAATGTCGAGGGAGTGTGCGCCATAAGTCTTCCGATCATCCTGGCCCACGGCATTGTGCCCTTCGACGCGCTTTACCGGCCGCTCCTCCAGGTGGGACTGCGCCGGTTCCTGCGCCCGTCCGACAAGTACGACTACTTCAGCGGGATCGCCGGCCATCTCCAAAACCACGGCTATACCGTCTTCGCCCCCCGCGTGCCCTTCGCCGCAGAAGTTCATAAGCGCGCGCTGGCCCTGAAACGCCGCATCGATGCCATCCTCAAAAACACCGGATCCGACCGGGTTCACATCATCGCTCACAGCATGGGCGGTCTCGACGCCCGCCACATGATCGTCGATTTCGACATGGCCGACCGCGTCGCGACACTGACGACCATTGGCACGCCGCACCGCGGAACTTGCTTCGCTGACTTCGGTCTTGCCAAAGTGAACTGGCTGATCGGCTTCACCGGTGTCCTCGGCCTCAATCTCGAGGGCTTCCGCGATCTCAGCACCGAGGCTGCCGCCGCTTTCAACGAGCGTGCGCTGAACGACGAGGCACGAAACCCCGTCCGCTATACCACCTACGTCGCCCACCAAAGCTATGAGCGGATATTTACCCCGCTGAAGCTGCCCTGGAAATACATCGCAGGTCGCGAAGGAGACAACGATGGGCTGGTGTCTGTGACTTCGGCCGCCTGGACGGACAGGTTGGGGCCGAAGACCGTGCGCCAGGAAGCCTTTCCCGTCCCCGCCGATCACCTCAACGAACTGGCCTGGTGGGAGCCGTGTGAATTGCGCGCTCCCCGGCAGGAGCGAAGGCCCTTCAAGAACAAAATACGCGACGCCTACCTCGAAATGGTTCGTGACGCCGAGCGGGAAAGTTGATCCGTCTGGAACGGATGTCGTCCTCACGCCGTATCCCATCCCCGAACTTGACACGGCTTGACACTTCACTGCCCACCTCATACTTTGATTGAGTTCGATAAGGTAGATACCGTGTAACCTGGATCATGTGGAACGTACGCATGATTCCGGCAGGATCCGGGCCGCACGCCGGCCGTTCGTGCGGCGGATTCATGGAGCTACTGGCATGGGCGAAACTCGGCAGGACGGGGCTGAAAGCGGCGTGACGCTGGAACTGACGATCCCGAGCAATCCCGATCTGACCGCGGAGGTGGACCGCCGCATAGAGGAGCTGACCACGAAGACCGGCTTCGACCAGGGAACGCGCGGCGACATCATGATCGCCGTGAACGAAGCGGTCAAGAACGCGATACTCCATGGAAACCGATGCGACGAGTCCAAGCAGGTCGTCATCTCCTGCAAATGCAGTTCGACCTATTTTCGTATACACATATGCGACTGCGGCGGTGGGTTCGATCCCGACGCCCTGCCGGATCCGCGGAACCCGGACAACCTGCTTAAGGAAAATGGCCGGGGCATCCTGATGATCAAGGCCCTCATGGACGAGGTCGAGTTCGATATCACGGAGCACGGCACCAGCGTGACCCTGGTCAAGTACGTCCACTGAGGAGCGTCCATGCAAATCGTCGAACTTCGCAGCGATACCATGACCCGGCCGACGCCGGCCATGCGCCGCGCCATGGCGAATGCCGAGGTCGGCGACGACTGTTTCGGCGAAGACCCATCGGTCAACCGGCTGGAAGAAGCCATGGCCGCCCTGCTCGGCAAGGAAGCCGGCCTCTTCGTCACGAGCGGCACGCAGGGCAACCAGCTTGCCGTCCGGTCGCAGACCCATCACGGCAACGACGTCATCGCAGAACGGTACTGCCACCTGTTCAACGCGGAAGCCGGCGCCCTCGGCGCGCTGTCGGGCGTGCAGGTCCGCCTGTTAACGGGTGAACGGGGTGTTTTCACGCCGGCCCAGATGGAGGAAGTGATTCAGCGGGGCGACAACGTGCATTACGGCAGGACGGCGCTGGTCGCCGTGGAGAACACCCACAACAAGTCCGCCGGATACCCGTGGCCCGTGGAGGCGTTGTCCCGGGTCAGCGAATGCGCGCGGTCAAACAACCTGCGTGTCCACATGGACGGCGCCCGGCTGTTCAACGCCTGCGCGGCGACGGGCCTGACCGCACAGACCTATACGCAGCACGTCGATACGGTATCCGTGTGCCTGTCCAAGGGCCTGGGTGCGCCGGTCGGCAGCGTGCTGGCGGGCGACCAGACCACGATTGACGCGGCTCGTTACTATCGGAAAATGCTCGGTGGCGGGATGCGTCAGGCGGGCGTCCTGGCGGCGGCCGGTCTCTACGCTATGGAGCACAACATCTCCCGGCTGCCCGAGGACCACGGCCATGCCACACGGCTGGCGGAGGCCCTCGCCGACCTGGAGAACGTCGAGATCGACCTGGACGAGATCCACAGCAACATGATCTTCTTCAGCCTGCGGAACGGCCTGGATCCCTTCGAGGCCGTCGATCGCCTGTCGGAGGAAGGCGTCCGGATGCTCGCCATGAAATCCGGCGTCATCCGCGCCGTAACGCACCTGGACGTAAGCGGCGAACAGATCGACCGGGCCATCGAAGTCTGCAGGAAGGTGCTGACCCGCGTTTCCTGACGCGCGTTACCTGACCCGCCATGGCCGCTATCCTTCAACTCCATCCCGAACACCCCCAGAAGCGGCATGTCGACCGGATCGTCGAGGCGCTGCACAGAGGTGGCGTGATCGTCTATCCGACGGACACGGTCTATGGACTGGGCTGTGATATCTTCAACCGCAAGGCCATCAACCGGATCTACCAGATCAAGCAGACCCCCGCCGGGAAGCCGCTCAGTTTCGTCTGTTCGGATCTGAAGGATCTCGCCCGGTACGCGAAGAACATCTCCAACGCGGCCTATCGCATGATGAAGCGCCTGCTGCCCGGCCCCTACACCTTCATTCTGGAGGCTTCGCGGGACGTGCCGAAATTCATGATCGGCAAGCGGCGGACGGTGGGCATCCGGGTGCCGAACAATCCCATCTGCCTCGAGATCGTACAGGCCCTCGGCCGACCCGTGCTGAGTACCAGCGTCGCGCCTTCCGGAATCGCGTTATCCGGAAACGGCAGCGACTTGAACGACGCCGATTCCATCTCGATCCGGTACGGCAAGGTCGTGGACGTCATCGTGGACGGCGGCGTCATCGTCCCGGAACCGTCGACGGTGGTCGATCTTACCGGCGAGGAGCCCGAGATCCTTCGGGCGAGCGCAGGCGAAGCCGGTCTGTACTGACTTCCGTTCCGGGGAGTCGCCTGGATCAGAACGAATAGGTCATCTCGAAGGCGAAATTGACCATCGACTTTTCCTGCTCACCTTCATCCGGATCCCCGAATACCGCAGCGTCAGCGAAATCCCGACGGAGTTCCATGAGGAACCCCAGGCCGTCGGTCAGCGCGAACGTCGGGGCGACGGTGAGGGCCTGATGGGTCTTATCCGATTCGAATGTATGAATCAAACCGGGGGCGGAGGAGGTGACGGTTCTGGTGCTGGTGTTGAAGTAGTCGTACCTGCCCGTCAATCCCATGACGTCTGTAAGACTGTAGTGCGCCATGACCATGTAACCGTTCCACTTGGTTTCCGAGTCCCAAATTTCCAGTTCTCTTCTCCCGTAGTTGTACTCCCCGCCGATGATGAGTCCGGGCGCCGGCGTCAGGGTAAGGTCGATGTCGTAGACGGTCAGATTGCTGACCGGATCTTCGACGGCCGAATTCAAGACCGTTATCTCTTGGTCGCCGCGCATCGCCGAGAAGCCTATCCCGCCCATATCCTCGTGGCTGTAACCGAGTCGGCCGCCGAACATCTTGTTGGAATTCGCGTCGACGTTATTGTCCCACCCGTTCGTAAGGTGGACCACCACGTCCATGCCGCCGCTCAGATTTATGGCCAGCATCGCGCCGGTCAGATTGGTGGGCAGTCCCCTACTGAAGACCAGCGAGTGGGAATACTGGTACATGTCCGGGGCGTCCAGGAGTTCGAACCCGATGGGCGCGTTGAATTTACCGAAGGTCAGGATCGGGTAGTTCCCCTCGTCCCGACCTAGCCCGAGATCGAGGGTGACGTATCCCTGTTCGGCGTCGAGGGTGAACCCGCCCTCGCCGTCACTCACCCATTCCAGGTCCGCACGCAACGAGCCGATATCGCCCAGGTTCCTCGACAGATCGATCTCCACCTGATCGAGGCCGAAGGTATTCGAATCATCGAGGTTGCTGTAGGTGTAGCTGGCGTCTACGAACCCCGAGATTTCGACCAGGCCGGAAACGGCCGAATCACCATTCTCCTGCGCGGCAGCCGGAAAGGCCGCGAGCAGCAGGACCGCCAGCCAGGCTGGGAATCTGCGTAACATGAAGGTACCCATTCTCAAGCTCCCTTGATGTGGTGGCGAAGCTGACGGATCTGTTTCGACTCAGAACGAGTAGGTCATTTCGAAGGCGAAGTTGACCATAGACTCCTCCGATTTACCTGATTCCGAATTGTAAAAGATCGCTTCGTCGGAGAAATCCCTGCGGAGTTCCATGAGGAACCCAAGGCCGTCAGTCAGCGCGAACGTCGGGGCGATGGTAAGGGCCTGCTGAGTCAGGTCCAGGCTGCGCGGGTGGTCCTGCGCTCCACTGCGCCGCGCCGCGACTTGCGAAATCTCCCGGTTGAAGCGGTCGTACCGGCCCGTTAAACCCATGACGTCGTTCAAACTGTAATGCGCCATTACCATGAAACCGTTCCAGCTGTTCTCCACGTCGACCTGATCCAACTCGGTCTTGCCGTTGTTGTACTCCCCGCCGATGATGAGTCCGGGTGTCGGCGTCAGGGTCAGGTCGAAGTCGTAGACGGTCAGATTGCCGACCAACCCCTCTTCATCGCCGCGCATGGCCGAGAAGCCGATGCCGCCCAATTCCTCGTGGCTGTAGCCGAGTCTGCCGCCGATCATCTTGTTGGTATTCACGTCCACATTCTGGTCCCAACCGTTGGTCAGGTGGACCACCACGTCGATACCGCCGCCCAGGTCCATGGAGAGCATGGCGCCGGTGAGGTTGGTGGGCAGTCCCATGTCGAAGACCAGCGCGTGGGAATACTGGTACATGTCCGGGGCGTCCAGGAGCTCGAACCCGATGGGCGCGTTGAATTTACCGAAGGTAAGGGTCGGGTAGTTCCCCTCCCCGCGGCCCATGCCGAGATCCAGGGTCACGTACCCCTGCTCCGCGTCGAGGGTGAACCCGCCTTCGCCGTCGCTCACCCATTCCAGGTCCGCGCGCAACGAGCCGATATCGCCCAGGTTCCTCGACAGATCGACCTCCACCTGATCGAGGCCGAAGGTATTCGAATCATCGAGATTGGAGTAGGTGTAGCTGGCATCTACGAACCCCGAGATTTCGACCAGACCGGAAACGGCCGAATCGTTATTTTCCTGCGCGGCGGCCGGGAAGGCCGCGAGCATCAGGACCGCCAGCCAGGCGGGGAATCTGCGTAACATAAAGGTACCCATTTTCACGCTCCCATGATGTGATGTGATCGAAAAGGAACCTCTGGATGTTAACGATTCATCGCTACTGCGCGTTCCGTATTAATAGGATGTAATAGTACGATGTCAACTAAACATTTGGCGACTAAACATTACAGGTGGACGATACGATCTATGCGGTCGCGCTCTCCGGCGACGAGCAGGACGTCCTCCTCCTGGATCACGTAGTCCGGCGAAGGCACGAAGTGCGCCTGGCCAGCCTGGTCAGCGTGGTTCGCCTGACCAGACTGAACGGACTGGTGCGCCTGCCCCGCCTGCCCGGACTGGTTCGCCTGCCCCGCCTGCCCGGCCTGATCCGCCTGCCCGACCCGGTGCTCCCGTTTCCTGATGAGCAGGATCTGCACCCCGTGCCGGCTTCGGATCTGAAGGCGCCGGATACTGTGGCCGGTGAACCGCCGGGGCGCGTTGATTTCCACCATGGCGTATGCGTCTCCCAGTTGCACGACCTGCCCGTCGCTCAGCGTGTCGACCATGCTTCCGAATTCACCGGCCAGGTCCCTTCTGGCCGTCTCCCGGTTGTAGGCGTCCATGACGTGCTCGCGACTGATGACGCCGACCAGGCGCCCCGAGTCCGGTTCGACGACGGGAAAGGCGTTCACCTGGTGCCGGCCGAAGAGCAGCATGACCCGGTCCAGCGTGTCGACGTCGGTGACCGTGGGCAGGTCGAACTGGGCGATGTCGTGGGCCACGATGACACCTTCGAGGTCCTCGCCGTAGGCGACGAGACTGCGGATGCGGTCGAAGGTGACTGTGCCCTGGTAACGCTCCTCGGCGTCCGTGATATAAAACTCCGTGTCCGTACTCTCGGCCAGCCGGGACATCAGGTCGTCGAGCGGCGCCTGGGGCGGAATCGTCTCGAAAGAGGCCACCCGGGCCTGCCCCACGTTCAACGATCTGAGGATGTTCGTCTCCTCGCCTTTTTCAAGATCTACGTTTCTTCTGAGGAGGCGCAGGGTATACACGGAAGGCTTGAGCAGGTAGGCGGACAGCGCGGTACTGACGATGACGGAGATCGCCAGCGGCAGGATCAGCTCGTAGTTGCCGGTCATTTCGAAGATCATAAGGATCGACGTCATGGGGGTCCGGATAGTCGACGACACCAGCGCGCCCATGGCCACCAGGGCGTACGCGCCCCCGGAAGCGCTCGTTCCGGGCAACAGGTGGTTGACCAGGGCGCCGTAAGCGCCGCCCAGCATGCAGCCGACGAACAGGGAAGGGGCGATCACGCCGCCCGAGGCGCCCGACCCCAGGGAGAAGGACGTGGCGGCGATTTTCATGAAGACCAGGATGAGCAGCAACTGCCATTCCAGTTCGGAGAACAGGGCTTGATCCATGGCTTCGTATCCCACGCCGAGGACCTGGGGATAGAGCAGGGCCAGGGCGCCGACGAGCAGACCGCCGGTCATGGGCTTCAGGTAATCCGGGAGCGGCACCTTTCCGTAGAGGTCCTCCACGCCGTAGAGCGCCCGGACGAAGAGGGTGCCCACGACGGCGGCCAGGATGCCCAGCACGGCGTACAGGGCGAATTCGAGGGGGTGATTCACGCCGTGCGGAGGCACGATGATGGCCGGCTGGTTGCCCAGGAAGTGCCTGGATATGGCGGTGGCCACCACCGAGGAGATTACGATGGGACTGAACCGGCTGAAAGAGAAATTACCCAGGATGACTTCGAGGGCGAACAGCGCGCCGGCGATCGGGGTATTGAAGGTCGCCGCGATGCCCGCGGCCGCGCCGCAGCCCACGAAGGTCCGCATGCGATGGACGTTGACGTGCGTCAGCCGGCCGAAGGTGGAGCCGATGGCGGCGCCGATCTGGGCGATGGGGCCCTCGCGGCCCACCGACATCCCGGTGCCGATGCTGATGGCCGTGGCCAGCGAGGTCTCCACGGCGACCCGGGGTCTTATGCGTCCGCCGCGAAGGGCCACGGCTTCCATGACATCGGGCAGTCCGCGGGCTTCCCGGGTGCTGAAGTAGATCAGGATGCCAACGATCAGTCCGCCGGCCGTGGGTACCGTGAGCACCGCCAGCGTGGTGAGCGAAACACGGTCAGACAATCCACCGCCCCAGGCCACGGATTCGATGAGCAGGATCAGCTCGCGGAATGCAATGGCGCCACCCGCACCCAGCACGCCGATCAGGACCGCGGCGCTGATCACGAAGACCTGATCGGTCGTCCGCATGCGTTCGATATTGGCGTGCAGGCGCTGCCTGAAGCGCCGTGCCATCACGCGCCAGAGGCGAAACACCCGGAGCCTCGACAGATTCATGAAACGCCCTTCCCACCTTCATCTTGTCATCGAACGGCAAACCCAGTATCATACATATACTTGCCGGGAATCGTTAAGTCAATTTTCGCTCGGGAACAGGCCTGAACATGTCCGAGAACAACAAGTCCGAAGACCCCATGTCCGAAGAAGCCAGGTCTGACGAACTCAAGTCTGACGAGCTCAAGTCTGGCGACTTCGCCATACCTCTGCCCGATACATCCGATTGGGGCGAACCCGACCGGGGCATCCGCGTGAAACCCGCGGACGGCCGAGGCATCCTCATGCGGGACTGCCAGGTCGGCAGGGCGGGCGAGGTGCCGGAACTGGCCCTCGACGGGCACGGCCTGGCACAGCGGGGTTCGGTCGTCGATCCCGGGACGCCCGATTTCGGATTTGCCATCCGGGAAAAGAAGCTGGTGTGGGCCGATAACATCGCGGAATTGTACGAACAGGGCAAGGCGGGGCAGTGGGACGCCACGACGGACATCCCGTGGGATGAACTGCCCGTGCTGCCGGACGACCTGGAGCAGGCGGTGTGCCAGGTCATGACCTTCCTGATCCAGAACGAATACCTGGCCATGTACCTGCCCGCCAAGTTCATGAACCGGATCGATCCCCAGTTTTCCGAAGTCGTCCTCTTCCTGGCCACGCAGGTCATGGACGAGGCTCGGCACGCGGAGGTATTCACCAAGCGCGCCCTCGCCAACGGCGGCGGCCTGCAGTACGTCTCGGCCGCGACCGAATGGTCCCTCCGCAGCCTGCTGGCGCAGGACGACTACTCGAACGGTTCCTTTCTCATGCACGTCCTGGGCGAGGGGACGTTCATGGAACTCCTCATGTTCCTGGAACAGGTCGCGCCCGACCCGGTGACCGCCCGGACCTTCAAGCTGGCGCGCCAGGACGAGGGCCGGCACGTCGGGTACGGCATATCCCATTTCGCCTACCATATCGAGCAGGATCCCTCGATAAAGGACGATCTGATGCGGGCGGCCGAGGAACGGACCCTGTTCCTCCAGCAGGCTTCCGGTTCCAGCCCCTTCGTGCTGAAAGCCATGATGACGCTGGCCGGCGGCGGCTCGCACCCGGAGCAATTGGCGCGGGGGCGGGACGCGGTGATGGGGCTCTACGAGGAGATGCACCACAAGCGGGTACGCGAACTGGTGGCCATCGGCTTCGAACGCCAGGATGCCGAACGCATATCGGAGCTGCACGGCAGCGGCGTGCGGAACTTCATGTAATCCGTTCACTTAACCGTGAATCGACTGCCCTTTGGAGAGGCTTGAAATGGGTGTCGTTCATAAGCACCAGGGACAGCAAGGAGCGAACGACTGGTCCGGCGTGGATAAGCAGCCCTACAGCAAGGGCGGGGCGGTGGGCGGATCGGTGCGTGTAGTCATCGGTCCCGACGACGGGGCGAACAATTTCTCCGTCCGGTACTTCGAAATCGAACCGGGCGGGCAGTCTTCCTTCGACCGACATCCCCACGACCACGGTATCTACATCCTCCGGGGACGGGCGAAGGTCCTCATCGGGTGGGACGTGCACGACGTGGGTCCGGGCGACGTGGTATACATCGCCCCCAACGAGCAGCACCAGTTCGAGAGCGTCGGCGAGGAACCGCTCGGGTTCCTGTGCGTCGTGCCGCCAAAAGAGGATGCCCAGGAACCGGCCGACGGCTAGCCCCCGGTCAGCCGTCCTTCGCGGCGCTGTTTTTCATTCCGTTTGCCATCAGGTGCAGCTGCGTATTCACGTAACCCGGCCGTACTTCCTCGAAGTGGGTGCCCATGATACGGTGCAGGTCGCCCAGGGCGTGGAAGGGCACGGTGGGAATGGCGTGGTGTTCGGCGTGGTAGGCGTTGTTCCAGTTCAGCCACCGGACCAGGGGGATGGTCAGCACGGTCCGGGTGTTGAGCAGGATATGGCGGACGCGGGGGCAGCCCGTGTGCTCGGACATGCGGATGAGACGCATGACGGGCTCGCCCAGGAAACGGGGCGCCAGCCAGAAAAGGACCACGGCCAGCGTGTCGAACCAGACCGAAACGGCCGCCAGCGCGCCGTAGGTCAGGACCATGCTCCAGGCTTCCATCACCACGTTTCCACGTACTCGCCCCGGAAGAAACTTGCGCTCGACCGCGTTGAACCGCCCGAAGAGCATCCGCGCCAGGGCGGTCAGGTTGCTGAAAAAGTAGGGAATCCCCGTCGCGTACCAGAGATAGCCTCCCAGGCTTTCCGCCATGGGGATCATCTCGGGATCGTCCCCCGTGATCTGCGTGTGGGAATGATGGGCCAGGTGTTCGTAGCGAAAGTACGCGGGGATGAGAAACAGCCCGGTGCCGGTGATCCAGCCGACGATCCGGTTCATCGTCGTGCTTCTGAAAGCCGTTCCGTGGGAGCATTCATGGAAGGGCGCGAACCAGTGCACCACGACGGCGCCATGGGCCAGCAGGGCCGGCGCCAGCCACCATGTGCCCAGGGAGCGCGACACCAGGTAACCGGTGAGCAAGGTGGCCGCCAGATGCCCGGCCAGGAATACGAAACCCGGCAGGTTGCGTCGACGCAGCAGTTCGCTCAGCCGGTCGGGCGGAACGATATCGGTGGGTTTTACCGGTGCTTGTCCGGTTTTGAGATCGGTGGCTGACATGGGTCGACAGACAGCTGGTCGGGTGGACGGGAACGGGCTTGCGACTTGGACCGGGCGTAGATCGCGGGACGGGCTCGGCTATCCGGTGCGTGCCGCGCGGTCGTCGATCTCCACGATACCCCGTTCGAGATCGAAGCGGCGCGTCTTCTGCCTTTCCACGTCCCCCACGGTAACGCGGACGAAGAAGGCGCCGTCGGGATAGTCGATGGAGTGGATATCCCCCTCGGCGAAGGCGGTCGCCTGCCCGGCGCCAACGGTATACTCCCGGGCCACCTCGAGGCGAGCCGGTCCTTCCGATCCTCCATCGTCCAGCCGATTCCATCGCCGCATCAGGGTATGCCCGGTGTAGTTGCCGTAGATCACGCTGCAGGGACCGTGATCGTGCGGCGGGGAAGTGCCGCCCTTTCGACCTCCATGGACGATGACGTGTATATCTGTCTCGGGATCATGGCCGATCACCGTGTGGCCTTCGTATTCGTCCATGTTCACATAGGTTTCCAGCAGGTCGGACTGGTCCAGCAGCCTTTCGGTGTTCTTCCTGATCGATTCCAGTCCGTGCCTGATCCCGTTTTCCCGCACGATCCGCCGGGCGTCTCCCAGAAAATCATCGACGGTGTACCTGGTCATCGATGGCCTCCTTGATGCTTCGATTCCGTTGAGTATGCTTGAAAGTCGAGAATATAACTTGCTTATTTAGGCCAAATGGCATATCTTATCTTACTTGGATACAATATACGCCGAAAACCTCGCTTTGTCCATAAATACTCAGTGTCCTGTAACGCTCAGTTATCCAACGGAGGAATGAGGATGACACGCATCATGAAGTTGAAAAGTCTTGCCGTATTCACGGTCCTGGTCGCGTTGGTCGCGGCGCCTGCCATTCAGGCCCAGACGATTGATGACGCGAAGACGAAAGTGGACGCCATGCCGGACGATCCTCCCCGTCATTACAATCTCGGCATCGCCTACTTCAAGGCGGGACAGTATACGAACGCCATCGGCGCGTTCCAGAAAGCCGTCGAGCTGAAGGCGGATTACAAGGAAGCGTATTACAACCTCGGCCTTTCCCAGCAGAAGGCGGGCCAGACCTCCAACGCGATCAAGTCGTTCCAGAAGGCGACGGCGATTGATGCCAAATACGCGGACGCGCACGGCGCGTTGGGCAGCGCTTACCAGAAGCTCAAGAACAGCAGCAGTGCGATCAGGTCCTACCGGGCCGCGATCGGCATCAACGACAAGAAGGCGAACTGGCACTACAACCTGGGCATCCTGTACCAGACCCGCGAGGACTATCCGAACGCGATCAGGTCCTACGAGAACTATCTGAGACTGGCGCCCCGGGCCAGGAACGCCGCGTCACTCCGGAACATCGTCGCCCAGATGAAGGACGCGATCCGTTAAGCGACGTCCGGATCGGTCCAGCCGGTTTGACCGAAGTAAACGGAAACGGAACGTAAATCGAAGGCCTCCGCGTGAAAGGGATTCGCGCGGAGGCCGTTTTTGTTTTTATTCGATTGTCCGGATCTGTACCACCCTGTACCGCCCCTGCCCATCGCCTGCGGCCCTATCGCCCGCGGCTCTGTACCGCCCGCCGTCCTCACGCACCTGGGCGTTCCCACGGGCGGTTTACAACGGGCAGTTCTCAGCGGGAGATGTAGACCCGCGTATAGTCCATAGCGCCTACCGTGCCGTCGGGGTTTTCCGCGATGCCCTTGACCCAGGGTTTCCTGAGTTCCAGATACACCGGATGGAACAGAAAGGACCCGGCGTAGTCCGACACCATGATCTCCTCCGCCTCCGCGTAAAGCGCGCGCCGCCTGTCCCTATCCAGTTCCGCGGCTGCCTCCTCCACCAGGCGGTCGAACTCGACGTTCGTCCAGTCCGAACGGCCATACCCCTGAGGCTGCGAATGCCAGATCATGTCGAGCATGTTGCGGGGATCCAGGTAATCCGCGTAGAACACGATCAGCCCCAGGTTCATGCGCCAGTTATACATGTTGTTCATGTACATGGTCCGGTCGGCGCTCCGAATCGTGACGTCGACCCCGATGTTCTCCTTCAGCATGGCCATGATGGCCTCGCTGATGCGCTTGATGGTGGGGTTCGGCGCACGCAGCCACATCTCCTGGCGGGGGAACCCCCGCCCGCGGGGATAACCGGCCTCGGCTATGAGTTCCCGGGCCCTTGCCGGATCGTAGGTCTGGTAGGGTTTCATGGCCGGACCGTTGTACTCCGCGAACTCGGGCGGGATCATGGAGTAGGCGGGGACGGCCGTTCCGCCGAGCAGGATGTTGGTGATAACCTCCCTGTCGATCGCCCGCGTGAAGGCTTCCCGGACCCGCACGTCGTCGAAGGGCGGCTGCCGGGTGCGGTAGAAGAGATACCATGAGGCCCGTGCGGCTATCTTGACCAGGTCCGGCGCGAGTTCGGGATCGGCCAGGATGCGGGGCATGTCGGTCACGTCGACGAGTTCGCGGTCCACCTCGTCGTTCTCGTAGGCGAGGACCGTGGCGACCGCCGCGTTGCGGAAGGGATGGATGACCTTCTCCAGGTAGGGCTTGTGGGGACCGTTGTACATGGGGTCCGGAACCAGGGTCATGTGGCTTCCGGTGATCCATTCCGACAGTTTGAACCCCGAATTCGAGACGATATTCTCGAGGCGGGTCCATTTCCTCTCGTGCTTCTCGACCTGCCAGGGCGGTACCGGCAACGCGTTCCCATAGGATACGATGTAGGGAAGGTACGGCGCCGACTTCTCCGTCTCGATGACCAGCGTGAGATCGTCGGCCGCACGGACGCCCAGCTGGGTCAGGTCCTTGATCTCGCCGCGGTTGATGGGCCTGGCGTTCTTGAAGTCGTGGTAGAAGAACCCGTAGGGGTTGGCCTCCTCCGGGTCCAGCATGCGGCGGAAGGAGTAGACGAAGTCATGGGCCGTAACGGGCCTGCCGTCGCTCCACCTCGCGCCCGGGCGAAGGTGGAAGGTCCACGTCTTGCCGTCCGGTGAAGACGTGTAGCTGTCGGCGGCCGCGGGTTCCGGATTCCAGTTCGGATCGCGGCGGAGCAGGGGCTCGAAGGGGATGATGGTGTCTTCCGTGTCGTAGTCGTTGATCGCGGAATCGAGGGTGCGGGGCTCCGGGCTCATATACCTGAAAACCTGCTGGTCCCGCGGAGAGGCGTCCGGCGGCAGGGGCCGCGCGGCCGATTCCCCGGAACCGCCTTGCGCCGCGATCAGCAAGGGGACCAGGAAGAAGGCGGCGACGGCGCCGAGCAGGGCGGCGGCATACTTGATTGAATGGCGCATGGTTCGGTTCCTGTGATGAATGGTTGGTCGGTAAAATACGTTCGTTCTTTGCGAAGGCGATCCGCCGCGGCGAATCCCTATCGGTCCAGGCGGACTGTCAGATTTCTTCCAGCGTACAGGCCACCGCCTCGACGAGGCCGTCGATATGCGTTTCGTCCATGGCCGCTGAAAGGCAGTTCATGGCGAGGCCGTTCGACAGGTAGTAACCGCGGTTCAGCAGGCCGAGGAACACCGCGGATACGGGACCCTTGTCCGCCGCCGCCACGGCGCGGTAAGTTCGGACCGGATCCCCTGTGAAATAGATGCTGAAGGCAGAGCCGGACGCGGCCACGGTCGCCACGGTACCCGTACGGGCGAACACGTCCTCGAGTCCATGCACAAGACGATCGGTGAGGCGGTCGAGCCTTGTATACACGTCGGGCGTCAGCACTTCCAGCATGGCCAGTCCCGCGGCCATGGTGACGGGGTGGGCGCTGAACGAACCGCTCTGGAAAACCCGGGCCTTGCCCTGAGTGGGATCCAACAGGGACATCAGTTCCCTGCGGCCGCCGAAAGCGCCCGCGGGAAACCCCCCGCCCACGATCTTTCCGTAGGTGCTCAGGTCGGGCAGGATACCGCACTGGGCCTGGACCCCGCCGGGTGACGCACGGAATCCCACGATTTCGTCCAGGATCAGGAGCACGCCGTGCCGTTCGGTGATCTCGCGCACCGCCTTCACGAAGTCCAATCGCTGGGGAATGACGCCCGTCTTGGGGTCGAGGATCACGGCCGCCAGTTCGTCGCTTTTCTCCGAGACGATCGCCTCGACGGCCGCCTCGTCGTCGAAGGGCAGGATGACGACGTTGTCGGTGGCGTTGGGAGGCATGCCCCCCGCGCTGGCCACGGGCACCGGCCGGTCCGCGGGACCTGCCTTCGCCGGATCGGGTGAAGTGCTGATTTCGACGGCGTCGTGGCTGCCGTGGTAGCCCCCCTCGAACTTGGCGATGAGGTGACGGCCCGTGTACTCCCGCGTCAGCCGGATCGCGTGGAGCGTCGCCTCCGTCCCGGAGTTGCAGAACCGGACCGTCTCCAGGGATTCCACTCTCCGGCACAACTCGTCCGCCAGTGCCGTTTCGATCCCCATGGGAGCGGCCACGGCGATGCCCTGCGCAATCTGTCGTTCCACGGCTTGAACGACGGCCGGGTGATTGTGCCCCAGGATCTGCGTCGTGTGATGGTTGGCGAAATCCACGTACCGGTTGCCGTCCACGTCGTACAGGAGGCAGCCTTCTGCCCGCGCGATGGTGACCGGGTACGGCGCGTAGTAGTAGGCGCCCTTGGCGACGCCGGGCATGACTTCGCCCGCGCGCTTGAACGCTTCACAGGATCCCGGCGTCCTTTCGCGATAGACCGCCTCCTGCGATATCTTCTGGGCCGTTGTCATGAATCGATGATTCCTTTTTTTGGATCGGACCGCCGTCGCTTACGCCTGGTACGCTTCCCAGAGAGCCCTGTAGTAGCCCATCAGCCGTTCGGGTTCGGGGCTGTGGGCGATTTCCGCAAGCGTGTATCCTTCATAACCGTCCGCTTGCAGCAACCGGAAGAGCTCCCGCCAGGGATATTCCGCGCGATAGATCTCGGTAATGTGCACCAGGCCGATTTTGTGGGCAAGCAGCCGGTAGTTGGCCTCGATGGATCCGTCCTGCACTTCGCCGAAATTCGAGTTCCAGCAGATGAATGCGTTGGGATGGTCCGCATGGTCCATGATGGCACGCATGCGACGCGGTTCCTGGGTGTCCTTCCCGTGCACCTCGACCCGGATCTGTACGCCGAAGCCGTCGGCCGCTTCCGCGCACTCCCCGACGGCTTTCCCGATCTGCTCCAGGGTCGCCTCCTCCGGGATGCCCGCTTCGGTCTGCAGGCCGTTGGGGCGCACCTTGACGCCCGGACAACCGAGGTCGGCCGCTAGTTTCGCGTACTCGACGGTTCCGTCCACGTTCGCCCGCACCTCATCGGGATCTACCGAATGATACTCGAAGGCCGTGCCGAGGCCGACCAGGTCCACGCCGCCGTCCTCGAAACGCCGCCGGACCTCAGATCGCTCGTCCGCACTCAGCGAGGCTTCCACGCCGTGGGCATGGGTCGTGCGGAGTTCCACGCCCGTGAAACCCGTCCTTCCGCACATGTCGATGATGGCCGGCACGTCCCAGTCCCGGCCGATCTGATAGGTCACGAATCCCAGCTTCATTCGCCCTCCCTGCCTGATCCCCGCATGATCGTGGTAAATCCCAGAGTCTTCGTTTTATTCCGCGGCGTGCCGATCCTGCAGACGCACTATCCCCGAAGGCGCCGGACGCGCGCCGGTACGTCGTCCTGGTGTATTTCAGAGGACAGGATGCCCGAATCCCGGTCCGGCACGGGCAGATGGACCTTCTGACCTCCCCTTCGATGGGATTCCCGGAGGGCGATGGCGACTTCCAGGGCCTCCCGTCCGTCCACCCCCGAACACTTCGGCGGATGGCCGTTTTCGATGGCCGAAATGAGGTCCGCGACGATGGTCAGCCCCATGGACGGGTACCGGGCCGGCCAGGGAAACGGCATGCGGGCGGGCACGCCTCTTTCCCGCGGACCGCCGGGATGCAGCTTCACAAGTTCGGCGTCCTGCCCGTTCGCGATGGAGCGGAAGCGGCCCTTCGTGCCCAGTACGTCGATTTCCCAGTTCGCGATCCCGCAGGGCATGCCGCGGACAAAGGCCCGGACCCCGTTGTCGAAGGCCAGGTATCCGTTGCCCATGAGATCTTTCTCGCCCGCCGCGGCCTCGTCGGATTCCATCTCGCCGTACACCCATTCGACCCTTCCGCCCGCCATGTACCGGACGATATCGATGAGGTGGCTGCCGTTGTGGGAAAGACCGCACTGGCCGTAGCCCGTCACCTGGACGATCTCGCCGAGTTCGTCTTCTTCGATCATGGTCTTCGCGTGGGAGAAGAACGGATGCCAGCGCCGCGCGCAGTTGATGGCCAGGGCGACGCCGTGCTTCGCGCTGGTCTCCACCATGGCGTCCGCCTCGGCCAGGGTCAGGGCGATGGGCTTTTCGGCCCAGATGGCCTTCACGCCGGCCCGGGCGGCATCCTGAACGATCTGTGATCGGATCCGGGCCGTGGTGCAGACGCTGAGCAGATCGATACGCTCATTCTCGAGCATATCGCGGTAGTCCGCATAAAGATGACCGTCTTCGATGCCCCAGCGCTCGCCGAATATGGAACGCTGCTCGTCGTGCGGGTCCGCACCGGCGACCAGGTCCACGTCAGGCGCGGCCTGGTAGGAAGGCGCGTGGCAGTAGGGCAGGAAGATGGATCCGCCCTGGTCGATCTCGTCGTCGAAGGTGCTGCCCATGCGGCCGAGGCCGATCACGGCGGCGCGGTATCTGCTGGCCATGCTCTTCTCCGTGTCATCCGGGTGATACCAGGTGGTTTCGTGTATCGGGATTATATGACGGTACCGGACAAGGGACAAGCGACAATTACACCAAACCGGCCCTGCTCGGATTTACCCACGGTCCGGCCGGCCAGCCCAGAACCGTCCCCACGATTCCAGGTAGTCGGAACTGCTCCAGGCCTTGTCCAACCCCACCCCCGAAACCACTTCGATGCCGAGTTCCTCGCATACGCCCCACTCGGGGATATTGGACACGTCGGTCCGGTCTCCGCCTTTGGTGAACACGCCGGGCTGGATCACCCTCAGCGCCTCGCAGACCGTATCGTCGTCATCTACTTCAAAAGGTATGACGAAGTCCACGCCGCAGATACCGGAGACCACCTGGCAACGGGCCCTCAGGTCCATGAAGGGCTTGCCCTTCTTGCGGCGAAGAAAACCGTCGCCGTTGACAATGACGACCAGGGTATCGCCATAGGCGGACGATTCCAGCAAGCAGGAGACGTGGCCGGGATGGAGCGGATCGTACCCGCCGGAGGTGGCCACGATGGTGCCCAGGTCTTGTCCGGCCTTCAGACCGGCGAACTCATCCAGGTCGACGATGCGGGCTGCATTTCGTGTTTTTTGCGGCATGGTCCGGGATGATGGTTGGGGCAGGGGCCCGGAATCCTGCTCAGAAGTCCAGGGTCTGCGTGACCTGTTGTTGGCTGAACAACAGGCTCTTCTTCTGGCCGTTGGCGCTCACGTGCACGAGATTGACCTGGTCTTCGTAGGTCTCGAGGAGCAGTGTATTCGTCATGGTCATCGATTCCAGCACTGGGATGTTCTTGACCTCGACGTAACACCAGATCGCGTCCGGATCCACTTCCTTTCCGAGAAAGGCGATGCTGGCACGACGGCCGTTTATCTCGATGACGACGTGGCGTGCGAGATACCGGCCGATGTAGAGGTCCGCCTTTTCGGTCTCGCGCTCCGTGCCCAGGTGCAGCCGTTCCGTGCCCATCGATTCGAGGGCCAGTTCCAGGTCGTCCATGAAGATGCGAAAAGACATCTCCAGCGCACCGGTGTCGGGGTTGTGATCGACCTGGCAGACGCTGATGTAGAAGGGGTGGGCGGCGTGGCGAGGTGCGCCCGGGGAGCGGGCTGCGCTTTCCGTGGCGGCCGCCAGAAGGAGGCCACCGGCCAGTAGCGTACCTGTCAGGGCAATCCAGGTGTATCCCCTCTTCATTCAAATCCTCCCATATGCCCGCGCAACAGGACACGGCGCGGCACGACATAGCGCAGCATTCGGGCCGCGCCCCGAGAACCGAAGTTATCCGATTTCGGCATGGCAGGCAACTCGAATCTTCCGCCGGAACTCGCCTGCTTCCTGCCCCGATGTCCATGGGGGTGATCCGTTGCGGTTTTGACCGGGTGACGACCGGGCTACGACCTCATTATGAGTATAACCATCTTAAATCATGTATAATTGGGAAAATTTCACGACAATATCATAATCAAGGAGATAAAACAGTTCATTTTACGAGCTTAAATGATGTATCTTCCAGCATAACTCCAGTGGCCAGGTAGCACCTCATAGGAAACGGCTATGCCGGGTCACATGCCAGATCGGAATATCCGTCCTCCCGGACGAGTTTGGCGGGACCTTTCCGCAGGAGAAACGACATGCGTGTCCTATTCATGCTGACCGTCCTGTTCGTGCTGGCCTGTGGCGATGACGACATGCCGACGGCCCCGACGCCCACACCGGAACCGGATCCTGCCGCCAAACTGATCGGCACCTGGAGATACACAGGGAACGATTTCGATGCCAAACTGGCTGCCAACCTTCGGGAATACCTTGTCGGGGAGGGCCTGACCGCAAGCCAGGCTGACATGGTGATAGCCGACATGCTTGGTGACACCACTGAGACATTCTCCGTTACCCTTAACTTCAGGACCGACGGCACCGTGGTTGCCGATAACGGGCCTCCTGACCGGTTTCAGGTTTCCGGTAATCAAATCAACATCACCACGTCAGATGGCGAGGCCTTCAGCGTGGGTTATACGGTTACGGACACCACGCTATCACTCCAGTTTCCAGTAGCTGCGCTGCTGGCTACCGTGGGACTGGAAACGGAGGATGAGGAGGAAGCGGAACTGCTGAGGATCATGTTCAAGGATATAGAGGTCATGACCATGTATTTCTCCAAGGGGTAGATAGTTAGTAGAACCGATCACCGTCCCCCGGATCATCCTTTACACGCGCCCGTCCAATCAGTATATTTCATAATTCATATCGATCTGTAATGACTGAAACGCAACGCTCAAGGAAACCAGGAGACCATCCATGGCGAAACGCCTTCTATTCTATGTATGCGCGCTGAGCATCGCGTGCCTGTCCACCACCGTAATGGCTCAGAAGGGTCCTGAGTCGATCAACCGGAGCAAGTTCCGCCAGATCAAGCAGGAAGCACCGACGCCGAACGTGTACCGGACCGCTTCCGGCGCGCCGGGCCACCAGTACTGGCAGAACGAGGCGGACTACGAGATGGAGATCGAGCTCGACGACGAGACGCAGCGTCTCTACGGCACCGAGGTCATCACCTACCACAACAACTCGCCCGACGAACTGGCCTACCTCTGGGTGCAGCTCGACCAGAACGTACGAGCGCTGGACTCGGACACGCGCAAGATCGCGGGCAGCCGGGTCTCGGGGCAGATGAGCTTCGCCCAGCTGCGCAGGCTGCTGAACGATTTCGACGGCGGCTTCAAGATCGAGTGGGTGCGGGACCGGCGCGACAACCCGCTGCCCCACACCATCAACAATACGATGATGCGCGTGGACATCCCCGAGCCGCTCCGGCCCGGGCGGTCCGTCACGTTCAAGATCAAGTGGTGGTACAACATCAACGACCGGATGAAGATCGGCGGCCGTTCCGGTTACGAGTACTTCGAGGAAGACGACAACTACCTCTACGCCATCGCGCAGTATTTCCCCCGCATGGCGGTGTACAACGAGGTCGAAGGCTGGCAGAACAAGCAGTTCCTGGGCCGGGGCGAGTTCACCCTGCCCTTCGGCGACTACAAGGTCAGCATTACCGTGCCGGCCGACCATATCGTCGCGGCGACCGGCGTGCTCCAGAACCCGAAGGACGTGCTGACCGACGAGCAGCAGGCGCGCTTCGAGCGGTCCAGGTCGGCGGACGAGCCCGTCATGATCGTGACCGAAGCGGAAGCCATCGAAGCGGAGAAGAGCCGCGCGACCGAGAAGAAGACCTGGGTCTTCCACGGCGATAACGTGCGCGATTTTGCCTTCGCCAGTTCCAGGAAGTTCATCTGGGACGCCATGGGCGTCATGTCCGGTCCCCAGCACGTCATGGCCATGTCCTTCTATCCCAAGGAAGGCAACCCCCTCTGGGAACGGTATTCCACGAAGGTGGTCGCCCACACGATGGACGTCTATTCGAAGTACACCTTCTACTATCCCTATCCCACGTCCATTTCCGTGCACACGAACCGCATCGGCATGGAATACCCGATGATCTGCTTCAACGGCGGCCGGCCCGAACCGGACGGCACCTACAGCGAGCGGACGAAGTACGGCATGATCAGCGTGATCATCCACGAGGTCGGCCACAACTACTTCCCCATGATCGTCAATTCGGACGAACGGCAGTGGACGTGGATGGACGAGGGGCTGAACACCTTTCTCCAGTACCTGGCCGAACAGGAATGGGATACCGAATATCCGTCCCGCCGCGGCCCCGCCCACCAGATCGTGAACTACATGAAGGGCGACGTGGAGCGCATATCCCCCATCATGACCAATTCGGAGTCCGTGTTCCAGCTCGGACCCAACGCCTACGGCAAGCCCGCTACCGCGCTGAATATCCTACGGGAGACCGTCATGGGCCGGGAACTCTTCGACCATGCCTTCCGCAGCTATTCGCAGCGCTGGATGTTCAAGCATCCTTCCCCCGAGGATTTCTTCCGCAGCATGGAAGACGCGTCCGCGGTGGACCTGGACTGGTTCTGGCGCGGTTGGTTCTACAGCACGGACCACGTCGATCTCGGGCTGGGCGACGTGAAGTGGTTCCAGATCAATACGCGGGACCCGGAAGTGGAGAAGGAGATTGCCCGTTCGAACAGGGAAGAGGAAAACCGCGGGATCAGCTACGCGCGCAACCAGACCGACATCACGGACCCGATGGTCGCGCAGGATTCGACGCTGGTCGATTTTTATAACAGGTACGATCCTTTCGAAGTTTCCATCCTCGACCAGGACGAGTATGAAAGCTACCTCGCGAGCCTGTCCACCGAGGACCTGGCCATCCTGGAAAGCGGCAAGCACTTCTACGAATTGACTTTCGAGAACGTCGGCGGGCTGGTCATGCCGGTGATCCTGGAGTTCGAGCTCGAGGACGGCACGAAGGAAGTGCAGCGGATTCCGGCGGAGATCTGGCGGTACCGGGACGACCGCGTGACCAAGGTGTTCGTCATGGATCAGCCGGTGGAGAGGATCACCCTCGATCCCTTCCTGGAGACCGCGGATACCGACCTGAGCAACAACGTCTGGCCGCCGCAGTCGAAACCGACGCGTTTCCAGCTGTTCAAGCAGCGTCGCCGGACGCCGGAGAACCCGATGCAGCGTCAGCAGCGCGCGGAAGATAGAGAGCAGGAAGAAGCAGAGGAAACGAAGACCGAAACGCAGTAGGCACCGCGTTTCGCTACAGCTTCAGCCAGCAGAGACCGTCCCCGTCCCGGTAGTAGACGGACACGGCCCGGCCGTAGACCGCGTCCTTTGAGATGAAACCGAAGACCCGTCCGTCCTTGCTGTTTCCCCGGGCGTCTCCGATGGCCAGGAGATGCCCCGGGGGAATGATCTCCGGACCATAGTCCTCCCCTCCGCTGTAACTGAGGTTCAGGCGAACCCGGCGTTCGCCGTAGTGCTCCTCCCGCATATCCGTGTAGGAACTCATCGGCGCGCCGTTGATGGAAACCTGGCCGCCGCGGATCGCCACGGTGTCGCCCCCCACGGCGACGATCCGCTTCACCAGGCGGATGTCTTCCACGGGCGAATCGAAAATCACTACTTCGCCCCGTTCCACTTCGCGCCCCTCGGTAAGCTTCCAGTCCGTGAAAGGAAACCGGAAGCCGTAGGTGTACTTGGCCACGAAGATCCGGTCTCCCGGCAGGAGCGTGTATTCCATGGAACTGGAAGGAACGGTATAGTGATCGGCCAGGGTCGACCGGGCCGCCAGCAGGACCAGCGCGATGAGCCCGAAGGAAACGATTTCCCTGCCGATCGTCCTGATTCTGGGGTGCATGCGTACCTTTTCTGATGACACCGGTCGCGGTCCGGATACTACGACCGCGGCGTCCGGTGAACGGCGTCCGGTGAACGGCGTCCGGTGAACGCGGTGTTCGGGACTATTCCCTGTCGAAGAAGAAACTGATCCCACCGTCCTCACCGAAAATGGCGTCAAAGAACATCAGTTCTTCAGGAGTTGGGGGTTCTTCGGATTCGGCCTGGATCAACTGCAGCACGTGAGCCTTGGTCAAGGTCAGGGTCAGGCGGTCGTTCTCGACCATGTAATTACCAAGAAAGACGACGGCGTCGTCCTGTCGTAGGATCAGTACACTGCCATTCGCCGACCATACGGCCGATTCATCCAGGTGGTTGGTGGCGGTGGCGTCGGCATTCAAGGTTAATGTCCCAAGGGACGAATTCTGCAGGTCTGCTTCGATTTCACGCAGGAACTCCGCGACTATAATGTCGACCTCCGCCTCGGTCGGTCGTATCTCCTCTGGTAAGTTCAACAAAAAGTCCCGAAAGTTCTGCGCAAGGGTTTGACCTAAATCCGTACCCACGGCTCGCCACGAACCGACCAGGTCCAGGTCGATGACCCGTACCTCGCCGGGCGGACCTTGCGGACCTATCGGTCCTGTATTGCCGTCCGTGCCAGGTGGCCCCTGTGGTCCGGCGACCCCTGCCGGTCCCGCCGGTCCTTCCGGTCCTGCCGGACCGGTCGGTCCCACCTTTCCCTCGCACGCCAGCGCGAACAGTGCCGGCACCAGGGCCATCAGGCCTATGGACAGCGAAGTCTTCATACGCTCGTAGTTGAACATGCCGGAACTTCCTTCCTGACTAGTGAGTTGGAACCTTATGTCCTGTCGTCTTTAGTCTCTCGAGGACAGGAAGAATTGAAGTATGTACCAGAACAGGAGCGCCACCGAGGCGAAGAGTTGAAGAGCCGCGCCGACGTGCCGGTCTTCCGGATAGTGATGCAGGACGTTCGAAGTGTCGTAGAGGATTGCGCCGCCGGCCAGTACGATCATGGCCACGGTGAAGATCGTCCCGAGGTGGAACCCGAAAAGCACGCTGGCCACGATCAGCACGAGGGCGCAGATGAACCCCCATCGAAGCAGACCGCCGAGGAAGGAGAAGTCCTTCCGGGTATGAAAGGCCACGATCGTCAGCCCGAGAAACCCGAGGAGGGTGACCGTGGCGGCGCTGTTGATCACGCCCGGCGCCATGGAATCGGCCACGTAGAGTAGCGGCGTGAAGATAATGGCCTCGCCCACGACGAACAGCCCCAACGCGCCGTACTGACCGCCCTTGGTTTGCGCACTGTGCGCGAAATGGGACGCGATCCAGCTCAGGATGATGAACCCGCCCAGTACGATGAGCCAGGACCCACCGAGCAGCACGCGGGCGATCGACTCCGCCATGCCGGTCTGAAACAGGTAGATCTCGATCAGGGCGAATGCCAGGATCGCCCCGAGAAGATGGGTGTAGGTACGGGTAATGAACGCCCCGCGCACGTCGACACCGAGTTGCGCGACGGGTATGCCTTGCTGTGCCCTGCTGTAGGCCGCCGTCCTGTTCATTGGCTCACGCTCCTTCTTTTAGGTTAAACAACCGGCCTTAGGATCTCTCTACTCTTCTCCGAGCAGGTCCTCGAGGTCCTGAAGCACGTTACCGTCGGATCGCACCAGCGCCAGGATGGCGTTGTGCGGGACGATGATGTAGGTTTTCTCCTGGTAGTTGATCTCGATGGACTCCTTGCGCAGGTAGAAGGCGAAGTCACCCGGCTGCGCCTGAAGCGGCAGATAGCGCACCGATTCGGCCGGTCTCGTGACCGGATCGCCCTCGTTGTAATCCGGATTGGGCATCAGGTGCCCCGGTCCCACGCGGACGACCTTTCCGGTCCCCACTTTTTCCTTCTCGGTCACCGTGGCGGGCAGGTACAGTCCCGAATGGGTGAGCTGTTCGCCGTCATGCTGCTCGACGAGCACCCGGTCTCCCACAATGATCAATTCGCTCATAACTTCTCGATTCCGAAGCGCTCCCGCAGCAACTGCAGGAACTCCGCCTCGTCCGCCAGGTCCCGTTCCCGGCGCCGGACGTTTCCTGATTCAGTGCTGGCGGCGGGCGTCCGTGTCGGGAACCCCTCCGTCTCGATCAGGCACAGGTCGCTCAGCGTGATGCGCCCGGTCTCTGTTGCGAGCGAACACACGCGCTTCTGCGTAAAGTGGGACTCCGGCGAGTGCTGGTGATGTTCGCAACCGGGCGTGAAGTCCGTCAGTTTACACGGCTGCAGCCGGAAGCGATACTCGGGTTTCCAGTCACCGGCCGCCGTAAGGCTTGAATGCAGGCCCTCACAGCCGTCGTGTTCCACGCGCCAGACGCCATCCGCGTGCGCTTGCGGCCCCGCCTCGTCCAGCAACAGCGGCTCGCGAAAACCGTCGCCAAAGCCCACGTCCGCCAGCCACCGTTCCTTCAGTGTGACCTGCAGCGTAAGGTGGTCCCAGGGGAGGCTGTCCTCCCAGGGTTTCGCGCCCACGCGCGCCTCCAGCAGGTCGACCGTGAAGCCGAGTGCGCGCAACACCATCGCAAACAGGCCGTTCTGCTCGTAGCAGAATCCGCCGCGGCCCTGCGTCACGAGCTTCTCGAAGAGCCGCGCTTCCTCCAGCACGATCGGGCGGCCCCAGTGGATGTCGAGGTTCTCGAAGGGCACGGCCAGCATGTGCGCACGGTGCAGGCGGCGCAGTGTCGCCGCCGTGGGCGGCAGCACCCCGCTGACTCCGATGCGCGCGCAATAGGCTGCGATATCAACGTCCATCCCGCTTCCCTGTGCATTCCGAGGCGAAATTTGATGATGACATGGCAGTGTACAGCGTGCTTCGCGCCCTCACGCCTCAAACCCGTGTTAATATATGGCAATTTACCTGGTGCCAGCAACCGAAATCCGGTCAATGTAACAGCGGCCGTTCCGCCTGAAACGATTGGACTACAGGACCGCTCCCGTTTCCTGCAGATCCCGAATCCGTTCTTCCGTATACCCCAGCACGTCGGCGAGCACAAACCGGCGGTCTGCATTGAATGCCGGAGGCGCATCCAGCGTGGTAGTGGGCGACACGGCGTCGCTTTCGAAGGTGATCGTACGCAGGCCGCGGATCGGGACGCCGTCGGTTCGCTTCCCCTGAAGCAGCAGCGGTTCCACGGACTCGTGGTCAAGGACCTCGTCCAGGCTTCGGACCGCGCCGGCCGGTACCTTGCGCGCCTGTAACTCATCCAGCAAGGCGTCTCTTTCCAGTCCAGCCATTCGTTGCGCCAGCAGACCGTTCAGCGCCTCGCGGTGGACCACGCGTTGCTGGTTGGTGGCGAACCGCGCGTCCTCGGCGGCTTCGGGTATGCCCAGAACCTCGCACAGGGTCTTGAACTGGCTTTCGGTGCCGACGGCCAGCACGACGGGATCCCCGTTTCGGGTCTTGAACACCGTCCCGTACGGTGCGATGTTCGGGTGGTCGGAACCCGTGCGGCCCGGCACGGACCCGGCCACCAGGTAGTTCGCGGCCTGGTTGGCGAGGGACGCCACGCCGGACTGGAACAGCGAAACCGTGTTGTACGAGCCCCGCCCTGTCTGCATCCGAGCGATGAGGGCGATCAGCAGGGCTTCTTTCAGCTGGTGGGCCAGAAGCAGGTCGATGAGGGCCACCGGCATCTTGACCGGACCGCTCGCTTCGGTACCGTTCATGCCCATGAAACCGGTTTCCGCCTGCAGGACGGCATCGAAGCCCGGCCGCTCGTCCTCCTCTCCAAAGGCGGTGATATCCGCGTAGATGAGCCGGTCGTTCACGCCGCGCAGGGCCGGGTAGTCGAGTCCGAACTTCCTGGCATCGCCCGGTTTGAAGCTCTGCAGAAAGACGTCGGCGCGCCGAACCAGGTCCACGATCACCTCGTATCCCGCCGGAATCGAGTAATCGACGCCGATAGACCGCTTGCCCCAGTTCACCGAAGAGAAATAAGCGGACACATCGGAGAGCTCGTCTTCGGCCGGCAGTTTCCACTGGCGGGTCGTGTCGCCGCCGGTCCTGATGTTCTCCACCTTGATCACCGTGGCGCCGAGTTCGGCGAAGAACATGCCCACGGCGGGGCCGGCGAGTACGTTCGCGGCCTCGATGACGATCAGGTCTTTGAAGAGGGTGTCGGTGGAAGACAAGGCAGGACTCGCCAGTCAGCCGGTCAGGATATCGAAGAGGCCCATGCACAGGGCCTTGCTGCGGCCGTCTTCGTCCATGTTGGAACGCCAGGTCGAGATGGAGAGCGCGGCGATGTCGCAGTGATCCGCGAGGTGGCGGAACACGCGCTCCAGGTCGGTGGACGGCGGTCCGCCCGGCGCCGGATAACCCATGGCGGGCGCCTCCGACGGATCCAGGATGTCCGTATCGAAATGGACGTAGACCGGTCTGCCGGACAGGTCGCACCTGAGGAGTTCAAGCACGTCCGGGAAATGTCGCAACCGGGACGCTTCGACCAGTTTCCGCTCACCGGGGTCCAGGTCGCGGCCGTCCGACATGATCACATCCCCGTCGGGAATCGGATCCATGCGCACGTTCTCGACCATCGTCTGCTCGCCAAGTCCGACCATCATGGCCAGCGGCATGCCGCCCAGGAACCCGCTCGGCGTCGTGTCCCAGGTGTTGAAGTCGCCGTGGGCGTCGAGCCACAGGAAGAGGGGTTTGATCCCGATCCGCTGCAGCCCGGCCATGACCGGAATGGTCGCGCAACAGTCGCCCGCGACACTGACCGGCCGCCTGCCGGCCTCCGCGGCTTCGGCGACCCGGTCGGCGAGGGGACGGTGCACGCTCAGGGTGCGGGCCATCTCGCTGTCGCCCTGCAGCGTGGTTTCGTTTACGGTCCAGTCGTCCCGCGCCAGGTCGAGGAGCGCCGGGTCATGGCGGTCGAGGAAGTACGGGGTGAGTATGTACTGATTAACCATGGTCACACCTGTATCGATGGCGGTCTCTTGCGGTCCTCAGGTGAAATCCAGCCAGCGGTCCTGCTCTTCCGGCATCCAGCAGGTCTCGGTTACGGTTTCCAGGTCGAAGAACTGGTAAGGGTCCACTTTCTTGTATTCCGCATAGGGCCCCGACCAGTCCCTGCGTCGTTCCTTGTACGCGAGGAATCCTTCGTGGGACACGTATTCAAACACCATCACGTAGCGGCCCGTGGGCCGGCCGGAGTCTCGTTCCACCTCGCGAAAGTAACGGGCGGACCGCCATTCGGGGAACAGGTCGTCCTTGTGGGCCTCCACGAAGGCGAACCAGGTCCGGATCATTTCGTCGTGATCGACTTTCCGGTCGGGCTTGGGTACCCAGGTTTCCACTTCGAAGAAAGACATGGCCCGTCCGTTCCGACAAGGCGGCCGCGGCGGCGCTCGGCCTGTGACAGGGAACAGGGGCAGCAGGATTCGAACCCGCGACCTACGGTTTTGGAGACCGCCGCTCTACCAGCTGAGCTATACCCCTTGAAAAACCGCCTCGAACTGCACGGCACAAGATACATCGACGTGCCCGGATTGGCAACCAAATTTCCGCCGCCGGACCCGTCCTTCAACGGCCGATATCCCTTGCCGAAAAGGGCGCGGCCGTCTAAGATGCCCTATCATGAACGCCTTTCAAAAAACGGCCCTCGCCACCCTGGCGGCCACGATACTCCTGATCACCGTAGGCAGCCTGGTACGGATAACGGGCGCGGGCCTGGGTTGTCCCGACTGGCCCAGGTGCTGGGGATCCTGGCTGCCGCCGGCGAGCGTGGAAGCGCTGGACATGGCCTATGTCCGGGAGAAGGGCTACGACCCCGCGGACTTCAACCCGGTCAAGATGTGGACCGAATACGCGAACCGGCTCGTGGGCGTCGTCATCGGGATACTCATTTTCGTGACCTTCCTGCGTTCGTTCCGGTATCGAAAGACGCAACCGGTGGTCTTCTACTGCGCGGGCCTGTGTTTCGTGCTGGTCGGCTTCCAGGGCTGGCTAGGCGGGCAGGTGGTCAGGTCCGGCCTCCAGCCCGGGATCATTACGCTCCACATGGCCCTCGCGGTTATCCTGCTGTGCCTGCTGCTCTACGTGACCTTCCAGTCCGTGGAACAGCGCCTGCGCGTCGAACTCACCGGGCGGGGACGGCCCGTTCTGATGCGCCTGGGGCTCGTGCTCCTGGCCGTAACGGCGATCCAGGTCCTCATCGGCACGCAGGTACGGGAGGGCATCGATCCCTTCATCAAGGACGATGGCGGCCTGCCCCGGGGCGAATGGCTGGCCCAGGTGGGCATCGTCGACCACGTGCACCGATTTTCTTCCTGGCTGGTCCTGATTGCCGGCGTGCTCCTCTACCGGGCGGTTCGGCGACACGGCATGACCGGGCGGCTCCCCGCCGCCGCCAGGTTCATCCTGGCCGCCATCCTGCTTCAGATCGTACTGGGAGTCGTCCTGGCCTACGGCGGCTTGCCACCGGGGGCGCAGGTCCTTCACCTCACGCTGGCCACACTGCTGATCTGCGGAGAGTGCATGATTCTGCTCATGGTCAGGGCGTCGCAGCGGTAGATCTGGGTTTTCTTCTTTTCACATTTCCGCCGTCCGGTTATGTTTGCTCAAGTTTCTCCTTTGAATCCTCTGGCAGGCCCGGCCGCCGCAACTGGCCCCGGCCGCCGCAACTGGCCCCGGCCGCCGCAACTGGCCCCGGCCGCCGCAACTGGCCCCGGCCGCTTTGTCCCGGGTAGGAACGATGGACCCACTGACCGCGCAGTTGAAGAGGATCAGGGCACGCTTCGATGAAGGCGTGCTGACCAGGGAGGACATCGACGAAGCGATCGCCCTGGTGGAACAGGCCGAAGTGAAGCACGGCCCGGGTAACGGGCGCCAGAGCCTGCTCTACCTGCAGGCGCCCACGACCAACCCCCATTCGGCGGTGGTCGGCATCAGCATCTATGAAGACGGGACGGATTCCGACGGGCTCGACGACAACGGCGAATTCCGTTACCGGTCGATCAAGGAGGCCCTGGACGACGGCTGGCGCATCATCAAGTTTCCCGAAGCGTCCCTCGCCCTGCGGGAACAGGATACCTACGGGCTCGGATACGAGTTCGTGCTGGAGCGATGGAGATAGAAGATGGAGACCGCGATGACCGGATCACCTTACGGAAAGGAGATGGACTGCGCACCGTCGCTGACGGACCGCGAGGTGGTCGATTTCTGCCGGAACGGTTACCTGATGCTCCCCGGTGTCGTGCCGGACGACGTCAACAGGCAGGTCATCGGCTACCTGGACCGTGTCGACAGTACCTATGAACCCACGCCCATCATGAAGGAATCCTTCTTCGTGGACGGCGTGCTCATGAACCCGCAGGCGGCGGGCGCCGTCCGGTCGCTCCTGGGAAGCGGCTTCACCCTGCCGCTCATCATCAGCAACCACCGGGGCCCCCTGCCCTTTGACCAGCCCCAGAACTGGCACCGGGACGGCGGCACGATCTACACGGATCAGCTGGAATACCTGCAGGTCTTCTACTATCCGGAGGAATGCACCGAGGACATGGGACCCACCGTGGTGCTGCCCGGGTCGCACTTCATGCGGAACAAGGCACCCATGATGGCCCATCTCGGTTCCATACGGGGGACCGTTTCGTCGGCCGGTCCGGCCGGCACGATCTTTCTCACCGTCTACGGGATCTGGCACCGCCGGTCGCGGGCCACCTCGGGTCCGAGAGGAAAGAGCAAATACCGCAACCTGCTCAAGTACAACTACTGGCGGACCGTACCGCCGCGGAGAGACTGGATCACGCAAGAGGACATCGACTTCAACACCATCAAATTCGATCCGCCGGCGGGCGTGTTCGAGCAGTTCCAGGGCGCCATCGCGGCCGCGCGGATGTTCACCTGGCTCTGCGGCGCGGAAGACGAGTACCGGAAGAGAGGCGGACAGTGCTGGCCCATCGCCACCACCGTTCGGGACGGCGTGAACCAGGAGGGGGCGCCCAGGTCGCTGGCGAACCGTTGACATACATTTGTAATCAACCCATAAACCCCGATGGTGCGGTCACCAGAGGAAGAACACCGCACGGAAAGAAGCAGGCCATGAAAATCACCGACGTCGCAATTACCCATATCAATCCGAAACTCGCGGATCGGAACGTCGACAAGAAGGTCCAGTTCAGGACTATCGACACCCAGACGGTCTTCAAGGTCACCGCGGACAACGGGGTGGTCGGATACGGGGAAAGCCGGGGTCACGTCACGATGGACATCGGGGACGTGGAGCGGCTGACCGGCAGCAGCCCCTTCGACCACATCAACGCGGGCTATCCCGTGGGTCTCATGGGCGCGCTTTACGATCTCATGGGCAGGCATCTCGAGATCCCGGCCTACAAGCTCATGGGACAGAAGGTGCGGGACCGGGTGCCCGTCGCGGCGTGGACCCGCGTGGCGTCCCCGGAAGAACTGGCCGCCGAGGTGGTGCGGGCCGTGGACGAAGGGTACATGATCTTCAAGATGCACACGGGCGAGTACTACGATGTATACGAGCAGAACAGCGCCGTGGAAGAGGTCGCCCCGGCCGGATTCAAGATGCACTACGACTTCAACCACAACCGTTCGCTTCCCGACGTGGCGCGCATCGTGGAACACCTCGAGAAGTCGCCCGTCGTCGGCGTGATCGAGGATCCGATAGTCTGGCGCGACGTGGACGGGTGGCGGCGCCTGCGAGAGCAGACGTCGATCCCCCTGCTGATGCACGTGCCGCAACTGGGCGGCGGTCCGGAGATCGCCCTCGGATGCGCCGACGCCTACATGATCGGCGAGCACGGCATCGGAATGAGCCTGAAGCGGGGATTCGCCTGTGCCGAGGCGAACGTCTCCACCGTGATCCAGATGACCGGGGGCACGCTCAACAAGGCGATGGCGCTCCACCTCGGCGCGGTGATTCCCAACGTGATGTATACGGTCAACCTGGACGACCAGTACGGAGAGGACGTGACCGGCGGCCGTATCGAGGTGGCGGACGGCTGTTCCCCCGTACCGGAGGGACCCGGCCTCGGCGTCGAAGTCGACGAAGACGAACTGGTCCGCATCGCCGGGAACCCGGTCACCGAGCTTCCCCAGTACATCGGAAAGACCCGCCTGCCCAGCGGGAACATCTACTATACTATCGGATATCCCTCGGTCCACCGGCTGACCGGTTTCACCGAAGGCAACATCCGGGGAATCCGGCTGGACCTCTGGGAAGAAGACGGCAGTTCATCTTGGCAGGAAACCTACGACTGGATCGAACGCCGTGGACCCTTCATGCGCAAGGAGTCGGAATGAACGAAACACCCCGCATACTCGTCACCGGATCGGCGGGAGCCATCGGGACGATCATCGTGAACGGACTTAAAGACAAATACCCCCTCCGCGGTTTCGACCGGGTGTCTACACCGGGAATGGATGACGAGGTCGTCGGCGATATTACCGACATGGACGCGGTGCTCCAGGCCACCGAAGGCATGGACGCCATAATCCATCTGGCCGGCAATCCCTCCGGCGGCGCGTCGTGGGAGGAAATCCTCCACGCCAACTTCATCGGGACCTATACGCTGTTCGAAGCGGCCAACCGCAATGGCGTGCGCCGGGTCGCCTTCGCCAGCAGGGCCGGATTGCTGGCGCCTTATCCGCAGGATGTGTACCGCAGGATCGACATGCCGCCGCGACCGGAAAGCTACTATTCCATCAGCAAGGTCTTCGGGGAAAGCCTGGGGTACATGTACGCGGTGCGGTTCGACATGGAGGTCGTGTGCGTGCGCATCGGGAACTTCCAGAAACAGCGGGACCTGCCCGGCCATCCCCACCACCTCAGTCACGGTGACGCGGTGCGGGTGTTCGAACGGGCGGTCATCCACCCCGGCATCCGGTTCGAGATCGTTTTCGGTGTGTCCGACAGCACGTGGGACATGTACGACCTGGATCACGGCCGCCAGGCGATCGACTACCACCCCCAGGACAAATCCGTCATCGATCCGGAAGCCTGATTTCTCTACCCTGGTTAGCCAGGGCCATTCGCGTACGGTCATATCAAGAAGGCGACGGCCGCGATTGGCCGCGACCGACCGTACCAGGCTAAAGCGACGTCCAACCGCCGTCCACCATGAGCGCGACCCCGGTGACGTACCTGGACGCGTCGGAGGCCAGGTAGACCACGGCGCCCTTGAGGTCCTCGTTGTCCAGCATGCGTCCAAGCGGCACGCGATGTTCATACCGCTGCACGAACGGTCCGGGTTGTTCATTGAAATACCCGCCAGGGCAGATGCAGTTGGCCCGTACGCCCTGTTTCCCGTAGTAGTTCGCGATGTACCGGGTGAAATTGATCATGCCCCCCTTGACGAAGGTGTAGTCCGGCGGTTGCTTCATGCCGGTTTCTTCGTACAGGCCGGGGTCGTTGGCCACGACGCCGTAGATACTTGAAATATTGATGACGCTGCCGCTGCCCTGGCCGGCCATGACGGGGACGAAGGCCTTGCAGAGGGCGAAGAGTCCCACCATGTTTCCCTGGGCGCTGGCGGTCCAGTAGTCGGGCGTCTGTTCGTCGAAACCGCCGCCCCGGCCGACCACGGCGCTGTTGACCAGGACGTCCACGCGGCCGAAACGGTCCATTACGCGTCGTTTCAGGGCGTCGATCGATTCGATATTCGTGATGTCGAGCGTCTCAGGGTGGGTGTCGAATCCCCGTTCGTTCAATCCTGCGACGAACCGCCGGTTGTTTTCAAGGTCCCGCGAAGCGACGACCACCGTGGCGCCGGCCTCGGCCAGGGCCTCGGAAATGCTGCTTCCGAACTGCGGACCGGCGCCACCCGTGACTACGGCGATGCGCCCGGCCATTGAAAAGCTGTCGAGTACGCCCATGCGTAGGCTCCTGTCATTCAACTGTTTAGATAAATACTAGACGGTGTATCGACAAAGTATATACCGGTATCAACAAAGTATATACCGCTCGATCATGCGGGACAAAGCCTTTGTACCCGCCGGATTCGATCGGGAAGCCGTAGCGCCTTGCAGGTCCACGAGTAGAGATCTGAAGCCATCTTGACGGAGGAGCAGACCATGATCTGGGGGTCCGGAGACTATTGTTACGAGAAGGTGCCCGGTTGGGGATCCGAACGCACGCTGGGCATCGCCACGGCCGTGGCCGTGGATTCGCGGGACCGGGTCTACGTCGTCGACCGGGAGCCGAATCCCGCCGTGGTGGTTTACGACCGGGACGGCCGCCTGCTGGACGAATGGGGTCACGACATACTGGCCCTGCCCCACGAGATATGGATCGACGGGGAGGACAGGATCTACATTCCGGACTGCAGAGACCATACCGTCCGGGTGTTCGAGACCGACGGCACACTGCTGCAGACGCTGGGTGAGCCGAACCGGCCCGGAGAGCCGGGCAAGCCCTTCAACATGCCGACGCGCGCCGTCAAGGGCGCCTCCGGGGACCTGTACGTCTCCGACGGTTACGGACAGTGTTACGTGCACCGGTTGACGCCGGCGGGAGACCTGGTCCAGTCCTGGGGCGGCAGGGGCGCCGGGCCCGGCCGGTTCACCCTGCCACACAACATCTTTTCCGCATCCGACGGCCGCCTGCTCGTGGCCGACCGGGAGACCAACAACCGGATACAGGTCTTCGATGCCGAGGGAGGTTTCCTCGCGGAATGGCCCGGCCGTCCCGCGCCGTGCGGCCTGTTCGTCGATGACGAGGACACGGTCTTCCTGGGCGAGGGCGGCGGGGTCACCATCATGAACATGGACGGCAGGCTCCTCGCCCAGTGGGTCGTCCGGGGCGGACCGGTCGATCGGGCCCACGGCGCACACAGCGTCTGGGTCGACCGCCACGGGGATATCTA
The DNA here is from genome assembly GCA_009837395.1 of Gemmatimonadota bacterium. Taxonomy (GTDB): domain Bacteria; phylum JAAXHH01; class JAAXHH01; order JAAXHH01; family JAAXHH01; genus JAAXHH01. The sequence continues at coordinate 228,175 of VXTP01000006.1, forward strand.
CGTGGGCGAGGTGGGCGTGGAGAACCTCGTGCACAAGTACGTCCGCGTTTGACAAACCGTATTTCCTTGAGTACAACCTCGAATACATCTATGAACCCTCTCCCTTCCGACCGGCATTTTCCCCGATGGATATGGGCCGTCTATGCGGCCCTCTTCGCCCTTTCCATACCGTGGTACCTCCCCGAGATCGACCCGGTCCCCATCTGGATCGGCGTGCCGTACTGGGTCGTGATCTGCCTGGCCGCCTGCCTGGCCGTCGCGTGCTTCACTGCCTTCGTGATACACCGGTACTGGCGGGAGGACGGATAACCCATGGCGGATCAGCCTTACGGCCCCGGCGCCTTCGCCTTCCTGGCCGCCTACCTCGTCTTCATGATCGTGCTGGGATACGTGGCCCGGGCCCGCCGCCGGGACGATTCCATGTCCTCCTTCTACCTGGCGGGCAAGAACCTGGGTGCCCTGGTCCTCTTCTTCACGCTCTACGCGACCCAGTACAGCGGCAACACGCTCATCGGTTATCCCGGCGAGGCCTACCGGATGGGTTACGCATGGATCATGAGCGTCGGGTTCATGATGGCCATCGTGGTGGCCTACCTGCTCTTCGCGCCGCCGCTCTACCGCGCGTCGCGGCGGGGCAACTTCGTGACGCCGGGCGACTGGATCACCCATCGGTTCGGGGCGGAAGGAAGATCCGGGCTGACCCTCTTCGCCGGCGTGCTGTTCGTGGTCGCCATCGCCAACTACCTGCTCGCGCAGCTTCTGGCGGTGGGGCATATCGTATCCGGTCTATCCGGTGGCGCCATTCCGTTCTGGGCGGGCGTCGTGATCCTTGCGGTCATCATCCTGTTCTACGAGACCCTTGGCGGCATGCAGGCCGTGGCGTGGACCGACTGCATCCAGGGCATGCTCCTCTTCGTCGGGTTGCTGGGCATGCTGGCCGCCGTGGTCGCGGGGAGCGACCGCCTCGGAGAAGCGACGGCGTGGATCATCGCCCATCAGCCTTCGAAAGCCGCACTTCCCGAGGGCGAGACGATCCGTACCTGGATCAGCACCATCCTGCTCGTGGGCTTCGCCGCCGCCGTCTATCCCCAGGCCATTCAGCGCATCTTCGCCGCCCGGAGCACCCGCAGCCTGAAGCGGTCGTTCACCTTCATGGCCTTCATGCCGCTGGTCACCATCTCGGCGGTCGTGCTCGTCGGGATCCTCGCCATCCCGCAGCTGTCTGGCCTCGAGGGCGTGGAAACCGACCAGGTCATGCCCCGGCTGCTCCGGGTCTGGGCCGCCGAATCGCTCTGGCTCTACGTCATGACCGTGCTCGTCCTCACCGGCATCGTCGCGGCCATCATGTCGACGGCCGACTCCGTCCTGCTCAGCCTCTCTTCCCTGCTCGTCAAGGACGTACTGGGCCGGTTCAGGATGGGATCGCTCCCGGAAGCAAGCCTTACCGCGTGGGGGAAGCGCCTGTCCTGGATCATCATGGCCATCCTGGTCCTCATCGCCCTGACACCGGATCTCACCCTTTGGGGACTCATCGAGCTGAAGATGGAGGTGTTGATCCAGACCGCCCCGCTTTTTGTACTGGGGGTGCTGTGGCCGCGATTCAGCGCGTCAGGCGCGGCCGCGGGTATGGCTTCAGGTACGGCCCTCGCGGCCAGTTTGACCCTCGCGGGCATGGGCAAGGTCTGGGGCTGGCACGCCGGCGTGCTCGGGCTGGCGCTGAACGTGATCGTGGGGGTGGCGGTGAGTTGGGCCGGGTATCGCCGTTCGTTCAGATTAACGAAACTACTTGACTTTTGTAACTAAATGACATATATTATTCGCTACGTTAGGAACCTGGTCGGAAGTCAATCTACGAAAGGAGTAATACCATGAGAAGTGGCGATGAAATGTTAAAGCAGATCGTTGAGAAGTCCTCTCTGGACGCAGATTTCAGGCAGAAGCTGATCGCGGATCCGAAGTCGACCATCTGTGATGAACTGGACATTACGATGCCGGAATCCATGTCGATCCAGGTCCACGAAAGCGATATGCAGACGGTACATATCGCACTGCCCCCGGATGCGAATATCACCGAGGAGCAGCTCGAAGCCGTCTCGGCCGGACTCTGCTGCTGCTGGTAAATCGAAATCAACACACTGCTCATCACGCGGATGCCTGGTATTCGCGTGATCAAGTATAAAAAAAGTCCTCCCCGATCGCTTAGGTCGAGGAGGACTTTTGCTTTGATGGCCTGATGTGGCGCCGGGTCCGAGCCCATGGCACGCACTCGGCGCCCGGTTCGCGTGCAAAGCGCTCAGTTCGCGTGTGCGCCGTTCAGTTCGCGTGTGCGCTGTTCAGTTCGCGTGTGCGCCGGAAAGCACCATGTATAGATAGGCCTTGGCCTGCTCCAGCCTGTTTCCGGATATGACCAGCTTGATGTGATGTATGCCCCGCAACATGAGAAAAGGTCCGGTCTTGCCAAACAAGGTCGTGGGTTTGGAAGCCCAGTCTCCGAGGGCCGCAAGCTTCTCCGGAACGACATAGTCCTCATAGCCCAACGCATCCAGAACGGGATCCCAGTCGGTCATGCCGTCGATCCAGTAACGGGAATCCTGCGTGTACCTCTGCTTGACGATGGGTGTCAGCCCGAGTGTGGGCCCCAGCCCGTCTGCCCGCACGTCTACGTTTAAGCCAGCGCTCACGATGTCCGCCCTTTCCCTCAGGCGCGCGAGCACGGATTCGACCACGGAAACCTGCCCCGGCCATCCGGTGTCTTCGAGATAAGGACCGATTCCGTCCTCCGCACTGAAACCCATGATCGCCAGGCGGACCGTGCGCTTCCGGGACGGAAACACGCCGAAGGAGTCCAGGCGCGTGTCATCCGGCTGCGCCAGGTAGACCCGTTCCGCGTTTTCCCGCTCAGCAGCTATCTTTTCCCAGCCGACGCTGGAAACGAGGGCGTCAACCACGATGCCGACGTCCTGCTGGAGTCCGGCGCCACCGAAAAGCGTGCGTTCGTTGGGTCGCAGGAACAGGCCCGGCAACGGTTTTTCTTCACCCGGCGCCGAGCCTACGTCATACTCCAGCATCAGCTTAAGCCCCACGATCTCTCTCAGCGACGAGTGCTGGGCTTCCATTTCCCCGAACAGCCGCCTTACCGCTCCAGCCGTCTCATCCGTCTCGTCGGTACGCGCCTGCGTTTCAAAAAAGTCGCCCGAACGGTTTCCGCTTGCCAGCGAGACGCCGAAGTCCGCCACGGGCCGGCTATCGTGCAGCGGAAGTTCAAAACCGAAGGGTTGCGCGCCCATCGTAATGGGTAGCTGCCTCGCCTGTTTCAGTATAAGGTCCCATTCCCGCGCTCCGATCAGATCCGGAGATATCCTGTTTCGCAACTGCGTCAGCAACTCGGCCATCGTTTCGCCCTCTTTGGCGAGACGATCCTGGGTGTGCAGGACGGCATCGTCGATATTCACCTTGCCTCCTTACGCGATGACCGGTGCGGGATTCAATTCGGCTTCGGTCAGGGGTTGATTGCGAAAGCCCATTTCGACCGGCACGTCGTACAGGCGCCCCGGGGCGAATCTCGCCCAGAAATGGCGCATGCCCGGTACGATGACCCGCACCACGGGCATGCCGATGTCCGGCCGGGTCTGGTCCAGGACAAGGAACTCCACGCCCCTGGCTTCGACCAGCGCGCGGCAGCAGTCCACGTCTTCCCGTGTATCCTTGGTCTCGATCGCCGGATACTGCGCGGCCTGCCTGAGCGGCGCGTCCTTCGACGGTACCAGCCAGGCGCAGTCGGCGATTCGAGCCGTATTCCACCAGTGGAGCGCCATGGGATCATCGATCATGGGCCGGTTGGGCCGGTTGGACCCACCGGACCGGGGCAGCCACGTCAGGCATTGGTTCAACTCGCACAGGGCGCGCAGGGCCGCCAGTCGCGGGTCGGCGTGGGCGCCGGCGCCGTATATGATGTCTTCGGTTTCCGCGTCCGGCCTGCGGGAAAGCGCAACGAACGACGGAATGCCCGTATCGGACGTCACGTCGAGCATCCACACCTCCCGCTCGCATCGGCCGTAATAGTCCGTGGCCGATGCGAGGAAGGCGTCGTCAAAGCTGGAGAGATCCACCCCGGGGACGCTCAGCCGGTTATACCACCAGATGGCGAAGGCATCGCGCTCGACCAGTTCATAGAAACCCTGCAGGATGGCCTCCTCCAGGGTGTTCCCCGCGGCGCATCCGTTGGAATCGGCAATCAATTCGGCGGGTCCGCGCTGTTCGGGCGCCATGCTGTAGAGCATCGACGTCGGCAGGTATCGATGCCGCCCTTGCGTGAACGACCACACGGGCGTCCAGTCGATTTCGGCGGACGGATCGAAACGAGGCGGGACGATGTTGTAGGGGTGGCCTGCCGCGTTGATGCTTTCCGCGTCGTCGAGCTGATCTTCGCTGAACAGCTGCACGTCGTTGGGGTGGATCGCCCCGTCTTCCGCGGCGAAATCGATGAATCGACCGCGGGTACGTATTTCGTCTCCGCTAAAGGCACCTGAATGACGTTCGATCGCCTCGCAGAGGGCGCTGGTCTCGGACTGTTCCCGTGTGCTTCCCTTGCCGGCGCTTTTGCTGCGCAGGCTGCGCCTGAGTGAACTCAGGGTTCGGCTTCTTATGCCGGGGTTGCTTCCGGCCCAGTAGACGTGAAGCCAGTCATCGTTCTCATCGGTCGTGCGCGCCAGCCAGGATACGATACCGCTGACCGGGCTCACCAGGTGACGGTACTGCGCCAGGGTGGCTTCCGGCGTCACGGTCCGCGCGCCGCCGCTGTTACGATGGCGTTTGGGGCTGGACTTGAGACGCAGCGGTACCGGCGGCCGGTCGGGACGGAACAGCGCTTCGTCGCCGCAGGCCAGACACTGCGGCCGGCGCAGGACCGTATGCTTCGAAATCGCGACCTCACCGACATGCATCGAGATCGCCTGTCCGTGGATCGGCGCCGCTTCATCCAGCACCAGCCACTTGACGATTTCAGCCGAAACCAGCCCGTATACCGCTTCGATTGCGACGGGTTCAGCGGCGAACGGCTTGAAGGCGCCATCCTCGCCGGCAACGTGCCGAAGGAACTGGTGAGCCTCCTTATGGCCGCGCAACCGGTGGACCAGGCAATCCCAGCAGGGGCCCCGCCGGTCCGCGTGAAAGACGGGTCCGAACAGCGCTTCCATGCCGCCAGGCCGCACCAGCATCCACGGCGCTCCCGCCTCTAACCGGCGCCGGTTCACCGCTGCATACCGACCGTCGAGGTAATCGTCGCATACGATGACCTTGAGCTGGACGTCTTCGTCGGCCATCACGTCGGCCACCGGGTCGATCACCGCTCCGGCTACCGCGCCGGCCACCACGCCTACTCCGCTCGTTTCCAGCTGCCGGGACAGCCTTCCGTCGTCGCCGTCGACCGCGACGCGCGACTCCGCCAGCCGTTGTTCGACCCATCGGGGCGAAGCGCCGAGGGACGTCCAGTATGCCGCCCGGGACCGGTCCATGCCATGGTCGGCAGAGATGACATAGCCCCGGTCGGAGAGCGAAACGACCGCAGCGTGCACATCGGCCGCGGCATGGCGGACTTCGAGGTCGGCGACGATGCCGGCCAGGGGACGCCGGCCGTCGAGGAGCGGAAGCAGATCGCAGAGCAGGGCGCCATGCAGCAGTGTGTCGAAGGATTCGGAAACCAGCAGCGTCTGCTGCGCGCCGATGACGTGGGATCGCAAGTGCGGGGTAAGCGCGGGAAGATCGACAAGACCCCGGTCCGCAGGGGTCGTTCTCGTGAGTTTCCCCTGGCGGGCGTTCATGCTCGTCGATTTCCCCTGGCGGGCGGTGATGTTCGTCGGCCCCGGCGTCCCGGATTTCCGCGTTTGCTCGGCAGGCGCTTTCATGCGTGTGCGGTGAGCGTATCGATCCGGGAGGCGGCGCGGGAGGCGGTTTCGTCGACCGTCGACACCAGCGCATCGAAGTCCTCTTGCCCGCAGGCGTTCGCCACCAGGGCTTTAACTTTCGCCCCCGCCGTCGTCGCGTCGAATCCGTCCTCTCCGACCAGCCGCATGACCCCTTGCAAGTCACGCCACTGGTTCGCGGCCTGCGCCAGCGTCTCATCGCCGGCGGCTTCGAACACCGCCGCGGCGGACGGCGCCGGATCGTCGAGGAAGTCACCGGCACGGGTCAACTGCAGGAAGCGTGAGGCCTGCTCGACTTCGTTCAGTCCGCCGGACATCTGGGCGTATGCGGACACACTCGTCTCGGTGCGGACATCCGGCTGTGCATCCATCTTGCCGCGTTCTTCCGGCGGTCCGCCCGGCCTGGGGAACACCGCCGCGTCCGCGCCGCATTCAGCCAGGACCCGCCGCCGCTCCTCTTCGAAACGGCTACCGATATCGGAACCCTCGGGCTCAAAGACGCAACGGGCCCGGGTGAGGACGGGGACCGCGCCGCCGGAAGCCGGGTCTCGAGCCTGGTCGGCCAGTTCGGAGAGCGGTACCGCGGGCATGGCCTCCGCGCCGACGGAGACCGGGGAGAAAAGCAGGTTGTCCTGCGCCAGGTCGCCCAGGGCCTTGCGGAAACTCCGGAACAGGCGTTCATTCGCGCCGGACTGCGCGCCGTCATGGACGAACAGCAGGTCGACCGCGATGCCGGGATAGGCCTCCCGGCTGGCCAGATCGCCCAGGAAGACGGCGGCGACCTCGCCCACGCTGTCCGTGCCGTACCGCTCACCGAAATCCGCGACCACGGAGGCAAGCACCGTCGAAACCGACGCTTCGGAGAGATTGGACAGCGCCGTTCTCGCCTCTGCCGGGAGCAGGTTGCCGCGCACCACGTGCATGCCGATCTGAAACGCCTTGTCGTTCGACCAGTTCCGCACGATTTCGGCGGTTTCCCTCGCATCGACCACGGGCAACTCGACGATCAGGTCCTTCATTTCCTGAACGCCCATTTCGTAGGTCCAGTAGACCCGTGCAAGCCCGCGCCGCGCGATCGACTCGAATTCCTCGTCCTGCTCGAACCCCTTGGGCAGGTCGAGATCGAGGAATTCCTGTTCCTGCAGGTTATCCAGGAGTTCCGGGTTCCGTTCGATCCATTTCGCGAGCCGCGGCGCGGCGCCGAAGATCTCGACGATCGTGTCGAAGGCGTCAGGCCGCTTCGCGGCGATCGGACTGTCGTAGACGCTCCAGTCATCGATCTCCGGATAGAAATGCTTGCGCCACTGGTCCACCAGCGGGTCCATCTTCTCGAACCACTTTTTGGGCTTCAGCACGATATTCATCATATCGGAGTAGGTGCCCGGCAGTTCCGGCGATTCGTCGAGACTGACCTGCAGCAGGGGATACTGGCGGGATGCCACCGCGTGATGGTCGGCATGGCGCTGCGCATTGAAGAGCATCCAGTTGCTGAACTTCCAGTCGGCGCTCCACGAATGGCGGGGCATGATCTTTTCCCACCGGCCGTTTTCCAGGCGGACCCGCCGCAGGCCGTAGTGCTGGAAGTAGTTGCTTATCTTCATCGAAAAAACGCAGGACAGGCCGAGGAAGGCGAAGACCGGGACCGCCCAGATCCCGCCCATCCAGTAAACCAGTGCGTACCAGAACGCGACGCCGAAGCCGTAGCGCCAGAAGGGATTGCTGTAATGCCACATGGTCCGGCGGCGCCGCGCCAGGCGTTCTCGCGCGACTTCCCATGAATTGACGAGGTTGCTGACAATTTCCTTGGGCATGTACCGCCAGAAACTCTCCCCCTTCGGCGCGGACCCCACGTCGTAGGGTGTGCCGACCAGGGCGTGGTGGATGTAGACGTGTTCCGTGGCATACTGGGGATAGGAAGCGGAAGAAAGCAGGAACTCGCCGATCCGGCGTTCCCAGGTCGTGCGTCGGTGTATCAGTTCGTGGCCGACGACGAACACGGCCTGCGCTTCCATGGTCAGGATGATAGCCAGCACGACGTCCTGCCACCATACGAAGGAATCCACCACCAGGATCTGCCACAGGCCGAAAACCAGGGTGGGCTGCCACAGAAACGCCCATGACCAGACGGGCAGATTGTGCCAGATCAGGCGGTGTTTCGGCGTCTTCCACGGATCCATGATGCGCCCGTCCCGCCCGAACACCCGGTCGAAGGACCAGGAAAGACTCATGAAGACCATGGGCGGCAGGAGCCACCATCCGCCCCATAACGCAGCGAGCAGGATCAACGGGAAAACGCCCAGCGGCAGGTAATGCGGGAGGGCGGTCAGGATGGACGGCTCGATCTCCTGCGTCGCGTCGGCCTGGTCCGGCCCGGCGCCATCGATTTCAGCGCGGTCGATTTCAACTGGATTCTGTGACATGGCTACACCTCCTTGGTCAGCATAACCTGGCACCTGCGCGGGCGTTTTCTCGTCACCGTGTGCCCGGAACCGCAAGACTCAGGTTCGCAGGAAGGCGGCTAAACGCTCGAGCGCTTCGATACAGAATGCGGTGGTCACGGCTTCGGAGCCATGGCCTATTTGTCCCACCGCCCCGAACTTCAGGGTCTGATCGCCGAAGGCGAGCAGTTCCGGCCAGCTGCCGTCCTCGCGCTGCGCGCTCAGGATGCGCCTCAACGGCCGCTTCACGTCTATGCGCCCGAGGCATTCTGCGTCGCAGAGCGTCGACACGGCCTGGGCGGTCTGCAGGACGTTGCCGTAACCGCCTTCTTCGTCGGCCAGGCCCAGTACACGATCCGCGAGGACCGGGCGCAGCCGATCCAGGGCGGGCGTCACGCGTTTCACGGCGCGGGCGACCGCATAGCAGATCGCGATCTCGTCGGGGTACCATTTGGACGCGTCCTTGAGATCGCCATCGGAGATCAGTGCCTCCAGCCATCGCTGCGCATCCCTGGTTTCCGGGCAGTCGCCGAGATAGGCGATGACGTTCGCATTGACCACGGGGTCGGCTTCGATGCGAAAACGCGACACGACATCGGGTTCGTCGCCTTCCAGCATCCAGGTCATGAAGCGGCCTTCCCGGTCGCGGTTCGCCAACATCCGCGGTATATTCCTACCCAGCAGGATCCAGGGGTGCGTATCAATCACCAGGGCACAGAGCGTGGTGCTGTCGAGATCCTGGGGAAGATGGCGGTAATAGCGCCAGAATCCGGGATATTCGACGGTGTCGGCCAGATAAGCCCTGGTCGCAGCGCAGATGGATCTGGCCTTCGCTTCCCGGCAACTTTCCAGGGCAAGGACGCAGAACGCCGAGATGAAGGGAGGCCTTTCGAAATGCCGCGGCACCTTCGGATCGGCCACGTTGAACCGGATGCAGTGCCAGGCGCCTTGCTCGTCTATTGTCGATTCCAGGAAATCGAGGCCACGGCGGACGCTTTCTCTGCACGCTTCCGCAAGGACCCCGGCGCCAGCATCGCGAACGGGAACGCGCCCCGCCCCGTCCCCCGGCGGACGCAGGGGCGGCGCGGGATCGTACATGGTCTTGCGCAGAAACGCGAGGGACGACGCGCCGGTGCGCGCCTCCTCCCGTTCCTCCCTGGTATATCGGTTGCGCGGGGGCAGGACGATATGGGTCGCGGCGGCGGATTCTTCGTGCACGTGTATCTCGTGGTCTTCAGCCATCGTCACGCCGAGTTCCTGCTCTATGGTCTCTTTGGGCCTGATAAGGAGACGTTTCCTCAACTCGTCGTCGTCGCCTGCTTTCAAGATAAGCAAATCGACCGCGTTAGAGGACTTTTTCATGAACGTCTGCTCCGTCCATCCGGATCAGGCGATTTGCCGCCTGATCAGTTCCTTGAATACCCCGTCGGTCTCCTTCAGTTCGTTGAAGGAGCCGCTCTGCACGACTTTGCCGCCTTTCAGCACGTAGATGCGGTCGGCCTGCTCGAGCGTGGACAGGCGATGGGCGATGACGAGGCGGGTGGAGGTCAGGGCGGCCAGGTTCCGCATCACGCTGGCCTGGTTCTCGTTGTCCAGCCAGTTCGTCGCCTCGTCGAACAACATGATACGCGGGCTGCCGATCACCGAGCGGGCGATCGTGATGCGCTGGCTCTCGCCGCCGGACAGGACGGAACCGCTGGTGCCCACCATGGTCATCATGCCCATGGGCATGGCCTTGATCTGATCCTCGACCTCCGCGGTCCGGACCGCCGCCCATACTTCATCTGTCGTCGTGTCTACGTGATGGCTGACGAGATTGTCCCAGAGATCCTGCGGATGGAGCCCGACCGACTGGGGTACCGCGCCGATCTTTCGGCGCACCTGCTTCAGGTTCAGGTGCCGCAGGTCGCGCCCGTCGTAGTACACCGCCCCGGCGGTCGGCCAGTCGATACCGAGCGCGAGCCGGAACAGGGTGCTCTTGCCGGCGCCGGATTCCCCGGCGATCGCGACGAATTCGCCGGGATGGGCGCGTATCGTGACGTCGTCGAGGATCAGCGGTCCGTCGGGGTCGTAGCGGAAGGAAACACGGTCGAAGAGGATATTCCCGCCCAGGTATTCGACCGGTTCGCCTTCCGTTCCCGTTTCGGGCGCCGCCGAAAGCAACGGACGCATCTGTTCGAAGGCCGGCAGCATGGAGGCCAGGGCGCCGATGGACTCGCCTAGCCGGCCGATGGTGGACTGGAACACGATGAAAACCGTGTAGACGACGAGAAAATCGCCGACCGGCATGGTGCGGTCTCCCGCCTCCATCACCGTGAACAGGAGCACGCCGGCGGCGAGGAAAGGCAGTGCGGCGCCAAATGCCCGTGAATGCCCCTCCAGCGCGCCCAGTTCGATCTCCGCACGCTTCTGCGCGCGATAGTCCCGCGCCCAGATGGCGTACGCCGATCCTTCCGCGTTATCCATGCGCAGCTTGGAAATGCCTCCCACGATCTGGAAGAGCCGGCCGGCTACGCGCCGGGCCGACCTGATCATCCACCCGTAGGGAGAGATCTGGCGCAACCCCAGCACCAGGGTGACCAGCAGTGAAACCAGGCTGAAGAGCAGGGTGACGACCCCGAGGGTGGTGTCGTAGAAGAAGATGACGCCGAAAACCGGAAGCAGGAAAACCAATGACAGGAAACAGTTGGCGACGACGCCCCGCAATCCGTCGCGGAGTTGCTGAAAAGTCATGCCGGACATGGCCAGATCGCCGGCCGGATTGCGGTGCAGCATACCGGGCGGAAGGCGCATGAGACGATCCCAGAAGGCGGCTTCGACCCGGGAGGCCGTGCGCCCTTCCAGCCGCATCATCGCCATGTTCTGGAGGAGGTGCAGCAGTGCGCCGAGCAGCCCGAAGGCCGCAATCGCCACGGCGACCGCGTATAACGCTCCCGCGCTTCCGCCCGCCGTGATGTGGTTCGCAACGAACCCGAGGGCGAGCGCCGGCAGCAGCCGGATCATACCGTATGGAAGCCCGGCGATCACCATCCGCGCCCAGTCCGAGGCCGAGCCGCGCAGGGCGATGCCCAGCAGGTCCGCCGGTTTCACGCCCCTGGCCGGCAGGGGCTGATAGAACATCCAGGCCTCTTCCGCCAGCGCTTCCGAACCGGCCAGGCGGCCCGCCGAGACCCGGGTGCGGCGATTGCCGGCCGGGTCGATCTGCCGGTACCGTCCGAACATGCCCGGCAGCAACGCCACGGGCTTCCCGTCGTCGGCGCGATAGGCCAGCAGCGCGTTGCTGTCGCCGTGCCACCAGCGGTCCTCGGCGTTGAAACGCACGCGCCGGGCACGCACGCCGGAAGCGTCGAGAATGTCCACGAGGCCGACGGGAGCTTCAGATTGACCCGATCGCGCCGGGATCTTGAAATCGATGCCTTCATGGCGGCCGATCAGGTGCAGCGCATCCGCCAGTGCCGTATCCTCGACACCGGCGTCCCGGTCGGTCGGAAGGTCGTAGATATTGTAGAGCCGCTGCCGCGCGGTGTGCTCGGCCGTTCGGCGGCTCGCTGTCCGCGCCCGTTCGAGATTGACGGCATCGACCACGACCAGCCGGCGGTTCAGGCGTTCCAGGGTGAATGCGACCGTGTGAAACGAGGCGAGTGCCGCCAGCAGCCTGCCCTGCCGGGCCAGGGTCTCCGTCGACTGGCCGGTCAGTGTCGCCTCGTCGACCAGGGTGAACCAGCTGGTCCGGGCCAGGGGGATCACCGTCTCGTGGGGGCTGCCCGTCTCGGCAAGTTCGGCCGTGTCGACGATCCCCATGAACAGGCCCGCGCCGGACGGCGGTTCGGATACCCACACCACGCCGCGCCGTACGGACAGCGTACACGGCGCCAGGGTCTGCTTCAGTCCGGGTTCGGCCAGCGCGGTCGGACGGGGTGGAGGGATGGCGAAACGCGCCAGCGTCTCCGTAATTGCGGTCAGCCACGTATCGATCTGTTCCGCCAGTTCCGCTGGATCCACCTGGGAAAGCAGGGAAGCCGGCAGACGTTTGAGCAGGGAGCCCGGCAGTCCCCTGGCGATGATACTGAGCGTGGCGTCCGTTTCACTGCCCAACCGGTGAGGCGCGACCCCCGGCAGCAGCCAGCCCGATTCCCGGCGCAGCAGGTGCTGCGGCGCCGACTGCTCCGTCCCGCTCTTGAGCTCGACCAGGAACAGATTGACGACGCCCTGGTCGATGAACCAGACGCTGTCCGGGTCGTCGAGGTTGACGGGCAGGTTTCCGGCACAGGGCACGGATTCGCCGAAGCGATCGGCGAGTTCGGCCAATGAGGAGTATTTCGGTTCGTTAGGCTGCATCAGTTCGACCTGACCAGTTTGTAGTATGCGCCGTCCCGGTCGGCGATCAGCTCGTCGTGCGTGCCCCGCTGCACCGTAACGCCTCCGTCCAGCACGATGATCTCATCGCAGTCCCGCACGGTGCTCAGGCGGTGCGCCACGATCAGGCAGGTAACCCCGCGACGCCGCAGCGCATCATCGACGTATTCCTCCGTGGCCGCATCGAGGGCGCTGGTGGCCTCGTCCAGGATGAGTACGGTGGGGTTGCCCACCAGCGCGCGGGCGATTTCCAGCCGTTGGCGCTGGCCGCCGCTGAAGTTCGAACCGCCTTCTTCGACGAGCGTCGCATAGCCGTGGGGCCTGAGCAGGACTTCGTTGTGAATCTGGGCGTCCCGTGTCGCGGCGAAGAGGACTTCGTCCGGAATGGCCGGGTTCCACAGCGTGATATTGTCGCGCAGGGTCGCGGAAAAGAGCACGATCTCCTGGTCCACCATGGAGATGGACTGCCGCAGCACTTCCTCGGGGATCTGATCCCGCAGATGGTCGTCGAACATGATTTCGCCGGACCAGGGCTGGTATACCCCCGAGACCAGCCGCGCAAGGGTCGATTTGCCGGAACCGCTGGGACCGACCACGGCAATCCGCTGGCCCGGCTTGATCACGAGGTTGAAGTCCTTGATCAGGGGCGGTCGGCTCCGGTTGTAACCGAAGGTGACGTCGCGCAGTTCCAGCTGGCCGGCGAGCTGGAGCCGGCCGTTGAACGTGTGGATCGCGTCCGATTCCGGGTTTCTGCGGCGAAAGACCGGATCCTCATCGGTTTTGGATATGTCCTCGAGCCTTTGCAGATCGGTTTCGAGGGCCTGTCGGTTTTCGGCGAACTCCAGGAAGCGCTCGACGGGGGCCAGGAACATCTCCGCCAGGATATAGAATCCCACCAGCATGCCCAGCGACAATTCTCCGTGCATGACCATCATGCCGCCGATGCCCAGGATCGCCGCACTGCGCAGCGCGTCGACCAGCCCTGGCAGCGAGGAGTTGACGGAGCCCAGTTCGGAATACAGCTGTCGTGCGCGCAACTCTCTGGCCTGTTGCCCGCTCCATCGCGAGAAAAACCGGTCATCGGCGCCCGTCATCCGCAGATTGTCGGCATGGCTCAGCATCTGCATGCCGAGACCGATCAGCAACCCCTGCTCCCGTCTCATCGTCTGACTGCGGACGGCCCTGAGGTTGTTGAGAAAACGGGCCAGCACCGCGTGCAGCAGCGCCAGCGCGAGGACAATCAGCGTGAGTACGGTGTCGAAGGCGAACATCGCAACGAGGAACACAGCGCTCATGGCCATGTCGATCACGAGCACCAGGAACTGGTCCGCCAGGTTTTTGGCGATTCGGTCGGTGGACGACACCCGGTCCGTAACGTCGCCGGCCAGCCTGTTTTCAAAGAACTCCACCGGCAGACGCAGCAGCCGTGACATCCCGTTGCTGTATCCGGCTACCGATACCCGGACCGCGAGCCGCTTGAGGAACCGGTGCTTGAGCAGAGACAGGACATACACCAGGACCCCTCCGCCCAGCAAGGCGGTTACCAATCCGCCCCAGGTCCCGTGCTTGGCCATGACGTCGTCGATGAAAACGCCGAGCGATGCCGGGATGACCAGGGTCAACATCGTCAGCATGAGTCCGCAGGCCACTACGCCGGTCAGCAGTCGCCATGACCCGGCGATCAGGCCGTTCAGTTGCCTGAACAGGTCGGGCTGCTCGCCGCCGGGCGTGAAGTCCTCGCCGCGCTTGAAGCGAAGCGCGATTCCGCTGTAGCCCTTTTCGAACTCTTCGTAGGAGACCCTGCGCCGTCCCGTGGAAGGGTCGTTGAGGTAGTAGAAACGGCTGTCGATGCCTTCGAGGACGAGGAAATGGCTGAACTGCCAGAACAGCACCAGCGGAAACTCCAGCATTTTCAGCTGCTCGGCGCGTACGCTGAGGCCGTTACACTCGAGACCGTAGTGCCGGGAGGCGCGCAGGATGCTCGCGGCACTGCTTCCGTCCCGGCTTACCTCGCATTTTTCCCGCAGTTCGGTGAGCGGCACCCAACGCCCGAAGTATCCCAGTACGATACCGAGACAGGCCGCGCCGCACTCCGATGCGTGCATCTGCAGCAGAACGGGCGTGGATATCCGCTTCGCCGAGTCGTCCGCGGCGTTCTTTTTGCCGGCTTGTTTGGTCGTGCTCACCGTCATCCTTCGGTCACCTCATGAGGAACAGCCCGATCGGAGACTGCCTGCCCAGCTCGATGACGATCCGGCATTTCATGCCCGCAAGGGTATTCGGATCCCGGTCTTCCGGGAATGCGGTCTCGAGCGCTATATCGATGCGGTGAACGGATACCGGCGCCGCGGTCTCAAAGGCGGCCGGCCCGCCCGAGACGGGTTCGGCGGTGATGGCCCTGACCGTTCCGCCGGGCGCGTATGTATCTCCATCCGCCGGCTCCGGCTCGATCAATACCGGCATCCCGGCCGCGATTTCCGGTGCAATCTCGCTATTGATCCAGGCGAGGGCCTCCACGGTGAGGCTTCCGTCGGGAAGGGTTTCTTCCTGCTCCACGATGACGCCGTCCACCACGATACTGCGCGCCACGCTGCCGAAGAAAAACCACGCCAGGAGGGCACACAGAAAAACGGCGATCGCAGCAACCACCAGCCGTTCCCGCGGCGTGGATATCGTCAGAAGCCGGTCGAGTTGCTCGCGGTCTTCCTTCGCCTCCGCGACGGTTTCATGAAATGAGTTCAGCAGATTGTTAAACACGGGCGTTAAATGGTCTCCTCATGGCCGTCGAGCCGGTTTGCGCGCTCACGTGTCGAGCCGGTTTGCACGCTCACGAAAAGTAAATCCAACCAGTACGATGCATATAGTATGATGTTTTATATGTTTCAAATCAAGAAATGTCACGACGTGGACTTCGAGGCACGCCGTTGCGGACCGTCATTGCGCGTCGCTGCGGCCCGTCGTTGCGCGGCGACAGTCCCGTCCCGTCCGAAGCCTGTCGGCCGGTCCGGGATCCAGCCTGTGACGGCGCCTGTCAGCCGGTCCAGCCCAGTCCCTGGGACATCTGGGCGTAGCTTGTAAGCGGCACCGCGCACATCCGGTCCCAGTCGGCTTTGTCGATGACCGGCCGGTTCAGCAGATCGAGCATTCCGTCGAATTTGCCGAGTGCATCGCAATCCACCGCATCGGGATCCATGGCATTGCGGTGCCGGGGCCAGGCGCGTTCTCGCGCGTGTCGCCAGAATGCGGTGTCGTAAATCGAACCGCAGGAATAGTGCCAGCCGACGAACAGGCCGTAGCAGAGCATGTTATTGATAAGAAACCGGTTGACTGCGGGCGCGTCGCGCTCGAGATGCGCCGCCGGCCGGTTGAGGCGCGTCTGGAGCACCATCCCGACCTGGAGTTGAGCGGATACGATCGCCGTCGCCTCGAGGGGCTCCATGAAGGCCGCCGCGTTGCCAATGCGGGCCACGGCGCCGTCATATATCCGGCGATGGACAAAGTTCGGAAACGGGATGACGGCCCGTTGCTCGAATTCAGCCACGCCGTCGGTCTCCAGGAATGCGTCGAAGTCCGATTCGACTTCCGCCAGGTCGGATACGTCGCGATTGAAAATGTACCCGTAGGACGTGTGCACCGTCAGCGGAATGACGAATATCCACCCGTGCGGACGGGCAACCGCCCGGGTATAGGTATGTTGCAGTACCGGTCCGTTCCGCCCGTCTTCGATGATCGCCGGGCAACGCCGGATGACGGCGGTATTGGTAGGAATGAAGGAAATGTCGATGTGCTGGTCGGGGTGCAGTTCCTTCGGAAACCCGCGGGCATCGAAGACCAGGTCGTAGCGTTCCGGCGCCCGGCCCTCGAACTCCACCTGCGCGCCGTCCTCGACCCTGGTGACGTCGAGCACCTTCGCGTCAATGTGGTGCGCGCGTGAGCCTTCGCGCAGCAGGTCCGCCATCAGGTCGGCGGACAGGTGGTAGGCGTAGGACACCTGCTGTGGGGTAAAGTAGTGGGTGAAATCGCGTTCGCGCCGACCCCACCCCTCGAAGGCGACACCGTACTTGCGCGTACCCTTCAGGCGCTGTTGAACCGTCTCATGGGGCAGTCTTGTGAGCTGCTGCAGTTCCTGCACCAGACTCGGCCAGCTGCCCTCGCCCACCCCGATGACCGGAATGCGCGAGTCATAGATGTGGTGCAGTTCGTGGTCGTCGTCGGGGTGCAGACGCGTTACGCTGGCGGCCGCCAGGGATCCCGCGGTCCCCTGCCCGATCACCGCGATCTTCCGTAACGATTCCGCGCCCGGCTGGATCATGCCGCGTCCTTTCGCATACATCGCCATCTCAACTGATTCGAAACAGAATAGTTACTGAATCGTAACTAAGAAGATACAAAATGCCGGTGGGATGACAACAGTTGTATAGAACGGTCGCGTCGCAAGAACCCCGTGGGTTTTTAGGGGGGAGATCCTAAGGGTGCGATCAGGATAAAGACGGCCGGTCGGGCAGTATTCGCATGTTGTGGTCGGGTCGATGGCGGATGAAGTGATCAAGCAGGATACTACCGTGGATCCAACCCATTCACCGCCGCCTCGATCCTTTCCAGCGCCTCGGCGAGGATCGACCGGGGGCAGGCGATGTTGATCCGCTCGAAGCCTTCGCCTTCCGGACCGAAGATGTACCCTTCATCGAGAAAGACGCGGGCCTCTTCCATCATGAGGCGCTGAAGGGCGTCCTTGTCCAGCCCCAGGCTCGTGAAATCCACCCACACGAGATAGGTGCCCTCGGTTTCGATGACGGGGATATCGGGCAAGCGCTCCCGGAAGAAAGATGCGAGAAACCGGTAGTTTCCCTCCAGGTAGGCCAGCAGCTGATCGAGCCACTCTTCGCCCTCGTTGTAGGCGGCCTCGACGGCCGCGATGCCGAAGGGATTCAGTGTGAAGATGCCGGCGCTTCGGACGGTCTGCTGAAAGGCCTCCCGGAGTTCCGGGTCGGGGATCATCATGTTCGACGCCTGCAGCGCGGCGAGATTGAAGGTCTTGCTGGGCGAGGTGCAGATGACTGACCGCGCCTCGTATTCCGCGCCCAGCGTGGCGTACGGCGTAAAGTTCCGGTTCCCCAGGATCAGGTCGCCGTGGATCTCGTCGGACACGACCAGCACGTCGTTATCCATGCAGATCCGGCCGAAGCGCCGCAACTCCTCCCGGGTCCAGATCCGACCGACCGGATTGTGGGGATGGCAGAGGATAGCCATCTTCACCTCCGGATCGGCGCATTTGGCTTCGAGATCGTCGAAGTCCATGTTATAGCGGCCGTCCCGGTATTGGAGCGGGTTCAGTGCCGGTCGCGCCTGCAGATGTTCGATGGCATGGTAGAAGGGATAGTACACCGGCGGCTGCACCAGCACTTTGTCGCCGGGATTCGTATAGGCCGAGACCAGCAGGTGGAGAGCGGGAACGATGCCCGGGGTGAAGCAGATAGAGTCGGGATCGACGGACCAGTTGTGGCGCCGCTTCATCCACCGCACCACGGAATCGTAATAGGACGGCGGCGGGAAGGCGTATCCGTAGACGCCCATGTTTGCGATTTCGGTCACGGCGTCCACCACCGGCTGCGGGCACAGAAAGTCCATGTCCGCCACCCACAGCGGAAGTACGGGTTTCTCGTGCCGACTGGCGTCAGTCTCGTCCCAGGGGACAATGGCGCCGTCCCGCTTGACATAGTCCCACTTGTACGAATTGGTTCCGTTGCGATTGATGCGCTGGTCGAAATCATAGTTCATCGGGAAGGGAATCTCCATCGGTTCGGGGCGGTACGAAGGCTTAAAGACAGGGGCGTACGGCGTCGTATGTTAACCGGTCGCGGTGGCGCTGTCAATTCGCATTTAACGGTTGCCTTGCGTGACCGTAGACAGTACCATGTTGACGCGGCGGACGCCTGTCCGAGCCGCCGTCTACACTGACTTAATTGCCGAATAAACACACGCAATCGCCGGGTTACTCCCCTCACGCATGCGCATTGTTGAACGGTTCAAGAACCTGCCCGCCGGAGAATCCCTGGTCATCGCCGGCGTGGGCCAGTGCGCAGGTGATCCGGCAAAAGGGGCCGACGCCGGTTGGCCCATGGGCGTGGCGCGCCGACCGGCCGGCGACCTGGTCGTGATCGACTACCAGTGGCACCGCATCTGGCGCATCGATCGCGACGGGATCCTCCACGCCTTTGCCGGGGACGGCGTCGCGGGCGACTCGGGCGACGGCGGTCCGGCCGCCGAAGCGCGGTTCCGTCATCCCCATGACCTGTACCAGGACCGCCACGGCAACCTGTATCTCTCCGACCTGGGCAACCACACGATCCGCCGCATCGATTACGAGACCGGGATCATCACCCGCGTCGCCGGCAACGGGGCGATCGGCCGGGGCGGCGACGGCGGTCCGGCGGTGGACGCGGAGCTGGACTGCACATGTGGCGTGGCCGTGGACCGGGATGGCAACGTGTACCTGTCCAGCGAGTGGACGAACAACATCCGGCGTATCGACGCGCGGACCGGAATCGTAGAGACCGTCTTCGGCCATCACGCCCGGCATTACCCCTCAGAGCGGGGAGAAAGCCGGCCTTACGGGGGACCCGGACTGAGCCTGGGAGGGTACCATGGCGACGGCGGCCCGGCCCGTGACGCGGGGTTCTATCACCCGGAACACCTCGCCTTCGATTCCCGGGGCGACCTGTACGTGTGCGACAATTCCAACGACCGGGTGCGCAGGATCGACATGCAGTCGGGGATCATCGACACGGTCCTGGGCAACGGCCAGCGCGCGTCCAACGGCGACGGCGGTCCGGCAGCAGAGGCGAGCACGCTCATGCCGGACGCCATCTGCCTGGACGCCCACGACAATCTCTACGTCGGCGAGAAATACGGTTTCCGGGTGCGCAAGGTGGAGCGCGAGACCGGTATCGTACGGACGCTGGCCGGTACCGGTGAACCGGGATTCGGCGAGGAAGGGCTGCACGGTTCAGTCACCCGGTGCAATTCCGTGGAAGCGGGGATCTTTGCGGACCCGGACGGCACGGTGTTCTGGGGTGACTGTTCCGGCCGGCTGCGCCGCTGCGACGGCGCTACCGGCATCGTCACCACGGTCCTGGGCGGCACCACGGTGCACGACGGCGAGTTCGCCACGGCAGGCTTCCTGAACGGGCCCGGCGGTCTGTCGGTCGGTCCCGACGGCACATTGGTTGTCGCGGACGTCTGGAACCAGCGCATCCGGGCCATCGACCCGGAAACCGGGGTGATCCGGACGATCGCGGGAACGGGCGCACGGGCCTACGGAGGCGACGGCGGTCCGGCGGTCGATGCTCATCTCGGCAACCCCCACGACGTGTCCGTGGACCGCTCCGGCCGGGTGGTCATCGCCGATACCCGCCACGGCCACGTGCGGCGCGTGGACCGGGACGGCGTGATCCGAAACGTCGCGGGCGCGGCCTTCAAGTGGGACAAGGGCGACGGCGGTCCGGCTCTGAGCGCGTGCCTGATGCACGTCCTTTCGGTGACCCACGGCCCCGATGACGACATATACATCGGCGACGCCGGCTGTGGCCGAATCCGGCGCATTGATGCCGGAACCGGTATCATCACCACGGTGGCAGGCATCGGCCTGCACGGGTATTCGGGTGACGGCGGCCCGGCGACCCAGGCGCGAATCGGTTCGCCCACGGCCATCAGCGTCGATGGGTCCGGGCACCTGTACTTCGCCGATGACCGTTACCATGTGATCCGGCGGGTGGATGGGGAATCCGGGATCATTACCACCGTGGCGGGCACGGCAAACGAGGGCTTTTCGCCCGACGGGTCGCGGGCTTCGCAGGCCGCAATTTCTTCGCCCCGGGGTCTGGCCCTCAACGTGCGGGGATGCGTGTACTTCTCCGATTCGGGCAACAACCGGGTGCGTCGCATCGCGGAAAACGGCGCGCTCGAGACGGTGGTCGGCAGCGGGGACTACGGCGACTATAGCGACAACGACCGTCCGGTGCCCGCAACGGAATCACCCTTGAATGAGCCCCATGGCCTTTGTTTCTTTGGAGACGATTTCCTTATCGTCAGCGATCATGGCAACAACCGGTTGAAGGCCGTCCGGATTGGCGATTGAGTGGGGATGCCGGTGGCGTGTCGGCCATTGAGCACGTGATGGCGGTATGGAAGACGGCCCACGTAGCACGCGACCTGAAGCCCCGATGAACCCAGAACCAGACAGGAGAAGGAATGAAGATTACCGAGATAAAGACCGCTGATGTGAAGGTGTCGTCCGGATACACGTACCACTACGTCCGCGTATACACCGATGAGGGTGTTTACGGTACGGGGGAGACCAGTCACGTCGACCCCGGCTGGCGGGATTCTACCCGCCACATGGCGAAGATGATCATCGGCATGGACCCCCGCGACGTGGACGCCTGCTTCGAACACATCCGCCGAAGATACATTTTCATGGGTGGCGCGGGCGGCACCTCCATATCGGCGCTGACCGGCATCGAGATCGCGCTCTGGGACCTCGCCGGCAAGGCCCAGGGCGTACCGGTATACCGACTCCTGGGCGGCAAGTTCCGGGACCGGGTCAGGCTGTACGTGGACAGCGCGCACGCCGACTACAACGAGCGCGCCGCGGAGGTGAAGGAACGGGGTTTCACGGCGATCAAGTTCGATCTCGACGATGCGCAGAACCCCCACAAACTGGACCCCTGGAACTGGTCGGTCACGCCCGACGAACTGAAATCGCTCGTGGACCAGGCCTACGCGATCCGGGAGGGGATCGGTCCGTCCCTCGACCTGGCCATCGATCTGCACGGCCGGTACGACGCGACGGCCGGGATGAAGATGGCCCATGAATTCGAGCCGCTGAACCTCCTGTGGCTCGAGGAACCGGTGCCGCCGGAGAACATCGATGCCCTGGCCAAGATCACCCGGGCGACAGGGACGCCCATCTGTGTCGGCGAGAACCTCTATCTCCGCCATGGATTCAGGGACCTGCTTCAGCAGCAGGCCGCCGACATCATCATGCCGGATATCTCGAAGTGCGGGGGCCTGTCGGAATGCAGGAAGATCGCGAACATGGCCGAGATGTACTACGTGCCCTTCGCCCCGCACAACAACTCCAGCGCGCTGAGCACGGTCGGCGACGCCCATGTCTGCGCGAGCGTACCGAACTTCCTCGTGCTCGAGTTCCACCGGTTCGACGATCCGACGTGGGACGACGTGCTGGCGACGGAGGAGTCGGTCATCCAGGATGGACACGTGGTATTGACGGAAGCGCCCGGACTGGGCGTGGAACTGAACGAGGCGTTTCTCGCTTCGCAGATGCCGGAAGGGGAAGCGTTGTGGCAGTGAGACGATCTGCCAGGGCAACCTGGTACAATGTTTGTATCGACTAGAGATACGCAATGCGGGGAGGGAACATGCACTGGTACATTGATGTACTGAAGAAGTACACCGTATTCAGCGGAAGAGCGAGGAGGAAGGAATTCTGGATGTTTTTTCTTTTCTCCACGATCATTTCGATATTCCTCGCGGTGATTGACGAGTTTATGGGATGGCAGTTCGAGATGGATGGAGAAAGCCTTGGGTTTCTGAGTACCCTTTACTATCTAGCGGTAATCGTACCCTATCTCGCGGTGATATTTTGACGCTTGCACGATACCGAGCGCAGCGGTTGGTGGATTCTGATCGCGTTCATCCCGCTTGTCGGTGTCCTGATTCTGCTGGTGTTTCTGATCCTGCAAGGAACGAGGGGCGAGAATCGATATGGACCGGACCCTAAGGATGCTGAAGTCGCTCCGACCTGGTAGACCAGATCAGGCTCTGGACTGGACAATACTGTCCCGGACCTGACGCATGAGCTCGCTGTTATTGAGCCGGGTCGCATCCATGATCAGGAACCAGTCGATGATCGTCCAGATGAATAACCCGCCGAGGGTCAGTAACTTGGCGATGCCGAGGCCGATATCGCCAATGTAGAATCGGTCGACACCGAGCGAACCGCCGATGATACTGATCGCGAGGGCCGTTCTGGGGTCTTTTCGCCGGGTTGCGAACTGCACGTCGAACTGCAACTGTTCTCCGTTCGCCAGATCTTGTTTTGCCAGGTTCGCTTCCCGTAATTCCTGTTCATTGGACATTGCATGATCTCCCGTGGTTTGTGGTTCGGTGTCTAGGACGGCACGAACTACGCCCTGATCACGAACAGTTTGCATAAGGCCTTGAACACTTGACCATCGAGTAGTTATAGTACCTGTCATATATTGGACAAGCGAATTCGCATATAAGTTTCCTTCTGCAAACCACGAAAGGACAAACCATGATCAGGGTGGGTTCTATCGGACTTGGCGGCATGGGTTCGCATCAGGCCAGGGCATTTAACGGGGTTGAGGGTTGCAAGCTGGTCGCGGGCGCCGATCCGTCCCCGGAAATGCGGGCGCGTTTTGCTGAGACCTACCCGGGCGCGAAGCTGTTTGATTCCACGGAGGCCATCGTCAACAGCGGTGAGGTGGACGCCGTCGTGATCGCCGTGCCGACCGGCTTGCACTGCGCCGCGGCAATGACGGCACTCGATGCGGGCATCCCGGTGCTGGTGGAAAAGCCCATGGCCCGCACGGTGGAGGAATGCCGTCGGCTTAACGAAGCGGCGGATCGCAATAACACCTTCATCATGGTCGCCCACTGCCGCCGTTTCGACCCTCACTGGAAGTCCTGGGGCGCGTACGTGGCCTCGGGACAGCTGGGGTCGCCCATCCTCTGGCGCAACGCCATGGCCGGGTTCGGTCCCGGACGGTGGTACATGGACCACGACATGGGGGGCGGACCGCTGATGGACGGCGCCGTCCACAACTACGACTTCGCGAATTTCCTCTTCGGCGATCCCGAGAGCGTCCTTTCCAGTTCAATCGACCTGGAACCCGAGTCATCCGCCCTGGACACCTGTTCCGCCATCGTGCGCTACGGGAACGGCAACCAGTTGCTCATGTCATGGAGCTGGGCGGCCCGGGGCAACGGGCTGCACGACATCATCGGGCCGAAGGGGTTCATTCAGTTCGGCACCGGGGATCTGCCCGATCCGGAAGACGCCGATCCCCACCAGTACTGCTGCTTCACGGACCGTGAAGGCGAACAGACCCTGATCAAGGCGAAATCCGAACCCGACATGTACGCCTTCCAGGCCGAGCATTTCCTGTCCTGCGTACGCGGAGACGTCACCTGTCTGTCGCCGGGCACGGAGGCGATCAAGGCCATTGCCGTGGCGGATGCGATCCTGCAGGCCGGACCCGGAGGAGAAGCGCGGGAGGTGGTCTGGACGTGACGGACCAGCATAGCCCGGCCTGGTCCGGCCGGCATAGCCCGGCTCGTCATAGCCTGGTCCGACCAGGCCGGCCCGTTCCGGATATCGCATTCACACCATCCCGCTCGATATCGCGTGCACTTGCTTTTTTGCTGCATCATTTCAACATGAATTCACCCAATCCACGGGGATAACCACATGAACAGACTGATGTGCTTCCTTACGAAGAATCTCGGCATGACCGACCTCGGCCTGCTCATCATCCGCATCGTGATCGGATTCAGCATGGCGGCCTATCACGGATGGGGCAAGATTTCCAATCCCGGGCGCTGGGCCGCCATCGGCGGCAACATGGAACTGGTCGGCATCAGTTTCCTCCCGGCGTTCTGGGGTTTCATGGCCGGGTTTGCGGAGTTTTTCTGCTCGATCCTCGTGATGCTCGGCGTGTTCTTCCGGCCCGCGACGACGTTGCTCGCGCTCACCATGCTAATGGCCATGCTGCGTCACCTGTCGCTGCCGGCGGATGATCCGGCTTCGGGACTCAACGGCGCATCGCACGCCATGGAACTCTGCGCCGTGTACATCGCCCTCTGGTTTGCCGGTCCGGGCAAGTACAGCCTGATGCCGGGTACCCCGAAAGACCAGGCCTAGCGGCCCCGGAGCATACGAAACGGACGCGGAGGTCCATGAGACAGAACGTCGAGATAGGGGTGATTTCAGATACCCACGGCCTGTTGCGGCCGGAGGCCCTGGACGCGCTGGATGGGGTGGAAAGGATCATTCACGGAGGGGACGTGGGCGGCGAAGACATTCTGGACGACCTGTCTGCGATCGCACCGGTAACCGTCGTGCGGGGGAACACGGACTACCAGCCCTGGGCGGCGCGCCTGCCGGTGACCGAACTGCTGGAGGTTGGGGGCCGGACCATCTACGTGGTCCACGATATCGAAGACCTGAACGTGGATCCGGCCGCGGTAGGAATCGATGTGGTCATTTACGGCCATTCCCACCGGCCGGTATGGGACCAGCGCGGCGACGGGGTATGGCAACTCAATCCCGGTTCCGCGGGACCCCGCCGTTTCAGTCTTCCCGTCTCGGTTGCCCGTTTACAGGTATCGACAAAGTATATACGCGGTGAGATCAAGTACCTGGAGGTCTAGTTCGCGGGCTGTCGTTTCTTGCGACGGGTGACGGCAAGCGGCTGCGGGCGGCAAATTCGGTATCAGTATTCGGCCACGGTCATGGCCTCGAAGCGTTTGGAATCCCACTCCGCGCCCCAGCCCGGACCATCGGGCGGCACGATGTGGCCGTCCACTATGAGCGGCTTGTTGACCATGCCCCAGGTGCTGGCCGTATCTACGAATCCGTGGGCTCCGGTCTCGTAGAAACCGGTGTTGTCGATACAACATCCGAGATGGGCGTGGACGAGTCCGAAGAGGCCGCCCTCGGCGTTCAACTCGATGTTGGTGTCGTACATCTCGGCGAAATGGGCCATCTTGAGGACCTGCGTGGTCCCGTGCCGTGCGTTGGCGCGCAGCAGGTCGGTCGCCCCTGAGATCAGCCGCTGGGTCGAAATGCCCAGGTCGTGCATCAGCGTTTCGTTCCCCATCACCGGTATGGTCAACTCCCGGCACAGTTCCCGGTACTGATGCTCCTTGTGTTCGTGCATCGGTTCTTCCAGCCAGACGAAATCCAGTTCCTCCATGACCCGTCCCACCTCGATGGCTTCCTGCAGCGTGTAGGAACAGACCGGGTCGTTCAGCAGCAGGTAGTCGGGGCCGACGATCCTCCGGACTTCCCTGAAGATCGGGATGTCCGCCTTGCCGCCCTTGTAGGTGTGGAACTTGTAGGCGTTCACGCCGTATTCCCTGCCGTCTTCGATCATCTGCAGGTAGGTCCCGATATCGGAATCTCCACCGGTCAGATACGCCGGGAACCGGTCCCGGACCCGGCCGATCAGGGCGTAGACCGGCAGGCCCGCCTTCTTGCCCGCGATGTCCCACAGGCAATTGTCGAAGTCCCCGAACCATCCGGGTTTCTGGTAGAGCCAGCGCGTGCCCTTGTGCAGCAGTTGGAACAGCTCTTCGCGGTTCAGCGGGTTCTTGCCCATCACCTGCGTCCGCAGGATCTCCACCTGCTCGCCGTCCATCGTGGTCGTGCACGTGCCTTCTATGCCCTCATCGGTCTCGACCCGGATGAAGTGCTGACGGAGCTTTCCGGTTTTGGGGTGGGATCTGCTGCCGTGGGTATACTGCGTGCGCCTCAGGCCGGGGACCTGCTTCAATACGTGATAGTACTGCGGCTGGTCGGGGTCTTCGAGTACGAATAGCCTGATGCCGGTGATTTTCATGCGGATTTACGAGGTGCCGGAGGGGTCTCGGGTGCGGGTGATGATCCGGTCGCCGGAAGTTCGGCGATGAACTGGTAATCGGGCTCCACCGCCTGGCGGTCCATGATCTGGATGATCTGCTTCCAGGTTTCCCATAACCCACTGGTGCAGTAGGGCATTTCGTGCTTGATGAGCCGGTGAAGCCTGCCCAGTTTGTAGCAGGGAACCGCGGCGTACATATGGTGTTCGGTATGGTAGTTCATGTGCCAGTACAGGAACTGCAGGACGGGGTTGATATAGAAGGTCCTGCAGCACAGGCGAAAGTCCGGGATTTCGTCCTGCAGGCCCACGTGCTGGGTCGCGTTGCACAGGAACTGCAGCCACGCGCCGATCATCTTCGGAAAGGTGATGACCAGGGGCACGACCCAGAGACCGAAGAGGAGGGACACGCCGGCAATCAGGACGTGGCCGGTGAACATCACCCTTTCCCAGTTTGTATAGGCACGGCGCCGCTCCGGGTCGCTTTCCGGAAAAAGCTCCTGTGACCACTTATCATCCGGTATCTTGCCCGCGACGGCCGCCAGCCTGCCCTTTACCAGGTCGTAGGGATAACGGTAGTTGACGATCGACGACTTCCACAGGTTCCGCATGTCGAACTTCGCGGGAAGGACCACCTCCTGGTCGTCCGGGTGGTGCAGCGTATACTTGTGGTGTTCGGTGTGGCTCGCCCAGAAGTGGTGGTGGTTGTGCCATCCCAGGAAGGAATACACGCGGAGGAAGAAGCGGTTCAGCCAACGGGTCCTGAAGACGGAATCATGGACCAGTTCGTGAAAGCCGTTGACCAGGAAATGCCAGAAATGGCCGTTGATGAATACCAGGAGTATCGTAATATACCACGGCCAGTAGAGGGAGGAGTAGATGGCGGCGCCGGCGCCGGCGGCCAGGACGGCGAGGTAGCCCAGGGTCTGCACGAATCCCAGGAAATCGCTGCGTTTGTTGAGGCTGGCCAGTTGTTCCCGCGTGACGCGGCACCGGTACCACTTCACGCGCTTCTTCGGGGGCGGCGCGTTGTACTGAGGTCCCTCGGTCAGCACTTCCTCGTCGGAAAGCACGGTGTGATCCGGACCGACGACTTCCGGGGAGTCGCCCGATTCGCTGGAAGATTCAACCGGTCCGCTGATGTGCTTGTCCGTTTCGCTCACGATTTCATCCCGCATCAACGATGTGGTGGGGAACATGGTGAAGGTAAGGTCGGTCTGCCATGATCGTCAAGCGTAATCGCCCTTGAGAAACCGGTCGAACCAGTCCACCATCCACTCGAAGTACTCGAACCGGAAGACGTGGTTGCCATCGGGCTGGTATACGCGGAAGTGGTCACCGGCGCCGGCGTCCCGGTATACCGGCGCCACCGTGCGAATGAGGGCGTCGACCCCGGACTTCGGCATGTCTTCGTCCGACGTGGGGGCCACCATCATGAAGGGCCGGGGCGCGATGCAGTGCGCGACGATATCGGGATGGTCGAAGTAGCGGAGCATGTGGGGCACGTAGAAGTAGGCGCTGTGGCGGTACAGGTCGCCACCCCGTATGACGCTCTCCATCTGTCCGACGCCACCGCAGATGGGCACGCCGGCCGTCAGCCACGGGGCGCAGGCCATGGCGTACCACGTCGCGTTGCCGCCCAGGGACATGCCCGTCAGTCCCACCTTGTTGCGTCCGATCCGGTCCTGTACCTGGAGCACGCGGACGCCCCTGAGCGCTTCCTCCACGAGGAGTCCCATCTGCGAGATGCCGTAGGCGAGCAGGTGCTTGAGCTCGATGTACCAGGACTCCTCGTTCGTACCCCGGCCGTGGCAACCCTTGGGCGAGATGGCCAGCGTGACGTATCCCCGTCGTGCAAGCTCCCGGGCCCATCCATAGAGGGGCGGGTCGTTCGGATCGTCCTTGTAGTACCGTTCGAGGACCATGCGCTCGGCCGATCCTCCTGTGCCCGGTAAGCAAACTACGCCCGGAAGGTGTTCGGCCGGGTCGTCCAGCGGCTCGATCAGGATGGCCGGGACCGTCTCCGCATGGGAGTTGGCGTAGGTCAGGTCCGTGAGCCACATGCCGTCTTCCACCCGGGAACGGCCCACGGAATAGTCGACCTGTTCCGGGATGTCCGCCATGCCGAACAGCTCGAGCAGCTTCTCGCGGATCTCCCTGGGCGGAATCGATTCGGGATAGCGGGGTCGCAGTCCCCTGCGGTCGTAAGTGGGCTCGAAAGGCCGTTCCATGTCGTACCTCACCAGGAATTCCGCTACACGGCGTAGGGCGGAAACTCGTGGGTGTGTCTTCGCGCGACTTCGTTGCTTAAGTCCCCGTCGCGCATGAAGTCTCCCTCCCGGCCCTGGTCCACGATCAGGCCCCGCAGCTGGTCGCGCAGGGCCCGGGCTCTGGGCTGGTCATCGTCGTACAGGTTCCGGCACTCGAGCGGATCTTCCTGGAGATCGTAGTACTCGAACTGCCCGGTCCGGTAATGCCAGATGAACTTGTCCCTGTGGCCGACCAGGTAGTGGCCGAATTCGAGGTGTTCGGCGTGCAGTCGCTCCCGGTCCAGCCGGTCTGTCTCGCCCCGCACGAGGGGCATGAGCGATCGGCCGTCCATGCGGCCCGGCGCGGGCAGTCCGCACACATCGAGCAGCGTGGGCATCAAGTCGGCCAGGCCCACGGTCGCTTCAGGATGCCGGACGCCCGCGGGGAGATCCATCTGCGCGGGGAAGTTCAGGACGAAGGGCACGCGGATCGAACCCTCGTACCCGTACGACTTGGCCCAGTAATGGTGATCACCCAGCATGTCTCCGTGGTCGCCGACGAAGGCGAAGACGAGATTGCGCAGTTGCAGCATGCGCCACATGTGATAGGTGAACCGCGTGATCTGGGTGTCCACGTGGTCGATGCAGCCGTAGTATCCCGCCCGGGCCCGCCGGACGTTCTTGAGGGACAGGGGGAGATACTCGGCTTCCGGAAAGGGACCGTGGGCCTTGACGAAGGACATGCGTCCGCCCACGTAACGCGACGGATCGCCGATGACCGGATCGGGCAGGTCGGGATCATCGGCGTACCGCTCGTAGAAGAACGCGGGCGGGTCCCAGGGCGGATGGGGCTTGCTGAAGGACACGAACAGGAAGAAGGGCGTGTCCCGGCCGTGGTCCCGGACGTGCTCGTCCATGACGCGTATGGCCTGCGTGGCCGTCCAAGCGGTCACGTGGAATTCCTCGGGAAAGACGCAGGGCCGGGAGGTGTACCCGTTGTTGGTCACGCCCGCGTTGAACAGGCCGAAGTCGCCCCAGCCCTGCTCTGCGAGCCAGTCCAGGTAGTCGTCGCGGTATCCTGGAGACAGGAACCGGCCTTCCTCGTGGGCGACGATCCGGTCAAAGCCGTAGGGCTCGTCCTGGGGATAGACGTGTCTTTTCCCGATACAGTAGGTCTTGTAGCCGCTGCGCTGGAAAACCCGGCAGAGCGTGTCCGGCTCGTCCCACGGCGCCATGTCGTCGAAACCGACCATGCCGTGAGTGACCGGCCACTGGCCGCTGAAGAGCGTCCGGCGGGCGCCCACGCAGGAGGGAACTTCCGAGACCGCGCGGGGAAAGTAGTGTCCTGTATGGGCGAGGGCGTCGATACCGGGTGTGTGGACCACGGGATGGCCCGCGATGCCCAGGGAGTCGCCGCGAAGCTGGTCGGCGCAGATGAGGACGACGTTGGGACGGCTATGGCGTTTCATGGTATCCTCAAGCAGGACCGTGCCGGCGGCCGGCGGCCGGATCGGGGTTCGTTCCGATGAGCAAGCCTAGGAAGGCAGGACCTGCTGCCCGATGACGATGTGGTGGAACAGGGGCCTGGTGCGTTCGGGCAGCGCTTCGTACTGCTCCGGGGTCAGCGGTACGACGTCGTCCGGCCTGAATCCCCGGTTGGCCGCATCGCGTTCGAAGTCCGATAGGCCGGGTACAATCGGGTTGAGGTTGAACCACCACGCCGCGTAACGGGCGATGATGGCCATGCGGTTCTCGTCGCTGTTGTTGTGTCCGTTTATATGCCAGGTCCGGCTGTCGAAAAGCAGCACGCTACCTGGTGCCCCTTCGGCCTGGATTTCCGATGGGTGGGTCGTTCCCGGCACCAGGCTGCTGTCGCCCGTCGGGTTATTGCTCGCCCTGTGGCTTCCGGGTACCAGTACCGTGCCGCCGTTTCCCCGGGTAAAGGGCGTGAGCATCCAGAGGCTGGTCAGCAGCAGCGGCGCGTCGGGATAGGGCGCCGGGATGCTATAGTCGTAGCCCTGTCCAAAGGGCCAGTCCGAGTGCAGGCCCCCGCCCGGCTTGTCCGTCCTGGGATATCCGGGGTGGAGAATGACGCCCGTGGTCATGGATATGCGGACGTGCTTGCCGAAAAACGCTTCGGTGACGCCCAAGATCCGGTCGTCGGACAGGTAGGGGGCGATCGCCTGGTCGTAGGCGATGATCCCGCGAACGGCATGCCGGCCGTTTTCCAGGTCCTCGGGCCGGCCATCGGCCGTGGCGACCAGGCTGTCGCGGACCTTCACCACTTCGTCGGGGGGAATCACACCGTCTACGACGCACCAGCCCTCGATCCTGATCCGTTTTACTAGATCTTCGACGGTTGACATGCCCGTACCTTCCGCTTAGAGTTTATCCAGTGTATCGATGTTTTGACCGACGTGGTTTCTACCGCTGGGTTCGCGGTTCACGATCGATACGTAAAACAGATTGTTTTGTAAAGTCGATTCTCGTCATATGTAACACCGGCAGGAGTTGGTATGATTTCATACCGCCCCCTGGGACGCACCGGCCTGAACGTATCTACCCTGAGCATGGGATCCGGCGGCTACAACCGGCTGGGGCAGACCAGCGATCCTCCCCTGACCGAACCGGAGATGCATCGGCTGGTCCACGGGGTCCTGGACCTGGGCATCAATCTCTTCGATACGTCTCCGGGCTACCTTGAAGCCGAGGCGATCCTCGGGCGGGCCTTTCGAGGCGTACCGCGTGACCGTTTCTACATTGCCACGCGGGTAGTGCTCTCGCAGTTCAACGAGGATAGTGGACCGGTGCTGATGACACCGGAGCAGATCACGGAATCCATCGAGACCAGCCTGCGCCGCCTGGGGGTCGACGAGATCGACGTGGCACTGATCGCGGCGACCGAGAAAGCCGACTTCGATTACATGATCAACGAGTTGTTCCCCGTGCTCGAACGACTGTGCCGTCAGGGCAAGATCCGTTTCCTCGGATCCAGCGAGACCGCGTTGACGGACGGCGCCCATGCCTGGTTGCAGGCTGCGGTGCCCACCGGAAAGCTGGACGTCATCATGATCGCCTACAGCATGCTCAACCAGTCGGCCCGCCATACGGTCTTTCCATACTGCACAGCGCACGATGTCGGCATTATGAACATTTTTTCGGTGCGCAACGTCTTCAAGGACTCGGCGCGCCTCACTGCGACGATCGAAGACCTGCAGCGGCAGGAGTTGCTGGACGAGTCAATCGACCCCCGATCGCCGTACGATTTCCTGCTCGAAGATCCCGACATTGCATCGCTGGTCGAAGCGGCCTACCGGTTCGTCGTCTACACCGAGGGCGTCACCACCGCCGTCTGCAGTGCGGTGACCCTGGACAAGATCGAACAGAACATCGAGAGTATCGCCAGGGGACCGCTTCCCGAAATGCACGTGAAGCGCATACAGCGGTTATTCGGCCACATCAGCGAACCCGTCGGCAACTAGCTATCGACGTTTCGTCATTCAACTTCCGTTCGACGCTCTCGATCTTCTCTTCCATGGTCTGCGCACGGTCGGTTCGCGTACCCAGGCGGATGGTCGTCGAAATCCGCGGAGCGCCCATTTCGTGCACCGTCTCGTGGCACGATCTGACAGCTGCGAAGACTTCCTCCCATTCGCCTTCGATATTGGTGCCATAGGCGTGCATGAAGGTCTTGAGTCCGGCCTCCCTCAGCACCCGTTCACAGGCCGTGACGTATTCGGAAACCGATACGCCGACCCCGATGGGTACCACGCACAGATCGACGATAACTATCATGGCGTGCTCTCCCTGGATTACTTCACCCGCGGTTCAAGGATCTCCCTGAGCCGTGCGGCCACCAGGGCATCCTCGCCGGGCTCCATCATATAGGGCATGATGGACAGACCGGCGCCTCCGCCCATTTCGACGCGGGGTTCGCCTTCGGACAACAGGCGCACGACTTCGTCCGGCTCGATGCCGACTTCCGAGGTCTCCCAGTGCATGTGCAATACCGGCGCGACGTTGGATCGGCCCGGTTGCCGGATCGACGTCCGCATGGACGGAAGCGCCCCGACCGCATCGATCACGGTCAGGAGGTATCCTTCCCATTCCTTCCATTCCGCTTCGTGATCTCTCTGTGCCCACTGCTCCACGGCGGCCAGCAGCCCCATGATCTCCTCTTTCCCCGCCTTCATCGGGCGCGCGATGGAGTGGTGCGGGGCGCCGTTCATGAAGGCAGCCCAAAGCAGGTCGCGCCGGCCGAGGACCAGCCCGGAGGCCTGCGGCCCCCTGAGGCACTTCCCTCCGCTGTAGGCCACGGCGTCCACGCCGTCTATCAGGTACGGATTGGGCACATCGGGTCGTTCGGCTGCCGCGTCGACGAAGACCGGAACGCCGTGATCATGTGCGATATCGACGATCTCGGCCACGGTCATTACCCCGTCGCCCGCGCGGTCGCCGAACAGGGCGACCATGGCGGTGCGTTCGTTGAAGGCAGCCCGGAGGCTGTCCGGATCGTCGTCCACCTCGACGAGCATGATCCCCACCATGCGAATGGCGTGGTCGTAGACATGGCGGTGGGCCTTAAGCGTAATGACCTCGTTCTTCATGCCCGAGGTGTCCGGCAGGCTGGCGATCCGGCCGGGGTCCGTATCGGCCACGCAGGCGGCGGTAACCTGGCAGAGCGCCGCCGCGCACCCGTTGGTCACAAGTCCGAATTCCGCCTGCATGACTTCGGCTATACGCCGGCCGACGCCTTCCATGAGTTCTTCGATATGCACGTACTTCCTGGACGCTTCGGTCATGGCCTGGTGGACCTCAGGCAGCATGACCGACCCGCTGTACATGGTCAGCGTGCCCTTGCAGTTGATGAGCGGGCGGACACCTATCCTATCGTAGGTCGGGTATTCCTGTAATGGCATCGTGGGCTCCTCGTAGTAGCTCCGGATCTTTTATCTTCGATAATTGCGATTTGCGCC
The DNA here is from genome assembly GCA_009837395.1 of Gemmatimonadota bacterium. Taxonomy (GTDB): domain Bacteria; phylum JAAXHH01; class JAAXHH01; order JAAXHH01; family JAAXHH01; genus JAAXHH01. The sequence goes on from VXTP01000006.1 coordinate 261,800, forward strand.
ATGCGAAGAGTTTGCAGTGCAAATTCGTGCGGGAGCGTGCGGTCCAGGATAATCTACCTTACTCCCGCAGCACCTGTCTAACTTTTAATGTTGTAATTAACGATTATTCATTTGCAATAATACCTCATTCAAGTAGTTTCCTTTGATTTGTATTTTAAATGATCAGACTGTCATCCATGAATTGGGTACTTGGTGGTTCTCTGTCAAGTATCCTTCGAGAAAAGGGTGGAAATCGTGCGAGCAGTAATCATGATGGCCATGGCTGTTGTCCTGGCTTCCTGCAAGGGCGACCCGGGACCGGTCGGTCCTCAGGGTGCCCAGGGTATTCAAGGAACCCACGGGGTCCAGGGGGTCCAGGGAGAACAAGGTGTGCAGGGGGTCCAGGGGGATCAAGGCGTGCAGGGTGAGCAAGGTTTGCAGGGAATCCAGGGCGAAACCGGTGAAATGCTCAACTGGGCGAAGGTGATCGAGAAAGGCAAGCTGCGGGATGCGATCTATCTCATCTCCGTAGTCGTCGACGGTGAAATAAGACGATCCGGTACCGGATTCAGCGCTTATTTCAATGACAAACTATGGACAAACGCGCATGTGGTGGAGAGCACATTGGAGGTCTACAACGATCCTGAAAACGCGGAAAGTCTGCGGTTTCTTCTCGCTACACGTACGGGCACACTGCTTGGAGGAGACGAAACCTATCTGTGGGAGCCCTACGTTCTCCATCCCGAATACGATACCGACGAAAGCTGGTCACCGGATATTGCCCTGATTCAACTCATCGGCGGCGAGATCACCCACGACTCGCCCGAGTTCCTGCCGCGGGAGTTTAACGACGATCTGCGCGAAGGTCAACCGATCGGCACCCTTGGTTTCCCTGGACTGCTTCCTGTTTTCAACTTACTCCCGATCGCCAACTTCAGGGAAGGTACGATCGGCGCCATCAGACCCTTCTACAATGAGGCTTTTTTAGCCAGTCCCATAAATACGGGCCAAATTATCCACTCTAATCTGGGGACTCTTGGCGGTACAAGTGGCAGTCCGATTTTCGATCATGAAGGGTATATCATAGCCATCAACTTCGCGGGACTCGTTAATTCTATCAGGCTGCCCGATGAAGATGAGGAAGACGAGGAGCCGGGAGAGCTTATAGGAAGAGTGGATCTTGCCGAAGACTTCGGTATCAATATCTCGGCGGCGTGGGATCTGCTGGACTATCTGGAAAACCAGAACGATCCAAGTGTCATCGCGTCGACAGTTTCCATCGAAGATGCTTCATTTGACGACCGATCCTATCCCCACGAGGAGTATCAGCCAGAACCGCATAACTGGAATGGGGAGACCGTCCTACCCTGACGGACACCCTGTCCGGTGGAATGTGACAAAAAGTGTAAGCGGAAGTGGTCCAGATCGGCCTGAAGTTTCCGTGACCGGATGTACAAGGTCTAACTAAAGGTATTTTTGTGTCACTATGTACGGAGTGGGGTTAATCGTCCTCGACGAATAATTGCTCCTTGAACACCCATCATTGCCTTCACGTGACCTGACCAGTGCATTGTGCGTCGGTCAACCCCTGGGATAGCTCGTCTTTCCAGTCTATCCCACCTTGCAGATTGACGTATAGCCGCTGGCTATCTACCCGGACCGCGACCATCGTGGAGCGTGGGTCAGCATGGTTTGACGGTGTTTCCGGGCTGCCGCAGGACGCTGTTAGTTACTACCAGCATTACCTGCTACTTGAGCAATGAACCGATTACTCCCTGTAGTCCTGCTCCTGTTCATCTGCTTCTGCATCGTCGTGATTCTGGCGCTGCCAGGAACGTTTTGGGGACTGATCCTGAAGGGTTTCTTCGGATTGTTCGTCCTTGTCCTGTTCAAGGTCGCATACAACAAGATGGTCCTGCCAGGTACTTGCATTAGCGCCGTCTTCTTCACGCTGGCGTGGTGGTACGCTCCGTCGTGGCCGATGTACCTCTTCCTTGTCCTGATGTTGGGTGCCTTGATTGTCACCTGCAAAACGGCGGAAGCGTTCTACAACCGTTCCGAATGACAAACGGTATAATACCCATGACAGCCCCATGCATGATGCGTATACTCGTAATGCCGGCCTTCCGGCTGCACGAGGGGGTCTGGAAGGATTGTTGCGTCCGGGAAGCATCGAACATAATAGAGTTGGAGCGAAACCATGAAATGGATATTCACCGTCACGGCCGCCGCCTTGTTCCTGGTGTCCAACCCGGTCGATGCACAGCAGAATTGGGATGAGGTGGTCGTCGAAGCCCATCCCGTCGTCGGAAACATCTACATGCTGACCGGCAGCGGCGGGAACATCGGCGTTTCGGTCGGCGAAGACGGCATATTGATCATCGACGACCAGTACGCGCCGCTGGCCGACAAGATCAAGTCAGCTCTGCGGGGTCTGCACGCGGGGCCCCTCAAGTTCGTCCTGAACACCCATTTTCACGGCGATCATGTCGGCGGCAACCCTATCTTCGGCCTGGAGGCGACCATCATCGCCCATACGAACGTCCGAAAACGGGTCTCCACGCGACAACAGCGGGGCGCCCAGATCATCCCCGCCATGGTGGAGGACGGCTGGCCCGTGATTACCTTCGACGAGGAGGTCTCGGTCCACTTCAACGGGGAAGAGATCAGGCTGGTGCACCTGCCCAATGCCCACACGGATAACGACAGTTACGTTTACTTCACGGGATCGGACGTGGTGCACATGGGGGATACTTTCTTCAACGGTCGGTTTCCCTTCGTAGACCTGGGCAGCGGTGGTTCGGTAAACGGATTGATCCACAATATCGCCGAAGTGCTGGAACTGATCGGACCGGACACCCGGGTCATTCCGGGACACGGCGATCTGGGTGGCCGGGCGGATTTGCAGTCGTACCACGACATGCTCGTCGCGACCACGGAGACCGTCCGTACGATGATGGCGGAGGGGAAAACCCTCGACGAGATCACGGCGGCGGGCCTGCCGGATGAGTGGTCCGGCTACGCGAGCGACTTCGTCCCGGAAGCGCGCTGGATCGAGACGATATACAACAGCTACAATTCGGCGGAGTAACGTTCGAAAACGGGAGGTGTTATTTGCAGATCATCGATGCGCATCAGCATCTCTGGGATACGGCCGAACTGAGCTATCCCTGGCTGGAAGGATTCGACGCCCTTCGGCAGCGGTATGGACCGGAGGACTACCGGGCCGCGTTCGAAGGCATCGATATCGCCCGATCCGTACACATTGAAGCGGACCCCGCCCCCGGCGCCGAGGTGGCCGAGGTGGACCGGCTCGTGCGCATCGCCGCCGAGGACGGCATGATCGGCGCGATCGTCCCCACGGCGCCCCTGGAATCGGAGGGCCGCGAGAAGACCCTGGAGCGGCTGGCCGCGGACTATCCCATGGTGGTCGGCATTCGCCGTATGGCCTGGCATCACGAAGATCCTTCGTTCTACAGCTGGCCGTCCCTGATCGAAGGCGTCAAGGCGTTGCCGAAGTACGGGTACACCTTTGAGTTATGCGCCAACGTCACGCAGCTGGACGCGGCGGTGACCCTGGTTCGCGCAACCCCCGACGTGACCCACGCCATCAACCACTGCGGAGGGCCGGATATCGCGGCGGACGGTTTCGCGCCGTGGGCGGACTACATGAACCAACTGGCCGGGTGTCCCAACACGGTCTGCAAGATCTCCGGACTCGTGACCCGGGCGAAGGAAAACTGGACCGCGGACGACCTGAGACCCTACATCGACCATCTGATCGACATCTTCGGGTTCGACCGGGTGATGTACGGCAGCGACTGGCCGGTCTGTACGCTCGCGGCGACCTACCGGGCGTGGTTCGAAACGCTCGTTGCAGCGGTGGAGAGTGTCTCCGAGGAGGACCGCCGCAAGTTGTTCCACGACAATGCCCGTCGCTTTTACAAGTTGGGATGAATGACGCCGGAAAAGGCAGGAGTCTCGAAACGTGTCTGTAGTGACACAGCCTGGTACGCTACCCGGTACGCAGCCCGATACGCAAACTGAACAGCTGGAACCGGAAGTAAGGGATCGGGAATGGGTACGTGTCCCCGGCTCCGGTGGCGGGCATACCGGATCAGACCGGCGCGAAACCGGAACCGGCGGTGGTGACGGCCGCGGTGACGGTCGGGAAGGTGACGGCCGGGGCGGTGGCGGCCGGGGCGGTGGCGGTGACGACGGACCGCCCGGCTCCCCTTCCGCGGCGCCATCGGCCATGGGGACCAACGTACTGGGCATGCTGGTGTTCATTGCCAGCGAGGCCGTCCTATTCCTGACGCTGATCGTCACGTTCGCCGTGGTACGGGCGGGCTACCCGGAATGGCCGCCGTCGGACCAGCCCAGGCTCCCCGTGATGTTGTCCTTCTTCAACACTTTTGTCCTGCTGGGCAGTGGCGCGGCCATGTTCGGAGCGTGGCGGTCCATCCGGCGTGGGCGTGTGGCCTATTCCAGACGTCTGCTGAATACGGCCACGCTGCTCGGTATCCTGTTCCTGGTGGTGCAGGGCGTGGAATGGATCCGGCTGATCGATTTCGGCCTGACCGTGACCCAGAACATCTACGGCGCGGTATTCTACGTAATGATCGGGATGCACGCGCTGCATGTCTTCATCGCCGTCCTGGGACTGCTCTACGTATCACGCAGGTTCGGCAAAGGCGCGTATACCCGCGAAGTACACGACGGTTTGACCATGGGCGGGATGTTCTGGGGATTCGTCGTGCTCGTCTGGCCCTTGCTATTCGTTTTCGTCTACCTCCTGTGAGCCTTCCGTCTTTAGCGTTTCCTTCCCGGAATAGAAACGGAGCGAGCATGAAACCGTCCTTCGGCACCGCCGTACTGCGAACGGCGGAAGCGTTGAGCGCCCAGGGCAAGGACGCCAACCAGATCGCGAAGTTTGTATGCGACCAGGACCCCGATGGGTACAACTACGGCATCGGCATCGTCGTGGACGGGAAGGGCCGGGCGTGGCCGACCTCCGAGACGCTGCTCAACCATGCCAGGGCCGAAATAGACCACAGCCTGGCAGGCGAGTACATGAGCACCGCGTCCCTTTCTGATCCGTTGAAGGAGGCCGTGCTGCGCTGGCAGCGCATCCCGGAGGACCACTGGGGCCGTTTCTCGCTGCTGATTCCCTCCGACGCGGGCACCGGTGCGGTGAAGACCGCGGTCGAGATGGCCCTGCAGCTCTATCCGGATCTGCAGGCGATCGGCGTGGAAGAACTGTCCTGGCCCGCCTACAAGGCGATCGCCCGGATGAGCAGGATAGCGTGCCGCGAGTTTCCCATCGGTGACGTGATGGACGCCTCGGATCTACTGCGGATCTACCAGGCCGGCCCGATGAACACGACCGGCCGCGTCCAGTCCCTCGAGACCATGAACGAACGGGCTTCTGCGTCGAAAGGCCGCCCCGTACTGCTGGACCGGGCGTATTCCGGATTCGAGTATGCCCGCCTTCTAGATTCCCACGGGTATGACGAGATCATGGCCATGAGTTATGACGACCAGATCCGGCCCTTCATCGAAAACGACGTGCCCTTCTGGATTTCCGTCAGCCCCACCAAGTCCTTCGGCACCTTCGCCCTGCGTCCCTGCGGGATGCTCCTGGTGCACCTGCCGGACGCGTCCCGGTCGGGAGAAGTGGCGGCGCTGTCCAATACGGTGACGCGCGCCCGAGGTTCGTCATTCGAACATCCGGTAACGCGGGCGTTTGTCTCCGCGCTGGTCAACGACCTGGCGTCCCTGGAACGTGAACACGCGGACATCCTGCGTCGCGTAGCCGCGGCGGAGCAAGCCTGGAAGGACCGATGCGCCGGTTCACCGCTCTCCGAGCTGTTCACGGACCGCTATGCCGGCCTGTTCCGCAATCCACGCGTCGAGGACGAGGCCCAGGCGGTGATATACGATGCCCATCTGTATCCTGTTTTCACGCCCGGACGTTGCAGGCTGAACGTTACCGGCCTTCCGGAGGACGAAGACATCGCCGGTGACCACGTGAAGGTTTTCGCCCGGTTTTGCCGTGGATAGGATGGCCGTCCATTACTTTTCCCGCTTGTTTTTACCGGTCCGACCGTTTAGTTTCTACGGCCTGAATCATTGGAATATCCGCCATTTCAATCCGATCCGAAAGGAAGTCTCCGCATGGCACAGGTCAGCATCGTCAGGCATAATCCCATCGCCATCTTTTCCAATCCCACGGAAGTGCTCGTCAAGGACGATCGCAACCACGTATTCCGCCTGGTCGAACCGAGCGGTAATGTGGGTACGCAGTATCCCAATGACGTGGGCTCCGAGTGGTTCGGCACGATCGAGAACCTGAACAAGAACCTGGCGATCTGTGGCGTGAATTGGTCCGACGTCTACAAGACGGACGTGCTGTGGACGACTCCTTCCGGCGACCGCGAGGACTGCGACCGGCTCAAGGACGACTACAACGCCGTGTACGCTCCGATGATCGAGGCGGTGACCGGCGGCCCGCTGCGTTCCAACCGCATGGCGCGGTTTACGCACCCCGAGGGCTTCCCGGATCCCGTGGCGCTGTTCGAGGTCCAGATCAAGGCCGTCAGCGGCGAGCACGTCAGCATCGGCAACGGCGTGATCGACTACGGATACTGGCAGGACCACCAGCCGAGCGGCGCGTCGGTCATGCACACCCGCGACGGCAAGGTCGTCACTTCTCTCGGGTCCGACCTGGCGGAGGAAACGGCTTTCGTGCTTGACGAACATTATGAAAAGCCCTTTGCCGAAGCCGGCATCGATTTCCGGAAGCAGACCGTTTGGATGGAAATCCTGGTCGCCGTCGACGACGCGCCCGGGAAGACCTGGGAGCGGATCGATACGGTACGTCGGGTCTTCGAAGACTACTACGGCGACGACCGGCCGGCCGGGCTGATCTACCCGGTCTCCCGCATCCCGAACCTGGACGGCATCGTGGAACCCCAGCCCAGGGTGGTCTCGGGCGACGTGAGCATCACGCGGTCCGGTGAACTGGAGGACGGTTTCAGCACATGGACATCCATTCACTATGGCGGCGTGACCGAAGTCATGACCAGCGCCGTGGGCGGTGACGACGCCGGCCTGCAGCTCTCCACGCTGGACGCGCGCATCCAGGCAGCGGGCGGAAGCGGACTCAAAGAGGACGGCATCTTCAACAACGCCTACGTGGTGGCCGGCGACGACACCGAAGCGAACCGGGCCTGGATACAGGAGTTCAACGCGTCGTTCAGCGCGTGGTACGAAGGTTTCGCGCCGGCGGGCCGCACCGCACAGTTCATCGGCGGCATTCAACAGGCGTCTTACCGCTCGGGCATCTCCAACCGCGCCATTTTTGCCGGATAGCACGGAAAAGGCCAGGTCGGGACTGGTCAGGCCGGGAATGGCGTTTCAGACCCGCAGCGCCACGGGGAGGTACGCATGAATCCCGGCCTTCTGCTGTGTTTTCTACTTCTCTTCTTTCCGGTATTTCAAGTCGATCTAGACGGTGCAGACCAGTCCAGGGCCGCGGCGCAGTCCGGGGTCGCGGCGCAGTCCGTCAATTCGGTGGGCAGGACCATGCCCCCGGATGCGGCGCCCCTCGCGCGACAGGTCTATTCCTTACACCTGCCCGAACCCACGACGCTCGACATCGGAATCGCCGTCTACGAGGCGACCGGTGCGGTGTTTTCCTTCGAAGGCCTCACTCGGCTGGATCATAACAACGAACTCACGCCGGCCGCGGCCGATCGATGGGAGGCGTCCCCCGACGGTACGCGCTGGACCTTCCACCTGCGACGCGGCGCGAAATGGAGCGACGGCCGGCCCGTCACAGCCCACGATTTCGAGTATGCCTTCAAGCGGATGGTCGATCCGGCCAGCGCGAATCGAAACGCTTCCTTTTACTATGAAATCGAAGGCGCGAAGGCCTTCAACCAGGGACAGAACCGGGACGCGGATTCCGTCGGCGTCCGGGCCATAGACGACCACACGCTGGAAATCCGGACCACGCTGCCCTGTCCCTATCTCCCCTACATCGCTTCTTTCCCCACCTCCGTTCCGGTGCCCCGCTGGCAGGTGGAGAAATTCGGTCCGGGCTGGTCCGAACCCGGCCGTTTCGTGACCAACTCGACCTTCAAACTGGCGTCCTGGGATCACGGCGCCCGCTTCGAATTCGTTCTGGACCCGAACTACAACGGTCCCCACAAGGGATTCGTGGAGCGGATCATCGGGAAATTCCTGGATACCCGCATGATGGCCGGCGGCACGCTGTCCTACGAGAACGACGAGATCGACCAGCAGGACGTGACCCCCATCGACCTGCCGCGCATCCGAAGCCATCCCGGGCTTTCAAGGGAACTTCACGTCAGCAAGGATTTCATGACCCATTTTCTCTTCTTCAACGCGGACTTTCCCCCCTTCGACAACCTGAAGGTACGCCAGGCAATCAGCCACGCGATCGACCGGGAGGCCATCTGCCGCGTACTGCTCCAGGGCATGGGCATGCCGGCCTGGTCGATGCTGCCGCCGGGGTTCCCCGGCTACGCGGACGGAAAGTTCCGGGACATTCAGCGCTTCGACCCGGAACGGGCCAGACAGCGCCTGCGCGAAGCGGGATACCCGGAGGGGCGCGGGTTTCCCAGGATCGAGATGTGGATCAACAACATGGCCCGGCAGCAGGTCGGGCAGGCCATACAGGAGATGCTCAAATCCCACCTGGGGATCGATATGACGATACGCGTCGTGGAGAACATCTCCTACCGGACCGCCCAGTACCAGCGAAAGATCCCCTTCAGCCTCATCCAGTACCACTACGATTATCCCGACCCGAACAACATGCTCGCTATGGTGTGGCGCTCCCAGCCGGCCGGATACAGCCGACATCCCTGGATCAACGCCGAATTCGACCGCCTGGTCGACGAGGCGGCATCGGAAATGGACGCAGCCCGGCGGTTCCGGCTGTACGACCAGGCCCAGCGGATTCTCGCCGAGGACGTGGGCGCCGTGTTTCTCTACTACGGCATGAAGGCTTCGTTGCGGAAACCCTGGCTCAAGGGCATCAAGCGCGACCATGACGGCGAATACCCCTTCTGGGGCAACAACACGGGTTATTTCGACATTTACATCGGCGATGACAGACCCTGACGGACCAACCCGCGCAGCCCCGTCCGTTTCGGTTTGACAATACCCGGCGGTCAGGTACATTCAGGAAGATGCATCCACTACCAGGTTGCATCACGCCGGAGGCCAGAAAGGAAAACCGATGAAAGCGGGACAAATCGTCGCACCGGAACGCATCGAAATCGTGGAAGCCGAACGGCCGGACCTCGCGCTGGAACGAACCGATCCGGACGGGCTGAAGGACCTGGTGCTCGTTCGAACCGTAAACGCCGCCATTTGCGGCAGTGACCATCCGGTTTTCACGGGTCCGGCGAACTACCCCGCGCCGCCGGGGGTGTCTCTTCATGAGAGTATAGGCGTTATCGAAAAGTCCTGGTCGAACGGATGCCGGGAAGGGGATCTCGTCCTGGCCCTGCCCACCGGCTCGAGCGCCATGGCCGAGTATTTCCTCGGACTGGGCTCGTCCGTGACACCATTGCCGGAGGGACTGCCCCAGGAACAGCTATTGATGGCCCAGCCCCTGGGTACCGTGTTGTATTGCCTTCGTAAAATGGGCCACTTGATCAACGCGGAAGTCGCCATCGTCGGCCAGGGTCCCATGGGACTGCTCTTCACGGCCATGATGCGTAACCTGGGCGCGGCATTGATTGTCGGTATCGACCAGTACGACAACCGGCTTGCCGCCGCGAAGGAGATGGGGGCGACCCACATCGTGAACTCGGCAAGTACCGATCCGGTGGAGGCCGTGAACGAGATCACCGCCGGTCGTATGGCCGACGTGGTGATCGAGGTCGTGGGCGTCGAGGAGACCTTCAATCTGTGCGTCAAACTGGCCCGCCGCAACGCGCGGTTCATCAACTTCGGCGTCCCGAAGACAACGCAGTACACGGCCGATATCTTCGATCTCTTTCGCAAGAACATCCAGTTGACGACTTCGGTCGGACCGGATATCCATATCGACTTTGCCAGCGCCATGCGCATGATCGGTGAAGGCCGCGTCGATGTTTCGCCCATGATCTCGCATAAACTGCCCTTCGCCAGGGTCCAGGACGGTTTCGAAATGGCCACCGGGCGCAAGGGAGCGTGCATCAAGATCGTCATAGATTTCGAGGAGAAGGGCCTGGGCAGGTAGCCGCCCGGAGGATCATTGGACCGTGTGCGGGTAATTCATCGCGCACAGGAAACGCCTGGAGGAATAACGTCATGCATAAGACCCTGAGTGCTGCGGCAAAGACCGCTGCAGTCTGTCTGCTCGCCGCCCAGATCGCCTGCGGCGGCGGCGAAACGACGGAAGATCCCTGGAACAAGGTCCAGGATATCCTGTCCGAATCGAGGGATACGGTGGTGCTGGACGGGACGGAGAAGGCGGCGTTGAAGTACACGGGTACGGACGAACCCCTGTACGGTGACTGGATGGTGCGCCACGCGCTTTCCGATCCCGAAAACTTCAATCCCTATACGTCGAGCGACCAGGGCGCTACGCAGGTTCATGCCTACGTCTTCGAGTCGCTGCTGGAACCGGAGTACGATCCGCCCTACGTGCAGCGGGGTTTCATCGCGGCGGACTATCCCGACGTATCGGACGACAAGCTGACCTATACCTTCCGGCTTCGCGAGAACGTCCATTTCTCGGACGGCGTTCAACTGACGGCGGACGACGTGCTTTTCAGCATGAAGGTCATCCAGACGCCCACGGTACGGGCGCCTCACCTCAGAAACTACTACTCCTCCATTCAGGACGTCAAAAAACTCGGGGAATACGAGATCAGTTTCGAATGCCGCCAACCCTACATCCTGAACGATCTCTTCCTCGGCGGTTTCGATATCCTCCCGCGGCATTTCTACGATCCGGACGGGCTGCTCGATCCGGTGCCGATCGGCAGCCTCATCGACGGCAGCTGGGAAGCGGGGGAACACGCGGACCGGGTACGGCAGTTCGGCGAACGGTTCAACCAGGATTTCAACCGGCGCATGTTGGGAAGCGGGGCCTATTACGTGGCGGACTGGGAGGACGACGTGGTCACGGGACAGCGGGTCGTGCTCACCCGCAACGAGAACTACTGGGGCCGGGACGAGGCAGAGATTCCCGCCGCCGGACACGTGGACAGGGTCGTCTTCAAGATCATCAACAACCTGGACGCCGCCTTCATCGAACTGACCAACGGCAACCTCGATATCCACGGAATGAAACCCCTGGAATTCAAGGAGAAGAGCTGGTCCCCCGGCTTCGTCGACCGGTTCATGAAGGGCATTCAGTACGCTGGAGGGTACACGTATATCGGGTGGAACAACGAACACCCCATATTCCGGGACCGGCGGGTCCGGCAGGCGATGACCCACCTCACCGACCGGGAATCCATGGTGCGCAACCTGCTCTTCGGGCTCGCGGAGACGGTCGAAAGCCCCATTCACAAGTTCCGGCCCGAGTATAATCTCGACCTGCAGCCCTACGCCTACGACCCGGACCGGGCCCTGGTCCTGCTGAACGAAGCCGGATGGTCGGATACGGACAACGACGGGATTCTCGACAGGGAGATCGACGGCGAGCTAACCCCCTTCCGTTTCGAGTTTCTCGTCAACTCGGGCAATCAGCTGAGGAAGGACATCGCGCTTACACTGCAGAGCGCGTTGGAGGACCTCGGCATCGACTGCCAGGTCCGCGAACTCGACTGGTCCATATTCCTGGAACGGGTGAAGAACAAGGACTTCGCGGCCGTGACCCTCGGCTGGACCGGCGGTACGGGCCTGCGTTTCCCACCGGATGCCTACCAGATCTGGCATTCGTCCCAGATCGCGGGGAACGGATCGAACTTCATCAGTTTCCGCAACGAAGAATCCGATGAGATCCTCGAGGTCTACCGGACGGAATTCGACATGGAAAGGCGGATCGAACTGTACCGCCGGTTCCAGGAGATCCTGCACGAGGAACAGCCCTATACCTTTCTCTGGAAATCGCGTGTCGCCAGTGCGTACAGCCGGCGCTTCCAGGGCGTCAACTGGTATCCGGCCGGCGCCGTGAACCAGGAGTGGTGGGTGGAGCCCACAGACCGCATGTACCAGTAGTCGCGCGCGCCGGCAGCTGAGATCGCGCGTGGCGGCCCCGTCTTTTTCCGCAGTGACACGCGAAACCGACCATGATCCAGGCCGGGGTCACAAGCGCCTATGATCGGTTACATTCTTCAACGTTCGCTTCTCATGGTCCCCACGCTCGTCGGGATCACGGTGATCTCCTTCTTCATCATGCACCTGGCCCCCGGCGATCCCGTGGACCTGTTCCTCGGCGGCGTGGCCGGCGGCGAGGGGCTCGCGTCCGACCGGCAGCAGGACATCGAAAAGACCCGCGAGGAACTGCGCAGACAGCTCGGCCTGGACCGGCCGGTCCACGTGCAGTACTTCAACTGGGTTACGGCGCTGTTCCTGAAAGTCGAGACCATCAGCGCGTTCGACCGGAGCGCGCTGCTGGCGGACGGGTTGCTGGAACGGCTCGAGCCGGCGCAGCGCCAGGCGCTGGCGGGGCTGGACCGGGAGGAACAGAAAGAACGGTTCCTCGTCCTTGTGCGCGAACGCGCGCCAGGGGAAGCGAGCGAACTGGAACGATCCTCTTTCTGGGAAGGCAGGACCTTCAGCGCGGAAGGCAACTACACCTACCGGGGCGCGGGGATCGAACTCCTGACGCTCGCGGAATACCGTTTCGTCACGCTTGATTTCGGCCGTTCCTTCAAGGACAACCAGCCCGTCATTGCCCGGGTCATGGAGCGGCTGCCCGTCACCCTCGAAATCAACGTCATTGCCATCATCATCGCCTACCTGGTGGGCCTTCCCCTCGGCGTCTGGCTCGCGGTCAAGCAGAATACCTTGACGGACCGGGTGCTTACGACCGGTACCTTCGTCCTCTGGTCCATGCCCTCCTTCTGGGTGGGCATGCTGCTGATCATCTTCCTGTGCAACCGGGAGTTCTTCTACTGGTTCCCGGCCTCGGGCATACAATCGCTGGACGCCTCCAGCGACTGGAGCACCTGGCGGCTGCTCACGGACCACATGTACCACATGTTCCTGCCCGTGCTGGCCTCCGCCTATATCAGCTTCGCGACGATTTCACGCTTCATGCGGACGAGCATGCTGGAGAACCTGCGCCAGGACTACGTGCGGACCGCCCGGGCCAAGGGCCTGTCGGAGAAAGTCGTTGTCCTGCGCCACGTCTACCGCAACTCGCTGATCCCGATCGTTACTACGTCCGCCGGGTTGCTCCCGGCCCTGATCGCGGGATCCGTGTTCATCGAAACGATTTTCACCATTCCCGGCATGGGGCTGCTCGGATTCGAGTCGGTACTGACCAGGGACTACCCCATGGTCATGGCACTTTTCACCATAGGCTCCCTGCTTTCGCTGCTGGGCATCCTGGTGGCGGACATCCTGCTCAAGGTGGTTGACCCCCGGATCACCTTCGACCAGTTGCAGGGATAGGAGATTGGCATTGGGAAGGAGACCGTCACTGTGAAGGAGACCGACTTTGGGATCGGACCCGGCCAACCGAAACGAAATTGAGGCGGTGAACGGTACGCAGGCCGATGCCGTGATGAACGAGGGCGGCGAGAGCTTCTGGCGGCTGACGCGCAAGGAGTTCCGCAAGAACCGTCCGGCGCTTTACAGCCTCTACGTCCTCGTGGCCATGGCCTTCCTCGCGCTGACCGCGGACCTGATCGCCGGCAACAAGCCGTACTACATGGTCTACGAGGGGAAGACCTACTTCCCGGCTTTCAGGCAATACGCGGTGTATACCGGCCTGATGGACTGGCCGGAGGAGTTGCGGACGCGGAGGAATTTCAAGCGGTACGCGTACAGCGAAGCGGTGTTTCCCCTGATCCCCTACGCGCCGGACGAGATCCGTCTCGGCGCCCGCTACGAGCGGCCGGGAGGCGACCACCTGTTCGGTACGGACCGGCTGGGCCGCGACGTGCTGTCCGGACTCATTCACGGCACGCGGTATTCGCTGACCATCGGGCTCGTATCGGTGGGCATCTCCCTGCTCATCGGCGTGGGACTCGGCGCGCTGGCGGGATACCTGGGCGGGTGGACGGACCTGATCCTGTCCCGCGTATTCGAGCTCTGGGCGGCGATCCCGCCCTTCTTCCTGATCATCACGGCGGCGGCCTTCTTCCCGCCGAGTCTCTTCTGGATCATGATCATCATCGGATTCACGGGATGGGTGGGCATCGCCCGGCTGACCCGGTCCCAGTTCCTCCAGGTCCGGGCCTTCGACTACATCGCGGCCGCGCGGGCCCTGGGCTGTTCGAACCTGCGCATCATGGCCGTGCACATCCTTCCCAACGCCATCGCGCCCGTACTGATCCCCGCGGCCTTCGGCGTGGCCGGCGCCATCCTGGCCGAATCGGGGCTGAGTTTCCTCGGCATCGGCGTGCCCGCCGAGGTCATCACCTGGGGATCGCTGCTCGCCGGCGCGCGCAGCAACATCGCGGCCTGGTGGCTCGTGATCGTGCCCGGATTCGCCATTTTCATCACGGTAACCCTGTACAACCTGCTGGGAGACGGGCTGCGCGACGCCCTGGACCCCAGGCAGCGCGGCACCGCATGAGAGACCCATGACGAATACGATCCTGCGCGTAAACGATCTGAAGACCTGGTTCGACACCGATAGCGGCGTGGTGCGGGCTGTCGACGGCGTCAGCTTCGAGGTGGAGGCCGGCCGGACGCTGGGTATCGTGGGCGAGTCGGGATGCGGCAAGAGCATGACCGCCTACTCCATCCTGGGGCTGGTCCCGCAGCCGCCCGGGCGCATCGCCGGAGGCGAGGTCTACTTCGAGGACACGGACCTGCTTAAGCTTACTCCCCGGCAGATGCGGGGAATTCGGGGTAACGACATCGCCATGATCTTCCAGGAACCCATGACGTCCCTGAACCCCGTATTCACCGTCGGCGAGCAGATCGCGGAAGCAGTCCGCCTGCACCAGGGCGCAGACCGGAAGGACGCCTGGTGGCGGGCCGTCGAGCTGCTGGACCTGGTGGACATCCCGCAGCCGGAAGAACGGGCCGCAAGTTATCCCCACGAGCTCAGCGGCGGCATGCGCCAGCGCGCGATGATCGCCATGGCGATCTCCTGCGACCCGAAGCTGCTGATCGCCGACGAACCGACCACGGCACTGGACGTTACCATCCAGGCGCAGATTCTCGACGTGCTGCGCCGCCTGCAGGAAGAGCTGGGCATGGGACTCATGCTGATTACCCATGACCTGGGCATCGTGGCCGAAATGGCCCACGAGGTACTGGTCATGTACGCTGGGCAGGTCGTGGAACGGGCCGACGTGAAAACGCTCTTCGGAAGTCCCCGCCATCCTTACACCCGCGGACTGCTCGCTTCAGTGCCGACAATGAGTTCGGGTACGGAGGAGCTTTCGACCATCGAGGGGACGGTACCCGATCCCGTGGGCTTCCCGGCCGGATGCCGCTTCGCCCCGCGCTGTGATTTCGCGGTGGCAGCCTGCGGCCGGCCGCAGGCGCTGGAGGACGCGGACGGCCGCCACCTGGTCCGTTGCGGCGAATGGCAGCGGGTCGTGCAGGCGGAGACGGCACAGGGGTAGATCGTATGACAGAAGGAAACGAAATGTTACTGCAGGTCCGGGGACTGAAGAAACACTTCCCCGTGGGCGGCGGACTGCTGCGGCGCCACCGGGCGGCTATCAAGGCCGTCGACGGGGTCGACCTGACCCTGGAACGGGGCGAAACGCTGGGCCTGGTGGGCGAAAGCGGTTGCGGGAAGACCACGATCGGACGGGCGATCCTGCGCCTGGTCGATCCCTCCGCCGGAACGGCCACGTTCCATACGGCCCTTGAAGAAGGGGAAGCGCGCAGGCCGCACGCGGTCTTCGACTTGAAGAAAGGCGATCTCCGGCGGTTGCGGCGCCAGATGCAGATCGTGTTCCAGGACCCCTACGGCTCTCTCAACCCCCGCATGACCGTCGGCGCCCTGCTGAAAGAACCCCTGACCGTGCACGGATTGAGCACGCGGGGAGAAGCGGGTGACCGCGTGACCGAGCTGCTCGAAACGGTGGGCCTGAATCCCGCGCACGCCCGGCGGTATCCCCACGAGTTCAGCGGCGGCCAGCGGCAGCGCATCGGCATTGCCCGGGCCCTGGCCGTCCGGCCCGAGATGATCATCGCCGACGAACCCGTCTCGGCGCTCGACGTATCGATACAAGCGCAGATCATCAACCTGCTCAAGGTGCTGCAGGACCGGTTCCGGCTCAGTTACCTGTTCATCTCCCACGACCTTCGCGTGGTGCGCCACATCAGCGACCGGGTGGCCGTCATGTACCTCGGCAAGATCGTCGAGACGGCCACGCGGGACCAGTTGTATGCGAAACCGCTGCACCCCTACACCAGGGCTCTGCTCTCGGCCGTGCCCCTTCCCGATCCCACGCTCGGCCGCGACCGGATTATCCTCAAGGGCGACGTCCCCAATCCGGCGAACCTGCCCCCGGGGTGTCCCTTCCATCCCCGGTGTCCCCTGGCTGAGGCCCGCTGCAAGACCGAAGTCCCCGTGCTTGAAGACAAGGGCAGCGGCCACAAGGCGGCGTGCCACCTGGTGTGATCAACGGGTCCGGTCAGCCGACCAGATCCCGCAACGCGCGCATTTCATTGCGAAATTCGGTCTCCATGGACTTTCTCCGGGCGTCCGGCAGAAAGCTGAAGCGAATCCCGTTCAGCAGGATATCGTCGATGGTTTCCCTGGAAAACCCCCAGGGGTCGGCGAGCAGGCAGGCTTCGTCGGTCAGCGAGGTGTTGAACAGTGGGGGATCGTCCGAGTTTACGGTAACGGTTACGCCCGCCTCGTGGAGTGCTTTCAGGGGATGAGACGCCGCGTCGGGGTAGAGGCCCAGGCTGATGTTGCTCGTGGGGCTGATCTCAAGCGGAATCCGACGGTCCGCAAGGTAATCGACGAGTTCCGGGTCCTCTATGGCCCGCACCCCGTGGCCGATGCGCTCGGCGCCCAGGTCGTGGATCGCACTCCAGATGCTTTCGGGGCCGGCGTGCTCACCGGCATGGGGGGCGCTGTGCAGTCCCGCGGATCGCGCCCGGTCGAACCACGGAACGAACGGCGCGGGAGGGTATCCCTCCTCCATCCCGCCAAGGCCCAGGGCGACGACCCCGTCGTCCATCCCCTCGATGGCCACATCGGTCGTATAGTCGAACCGCCCCCGCTCGGGGTAGTCGTTGCGCACCAGGTCGAAGACCCAGTAGATTTCGCAGCCGAAGGACTCCTTCACCCGACGACGCCCTTCTGTCAGCCCGGTGAACCAGACGTCCTGGTCGACCCGGTTGATCCAGAGGTGGGTACTCGGCGAGAAGGTCACTTCGGCGTACCGGATGTTCTGGCGGGCCATGTCGGCGCCGAATTCGTACACGATCAGCTCGAAATCCTCCACGGTGCGTAGGCACTTCGTGATGGCGACATAGACCTCGATGAAATGGTGGAAGTCCCTGAACCGGTACCAGTTACGCAATCCCTCCTCCGTGTCTGCCGGCAGGTCGACACGGTGCCGTTCCGCCAGCATCAGCAGCGTGGACGGTTGTATGGACCCTTCCAGGTGCACGTGCAGGTCCGCCTTCGGTACGGCGGCGATGTAGTCGTAAATAGACATAGTGGTAATCTGCGTAGTCGTTGTGAGTTTCGACTCGATTATGGATGGCGCGACCGCGGTTCGTCAGGAAGTGTCAGGTTTGCCCGGTTGCCCGCCCCGATTCTTTTCTACGGCGGATTGGATGCGCTCGATCACGTTCCGGATCCCGTCCGGCTCTTCCCCCTTCTCGCGAAGGTCCTTTGCGATTTGCTCCAGAATGGGGATGGCGCGGGGTTCCCGTAGCCGCTCGAGCTCGTTGACCACCTCGAGACCCAGGTGCTTCCCGTGCCAGGGGTAGCTGTCGGAGAGTAACTCGAGTTCTTCCAAAAACCGAAGAAGCTGCGTACGGACTTCCTCGGTGTCCGGGGCGTCGACCCACGGTATTCGGTTCGATACAGGGACTCGCACGCCGTCGGAGTTTACGACGTGATTCCACTCGTGCACGTAGACCGGACCCAGTGGTACAGAATACCCTCGTTTCATGCGTGACGTATGATTGGCGCAGTAGGTCCAGAACGGGTTTTCAATATCCAGCCCCCTGATCTCGCAGTGGCTTGCTTCGTGCACGCAATCCATGTCTTCGCGGTACAGTGGACCGTGATCTCCAAGTCCGGCATTGGCTCTGTTGAACCGGCAGGTACCGCAGCAGTCCGAACCGCCATTGGGCATGGAATTGACTCCTAATCGGGTGGTCCGCAATAGCCTTGGCGTTTTTTTGCGGACCACGGACGCGATGCGCGGATTCGCGTAACTGCGTTTCACGTGAATGTAACGGAAAACCTGCAGGGCGTAAAGCGCGAGCACATTTGCCATGACATACAGCTGGCCGGCAACTATTTTGTGAGGGCAAATAAAACGGTTCAAAGGCGTGTAAAAAAGGAGCACGAAGTGGAACTGTCTGTCGTCAGCGGCGGCGTATTCAAGTTGGACGGCGGGAGCATGTTCGGGATCGTTCCTAAACCGCTCTGGGAGAAGGTCTGTCCCCCCGACGAGAAAAACCGGATCACAAACGACACGAACTGCCTGCTGATCCGGAAGGACGGCCGGCTCATTCTGGTCGACACGGGCTACGGCGACAAGATGACCGACCGGGACCGGGGCATCTACGGGATGTCGGGTTCCACCATCCTGGGGTCTTTATCGGCCCGGGGCGTATCCGCGGGGGACATCGATCTCGTCGTCTTGAGCCACCTTCATTTCGACCACGCGGGCGGCGCGACTCGGTTGGACGAGGAGGGCCGGGCCGTACCCGCGTTTCCCAACGCACAGTACGTGGTTCAGAAAGGCGAGTGGGAGGACGCGCTGAACGATTACGGCACCATGAAGACCACCTATCGCTCCGAAAACTACCAGCCGCTGATGGACCGGGGCGTGCTGAACCTGGTGGAGGGAGACGTGGAGATCGAGGAAGGGATCCGCGTTGAGGTGACCGGCGGCCATACCCGGTACCATCAGCTGGTGAAAGTGGAGTCCGGCGACACAAAAGCGGTCTACTCGGGTGACATCCTGCCCATGACGACCCACCTTCGCGCCCCGTACAACATGGCCTACGACCTGTTTCCCTACGATACGATGGTCGCCAAGATGCGTCTGCTACGTCAGGCGGCCGACGAGGGCTGGATCATCGCCCTGGATCATGATGCGAACGTATCTTCGGGCAGGATTTCGTGCGAGGGGGAAGACCGGTACGTAATCGAACCGGTGGCGCTGGGGCAGCAGTCTCCCTGATCCGGGTCGTCCGTCCGGGCTCCGGTCGATCGCGGCCGTTAAACCGGCAGTCCGGCGACCGGCCGTCCGCGGGTCGCGCTTAATTCCACGCCGTCTAACTCGTACCCTCGCCGAACACCTGCGTGCGCCACATGACCCGGCGTTGCCGGTCGTCGAAGGGCGTGCGGCGGTGCATGGTGCAGCGATTGTCCCACATGATCAGGTCGCCCACCTGCCAGCGGTGTTTCCATACGAATCGCGTGTCGGTAGCATGGGTGATCAGCTCGTCCAGCAGGGCCTGGCCGCCTTCCCGTTCCATGTCCGCGATGTGATGCGTCAGGTGGGGACTGACGTAGATCAACTTGCGTCCCGTTTCCGGATGGATGCGGACGACCGGATGCATCGTCGGTTCCGGGGTATTCAACGTATCGATGGGATGCCGGTGGACCGCGTTCAGGCCGTCGATGCGGGCCTTCATGTCGGGGTGCAGCGCTTCGTAGGACGCATAACCGTTGGCCCACATCGTCTCGCCCCCCTCGTCCGGTATTTCCAGCGCATACAGCAATGAAATCGTGCCCGGTTCGGGAAGGTAGGACAGGTCTGAATGGAAGGGGATTTCCTCGCTGCCGAGGGCCCCGATGGGCTTGCCGTCCTCGGTCACGTTCGAGATAACGAAGATTTCCTCGATGGGGCGGTCCGGTTGCGGCCGCACGTGCGGTACCGGTCTTCCGAAATACCGGGTGAAGCGGACCAGGTCCTCCTGGCTGATCTCCTGGTTGCGAAAGAACAGCACGCAGTGATCGAGAAAGGTGCCGCGCAACACACGTACGGTCTCCCCGTCCAGTTTACTGCGCAGATCCAGGCCACGCACTTCAGCGCCGAGTGCGCCACCGGTCGGTATGACTTCAAACGAATCCATCATGCCTCGTAAACACGGATCTCCCGTCCAACACTGATATTACGTAATGGTCACGATGCGGATGCCTAGACATTCGTCGCGTCCGGATCGTCCCAGAACGCTTCCAGTTCCACACCCAGGCCGTCCACAGTTCGGTTGCACCAGGCGAAGAAACCCGTGATCTGGTTGATCTCCAGGATCGCCTTGTCGCCGAACCCGACCTCCCTCAACGCAACGATATCCGACTCCGACGTCGAAGCGGGCGCCAGGGTCAGCTTTCGGACGTAGTCCAGCATGGTGCGGTCGGCGTCGTCCAGGTCCGCCTCGCGGTAGTCCTTCTTGATCGCATCCACCAGTTCCTGGTCGTTGATCTCTCTGAGGAGCCCCTCCCCATGGTGGCGGATTCAGTACTCGCACTCGTTCAGGGCCGAGACGGTCGTCGCGATCATCTCCCGCTGTCCCAGCGTGAGGTCGCAGTCTCCGTGCATGAGGCCCTTGTAGAAGACCATCACCGCACGCATCGCCTGCACGTTCAGGCTGTGGACCTTGATGATGTTGTCCACGCCGCCCCACGAGCGCATCGAGCCGTCGTAAATCCTTTTCAGCGGACCTTCCGCTTCCGATTCGTCAATGGTGCGTATCCAAGCCATGCAGGTCTCCTGTGGGTTGATTACAATCCGAAATGTCGCCGCATGCGGGTCACGGCGGCTTTCTCTTCCTTGCTCAATGATTCCAGTTCGTACTCCTCTTCGGTGATTTGATCCCGGTATTCCTCCAGGGGCAACCCGCTCTTGCCGGTTTCGTTGAAGTAGGCGCTCAGCTGGTAGCGCTGGAAGATGTTCATCCTTGGATAGTCCCGGGTCCAGACGGCGGCGTCGTGCAGAAGGTGGGTCGAGAACACGAGGACATCACCGGCGTCCATGGGCACGGTGATGGAGACGGGCGGGTCGTGGCCGACCTTCAGCCCATCGGGCGGTGCGAAGGCCGACTTGTGGCTGCCGGGCACCAGGCTGAATCCCGTCCCCTCGGGCACGTCGGCCAGCGCGACCCAGGTGGCCAGGTGGCTGCAGTAGATCTCGCCGCTTGCCGCCTGGTAATCGTTGTGCGGATTGCGGAATCCCGGCGGGAACTTGAACCCGCTGTCGTCCCGGTGGTAGCCCTGGTGGTCCTCGTCGCCCGGCGTCGCCGGGTCCATTTTCGTGAAGTTACAGTGAAACAGTCGCGGCGCGCCCATGGTGAGCCCCGCGACGACGCGGATGATCTCCGGATCGGCATTCAGTTCCTGGAACAACCGGTGGCCGTACTGGATGTGGTCCAGGTGCGTCTTGTACGGTTCCTGACGGTGCCTGAATACCGGCGCGGGGATCTCGGGCTCGTCCACGGAGAGCCAGTAACCTACGACCTCCAGGATGCGCGCCAGGCGGTCCGGCGCGATCACGCCGCGCAGGTGCAGGTAGCCGTGCAGGTCGAAATGCCACTTCTCTTCTTCAGTCAACAGATGGGCATATTTCGACGGCATGGACGGACCTCTGACGGTTCAGTCGACAAACACCGTGGGTGCGTGGAATCCTTTTCGGTTCCGGGCGCCCTACCGGCATGGTGCCCTATCGCCCCAGCCAACCTCCGTCGACGGCCAGTACCGCACCGTGGACGTAGTTGGAAGCGTCCGAACTGAGGTAGACGACGGCGCCGCCCAGGTCGCTCGGCCCACCCCACCGGCCGGCGGGGATACGTTCGGATATGGACCTGGAACGCTCCTTGTCGTTCTGCAGGGCCGACGTGAGGTCGGTGGCGATATAGCCCGGTGCGATCGCGTTGACGTTGACGCCCTTGGAGGCCCATTCGTTGGAAAGGGCCATGACCAGTTGTGCGACGGCCCCCTTGGACGCCGCGTAACTGGGCACGGTGATGCCGCCCTGGAAGGACAGTACGGACGCGGTGAACACGATCTTCCCACGGCCCCGGGCGACCATGTCCCGTCCGATCTCCCGGCTCAGGATGAACGGCGCGTTGAGGTTCACGTTCATGACCGTGTCCCAGTATTCGTCGGAATGTTCGGCGGCGGGCGCCCGCAATGTAAGCCCGGCGTTGTTGACGAGGATATCGATGACCGGGAAATCGTTCTTGACCTGGTGAATGAAATCATTCAGCGCGTCCCGGTCGTTCAGGTCGACGCTGTAACCGGTAAACCGGCGGCCCATGGCCGTGACGGCCCCTTCAATTTCGCTGCCGGACGACTCCATCGACGCGCTGACGCCCACGATATCCGCGCCTGCTTCGGCGAGCGCTTCGGCCAGTCCCCTGCCGATTCCCCGGCGGCAGCCGGTTACGAGGGCGGTTTTGCCGTCCAGTTTGAATGCGTCCAGTATGGACATGAAGTCTCCGTTTTTAAGCGTGAACCGTTGAGGGCAGTGGTTCCCGGAACGCGGCCACGGGAATGCTTTCAGCAGGCCGCTTATTGACGATTAGAAAAAGTTGCGGCGCGCATGGTTTGTCAACCGGGAAAGTGTGCATATCGATAGGAGCAGCGGACTATTTCAAGCCGGGGAAAAGATGCTCGACGATCTTCAGAAGGATGATCGTGATAATGGGAATCGCACCGATAATAGCGAAGCCGTCACATGCGCGTCGGTGCCAGGTTCCAGGCCTGCAGCGACTTGAACCTTGCCGCGCCGCCACGTGCGAACAGGCTGATGCCCGTGCTGTCGGTTCGCGTCGGATAGATGCGCTGGGTCACGCATTGCCGGCGGTTGGCGAAAACCTCGAGGATCGATCGATCCAGGAAGATGCGCAGGACCAGCGGTTCGCCCGGCGCCAGTTCGAAAGGCCCCTCCTGCGCGGTGACGTACTGCTCGCACTCTGGCAGGTGCGGCTGCAGGCTTCGGTACCGGGTGTAACGTATTTCGCGGTCGAGCGACGACCGGCTGACGTCGACGCGGAGGACAGCGGCCGCCACATCGCAGGAGACCGCGGTTTCCTCCTCGCCCCCCGGGGAGCGCCGCACTTTCACGCCGACCTCCCGCGCCTCCCGGGGATCGATCTCGATCGCCAGTTCCAGGCAGTCCCCGCCGATGCCCTCGACGGCCACTTCGGAATCGGCGGATACTTCGATGGACCCATGGCGGCGGGCATCCAGCCGCAGCACTTCAAGCTCCGGCACGGGATCGATCTGCAGGTGTCCGCCGGGCCCCGGCGACAGCAGGCGGGGTACGGTCATTGCGCCCGACCACCCGGATTCGCGCTCGCGATCGTTTCCGCGCAGCTCGCGGACCCAGTCGAAGAAGACGCGCCGCCCGTTCGGATCCAGCAGCGTCCGCGGACCGCCCAGATGACCTCCTTCCCAGCTCATGCGCCCGTGTATCTCGGGAAAAAACCGTTCATCCCGCACCTCGCCGATGTAGTACTGGCTTCCCTGCAGATGGCTGCAGAAGAGTAATATGTGCCGGTCGCCGAAGGGGAAGAAATCGGGCACGGCGCAGTCCTCGCCGCCTTCGGTCCACGGCCGCCTCGATTGATAAAACACATCGACGTACTCCCAGGTGCACAGGTCCTCCGATTTAAAGAGAAACGCGGCGTCCCCCCGGCCTTTCGGGTCCCGGTTGTTGACGGCGGCGTAATACTGGCCGTTCGCCAGCCACCCGCAGGGGTCGTGCATGGTGTAGCGGCCGAAATCGGCGCTTCCCTCTTCCGGCTCGGGGATCACCGGATTGCCCGGGTCTTTCGTCCACTCGATCAGCAGGTCGTCGCTGCTGCGGGCGAGACAGAGTCCGTCGGGGTTGCCGTAGTAAATCAGTACCGGAACGCCTTCCTTGCTGACCAGGGCGCCCCCGCTGAAGCAGCCCTTCCGGTCCGGTCCGTCCGCATCCGGTATCAGCGCCACAGGATGGTGGACCCAGTGCACGAGGTCGGTGCTGGAGGCATGGCCCCATTGAATGAGATGCCAGTAGGCGCCGTGCGGATTGTACTGGTAGAAGATGTGATAGCGGCCCTTCCAGTACAGGGCCCCGTTGATATCGTTCATCCAGGCCGCCGGCGGCGTGAAGTGGTAGGCGGGCCGGTGCGGGTCGCGAGCCAGCGCGGCAGTGAGCGCGCCGGCTGCCCGGATACGGGCTTCCATCTGTTCAATCCGGTTGTCGTCGGTCATTTTATCGCTCGTGGAATGTCTGCCCGGGTTATCTTCGTGCGGGTCTATGCATGGCCTGGGTCACGATTCGCGGGCTGAACCGGTCCGGGCGAGTGGCCGCTAACGGGCGCCATTCGCCGATTCGTTGAAGATATGCTTGATATATGGAGAACCTATGGGCGTAATTTACATACACAAACGAGGCCCCGCCAGTTCGTCGATCGTGGAGATACCATGGTCATTGAAACCCCCCGATACACGATTCGTTCGCTCAATTCGAACCGGACCTACTGGGAGCAGGACGTGTTCCCGGATTGGACCGCCCTCAACTGCTATCGGCACTTTCCGGACGGCGGGATCGGGACCGGGGTCGAACCCCATTACCACGACAACGACGAGCTTTGGCTGTTCACCACGGGCTGCGGGGAGGTCCGTCTGGACGGCGTAAGACACGAGATCACGCCGAATACGCTGGTCTATACGCCCATGGGCTGCGTCCACCAGTTCCAGATGTTCACGCCCTACGAGAACAACGCCATCGTGACGCGCCTGGAGCGGGCGGGCAGGCCGCTGCACCTCACCGTGGAGAAGTATGGCCCCCCTGCGCCTACCGTGCCCGGATTCGCCGTACCGGGCAGCATGAATACCGGCCCCATACGGGATCCCGGCCCAAGGTGCCCCATCTCCGAATGGCGGCTGCAGCGATATGAAGAGGTGAACGCCCAGGGAGACACTCAGCATGACACCGTGCTGAACCGGAACGAGCACTGGATAGTACTGAGCGGGGCCGTGCAGCTGTCGCTGGACGGACGGGACGTTTCGCTCGAACCGGGGGATATCGCGCTGATCCGGGCGGGAATCGTCCGCCGGTTATCCGCGGAAGACCGAAGTACGCGGGCGGTTGTCGCGCGGGAGCATCCGGTAGAAGCAGCCTAGTCTGAACCCACCGCTTGGTGGATCCTGCAGTCATCTGAAAACTATGCAACTTGACACGGAAGCAGGATATAATTACATTCCATAGTAAACAAGCGTTTAGTAGTTTCTAGTAAGGATTCTGAGAGGAACTTGAAGAGTATAGATTCAGTCTAAGGTGTCTGTGCAAGTAAACTTTACACGATGTTGGAGTCAACATGGCTAACAATTCGGCAATCGAGTGGACTGATGCGACTTGGAATCCTGTAACAGGTTGCAACAAGATATCACGTGGCTGCGATAATTGTTACGCAGAACGATTCGCAGAACGGTGGCGTGGTGTCTCGGGTCACCCATACGAGCAGGGCTTCAACTTACGCCTGTGGCCATCCCGTCTCATCCAACCATCACGATGGCTTAAGCCTAGAATGATTTTCGTAAATTCGATGAGCGATTTGTTCCATAAACGCATCGACCCCAAGTATATTGACTTAGTATTCAGTACTATGGAAACCGTTAATTGGCATGTCTATCAGATACTAACAAAACGAAGTTCGCTCATGAAGGCATACTTACAAACTAGATATGCAGATCGCCTTGTTCCTGATCATATATGGTGCGGTGTATCCGTTGAAGACCATTCGGCAATTTCAAGGATTAACCACCTTCGTTCGACACCAGTAAGCGTTCGGTTTTTATCGTTAGAACCACTTCTAGGTCCTATCAAAAACATCGATCTTGAAGGGATTTCTTGGGTAATCGTCGGTGGTGAGAGTGGTCCTAACGCAAGGCCCATGAGGCCAGAATGGGTACGTGATATTCGGGACTGTTGTGCGAAAGCTGGAGTACCTTTCTTCTTCAAACAGTGGGGAGGACGGACTCCTAAAGCCGGAGGTCGTGAATTAGAAGGCGTAGAGCATAACGCTATGCCTAGAGAACCTTTAGAGAACGCCCAAAATAGCATCCCCGCGTAATCCTGATGAGGAAACCCCTCAGATCCTACCGTTTAGAACCATAGTACATTAAAGAACATACGTTGCTTTTACCGTGCTCGCAGGTCTGCTGCCTGTTTGTTGCTGTCAAATTAGCAGTCCGTTGATGCACTGCGGATATACTAGATCCAGTTTCCAAACGTATAGCGCTAAGGAGAAGGCATGGAATCGACTTTTTTTTCGGGCAAGCGTCCGTGGTCCAAGATTAAAGATCAGATTCTTAGTCAGTATATGCCGGCGTACCTTTCAAAGGTAGCGAAGCTGGGAAAACCGATCATTCTCATCGACGCATTTGCCGGCCCAGCGAAGTTTGATGATGGTTCAGCAGGCTCGCCACTGATTATCTGCCATGCAGCTGAAAAACACGTAAAAGGAAGGTATCAAGCGATTTTCGTTAACAGCCAGCAGGACCACCACGACAAGTTATCGTATGTACTTTCCAGTTTCATTGAACAGAACAAGGTAGTTGCACTCCACGGAACTGCTGACGAGCTTCTAACAAAGGTACGTGATGTACTCGACGATCATACAGTGTTTCTGTACCTTGATCCTTTTGGTTTAAAGGGCTGCGAGTTTTCAATTATCGAACCATTCCTGCAGCGAAATAGGACTTACAGTACAGAAATAGTTGTCAATCTCAACATTCCAACGATGCATCGCCTTGCATCACGCCATGCTGTATCTGCAGGTCGGTCCGAAGTTGCTCAAATACGTGCTTTTCACAATCAACTTACAATGGTTCTTGGTGGTAACTATTGGAAGGACGTACTTTTGGCCGACTCGATAGAGCCAGAGAAGAAAGCCGACCTGGTAATGGCAATGTATCGAGATAAAATCCTAAGTATTCGAGAACCAAGAGCTTACAGTGGATCTTGTCCGGTTCGAGAAAAGGTTCACAGTAGCATAAAGTACTACGTCACCTTCTTCTCACGTCACCAGGATGCAATGCTTCTAATGAACGACGCAATGTGTACAGCTTATCATCAGAGGATGTATGAGTCTTGGACAGAAGGCACGTTGTTTGAGGACTCGAACTGGCAGGATATTCGTGATCTACAAAAACTTGAGGAAATCGTCATCAACTCGGTTAGCGAAGCTTCCCGTAAAAAAAGCCGTCTGGAGTTATGGGTCGATATCGTGCAGAAGAACTTTATGCAGTTCACCTCCAGTGAGTATAGAAAAGCGATTAGGAAACTAGTTAAGGAGAATAACCTAGCATTTGATGATGTTAGAGGCACGGGAAAACTTAATAACGACATTCGACTCTACATTCCATAGACGCATAGTCAACAGAAAGTAGGTATAGACCCGAACAAGTGTTTCTGTCTCTCTGTACAAACATCTACGAAAAACCATTACACCATAGTTGTAAAACCTAAGGAGTCATTTTCAATATCGACTAGTCTTCGCCAATCGCCTGGTGGATTTCGTCGAGCCACACGACCATTTCGGCCGTGATATCGTTGTGGGGGCCCTGAATGCCCATCTCCGGCCACGCCCATGCCCCGTTAACCAGTTGGGTTTCGACCAGGTTGTTTCCGACCCTGACCGCCATGTCGCGGTACTTCGCTTCCCCGGTGAGCGTGTAGAGCATCGCGCCGGCCCAACCGACCTTGCCGGCGCGCAACAGGCTGAAGTGGTAATCCCCAACGTGCTCGCAGAACCGCATGTACGTTTTCGCCAGGTCCAGCCATTCTACCTCGCCCGTAGCCATGTACAGCCGGCAAAGGAAACCCGCCGCGATGCCGGGATGGTAGAAGGACTGGTCCCGCGACTCGTCTCGCGTCAGCACGTACCTGAAGTCGTCGCCGTCCATCACCTCGGTGATCAATCCGCGTTCGCGGCTG
Source organism: Gemmatimonadota bacterium (assembly GCA_009837395.1). Lineage (GTDB taxonomy): Bacteria > JAAXHH01 > JAAXHH01 > JAAXHH01 > JAAXHH01 > JAAXHH01. The sequence goes on from VXTP01000006.1 coordinate 290,023, forward strand.
TAGACCGTCCACAACTCGTTAGGGAAATCGGGCTGTTCCTTCATCATTCGCCGCATCCAGGCGCCCACGCCCCTGGCCACGTCCAGCCGGCCGGTGTAGACGGCGCACCAGCCACAGCCGCTTACGACCCATAGATCCTGTTCGGTGCTACTGCCGCGCGCTGTCGGATGGGAGTAGAAGCCGCCGCTGGCGGGGTCGCGGAACCCGATGAGGAAGTCCATGCCGCGCCAGGCCAGGTCGAAAGCGCCCATGCGGTGGGCCGCCTTGATGACCCAGGCGTTGTGGTAGGTGTAGTAGTAGCTGTCGAGCTCGTGGGCGGGACGCGGGCCGAAGTCGCCGTCGGGGAGGAACCCGTGGTGTCTGATCCACCGGAGCATGCGGCTTGCCGCGTGAGACAGGCCGCACACGAGCAACGCGGCCGGCACCTTGTAGTATTCGGTGACACCGAGACCAGGGTCGCCAAAACTGCCGTCCGCGTGCAACTGGCCGAGCAGGTAAAGGCCGCCGCGGTCTCTCGCTTCCCTGAAGGTGCTCATTCAGTACTCTGGCGTGAAGCGTTTGACGATCAAGTCCATCGGGCCCGAACCCATTCAGTTATTCATATTGATTCGTGTTGAGAAAATCCGAACCCGCTTCCTGATTGAATTCTACGCCGAATTCATTACATTGTAAACCCGAACAAGAAGTGTTCCGCGGCAATTTACCTCATCATTGCGCACCATCGTACTCGGCTTTCAATCTCAAACACAGCGTTGCTGCATGCAATGCGGATGGAATCGGACATGAAGAAAACGAGTGTTACGCGGTTGTGTTTGATTTGGATGCTCTCGATATGTATCCCCGGTTGTTCGAACGTCATCTTTGTGGAATCGGCGAACCAGAACAGCCGGGTCGATTACGTGGTGATTCACGCCACCTCGGCGAATTTCGCGGAATCGGTAAGATTGCTCACCACCCGGACCGGGCGTCCGGTCAGCGCACATTACCTGATTCCCGACGAAAACGACCCTACCTACGGTCACAGCCGGCTGCGTTTGCATCAATTCGTGAAGGAAAGCCAAAGGGCATGGCACGCCGGTGTCAGCTACTGGGCCGGGGATAGGGGGCTTAACGCCCGATCCATCGGGATCGAGATCGTAAACGAGTTCAGTTGCGTCTCGGATACGTCAGCTGTCGAGGATAGCGGTCCGGACGCGCTCGTTTGTGATTTCCCGCCATTCAGCGAAGCGCAGATCGAGATGTTGATCGAATTGCTTCGGGACATTCAGCGACGACACCCCCGTATTGGGCCGCTCGATTTCGTCGCGCACTCCGATATAGCGGTCCCACACCGGCGCCGATCGGATCCGGGCCCCCTCTTTCCCTGGCGACGGCTGTACGACGAAGGCATAGGCGCCTGGTATGACGAGGAAACCAGGTTGCGTTACATGGCACAATTCGAGGACCAGCTACCTACGGTCGAAAGACTGCAGGCCGCGTTGCTAAGGCTCGGATACCTGGTCGAACCGACCGGCGAACTCGACCACCAGACGCGCTTCGCCCTACGCGCGTTTCAATTGCACTTTCGCCCCTCGGACTATCGTGGCTTGCCCGACGTGGAGACCGCGGCCATTCTCTGGAGCCTGATCGATAAATACCGCGGCGGATACCTGCCTTGACTGTGCGGTGTAAGGTAAATCCATCGCAGTTAAAAAAACGTCGAGAAACGTAATTTGGAACGCGACTAATCCGTAAAACCGGCATGACCGCACGACCAAAGCATCAGGTAAGGAGGAATGGAAATGAATCAGGAGTCGTGGTTCCAACGTAACGGGGCTGTCTTCACCGGTGCAGTAGCGTTAATCGCTTTATTGACTTATTTGCATGTTACTTTAGGTGAGATAAGAACTGAATTCAGGGAAGAATTAAGAAACATAACAAATTCATTAGACCGAGTAGAAACCAAAATTGACGAGGTAAGCGGATACCTCAAATTCAGTGCGTATTCTGAGGAGAATGACACCCCACTGGCTGATCTGAAGTAGTGATGTGGTATAGCGGCGCGGGATCTACAGCTTCCCGAAGATCATCGAAACCCCCAGGCTCATCCACCTCCAGTCGTCGCGGGACACATTGTACTGCGCCTGGAGGCTGAAACGACCGAGAAGGAGTCCGATCCCGGGGGACACGACCAGGTCTCTTTCCGTGACGAAGCCTTCTTTCGTGTTCGTGTTTGCGTTGCCTATCTGCCGCGTTCTCTTGTACACTACGCCGGCCGCGCCCTGCACGAACAGTCGTTCCAACGGATAGAATCGCAGGCCGGCGGTCACCGGAATGCTGGAGTAGTTGCCCTCGATCCGGTCGACGATGGCGTCGAGACCCTGGTCGACCAGGTCTTCCACCTCGGTACGGGACTTGATCTTCTCGCTGCCGTAGGTGACGTAGCCGCCCGAGCAGACCAACTGGACGCGATAGCTGAACCAGTACGTTATGGCGGCATGGGCGCCGTAACCGTAGTCTTCTTCGACCAGATTGGCAAGGCCCGAGGCAGGACGGGCCACCTCGCCACCCAGGTTGAAATTGAACTGGCCGGATGCCGGCAGCGTGACCGAACTGACCGATGCCGCGAAAATCAATAAACGGAAAGCCTGAATCATTTGACTTGTCCCCGATCCGGTCGATTCTTGCTCCGGTGTCCCGCCGACTTCACCGCCGCACGGGGCGTACCGTGCTCAGGTGGGCTGGCGCCCCCGGTCAGGCAGGGCGGTTTTCCATGGGTATGTACCGCGCTTCGGTCGGTCCGGTATACTCGCCTACCGGGCGGATGATCCGGTTGTCGGCGTACTGTTCGAGGAGATGGGCGGTCCAGCCTGTGATCCGGCTGCAGGCGAAAACGGGCGTGAACAACCCCGCCGGTATCCCCATGCTGGCATAGACCGATCCGGAATAGAAATCCACGTTGCAGGCGATACCCTTCAGTTCCATCATAGTCTGCTCGATCACGCGGGACATTTCATACCACTTCGGGTCGCCCGCTTTACTGCCCAGTTCCTCCGAGAGGCGGCGCAGGTGCGTCGCCCGGGGATCTTCCGTCTTGTAGACGCGGTGGCCGAATCCGGGGATTTTCTCCCTGGCGGCCAGTTTCTCTCTGACGTAGTCCGCGGCCAGGGAGATCTCCCCGATCTCGTTGAGCATGTCCATTACGTCCTTGTTGGCGCCGCCGTGCAGCGGTCCCTTGAGCGTGCCGACGGCCGACGTGACCGCAGAATGCATGTCCGAGAGCGTGGCCGCGGTGACCCGGGCGGCGAAGGTCGACGCGTTCAGTTCGTGGTCGGCATGCAGGATCAGGGCGACGTCGAAGGCCTTCGCGTGCTCGGGGTCCGGTGTCGTGCCGTTCAGCATGTAAAGGAAATTCGCGGCGTGGCCCAGGGACGGATTCGGTGCGATAGGATCGCCGCCGCTGGAGATCCGTTGCCAGGCGGCGGTAACGGACGCGAACTGGGCGGTCAACCGGACGGCTTTGCGCAGATTCGCTTCGTGGGTGTGGTTCGCCGCGTCCGGGTCGTAGGCGGACAGGAACGACACGGCCGAACGGAGCACGTCCATGGGCGCCGTGCGGCGCGGGAGTACCCGCAGTAAGTCCAGGACTGCTGCAGGCAAAGTCCTGCCGGCGAGGAGCTGCTCGTTGAGTTCCGCCAGCCTGTCCGATCCCGGCAGGTCGCCGTGCCACAGCAGGTAGGCCGTTTCCTCGAAACTGGAATGGGCGGCGAGGTCGTGAATGTCGTGGCCCCGGTAGAGCATTCTGCCCTGCTGGCCATCGATGAAACAGACGGCCGTCTGTGCGGCTACGACGCCTTCAAGGCCTGGATTGACCATTCCGTTGCTACCCCGGTGGATACGGTTTTGTGCCGTGGACAGAATAGAGATGCGCCCCCCGGGTGTCAAGGTGTTTTTGGTCCGGATTCCGCCGCCGGGAAGGGCGTCTCCGTCGGTTTTTTGTTTGTCGATGAAGCCCCCCGTATTTATCTTATACACCTTCGATTTTCCGGGCCGATTTCACGGAGCAACGCGATGCCGACACCGCTGAATTCAGACACGGTCACCCATGGCATACGGGTCCAGGTATTCCCGGGCTATCTGCCCGATCATTCCGATCCAGGCCAGAGCCAGTACGTGTTCGCTTATCGTATCGTCATCACCAATGACAGCGAGCGGTGGGTAAAGCTGATCAACCGTCACTGGGTCATCATCAACGCCGACGGCAAGCGCAGCGAAGTCAGAGGTCCGGGCGTCGTCGGACTGCAGCCCGAACTCGAGCCCGGAGAAAATCACGAATACCAGAGCCTCTGCCCCCTGGACACGGAATGGGGCACCATGGAAGGCGAATATGAAATGCAGGACGCGGACGGCCGTCACTTCGAAGTGGAGATCGGCCGGTTCTATCTCGCGATATCTTCGGACGAAAAGGTGGAGTCATGGCAAAAAAACTGACCGCGCAGGCGGAGGATTTTTCGGCCTGGTACAATGAAGTGATCGCGAAAGCCGAACTGGCCGACAACGCGCCGACCCGCGGCTGCATGGTCATCCGGCCATACGGTTTCGCGCTCTGGGAAAACATGGTGGCGGTGCTGGACCGGATGTTCAAGGACACCGGACACGTAAACGCCTATTTCCCCCTGTTGATTCCCGACAGCTTCTTCCAGAAAGAAGCGGAGCACGTGGAGGGATTCTCGCCCGAATGCGCCGTGGTTACGCACGGCGGGGGCAAGAAGCTCGAAGAAAGCCTCATGGTCCGCCCGACCTCCGAGACCATCATTGCGGACATGTACGCCAGGTGGATCCAGTCCTATCGCGACCTGCCGCTGCTGATCAACCAGTGGGCCAATGTCTTCCGGTGGGAACTGCGGCCGAGAGCCTTCCTGCGGACGACTGAATTTCTCTGGCAGGAAGGCCACACGGCCCACGCCACGGCGGCGGAGGCCGAGGAGGAGACCCTGCGCATCCTGGACATCTACCGAACCTTCGCGGAAGACTACATGGCGATTCCGGTGCTGTACGGTCCGAAAACCGACGCCGAAAAGTTCCCCGGCGCGCTGCAGACCTACGCCATCGAAGGCATGATGAAGGACGGCAAGGCCCTGCAGATGGGCACTTCGCACGACCTGGGGCAGAACTTCTCCCGGGCCTTCAACATCGATTTTCAGACGCGGGACGGGTCGCGCGAGCACGTCTACCAGACGAGTTGGGGCATGAGCACCCGGACCGTCGGCGCCATCATCATGGCCCATGGCGACGACAGGGGGCTGGTACTGCCTCCCCGCCTGGCGCCACACCAGGTCGTCGTCATCCCCATCGCGAAGTCCGACGAGGAGCAGGCCGTCGTACAGGAAGCCGTCGACAAGCTGGTTGCGTCGCTGGAAGGCGTGCGGGTGAAGGTGGACGACCGCGAGCAGTTCGGCCTGGGCTGGAAGTTCACCGAATGGGAAACGAAGGGCGTGCCGCTGCGCGTGGAGCTCGGTCCGCGGGATATCGCGTCCGGCCAGGCGGTGGTTGTGCGCAGAGATACGGGGGAGAAGGAATTCGTTTCCCTCGAGACCCTGGGCAAGCGGGTCGGGGACCTGCTTGAGACCGTGCAACGGGATATGTTCGAGCGCGCCCTGGAGTTTCGCGAAGCCCGATCCCGGGAGATCCGGGACCGGGAATCCTTCATGTCGGCCGCGAACGGCGACGGCGGGTTCATCCTCGCGCACTGGTGCGGCGATCCGGCGTGCGAAGCCGCGATCAAGGACGAAACCCGGAACACGATCCGGTGCGTCCCCATGGACTGGGAGGCCGATCCGGGCACCTGCGCGTATTGCGGGGGGGCGTCGGAACGAAAGGTCGTCTACGCCCAGGCCTACTGATCCCCGTACATCCCCAGCACTTCCATCGCCGCGTTGCGCCCGTTTATGGCAATCACGCTGCCGCCCGGATGGGTGCATGCCCCGCACAGGTAGACCCCGGGCATGGGCGTCCGCGGTTCGAGCCGCCTGTCCCACATGTAGGCCGGCAGGATTTCGCCCTGGAAGATATGGCCGCCGGTCAGGCCCACCTTCTTCTCGATGTCCGGCGGACCCATGACGTCCATGTGCAGGACGACATCGGGAATGTTGCTGCAGAAGCGGCCCAGGGATGACAGGGCCAGCCTCCCCACCTCCTCCCTCCGTGAATCCCAATCGCCCTCGGAGAACGCGTAGGGGACGAACTGGGCGAAGATGCTCATGGTGTGACGGCCCGCCGGCGCCACGCTCGGGTCGTGGGCGGTATGGAAGTAGAGTTCCTCCCAGAGGCGCGGGGGTAACCGGCCGTCTGCGGCCATGGCGTGGAATTCGTGCCATTGCCGTGCGGTAAGCGGGATGTTGACCTGGCCCCGGTGGTGGTCTTCGTCCGTCCCCGGCCGGCTGGTGAAATCCGGCAATTCGGCGAGGGCCACGTTGATCTTGACGGTCGCGCCGGTATGGGGCACCGATTCCACGCGGTCCTTCCACGCCCCGTCGGCCGCGTCGCCAAGGAGTCGCAGCGTGACCCGGGGATCGGCATTCGATACGACCGCCTTCGCTCGGACGAGTTCGCCGCCCTCCAGCTCCACGCCCTCCCCGGGCAGGATGCGGGCGACGGGCACGCCCGCGGCCACCACGGCGCCCGAGTCGCGCGCAATGTCGCACAGAATGAAGGACACCATGCCCATGCCGCCCCGCACGTACCCCCACATGCCGGGCATGCCGGCCATGGTTCCCGTGGAGTGGAAAACGTGCACGGAGGCGGTCCCGGGCTCGTAGGGGCTGGCGTTCGTCCCGATCACACCCTGGCCGGTCAGCGCCATCCGCAGCCGCTCGTCTTCGAGGTAACGCTCGACGTATTCGACCATGGACCATTCGAAGAGCAGGCCGATGGCCTCCCGGTCGCCCTTGAGACGTTCTTCGATCTGATCCCGGGTCGGCGCCCGCCCGATCCAGATATCGTCCTCTCCCGGAGGACGCAGAGCCTCCCGTATGCGCCGCATGGGCGCGTACATGGCCTCGAAGCCTTTGACGTCCCGGGGCGACAGGCGGCCGATCTCCTCCCGGCAGCGGTCGTCGTCCTCCCACAACTGTACGCTCGACCCGTCCTCGAAGGGTACGAACATGCCCGCTTCCGCCGGCGTCCATCGATAGCCGTAGCGTGCGAAATCCAATTCCTCGATCACCAGGGGATGGAGCAGGCCGGCGAGGTAGGCGCAGGGCGACACGCGGTATCCCGGCCAGGTCTCTTCGAGCGTGCAGGCGCCGCCCACGCTTTCCCGGGCTTCCAGGACCAGCACCCGTTTCCCGGCACGGGCGAGGTAGGCCGCGCAGGCCAGGCCGTTGTGGCCGGCGCCCACGACGACCGCGTCCCAGTCGCGTCCCGCGAGCGAGGACACGGGTTCTGGCAGGCCGATTCGGCCCAGCGTGTCGCGGCAGGACCCGTCCGGTGCGGATGTCATGACAGGCGTGGCCTGGATGCGGGTGGTTTTCATGGCGGATCTCTGCCGGCGTCCTTCCTAAATCAGGTTCGGCAACAACGGGTGGTCCCGGTTGTCCAGCGGCAGGGCGATGCGGCTTTCCGCCAGGTGGGCGGCAAAGACGCCGTGGATCATCTCAAGCGCCCAGCGTCCGTCGTAACCGCTGTTCACCGGCCTGCGTCCGTCCCGCCTCGCCTCGAACACGTCGCGGACGATGGCGGCGTTGGCCGCAGCCTGAAGCGCGCTCATTGAAGGCTGCTCGGGAGGCGCAAGCTCGAGGGCTTCCGCGGTAACGTCGCGAACCGCCGCGTCGTCGTCCGGATGCCAGACCGGGGATTCGTATATCCTGATCTGCTGGGAACCTTCATGGACGGTCATGATGCCCTCCGACCCGTACACCCACATCCCGTACCGCCGGGGGTGAGGAGCCTGGTTGCGGCGCGTTTCGAAAGTGGCCGTCACGCCGTGGCCGAAACCGTACATCGCGTGGACGGCGTCGCCCGCGATGAGGCCCAGTTCCTCCGGACCTTCCTCGGCGTCTTCCAGGGTCGCCGGCCGGCCGCCGGTCATGGTCACTGACGCCTGCACCCAGGCGGGGTTTCTGCCCAGGAGGAACCGGAGCATATCGAAAAGGTGGGTGCCCAGCACCATGAGGTCCTCGCCGCCTCCGCGATGATCTTCCTTGCCGTTCATGCGGACGTGGAGAATATCCCCGATGGCGCCGTCGGCGAGCAGTTGACGGGCGTGCCACGCAGCCGCGTGCATGCGGCCCTGGTGGGCGATGCCCATCATCACCCCGGCCTTCTCGCAGGCTTCGATCATGGCGTCGGCCTCGGACAGCGTGCGGGCCATGGGCTTCTCGAGGAAGATGCACGCGCCCGCTTCCGCCACGGCCAGGGTCATCGCGGCGTGCTGGTCGAGCCAGCGGGGACAGATGCTGACGATGTCGAACCACTCGTTGCGCAGCATCTCCCGGTAGTCCGTATACAGGTTCCGCACGCCCAGCCGCCGGCCCGCTTCCCGCAGGCCGTCCGGATCGTCGTCGGCCACGGCGATGATGTCCACGTCATCCATTCCGAGATACACCGTGTCCAGGCCATGGCCGTAGTTGCCCCGGCCGGTGCGTCCAATGACCCCCGCCCTGTATCGTCGGTCCATTCGATGCTCCTCCGGTATGAGCAGCGCTCCTCCGGAAGCCTTTCCCTGTGGATCGCTCACGGGACCGGCATCAGCCAGCCCGCGATATTCAGGATCACCAGCAACCCCAGAATCGCATAGTCACGCCAGACGAAAGGAAAAGCAAGGTACTCCGTTCTCCTGCCCCGCATGCCGAAACCCTTGGATTCGAGGGCCATGGAGAGCAGGTCGGTGTCCCGGATCGCGTACACGAATATGGGCACCAGCAGCGGCACGTACTTGCGGGCCCGCTGCAATACGTTCCCGCTCTTGAGATCGAGGCCCCGTGCCTGCTGGGCCTGGACGACCGTGCCGATACGCGTAAAAAACAGGGGAACGAGCCGAAAGGCAAGGGAGAGCGCGAAACTAACGGCGAAGGGCAGCCCGATGGCCCGGAGTCCGTAGGCGAATTCCTCCACTTTCGTGCAGGAAACGAAGACCATGCCGGAAACGAGCATCGCCTCGAGCCTGAATCCCATGGCGAACCCGAACCGAATGGACTCCGTCGAGAGCGTGAACAGGCCAAAGGACCAGAACGGATCGCCGATGCGGCGGAACAGCGACCAGGACACGACGCTGAACACGAGCACGGTGATCATGAGCGGCAGGATCCGGCGGAGGTTTCTGAACGCGCCGGCCGAACGCGCCAGCAACAGGACGCCTGCCAGGATGACCAGCTGGTACCAGGGCGACTGGAAGGCCACCGTGAGGATCAGCAACAGGGCCAGTCCCACGATCTTTGTCGAGGGATGGAGCCGATGCAGCAGGGAATCTGAGGGTATGTAGAGCACCATGGGCGGTCCGGGGTTATTCCTCCACGCGTTCCAGGCAGTGGGCAATCTCTTGGACGGAACGTGCCACGAGTCCGAATTCATAGCCGAGACGGACGGCCTCGGGCGCCTCCAGGTACAGCGATTCCAGTAATTCGGGATTGCTGAAACACGTCCGCACGTCTCCGTCCTGGACAACGCGTCCGCCCGACATGATGATACACCGGTCGGCGTATTCGGCAACGACCCACATGGAATGGGTGATCATGACCACGGTACGGCCGGATTCGTTGAGCCGCCGGACCAGGTTCAGTATGGCGACCTGTCCGTGGTAATCCAGCCCGGTGGTCGGTTCGTCCAGGACGAGAATCCCAGGGTCCGTGGCCAGTACAGACGCCACGGCGAGTTGCTGCCTCTCTCCCCGGGTCAGGTTGAAGGGGTCCTCGAGATCCCGGCCGGACAGGCCGGTCTCGGCCAGGGCCGCGTCCACTTTCTCCCCGACCTCTTCTTCGGAGAACCCGTAGTTCCGAGCGCCGAAGGCGACTTCGTCCCGCACGGTATTAGCGAAGATCTGATGGTCCGGATTCTGGAATACGTATCCGACGCGCCGTCCCAGTTCGGGCAGGGTCCAGTCGGTGATGGACTTGCCCAGGACCCGGACCTCGCCCTCCGTCGGGGCGTGCAGTCCGTTGAGATGCTTGGCGAGCGTGGTCTTGCCGCAGCCGTTCTGTCCCACCAGCGCGACGAATTCGCCGGCCGCGATGTCCAGGCTGACCCCGTCCACGGCCGGCGGAGCTTCGCCGTATCTGAAGACCAGGTTTTTGATGTGCACGACGGACTGGCGCGAATCATCCAATGGTTCGTGCGGCGGTTCACCCGGTGGATCACACGGCGGTTCACGCCGGCGCGCGCCTTCCAGGCTCTCCTGGGCAGACTTCTTGACGCGCCATCCGGCCGAACGGATTCGGGCCGCCGCGTCCTCTATGGTCAGGGCATCGGTCTCCAGGCCCAGTTCGGAAAGCAGCACCGTGGTCTGGAGCGGCCGGACGCCATGCCGTTCCACGTTCCGGGGATCGGCCAGGATCTCACCGGGCGGCCCCTCTTGGACGATACGCCCCTCGTGCATCAACAGGATCCTGTCCGCGCTCAGGACGTGTTCGGTCTCGTGCTCCACCAGGATGATGCCCTCGATCTCGTTCCGCAGGACCTGGGCGAGCGTGAAGATGTCGCGCTTGCCGACGGGGTCCAGGTCGGTCGTCGGTTCGTCCATGACGACCACCGAGGGACTGCCCGCAAGCACCGAGGCGATGGCCAGCCGCTGCTTCTCGCCTCCCGACAGGCTGGCGGGGTCCCGCTGTTCGAAGCCCGACAGCCCGACCCGATTCAGCGCCCGGTCGACGCGGGTTTTCATCCGATCGCGGTCCACGGCGAAGTTCTCGAGCGCGAAAGCCGTCTCGAGTTCCACGTTGGTGGAGAACAGCTGCGCCTCGAAGTCCTGGAATACCAGGCCGACGATCCGTGCCAGTTCGTAGACCTGGGGCCGTTCGGAATCCCGGTGCCCGGCTACCTGCAGGCTTCCCTCGAGCCTGCCCTTTGTAAAGGAGGGGATTAACCCGTTCAGGCAGCGGCACAGGGTGGACTTGCCCGCGCCGGTCTCGCCGACGATTACGGTGAATTCACCGCGGCGATGCCGGTAGTCGATCTGATCGAGCGCGGGCTTCGGGGCGTCGCGGTAGGTGAACGCGAGGTCGCTGAGCGTGAGGATCGGCTGGTTCAAGAGACTTGATTCATGGAGGGATTACACCCTAATTTACAGTGGATGAAGAACGCGAACAGGTTAGTGATTAGTCCTCCGTTTGTCAATTTTGGTTTTCCATCAATCACATCTGCACAATGGAAAAACGTTCAATTTGTTAATGAATAAGGTTGCTGTGGTCGTTAAGATGGATATGAATCTGGCCTCTTTTGAATATTCACAGTATAGTAAGTATGTATTCCTTCAGATTGTGTTAGATAGATTGTGTTAGACTATTTCGATAGTCAAAGACCGGATCTGCAAGTAATGTGTTAAGAACAGTGGATCACGGTCTCGATCATGGAATCGACATGGTACGCTGCTCCATACTTGCCTCCATCTTGCTCCTCTCGGCCTGTTCTCTGGCGCCGAACCGGAACCTTCCGGTGCTCGAATCGGTACCGGAAACGCCCGGCGCGTTTGCCGCCGGCGCGGCGGATTCCGGTGCGTACCGGCCCCTGGCGTGGTGGAAGTCATTTGAAGATCCGGTACTCGACCAGGTAATCGAGGAGGTGCTCTCTTCGAATTTCGACCTGGCCGGAGCGGTCGCCCGGGTACAGCTGGCCCGGAGCCGGGCGGGCGTCGCCCGGGTTGCGGCGTTTCCCCTGCTTCAGCCTTCGTTAAGTGTGAACGACTTCGACGGACCGACGAACGCCGGCATCGGAGCGCAACTGGAGGAAGTCGGGCTGGACCCGGAATCCCTGAGTGCGGCGGGCGTGGAGATTCCCGACCGTCTGGGACTCACCACCTATACCCTGAGCATGGAATTCGCCTACGAACTCGATTTCTGGGGCCGCAACCGCAACGATACGCGATCCGCCGAGGCCGAATTGGCGGCCACGGAGGCGGACTTTCTCAGCGCACGCATGGGGGTGCTGGCCGAGACCGTCCGAACCTATCTGGAGATTTCTAGTCTGCGCCGGCAGCAGGCGCTGTCCGGCGAGATCGTGGCCGTCCTGCAACAACTGGAATCGCTTGGCGAGTCCCGGTACGAGCGGGGACTGATCGAATTGGAGGATCTCCACGCGGCGCGGCGCAGACTGCGCGAAGCCCAGGCTGAATTGCCGCAGATCGAAGCGCTGCGAGCGGACGCCGAGGGACGGCTTTGGATTCTTATGGGCGGCTTCCGGACCGACCTGGCGCATACGCTGTCCGATTCCGCCGGTCCTTCACCGTCACTCGACCCCGTCCCCGCGGGCATCCCGGCCGATCTCATGGTCCAGCGGCCCGATGTGATCGCGGCATTGCAGCGGGTGGAGGCGGCGCGGTTTTCGGTAGGCGCGCGGCGCGCCGACCTGCTGCCGAGGTTGTCTCTGCAGGGCGCGATCGGTCTGCAGAGCACCGATTCGAGCGAATGGTTCGACCCCGATCAGTGGTTCCGGAACCTCACCGCGAACCTGCTGGGTCCCGTATTCCAGGGCTCGCGTATTCGGAACAATATAGCGATCGCGGAGGCGCGGCTGAACGAGGCCGCGGCCGCCTATGGACGCTCCGTGGTCACCGCGGTAAACGAAGTCGAATCGGCCCTGGTGGGACTCGACGCCAGCCGTCGCAGACATGCGCTGCTGGCCGCCATCTCCGATGAAACCCGGTCCGAATCGGCGCTTCAGGAGCAAAGATACGTATCAGGCGTGGGCGCATACGAAGCGTTCCTGGCAGCGGAACAGACCCGTTTGGCGGCGCAGTCGGTACTGGCGGCGGCGGCGCGGGACCTGGGTTATGCCCGTCTCGCTCTCCATCGCGCACTGGGCGGCACCTGGACCGCCACCGGCCGTGAGCGTCTCATGCTGCGTCAGCCCCAGCCGGACGGGCGTCTCTCTGCCCGTCCTCCAACGGAGTGAATAAGCCATGTCGCGTTTAACCAGTTTTCTCGTTGCCGGCGGCATACTCGGAGTTTCCGTGGCATTGGCCGCCCTGTTGGTTTCGCTGGCCCCGCAACCGACGCGCACGGAACAGCCGCCCCAGGTACCCTTCGTTCAGACGGGCCTGGTCACCGCGGGATCCGGACCCGTTCCGGTGTTCGGTTCCGGCACGGTAAGGCCGAGTGCGGAGATCGATGTCGTGTCGCAGGTAGGCGGCAGAATCGCGTGGGTCGACCCGGGATTCCTGAGTGGCGGCCGGATCGCGGCGGGGGATACGCTCTTCCGCATCGAGGAGGTCGACTACCGGTACCGGGTGCGGGAAGCGGTGGCCGGTCTCGCGGCCAGTCAACTGGCGTTGCTGCGGGAGGAGGAACAGGCGTCGATTGCCCGTGCACAGCACGATCTCTACACCGCGCGCAAAGGGAATGCGTCTTCGGACGACAACGCAAATCCACTCGCTTTGAGGGATCCGCAACTGAAGGCGGCCCAGGCCGCACTGGATCGCGATGAAGCCCGTCTCGCCGAAGCCAATCTCGCCCTGTCCAGAACCCACGTAACCGCACCCTTCGACGGCTTCGTACAGGAAGAGTCCGTAGATGTGGGACAGATCGTTGCCGCCGGCCAGCCGGTCGCAAGCGTTTTCGCCGCCGATGCCGTGGAAGTCGTCGTGCCGCTATCCGACTCCGATGCCGCATTGATTCCGGGGTTGTGGTCGCTTTCGGCGGGCGACGGGAACCGGAGCGTCGGAGCGCGGGTAATCGCCCGTTTCGGTGAAGGATCCTATGCCTGGTCAGGTTACGTGGACCGAAGCGAGCCATACGTTGACCGGCAAACGCGCACCATCGACGTGATCGTACGCGTACCGGATCCCTTTCGGTCGGGCCAGCCCATGGACGGCACGGCTCGTCCCGGCGGCAGTCCCCCCCTGCTGGTCGGCAAGTACGTCGAAGTGGAAATCAACGGTCTTGAGCGGGATGATGACTACCTGGTTCCGCGAGCGGCGCTGCAATCAGGCAACGAGGTCTGGATCGTGCGTGATGGCGGCGCAGTGCATATCGTTCCGGTGCAGGTACTGCAGCGTACCGGCGATAAAGCCTATGTGACGGGTGACCTCGAAGACGGCCAGGCCGTCGTCACCGGCGGGATCCGGTTTACGACGGAAGGCATGCGCGTCCAGACGGAGACCGGCCAGACGGAGACCGGCCAGACCCCATGACCATGGACAACGGCAATCATAAAGAAGCTTCCGGCCCGATCGCCTACATGGCGGGCAACAGCGTAGCCGCCAATCTGTTGATGTGGGCCATCGTAGCCGCGGGGTTGGTTTCGCTGACCGGCATCGACCGGGAAGCGTGGCCCACCACGCCCTTCTATCACATTGAAGTGTCGATGGCCTATCCAGGCGCCACGCCGGAGGAGATCGAGGAGTCGATCGTCGTCAAGATCGAGGATCAGGTCAGCGGACTGGATGACGTGAAGGCGGTCAAGTCCGTGGCGGCCCCGGGAATCGCGTCCGTGCGGGTTCAAATGGATTCCGGTACGGACATGGCGCAGGCGTTGAACGATATCGAGTCCGCGGTCAATCGCATTCAGTCTTTCCCGGCCGGCGCCGATCGTCCCAGTTTCCGGGAGATGGACAACCGCATGAGCTTGATGCGGCTCATCGTCTACGGCGACGTGTCCGAGCGCTCGCTGAAGGAACTGGCGTATCAGATCGAGGATAAGCTCGCGGCGCTTCCGTCCGTTTCCCAGGTCGACGTCAGCGGCGTTCGGAAATACGAAATCTCCATCGAGGTACCGCTCCATCGACTGAGGGCCCTTGGCCTGACACTCACCGACATCGCCCATACCATCCGTCGCAGTTCGTTGAACCTGTCCGCCGGCAGTATCGATACCCGGGAATCCCAGGTGCGGATCCGGACCCTCGGCCAGAACTACGACCAGCAGGATTTCGAAGATATCGTCTTGCTCAGCAGGCGTGACGGAACGGTCGTTCGTCTCGGGGACATTGCCTCGGTCCGCGACGGTTTTCAGGAGTCCGACCTTATCGTCCGGCATCAGAACCATCCCGCTGTATTCGTCGAGGTGTTCCGTGCCGATGGCGAACAGGTGATGGACGTCGCAACAACCGTCCGGGAACATCTGGAAAACGAGGTGATCCCGGCACTGCCGGACGGCGTGGCCGTCACCATGTGGAATGACGAATCCCAGGTCTATGAGGAACGCGCCGATCTCCTCATCAAGAATGGAATCCTGGGGCTGTTGCTGGTGTTGATCGCGCTCAGCCTGTTTCTCCAGATCCGGCTTGCGATATGGGTCGCCGCCGGCCTCGCCGTTTCGGGTATCGGCGCGCTGGCCGTCATGAATGCGTTCGGTGTGTCGATCAACGAAATCAGCCTGTTTTCCTTCGTACTCGCCATTGGGATCGTCGTTGACGACGCCATCGTCGTTTCCGAGCACATTCAATACGAACGCAGCCGGGGAACGCCCGGCGTTACCGCCGCGATCCGTGGTGTACGACGGATAAAGGTGCCACTGATCTTCGCGGTCCTCACTTCGGTGGTCGCTTTCGTCCCGCTGCTGTTCATCCCCGGCGGCATCGGTGACGTATGGCGGGCACTGCCGGTCATCATCATCGCCATGCTATTGGTCTCCCTGGTCGAATCGCTGCTGGTGTTACCTAACCACCTGTCCCATTTGAAGGGTCCGGAATGGGTGCCGGTAAACGTATTCGAGCGTTTCTTCTCTCGAATCCAGGGTCGGGTAAACGAGTTGCTGAACCGGTTCGTGCAGGGCCCACTGGACCGGGCACTGCGGTTCGCGACGGATCAGCCCTTTATCACGATGGGAGGAGCCGTGGGCATGCTCGTGCTCAGCATCTCGCTGTTGCCGGCGGGCATCGTACCCACTACGCTGGCTGCCGACATCGAGGGGGATTTCGCGACGGTCGTCCTGGAGATGCCCGATGGGACGACCGCCCAGAGAACGTACGAGGTAGCCCGGGAACTGGAGGCCGCGGGTTACCGGGTCATGGAACGGCTTTCGAGTGGCCGGCCCGAGGATGCGCCACCGCTGCTGAGCGGCGTGACGGTGACCGTCGGCATGGGATCGAGACTCGAGGGCGGGCTTAATCCGGCTCCCACCCTCAATCCTCAGGCCAACATCGCTACCATTGAATTTAAACTCCTGAGCGCGCAGCAAAGGCAGATCTCATCCGGAGAGGTCGTGCAGGCATGGCGGGAAGAGGTGGGCGTGCTTCCCTACGTGCGCGGCCTCACCTTCAGCGGCGCGGTGTTTGACCTGGGCAACCCGGTCGAGGCCGTACTGTCTCATCCGGACTCCGAGCTGCTCGCCCGGATTGCGAACGGGGTGGTCGATGGTCTCCGAGAAGTGGCAGGCGTCCACGACATCCGGTCGGATCACACCCCGGGCATTCCGGAAATGCAGCTTGAACTTCGTCCGGAAGCGCGTACCCTGGATCTGACGTTGGAAGCGTTGGCAGGACAAACGCGCGCGGCGTTTTTCGGCGCGGATGCCGTCCGGGTCCAGCGCGGCCGGGAAGAAGTCCGCGTCTACGTGCGCCTGCCCGCCGATGAGCGGAGTGCCATCACCGATATCGAAAGGTACCTGATCCGCACGCCGGGCGGGGCCGAGGTCCCGGTCGTCAGCGTGGCCACGCTGAACCCGGGTGTTTCGCCGCCGGCCATTCGGCGGAAGGATGGCCAGCGTGTCGTCACGGTCTCCGCGGACGTGGACGCCGCGGTGATCTCCGGCGACCAGGCCAACACCATCCTGGAGGGTTCGATCCTCGCGGCACTGACCGCCGTGTACCCGGATCTGACCTACACGTTCGGAGGTGAACAACAACAGCAGCTCGATTCCCTGGATGCGCTGTATCGCGGTTTTGCGATCGCGCTGATCATGATTTTCGCACTGCTCGCCATCCCCTTGCGATCCTATACCAAACCGTTCATCATCATGGCGGTGATCCCCTTCGGATTCATCGGAGTGATCCTGGGCCACTGGGTCCTTGGCGTGGCCCTGAGCGCCGTGTCCTTTCTGGGTATCTTCGGCCTGAGCGGCGTGGTCGTGAACGATTCCCTGGTCATGATTGATTTCATCGATCAGAAACGCAAGGAGGGCAACCCCGTACGGACCGCGATCATCGAGGGCGCAAAGGGTCGTTTTCGTCCGATTATGCTCACTTCCCTGACTACGTTTCTAGGTTTTACGCCGTTGATTCTGGAAACCGCCATTCAGGCGCAGTTCCTGGTTCCCTTTGCCGCATCGCTCGGTTGCGGTATACTCTTTGTTACGGTTATAATCATGATGGTCGTTCCCGCGCTTTCCACCATTCATCTGCGTATGATGAAGGGAGGGCAGATCTGATGACTGAAACCAATAAAGGCACGAAGCCCCAACCGCTTACGTTGACTCAGGAACTCATCCTGATGCTGCTCAACGAGGAGACCGGCTACTTCCACCAGGTGCCCGGCTGGCATTTGCACTGCGCCGTGGTCGGTGCCGTGCTTGCGGAACTCTCACTCAGGTCCCGCATCGACACGGATGTGGAGTCCCTGTTTCTCCTCGACCAGACGCCCACGGGCAATTCCACCATCGATTTCATACTCGAGGAAATCGCGAGCGAGCCCAATCAGCAGAATACGCAATACTGGATCGAACGGCTGGCTCCCCGGGCGGAGACGATTATCGATTCGGTGCTGGATCGCCTGGTAGAAATGAAAGTCCTGGAACACCACGACGGCGAGTTCTGGACGCTGGCCCGAGTCGACTGGAAGATGGGATTGTACGAAGAGGACGAAAAGGGCACGGCGAATCAGTTCATCAGAACGCGGATCAGCCGGGCGATCTTCATGAACGAGATACCCGACCCGAGAGACGTCATCGTCATATGCCTGGTCAATACCTGTGACGTTTTTCGATTCATGTTCCAACTCGACGAAGAGTCGGAGCAGCGCATCGAGTTCATCTGCAAGATGGACGAAATCGGCCGGTCAATCGCCGAAGCAGTCTCACACAAAATGGCCAGCCCGACGCTTCGCCGGGCCGCTTTTACGCGTAAGATCCCGATGGTTTCGCTTCGTAAACTGCTGCGAAACCCGCACGTACGAGACGGCAACCTCAACGCGCTATTTGCGAGCCTGGCAGAGGAGTACGGCCCGGTGTTCAAGATCCGTCCTCCGTTCGCCAGGCCCATGGTCTTTATGGCAGGACTCGAGGTAAACCGCTGGGTGCACAAGCACGGACGCATGTACCTGAGGGCCAGGGATTACTTCAGCGAATTCGAGAAGGTCTACGGGGCATCCGGCCTCTTGCCTTCCCTGGACGGCGCCGATCACTTCCGGCTTCGCAAGTCCCTGTCGCCAGCGTATTCCCGCGGGAGACTGGGAGGGCAGTTGGGCCAGCTCTACCAACATGCGCGCCGTCACATGGCAAGCTGGAACGTCGGAGACGCCTATACCGCTTCGACCATGTGCCGCCGGATGATCAACTCACAACTTTCGCCCCTGTTTATCGGCGTCGATTCCCAGGACGTCCTGGACGATCTGATGAAGTTCAAGGAACGGGCGCTCAGCGTGCACGTCGCCAGGATCCTGCCTAAATTCACGCTGAACACCCCGGGCATGAAACGGCGGGCGAAAGCCCTGGATACGCTGATGGAACGAATAGAAGGCGTCCATACCCCTGCCCAACGGGCCGACAGCCCGCGGGACCTCGTGGACGAGTACCTCAGCCTCCACGCAAGCGACCCGCAGTTTCTCCCTGAATCCAACCTGCGGTTTTCCTTTTCCGCGGCGTTGATTGCCAGCGTGTACCTGGGCGATATGTATAGCCTTGTGGTATACGCCATGGTGTCACAGCCTGCGCTCTACGAGAAAATCCGAGAGGAATCCGATGCCTTGTTCGGGAACGGCGATCCGGAAGCAGAGGCGCTCGCACCACCCGCGATCGACGTTACGCACCGCTTCCTTATGGAGTGCATGCGCATGTACCCGATCGTGCCCATGTCAATTCGAAACGTAATGAACGTGTGTGTTTTCGACGGGTACGAACTGCCCCTGGGAGAACGGCTCCATATCGCGCCGACCGCCACGCATTACATGCGCGACATATTTCCAGACCCGTACAAATTCGACATCGACCGCTATCTGCCGCCGCGCCACGAACATCGCAGTCCCGGATACGCTCCGTACGGACTGGGCACGCACATGTGCCTCGGCACCCGTTGGATGGAACTGCAACTGGCGGTCAATCTGCTGTTGCTGGCGCATTACTTCAGGCTCGAAATGTCGCCCGCAAACTTCAAGCTCAAGTTCAATCCGTTTCCCTCTTTGAAACCGAGCAAGAAGCTGAAATTCGTCATCGCCGAGCAGAGACGCGAGTTGCCTGTCTGAAGCCGTTGAGACGAATTCCAGGGGAGATGTCACCGTATTGAAACTGGGTAAACTGTCCAGAGATCTGCGTGAGGCTTACCGGGGAACGGGCGTCAAGGGTCGTGTCCGGCACTTCGACGGCTGGATCGCGCGGTCGGCCCGGTCGGCCCGGGCGGCGCCGGAATCCGACGATACGGGCGGATACGACCATGCGTCAACGGTGCAAGAGTACTATGATCTTTGCAGCGGATTCATGGTGTGGGGTTGGAACGAATCCCTGCATTTCGTACCACTCACACCCGATGAGAGCCTGGAAGAATCCATCGTCCGTCATCAGCGGTTGATGATCTCGAAGCTGGACTTGAAGCCGGGCATGACGGTGGTGGACGTTGGTTGTGGGGTCGGCGGCCCTATGCGCCGCGTCGTCCGTGAGACCGGTGTCAAGGTCGTCGGTATCAACATCAGTGAAGTCCAACTCAAACAGGCAAGGAAGTTGAACGCCGAGGCGGGAATCGGCCACATGGTCGATTATGAGGCATGCAGCTTCATGAATATGGACGGCATCGAAGACGGGACGTTCGACAGGGGCTATGCCATCGAGTCTACGTGCCACGCGCCGGACAAGGTACGCGCGTTCGAGGAGATATACCGCGTACTCAAACCGGGCGCGCTGTTCTGGGGCCAGGAAATGTGCCTGACCGACAAGTTCGATCCGGAAGACGCCAGCCACCGTGCTATTGAGCAGGAACTCAGGCGTGGTATTGCACTGAACGACATCGCGACGTTCGAAGAAGTGAATCGCGCGCTTGAAGCGGTGGGATTCCACGTCATTGAAGGAAAGGACCGGAACATCCAGGAAGGACCGTCCACGCCCTGGTATCGTACCATGGATAGTCGTCACGGCACGTTGGGGAATACGCTGCGCAGGCTTCCATGGGGCCGTAAAGCCATCATCGCGGGATCGAAGATGGCCGAAATGCTGCGTCTGCTACCGAAGGGTTCATCGGAAGTCGTCCGGCTCCTTGATCGCACCGCGGACGCCTATGTTTCGGGTGGCAAGACAGGTATCTTCACACCGCTGTACTGTTTCCTGGCTCGCAAACCTCTTTAGACCCGGCTGGCCCTGCAGGTTGATGCCATTGTAACTACGAGTACCGCACGGGTTAACCTCGCATCCCTTGGCAGACATACCAATGTCCCTGACTCGTATATTCTGGAAAACAGCGATGGGAGCCCTCGTGTCCTTCGCGGCCGTCACGGCTGGCGCGGCCGGCGCGAACGCCCAGCCCGGTGCGGACGCCGGGTCCACTGCCAACGCCCAGTCCGACGCGAACGCCCAGTCCGCTGCCAACGCCGAGTCCGGCGCGGACGCCGAGTCCGGCGCGAACGCCCAGTCGATCGACGAGGCACGGACCGCTTTCAAGGAAGGCCGCTTTCTCGAGGCGGCGGATCTGGCAGAAGCCCTCGGGACCTCCGTGGGCTACGCCCTGGCGGCGCAATCGCTCGCGGTGCACGGCCACTACGTCGCGGCCGGTGATGACCGGAAGGGGTTCTTTGAACGTGCGATGAAACTCGGCGAGGAGGCGGTGCGCGTCGATTCGACCAATCAAGAAGCGTATTACCAGTCCGCGCACGCCGTTGGCCGGTATTCGCTGACGGTAGGCAGGTTTACGGCGCTTCGCCGGGGCCTGGCGGGCCGGGTCCGCGGACTGCTGGAGAACGCGCTTGCCATCGATCCCGACTTCGCCGAGGCGCACATGGCCTTCGGGAGCTGGCATGCCGGTATCGCCCGGGCCGGGCGCGTGGCCCGGTTTCTGTACAAGGGAAACCGCGAGAGCGCGGTCATCCATTACGAGCGGGCACTGGAACTCGCACCGGAGTCGATGATCGTCCTGCTGGAGTACGCGCTCAATTTACCGGAACTCGATAGAGAAGACGGCCGGGAGCGGGCCGGGGAACTGCTGTCGAAGGCGGCCGGCCTTCCGGCGCGGGACGCCTTCGAAGCGCTCATCCATCAGGATGTGCTGGAAGCCCTGGCGGAACACGAGATCGGCGGGTAGCTCATCGGGCAGCGGATGTCGCGCCGTTCAGGCTGACGGACGATCCGGATAAAACTGCCGGCAATAGCGCCGGTACAGGCCGATGGGACCGTCGGCCGCGCACAGCCGGGGCGGCGTGCGAAACTGTTTCCGTTCCCAGATTACCACGTCCTGCAGCACGTCCCGTTTCTGCTGCGTCAGGAGGATCTGGTTCATCAACCGCCGCCGCAGCTTCGATGGCATGAATCCCATGCCGGAGACGAACCGGCGGGGCTTCCGGATCTCCCGCAGCTGGCTGACCAGCACGAGGTCGATGTACTCGCCGTCGACCGGGGTCGGCAGGACCCAGAGCCTGGCGTGCATGTCGATGGTCTTCTCATGGATCTCCACGTAGGAGTACCCCAGTCCGTGGATGTGCGTGACGGCCGAGACTTCGTAGACCAGGTCCGTGACGCCCAGGACCCTGCGGACGCGCTTGAAGTCGAAACAACTCTTCAGGTAGGCGCCATCCACCGTAACTGATCCGACCGGGTTCACGTTGTCGTAGCCGTGCACGTAACGCAGGTGGCCGATGTCCACGGAGTTCTCCGCGGTTTCCTGGGGATGGCTGCGAAACCGGAGGGTCCGGTAACCCAGGTCGCCCCATTCGCCGCCCGACGGCGGCTCGTCCGGCAGGAACCAGTGCGCGGGCTGCCCGCCGAGTCCATGCCAGGCGAAGACCATGCCGAGGATCTCCCGGGTTTCGTACACGGCCAGCCTGGCGGCTTTCGGCGCCGGGGCGTTGGGGGTTGCGACGCACTGCCCGGACGTATCGAACTCGAATCCGTGGAACGGGCAGACCAGGCGGCCGTCGCACACCTTGCCGCCGACCTTCGGCCCCAGGTCGGAACCCAGGTGCGGACACACGGCTTCGGCCACGCAGACCCGGCCTTCCTCGTCGCACCACGCGACGATATCCTCGCCCATCCACTGTTTCTCGATCAGTTTTTCACGCCGCAGCGTTTCGCGGGTCGTGACCAGGTACCAGCCTTCCGGGAACGGATGAAGGCCTTCCCTGGTCTGGCTGGATGTGAGCCCGGGATCCGTGTCGGCGGCCGGGGCTGCGAACGTGTAGGATGTATGCAAGGCCAATCCTCCAGTGGACCACCGCGCCGCGAGGGCATTCGATCGGAATCGAGAGCTCGCCGGGAGTCGAAGGCTTACCGGGCGAGCACGCGCGATGTCCGTCTTCACTGTAAGTATTATAACTACAAGGCGTTAACGCGACAAGAGTGATTTGGCCCGAGTCGGTGGCGCGAGGATTGAAACAGGCGCAATCAGGACCGGCTTCCCGTGGTCCGGCTACCCGTGGTCCGCCGTGCGGCGGAAGGACGTTTAAAGCCCATTCGAAACGGGATCGTGCTCAACCCTTCGCCTTCCTGAACCGCCCGCCGTGCAGAATCCGACCATAGTAGTTGAACATCCGCCTGGCCTCGGGGTCGTCGAAGGGATAGTCCGCCCCGATCTGCCGGGCGGCGGCGAGGCCGGTCACGAAACAGGTCTCCTGGCTGTTCACCAGGGTGTGGGCGCCGCAGTGCCAGGTCCGCCGCCTGCCCTGGATGAAGCGGAACAGGTGGATGAGCCAGGCGACGTGGCGCACGTCGTGCACGATATGCTGAAACCAGTATTTCTTGACGATTTTCCGCGCATCGATCGGGCTGACCGGGTTGTAGGTCACCAGGCAAGGCCGGTCGGACCGGCTGGCCCACGGCTGCTGGTTGTGCATGATATAGGTGATTTCGTAGTTGTCCGGCCTGGCTCCGTACTGTTCGATATGATTGCTTCGCGATTCCAGCGGTCTCACTTCGTTATCCGGAAGGACGGAGGCGTCCGAGTGCACGACCGTGTGATTGTGGAGTTCGCTTTCGTAGCGTATCGACGACAGCAAGTAGCGTTCCAGGAACGTGGGCCGGTCGAGCAGCATCAGGGTCTGGTTCGCATTGCACGCGAAGATCGCCTCGTCGAACGTCTCCTCCACGCCGCCTGAGTCCTCGACCACGACGCAGTCTGACCGGCGGTGCACTTTTTGTACCGGCCGGTTGAGGTATATTCGATCCCGGTATCCTGCCGTCAGGTTCTCATAGATCCGACGCGTGCCCTGGTCCCACGTCTGCATGGGCGTCGCGCGTTCGATGTCGAAGAACTCCAGGTACCGCGCGAAGAGGGCCGCCGGCATGTCGAACACGTTCGTGGCCATCAGGAAATTGACGAACATGGGTTTCAGGATCTTGTATCTGAAGTCTCCTGAAAACCCGCCCAGGTTGAGCACCGTCCGCATCGTGATGTAATTGTACGGGTTGAGGGCGTTCATCAGCCTCGACCGGGAACGGGTCAGCCGTCCGAACCGGTGCAGCCGCTTCAGGACCCGTTGAAATCGGGCGATCTCGGGCTGCAGCTGTCGCCGGATGTCCGAGTCGAAATCGTGGGCATACACCCGGCCGTGGTATTTCACACTGTAGTTGAACCGGGTGTCGAGCAGTTCGATGCCGAACTGCCGCATCAACAACAGGATGTGGTGGTATACCGACGGTATCAGCGCGGTGACGGAAATGTCGAACGGTATGGCGCCGCCGTCGTCCTGCGGCATGTCGGCCGTAATCGCGTTCCCGCCCACCTGGTCCCGGGCCTCGTACAGGCGGAAGTCAAACCGGTCCGGGTGACGATGCAGCGCCCATGCGGCCCCGAGCCCGGATACCCCGCCGCCGATTATGGCGATTCGCTTCGGTTTTGTGCCATTCCGGCTGGCTGCCATGATCCCCGATCCTTCGCGCTGCGATAGTGTGTGTCCGCCCTTTCCGGACTTACCAGCCCGTTTCGGACGTCCTCTTCCACCTTCTTTCCGTCCCGCTCCGCCGGGTCGCCCCAACCTCCGCCACCGGGCGTCTCGATCCGCAGGATCTCGTTCCGGTACAGTTCGGTATGAGTCTTGGTCGGGATTTCCCTTTCGCGCCCTTCGGTGTCGATCACGTAACAGTGGGCTCCTGTGGCGTTCCCGCCGCCTTCGAGTCCCCAGGGCGTGAACTTGCGGCGGTCGGAACCCAGGGTGATGATGGTGCGTTTTCCCAGGCACTTCAGTTCCCGCATCATCCCGCAGCCGCCGCGCTGGCGTCCCGGCCCCTCGGTGTTCGGAATCAGGCCGTACCGCTCGACCCGGAGCGGATAGGTGCGTTCCATGATCTCGACCGGCGCGTTCCGGGTGTTGGTGAGGTGGGTGTGCACGCCGTCCTCGCCGTCGAGGTCGGACATGGCGCCCTGCCCGCCCGCGTAGGTTTCCACGTAGTTGTAGTAATCCCCCGTTCCCGGATCGATCCCGCCGATGTTGACCAGGTTCATCTCCCCGCTGCAGGCCGCGCACACCCGGTCGGGCGCGGCCTGGTACAGCGCGCCCATGAGCACGTCCACGACCCGCTGGTCCGTCAGGATGTTGGCATTGCCAATGGCAGCGGGGTAGGTGGCCTGGAGGATGGAGCCCTCAGGCGCATGGATGTCCAGGGGACGGTACGCCCCGGCGCAGGCCGGCAGGTCCGGATCGATCACCGCCTTGCACACGTAGCTGATGCAGGATGCGGCCGCCGGCAGCCGGGCGTTCAACGGGCCCAGGACCTGGTCGCTGCACCCCGAGAAATCCGCGCGCAGCTCGTCCCCCGAGATGGTCAGGGTGACCGCGATCTTCACCGGTTCGTCGGAGACGCCGTCGTCGTCCAGGTAGTCTTCGAAAGCGTACTCGCCGTCGGGCAGCGACCGGATGCCCGCGCGCATCCGCCGTTCGGCGTAGTCCTGGATCTCGTCCATGTAGCGAACGACTTCATCGGGAGATTCCCGCGACATGAGCTCGCTTACGCGCTGCTGGCCGATCTGTGCGCAGGCGAACTGCGCCATGAGGTCGCCCCTGACCTCGTACTGCGTCCGCACGTTCTGGTTGATCAGCCGGTAGATCTCTTCGTCGAGCCGTCCCCCCTTGAAAATGGGAAGCGGCGGGATCTGCAGGCCCTCCTGGTAGATCTCCGTCACCCCGAAGGGCATGCTGCCCGGCGCGAACCCGCCCATGTCCACGTGATGGGCGGTGGATGCCGCCAGCGCGACCGGTTGATGCTCATGGAAAATGGCGGATACCAGGGAAACATCCGGCAGATGCCCCGGTCCCTCGGGATAGGGCAGGTTCGTGATGTAGACGTCGCCGGGTTTCATGGCCGACACGGGATAGGCTTCCAGGATGGACCGGACCACGCCGGGCATTACGCCCAGGTGCAGGGGGACGCCCGATTCCGCCTGGGCCAGGATCTCCCCGGAGGGTTGCACGATGGCCGCGGAGCAGTCGCGCCGGTCCTTGATATTGGTGGAGTAGCTGGTGCGGATCAGGGCGGCGCACATTTCTTCCGCGATGCCGGTCCAGCGGTTGCGCATCAGTTCCAGGGTGATGGGGTCGGTCTTCATGCCAAGTCCAGTCCGAATATGGTGATCTGTTCCCATTCGTCGACGCATGCGGTCTGCCCGGGTCCGATCAGCGTCGTGGAATCGAGTTGCTCGATTATGGCAGGACCGTCGATCCGCTGCCCGGGGCACAGGCCGGTCCTGCGGAAGACTGGCGTGTCCACCCAGTCTCCTGAGAAATAGACCGGGCGAGAAGCGAGGGGACCGGCCTGGTCGGATACGCTCCGTTCCGCGGGCTTCCGCCGGTCATCCGAAATGGACAACTCCGCGGAAACCCACACGTTGACGAGTTGGACGTGCTGGTCTCGCCGCGCGAATCCATACTGCCGCTCGTGTTCGAGGTGAAAGGCCGATTCGAGCAAGGCCAGGTCGACGGCGCCCTCGGGCAGTTCGATGGGAATGTCGTAGCCCTGTCCGGCATATCGCAGGCCTGCGCGACGGCTGATGACGGGATCGCTTCCCTCCGCGGATTTGGTCAGATCCTCAACCGCCCGCCCGGTCAGGTTGTCCAGCATCTCTTCGAATTCTGTTGCACGTAGTCGATCCAGCAGTTCCACGTGGGTCTGGATCCGGTCCGTCCGCAGGTTCGAAAACACCAGGCCCTCGGCAGAGGCGACTCCGGGAGCGAGCGGTATGACCACGTCGCGGATCCCCAGTTCGCGGGCGAGTTCGACGCCGTGAAGCGGTCCCGCGCCGCCGAAGGGTACCAGCGTAAACAGGCGGGGATCGTACCCGCGTTCCACGGTGAGCTTGCGGATGGCCGCCGTCATGGAGGCGTTGATTACGCGGATGATGCCTTCGGCGGCCTCCTCGACCGTGCACCCTAGATGGGCGGCGATCTTCTCCTCGATCACCCTCCGTGCGGCCGCCGGGTCCAGGGTGATGGCGCCGCCAAGCAGGCTGGCCGTCGAGAGCCGGCCCAGGACCAGGTTCGCGTCCGTCACGGTGGGTTCGGTACCGCCGGCCCGGTAGCAGGCGGGACCCGGCACGGCCCCCGCGGACTGCGGTCCCACCCGCAGGGCACCGCCCGAATCGATCCACGCGATGCTGCCGCCTCCCGCCCCGATCGTGTGGATGTCCATCATGGGTGCTTTCAGGGCCAGGCCGTCGATTTCCGCGTTCTTCGCGAAGGCGATGGTGCCTTCGTGAATCATGGCCACGTCGAAACTCGTTCCGCCCATGTCGGCCGTTATCACATTGGGCCGGCCGAGTCGCCGGCCGATCTCGTCTCCGGCCACCACGCCGCCGGCGGGTCCGGACAGGATCGTATGCACGCAGTGATCCGCGGCGTCCCGTGCCGAGGTGACGCCCCCGTTGGATTTCATGACGAAGAGCGGCGCCTCGACGGCGGCGTCCGACAGGGCGTCGTTCACCCGGTCAAGGTAGTTCGTCATGACCGGTTGCACGTAGGCATTCATGGCGCAGGTGCTGAACCGTTCGTATTCACCCTCTTCGCGGCTCATATCGGAAGAGAGGCAGACCGTGGTCTCCGGCAGCGCATGCCGCAGCGCATCGCCGACTGCCCGCTCGTGGCCGGGATCGATGTGGCTGTGCAGCAACCCCACGCCCACCGCTTCGATGCCTTCCTTTCTGAGCGCTTCAATCAGTTCTTCCAGCCGGTCCCGGCCGACGGGCAGGGCTTCCGATCCGTCGTGCAGCGTTCGTTCCGGAAGCTCATACCGCAGGGATCGGGGCACGAGAGCCGGTGTCCGGCGGATGCGCATGTTGTACAGATGGGGCCGGTCCTGCCGCTGAATGTGGAGCACGTCCCGGAACCCTTCGGTCGTAATGAAGGCGGTGCGCGCACCCTTTCGCTGCAGGATAGTGTTGGTGGCCACCGTGGTGCCGTGGATCAGGAACCGCACATCCGCGCGGGCGTATCCGGACTGTGCGACGAGTTCCCTGACGCCCTCCACCAGCGCCCGGCTAGGATCGGCCGGCGTACTTGGTACCTTGTGGAAGACCAGGCGGCCCGTGTCGGGGTCGGAGAGTACGAGATCGGTAAACGTGCCGCCCGTGTCTATGGCGATGCGAACGCTCATGGCCGGTCAGACCGCGTCTTCGTCCAGCGGGAAATCGATGCGTACGTTGCCGCGCTTCTGCGACGCGAGAAACCCCAGGATGATCTCCAGGGTACTGCGGGCCGCACGCGGCGGGGAAACGGTTTCGCCGCCGTTTTCCATGACGTGGACGAGGTCCCGGATGGCCGCGGCGGAGTAGTAGTGGGTCGGACTTTTTGGGGCGATGGTCTGAGTGCCGTTTCCCGTGTCGAGCTCGTAGTAGTCCTCGTGGACGAACATCCATCCGTCGGTGCCGTCGAGCTGGTATCCGCCCCGGCATTCCCTGCCCTTCGATCCGTTGTAGAAGGCCCGCACGCCGTTCCTGAAATGGATGAAGCCGGAGCAGCCCGGCTCCAGGTCCGCGTTCCGGCCGCCGTCGCCCCGGTAGGGCCAGTAGTCCTCGTAACCTTCGTCGAGTTCGGCGAACACCCACTCGGGTTCCGATCCGGCGAGATAGCAGGTCATGTCGATCATGTGGGTGCCGTTTCGGAACAGAATGGCCCTAGGGCCGCCGAAGTTCAGCACGATGCGTTGCAATGCGCCGATCGCACCATCTTCGAGCAGTTGCTTGACCTCCCGGTATACCGGACTCCAGCGACGGGTGTGGTTGATGTTCATGGGCACGTTACGGCTTTCCACCGCGGCGATCATGCGGTCGGCATCGGCGAGGGATGTCGCGATCGGTTTTTCGCAGTAAATACCCCGGACGCCCGCCGCGACGCCGTCCACGACGATATCCGCGTGGCGGTGGTCTGAGGTCACCACGCTCAGGATATCGGGCTTGCAGGCTTCCAGCATCTCCCGGTAGTCCGTGAATCCCCGCAGGCCCGGGAAAGTACCCGACCAGTCCCTCAGGGTGTCTTGCAGGAGGTCTTCTTTCAGGTCGCAGACGCCGACCACCTCGGTAAACGGCAGGAGGGCATAGGCCGCCACGTGGCGGTTGGGCATTTCATGGCCCATCCCGTGGTCGCCGTCGGCCGGGGGGCTTCCCGCCCCGATACCGCTCAAGCCCACCACGCAGGCTTTGTAGGTCCGTTCGTCAGCCATGGCTGTCCTTTCTTAAGGTTGGTTAAACTCCTTGGAAGGTGCTACGCGTCCTTCCAGCGCGCGACCTGTGCTTCATCCAGGGCGACGCCGAGTCCGGGGCCGTCGGGTACCTTCGCGATAACCGGTCCGAGTTCCAGCGGCGTCTCGATCATATCGCCTTCGTGGTACAACGGTCCCAGCAGGTCTCCGGGATAGGTTTCGCTGTCGATGGCCTCCACGCAGGCCGCCACGTGGAGCATGGCCGCCGTGCCGATACCCAGTTCGAGATTGCTGCCCATGTGACAACGCAGCCCCGCCGCCCGGGCCACGTGCGAGATGGCCAGCGTCTGGCCGATGCCTCCGTTCTTCCCCGGATAGACGCTGATGATGTCGGCGGACCGCCGGAGTACCGTCTGCAGGGCGTCGTGGACGGTGAATACGCTCTCGTCGGCCATGATGGGGATGGACGTTCCCGTGCGGATCAGGGCCGCTTCATCGTCGAACTGCGGCGCCGAGGGCTGTTCGGCGAAGAGGATGTCCAGGGGCTCCAGGAGACGTAGCATGCGGCGGGCCACCGCCGGCGGCCACCCGCAGTTCGCATCGATGCTCATCCGGATGCCGGGACCGGCCAGGGCGCGGATTGCACGGACGCGTTCGAGGTCCTCGCCGGGATCCAGTCCGACCTTGACCTTGAGACATTGCACGCCCCACTGCAGGAACTTTTCCGCCAGCGCAACGGAAGTCGGCACGTCGAAGGCGCCGACCACCATCTTCATGGGGATCTCCTGCCGGACCTTGCCGCCCAGCAGCTGGTAGAGCGGGACGCCCGCGCGCTTCCCCGCCAGGTCCCACAACGCCATCTCCACGGCCGCCTTGGTAAAGGGGTTCAGCTTGATGACCTCTTCCATGAGCCCGCAGAGCCGGTTCACGTCCGCCGGATCCTCGCCCTTGAGCGCGGGGTCCACCAGGTCCTGCACCGCGGCGGCGCACGAGGTGGACGTTTCCCCGCTCCAGCGCGGCGCGACCGTGGCCTCTCCCAGTCCGGTCAGCCCCTCGTCCGTGTGGACCCGGAGGATGACATAGGGGGAGACGATGTGTTCGCCATGGGCGGTTTTCGTGGTCATGCCCTGCTTGAGGGGCACCTCGATGGGGATGGCTTCGATGCGGGTGATCTTCATGTTCCGCTCCGTATGCTGTTGCGCTTCTCCGCCCCGCTTACCGGAGCCAGTCGTCCCGGTGTTCGGCGACGAAGTGGTCGTCGTTGAGATGGGGATAGGCCGAGTATACCCGGCTGATTTCCTCGTACTGGCCGGGCGACAGCGTCTCATCGGGATTGAGGCACCACGTGCCTTCGAGCAGGCCCTGCCTGCGCAGCACCTCGTGAATACCGGGGATGCACCCGGCAAAACCGTGAGCCGGATCGAAGAAGGCCGCGTTGCAGTCCGTGACCTCGATCGAGCGGGTCAGCAGGTGTTGGGGTACGGGTTCGCCGGACGAGGAGGCATCCTGGCATTTCCGAAGCAACGCTACCGCGCCTCGGGTCCAGACGGCCCAGTGTCCCAGCAGTCCACCCTTGAACCGTACGGACCGGCTTCCGTCCGCGCACCGGAAAACGTGTTCGGTAAGGAGGTCCATCACGATGTTGTCGTCGTTGCCGGTGTAAAGCGTGATTTCCTCCTGTCTTCCGGACTCCGCGAGGGCCCGCAGCACATCGAGCGTGTGGTACCGGTTGAACGCCGCGATCTTGATGGCCACCACCCCTTCCAGTTCGACGAACCGCCGCCAGAAACGGTAGGGAAGCACCAGTCCGCCGACCGCGGGTTGCAGGTAGAAACCCATGACGGGAATGACGTCGGCCACGGCGCGGCAGTGCGCGATGAGTTCGTCCTCCGAGGCGCCGCTCATGGCGGTCAGGCTGAGCAGGCCGGCATGGTATCCGAGCGACCGAGCCGCTTCCGCCTCGCCGGTCGCCTGGCCCGTCCGTCCGCAGATACCCGCGATCCGGATGAAGTCTGTCGCCGCCTCCTGGTCCAAGACCTCCGCGGCCAGGCCGAGTACCGGTTCGTAGAGACCGTGGGCGGGGTCCCGGATCTCGAACTGGGTCGTGTGGACGCCTACGGCGAGTCCACCGGCCCCGGCCGCGATGTAGTAACGCGTAAGGGCCCGCTGGCGCCGTTCATCCAGTCGCCGGTCCGCCGTTACGGCCAGCGGATTGGCCGGGATGACCACGCCTCGCCCCATGGCCGATCGGACCGTCGGGGGCATTGCGTCCTGCATGGCTATTCTCCAGCGTTGGTACGCTTCGATCAGAAACGCCCGCTGCGCGACTCGTACCCGGTCGGTTTGTCCAGGCTTCGGCCACCGATGCGGATCCAGTGGGCGACCCAGTCCGCGATCCTTTCCGGCGGGATCTCCGGTTCGCCCAGCCGGTCAAACAGTCTGCGGGCGTTGCCAAGCAGCGCCGTATCGCTTTCACGGCCGGTAAAATCCGGCTCCATTCCCAACCGGCGTCCGAGCATTCCGGACATCGACCGGACGGAAAGGACATCCGGTCCCGTCAGGTTCAGGATCGTGGCGGGACTGCTGCACAGGGGGAACAGACGGGCTAGGTATCGGTTGGCGTCTCCCTGCCAGATCTGGTTTACATGGCCCATGTCCAGGTCGATCGGCACGCCGTCGTGGATCTTTCTGCCGAGGTCGTGGATGATGCCGTACCGCAGTTCCGTGGCGTAGAACAGCCGGACGATCACCAGGGGCGTTCCCTGTTCCTGGCACAGGTGTTCCGCGATGCGTTCCCCACCCAGGCGCGACTGGGCGTATTCACCCACCGGTCCGATCTCGCCGTCCTCGTCTGCGCCGCCCTCAGCGACCGGGGTATAGGCATACACGTTGCCCGAACTCACGTAAATGACGCGGGATCCGGCGTACCTGCGCATGATCCGGCCCGGCAGCCAGGCGTTCATCGCCCAGGTCATCGGCGAGTTGCCCGTGGCGCCGAACTTGAACCCCGCGAGGAAGAGGACATTCGGCGCATCCGGCAGGCGGGCCAGGTCCTTTTCGTCGAGCAGGTCCGCCCGAACGATTTCGACGCCGGCTTTTTCCAGGTAAGCACCTACCCGTGCGTCGCTGAACCGGGAGACACCGATCACGCGCTTCGCGCCGGCCCGCACGAGAAGTTCCGCCAGGGTCGGCCCCATCTTCCCGCCGGCGCCCAGAATCACCACGTCGCCTTCCAGTTCCGATACGGCCTCGACGACGGCCGTCGAAGGGGCCGTCATCCGGTCGATCAGCATCTCCTCGCTCGTGATCAGATCAGGCATGGACCGCCTTTTCGGGTGGCGCTGTAAAGTAAGCGGCCGGCGCGAAGTACTTGAACATGCCGAAACCCGTCTCCAGGTCCGGTTCCGACCAGACCAGGTCGGTCTCGCAGTAGGACACGGAACCATGCCCCGGCGGCGTCAGTTCGGGATGGGAGAAAAAGTCGGCCCGAGGCCAGATGCTCCTGTGTCGGAAGCACACGCCCCGCAACAGGCTATCTCGAATGAAACTCCGCATATGGGAGAACGTCCGCTGGAATTTCGATCCGCTGCCCCATTCGATATAGGGGGCCAGTCCGCCGTCCAGCTCCTGGATCTCCGGGATGGAGAGGGGTTCTCCGCCGCGAAACATCATCGCGTCGATGTTGGGGTCCACCATCACCCACTTCCGGCAATCGTCGAACCAGACTTCGGCCACGAAATGGCCTTCATAGCTGTTCGGCGTACCCATCAGCGCGGCGCAGCGTGCCGGGATACCAAGCGCCTGGCAGGCGCTGACGAAGGCCACCGCATAGTGGACGCACATGGTGATGGAACTTTCGCCGTTGTGGCCTTGCCGGCTTTCGCCCCACGCGAGTATGGTCTCCGCGTCCCACGGCGCGTATGCCGTCCCGCGGCGGGATCCCGAATGCTCCCAGCTTGTCGAAATCCACGCGGAAAGCGCCCTCACTCGGGTCAGTAGATCGCTGCCGTTCGCGATACGGCGGGGAATCCGGTCACGCATCGACAGCGCCCTGGGGTGGCCTGCGGATTCCCAGGCCATGTCCGGTGGCGGGTCGTCGTGGCCTTCCGCCAGCCGCATGCGCACGCAGTAGTTTCCACTGACCGCGTTCAGGTAGCCCAGGCGGTGCGAACGCCACCTTGCGCCGCCGTCGTCGGTCAGCGCGCTGTTCGACGAGGCCCCGCCCGCCTCCAGCGCGAGCGACCATCCCGTCATCGCGACGTCATCGGCCCACAGCTCCACCGTGTTGTCCCCGTCGCGCAGGTCGCCGGATTTCACGGTACGTTCGTACCATTTGTAATGGAGATCCTCCCCGGCCCGGATCGCTACCTGGCCGATCCCGTTGACGGACCAGTGCAGTGGGTTGTCGCCGACCCGGTGGGGCCGGACCAGCATGTACAGGGTTGCGTCGGATCCGGTGGCCGGAAGATTCAGGATGACGCGGACGCGCCGGAACCGCGTAAGTTCCTCGCACAGGGAAGGGATGACACGACCGGATTCGTTGTGGTAGAGTCTGCTCATTGACTTACCAAGTAACAGCCTGCGGTATGTTGCGTCAAGATCGGACGGACGTTATATTGCGGCTTGGAATATGCATGCTCTGCTCGAAACCGTACTTCAATATGAACAAAGATTGTGTCCTCAGGAATCCCCTTTAAGGAATCCCCCTATGAAGAGGGCCGTGATACTCGGTCGCAACCAGGGCGGCGTCGTGGAGACCCACGTTCCGAAGCCACGGGAAAACTGGGTACTGATCAAGATTCATGCGGCTCCGCTCTGCAACGAGTTCAAGGGGTTCGCGGCGGGCCGAACGGAAGATTACCTGGGTCACGAGGCGTCCGGCGAGGTGGTCGAGGTCGCGCAGCCCTGCCGGGTCGAGGCGGGAGACCGGGTAGCGGTCATGCCCGGGTATCCCTGCGGCGGTTGCGCCCTTTGCCGCTCCGGGGATTACATCCATTGCGAAAACAACGTGGACTTCGAGGCATTCACCGGATCGGCCGAAGGCAGGGCGACCGTCGCACAGTACATGCTCAAACCGGACTGGCTGTTGACGCCCATTCCCGATGACATGTCCTATGAACACGGAGCCATGGCCTGCTGCGGACTGGGACCGACCTACGGCGCTTTCGACCGCCTCCAGGTCCGGGGCGGCGACACCGTGCTGATTACCGGCATGGGGCCGGTGGGCCTGGGCGGGGTGATCGGCGCGTCTCATCTCGGGGCCGAGGTCATCGCCGTGGAATCCCATCCCTACAGAAAGGCGAAGGCCATGGAATTGGGCGCCGCGCACGTCATCGATCCGGGGGATGAGGACGCGCTGGAACGGATACGCGACCTGACCGGCGGGATCGGCGTGGACCGGGCCGTGGACTGCTCGGGGTCGCCGGCGGCCCACAGGCTCTGCATCGACGCGCTTCGCCGGAGGGGAAGCCTCGCTTTCGTCGGCGAAAGCGGGGCGGAAACGCGGCTGGTCGTGAGTCCCGACATGTTACGCAAAGGCATCGATCTGAAGGGATCCTGGCATTACAACATGAAGGGCGCTCTCGACATCATGGGCGTCATCGCGAAAAACCGGGAGAAACTGGACCGCTTCAACACCCACCTCTATCCCATAGATGAGGTCCAGCGCGCATGGGAAACGCAGGTATCGGGCGCGTGCGCGAAGGTCGTCATCCAGCCCTGGGCATCAACATGATCAAATGCGCGATCATCGGCGTCGGCGGCGGGCGGGCCCGTGGGCTGGCCGAGGCCTATGGACACGTAACCCGGGGCCGGCTGGCCGCCGTTTCGACCCGGCGGCGGGACAGGCTCGACGCCTTCGCAGCCGAATTCGGCGTGCCCGCAAGGTACACGGACTACCGCGAGATGTTCGAACGGGAGAAACCCGACCTGGTCCACGTGAATACACCGCCCTCGGTACGCCTGGAGATCTTCGAATCGGCGGAATCGGCGGGTGTCCCGGGTGTGCTGGTCGAAAAGCCCCTGGCCATACAGGGAGAGGACTTCCTGGCTATACAGGCATTTGCGCGGTCGGCCCGGGTCAAGATCGCCGTCAACCACCAGTTGCACTTCCACCCGCGTCGCGGCCGGTTGCAACAGCAGGTGCGCGATGGCGCAATCGGGAACCTGCGCTTCATCGAGGCCAGTGCGGGCATGAACCCGGCCTACCAGGGCACGCACGCGTTGCAGGCCATCGGCGCCTTCAACCCCGGTGCGGCGCCGGTCGCCGTGTTCGGGCAGGTCTCGGGCGCGGATGGGCTGGCTGAAACCACCAGACACCACTACGCGCCTGACGAGTGCACCGGGATCATCGACTACGACAACGGCGTGAGCGCCCTGCTGCGTTGCGGCGCCGTCGCCCCCCGCGTCATACCAGGCGATTCCGTCAACGTCCACAAGCGGATCGCGGTGTACGGGGACCGGGGCTTCGTGCACTGGACCATGCACGACTGGGAGTCCAGGATCGACGACGTCTACGAGCGCGGGGAACACGTCTATGCCGAGGAAGACATCCTGGGCCAGGCGGCCATGACCGAGGCCATGATCGACTGGCTTGAAGACGACGCGGCCGTTCACCCGCTGAACATCGTGTCGGCGCTGAGCGACTTCAGCGTGATACTGGGGATATACGAAAGCGCGCTGAACCGGGCGGTCGTTTCGCTGCCCTTTACGCCGTCGCCAGACCTGGTGGGAAAACTGCGCGCCACGTTGGGCTAGCCGGCCGCTCCGTCGTTCACCTGCATGTACATGAAGGGCGGGATGGTCAGGGCCACCACGTCGTTTCCGCCGGTGACCTCACGGGCCTGTCCCAGGGCGTGTTCCAGGTCGGGCGCCCAGGAGACCCCCAGCCTTTTGGCCGCGAAATCGGTCTTGGGTCCGGCCAGAATCACTCGGGACAGGTATTTCAGCGGATAGGTCGCCCAGTACCACACCGTGAAGGGGTGGAATCCGTGGTGGCCGAAGCGGTTCCGGTAGCAGTCGACCAGGTGCGGATCCCGGGCGAACTGCTCCTGGAACCCCGACTGCATCTCGAAGGGGTCCTGGGTCTCGGGCAGCACCTCGTTCCAGAATTTCTCGTAGGCGACGTGGTACTCGGGATGGAAGAATTCGAAGACCGGGTTCAGGATGATGACCACGCCGCCCGGCTTGACGAAGGGCTTGTTGTAGAACCAGTTGAAGACGTAACCGAGCACATCGCTCAGCACCAGCACCGGGTTGATCCGCGTGCCGACGGAATAGGGACTCAGGTCGGGCAGGCCGAAGACCAGCGTATCGTGCTGATGGTCGGTGGTCACCAGCAGCTGGTCCTTCAGGGTCTGCAGGGTCGGTTCGTGCACGGCGTCTATGGAACCCGCGTTGATTTCAACGGGCAGGTAAGCGCTCTGGATGCCCTTGAAAACCCGGAAGCGCACCGATTCGGGAAGCATGCTCATGGACGCGGGCGTCGTGGCCTTCAGGATCTTCTCGAACAGGTTGCATCGCTCCGACGGTTTGCTTAAGTAGCGCATCATGGGGGGATAGGACGCGTTGTTCATGG
Source organism: Gemmatimonadota bacterium (assembly GCA_009837395.1). Lineage (GTDB taxonomy): Bacteria > JAAXHH01 > JAAXHH01 > JAAXHH01 > JAAXHH01 > JAAXHH01. The sequence continues at coordinate 326,690 of VXTP01000006.1, forward strand.
CCGCTTCGAGGACCATGATGCGGGTGTGCTTCAGGATGACGCGGCTGATGCGCTCGATGGAGCCGTGCATGTCGGAACCCTCGGGCTGCATGACATGGGGCTTCTCCGCGGTCATCTGCGGCGCGTGGTGCGGCGCGATGCTGTTGTAGGTGCCCAGTCCGACGGCCACGGACTTGTGTCCGCCGTTCAGGGGAATCTGGATGGAGTCCACGTAGATGACCAGGTCGCTCTCGACGACCTTGCGGCTGGTCTCCACCGGCTCGCCGTGGTCGGTGGTGCCCAGCACGACGATGTCGTCCGGGTCTTCTGCGTCGAAATTGACTAGCTGGCTGGGGTGGAAGGCCTTCATGATCCGCTTGCCCAGCATGGCGGCCATTTCGTGGGTTCTCATCTTGCGGTGCAGCGCGACCGCGCACATGAGCTCGATATTCTCCTGCTTCACCCCGTAACCGTATAGCATTTCCAGCAGGGTCTCGATGGCGAGCTGGCGGATGTCGGGCGGCGCGGTAGCCGGAAAGGGCTGGCAGTTGTCGTCGAAGGCGATCAGGATCCGGCTGTTCGCGTCGACGAGTTCCTCGAGGGGCGGCATGTCCAGGGGGGATTCGAAGGCCGCCCTGACCCGGTCCGGAATGTCTTTGTTTGGAATGCCCGGCAGCGGCGGCGGCGGAAAGAAAACCGACCCCTCGTCAGGCAGTTCGGCGTGTATGATGTTGTTTCCGGAATAGGTAAGGTATTTCATCGCGCACTCCGCGTTTCGGGAATATCCTGTAGTCCGCAGGGGATCAGGAAGGACAGTCCTGCGGTCTTCCGTCCGGCCAAATAGCGAGTTGGTTTGCGGCCGGGTTCATTCATTATAGACGCGGATATTCGTGGTATCAACCGATTAATCGCGCGTTCGATTCGAACGCATACGCCGTGACCGGTACCGGTTTACGGCCCACATCCTCAACGCCCGGGAGTACAAAATGACGATATTCAACCGCAGCCTGTCCCGCAGGGGGTTCATGAAAACCGGAATGGCCGCGACGGCCGCGGGTGGCCTCGCCGGTTTATACAGCGCCCACGCCGCCCAGGATGCCCACGCCGCCCACGCCGCCCACGCCGCCCAGGACACCCAGGCTGACCAGGGGAACCGCGACCCGGTCGGCGACGAAGATCCCTACCTGGCCCTCCGGAACACACCCACGCCCCTCATCATGGACGCGCTGACCCGGCTCGGTTTCGACCGCACCCGCCTGGCCATGTCCCGCGCCGTGCGTCCGATGTTCCCGGCCAGGGGCACCATCGCCGGTCCGGCGGTGACGACGAAATACGAAGAAAGCGACATACCGACAACGCGGGACGATATCCGGGCCCATGTATTCCGGCCGGTCGATGAGGCCGCTCCCGGTTCGATCTGGGTCACGGCCTGCGGCACCACGGAAATCCTGAGCATGTTCGGCGACGTGATCGTGCTCTCCTGCAGGCAGCAGGGCCTGTCCGGGCTGGTAACCGACGGCGGCTGCCGGGACATCGAGGGGATGGAGGAAGTCGGATTGCCCGTCTACGCGGCGGGCACCTGTCTTTACGGCCCCGGTTCGGTCATACGTCCCGTGGCCTCCAATGTGCCCGTGACCTGCGGCGGGATCGAAATCTCGCCCGGTGACGTGGTCGCCGCCGACGTGAACGGCGTTATGGCCTTCCCGGCTGAAGCGTTGACGGCAGTGATTCAGAAGATAGGCGAGCTCGAGGAGAAGGAAATCCGGTCGCGCCGGGCCATCGAAGAAGGTCTGCCCCTGGAGACGGCCTACGAGTTCTAGGCCGTGGTCCGGCCATCCGGATTACATGTCCCCCGCCGACAGCAAACGAAGCGCCGGTCACATCCCGGTGGACTTGCCGGGCAAGTCCGGGTTATATTGCTGGTCGGGTCCACGGGCATGGCCGCGAGGAACTTCCACCGGAGTAAACGGACTTGAGGATGTCTCGAAAGATCGGCTTGATTCTGTGTGTTGTCGTCTTTGCCGCGGTTACGGGTTCCGTCCATGGCCAGGGTGCGGAAATCGCCTTTCACGGCGGTCAGGCCGTCGAGGAATACGAGCGGGGCGGGGGCGGCAGCCTGGTCGTCAACCTGCCGACGGGCATCCGGACCGTTCACGTAGGGGCGAGGGCGACCTATCATGTGGCGAAAACGGAGGACGAGGGTGAGAAATCCCTGCTGTTGTACGGTGTGGACGCGGGCGTTACGCTGGTGTCGTCTCCCATCCTGGTGCGCGCGATGATCGGCGTGGGAAGGGCGCAGGACTCGGAGCAGACGGTGACCCGAAACGATGATACGCGGACGGCCACCACGACGACGACGAATACCTACTACGCGCAGCCGGGTCTGTTGATCGGGGCGTCCCTCGGTCCCTTGTCCGTAGGGATCGAGGGCAGATACATCAACCTGGAGAAGGGCGTGAGTACGGCGGCCGTCTACGCCATGGTCGGCTTCAAGGTTGGCCGGTGATTTAGGGATCCCCTATGAATATACAGGAAGCGTGCCAAAACGAAATCGACGCATTGCACCGGTGTTTCGAAGACTGGTTCAATGGCCGCGTCCCCAGGACCGCGGAGGCCTTCGACCGAATCGATACGGCCCTCGGCGAGGCCTTCGTCATCGTCATGCCGCAGGGTAGCAAAGTGGTACGCGGACCGCTGCTGAAAGGCCTCTATGACGCCCACAGCGGCCGTCAGGGCATCCGTATCTGGATCGAGAACGTACGGGTGCTGGAGGAAGACCGGGCACTCATCGTCGCGGAATACGAGGAATGGCAGACGGAGGGCAGTGAGACCACTTCGAGGCACAGCACCGCGGTCTTCCGCCGCAATGATGAGAAGCCGAACGGCCTGGAGTGGCTACGCGTGCACGAAACCTGGTTCGACCGCCCGCCTGCCTCATCCTGATCGCGCCAGGAGAATCCGCCCCCTGGACCACATCTTAGTAAAACAGATTCAGAACCGCGTGGATTCGTACGCCTCGTAGGGCGGCTCTACGTCGAATTCGCGGGCGATGTCTTCCAGTTTATTGCGGTGGTCGTCACTCAGCGGCACGCCCTTCGCCTCGTTCTCCCTTTCCCACCGCCACTCCATGCCGCCGGGCAGTTCCGCGTGGGGCATGCCCGGGAACGGCTTCATTTTCCTCGCCTTCGAAACAAAGTCGTCCAGGGTCTGCTCGAACTCGTCCAGATCCATGAAATGATCGATCTTCATGGCCAGCAGGAAGGCGCCCTGGTTGGATTCCCATTTTGTGCGTGGCGGTTGGAATTCGGGCTTCCAGATGCCGGCCAGGATGCCACCGAGCGCCTGCAGGGCGACCGCGAGACCCAGGCTCTTGGCGAACAGGGCAAAGTGTTCCTGGAAGAGTTCGTCCTTGTATCTCATGAATACCGCGGCCATGTCGAGCACCAGGGGCGGCTGGTTCCGCGTGGGAAAGGCCAGGCTCATGGGTGAGCCGCCGCTTGCGGACATGATCACGTTATCGGGGTCGAGAGCGACGCGGTGGGTGGACAGCGCCCAACCCACGCACCCGTGCTCGAGGGCCATGCGCGAATAGTTTCCGGCCGCGCCGAAGTGGTAGTGGTTGCGCGTGACAGCCGCGCCGAGCCCATGGGCCAGCGCCTTTTCGATGGCGGTCTCCATGCCCCGGTGGGACGGGCCATACCCCATGCCCCCGTCCCCGTCAAGCACCCGTACGGTCTCCGATTCGCGTACCGTCGTCACGTTGGGACGCGGGTTCACGTCGCCGTCGCGGAGCTTCGGCAGGTACCCGAGGGCCTGGTGCGTGCCGTGACTGTATATGCAGCGCTTGTCGGCCGTTGCGAGAATCCTGCCCATCAGCCCTGCTTCATCACCGTCCATGCCGGCCGAGACGAATAGCTCCTTGATGAACGCCAAATGGGTTTCGTACGGTACCCTGATGCCATGTTCCGGCGGGGTGTTGCGCATGGGAATGGAGGTCATGCTTCGTACCGCCTTTCTGTTGCAGCCGCGTTCGTCCCTGTCGTGCTACTCCGTCACGGCCGCCCCCGCGTGGGCAGGACCGCGAAATATCGCATTCATAAACAGGATGTTCAGACCGTCCATGTAGGCCCTGAAGTTCGGGTCTGCCGTGAATCCGATGGCCAGGCCGCGGCCGTGCCGCTCTTCCATGAGCAGGGGTTTGTAGGCCAACTGTGCCGTACTCCCTTCCCAGGCGAAACCGCTGGCGAGGACTTCGCCGGGACCCAGGTAGACGGCCACGTTATTGCCCGCGTCGGTCTTGAGCGGCGTAAAGATCGAGCTGCCGCTGACCAGGGCGTTCACGGTGCGGTCCCTGCCGGCGGCCAGCCAGTGGTCCGGATCGAGCCCGGCCTTGAGGAGCACGCCCTGCGTGGACGGCGGTGCGGGATCATCGGGATTCAAAGACCGAAGGTATTCATCTTCCGTCTCGAAAATGCGTCCGGAAGCGCTTCCGTCACCGGTTTCGCCATTGCCGCCGTCGCCGTTTTCTTCGGCTTCGTCCTCCCTGGTCGTCGAAAGCAGGCCGGCCGATTCTGACGCCAGGTAAGCCGTGGCGCCGGCCCCCAGTCCGACCACCGTGCCACCGGCGCGCACCCATTCCCTGATACGGCGGGCTCCCCGTTCGCCGAGCACGGTGCCGTAGGTGCCGCCGAATCCGGGATCAGGGAGCAGCAGCACGTCGAAGTCTCTCAGGTCGGCCGTAGCGAGCTGGCGCGTCCGGATGACCGTTACCGGGTACCCGATCTGGCGTTCGACAACGAAACGGGTGGCGCCCGCGTTGTACGCGCGGGTGGGCCTGTCCCACGCGAGGGCGATACGCGGCTTGCGCATGAAGACCACGTTGTTGCTGCCGAAGTTGGGTCCTTCATCGACCCAGCCGGTGTCCGTCGCGATGACCTCCGCCCCCGAGGAAGCGGCGATGCGCGACAGGGTCTCGTGCAGGTGATCCGGATTGTCCTTGACCTTGAAGATCAGTGTGCCGGTCGGATAGCGACGGTCTCCCTGCACGAAGGCCAGGTCGGTGCTGAACACCCTGAGCCCGGCCCGATGGGACGCGGCCAGCAGGCGACCGGCGGCCTGGGTGCCCCAGGGTACCAGGTAGGCGACTTCCGCCCGTCCTCCCTGGATCGAACCCGGAGGGATCATGGCGGGATCGACCAGGGCGAGGTCCCCTTCGACCGTCCGATCCACGGCTACGGCCTCCACGTTGTACATCAGCGGAAAGGACCACGCGGTCACGTCGTAGATCTGGTCGCCCATGCCCTTGCTTCTGCGGCGCTCCTGCTCCTCGATGAAGTCGTCATCCATGGGAACGTGCTGGTCCAGGAGCGTGCGTACCAGGCGCTTGGCCGGCTGGGCGAGGGAAATGACGTAACTGCCCGCGGGATAGGTCTCGCCACCCGACCGGAATGCCGATCCGGCCTGCTGCACCTCCGCGCCGTGGTAGGCCATGAGCCACGCCAGCTTGTCCACGCCCGAGGTGTTGCCGTCCGGTCTGCGCGGCAGGATGTAGGACCTGATGTCCTCGCTGCGGCCTTCCTCGATCGCGGACTGCCGGTAGGCGTAGAAGTCCGCCAGGAGTTTCTCCCGGTGGATCGCGGCCGTTTCGCTGGTGGCGATGGACGCGACGAAGTGGTGCCGGACCGTGTCCCTGAAGTGCATCACCGACGCATCGCTTCTCCGGACGACGAGTCCCCGGGCCGATGCTTGTTCATAGGTCATGGCCACGCTGCCGTAGTAGGACGGCCAGCTGGCGCCGTAACCCGGGTAGAAGGCGTCGAAGATCTCCCGGGTAAAGTAGGAGAACCCGTAGTGATCGAACCACTTCGCGTTGTTCCTGCCGAAGAGCTGGAGATTCTCGCGCTGGTCCCGGGCCAGGTGCGGATTGTAGGGTATCGCCTCCGGCGCGAAGTAGTAGGTCGCGTTGGAACCCATCTCGTGCAGGTCGACGAATACGGGCGGGTAGTAGTCCTGCAGGATCTTCACCCGGCCCAGGGTCTCGGGATGGTTCAGCGAAATCCAGTCGCGGTTCAGATCGAAGTAGTAGTGGTTGGTCCGTCCCCCGGGCCACGGTTCATTGTGCTCGGCCGCAAGGGGACTGGCGTTCGGTTCCAGGCCTTCGGAGATCTCGTAATTATGGACGAACCGGTCCCGTCCGTCCGGATTCTGGACCGGGTCGATCATCACGATCGTCTCTTCGAGGATACGGTCCACGACCGGGTCGTTGCGCGCCGCCAGCAGGTGGTAGGCCGTGAGCAGCGCGGCATCCCCGGGGGAGATCTCGTTGCCGTGGACGGCGTAGCTCAGGTTGACGATCACCGGCAGCGAAGCGATCAGGCTGTCGGCGTTCGCACGGGGCGTTATTCTCGGGTCGGCCAGCCGTTTCATTCCCGCGCTGACCTCCGCCAGCGCGCCGATCCGTTCCGGCGACCCTACAAAAGCATACACCAGCTTCCGCCCTTCCCAGGACCGGGCGTACTCGAGCATGCGCACCTGGCCGGGCAAAGCCGACTCCAGCGCCTCCAGGTACTTCATCAGCCCCGCGTGGGGCGTGATCCGGTCCCCGATCCGGTAGCCCAGGACCTCCTCAGCGGTGGGCACCGCGGGATCGTACTCGGTACCGGGCCAGTATTCGAAGTCCTGCGCTGCTGCTGTCCGGGGGATCATCCCGGCGAGTAGAACCAGGCAGAATAACGGCAGGACGGTTAGCCTGTTCATCGATATACCTCCTCACACACGGACTAGGCGGTTCGTTAAGTTTGCCATATTTGATCAGGAAACTTCATTGGAGTAAATGAGCGGGTTCTGTGTATCGTCATCCAGCGGGTCACCTATTTCGATCGTGTCCAGGATCCGGTTCGGAAGCACGTTGGGGATGCCGTTGAACGTGCTGTGGTCGGGCATGTAGGCGCAGGTGAAGGCGCGGCGCGGATGGGGCGTCATGTTTGCGTTGGCGGCATGCACGATCAGCCCGTTGTGGAAGGAACATCCGCCCGCCTGCATGACGACGGGCACGGGGTCCATCCGGCCGAGATCGGGGTAGGCGTCGAACATGGCCCCCACCTGGTTCCCTGCCGCCGGGAAGTCGTCGCGCCGCTTCCTGTGTGAACCGGGCATGAAGAACATGCAGCCGTTCTGAACGGTGACTTCATCCAGGGCGACCCAGATGGTGATGGCGTGCTCCGACGCGAAGGACCACTTGGTATTGTCCTGGTGCCACGTGGTGGGATTGGCCCAGGGCAGCTTGGTCAGTACCTGGTCGTGCCAGATCCGGATCCCGTCGACCCCCTCCAGGTCGGCCGCCATCTTGCCCAGCCGGCCATCCAGCATCAATGAGCGGACGCCTTCGTGATCCATCCACAGGTTGATCCGCTGCCGGAATACGGCTTCGTCGTCCGCCGTTACCTTCCTGGCCAGGTGGTAGGACCCCTGGGGCAGCCGGTTCCGGTCCCGTAGCGCGACCGCCTCATCCACCGCGGACCGCCAGGTTTCCAGTTCCGATTCGTTCAGGAAATCTTCCAGGATGAGAAAGCCGTTTTCCCGGTAGGAGGCAATCTGTTCGCTCGTCAGCAGGTGGTTCATTTCTTGTGCTCCGTCATGCGGACCAGACCCGGGGAAACAGATCGCAGGCCATGGGGTCTCCCGGGGCGAGCCCTCCGGTTTCCGTGGGGGAAATCTCCCAGGGCCGGGTCGCGAACCGGGCGTCGTCCCCGAGCCAGCGGGTGGCCAGGACGCGGCGCGCATCGGTGAGGGACTGGTTGCCCGCCGCGCCGTGCAGCGTACACATGTGGAATGCGATGACGTCGCCGGGTTCCATGTCCCACGCCAGGATCTCGTAGTCTTCCGGGTTTTCGTCGATGGGCGGCACGTCCTCGAAGGGCCGGTCTTCGAGCATGGGTTTAGCGGATGCGTCCTCGATGGCGTAATTGCTTTCCGTGGCGAACTTGCGGGGTACGAACCAGCGGTTCCAGTCGTGGGAACCCCGGACGAACTGCACGCAGGACGCTTTTGAAACGGGGTCCAGCGGCATCCACAGGGATACGTTCTGGCGGCCGTTTACCGGGTAATAGGGCTGGTCGTGGTGCCAGGGCGTCCGTTTGAGCGTGCCGGGCCATTTGACCAGGAGGTGTTCGTGATAGAAAACGGAACTCCGCGATCCCATGAGCCGCGCCGTCATGGCGCCCGCGGGCGACTTATACACGAAGTCGCGGTACTCGGGAATCCGCTGCCAGTTGCAGTAGTCGTCGACGAACCCGCCCCGGTCCGCCTCTCCTGCCTTCAGGGTACCCGCGTAATCGCTGGGCTCGGCCAGGTTGCGGGACACGCCGGCCTCCACGACGGACACCCAGTGCGGATCGAAGGCCTGCCGTATGCATACCGCGCCGTCTTCCTGAAACTGCCGTACGATGTCTTCGGTTAAAACCTCTTCGCCGTTCAAGTTCCGCGTGCTCCTTCCGATCGATCTTGCTCAGTGCCGGCGCCTTGAGTGCCGACGTCTTCAGTGCCTGGCGATGTACATTTTCGTATGCATGATACCGATCCAGGAGAACATTGCGTACCCGAACTTGTTGACTTCGAGCCCTTTCAGGTAGGGTTTCCGCAGATCCACCGTCAGATTGTGATAGAGAAACGCGCCGCCCACGTCTTCCACGAGCAGACGCTCCGCATCTCGGTACATGCCCATGCGATTGTCGTGATCCATTTCATGCGCCGCCGCGTCGATCAGCCGGTCGAAGTCGTCGTTGCGCCAGTCCTGCCTCCCGAAACCCCGCGGCTGCGACCGCCAAACCATACCGAGCAGGTTGTTCGGATCGGGATAGTCGGCATTGAATCCTCCCAGGCCCATTGGAATGTTCCATTCGTACATATTGTCCCTGTATACCTTGTCTTCCGATCCCCGCATGCGGAGTCTCAGTCCCAGGGTATTGGCCAGCATCGCCTGCACGGCCTGGGCGGTGTAACTGATCTGGGGGTTGGTTTTGCCGATCCAGAAATCGATCGTTGGAAATCCCTTGCCACCCGGATAACCCGCTTCGGCCATCAGGGCCCTGGCGCGGTCCGGATCATAGGCCTGGACGGACCCGATGGACGCGTCCGCACTTCCGGGAAAATTGGGCGGGAGCATGGAGTAGGCGGGCACGCCTGTATTGCGTAGAACGACGTTGCATAACACCTCGCGGTCGATGGCGTGGCTGATTGCGCGTCGCACGCGGACATCGTCGAAGGGTGACTCGCTGGTCTTGAAGAAGAGATACCAGGTCTCAGGAAAGGCGTAGTACGACAGCTCGGATTTCAGGGTCGGATGGTTTTCGATGAAGGGCAGGTCGGTCAGCAGGACCCTGAGATAGTCGATCTCGTCGTTCTCGTACGGCGGGGTGCCCGGGTGTCCCGTGGTGAAGATCTGGACGATCTTCTCGAGAAACCCTTTGTGGGGACCGGTATAGTAGGGATTGAGGGCCAGCGTGGCCTGCCTGCCCTTCTGCCATTCGGAGAGGGTGTAGCTCGCGTTGGCTACCAGGTTTCCCGCCTCGCTCCATCGTACCCCGTGCTTTTCGACCTGCCACCGGGGTACAGGTCCCGATCCGGTGAACGCCACGATGAAGGGCAGATAGGGACAGGGCTTCTCCGTTTCGATCTCCAGCGTGAAGTCGTCCAGGGCCCGCACGCCCACGGTCGACGGGTCGGTCACACTGCCCTGGTTGAACGGACGGGCACCCTTGATTTCGTAGTAGAAGAAGGCGTAGGGACTCGCTACGGCCGGATCGAGGAATCGCTTGTAGGTGTATTCGAAGTCGTGTGCCGTGACCGTGCGGCCATCGCTCCACTTCCCGTCGGGACGGAGTTTGAACGTCCAGCGCAGGCCGTCGGCCGACTGTTCCCACGAGGAAGCCGCGGCCCCGACAAGCTCCAGGTTCTTGTCGAGCATGACCAGGCGTTCGAACAGGGTCAGCGCTCCCTGGCCTTCGTATATGTTGATACTGACATCGAAGGTCAGCGGCTCGACCAGCGTATAGCGGAACACCTGCTGGTCCAGGGGCGCCGCGTCCGGCGGCATTTTTTTGCCGATGGAATTGACCAGGGGGACGGCGCCGGTCAAAACGGCGGCCGGCAGGAAGCAGCAGATGAACCCCACCAGGCAGGCCGCGGCGGCGACGAGACGTCCCCGCGCGGTCAGCGCCTTGACGCCGGCGATGGTACGGCCCCGTGCGGACAGGGCCGCGGCGCGCGCGCTTGCGGACCGGACCGATCGTGTCCCCTTCTTCATACCTGTTCCTGTGGCTGTCGTGTGCATGATGGAATCGGCGCAGATCGCAGGATTCCGGCAGACTAAAGACTATACAATACGGAAGATGGCGTGTCAACAGCAGGCTACGGTGCCAACAGCAGGCTACGGTGTCCGGAGTGTACATACAGGCGCGCAACCGGACGGTCGGTTCACGGGCTTTCCAGCCGGACATACTTCGACAGGGTCCGGGCGACGGAAACCGCGAGGACGAGCTTGACCAGTCCGAAGGGGAGGAAGGGGATCAGCCCGACGGCCAGCGTGGCGGGCCAGGTGGTCTCCACGCCTGCATAGTAGTTGAAGTAGGCGTAGAGGTACAGAAGGCCGCAACCGAAGATGGCGACATGACCGAGCAGCATGCCGGCGACGAGATGGGGGATGCTGCTCCGGGTGAAACGGTCCAGGTAACTTCCGGTCAGGAAAGCGCAAAGGACGAACCCAACGAGGTAGCCGAAGGTGGGCGAGAGCACGACAGCCGGCCCGGTCATGCCGCCGGCAAAAACCGGGATGCCGGCGAGTCCGAGACATACGTAGACGGCCTGGCTGCCGGCGCCCCAGCGGCCTCCGAGCACGGCGCCGGAAAGCAGGACGAAGAAGGTCTGCATCGTGATGGGCACGGGCCCGATCGGTATGTTGATATAGGCACTCACTGCCGTCAGCGCCGCCATCAGGGAGGCCGTAGCCAATCGCACGTTCCTGGACAAAATGATCCTTCCTGTCGTTCCGGCCGAACTGGATTACGTTCGCATGCTAAAAAGGGGCTGCTTTGCCTTGCCACCTCACGCTGGTTCATATACATTTCCGGGCGGTTGTGTCAACGACGATTTCTAAAGGCAAAGGAGTGCTTCGATGAGAGTGGGGATCCGCACTACGGGGCGTTTGAACGCCATGCCCTTCGAAGATGTGTGCGCGTGGATGGCAGAGAAAGGGTTCGATACGATCGACGTGTCCAGGATCGACGGCGACATGGTCCGGACCGCCGAAGCGCACGACGTGGCCATCGGCCAGGTGGACCTCGCCGCGGGCACGGAACTGCTGAGCGATGACGCCGGCCAACGGGCACAGGCGCTGGACGCCTCCAGGGATTCCATTCAGCGCGCGGTCGACCACGGGGTTACCAACCTCTTCTACGTCGCGCCGGCCCCCGAGGACGCCGCCCAGGGCCGCGAGGCCACCTTCCAGCAGTGGAAGCGCACGATGCCCGACATCGTGGACTTCGCCGAGTCCCGCGGGGCGACCATCGCCCTCGAAGGCTGGCCCGGGGGGTCGACCCACCACGAGCGGATCGGCGCCACGCCCGAGATGCTTCGGGCCATGTTCGAGGCCTGCCCGTCGCCTTCCTTCGGCATCAACTACGACCCCTCGCACCTGATCCGGCTGGGCGTCGATCCGATGCGTTTTCTGATGGAATTCGGACACCGGGCCCACCACGTGCACGCCAAGGACACCGTGTTCGACGAGGAAGCCCTTTACCTGTATGGCAGAATCAAGCCTTCCTTCGGTTCCCCGGTCGCCTTCGGCGAAGGCTGCTGGCGTTACTGCATCCCCGGCGAGGGCCTGGCCGACTGGGCGCTTATCGTGAAACGACTCGAAGACTTCGGCTACGACGGCATTCTGAGCATCGAGCACGAGGACGGGCGGTATTATGGCTCGTGGGAGCTGGAAGAAGAAGGCTTCGTCCGCGCGCGGGCGCACCTGAAAAGGTACATGGTGTAGTGTAGCGCCCTTCAGCCGGACACTTCGTCCAGTACCTTCTCGACGTGGCCGTCCACCTTGACGTTGCGGAAGATCCTGGAAATCCGGCCGTCCCCGTCGATGACGAAGGTCGATCGCTCGATCCCCATGTACTTCCGGCCGTAGTTCGTCTTCTCCTTGTACACGCCGTACGCCGTGGATACGGAGGTGTCCGGGTCGCTCAGCAGCGGGAAGGGCAGATCGTACTTCGCCGCGAACTTCTCGTGGGAAGGAATATCGTCGCAACTGACGCCGTAGATCAGCACATCCCGGCCCTGAAACGACGGGTAGTTATCCCTGAAGGCGCAGGACTCCCGGGTGCAGCCGGGGGTGTCGTCCTTCGGGTAGAAATACAGCACCACCGTCTTGCCCCTCAGTTCCTTAAGCGATACGCGTCCGCCCTTGTCGGCCTCCATCGTGAAGTCGGGTGCGGGGTCGCCTGCCTGCAGCATGATGGTTTCCTTTCTGTTCAGGGTTTCAAGTACGTCAGGGTTTCACGTAAGCCCCGCGGTGAATCGGCCGGCCTTCCGCGGTGTACTTCGTCTCGAAATTGGTCAGATCGCTGCCCAGTTCCTTAACCCGTTCGGGAATCTCCCCCAACGCGTCCAAATGGTCCGTCGCTTCGAGCAGGGCCTGGATCTCTTCGTAGTATTCGACGTAGTCCGTGGCGAAATCGAGGGTACCCCCCGCCGCCAGCGTGCGCACGATCTCATCTAGAAACCGTGGATTGAACAGGCGGCGTTTCCGGTGCCGTTTCTTCGGCCAGGGATCGGGGAAGTAAACATGATAGGCCGAGACCGCCCCGTCGGGTATGAAACGCTCTACGAAATACACCGCGTCGTCGCGCAACAGGCGGACGTTGGCCAGATCCCGCCGGACCACCCGTTCCTTCATGATGCGGAAATAGCGCAGGGCCCGTTCTATGCCGATGTAATTGATATGCGGATGGGCCATGGCCGAATTGATGATAAAGCGTCCCTTGCCGCACCCGATTTCGACTTCCACCGGACCGCTGTTGTCAAAAAACCGGTCCCACTGGACCTGGTCCTCGTTCTCGCGTATGCTGAATTCTACGTCCCGGATCGCGTCCGCCGCTCGGCGTGGTTCGGGGGAAAGGGTCATTTGTTCCATGGAAAGGCGATGGGGACAGGGGTGACAACCTGGACGATCCACCGGGCAAATTAGGAATCCGGCGGTGCCCTGTCAAGCGATACGGACCGCCCAGAATTGGATTGATTTTAGACCGGTCACTGGTTATCATTACCAGCATTCGCGGCCGGCATTCGTGCGGCTGATTCCTCCCGCGGCCCGAGGCTGAACCATGCTCGACTACCACATGCACGTGGAGAACTACTATCCCTTCGGCAGGACGGAGGACACCCGCCCGGACGGCACGGATCCGATGGAGACCATGCGCCTTTTCGCCGCCTCGGCTGCCGAACACGGCGTGCGGGAAATCGCCATCACCGAGCACGTGTACCACTTCGTCCAGGCACGGGAGATCGTGGACAAGCCCTGGGCCGTGGACAAGTGCTTCTACGATATGGACGAATACGTGGACCTGCTCCAGTCCGCGCGCCGGGAGGGGCTGCCCATCAAGACCGGCATCGAGATGGATTACATCGAAGGCAAGGAACCGGTCATCGAACGGATCGTCGGAGGGTATCCCTGGGATTTCGTGCTGGGTTCGGTGCACTGGATCGGTGACTGGGGATTCGACATGCCCCTTTTCGCGGAAGAGTGGGACCGGAGGTCGGTGGACCAGGCCTACCGGGACTACTTCCGTCTGCTGGGACAGGCCGTGCAGACCGGGTGTTTCGATTCCATGTCCCATCCGGATCTGATCAAGGTGATGGGACATATGCCCGAAGGCGACATCTCGGATCTGTACGAAGCCTTTGCCGAGCAGGTTTGCGGCCAGGAGGGCCTCTGCGTGGAGATCAGCTCGGCCGGCTTTCGCAAACCCGTGGGCAGGATCTACCCGGAGCGCCCCCTGCTGGAGGCGTGCGCCCGTCGCGGGATCTCCATCACGACGGCTTCAGATGCTCACGTCCTGGAAGACATCGGACGGGATTTCGACCGGGTCAGAACCCATGCGGCATCCTGCGGGTACGGGGAAGCCATGTCCTTTGACGGCCGGCGCGCGACGCCGGTACCCATTTAAAAAGCAATTTAATGCGGGAAGGGAAAAGATTCTATGGCCACGGCCGTCGTCGAACCACGCATCCGGGGCTTTATCTGTACCACGGCGCATCCCGCCGGTTGCGCTTCGAACGTCAACGCCCAGATACAGGTCGCTCAGTCCGCCCGGTCCGTTCAGGCCGGCCAGGTTGGCCAGAAGAACGGCGCCGGGCCGCTCCGTGTACTGGTGATCGGCGCTTCGACGGGATACGGCCTGGCGGCGCGCATCGCGGCAGGCGCGATGTACGAAGCCGGCACGGTGGGCGTTTTTTTCGAACGCGAGAGCAGCGGTACCCGATGCGGTACGCCGGGATTCTATAACACCGCGGCTTACCACCGGTACGCGACGGAAAGCGGACTGGTCTCGGCCAATGTCAACGGGGATGCCTATTCTCACGAGATCAAGCAGAAGACCGTCGAACTGGTTGCGTCCCGGCTGGGTCAGGTGGACCTGGTCGTCTACAGCCTGGCCTCCCCGAAGCGCACGGATCCGGACACAGGCGAGACCTACCAGTCCGTGCTCAGCCCCATCGGGGAGACTTACGTGGGAAAGACCGTCGATCTGAACCGCGAGGTCATCAACGAAGTCACCGTGGAGCCGGCGACGGAGGAGGGCATTCGAGGGACCGTCGGTGTGATGGGCGGAGACGACCTGAACCTGTGGTGCGAGGCGCTGCTCGACGCCGGGTTGCTGGCCGACGGCGCCCGGATCGTTCCGTTCTCGTACATCGGGCCGGCCCTGACCTGGCCCATCTACCGCAGCGGCACCATCGGCCGTGCGAAGGAACACCTGGAACAGACCACGAAAGCGATCGACGGCCGGCTCCGGTCATCCGTTGGGGGAAGGGCCATGGTGTCGGTGAACAAGGCCGTGATCACCCAGGCTTCGGCCGCGATCCCGGTCGTCCCCCTGTACATCAGCCTGCTATACCGTATTATGCGGGAACGCGGCCTGCACGAGGATCCGATCCATCAGATGGTGCGGTTGTTCAACGACCATATCGGCCCGGGCAGGACGCCGGCGCTCGACGGGGAGGACCGGATCCGCCTCGATGACCTGGAACTTGTCGGGCCGGTTCAGCGGGAAATCGATTCGGTGTGGCCGACGATTACGACGGACAACTTCCGCGTCCTGACCGACTACGATGCCTACAAGCGGGGTTTCCGGCAGCTGTTCGGATTCGAAGTGGACGGCGTGGCGTACGACGAACCGGTCGAACTGGAAGCGGAGATTTAGCAGCCAGCCTGGACAGCTTGGCCAGACTGGCCGGCCGGGTTGTTCGGCCGGGTTGTTCGGCCGGGCCGTCCGGGATGGAAGGTTCGCCCGGATTTCCGGGCCGGCCGAGGGCGGATCTGCATGGGCCAGAAAGGTTCCTGCCCGATACACTGGTCGCCTTCGCTGGCAACCGATTTGTACGAACTCACGATGGCGGCCGGCTATTTCGTGAACGAACGCCGGGAAAAAGCCACCTTCGAGTTGTTCGTCAGGGACCTGCCGGCACAACGGTCCTGGCTCGTCGCGGCCGGGTTGCGGCAGGCCGTCGATTATCTGTCCGCGCTTAGGTTTTCTGCGGACGACGTCGCCCATCTGAAGACATTGCCGCCGTTTCAACGCATTCCGGACGCGTTTTTTGATTTCCTGTCTTCGTTCCGCTTTACGGGAGATCTCTGGGCCATACCCGAAGGGACCGTGGTTTTCGCCGGCGAGCCGTTGATTCGGATCACGGCGCCGATTATCGAAGCCCAGATCGTCGAGACTTTCCTGCTGGCCACGGTAAACCACCAGACCCTGGTGGCCACGAAGGCGGCGCGTATCGTCGAAGCCGCGGCGGACAGGGGCGTGGTGGAATTCGGCAGCCGCCGGGCCCACGGACCCGAGGCGGGACTGATGGCGGCCCGGGCCGCGGTCATCGGGGGGTGCATCGGGACGTCCAACGTGGAGGCGGGACGGCAGTTCGGCATCACCGTCTACGGGACCGCCGCCCACTCCTGGATCATGACTTTCGAAAGCGAGTTGGAGGCCTTCCGCGCCTATCATCGCGTTTTCCCCGGGAGCACCACGCTGTTGCTGGACACCTTTGACCCCGTCGAGGCCGCCAGGCTGGCGACCAGGATAGGCCCTTCATTGAAGGGGGTGCGGCTCGACAGCGGCGACCTGGCCGGACAGGCGAGGCGTGTCCGCGCCATCCTGGACGAGGCCGGAATGTCGGAAACGAGGATTATGCTGAGCGGGGACCTGAACGAATTCCGAATCGCTTCGCTGGTCGAATCCAGGGTACCTGTGGATCTCTTCGGCGTCGGCAACGAACTGGTCAACTCGCCGGACGCGCCGGCCCTGAGCGGCGTTTACAAGCTGTGCGCGCTGGAAATGCCTTCCGGTACGCGGCCGGTATTCAAGTTGAGCGAGGGGAAGCAGACCCGGCCCTATGCCAAGCAGGTGTGGCGGCGGCGCGACGGGCATGGGGCGTTCGTGGAGGACCGGGTAACCCGGGAGGGCGAACCGGCCGGATCCCCGGAGTGGGAACCCCTGCTCAACCGCGTCATGCGCAGCGGCCGCCTTGACGGACCGATGCCGGATCTGTCCTCGGCCGGCCGCAGGAGGTCGTCGCAACTGGACTGCCTCCCCGCGCGCTACAAACGAATGGAAGGCGCGGCGGCCTATCCCGTCCGTTTCAGCGCCCAACTTTCCGCCAATCGATAAGGAGGCCCCGTGCGTTACAAACGAGTATTGGTCAAACTCAGCGGCGGTGCGCTTTCGGGTCAAAGTCCCTGGGGATTCGATCCTGCCGCCATCGAGTACATTGCCAGCGAGGTCATGAAGCTTCATGCAGCGGGGGTCGAGGTGGGTATCGTGGCGGGCGGCGGCAACATATTCAAGGGCGAACTGGGCCAGGACTGGGGCATCGAGCGGGCGGAGGCCGACAACATTGGCATGATCGCGACCGTGATCAACAGCATGATGCTCCGGGGCGCACTGACTTCACGCGGGGCGGGCGACGTCCGGGTCATGACGGCCATCCCCATCAATACCGTGGCCGAACCCTACATCCGGCTCCGCGCCGTCCGGCACCTGGAGCATGGGCGCATCGTCCTCCTCGCCGCCGGCACCGGGAATCCGTACGTGACCACGGACTATCCATCGGTTCTGCGCGCCCTGGAACTTCGGACCGAAGTCCTGCTCTCGGCCAAGAACGGCACCGACGGGATCTATACGAGCGATCCCCGGGAAAACCCGGATGCCCGCAGGTACAAGGTCATCAGCTACGATTCGGTCATCCAGCACGATCTCAAGGTCATGGACCAGACGGCCGTACTGCTAGCCCGCGACAACGGGCTGCCGATTCACGTTTTCGACTTCAACTCGCCCGGCGCCATGGAACGGATCTGCCGGGGCGAGGACCTCGGCAGCCTCATCACAAGGGGGGCGGACCAGTTCGCCTGACCGCGGTGATTTCGTCGACATGACGCCCCAATCCATCAACATGACGCCAATCCGTTACCTCGGTCTTCAAATGCTGGTATGCGCCGTCCTGTGGTGCGACCGCGCTGCGGCACAGGAACCGCCCTTTGCGCTGGAGAACTTCTACAAGGGCGTATCCTGGGTGGGCGGCCGTTGGGAGATGCCGGAAAACGCCCTCCCCGAGGCGCGCGAACTGGGCGTCGAATGGCTCGCGCTCACACCTTTCGGTTGGATGGAGAACCACACTACGCCGTCCGTGCGGTTGAACCGGCGCGGACGATTCTGGGGAGAGACCGACCAGGGACTGCGGACGACGGCCAGGAAGGCCAGGGAACTGGGATTCCGGTTGATGCTCAAGCCCCACATCTGGCTGACCCGGCCCGTGGACGACGGCTGGATCGGCGTGATCGATTTCACAACGGAGGAGGAGTGGCGGCAGTGGGAGGCGGATTACCGGACGTTCATCCTGCACTACGCCGAACTGGCGCAGGCGGAAGACATGGACATCCTCTGCATTGCCACGGAACTCTCGAATCCGGTGCGGTCACGTCCACGATTCTGGAAGTCGCTCATCGCGGAAATCAGGAAGGTCTACAACGGGAAGCTCACCTACGCGGCGAACTGGCATGGGGATTACGACGTGGTCGAGTTGTGGCCCCACCTCGACTACATCGGCGTCAATGCCTATTTCCCCCTGACCGACCGGCATGGACCGAGCGTCACTGAAATCATGTCCGGGTGGGAACCCCATATCGAGAACATCGGCCGGCTGGCCGATACGCACGGAAAACCCGTGCTTTTCACGGAAGTCGGTTACAAGAATTCACCTGGGTCGACCATCCGGCCCTGGGAGTGGCCGCCGAGAAGGCGGAACCGGCGCGGGGAAGTCAACCCGGAAGTCCACCAGGTCGACCCGGACGAGCAGGTCAACGCCTACGAAGCCCTGTTCCGGACTGTCGGTAGAGTGCCCTGGTTCCGCGGTATGTTCATCTGGAAGTGGTACCCGGACGCGAGCCGCGTAACCGAGGACAGGATTGAATTCAGCCCGCAAAACAAGGAAGCGGAACGGGTACTGCGTCGATGGTACGCCGTCCCGTGATGACTGTGCCGTCCCGCGATGACCGTGCCGTCCCGCGATGACCGTGCCGTCCCGCGATGATCGTATGATAAAGCCACCGGCGTCCCGCGCACTGCGTGACGCCCTGGATTTCAACCGGAACAGGATGACGACATGCCGAAGCATTTTCGCTACCGTTCGCTCGAGGATCTGCAGCAGGATATCGACCGCCTCGGATTGAACGAAGATATTCCGCTAACCGAGGACCTCGATCCGCTCTGGCGCCCCATCCGGTTCGGGAACCGCACGATCGGGAACTCCATGGCCGTGCACCCCATGGAGGGATGCGACGGGCACCTGGACGGCTCGCCCGATGAGCTGGTATTCCGACGGTGGCGGCTGTTCGGCGAGGGCGGGGCCAAACTGATCTGGGGCGAAGCCACGGCCGTGACGGAGGAAGCCCGGGCGAATACCCGCCAGCTTTGGCTGCACGATGGCAACGCCGCGTCCTTCGAGGCGCTGCTCGCGCAGACCCGCGCGGCTCACCGGGCCGTCCACGGCCGAGATGACGACCTGGTGGTCGGGCTGCAGCTGACCCATTCGGGCCGGTACAGTTACCGGAAACCGCTGATCGCCTTCCACGATCCCGCCGCCGATCCGGTCACCCTCGTGGACAAGAAGCGCAAGATACCGGTCACTCCGGACTACCCGGTGCTGACGGACGCCGAACTCGGCCGGGTGGAGGATGCCCTGGTGGATACCGCGGTCCTGGCCTGGAAACTGGGATTCGACTTCGTGGACATCAAGCAGTGCCATCGCTACCTGCTCTCCGAACTCCTGACCGCGCGGCTCCGGGAAGGCGATTACGGCGGCAGTCTCGAGAACCGGACTCGGCTGGTCCGGAATGTGATCGGACGCATTCGTGAAGAAACGAAGGACGAACTACCGCTGGCCACCCGGATGAACGTATACGACGGCATTCCATACACCACCGACCCGGAGACCGGCACGGGCACGCCCCGAACGCCGTATCCTGTACCCTACCTCTCCGGATTCGGCGTGGATGCGGACGATCCGCTGCGGGAGGACCTGTCGGAACCGGTCGCGGTGGCCGGCCTGCTCAAGGAGGCGGGGATCCAGATGATCAACGCCACCATGGGAAGCCCCTACTACAATCCCCACGTGGGCCGTCCGGCCGAGAGATCGCCGGTGGACGGCTACGATGCCCCCGAACATCCCCTGTTCGGCGTCGCGCGGCACTTCCGCGCGGCCGCCGCCCTCTGCGCGGCCCATCCGGAACTCCACATCGTGGGTACCGGGTACAGCTGGTTGCAAAAGTACATGGTCAACGCGGGCGCGGCGAATATCCGCGACGGCCGGGTCACCGTCATGGGATCGGGCAGAGGCGCGTTGGCCTATCCCGATTTTGCGAAGGACGTGGCCGAGCACGGCGAAATGATCCGAAAGAAGAGCTGTATCACGGTCAGCTACTGCACCGCCCTGATGCGCGGGAAGCACAACGAACTCGGCCAGTTCGCCGTCGGATGCGTGCCGCGGGACAAGATCTACGCGGACATCTACAAGGAGATGCTGGATACAGCGCCTGAACCTTAGGGACGGCGAATCTGCGAATCTTCCGGACGGCCGGGACCGCCCGGACCGCCAACCCGTAACGCTGAGGGCGGCCGGAATCGGCCTCCTCCTGTCGGGCCTCATTGGGCTCGGCACGCAATACCTGGCCGATCGGGGCGGTTACGATTTCATGCTGTTCGCCCACCTGCCCTCGGGCTTCCTGATCCCCTTTCTGGCCTTTGTTCTGCTGCCCAACATGATCTGCCGGGCCTGCTGCCCGGGCAAAGCGTTAACACGAACCGAGCTGTTTACGGTCTTCGCCATGGGCTGGGCGGCGTCCATGATGCCCGACCTCGGTGTCACCCGCTACATGGTTTCCGCCATCGCGGCGCCCGCCTACTTCGCCTCCCCCGAAAACCGGTGGGACGAACTCATCCTTCCCCACCTGCCCCACTGGGTCTATCTGAGCGATTTCGAATCGGCCCGGCGATTCTATGAAGGCCTGCAGCCGGGCCAGGGGATCCCGTGGTCGGTCTGGATGACCCCCGTGTTCTGGTGGCTCTGCCTGTTCGCCGCACTCCTGCTGATCGGCGCCTGCATCGTGGTGATCTTCCGCAGGCAGTGGATGGAGTACGAACGCCTTCGTTTCCCCCTGGCGGAAGCGGCCCTGCGGCTCATCGGGGAATCCGGGGAGGACCGGGCTTCATCGCGTCCCGGACGCGGCGGCAACCGGCTTTTTCTGGCGGGGCTGCTCCTCACCTTCTCCGCCATGGCCTGGAACTGCGCGGCATACTCGGGCGCGCTGCCCATGCTGCCCATTCATCCGGGGGCGGTGGTCACCCTGGAGATCGCCCCTTACTTCCCGGGCATACCCCTGTACCTGAACGTCTACGCCCTGTGCTTCGCTTTCTTCGCGCCCGCGGAGATTCTCTTCAGTCTCTGGTTCTTCCAGCTGTTCGGTGTGCTCGAACAGGGGCTGCTGAGCCGGATGGGCATGTTCTCCACGAGCGGCAGCGTGGTGCAGGGGGGACTGACCGGCATGCAGTACATGGGCGGCGTAATCGTCTTTGCTGCCTGGCTGGTCTGGATCGCAAGGCGCCACCTGGCTTCGGTGTGGCGCTCTGCCTGGCGGCCCGTCCGGGACGACGGCGAGGCGGGGGAACTGTTCTCCTACCGGTGGGCGCTCATCGGGCTCGCGGGCGGTTCGGCGTTCGCGGTGCTGTGGCTGTACAGCGCCGGACTCTCCATTGCGGTGGGCGTGCTCTTTCTGGTTGTAATGTTCACCTTCTACCTGGTACTCGCCCGGGTAGTGGCCGAATCAGGGCTGGTCATGGCGGAACTCACCGTGAAACCCAATTACTTCACGGTCGGCCTGATCGGAACGGCCTCCCTGTCGATGCGGGACATCAACGTGATGGGCATGGCTAACGGTTTCGCACGGAACTGGCGGACCTTCACTATGGTCGGGTTTTCGCACATCGCGTGGCTGAAAAACCGGCTTGAAGGCCGCGGCCGCGGGTTGTTCGGCTGGATTTGCCTGGCGATCGGCGTCAGCGCCGTGCTCTCCGTCGTCTCCCTGGTCCATTCCGCCCATACGGTGGGCGCCAACAACCTCCATACCCAGCCCGGCGGCCTGGGAACGTTCTTCTTCGGACGCACCATCGTCTGGGCGACCAACGCCGCCCAGATCGGGGTCCTCGAAGCGCTGTTCCTGCTGTCCGGCGTGCTGATCAACGGCCTGGTCATCGCCGGCAGGGCGTTTTTCACGTGGTGGCCCCTGCATCCCGTCGGCATGGCCGTCGGGGACGTGGGCGGCGTGGTGAGGAACGCCTTTCTGCCGATTTTCCTCGCCTGGCTTCTGCAGATCGTATTGATTCGCATCGGCGGCGTGCGCATGTACCGCGCCGCACAGCCCTTCTTCACGGGGGCAATCCTCGGGTTTCTCCTGGGCGTCGCCCTGTCCCTGGTAGTCGACGCGGTCTTCTTCCCGGGAACTCCCCACAGGACGGAATGGTACTAGACGTCATGGTGTGAAGTCAGCCCCACTGGACGGAAGGAGTACGGGCCGTCA
>VXTP01000006.1:349164-426850 GCA_009837395.1 Gemmatimonadota bacterium
GGTGTGAAGTCAGCCCCACTGGACGGAAGGAGTACGGGCCGTCACGAGGAAGGCAGGAAATACCGATGAGTGAACTGATCCCGGCCGGCGTGGCCGAAATCGACATAACCCCCGACTACCCCGTGCGCCTGAGCGGTTACGGCGCGCGCCGGGAAGAAACGGCGAAGATCAAGTCGTCCCTGTATGCCCGTGCCCTGGCCATCGGCGCGGAGCGGCCGGTCCTGATGCTGGCCCTGGACAACTGCGGCGTGACCGATTCCATGATGGCGTCCGTCGCGCGGGAACTGGGCCAGCGGGCGGGGCTGAAACGGGAACGTATCGTCCTCTGTTATACCCACACCCACAATGCGCCCATGCTCTCCGGTGCGGCGCCCATGCTGTTCAGCACGGATATCCCGGCAGCGCACCAGCGGCATATCGACCGCTATACCGGGGAAGTGACGGGACGGCTCGTGGAGGTGGGACTGCGTGCGTTGTCTGACCGGAAACCGTCCCGCTTGAGTTACAGCGAGGGCCATGCCGGCTTTGCGGTGAACCGGCGCGCGCAGATCGGGCCCGTGGATCACGTGATGCCCATGATACGGGTCGATGACCCGGAAGGAAACCTGAGGGCGGTATGGGTCAGCTACGCCTGTCACTGCACGACCTTCGGCCCGGCCGACAACTTCATGTGCGGCGACTGGGCGGGATTCGCGGCCGAGTGCATCATGCGGAACCACCCGGGGACTGTTGCCCTGGTCACCATTGGGTGCGCCGCCAACGCGAATCCCTTTCCCCGCACAGGCCTTTCCTTCTCCCGGCGGCACGGTGGCGACATCGCCTGGGAAGTGGACCGCCTGCTCGGGATCCCCGGACGCCCCCTGACGGGACGGATCCGGTGCCGCCTGGTCCACGCCTCGCTGCCTTACGACACCATCCCGTCGCGCGAGGCCTGGACGGCCGCGGCGGAGGAAGCAGGCGCCACGGGCTACCACGCACGGAAGTGGATCGCCCGCATGGACCACGGCGAAACCGTCCCGGATGCACTCGGCTATCCGGTCCAGGGATGGTCGTTCGGAGACGAACTCGCCATCGTCTTTCTGGCCGGGGAAGTCGTCGCGGACTACGCCTTCAGGCTGAGGCGCTTGTACGATCCCGCCAGGATATGGATAGGCGCGTACGCCAACGACTTTCCCGGCTACATCCCCTCCCGGCGTATCTGGAAGGAGGGCGGGTACGAAGGCGGAGACGCCAACGTGTATTTCGGATTGCCCAATCGCTTCACCGGCGACGTGGAAGAACGGGTCGTCGAAGCGGCGCAGCGGGTGATTCCGGAAACGTTCAGGCGGTCCGGAAAGAAAGGCGCCTGAGGCCGCACGCTTCCCGGCCCGGATCTAGATCCCCTTGGGCGCCCGGGCCACAGCAGCCTCCCGCCGCGCCAGTTCCGCGTGCCGCTGTTCGAAGGCGGAACTGTGGTCGTCTTCGATCACCTCGAGGTGCACCCCCGTTTCGAACCCCGGCAAATTGCCCTTGTAGAACTCGGGCTGGTAGATGCTCTCATCGGTGAACTCCCAGACGCGCTGCCCGCCGGCATGGCCCGGCCAGACCACGCGCAGGATCCGCTTCTTGCTCCGATAGCGCTGCACCGCCGTGGGTTCATCGTCGTCGACGGCATAGGTTTCGATGGCCTTCTCGTCGACCTCCACGCCGAGACCGGGCTTGTCCGGCACCTCCATGTACCCGTCCACCACCTTGATCCGTTCGGTGAGCAGGTCGGTCTGCCAGAGTTCGTGGCAAGTGATGTAGGGCAGCTGGGCATGGGACAGCACCGAGCCGATGTGGGCGGCGAAAGTCGTGGTCAGTCCGGCACCCACCATTTGTAGCCAGAAGGGCTTGTTCAACGCGGCCGCCATGATGCCCTGACGCATCGTCCCCGAGGCACCGCCGCCGACCACGAACCCGTCGCTGACCTCCGAGTGCCACACGTCGTCGCCGAAGTGTTCCACGATGGGCTTCTGGATGCGTTCCCGGAGCATCTGCGCACCCTTGAGGTCTTTCCGCAGGTAGAAGGGACTCTCGTACATGCCTACGTTCACCCGCTGGTCCAGCTGGGACAGGATCTGCTCCGCTTTCGCCTGGGTGAGGAGAAAACCGTTGAAGTCGACGTCGAACCGGTAATCGGCCGGGACGACCTCGCTCACCGCGTCGATCTGGGCGATGATGTCGCGCCAGGGCCGCGCTTTCATCTTGAAGGACGTGTAGCCGCGCCGCAGTGACTCCTCCGCCTCCTTGACCCAGTCTTCGGGTGCCATGTCGATATCCCACCAGGATAGGGGGCAGCGGTCCCGCAGCTTGTTGCCCAGCAGGGCGTGCACGGGCACCCCGGCGTCCTTCCCGCACAGGTCGAATACGGCGATCTGCGGTCCGAAACCGATATCGTCGTCCCACATGATGGTCCAGGGATCCTTGCCAACCAGGCCGGCGGTATCCGAAGCGCCGTGGCCGTCGGTGATACTGACCAGGCCGTTGTCGGTCTCCAGCCGGTACACCCAGACGCGCTCGTTATGGGTATTCGCCCGGGCCATGGCGTGATCGACGTGCGGGGCGTAGAACGGCACGTTCAGGGCCGTTCGTTCGGCATTCGTGATCTTCATGGATTCCTCCTGCGGTGGTAAGGGATGGTAGGGTCGAGACGGGCGTGAAGTCTATATAACTAAGGCGGGTTTCGAAAAACGCAATCCATTTATAAACACTTGCCTTGCCTCGGTTTTTCGATCTGGTTACATTCCATTCAGGAAGGCTCCAGATCGCTTACCAGGTAAAACAGAGGACCATTTGAAACTCGAAGGTCGGGTCGCTATCGTCACGGGCGGCAGTTCCGGTATTGGCCGGGGTATATCCATCGAGCTGGCCAGGGAAGGGGCCCACGTCGTGGTGTGCGACCTCGTCGAACGGCCGCGGCCGGGCAAGTACCACGACCAGGACGTGACGACGCCCACCGTAGAGGCCTTGACCGAGATAGGTGCCGACGGCCTCTTCGTGCAGGCGGACGTATCGGACGAATCAGCCGTAAACCGACTGGTCGACCGGACGCTGGAAGCCTATGGCGGCCTGGACATCCTGGTCAACAACGCGGGCATTTTTACCCTGGGCGACAGCCAGACGACCCCGGTCGAGACGTGGGACCGCGTCATGGGCGTGAACTTGCGGGCCCTGTTCCTGACTACGCGTGCCGCCGTGCCGCACCTGAAGGAATCCCGCGCGGGCCGGATCATCAACATCGCTTCCGTGCACGCCTTTCACGGCGGCGGCGGTCCGGCGTACGCGCCGGCCAAGGCCGGTGTCGTCAACCTCACGCGGGACACGGCGGTCGAACTGGCGTCGCACGGCATAACCGCCAATACGATCTGTCCGGGCTATATCGAGACGCCCATCCAGGACTACCTGACCGAGGAGCAGGTCGCCGAGGCGCTGGAAAAGACTCCCCTGCCCCGGCTGGGGCTGCCGAAGGACATCGGCCGGGCCTGCGTGTTCTTCGCGTCGGACGACGCCGAGTGGATCACCGGAACGGCCCTGCCCGTGGACGGCGGCTGGCTGGCCCCGATCTGGTAGGCTGGCGGGTCGCCTGGCTGGTCCCGATCTGGTAGAAAGGTGGGTCAGCTGGCTTGCCCCGATCTGGTAGGCGGGCCCGACAGGTCTTAGTTCAAATGGAAAAACTTTTTGCCATAACCGGCGGAATCTCGGCGCTCCTGGGCGTGGTCGCCGGAGCCTTCGGCGCCCATGGACTGAAGGACCGGATCTCGCCGGAGATGCTGGAGATCTTCGAGACCGCCGTCCGGTACCAGATGTATCACGCCTTCGGCCTGTTCTTCGTGGCCTGGGCGGTCTCGCGCTGGCCGGATGCGGTCCCGTCGGCAGCGGGATGGTCGTTCATCGCGGGCACGGTGCTGTTCTCCGGCAGCTTGTACGTATTGAGTCTCGCGGGTATCCGGTGGCTGGGCGCCGTGACCCCGCTGGGCGGCGTGGCGTTCATCGTCGGCTGGATTCTCCTGGTCTACGGCATATATCGGGCTTGAATCGACAGGATATCGAATGCGTGTCGTAACCGGGATCATCGCCCACGAAACAAGCACATTCACGACCGTTGAAACCACCCGGAGGAATTACCAGGAACGGTACGGCGGCCTGCGGGGCGCCGACATCCTCAAGGCGTTCAGGGGCGCGAACAAGCCCACGGGCGGCTTCATCGAAGGCGCGGAAGCCCACGGTTTCGAATTGATCCCCACGATCGTGGCCGAACCCCATCCGAGCGGCCCCACGCCACGGGCGCTTTTCGACGAGATCGTCGACGAGATGCTGGAGGGTTTTCGCGGCGCGGGTCCCATTGACGGCGTGCTGCTCGAACTGCACGGCGCCATGGTGGCCGAAGGCATCGACGATGGCGAAGGGTACATCCTCTCCGCCGTCCGGGATCTCGTCGGGGACGTGCCCATCGTGGGGCAGCTCGATATCCACTCCAACATGACTCCGCTGATGATCGAGCAGGCCGACGTGCTGATCGGCCGGGAGTCCTACCCGGAGGTGGACATGGCCCCCCGGGGACGGGAATGCGCCGATGTGCTCGTCAGGATCCTGAAGGAGGGCTTGCGGCCTACCATGGCACTGCACCAGATCCCCATGGTCTGGGGCATGAACCAGGTGACGGTCCATTCGCCCATGAAAGAGGCGATCGACTACCTCCATGAAATCGAATCGAGGCCCGGGGTCGTCTGCGGATCGATCGCCACCTGTTTCCCGCTGGCGGACATACCCCACATGGGCGCGTCCGTGTACATCGTGACGGACGACGATCAGGATATGGCCCAGCGTTACGCCGACGAACTGGGCGCCTGGCTGTACGACCGGCGGGCCGACTGGCATTACCACATGCCGTCGACGAAGGAGACGCTGGAACGGGTCCACGAGGAGGACCTTTTCCCCGTCGTGCTGGCGGACCGCAATGACAACACGGGCGGCGGCTCGCCCGGTGACAGCACCTCCATGCTGCGCACGTTCATCGAGGCCGGACTCGAAGACGCCTGCGTCCTGTACATCGTCGATCCCGAAGCGGTCAGCCGGTGCATGGACGCCGGTGTGGGCGCCACGGTTACGCTGGACGTCGGGGGGAAATCCACGCCGTTGCAGGGCGAACCGGTGACCATGACGGCGGAAGTGCTGGCCCTGTCGGACGGCGGGTTCAGGTACCACGGCCCCATGCTCGCCGGCCTGGAGGGTACGATGGGTCCATCGGCCCATATCCGGCAGGAAGGTGTACACGTCATCCTCGTGAACGAGCGCGAACAGCCCTTCGATACGGCGTTTTCGGAATCTCTCGGCCTGGATCCCAGGGCAATGCGTTACATCGGCGTCAAGTCGTCGGCCCACTTCCGGGCCGGATTCGAACCGTGGGCGGGCGCGATCCACGTGGTCACGGAACCGGGCGTCCATGACGCCGGCGTGGTCACCTATCACCGCCTCGGCAGGAAACTCTATCCGCTGGACGGCACGCAGGGATAACGCAGAGAAACCGGCGGCCCGGCAGCGCGCATTGCGGGCTGGACTATTACGGAAACCGACATGAACACCTCGACCCAGAAAATCGATGCCGCTGCGATCTGGTTCGATCACCAGACGCTGATCAGGAACGTGGACGTCCTGCTCACGGTCTACGACCAGGCCGCGCAGGGCGTGCTGGACCTGGCGAACAGCGAGGGGTATTTCGAAGGCGTCGATCCGGATCTGCTGAAATGGCCGCCGTCTCGGACGCCCGATGGAACGATCGGGCTGGAGGGACTGGGCTACCGCGCGAAGCTGATCGGCGCGATTTACGAAGGGGTTCCCCTCCTTCGCGACCAGCGGATGGGCGAGGCCTACGACCAGTTCCGGCGGGTCGCCCCCGATTATTACCAGTCGGTCCAGTTGTACGCCCGCGTGAGAGAGCAGTTCCTGCAGCAGGACCCGGACGCCACCGCCCAGTTCCTCGAACTGTACCAGACGGTCTACGTCGAAGCGCTCCGGGCGAGCAACGTGTTTACACCGGACGAAGGCGAGGCCGCCCTCGCCGGGGCCAGGCTGTCCCGCGTGCCCCTGTCCCACGCCCAGCCTGTCGCGGAGAAGCTCAAGGACATCGTGCCGGAGGACGACCCCATCTGGCAGGCTACCTATCCATGCACGCTCGACGGCAAGGAAACCCGCTCCACGCTGCGGGACATATTTAACAACACCGCGCAGAAAACGCTCGAATACCTGGCCGCCGGCGAACTGCTCGCCGTCCGCTACAATACCTATACCAACTTCGCGTGGTTCGGCTGCGCGGTATGGAAGATCATCAGCGACGCCGAACTGCTGGCCGAGTTCTGCCGCCGGAACGTCCCGAGCAAGTACATCCAGCGCAAGATCGACGGCATTCAGGAGGACATCCTGCTCGGCCAGGCCATGATGGTGGAGTTCTTCCAGGCGCACCAGGAGAACCCCGCGCAGCTCAAGCCTACCGGATATTGGTACGGCCATCACTATACCAGCCTGACCCGGGACATGATCGACCTGACCCATGCCCTGATGGACAAGTGCAACCTGGTCGTCTACCGGATCAACCAGCACCTGAAGGACAACGAGGAGGAGAGGGCAAGAATCCCCGACGAACTCGCCTCCATGCTGGAACCCATGGTGGTGCCGCCCCTGCTGGACCGGACCGCCGCGGGCCATTTCCTGGAGTATCCGCACGTGGGGCGCAACGCCCGGTATTCCCCCGTCAAGCGCGCCACCAGGCTCACCCGGTGGATCGGCGCCTCATGGCGGTACGTCAGGAACAAACTCGCCATAGAGGCGGAAAACCTGGGGGAGCGGGAGCAGCTCGAGGCGGCCTGGCACAACAGTCTCACCTGGGCCGAAAGGACCCTGAAGATCTTCGGCATAACGGTCAAGGTCCACGTCGATCCGATGGTCGGCGAACTGGCCCGCGTGCTCAAGCTGCACGAGGGGCGCTACAAGGTCCTCTTCTTCCCGACCCACCAGAGCGTCTTCGACCATCCCGTCATGTACAAGGTGCTACAGTCCCGCGTGCTGCTGGACGCCCTGGGCTGGGAAGACTCCCGTCCCTGCACCATCCTGTCCCGGTCGGGACTTACGGAGTACGTAACATTGCGCCTGGGATCCTGGAGCACGACCCTGTTCGGCGTCAACGCCGCGGAATTCGACCGGCTGCTCGAGGAAGTCGACGGTTACGTGGTCCTGCCCCGTGCGGGAGACACCAACAACGCGACCCAGCGATTCGCCGGACTGCTGGAGAAACGGCCGGGCATCATTTACGCCGCGGGGACCACGGCGGCCTTCGACATCCAGTCCATTCCCCTGCAGCACGGCCTGTTCAGCAAGATTCCGCCCGACGTGGTCATCATTCCCATGGCCTTCAGGGGCATTCATTCCATCTGGCCAAAGTGTCCGAGGCGGAACATCCGCATCAACCCGGGCCAGGTCGAAGTCGTGGTGGCGCCGCCCATGATGGGAGAGACCACGCTGTTCCCGCGGCGCCGGTCCTTGAGGCCCCAGATCGAACCGGCAGCGCTGTTCCAGGCTGTGCAACTCGTTCACCTGCTCAATCCGAATCACCGGCCCTAGCCGCCACTGAATCCTTTCACGAACCAACCGGGCAAACCCATCATGAACCCGATACGAACCCTCCAATGTCTCCTGCTGGCCTGCGGGCTGGCTTGGCCGGGCGCGGACGCCACGGCATCCCGGGTCGACGTCATCTCGCTGACCGGCCCGATCGGTCCGGTGAGCGTCCAGCACGTTTCCGCCGCGATCGCAAGGGCGGAAGACGACCGGTCGGAATGCCTGGTGATCATGCTCGATACGCCAGGCGGGCTCCTCGAGTCCACCCAGTTGATCATCAAGGACATGCTCGCGTCCAACGTGCCGGTCGTGGTCTACGTGGCGCCCAGCGGCGCGGGCGCCGGGTCTGCGGGCGTGTTCATTACCATGAGCGCCCACGTCGCCGCCATGGCGCCGGGCACCAGTATCGGCGCGGCCAGCCCGGTGGGCATCGGCGGCGCGGTCGCGGACTCGACCATGCAGGAGAAGATAGAGAACTTCTCCGTGAGCTATATCCGGTCCATCGCCGACAAGCACGGCCGTAACGCGGACTGGGCGGAACAGGCGGTGCGGAAGGCCGAGGCCCTGACCGACCGGGAAGCCGTGGAGCAGAACGTCGTGGACCTGAACGTCGCCACGCTGGACTCCCTGCTGGTCAGGATCGACGGCACAGTGGTCGAAGTCCGCGAAGGCAGCCGGGTATTGCGCACGAAGGACGCCGAGGTGAGCATACGTGAAATGAGCTGGCATCACCGGGTACTGAACGTGCTCTCCAATCCCAATATAGCCTATCTCCTGATGATGCTCGGGTTTTACGGGCTCATCTACGAGTTCATCAACCCCGGGGCTATTTTCCCCGGCGTCGTGGGCGGCATGTGCATTGTCATCGGGCTTTTCGCCCTGCAGACGCTGCCCATCAACTACGCGGGGCTTCTGCTGCTCCTGCTCGGATTGGGATTGTTCGTCACGGAACTGTTCGTGGCCAGCGGGGGCCTGCTGACCCTCGGCGGCGCCGTTTCCTTCACGATCGGTTCGATGATGCTCATCGATTCGCCCGATCCCTATCTCCGCATTTCCCTGTATGCCATCATTCCGGCCGTGATTTCGACCGCGGCATTCACGCTCTTCGCCGTGGGCTACGCGCTGAAGGCCCAGAAGCGGCGCACGACCACGGGCAGCCAGGGACTGATCGGCGAGACGGGCCGCGCGCACACGGCCGTGGACAGCCGGAGCGGCAAAGTATTCGTCCACGGCGAATACTGGTTCGCCACGAGCGAAACGCCTGTCAAGCCCGAAACGCCGGTTCGGGTGGTGGAGATCAATGGTCTGCGACTCAAGGTGGAAAGCCTGGACTCAGGTAAGGATGCAACGCAATAAGGGGAGGACGCCCATGTTCTTTGACGGATTTTCGCTATCGACGATCGTTATCGTCCTGTTCATCATTATTCTCTTCACCAACGCGGTCAAGATACTCCGCGAATACGAGCGGGGTGTTATTTTCCGGCTGGGTCGCCTTTCGAAGGCCCTCATCGGGAAGAACGGACCGGGTATCATTATCCTGATCCCCGGCATCGACAAAATGGAAAAGGTCAGCCTGCGTACCGTGACCAAGGACGTGCCGGCCCAGGACGTGATCACCCGGGACAACGTGTCCATCAAGGTCAACGCGGTGATCTACTTCCGGGTCCTCGACCCCGAACGGGCGATCACCGAGGTGGAGGACTTCCTGCAGGCGACCCACCAGCTGGCCCAGACCTCGTTGCGGAGCGTACTCGGGCAGGTGGAACTGGACGATCTGCTATCCAACCGCGACAAGATCAACGAGGACCTTCAGATCCTGCTGGACCAGCAGACCGAACCCTGGGGCATCAAGGTATCCATGGTCGTCATCAAGAACGTCGACCTGCCCATCGAGATGCAGCGGGCCATGGCCAAGCAGGCGGAAGCGGAGCGGGAACGCCGGGCCAAGGTCATCAACGCCCTGGGAGAGCAGCAGGCCGCGGAGAAACTATCCGAGGCCGCCCACGTCATGGGCACCCATCCCGTCGCTATACAGTTGCGATACCTCCAGACCCTTTCGGTCGTGGCGGCGGAGAACAACTCCACCACGCTGTTCCCGGTCCCCATCGACCTTTTCAAACCTTTCGTGGACGCGATGAAACCGGTGGTCACGGGCGGCCCGCCAGCGACGGGCGGCCCCC
This sequence comes from Gemmatimonadota bacterium, assembly GCA_009837395.1. Classification (GTDB taxonomy): domain Bacteria; phylum JAAXHH01; class JAAXHH01; order JAAXHH01; family JAAXHH01; genus JAAXHH01. The sequence continues at coordinate 358,977 of VXTP01000006.1, forward strand.
CAGCGACGGGTTCCGGCGCGGCGGAGAAGAATTCAGACGCGGTGGAGACGAAGCCAGACGCGGCGGAGCGTCCGGGCGAGGAGGCTTCATAGCTTACGAGATCGCCTGATCGGATTCCGACTAAATCGGTCAACACGCAATGTTTCCAATGACCCGCAGAAAGGACGATGCGATGACCGATTTACAGGGAGTAACACCGATCAGGGACTGGCCGGAGGACGAGAAGCCCAGGGAGCGTCTGCTCAAGTACGGCATACACACGCTGTCGGATACGGAATTGATCGCGCTGCTGCTGCGCACGGGAAACGGCGCGGGCGGCAGGGACGTCATTGAAATCTCGCGGGCACTCCTGCAGCACTTCGGCGGCCTGCGCCACCTCGCCACCCGGGAACTGAGCGAATTGTGCCAGGTGTCGGGCGTCGGACCCGTCAAGGCCGCCCAGATCGCCTCCGCCATCGAAATCGGCCGTCGCCTCGAAGCGCAGGACATGGAACAGAAGTCCTTCGTTTCGAGCACGGACGTGGCGCGCTACTTCATGCCGAGGCTTCGGGACCTGCGCAAGGAGATCTTCATGGTCCTGATGCTCGACGCGCGCAACTGCCTGATCCGCGGCGTGACCGTGTCGGTGGGCAGTCTTACGGCCAGCATCGTCCATCCCCGCGAGGTGTTCAAACCTGCCATCCTCGATTCGGCCGCCTCGGTGATCTTCGTTCACAACCATCCCAGCGGCGATCCCACGCCGAGCCAGGACGACCTCAAGATCACGGCCCAGCTCGTCGACGCGGGCCAGATGATCGATATCAAGGTGCTGGATCACATCATCATCGGCCGAAAGTCCTTTACCAGCCTGGCCGGCAAGGGTTTAATATAGCGGTCCGCCTGGCCAGCCTGGTCCGCCTGGCCAGCCTGGTCAATCTGGCATGCAGGACAGCGGGAGGATGGTGTGGGATCTTCGGACAGCGACCGCATCAGGATCGGCTTTGTCGGTGCGGGATTCATGGGACAATTGGTCCACCTCCCCAATTTCACGGAGATGGCCGGTTGCGAGGTGGTCGCCCTGGCCGAACGCAGGCCCCGGCTCGCGCGTTTGGTGGCCGACCGTTTCGGCATCGCGAAGACCTGCGATTCCCACGAGGAGCTTTGCGCCGACCCCGCGATCGACGCCATCGTGCAGATCACTTACGACGACGCCCACGCGCCGGTTTCCATCGATGCGCTGAACGCGGGCAAGCACGTCTATCTCGAGAAGCCCATGGCGACCAACCTGTCCGATGCCCGCCGCATGGTCGAGGCCGCCGAGCGCAACGAGCGCCAACTGATGGTCGGGTACATGAAACGGTTCGATACCGGCGTTGAACTGGCCCGTTCGATCATCGAAGAACTGACCACATCCGGCGAAATCGGAGCGATCACCCACGCCAGGGGCCATTGCTTTGCCGGAGACTGGATCTGCAACGCCGGGACGCCGATCCGAACGGACGAGACGTATCCGGATATCGAGCCCCGGCCGCCGGCGTGGCTGGAGCAGGAACGCGTCCGTGAGATCTACAGTTTAAACAACCTGTATTGCCACAACATCAATCTGATGCGCCACCTGCTGGGCGAGGTCCGGGCACTGGAATTCGCGGCCCTCGACAGTCCGACCAAACTGATGGTCTTCGCCATGGACGGTTTCGACGCGGTGCTGGAACTGGGCCGGCTGTCGGCGAACTTCTGGGACGAGGGCGTCAAGGTGTATTTCGAAGACGGATGGGTGGAGGTCCTCACGCCGCCCCCGCTACTCAGGAACGTGCCGGCCACGGTCTCGGTCTACCGGGCCGGCGACGCACAGGAGCATTCCCAGCCGCAGGCGCCGAGGGACTGGGCGTTCCGCCGGGCGAACGCCCACTTCCTGGCCTGCTTACGGTCAGGTGGCCCGGTCCGTTCCTCCGGGGCGGACTCCATCCGCGACCAGGAACTGCTGGAAGAAGCGTTCAGGCGGTTTTAGAAAGGAGCACATGCCCAAGATGATGGAACCCTCCGAAATCAAGAACGCGCTGGAAGCGTGCCGCGATCAATTGTCCTGGCTCTGGAGGGGCCTTTGACATAGAGAACCGGCAGGCGGAGACGACCCGGCTCGAAGGCGTCACGGGCGAACCGGACTTCTGGAACAACCAGGTCCGGGCCCAGGCGATCAGCCGTCAGATCAGCGATCACAAGAAAATCATCGATGGCTGGAACGAGATGGGCAGCCAGGCCGAAGACCTGGAGACCCTGTTTGAAATGGCCGTAGAGGAGGACGACCGGGACGCTTTCGACGAGATAGAAGAAGGGGTCCGGTCGTTGCAGGGCCTCCTGGAGGCGGCGACGCTGCAGAGCATGCTGTCGGCCCCCGACGACACGAAGAACGCCATCGTTTCCATTCATCCCGGGGCGGGCGGTACCGAGTCCCAGGACTGGGCGGAAATGCTCATGCGCATGTACCTGCGCTGGATGGAATCCCGGGACTATAGCTTCGACACCCTGGACCTGCAGCCGGGCGAGGAAGCCGGCATCAAGAGCGTATCTATCGAAGTCTCGGGCGAATACGCCTACGGTTACCTCAAGGCAGAAGCCGGGGTCCACCGCCTCGTGCGCATCTCCCCCTTCGATTCGAACCACCGGCGGCACACCTCCTTCGCCTCGGTTTCCGTGCTGCCTGAGATCGACGATCCGGGCGATATCGATTTAAATGAGACAGACCTGGAAATCGACGTCTACCGGGCGAGCGGCGCCGGCGGCCAGCACGTGAACAAGACCTCCTCGGCCGTGCGCATTACCCACCGGCCATCCGGCATCGTGGTACAGTGCCAGTCCGAGCGGTCCCAGCACCGCAACCGGGAAAGCGCCATGAAGGTGCTCATGTCCCGCCTTTACCAGCAACGGCAGGATGAAATCCGGGAGAAAAGGGAACGTCTCGAAGGCGACAAGAAGGACATCGCCTGGGGCAGCCAGATCCGTTCCTACGTCTTCCATCCCTACACCATGGTAAAGGACCACCGGACCGGTACGGAAATCGGCAATATCCAGTCCGTGATGAACGGCGGTATCGATGCCTTCATCGAGGCCTATCTCCGCAGTGGAGACTCCGCGAATAGCGACTGAAACCGCCGCCGTGTCCCACGCTCGCACTGCCGCCGCGTGTCCCCCGCACGGACGCCGCACGGCCCCATCCCGAGGCCCGTCTCGAGCCCGTCCCGCACGAACTACCGGAAGTCCTTTTTCGTTGACATAACGGCCCGTCGCGCCTATATTCCGGTGCCCGTCCGGCAGGCCGGTCGGCGCATCGATCAATCCGCAGCGCGCCTCTACCGGGGTCCGCCACCAACCATGAAGTCCTTCGGAGCAAACGGGTGAGCAGCCCGATCGAATTCAACCGTCAACGTTACAGCAAACTCGAAGAGATCCGCGCACGCGGCATCGATCCGTATCCCGTCCGCTACGACGTAACCCATCCCGCCCAGTCCATTCTCGATCAGGCGGAAGCGCTGATCGAATCCGCCGAGCCCGTCGCGGTAGCGGGCCGGATTACGTCCAAGCGGGGCCATGGCAAGTCCGGATTCGCCCACCTGCTCGACCGTACAGGCCGGATCCAGATCTACGTCCGGCTCGACCGCGTGGGACCGGAAGCCTACGAGGTCTACGACCAGTTGATCGAGGTCGGGGACTACCTGGGCGTGAAAGGCGCCGTCTTCACCACCCGGACCGGTGAAACCACCGTCATGGCGGATGAACTGACGCTGCTGTCCAAGTCCCTGCGCGCGTTGCCCGAGAAGTGGCACGGCCTCCGGGATGTCGAGACCCGGTACCGGCAGCGCTACGTCGACCTGATCATCAATCCCGGGGTCAAAGAAGTCTTCCTCAAGCGCTCGCGGCTCATCCGGTCCATCCAGCGGTTCATGGACGGCGAGGGCTTCATCGAAGTCGAAACGCCGATCCTCCAGCCCCTCTACGGCGGCGCGCTGGCCCGTCCCTTCAAGACCCACCACCAGGCCCTCGACATGCCGCTGTTCATGCGCATCGCCGATGAGCTCTACCTCAAGCGTTTGATCGTCGGCGGCATGGAGCGCGTGTACGAGATCGGGCACGACTTCCGGAACGAAGGGATCGACCGCACGCACAATCCCGAATTCACCATGCTGGAGTTCTATATCGCCTACGTCGATTACCACTACATCATGGACCTGGTGGAGCGCCTCTTCGTCGCGGTCTTCGAGGAGGTGAACGGCACGCTGGAGCACACGTATCAGGACCAGGCCATCGATCTGAGCCCCCCCTGGCCGAGGATTCCCATGCTGCAGGCCATCCGCGAATATAGCGGCATCGACGTCGCCGGCCTTTCGACCGGGGATCTCGCCGCGGTCTGCGGCGAACGGGGACTGGATGTGGACGCCGGCCTGGGCCGTGGCCGGATGATCGACGGACTCTTCGAACACTTCGTGCAGGACCGCCTTGTTAATCCGACCTTCATCACGGATTATCCCGTGGAGATCTCCCCCCTGGCCAAGCGCCGCCAGGACGATCCCAACCTGACCGAACGGTTCGAACTCTTCATCTGCGGAAGCGAGTTCGCCAACGCCTTCACCGAATTAAACGACCCGGTGGACCAGCGCCGCCGGTTCGAGGAGCAGGTGGAAATGCAGCGGAAGGGCGACGGGGAAGCCCACGCCATGGACGAAGACTACCTGCGCGCCATGGAATACGGCATGCCGCCCACCGGGGGATGCGGCATCGGCATCGACCGGCTGGCGATGCTGGTGACCGACTCGGCCAACATCAAGGATGTGCTCCTCTTTCCCCACCTGCGCAGGGAAGTCTTCGAAGAGGACGGCCCCGCCGCACAGGATGCCGAATAGTGCCGCGCAAACGATGGTCATACGAGTGGTTCATCGCCCTGAGATACCTTCGCTCTAAGCGGCAGAACCGTTTCGTTTCCCTCATCACCTACATTTCCGTGGGCGGCGTGCTGGTGGGCGTCGCCGCCCTCGTTATCGTCCTCTCGCTGTTCAACGGCTTTGAAAGCGAAGTCCGGGAACGGATCATCGGAGAGCGCGCGCATATCAACGTGTATTCGTTACTCGGCGATGGTTCGATTTCCGAATACGATCCGTTGATCGACGTCATCCTGTCGGTGGACGAGGTGGTCTCGGCCGCGCCCTATGTGCTGGAGAAAGCCGTCTGCGCACCGGTGCCTACGACGCGTAATGCGGCAGCGGGCGTCATCGTGCACGGGCTGGACATCATGTCGGGCCGCCTGGCCACCAACCTCGAGGAAAACATCGCCTTCGGCGACCTGGACCTGACGACTGCGCCCGATCCGGCCAATCCGGACGGTAGACCGCTGCCCGGGATCGTTCTGGGTCGAGGCCTGGCGGACCAGCTGGGAATCGTCGTCGGCGAGAGGGTGGCCCTGGGCAACATCCAGGGCTTCTCCCTGACCTCGGCGCTCACGCCATACATCCGGCCCTACAGGGTCACGGGCATTTCGGAAACCGGGTTCTACGAGTACGATGCCTCCACCGCCTATGTCTCCCTGGAAGAGTCCCAGAAGCTGTTCAAGCTCGGTAGCGATATAAACGGCATCGCCGTCCGGGTTGACGACCGGGACCAGGCGGGTCATATCTCCGAAGAGATCGAGGTCGCACTGAACCGCCACGCCGAGGAGATCGCTGAATCATCGGTTGCGTCGAGCCCGCCCGTGGCGTATTTTACGGTAGACTGGATGCAGAGGAACAAGAGCCTGTTCCGGTGGATGACGCTTGAGAAATGGGGCTCCTTCGCCATACTCAACCTGATCATCCTGGTGGCCGCGTTCAACATCGCCAGCACCCTGATCATGGTCGTGCTGGAGAAGACCCGGGACATCGGCATTCTGAAGTCCATGGGGGCCACCGCCGCCAGCATCACCAGGGTGTTCATCATCCAGGGTTCCGTGGTCGGCATCCTGGGTACCCTGCTCGGTTGCGTGATCGGTTACGTGCTTTGCTGGACGCAGCGGACTTTCGAGTTCATCGCGCTGCCGCCGGACATCTATCTGATCGACGCGTTGCCCGTGCGGGTCGACCCGCTGGATTTCGCCAGCGTCGCCCTGGGATCCATGCTGATCTGCGTACTGGCCGCCGTCTATCCGGCCCGGAAGGCCGCCGGCCTGGTGCCGGTCGAGGCGATCAGGCACGAATAGCGAACGCGCCGCGGGACGCGGGAGGAGGACTGGAAGCCAGGGTATGGCCAACGAACCGCCCACAGCGGACGACAGCAGGACCGATGAAGTACTGAGCGCGAGGAGCCTGACCAGGGACTTCCTCTCAGGCAACGGCCGGCTTGAGATCCTGAAGGGCATCGACATCGATATCCGCCGCGGGCAGATCGTGGCGATCCACGGCGCGTCGGGCGCGGGGAAAAGCACCCTGCTGCATATCCTGGGCACGCTGGACCGGCCCACTTCCGGCCAGGTCTTCATCGGCGAAACGAACGCGTTCGACCTGCCGGACGACCGGCTGGCCGAGTTCCGCAATCGTACCGTGGGCTTCGTCTTTCAGGCCCATCACCTGCTCCCCGAATTCTCGGCGCTGGAAAACGTGATGATGCCGTTGCTGGTGGGAAGATGGGACTGGGACACGGCCCGCGACCGTGCCGGAAGCCTGCTCGCGGAGGTCGGACTGGCGGCGCGGCTCGACCACAAGCCGGTCGCGCTGTCCGGCGGAGAACAGCAGCGGGTCGCCGTAGCCCGGGCCCTGGTGGGGCGGCCCCATATCGTGCTGGCGGACGAGCCGTCCGGCAACCTGGACCGCGGGAACGGGGAAGCGCTTCTGGACCTGATGTGGGATATGTCCCGCAGGCACGGACAGGCCTTCGTCGTCGTTACCCATGACGAAGACCTGGGCCGCCGCGCGGACCGTGCATTCAGGCTGGAAGACGGACAATTGAACGCCGTTGCGGCCTAGGGTGGCGACCTGGGCCCACGATGGCGGCCCACGATGGCGGTCTGGGATAGGATCGATGATGAAAACGACATCCTGTTCACAATGCGGCCTGTCCGCGTCGGAGTTCGGCGAATCGGGCCAGTTGGGATGCGCCGCATGCTATCGCGCCTTCAAGGAGACGCTGGTCCCGCTCTTCAAGCAGATACACGGCAATGAGTTCCACCGGGGCAAGGTCCCCGTGTCCGATCCGTCCCGTCAGAAGATGCAGCGCGAACTGATCGATCTCAGGCGGGCCCTGAAGAAGGCCGTCGGCCGAGAAGCCTACGAACAGGCGGCGGATCTGCGGGACCGCATCAACGAACTCGAGCGCGGCTCGGACCTGCACGAGGTAGCCCATGGATAGGCCCATGGACAGCGGAATGGAAAACCTGTACACGGAACTGCTGGTCGACGTGCCGCAATGGTGCGTGCCCGAAGGCGATACGGCGGACCTGGTGATCAGCAGCCGGGCCCGTCTTGCACGGAACCTGACCACCCTGCCCTTCGTGCACCGTTCGATCAAGAACGAGCGGTTCCGCGTGATCGAACAGGTGGAAAACGCCGTCCAGCGTAGCGAAAACGTGGCGCGGTCGGTGTACCTGTCGCTGCTGGACACGTCGGAACTGGACCGCGGAGTACTGGTGGAAAGACGGTTGATCAGCCCGTCGCTGGCGGAGGGAACGCGGCCTGCGGGCGTGTTCATCGGTCCCGGTGAAACCTTCAGCCTCATGGTGAACGAGGAAGACCACCTGCGCCTGCAGACCATCAAAGGCGGCCTGCAGGTGCGCGCCGCCTGGCAGGAAGCGGACAAAATCGATACCGAACTGAGCAAAACACTTGATTTTGCCTTCTCGGATGAGTTTGGTTATTTAACGTCCTGTCCCAGCAACACGGGCACCGGAATGCGGCTGTCGGTGTTGATGCACCTGCCGGGTTTGACCCTGGCGGACCAGATGGCCTCCCTGGGATGCGCCATGGAGGAGATCGGGTTCACGGTGCGGGGACTGCACGGCGAAGGCACCGGGCGATCGGGCAACATGTACCAGGTGTCCAACCAGTGCACCCTGGGACACGCCGAGGAGGAGATCGTCGACCGGCTCGACCGCGTAACGCGCCGGCTGGCCGCCTTCGAGGAACGGGCCTGCGACGCCCTGGCAAGCAGGGCGAAACGCCGGACGGAAGACAGGGTGGCCCGGGCATACGGCCTGCTGAAGCATGCCCGGCTGCTCGGCGAGATGGAAGCGATGGATGCCCTGTCCATGCTCAGGATGGGCGCGTTTATGCGGATCTGCAAGGGCATGGAGACCAGTGCATTCAACCAGCTGATGATCGCGATACAGCCCGCGCACATCCGGATGACCTCGGGCCGGCAAATGTCGGAGGAGGAACTGGATGAGCGTCGCGCGGAGCTGGTCAGGGAACACCTTAGGTTCTGAGAAAGACGTCGAACACACTCCGGCCGGGGGTTCCGACCCCGGACCATGAAGGGAGGGATGCTCAAGATGCCCCAGGGAAACAACAACAAGTTTACGGAACGGTTCAAACGGGTGATGCACATCGCCCGGGAAGAAGCCGCCCGACTGCAGCATGACTACATCGCCACGGAGCACCTGCTGCTGGCCTTCATCCGGGATGGGGAAGGGACCGCGGCCGCCATGCTGCGTAATATGGGCATCGATCTCGAAGACCTCCGGCAGTCCATCGAGGAGGCCACAGTATCCCAGTCGAGCGCGCTCACGATCGGCCAGGTTCCCTTTACGCCGAGAGCGAAACAGGCCCTGGAGATCGCCGCGCACGAAGCCAACAACATGAAATCGAAATACGTGGGGACTGAGCACCTGCTGCTCGCGCTGGTCCGGGACAAGCAGGGAATCGCCTCCCAGATCCTCTCGACCTACGACGTGACGTTCGAGAAGATCAAGGAAGAGATCCAGAACATCCAGAGCGACCGTTCGGTGACCAAGAAGGACGCCCAGCGCAGCCGGACGCCCTTCCTGGATCATTTCGGCCGGGACCTCACCGAAATGGCGCGCGGCGGAAAACTCGATCCGGTCATCGGCCGCGACAAGGAGATCGAACGGGTGACCCAGGTCCTCAGCCGGCGGAAGAAGAACAACCCGGCGCTGATCGGCGAGCCCGGCGTGGGCAAGACCGCCATCGCCGAGGGGCTTGCGCAGCGCATCGTGCAGCGCAGCGTCCCCCAGATCCTGGAGAACAAGCGCGTCGTGACGCTGGACATGGCCTCGATCGTGGCCGGGACCAAGTACCGCGGACAGTTCGAGGACCGGCTGAAATCCATCATGGCCGAAATCACCAAGTCGGACGAGGTGATCATCTTCATCGACGAACTCCATTCGATCGTCGGGGCTGGGGGCGCCGAGGGCAGTCTCGACGCGTCCAACATCTTCAAGCCGGCCCTCGCCCGGGGCGAACTGCAGTGCATCGGCGCCACGACGCTGGACGAGTACCGCAAGCACATTGAAAAGGACGGCGCGCTCGAACGCCGGTTCCAGAAGGTGATCGTCGACCAGCCGAGCATCGAGGAAACCATCGACATGCTCAAAGGGCTGCGTAGCCGGTTCGAGGAATACCATCACGTCAAGTATACGGACGACGCCCTCGAGTTCGCCGTAAAGCAGTCCGACAGGTACATCAAGGACCGCTTCCTCCCGGACAAGGCCATCGACATCATCGACGAGGCCGGGTCCAAGGCCCAGCTGTCCAAGATGACGGTCCCTGCGGAGATCCGGGAGATCGAGGAACAGCTCCAGGCCATTCAGGAAAAGAAGGTGGAGGCCGCCCAGCAGCAGGAGTTCGAACGCGCGGCCGCGCTGCGGGACCGCCAGGAAGAGTTGCAGCGCGAGTACGACGAGGCGTTCATGGCCTGGCGCGAGCGGGTTTCCGACCAGGTGGTGACCGTCTCCGAAAACGACATGGCGCAGATCATCTCCAGCATGACGGGCATTCCCATGTTCCGGCTCGAGGAACAGGAATCGAGGAGCCTGCTGCGCATGGAGGACGAGCTGAAGAAACGGATCATCGGCCAGGACATGGCCATCCAGGTACTGAGCAAGGCCATCCGGCGTTCGCGCTCCGGGCTGAAGAACCCCAACCGGCCCATCGGATCGTTTCTCTTCCTCGGCCCGACCGGCGTGGGCAAGACGGAACTGGCCAAGATCCTGGCCTCCTTCCTCTTCCAGGACAGCGACGCCCTGGTCTTCATCGACATGTCCGAGTACATGGAGAAGTTCAACGTGTCCCGTCTGATCGGCGCGCCGCCGGGTTACGTGGGATTCAACGAAGGCGGGCACCTGTCGGAGAAGGTACGGCGCAAGCCTTATTCCGTCATTCTGCTGGACGAGGTGGAAAAGGCCCATCCGGACGTATTCAATATCCTCCTGCAGATACTGGACGAGGGCACGTTGACCGACAGCAACGGCCGCCGGGTGGATTTCCGCAACACGATCATCATCATGACGTCCAATCTCGGCACCCGGGATATCAACAAGGCCGGCGGCCTGGGCTTCCAGCAGGACGCCGGGGTCGACTACGAAAAGATGGAAGCCACCGTCAAGGAAGAGGTGAAGAAACTGTTCAATCCGGAGTTTCTGAACCGGCTCGACGAATCGGTGGTCTTCCGCCAGTTGAACCCGTCCGATATCTCCCGGATCATCGATCTGCAGCTCAAGGAAATCAACGAAAGGATGAGCGAAAGGGGCATCCGCATTTCATTGACGCAGAGCGCGCGGGAACTGTTGGCCGACAAGGGATATGACCCGGTCTACAACGCCCGGTTCATGAACCAGACCATCCAGCGCATGCTCGAGGATCCGCTTGCGGAAGAGCTGCTCAAGGGCAAGTTCGGCGACGGCGATGAAATCAGGGTCGGCAAGAAGGGCGAAAACCTGACGTTCTATAAGGCCGAGACCGCTGATTCCGGCAAAGCGCCCGTCCTCACCGAGTCGGAAGCCTGAAAGCACGGGTCCGCGGGCCGAGTCCGCCCAGCCATGAAAGTTTGGCGCGCTTGGACGGGAACTCCCGATGTGGGATGGGCGTAGAATCGACAGCCGGTTCGCTTGCGCCGTGTTCGCTTGCGCCGTGTTCATGTCGATAGCCGGATTCTGCCGATCGATTACCCGCATGGACGGGGAAGTTGTCGCTGTGTCTTCAAAGTCATTCATGTACTTCAAACCCTTCCTTGTACTGATCCTGACGGGCGGGATTCTTGCCTTCGCGTCCGTGAGTCCCCAGAAAGTCTTCGGACAACAGCAGCAGTCTTTGATCGCCGAGGTGCGTATCGAGGGGCACGCCAACGTGGATGAACCCCTCATCCGGTCGATGACCGCGCTGAAAGCGGGTAACCCGTACAATCCCAGGGACGGCGCCACCACGATCAAGCAACTGTACCGGCTGGGGCTGTTCGAGGACATACGCATCTACGTCAGCGGAGGCGCGACGGGTCTGATCGTGACCGTAAACGTCAGGGAATACCCGTTGCTGGACCGCCTGGAGTTCGAGGGAAACGATAAGATCAAGGACGACGAACTCGAACGCATCTCGGGTATTTTCCAGGGCCAGGCCCTGTCTCCCTTCCGCAGAAAGAGTGTCGTGGACAATATCACCGGCGCCTATTACGAAAAGGGGTACCTGCTCGCCACGCTGAATGAACGCGTCCTCGTGGAAAGAAACAACGCGATCATGCGGATCGAAATCGATGAAGGCGAGAAGGTGGGGCTGGGCGAGATCTTTATCGAAAACAACGTGTCCGTGCCGGAAAAGCAGTTGCAGAAGGCCTTTCGAGAGAAAGCGGACACGGAAGAAGAACATTTCTGGAAAGAGGGCGACCTGCGCCGGGAACGCCTGCTGGACCAGTTCGAGAAAATCGTCCAGGAATACCGCAAGTACGGTTTCCGGGACGCGGAAGTCGTGAGCGACACGCTCTGGTTCAGCGAGGACCGGAAGCGGATGTACATCAAGGTCGATGTCAACGAGGGAAGGCGGTATTACCTCGGGGACGTCGCCTTCGAAGGGAACACGAAGTTCACCGGCGACCAATTGTCCAGTCTCATCAAGATCGACGCGGGCGAGCCCTTTAACGAAGAAGAATACCAGGAAAGCGTATCGACCATCTACGAAGCGTATGGCGAATTGGGTTATCTGTACGCCACGCCCATCGCCCGGGAATCGGCGGCCAACGACTCCACGATCAATCTGCACTTCGCGGTAAACGAGGGGGAACCGGCAAAGGTACACCGGATCAACATCGTCGGCAATACCAAGACGAAGGACAAGGTGATACGGCGCGAACTGCTGATCAAGCCGGGACAGTTCTTTCGCCGCTCGGTGCTGATGAGAAGCCAGCGGGACGTTTTCCAGCTGAATTACTTCCAGGACGTGCAGCCCGGCCTGCAACCCCGTCCCAACGGAGACGTGGACATCACTTTCACCGTCCTGGAGAAACCGACGGGCACGGCGAATGCCGGCGCCGGATACAGCGGGCTCGACGGGCTCGTGGGCACCATATCCATGATCATCCCGAATTTCCTGGGCAACGGACAGAACGTGAATTTCAATTGGGAATTTGGCGCCAGGCGCAATTCCATCTCGACGAGTTTCGTCGAGCCCTGGCTCTTCGATACGCCCACCAGCGCCGGCATCGACATCTACCGTACGAACCGGCGATGGTACCGGGAATTCAATGTCATTCAGAAGGGCTTCGGGCTGTCCCTGGGCCGGCGTTTCCGCGGCACGTACTGGCGCATCAACGGGGCCTACCGGTTTTACGACCAGCGTTATTCCGGTTTCGGCGAGCGATACTACGCGGCTGCGCTGGAAGACACTACACTGACGAATGTGCAGATCTCGGCCATTAACGAGAATATTCGCCGAAGAGAATCCTACGAATCCAACAGCGGCCTGACGAGCCAGGTCTCCTTCTCCGTTACGCGCGACAGCCGCGATTTCCCCCAGTTCGCCACGCGCGGCATGCGCCATACGTCCCGGAGCTCCGTAGCCGGCGTCGGCGGTGACGTGAAGTTCCTCAAGCAGACCCTGGAATCCGATTTCTATGTGCCCCTGTTCAAGGGCACGTCCCTTTCCCTCAGGGGAAGGTATTCCCTGGCCGCTAACCCCTTCAACGACCGGGAGGTCCCGTTTTTCGAACGGTTCTTTCCGGGAGGAGTCAGTTTCGACGGCCTGATCCGGGGGTACGGCAACAACTCCATCGGCCCCTACACCGATCTGGGTGACGGGACCAGCAGCCGTGACGGAGGACGGGCGATGAGCATCATCACCCTGGAGTACCAGGTCCCGATCATCGACCAGCTCAGCTCTCAGCAGCCGGTCTACGCCGTGGCGTTTGTCGAGGCCGGCAACGCCTGGGCGAAGCTCGGGGACGCCACGCCGCTGCCGGGAAACATGAAAAAATCCGTGGGCGCGGGCATCCGGGTGATCATGCCCCTGGTGGGGCTGTTGGGCTTCGACGTGGGATACGGATTCGACCAGCCATCGGATCCGATCCAGGCCCTCCAGAAAAATCGAAGCGGCTGGCATACGCACTTTCAGCTCGGACAGATGTTCTGACAAACTGATCCAGGTTACCGGAGCGATCCGGCATTCGAGGAGGATATCAATGTTTTCAGGGAAAGGGATGATTCGCATTGCGGCCGTGCTCGCCGTGCTGGCCGCCGCCATGCAGCTGCCCGCTGCTGTCGAGGGACAGGAACTCAAAATCGGCTATCTCGACATGGAGCGCCTGCGCCAGTCGTACCAGGGGTTCAAAGATGCCGAGGAGGCCTACCGGAAGCAGGTGACGGCCATGCAGGAACAGGTCCAGAGCAGGCAGCAGGAAGTCGAGATGCTGAGGCAGCAGTACGAGGCCCGCAAGACCATGTTGACCGCGGCCAGGCGGCAGCAGGACGAGCAGAACATCATGCAGAAGGAACAGGAGCTCATGCAGTTCGCCCAGTCACAGCAAATGGAGCTGGCGCAACAGGAAGTGGAATTGACCAGGCCGTTGCAGGAATCCATTTTCAACGTGGTGCAGACCCTGGCCAAGGCAGAGAACTATACCTATGTCTTCGATGCCGGGTCGCTCATATACGTGGATCCCTTGAGAGCGCAGGATCTCACCGGGCAGGTCCTGGAGGAACTGCAGAAGGAAGCCAACTAGACACCCATGCGACAGAAGCTGGCAGATATCGCGACGCAGGTACAGGGCGAACTCGTCGGTGACGGTTCGTGCATCATCGAGAGCGTGGCGCCGCTGGACGAGGCCGGCAAGGGTTCGATCTCCGTCCTGATCAACGCCCGGCAGAGCCGGCGCCTGGAGTCGACGGAGGCCGCGGCGGTCATCGTCTCCCGGGAAATCGATCACGCTCCGGTCCCCATCATCCGCGTGGCTTCACCCGAGCTCGCTTTAGTCACCCTGCTGACGACCTATTTCTCCGGACACCGTCCCGCGGAAGGCGGAATCCATCCGACGGCCAGGATAGATCCTGCCGCGGAAGTGGATGAAGAGGCGGCCATCGGTCCCCATGTGTCGATCGGCCCGCACACCACCGTGGGGCGGCGTGCCTGCATCGGCGCGAACGTGGCGATCGGCGCCCATTGCCGGGTCGGCGCCGGCACGTGGATCTTCGCCAACGCGACGCTCTACGACCGGGTTGCCCTTGGAGAGGGCGTGATCGTGCACGGCGGCGTCGTGATCGGCAGCGATGGCTTCGGGTATTTCCAGGGCAGCGGCGGGGCCAGGAAGATACCGCAGGTCGGCGGCGTGGAGATCGGCGACGACGTGGAGATCGGCGCGAATTCGACAATCGATCGCGCAACCATGGGCATGACCCGTATCGGCCGCGGCACGAAGATCGACAACCTGGTACAGATCGGCCATAACGTCGTAATCGGCGATCACGTCACCATATGTGCCCAGGTGGGCATCGCGGGGAGCACGGTGGTTGAATCGGGGACCCTCATCGGCGGGCAGGCCGGACTCTCCGATCACATCCATGTCGGCGCCGGTTCCAGGATCGGCGGGCAGGCGGGCGTGACCAAGTCCATTCCCGCCGGATCGACCGTTTCGGGATACCCCGCCCGTCCGCACAACCAGGCCAGGAGAATCGAGGCGGCCATCAAGCGCCTGCCGGACCTGCTGCACCAGGTCCAGACCCTGGAGGAGCGGATCAAGTCGTTCGAAAGCGGCGAACAGGATGGGCCATCCAACGAAGGAAGAGAGTAGCGGCACATGTTCAAACGCCAGCGTACCGTCAAATCTCCGGCGTCCATCAAGGGCATCGGCCTGCATACCGGAGGACGGGCGACGATTACGTTCAAGCCCGGTACCGTGAACGACGGGATCCGGTTCGTGCGCGTCGACCATCCCGACAGGCTGGAAATCCCGGCGGACATAGACTACGTGATCGATACGACCCGGGGGACGAACCTGGCGCGGGATGGCGTCCGGATCCACACCGTGGAGCACGTCCTGGCCGCCGTCGCGGGCCTGGGCCTGGACAATATCCGGATCGAACTGGACGGGGACGAGCCGCCGATCTGCGACGGCAGCGCCATTCCCTTCGTGAACGCGTTGATTGAAGCGGGCATCGTCGAACAGGACGCCCCCAGGGAATACCTGGAACTGGACAACCCCGTGCTGTATTCGGAGCGGGAGAACGGCCTGCTTAAGGAACTCGTCGTCATGCCCTCCGACGATTTCCATCTCACCTACATGGTCGACTACCAGAAATCCAACCTGGCCAGCCAGCACACCGTGCTCTATTCCCTGGAGGACGAGTTCGTCACCGAGTTCGCCCCGGCGCGGACGTGGACCTTCCTGAGCGATGTGAAGGCCCTGCGCGAAAGGGGACTGATCAAGGGCGGCAGCCTGGAAAGCGCGGTGGTCATCGCGGACATGGACCTGTCCGACGAGGAACTGGACGAGTTGAAGGATCTGTTCGGCGTGGAGGACAGGGTGGTGATCGGTGAGAACGGGATCGTGGGCACCCAGCCGCTGCGGTTCGACAACGAACCCTGCCGGCACAAGGCCCTCGACCTGATCGGCGACCTTGCCCTGCTCGGAGCGCCGCTCAGGGCGCAGGTGTTCGGCGCGCGGTCCTCCCATGCCGCCAACGTAGAACTCGTGCGAAGGATCCGCGGCGCGTGCGTGAAGAAGAAGCCGGAAACGGGGGATGTCGATCCGTCTGCGTCTGCCCCGCCAGCGTCTGGTTCGCCTGTTGCGTCTGCTACACCCGCAGCACCTGCACCTGTGGCACCCGCGCCTGAACCCGAAGCGGTCCTCGACATCGAGGATATCCTGCGCATCCTCCCCCACCGGTATCCCTTATTGCTCATCGACCGGGTGATCCACATGGAACCGGGGAAGCGGGTCACCGCGTTGAAGAACGTGACCATCAACGAGCCTTTCTTCGCGGGTCATTTCCCCGGCCATCCCGTCATGCCGGGCGTCTTGATCGTCGAGGCCATGGCGCAGGCGGGCGGCCTGCTGCTGCTCAACACGATCGATGAACCGAAGAGCAAGATGGCGTATTTCATGGGCATCGACCATGCCCGCTTCCGGCGACTGGTAAAACCTGGCGACCAGCTCCGCTTCGAGTTGGAGACGGTCCGGATGCGCATGCACGCCTGCAAGATGGAAGGCAAGGCTTACGTGAACGATGAACTGGTCGCCGAAGCCACCCTCATGGCCATGATCACGGATCGCGCGGGCCAGGCCGACCAGGCGGACAGGGCGGACCAGGCTGACCGGGAGGCCTCACAGTGACGGACATTACCGCCGAAGTCCAGATACATCCCACGGCCATCGTGCATCCCGACGCGGAGCTGGGCGCCGGATGCAGCATCGGTCCGTACACGATCGTGGAACCCAACGTGACCATCGGGGCCGGTACCCAGATTGCATCCAGCGCGATGATCGGCGCCCATACCCGTATCGGCGCCGAATGCAGGGTCTATCACGGAGCCGTCGTGGGATCGATCCCCCAGGATCAGAAATTCATCGGCGAGCAGTCCATCCTGGAGATCGGAGACCGGACGTCCATCCGGGAGTTCACCACGCTGAATCGCGGGACGAGCGCGCTGGGGAAAACGGTGATCGGAAGCGATACCCTGGTCATGGCCTATGTGCACGTCGCCCACGACTGCGTGATCGGCAACCGGGTGATCCTCGCCAACGGCACCCAACTGGGCGGCCACGTGGAAATCGAGGATTTCGCCATCACCGGCGGGCTCGTCGCCGTCCACCAGTTCGTCCGGATCGGCCGCAACGCCTTCATCAGCGGGGGCGGCATGGTGACCAAGGACATCTGTCCGTACTTCAAGTATGGCCACGATCCGCTCAAGCCCGTTTCACTCAACACCATCGGCCTTAAGCGCTGCGGGTACTCCGACGAATCCATCCGTACGCTGAAGCAGGCCTATCGACTGCTCCACCGGTCCTCGCTCAATACCTCCCAGGCGGTGAAAGCGGTGACGGCGGAAGTGGAACATACCGACGAAGTCAAGTACCTGCTCGCGTTTATAGAGGAAAGCGCCCGGCGGAGCAAGCGATACGGCCGCGGCCTGACTTCCTGATCACGTTAAGAACCAGCAGCACTACCGCGGACTCCTCACCGCTCACCCTTCCCGTCATCAAAAGAAAGGACCTGTACCATGTCGGCCGTCTCAACAGAGGGACGCTCCATGCCGGCCGGGCGTACCGTGCGGATCGTCACGCCCATGCCGCCCCCATCGTGGGCCTTGCTGGAACTGAACCTGATTAAACAGCAGGAAGAAGCCGTGGAAGCGTTTTACAATCAATACTTCGATGAACGCGGGTATCTGCTGTGCGTGCCACGCTGGGGCGGCGACGACGGTCCGGACGACGCGGCGGAGAATTTCGCGAACTGGCCGGAACTCTACGCGATCGGCGCTTCGGAGCGGGTATATGACCTGTACAAGAAGGCGTGGGACGGCCACCTGCTGCAGTACTCGGAAGCGAAGACCACCGAGGTCGAATTCGCCCGGGACGGCATGTACTTCAAGGAATTCCCCACGATGTTCGACTGGATGCACAACGGGGAGGGATTCACGGCCTTCTTCCTCGAGGGCCTGTGTGACCCCCGCGACAAGAAGTTCGTGGACCGCACCCGGCGTTTCTGCGGTTTCTACATGGGTGATGATCCTATCGCCGACAACTGGATCCCCGAACACCGCGTTATCAAGAGCATGTTCAACGGCAGCCGCGGGCCTATGTTGCGCAAGGCCACGGGGCTCGACTGGGCCGGCGACTCCATCGAGGTCGAGGGCCGTTTCAGACTGGGGCACGGGGAACGCAACTACGAGGAAATGGTCGCCCATTTCAAGGATTACAACGATGTGGCCGGCGATCACCCGCTGAACATGGGCGTGACCACGATGACCC
This sequence comes from Gemmatimonadota bacterium, assembly GCA_009837395.1. GTDB lineage: Bacteria > JAAXHH01 > JAAXHH01 > JAAXHH01 > JAAXHH01 > JAAXHH01. The sequence continues at coordinate 377,373 of VXTP01000006.1, forward strand.
TGAACGCATACATGATCGACGGCAATGAAAGGTACTATGACTGGACGAAGGACTACATTGATGCCTGGGTGGAGCGTACCGAACGGAACAATGGCATCATCCCCTCCAATATCGGCCTGGACGGGACCATCGGCGGGGAGTGCGGCGGCAGATGGTACGGCGGCGCCTACGGATGGGGATTCTCGACTATCGTGCCCCAGACCGGCGAGATCGCCCATCGCCCGTACTTTCTGATCCGGGCACACTGGAGCTTCGGAAACGGGCTGCTGCTGACCGGCGACCAGAAATACGTCGACACCTGGCGCGGCGTCATCGACGGGGTCAACGCGAACAGCAAGGTGGAGGACGGCCGGACGCTCTATCCCCGCATGCACGGGGACGAGGGCTGGTACGACTTCCGACCCGAGCCTTTCGATGTCGGTGCGGAGCAGGTCTACTACTGGTCCATGGACCGCAGCGACTTGGATCGGCTGCCCATGGAGGGCTGGATCGCCTTTCTGGAAGGGCAAAACCCAGACTATCCGGAGGAGGCGCTACAGGAGGACGTCTCGACCGTTCGCTCGAAGATGGAAAGGATGCGGAACGACCTGTCCTCACCGGATACGCGTCTATCGGACGACATGAACGGCACGAATCCCGCGGCGGTGGACGCCCTGATCCAGCTCATGCTCGGCGGAATGCCCACCGGGCACCTGGGCCACCCCCTGCACTGCCGTTTCAGGTACTTCGATCCCGCGCGCCAGCGCCCCGGGATGCCGGAAGACGTGGGCGCCCTCGTGGAAGAGCTTCACGACGACAGCGCGGTGGTCACGCTGGTCAATACCAACCAGGTCTCCTCCCGTACGGTGACCGTCCAGGGCGGCGCATACGGGGAACATCAGATCCTGGAAGTGGATGGCGGAAGCGGGACAACCACGGTCGGCGGCGCCAGCTTTACGGTGACGCTCGAGCCGGGATGCGGCAGCCGGTTGCGCGTGGCCATGGACCGTTACGCCAACCGGCCGTCCTTCGACTTCCCCTGGGAGAGGTAGGAAAGACTTTATGCAGAGAAGACTGACGCGGGCGCTGCTCATCCTGGGCATGTTGTTTATCACGAACATGCCGCGGGAAGCGGGTGCCCAGCAGGATAACGTGGCCGCCCTGGTGGCAAAGCACCGGACGGAAGCCATCCGCATGCGAGAGCATATCCACCGGAACCCGGAACTAAGCAACCGGGAGTTCAAGACGGCGGCGCTGGTGGCGGATCATCTTACCGCGCTCGGTATCGAGATCCGGACAGGCGTCGCCCATACCGGCGTGGTGGGCGTGCTCAAAGGCGGCCGACCGGGTCCGGTGGTGGCCATCCGGGCCGACATGGACGCGTTGCCCGTAACGGAGGAAACGGTATTGCCTTTCCGGTCAACCGTACGGACGACCTACCTCGGCCAGGAAGTGGGCGTCATGCACGCCTGCGGCCACGATGTGCACACCGCCATTCAAATGGGCGTCGCTTCCGTGCTGGCCGAGATGAAGGACGACCTGCCCGGCACCGTCAAGTTCATCTTCCAGCCGGCGGAAGAGGGAGCGCCGCCCGGTGAAGAGGGCGGCGCGGACCTGATGGTGCGCGAAAATGTCCTAGAAGACCCCGCGCCCGAGGCGATTTTCGGTCTCCACGCCCTGCCCTCTCTCGACGTGGGCACCGTTGGATACACCATCGGGCCGGCCTTCGCCGCCGTGGACCATTTCACCATTAAAGTCCAGGGCAAACAGGCCCACGGCGCCCGTCCCGAAGAGGGGATCGACCCGGTCGTCATGGCTTCCGAGATCGTAATGGCCCTGCAGACGATCCGGTCCCGCACCCTGTCGCCCCTGGAGCCGAGTGTGGTCACGGTGGGTATCTTCCGCGGCGGCGAGCGCTTCAACATCATCCCCCGGGGAGTCCATCTCGAAGGCACGGTGCGCACCTACAACCCCGAGGTCAGGGACACGGTGGAACGCCGGATGACCACCATACTGGAAGGCATAACCGGAGCCTATGGCGGTTCCTTCGTACTGGACTACGACCGCGGCACCCCTTCCGTGATCAATGACCCCGCGCTGTCCCGCGAAATGTCCGGTTACCTGACGGGTGCGCCCGGCGTCGAGCAGGTGCTCGAACTGCCCCCGACCATGGGCGGCGAGGACTTCGCCTATTTCGCCAACGAGATTCCCGGATTCTTCTACCGGCTCGGTACCACCAGACCCGGCCAGCCCTCGGGCGGCCTGCACACCCCGACCATGACGGCGGACAGCGAATCCGTGGGCGTGGGCATGAGGGTGATGGCCCATTTGGTGCTGGAATTTCTGAACGCCCGGGCGCAGCGGTCCGATCAGTAGCCGCGCACCGGAGAACGCGAGTCTTAACGACTCATACGGTCCCGCGGATCCTGGACGGCCTGGCGGTATGCCCGTGTCTGGTTCAGGGCCGTGATGCGCGTCGCTCCTTCGATGCGTACGCCCGCGTCGCCGGTAACGAAATACTTGTCCACTTCCCCGAAGGCGGACGAACCGGCGAGGTTGCGTACCAGCACCTCGCCTATATCGACCACCGTGTGCAGCGCGAGCCCCCGCGCTTCGTATTCCCGCCGCCATCCCTCCCAGTTCGCCGCGTCCTTTCGATCCAGCGGATCCGATGAGATCAGGTGCTCCGTCGGAAACAGGCGGGACCAACCCAGGTGACCGATCACCCGCTCGATGCGCGGAATGCTGTGGCTGGACAGGATCCCCAGGGCGAACTCCCGGGCGATGACCTCGAGGTGTTCCACCGGGAATCGTCCCGACGCCTGGATCTCGTCCCGGTCGATCTGTTCGTACATGGTTTCTTTCGCGTCCAGGTGCGCCAGGGTCCGTAAACCCATGACCACGAGAGGCTTCATGGTATTGGCTCCTTTCTGCGACAACCGGTTACCCGGACTTCACAGACCGCCGCAGGTTGCCGAGTATGGACCCGATGACGACGAGTACGGCGCCCGATATGCTGAGCAGATTCAGGTGCTCCGGCTGCAACAGGCCGGGTAGGAGCGGCGCCAGGATCATCATGTCCACGACGGTGACCAGGGGCACGGCCGCCAGGACCATGCTGACCCGGAAAACTTCGAGGTGTTTCAGGGATTCCACCAGCGTAACGAAGGCAACGAGCGAGATCACCGCCGAAGCGTTGAGCAGGATCATCTGTTGGGTGTCCTGCACCAGCAACGATTCGAATCGAACGAAGGGAAGGATCAGTATCGAACCGAACAGGTAAATCAGGAACAGGATGACGGAGGTGGGCAGGATCTGCAGCAATTGCTTCTGGGTGAGGGTATAGGTCGACAGCGCCAGCGCAGCCACAGTCACCCACAGGATACCCGGAATCATGGCGCTGTCCCCCGACAGGAGTTCCGCCAGTTCGTCGTTGAAGAACAGGACGATTCCGCCCGTGAGCAGCAGGAGCCCCAGGACCTGGATCAGGGTCATCCGCTCGTGAAAGAGCAGCATGGCACCCAGCAGCAGAAACAGCAGCGAGATCTGGTTGACCACCTGGGCGGCGCTGGGCGAGATGTACTGCAGGCTCTGGGGGTAGAACACGTACGCGCAGCTGAACCCGAGCACCGCCGCGAGGAAGACCAGTGCGTAACCGCCCTTGAGTCGACGGACCAGACCGAAGTGCCCCTGCCGGTACACGATCGGCGCCATCAACAGGGCCGCGACGACGAACCGGTACCACGTCATCGTGAAGGCGTCCAGGCTGATCAGCATGATTTTCAGGACGATAGGCAGCCCGCCCCATACGAAGATCGTGAACAGGCTCAGGACCAGCCCCAGGCCCCAGCGGCCGCTGGTGACGTGCCGGTTCATGCCTTCCCCGCGGGCGGTAAGGTTACGAGAGGACAGGCGTGCGGCTTTATTCGAACACCTCCACTTCCGGCGTGAAGGTCATGTCGGGGTCGAGGGGGTAGATGGGCCGGGTGACATGCCGATGGCCAAGTGTAGGGATGTTGGGACTCGCCGCCCCCGGCGCATCGATGGTGAGGGTTCGTTCCGCCCAGTCGTCGTACCAATCGTCCGGCGTATGGGGCAGCTTCTTGACTACGACGTCGAAGCGTTTCGGGTCCTGGCCGAAGGCGGGATACATCCACCGGTCGCACAGCAGGGGGCCGGAAGCCGCCAGGAAGATCGTAATGTTCCGGCACTTCAGCACCGCGATGGGAACGTCGTCCCGCCGGCCCAGCACTTCGACCGTTGCGGTGACTTCCACCGGGGTAAAGCGCGGGTCCCGCGTTCCGCCCAGGGGGACGGTGATGGACTGCCCGACGCCCGCCTTCATGGCGCGCGCGACCGCGGGATCGTCGCGGATGGGGAACAGCACGCTGCCCCGATAGTCGCTCTCGAGGAACCCCTTCAGGATGGTGTTGCTCGTGCCCGGCGCGCCTGAACTGGTGGCGTCGGCGGCGTCGGCGAAAACGACCGTTCCTTTCGCCTCCGCGGCGATCCGGATGCCCGCCTCCACGCTGTGCAGCACGCACTGCATGTGGGAACGCATGTTCCAGAAGCTCCGGCCGATATGCAGAGCTTCCCGCGCCGCCAGGTCCGGGTCGCTGTCCGTGATCACGACGACGCGGGAGCCCTGTTCCGGGCAGTCCGTGGGGGGATGGCCCAGCATGATCCCCCCGGCGAGCACGTCGTCCCGCTCCTCCAGGCGCTCCAGGTACCGGATGAACGTGCCGTGCACGCCGGTGGCGGTCTTGAGTTCGTCGCCCCGGACCATGGTGGGCGTGTATACGCTGGCGATCACGGGCCGGGCCCCGTCGAGGATGCGCAGCAGCACCCCGGCGGCTCGTGCGCCCGTTTCGTACCAGTCGATGTGGGGATAGGTGTGCAGGATGGCGCAACCGTCCATATGGGACAGCATGTGCCGGGTGATCGTGCCGTGCATATCGAAGGATGCGACCACGGGCACGTGGGGGCCGACGATCCGGCGCACCTCCCGCAGGACGTATCCTTCCGGATCCTTTTCGGTTTCCGCGGCCATGGCGCCGTGCAGGTTCAGGTACACGCCGTCGGCGCCGGCCTTTTCCCGTTCGATCGCCTCGAGCAACTCCGACGCGGTCCGTTCGAAGCAGGCCTGCGTGATCGTGCCGCCCGCCCCCATGGCGGCGCTGTAGGTGGGCACGATCTCCACGTCATCCCGGGCGGAAAGAGTATGGACGGCACCCCCGACCACGCCACCCAGGCTGTCGGCGCCGCCCTGGTCATCCGGGTCCTCGAGGCCGACCGGACCCTCCAGCATCTCGCGTCCACGAAGGATACCGAAATCTTCGTACACCGTATCGTTGGGATGGAAATCGTTGGTTTCCTGGAAGAAGGTGCCGATCAGGATCCTGGGCATGGCGCTCCGGTGGTTTTCCTTTCAATACCTCGACGTGTGCTCTTCCACCTTGGTGATCGTCTCGATGACCGCCGGCCGGCCCTCGCGATTGGCATCCACCGCCCGACGCATCGCCGGGGCGATCTGGTCTGGCGTCGTCACCTTCTCCGCGTAAGCGCCCAGCCCGTCACCGATGGCGGCGTAATCCCCGCCCAGCCGGTTGCTCCCCCAGCGTTCCGATGCGTAGGCCATGTGATGGTCGTAGTGGGTCATGACCCCGTTGTTCAGGATCACGGTGATGATGGGGATCTCCGATCGCACGGCGGTCTCCACGTCCAGGCCGGCCATGCCGAAGGCGGCGTCGCCCATAACGTTGACGACCTGCTTCTCCGGGTCGGCGATCTTGGCGCCGATGGCCAGTCCCAGCCCGTAACCCAGCTGCGTGGAAGCGCCCCAGCCGATGTAGCCCCGCGGCGTATTGGTTTCCCAGAAAGGCGCGAGCTGCTCCCGCGGATAGCCGGAATCGTGGGTGATGATCGTGCGCGCCGCATCCACCACCGCCGCGATCTCGCGAAACACGCGGTACGGGCTCAGGGGCACCTCGTCGGAGCGGAACCGGGGTTCCCATTCGGCGAGCCACGCCGCCTTGAGCCGGGCGATCTCCTCGATGTCGCCCCGTTTGTCGTCCCTGGGCCGCCCGTCGAGCTGGCGTTTCGCTTCCTCGACCATCTGCCGCAGCACCACCCCCGCGTCGCCCACCGCGCCATAGTCGACGCGGTGTTCCTTGTTCAGGTCCCCGTGGCTGACGACGCACTGGGCAAGCGCCGCGCCGGCCGGCACATCCGATTTGAACCCTGAAGTCATGCTCGTGCCGATGCCGAAGAAGAAATCGGTCTTCTTCAGGTATTCCGCCACCATGAGGGAATGGGAAGCCGCTCCCGTGCCCAGCGAGAGGGGATGGGTTTCGGGGAAGGCACTCTTGCCGGCCAGCGTGGTCATGACCGGGGTCTTCGTCCATTCGGCGAACTCGATCAGCGCATCGGTGGCCTCGGCGTACAGCACGCCCTGGCCGGCACTGATGATGGGACATTCAGACTTCAGCAGGGCCGCGACCAGGTCCCGTACGTCCTCGGGCGATGCGCCGCTTTTGAACGGTTTTACAGGCGTGTAGTCAAAAGCGCCGTCAGGGATCTCCTCCTCGCCCACGTCCCCGGGGATCTCCAGCATGACCGGCCCCGGCTTGCCTTGCTTCAGCAGGCTGTACGCCCGCCCCATCATCTCCGGAATCCGGGCCGCCGAGTTGATGTTCGAGACCCACTTGGTGATGCCCCGGTAGTTTTCCACCGATTCGAAGGCCAGATCGGCGCCCGCGCGGGACCGCGGCGGCCCGCCGGGCAGCAGCAGGACAGGCACCGAATCCGCGTAGGCCTGGGCCACCCCGCCGAAGGCGTTCTCAGCACCCGGCCCCATCTGCATCATGAAGACGCCGATGGTATGCCCGTTGCGTACCCGGCTGAATCCATCGGCGATGTTGACGCCGGCCCGTTCCTGCCGGCAGAGAATGGGACGCAGGCCCTCGATCGCGCAGGCGTCGATGAGTGGATGGTGGGGAAAACAGCTGAACCAGTCCAGCCCCTCCGCCTTCAGGATCTTCGCAATCGCTTCGTTTCCGGTCATGAGTTTCCCTTTACTCTCCCTCGCGCCGAGGGGTCGAAAGTGTCCTTCCGTCGTCGTCGATCAAGGGACGGTGATACACATAGGGCGGTTCGATCACGGCTCGCTGGGCTTCGTTGAGTTCTTTCGTCCACTCCGGCAGGCCGGTTTCGTACACGCCGCCGGTATAATGCATGTACTTCGGGGTGTACCGGTAGAACAGCGAGCGGCGCTCTCCCTGCCCCTTCCAGGGCAGCGTGCCGTGGGTAGTGGCCTCGTTGAAGATGACCAGGTCGCCGGCCTTCATGGGCACGTGGTACACGATATCCTGATCGGCCTCGTAGCGGGAGATTTCGTCCGGAAGGGTGAAGTTCGCCTTGTGGCTGCCCGGGATGACGCACAGGCCGCCGTCGCCCGGGTTCACGTCGCTCAGCTGGTACTGGCAGTTGATCAGCCCGCAACGCATAGCGCCGTTCTGGTAGTGGTAGGACCGGGATCCGTTGTATTCGGCCTGTCCGTACCCGTGAAGGCGCAGTCCCTCGGTCCCCGCCGCGGACGTGAAGATGAAGGGACTGTGGTCCATCTTCCACCCCCGGCCCAGCAGGGTGTTCAGATAAGGGATGATCCTCGGATTGGCCAGCACCTCGCGGAATGGCCGGCACCAGGGTTGCTCCCAGGTCAGCATGCCCTCGTAGAGGCCGCGAAGCTGCTTGCCCTTCAGCGCTTCGCTCGTGCTGCTCGCCGTATCGTCCTTCCGCTTGTCGCGATTGGCGTCCAGGGCCTCGTTTAGTGCCGCAACCTGCTGGGGCGCAAGGGCGTTGCGCACCACGATGAACCCCTGCAGGTCGAAGAGGTACTGTTCATGGGGCTCCATGGTGAGGTATGGTGTGGACGGGTTCATGTAGACTGAATCATTCAGATCCCCTCTCTGCGGGGACGCACGATCGATACGCCGTCGTCCTCGATCAGGGGGCGGTTGTAGATGTACGGGGGTTCCAGGACCGCGCGCTGTGCAACGGTGAGGTCTTTCGTCCATTCGGGCAGGCGCGTTTCGTAGACGCCGCCTTCGTAGTGCATGTATTTCGGGATGTACCGGTGAAGCACGCAGCGTCGCTCACCCTTTCCCCTCCACGGCAGCGCGCCGTGGGTCGTGGCCTCGTTGAAGATTACAAGGTCGCCGGCTTTCACGGTGACATGATGGAAGATCTCCTGGTGGTCCTCAAAGTGTCGGACGTATCCCGGCATGGGGAAATGAGCCTTGTGGCTGCCCGGAATCACGGTCAGCCCGCCATCGTCCGGGTTCACGTCGGTCAGGTAGAACTGGCAGACGATCAGTCCGCTCCGCATGCGGCCATCGTCGTACATGTAGTAGGTCGATCCGGCGAACATCCCTGTGCTGTTGCCGTGGAAGGGCGTGCCATGGGCGCCCGGCTTCGAGGTGAGCACGTCGATGTTGTGATCCAGTTTCCAGCCCCGGCCCATCATGGTATTCAGATAGGGAATCAGCTTCGGGTGGGCGAGCAGGTCTCGGAAAGGTTGGCACCAGGGTTGGTCCCAGGTCAGCATTCCTTCGTAGTGGACGTACTGCGTATCGGGCCCCGCCAGCGGGGTCCCGTCCAGCGCGCCGCCCGGTCCGTGGTCGCCGGTCCGGTCGGGATGGGCGTCCAGGGCGTCGTTAAGCGCCCGCACCTCATCGGCGGACAGCAGGCTGCGCACCACGAGAAACCCCTGGAGGTCGTAGAGGTACTTCTCGCGCTCGCTCATCACGACAAAGTCTTCCGGGTCGCCGAACATGGCCATTTCGGCCTCCTGGCGGCTTGCGCTGCATCATCGGGTATCCAGTCGCCACGAACGGAAACGACCCGTTCCGGCGTCGGTGGAAACAAAATCGCTTGTTCAGGAATATAGAAAACGGGGGAGCGTAGTCAAAGGTAACTCTAAAAATGCCGTTGTCGCCATACGTGCGGCAACAACGGCATTTTCGTTTGTACGGCTTCTACCTTACGATGGCACGACCCGCTGTAATGCTAGGCAATCTGGACGAAGCCTATGAGTCGTTTAGTTGTAACTGCTGCCTAATTAGTTTACACAAGCTCTCGCTGATTTCCCGATGTCTCGGTACGGGCGCCCATTAATTGTTCTTGGGGTTGAAGTAGAGATCATGCCTTCTGCCGTGTCTTTTCAAGAAACAACCATCGTCCGTCAGTTTCTTAATAAACGCTCTTCGTTTCAAGGTACTTCCAGGCTCAGTTCCGTTGACTCAAATTCTTTTTACAGGAGTCGGTACAGTCTCCTGCATCACCAAATCGTAAGCATCCTTGATGTTTGTTTTCAGTTCTTCAAGATTCTTGCCTTGACTGAATACACCTGGTACTTCGCGGAGTTTTCCAACGTACCAGCCTTCTTCTTTCCAGAAGTCCAAAGTGAAATTACAAGTCATAATGGCTCCGCAGATGCCGTCATGGCAATCATGTGGCTTCAGATATAAACGGTCCGGGGGAGCGCCGACAACCCGTAAAGCGGCGTGACCTCCCCCTGACTTCAATCCCGCTAGTACTTCACCGTACAGCCGTAGGCCCGGGTCATCTCGACGGGCACTTCATTGCCGGCGAAAGCCGCGTCCAGGGCCATGACGACGTAATTGTCGGCCTTGGGAATGTCGGCGATGTTGGCCGAGTTGATGCTGTCGATGGCGCCCATGTAGATCAGGGTGCCTTCCGGGTTGATGATATACATGTGGGGCGTGTGGGTGGCGCCGTACGCCCTGCCGACGTCGCCGTTGCCATCGAGCAGGTAGGCGTCCACGGTCGACGCGTGCTTCTTAAGGCGCGAGTGGATTTCCTCATTGGAGAACTGGCCCTGCTTGCCTTCGGCCGACGAGTTGACGGCCAGCCAGACCACGCCCTGCTCGCGGTACTTGTCCTGCAGGCCCTGCATGTTCTTGGCGTCGTAATGCTTGGCCACGAAGGGACAGTCGTAGTTGATCCACTCCAGGACCACGTACTTGCCGCTGTAGTCCGAAAGCGTCACGCTGTTGCCATTCGTATCCGTCAGCGTGAAATCCGGGGCCGCGCTCCCCACCTTGGCATCCCCTGCGGCCATCGGCGTGGAAAAGTTAACCAGCACGAACGCGGCGGCGACGGCCACCACGGCTGCCGGAATCAGAATCCTCTTCATGAACATCCTCCTTGTGAATAGTAACGTCAAACTACTTCAAATACTACCTGCTGGCCGCGCTCCCGCTTTCCACCTTCTTCAACGCGTCCAGCACCAGGCCGGGCGTGAGCAATTCCGGAAGGATCTCCGGTACGGAATCCGGACCGCCCGTATACAGCACGTAAAGCGGGACACTGTTGCGACCGAACTCGGCCAGTGCCCGCGTGATCTCGGGGTCCCTCGACGTCCAGTCGGCCTGGACCGGGACGACGCCCAGGGTCTCGAACTGTTCGACCACGCGGCTGTCGCTCAGCGCCACGCGCTTGTTGACCTGGCAGCTCAGGCACCAGGCCGCGGTGAAGTCCACGAAAACCGACTTTCCCGAAGTGCGCAGGTCCTGCACCAGCTGCCGGGAGAAGGGTTCCCACTCCAGCCCCGCGCTGTATGTCGAAGCCGCGGCGGTTCGATCGGCCTTGGCCGGGGCCGGCACCTGGCTCAGTACGGTTACCATACTCGCGATGATGATCACCGCGGCGGCAGCACGGGCAGATATCCTGGAACGGCTCCCGGAAGCGATGCCTCCCCAGCGGCCGAGAATCCAGCTTCCAAGGGCCACCAGCACCAGCAGGACCATCACCAGGGCGACCAGGTTGGGGTCTGTCTGGAGGTTCAGCACCCAGAGCAGCCAGACCACGGTGGCCATCATGAGGAAGCCCATGAACTGCTTGAAGGATTCCATCCACGCGCCGGGTTTCGGCACGTACCGCAGCAGGGCGGGAACGGATGACAGGGTCAGGTAGGGCAGGGCCATGCCCAGGCCGAGGAACCCAAAGATCGCCAGGGACTGCGCCGCCGACTGCGTCAGGGCGTATCCCAGGGCCACGCCCATGAACGGCGCGGTGCACGGCGTGGCCACGACCGTGGCCAGGACGCCGCTCAGGAAGGATCCGCCGAGTCCGCTGCCCGAATCCATTCGCCCGCCGAGACCGACCAGTGACGTGCCGATCTCGAAGACGCCAAAGAGGCTCAGGCCGAACATGAAGATGATGACTGACAGGATGACGATGAAGACCGGCGACTGGAGCTGGAATCCCCAGCCCAATTGCTCTCCCCCGGCCCGCAGGGCGATCAGGACGGCCGCCAGCGCGAGAAAGGAGACCAGGACGCCCGCGGTGAAGACCAGGCCGTGCCGGCGGGCCTTTGCCGGGTCGTCGCCCGCCTGGTGGATGAACCCGAGTACCTTGATGGACAGCACGGGGAGGACGCAGGGCATCAGGTTGAGGATCAGGCCGCCGATGAGGGCGAAGAGCAGGGCCTGCCACAGACCGGACACGAGATCGCCGGAAATCGCCGTGGCAGCAAGACCGGAAACCGCCGAAACGTTGCCGGAACCAGGCGAACCAGGCGAACCGATCGCAGCGACCGCGGCCGGCAGCACATCCGCATAGACGGCGCTCACGGCCAGGGCGCGCTCCGATCCGGGGCCGCGCCATCCATCCGCGGACACCAGCACGCCCGCGATCTGTTCCGGCCTGCTCGTGTAAAAGCCCGACCGGCGCATCGTCAAAAGGTACCCGGTCTCCGTCTTCTCCAGTTTCTGGGGAGATATGTAGTCGATCAGGTCAGCGTTGTAGGGGTAGAACTCCGCGCCGGTGAGGTTTCCAGGGAACCATTCTGGCGGTGCGGCGTGCAGCGCCACAGTGGAATCGGAAATAGCGGCCTCGACGTGCCATCCGGGGACCGGGACCGGAAGTTGCTCCCGGGTGCGGGCAAAGAGATCGGTCCATCGCTCATCGGCCTGGGGCGCCTCCGTGGAAACGGGCAGCGTCACCTGGTATCCGGATTCTCCCGGGAGACAGATTTCCGCGCAGACCAGCCAGGAGGCAAAGGCCCCGACGTCGACCGTCCCGCCGGTCTCCAGGTCGGCCGGAGGCGTGATTTCCACGAGCAGGAGCGTCTCGCCTTCGTACCCGTAGCTGGCCAGGATGTCGAGTTCGATCTTCTGGGGATAGGGCCAGTTGATCTCACCGGCCTGGAACCCATCGGGCAGCGCCCAGTGTATCTGCGTGGGGAGACCCGAATCGGCCGGGTTGCGCCAGTAGGTGTGCCAGTGCTCGTCCATCTTCATCCGCAGGCCGGCCCAGAAAGGCTGCCCGGGCTTGACGGACGTCGTCTCCACGACCAGTTCGGTCTCCATATAATCGGTGCGGACCGCCTGACCGTGTACGGACCAGGCGCCGGTGCCGAAGGCGAACAGGATCGCGAGCGACAGTAATATGGCGCGCATTGGTTTCATAGTGCGCATTGATCTCATGGCGTGATGAGTTGATTTCATGGTGTGTTTCGGTCTGCGTGGGTGGATGCCGCCCGGATATTCATGCGGCGTAATCAGTTACACAAGCACAATATGGCCACAAAAACGTCCCCGTGTCAAGCCGCTTCGGGGTGTGGATCCGCCTGTCCGTCTGCATTCACACGCCGAACCAGTAGTTGAACTTGACGATGAATATGTTCTCTGATTCACCGCCGAAGAGGTTGCCGAAGTCCCTGCCGATGTCCAGTGCCCCGTTTTCGTCTCGCTCGCTGCGGGTCTGTTGCCAGACGAGAAAGACCCTGGAACCGGGACGGTACTCCCAGCGCAGCACCACGTTCATGCGCAGGGACTGGATGTTGAAATCCCGGTCCGAGAAATTGATATCCGGCATCCCGTCCCCGTCGAAGTCGAGGTAACGGTAGCCGTCCGTTGGATCGATAAAGGAACGCGTACCCTCGTCCAGCACGTCGAAATCGAAGCTGCTCGCTTGGAGTAATTGCTTGTAGTTGAGGTAGTCGCCCGAAGAAAGAAGGGGTTGTGCGTACAGCTGCAGGGTCAGGTCGGGCGAAAAGGCCACGTTCAACCGGGTTTCGAGGGAAAAGGACCGCCGCTCCAGGTCCGAGAACACGTAACGGCTGCCGTAAGTGGGTGCGAAGGGCAGGGCATCTGTCCGGGTAACATACTGGGCCGCGTTCCGCTCCCAGTTGAAATTTGGCGAAACTTCCAGTTCCCAGTTCGGGGTTGGGCGAATCGTGGCCTCGACTTCCGCGCCCCACTCATGGCCGCCCCGCTGGTAGTTCTCGTAATCAAGTTCCGTCTCCAGGGAGATCCGTTTCCGGCGGTCCGTGCCGACTCCGATATCGAAGGAATAGGACCCGGGATCCTCCATCACCGGACCGCCCCGGGTCCGGGTGTCACTAAATTGGGTGGGGGCGTAGCTGGAGCCCAGGAAAACGTCCCAGTTGTTGTTCAGTTCGAAATCCGCCCCAGCCCAGAACCGGCCGTTCTTGTAGTTATTCCGCCACGACGACCAGGACCAGGGATCGTCGAGGGCCTCGTGCCGGAAGTTGTAGAAGGTAAAGAAATTGAACCGGTAGTTGCGGAGGTAGCGCCCCGGCGTGATGTGCTGGTATTCGATGCGTGCGCCGCCGTCGAGACGTTCGCTAGAACGGGAGAATCCCAGGTCGTTAATCTCGAATCCAGGCGATATCTGGGCGAACCAAAGCGCTCCGGTCCAGTGTTCGGCGTCCCGGCGGGCGAACTGCAGACGCCAGTTGTACCCGTTCATGGAGGTGGCGGTCGAATCCACGGCCAACCGCGTGGCGTCGGGACGCTGGAAGTAATGGTTGCTGGACCGTTGTATCCGGATCATCGCATCCGTGCTTCCCTGGACGCGGCTGCCCGCCAGGTAGCCGTAGACGGCCCAGTCTCGCGAACGTGCTCCCCCCCAGTTGTGCTCGAAGTCCACCCCGCCGGAAAACGCCTCGGACGTGAGGTAGTCGAAGGCGCCGTCGTCCGGAAGGGCCCGGTGCACCAACGAACCGACGGCGCCGACCTGGCTGGCGCCGTTTCGGTAGTCCTTGCGAATCCGGAAAACGCCAAATTCCGCCCGGGGTTCGACGGTGAACTCCCGGATTCTGCCGTCCGAAATCGAGTGGGCTTTTCCCGATTCCCGACCCGTGACCGCGGCCAGGGCGCCGATGGACACGCCACCCGGTGAACGCCCGGTGATCTTGGCCGCGCCGAGAATGCTGGTCTCCGTGGGGATATCGGCGAAATCCGCATCGTCCGGCGTGCCGCCCCGGGGCTGCCGGCCGATCCGCCGGCTGTAGTACAGTTCATCCCGGCCCGAAAGGCCGAACTCAAACTCCTGGGCGTCTAACACGAAAAAGGGCCGCTGTTCCCGGAAAAAAGTCTCGAAGGCCGAGAGGTTTATGACGGCGGGATCCACTTCCACCTGCCCGAAGTCCGGGTTGACGGTAAGGATCAGGTGGTAGGATGGACTAAGTCCGTAACGCAAACCGAACCCTCCCCGCCCACTGAAGTCCGATCCGTCGAAGAAGGGGTTCCCCTGCTCGGCCTGTGCGGTCCGGGCGCTGCCGAGGACGTAGGGACGGATTTCCAGGCGGCTGGCCCCCGAAGGAAGGACCAGGCCGTTCAGGCGACCGAGGACGCTGACCCTTCCGTGCCGTAGCCGGGACTGGAGGGCGAAGTCGATCGACTCGTTCGCGGCCAGGCGCCTTCGCATGAAGTTTATACCCCAGGTCTGGGGCTCGTTCCTCGGTTCATACCGAATCTGGGACAGGGGAATCCGCATCTCGGCGACCCAGCCCTGATCGTCGATCGACACACCGGACTCCCATACGGCGTCCCACGCGTCGTCCTGGCGCACGTCATCATAAAGGTAGGCGTCCCGCTGCGCCCCGGCGGCGCTCACACGGAACTGGTAGCCGGTCAGCCGGTCATTGTTCGGATCGACGGAAACGGAGAAAAGGTCGAAAGCACCCCGTTCGTCCCGCCGGACGAGTTGCCGGCCGATCTGGTCCGGGTGATCGTCGTACATCCGGGCGCCGATGTAGATGGCGCCGTCGTCGTAGAGTACACGGACCTCGGTGTCCTCACCGGGCTCGGCCCCCTCTACCGGCTCCCGCTGGACGAACCGCGTCGCCGGCACGGCCGCTTCCCAGGCTGTTTCATCCAACCGGCCGTCGATCGAAATCTGGCCGGTTCGTTGCGCCGCTTCCATGGCGGGGACGGATGATTCGCCAGCGTCCGACTGGGCGATAACAGTACCGGTGGACAGGGTGCAAGAAACAACCAGGGCGAAGACCGGCCGAACAGTGGATTTCAAAGGCATACGTGCAACGTTTCCTTCCTGCGTGTGGTGCTGATTGTATCAAGAAGCTTCGACGTTTACATTTTCCGCCCGACCTGGACCTCGCCGGCGGTTTTGCGCCATGACGGCGCAACAAAGCTACCCCGCCCGCCAGGGCCACGACGGGAAGTCACCTTATATTACAAATGCGGATGGTAAAACTTTAAAATATCGGACGGCGTACCGCCGGGAGCTAGCGGGTCCAGGTCAGTACGAAAGCCGGGGGCAGGTTCCGCACGACGAGCGATTCGCAGCGGTAGTCGGAGAACAACGGGGCCATGCGGCGGCGAAACCGTATTGCCGAGGGCAGGCAGTAGGCGTGGACGTACTGAAACATGCGGAATACGGAACCGGGCCCCAGCAACTGGTCCAGGTTGGCGATGAGCTCGTCGATAACCGGGACCGGCATGGTGGATATGGACAGCCCGCAGATGACGGCCTTGACCGGCGGTACGTCCGTATCCGCGTGCACCTGGAACGCCCGGGTGACGGTATCTTGTTCGAAGCGGAGATTGGGAAACCGGTCCCGCAGCAGATGAACGAACCGTTGTTCGAGTTCTATGCCGATATATCCGTCGTCATCGGGGAGGATGTGACGGATCTGGTCCGTGAGCGCACCCGTACCCGGGCCCAGTTCC
This sequence comes from Gemmatimonadota bacterium, assembly GCA_009837395.1. Lineage (GTDB taxonomy): Bacteria > JAAXHH01 > JAAXHH01 > JAAXHH01 > JAAXHH01 > JAAXHH01. The sequence continues at coordinate 393,374 of VXTP01000006.1, forward strand.
ATGACGGATTCGTTGGGCTTGATTTCCAGTCCCCTGGCCATGGCCTGGGCGAGCATCCTCGAACTGGGCGTCAGGGCGCACACGCTCAGCGGGTTCTTCAGCATGACCCGGAGAAACAGCAAAAACGGATGTTGTGCGGATCGAGACATGTACTGGAAGGATTGCAGCCGGAGCCCGAGACAGGGCAGGAAAACGGATATCGCCAAAAGACCGGAGCCAATATATGGTCACGGGCCGCGGGAGGCAATACCTATCGCTACGGCTGCATACGCTCGTCCGCAGGACCTTCACGTACCTCTTTCCTGAAGGGCAAAAGGCCCGGATAGGGCGTACGGTACCGGTACAGCAGGTAGAGTGCGAAGAAAAACACGGGCAGGTTCAGCAGGAGCAGCTCCGGAGGCCAGGTCTCGATCTCGACGCCATAGCGGTAGAGGAGGAAGGCGAAGGCGTTGTTGCCCGCGTGAAGCAGCATGCACGGGAATATCGAGCCGGAGAGGACCGCTACGGTGGTGATAACCACGCCCAGGTAGGTCGTCGGAATGATGCGGAACAGGGCCTGGTGGAACAATCCGAAGATCACGCCGACCACCAGGATGAGCACGACCGGTCTCAGCCGGCGGTGCAGCCCGTGAAGCAGCAGGCCTCGAAAGGCCATTTCTTCCACGATCCCGGGCGTAATGGCCATCATGAGCATGATCTGCCACAGGGGAAAGTCCTCCGGTAACAGCTCGCTGGCGAACTGCTCCAGCATTTCCTCCGGGAAGGGCAGGAATACGCTGGACAGTTCCACGACGAACATCCCGGTCAACAGGGTCGATGGCACCAGGAGCAGCACCGCCAGCCATACCTGGGGCCGCACCGGGCGGATCGCCAGGGCCTGGCGCCAGTCGAGCCGGTGTACCCGGATCATGAGCAGCGAGCCCAGGAAGAAGATCCCGAACATGTTGAAGGCCCACTGCCCCTCGAGCCGGGTCAGCGCATCTACATTCGAAGGGGCGATGATGACGATGGCCCACATCCCGAGGAACCACAGGAGCACCCGCCGGGGAAACAGCGCGGCGCCGCCCGCCAGGTCCGCCTCGTCCATGTCCTGCGCGGTGACGAGCCTTTCCTTGTCCAGCATGCGGGACGACCATCTGAGCATCAGGAAGGCGGCAAGCAACATGGATGCGCAGGCTACAAGGAGCATCGGGATGTCGTAATGGCCGACCATGATTTCCCGTACGGCCACGCTGACGTTCGCGACCGGCACGACGGCGATCAGTGAGCGCAGGGATACCGCCGGGAGCAACCCCGCCGCCGTCAGGACCATGAGTCCGAGAAAAACCGGCAGGAGGTAGAGCTGCGTCTCCTTGTAGGTCTTCGCATAGGCCGAGATCAGCAGCAGGAGGGACGACACCACGATGGCCACGGGGATGTACATGACGAAAAGCACCAGCACGGCGACGGGCGATACCTCGATATCCAGTTCCGCGGGAAGCTCGATCAGCCCGAGTCCGAGGTACACGAAGAGGTTCCCCGCCTGCGCCAGGGTGATGAAGAGCGCGACGGACAGGATCGTCATTTGCTTGGCGGCGATGATCTCGATCCGGCGGACCGACGTGGTCAGGAGGGTTTCGAGGGAACCCCGCTCCTTCTCGCCCGCGACACTGTCCATGGCCGCAACCGACGCGCCGGTGAGCGTGAGAAAAACAAGCAGCAGCGGAAGCAGTCGTCCGAAGTAGAACCCCGCCGCCTGTTCCGGCGTGGCCACGTCCACCCTTGAAAGCCGGATGACTTCTTCGGGGTCCGACTCGAGCCCGATTACGCGCAGCGCTTCGGCGCGGTCCTGTTTCCTCGCGTCCACCAACCGATCCACCAGCAGGGCGCTGCCCCTTCTGGAATCGTCCCGGTTGGCGCGATAGTAGACCCTGACCACGGGGACCCCCGGATACCGCTCGTCCGCTACGGTCACCACCACGCCGGCCTCATCCTCGGGTTCCGTAGTACCGGCCTCATCACCGGGTTCCGTGGTGTCGGCCGCGGCGCGGGCCAGGTCGAGCGAGTCGGCTTCGGATCCGGTCAGGGCTTCCAGGTAGAAATCCAGGTCGCCGGATGCCAGGCTCGAATCGGGCACTGCGGCCTCCACCTCCAGAAATGAGGCAGGCTGCCGGTCGTCATCCCCGGTATCGGCGGGCTCCGCGTTTCCGGCCGGACCGCCGTCCTCGGCCGGATCCCCGGTTTCGGCCGGATCCCCATTCTCGACCAGATCCACGTTCTCGGCCGGACCGTCCGCCGCGCGCAATTCGCCTCTTGCGATGAGCGTCCGGACGGAGTCTGCGTAGGCGCCCACCACGGCGTAGCGATACGTCGTCGTATCCTGCTGTTCCTGGCGCCATTCGTTCATGAACTTGAAACCGAAGAGGATCGCCGGCAGAACGAGGAGCGGCAGGAGAATGCTCAGTACCACCGTCCGGCGGTCCCGCAGCAGCATCCGCATTTCGTTCCTGTACAGCAGTCCGATCGTTGCGCGGTTCATGCGGCCTCTTGGATGAAGGAGACGAAGATGTCTTCGAGGTAGTGCGCGCCGGTCCGCTCGCGGAGCGCTTCAAGGGTGCCGGAGGCCAGGATCCGCCCCTCGTGGATGATGGCGATCCGGTCACACAGTTTCTCCGCTTCGCTCATGATGTGGGTGGAGAACAGGATGGTCTTGCCCTGCGCTTTCAGTTCGGTCAATATCGCCTGCATTTCCAGGGCGTTGAGCACGTCGAGGCCGACGGTGGGCTCGTCGAAGACCAGGATCGGCGGATCATGGGCCAGGGTCCGGGCGATCGCCACCTTCTGCTTCATCCCGCTGGAGAGCTTGTCAATGCGGGCGCGGGCATATTCCTCGATCCCGAAGCGCTCGACCAGTTCATCGACCCTGGCGGGCGTCCTGGACGCGTCGTATCCGTTGATCCGGGCGAAAAACTCGATGGTTTCTCTCGCGGTGAGGCGGGGGTACAGCGCGGTGGTGGCCGAATAGAATCCGACGTGCCTGCGCACTTCCACGGGTTCCTCCGCCACGTCGTATCCCATGATCTTCGCGGTGCCGGCCGAGGGCTTGAGGATCGTCGTCAGCATGCGCAGCGTCGTCGTCTTGCCGGCGCCGTTCGCACCCAGCAACCCGAAGATCTCGCCGGGACGGCAGGTGAAGCCGATCTGCCGGACGGCGTGCACGGGACCGCGGGATTCGTCGTAGTAGGTCTTGGTCAGGTCCTTCACGAATACGGGATCGTTCACGGTTGTCATCCTCTTGAAGGGTTGCGGCGCAAGAGCCGGTGTTTCAGGAAACCGCCCAGCCCGCCTTCATAGCTGCCGGTCATGATGTCTTCGTAGCGGGTGATCGCCGCGGCGATCCGCAGAATGATCCAGATGTACAGGACTTCCATCAGCAGGGTGAGGCCGATCAGGGGCCACTGATAGACGCCGCCGATGGCTTCCCGGAACACCAGGCAGACGTTTATGATGGGCACGCAGGCCAGCCAGGTCGTGAGTTCCAGGCCAGGGAACTGCATGAAGACCGCCGGCACCAGGATCATGACGGTTACGAAGGGACCCGCCAGGGACTGGGCGTCCTTGAACGTCCGGGCGAAGCTGGCCACGACCATGAGGAAGGCGGAGACGAACAGGGCGAGGAGCATGATGACCACGAAGATCAGCGGAACGGCGGACCACGGGATCGTGAAGCTCAGGTCCTGGATCCGGTCGCCCAGGAGTGGCGCCATGAGGGTGCGCATGGAGAGGCTCATGGCCAGGAAGTTCAGCATGCCGGCCGTGGTCGAAAGCGTGGCCACGTACAGGTACTTGCCCGCGAGGATATTCACGCGGTCCGTCGCCGCCGTCAACGTGGTCTCCCAGGTGGAACGCTCGCGCTCTCCGGCCGTCGCGTCCAGGGCGGGGTACATGCCGCCCACGATCAGCATGATGATGACGAGGATGGGGACCGCCATCCCCAGGATGAAGCGTCCCATGTCCCGGCTGGAGGAAACGTTCTCACGTTCAATCCAGATCATCTGGTAGGCCGGGCCGGCCAGCCCGCGTTCCCTGCCCGCCCTTTCCAGGTAAGCCGTCCGGTGGCGGGTGACGACGTCCTCGACCCGGCTCATGGCGATCCGGCTCCGGTCCTTCGAAGAGTCGCTGGTTATCCGGACCTCGATGTCGTCCGCGTCACCCCCCTCGCGGGGAGCGAGTTCGACCAGGAGATCCAGCCGGCCGTCGCGAATCGCTTCCTCGGCGGCTTCCAGGTCAGCGGCCGACACGAGTTCCACGCGGTCCGTGTCCTGGATTTCGCGGACGAGGGCGGCGTCTTCACCCACGTCGCCCACGATCATCACGCGGGCCGTGAAGTTCTCCGTCTGGCCGATGACGAAGGACAGCCCCGTGTAGGCCAGCCAGAGGAGGACCGGGTACATGAACAGGGGCACCAGGACGACGTTGATGACGATGGAGCGTTCACGGAGGGCGCCGCGGAGTTCGCGGAGGAATACGAGACCGGTATCGGTGAGATTGAGCAATACGGTATCCTGTTGCGGCACGTGAACCGGCTACTGAAACGACCGGCGGACCCAGTCCCCGGCGTCGCGTACGATCTGATCGGGATGCAGGCGGCTGCGGGCGAGATGCCCCGTCGTGCTCCGCAGCGTCGGCTGACGCGCATCCTGGTAACGCCAGTCCATGCTCCACCTGACCTGATCTGAGCGGTTGGGCAGACCCTGGTGGTAGAGCATGTTATGGAAGAGGACGATGTCTCCCGGGTCCATTTCGATGGACACGGCCTGGTTTACGTAGGGCGCCAGGTCCTCCTGCGTGATTTCGAGGTAGTGTTCGCGGTTTTCGTGCCGGGCCATGCCGATCCGGTGCGTGCCTGGGATGAACTGCATGCACCCGTTGTCCTCGCGGGCGGGGACCAGGGGCGACCATACGTTGATCATGCGCAGGGCATCCACCGTCTCCGCACTGTGATCGCCGTCGCGGTGGACCTTGTAAGTATATCCGCCGTCCTGGTGCCATAAGACGAGCGTCGGGGCGTGGTCGGGCAGCTTGGGGCGGATGGAGTAGTTGGGATAAAGCCGAAGTTCCTCTCCCAGAAGGGTTTCCACGATGTCCAGCAGCGGCGGGTGGAAGAAAACCTCGTACATGCCCGCCAGGTGGAGCTCTTTGCGGAAGATGCTGGGCGCCTCGTCCGGTGCGTCCGTGCAGATCCGGGCCAGGCGCGTCTCGAATGGCGCATCGGCGTGGCCGCTCGTGATCTTGCCCGCCTCCATCAGCCGGTTCGCGAACCGGTCCACGAGTTCGCCGGCGTCGCGCCGGGCCGCCTCCACCACCCCGTCGGGGTAGAATCCCTTCAGGATCACGAAACCCGTTGTTTCGAACCGGTCCAGGTCTGAATTCGTCTCTACCGCCAAGCCCATGGTCTCCAGGTCAACTGCGCGGCTCCTGATTCGCCGGCCAGGACAGTTCTCTCAGGCCAGGCCGCGCGCTACCGATATTCACCTGCACATGTTTACCTGCACAAGTTTCGATTCCTTCAATCTTCCTCGCGCCGCCGCCGTTTCTTCCGTTTGTGCGCTTCCGCCCGCAGAATATACTCTATCTGCGCGTTCACGCTACGCAATTCATCCTTCGCCCAGGCGTTGAGGTCATTCCAGAGCTCGGTGTTGATGCGCAGCAGCAGGGATTTCTTCTTGTCCGGCACGATCGCACGTTTCCCTGTAGTTCCGCGTCAGTACAGCGAACCGGTGTTGACGATGGGCTGCGTGGACGATTCGCTGCAAAGCACGGTGAGGAGATTGCTCACCATGGCGGCCTTTCGTTCTTCGTCCAGGTCGACCACATGCTGGTCCTTCAGCCTTTCAAGGGCCATCTCCACCATGCCCACCGCGCCGTCCACGATCTTCTGACGGGCGGCGATGATGGCATCGGCCTGCTGCCGCTGCAGCATCACCTGCGCGATTTCCGGTGCGTAGGCCAGGTGGTTGATCCGCGCTTCCGATACCGAAACCCCGGCCGCGGCGACCCGCTCCCGTATTTCATTGCCGAGCGCATCGGACACTTCCTCTATGGACGACCTCAGGCTGGCGGTCTCCCCCTCGGTCAGATCATAGGGGTAGCTGGTGGCCAGATGGCGAATGGCCGATTCGGACTGTACCTGGATGTATTCGACAAAATCGTCCACATCGAAACTCGCCTGGGCAGTATCTTCCACGCGCCAGACCACGACGGCTGAGATCTCGATCGGATTGCCGTTTTTGTCGTTCACTTTCAGCCGTTCGCTGTCAAAATTCCTGGCACGCAGGGAGATCTTCGCCTTGCTATTGAGGGGATTCACCCACCAGAATCCCTGCTCCCTCACTGTTCCCGTGTACTTGCCGAACAACGTAAGCACACTTGCTTCGTTCGGTTCAAGCGTGAAGAATCCCTTGAAGCAGAACCCCAGCACGGCGAGGGCCGGCAGGAAGACGAACACCAGCAAAAGCACGTCTCTGACGCTCATTTCCTGCTCCAGAACGGGCGGATTGAACGTGATGACCCAGTCCATGGCCAACATCGTCAAAGGAATCAGGGCGATCAGCCAGACCAACGCCCTCCAGCCGCTGAATTTTAACGGGCTACGTTCCGTAATCATTGCTTCCCTCCTCGAAATACCGGTCTTATGGATAACAAATTGATATTATTATGATATCATATTAAGAAATAAAGGAACGCCTGTCAAGCACATATTTTCAAATAAAAAAGGCACCCCTGTCGAGGTGCCTTTTTCTTCCTTTTTTCTAGCTGTAACGGCCGGCCGCACTGCAACGACCATCCGCATAAAACGGCCGTCCGCGGCCGCAATCAGCCCTGGGGCTGCTTCACGTAGCGCAGGTAGGGCTTCACGCGGCGGATGTCGGAGTAGGTCTGGTCTGCTTCCTCGTCCGTGACCGCCGGCACGATGATGCAATCTTCGCCACTGGTCCAGTTCACCGGCGTGGCGAGCTTGTGATGAGCCGTCAGCTGGAGGGAATCCACGACGCGCAGGATCTCGTCGAAATTCCGGCCCGTGGACGCGGGGTAGGTCAGCATCAGCTTGATCTTCTTGTCCGGGCCGATGACGAACACCGAACGCACGGTCATTTTGTCGTCGGCGTTCGGATGGATCATGTCGTAAAGCTGGGCGACTTTCTGGTCGGGATCCGCGATCAGCGGGTAGCTCACGTTCGCGTTCTGCGTCTCGTTTATGTCGCTGATCCAGCCGCGGTGCGAATCGAGGGGATCCACGCTGATGGCCAGGATCTTGACATTCCGCCGGGCGAACTCGTGGGCGATGTTGGCCATGTAACCCAGTTCCGTGGTGCAGACCGGCGTGTAATCCGCGGGATGGGAAAAGAGTATACCCCAGCCGTCCCCGAGCCATTCGTGAAAACGAATCGTTCCCTCGGTGGTTTCAGCGGTGAAATCCGGGGCTTCGTCCATTAAACGTAACGCCATGACAATCCTCCTGCAAAGAGCCTGCTACAGATGATAAGGTGGTGTGATCAGTGGCCTGATCCGTCTATTGGCCTCGATAATATACCTATCTAGGTCAACAAAGTAAAGAATAAAATCAGCGCGTGCACCAGATCAGGCCGCGACGGACGATTTCACGCGCCTCGGGCACGTCGAAATCGCTGGCGACGTGTCCCAGCGAACAATGGAATACCTTCCCCTTTCCCCACGGCCTCTTCCACGCCACGGGCATCACCGTGCCGTCGATCCAGACGTCGTGATCCCCGCTGAAGGTCGTGGTCGCGAGCACGTGGTTGGCCGGATCGACGTGCATGTAGTACTGTTCCGAGTGCATGGCGAAATCGTTGAGGCCCGCCGTGACGGGATCTTCGTGATCGATGATGTTGACTTCGTAGTCGATGATCCCGCCAGGATGGGAAACCCACTGTCCGCCCACCATGTACTGGTAGTTCGTGTTGTTGCGGAAGGCGTCCGCCTGTCCGCCGTGCCAGCCTCCGAACCCGGCCCCGGCGGAGACGGTATCCAGGAGCGCCTTCTCCTGCGCGCCGTTGATCGTGCTCATGGTCACGGTCTGCACGATGAGATCGTACGTGGGCATGGCTTCCGCGTCCAGGTAGGCGTCAAGCGTGTCGTGCTGCGTGATATCGTATCCTTCCGATTCAAGCAGCGGGATGAAGATGTCCTGGGACTGCCTGGGTTCGTGTCCTTCCCATCCTCCCCAGACGAAGAGGGCCTTAGGCATTTGGTTGCTCCTATGGTTGCAAAACGTTCACTGTCCTGTGCGGACCGGGACACCGCGGATTAGTGGCCGTCCCGCCCGCTATGCCCGCCGTTCCCAGCGGCTCGGGTTCATGCCGGGCGCGCTGGCCGACATGCCCTCCGGCTTGTTGCCGACGCCGAACTCGTAGGTCCGCATGCTGGGATCGCCCAGGAAGGGCCGGACGGAATCGGGCATCCGTTCCAGGTCCGACGGATTTCGCGGCTCCACGTCGACGATCGGTCCGGCCCAGGCCGGTCGGTAGGCCACCGCGAGCATGGCCCGCGACCGGTTGCCCCTGTTGGGCAGCGTGCCGTGGAACGTCCGGTGATTCAGGAACAACGCCGATCCCGCCGTGCAGGGCACGACCACCTCCTCGGGATGGCGCTCATACCGCTTGTACGGATGGGCGTCCGCGTGCATGCAGAGATGAGACCTGGGCACGACCCGGAAGGGCGAGACGTCCATCGTCAGGTCGTCGAGATAGTAGAGTACCCGGACGGTTATGGGACAGCTCCCCTCGTACCCGAATATCTTCGAGCCGTAGGGCTGGCCGTCCGTATGGAGACTGATCCCCGGCGTGCCGGGTTCGGACCGGTCGTAGGTATAGTGAATGAAAACCAGGCGGTCGCCGAACAACTCCTCCAGGAAACGCACCGTGGGTTCGTAGGCGATGAGTTCGGCCAGCTTCGAACTGGCAAGATGCGGATCCCTGCAGCCCCGCTGCTTTTCGCTGTAATCCCGTCCGACGGTTTCGAGTCTTTCGCTTTCCGCTTTCAACTCGGCCAGGTAGTCCGGTGAGATCCAGTCCGGGATGATCAGGTAGCCCTCCTCCTCGATCATCCGGATCCGCTCGCCCCGGGTGAGGGCGCGCCAGTCCCGGTCGTCCACATTGGTCTGCTGTTCCGCTTGACTGTGCATCATCCCTCCTTTCTCCAGTGATGCGGGCGGTGCCGTCGGAGCGCTACAGTTCGACGCGAACCGCTTCCATGGCCCGGGCCGCTTTTGCGCGGGCCGCGTCGATGTCCGCCCCCCGGGCGACGGTTACGCCGAGGCGCCGGTGACCGGAGACCTCGGGCTTGCCGAAGAGATACAGGCCGGTGTCCGGTTCGGCAAGGGCGGAACCCAGGTTGCCGAACTTCATCCGGTCGGACTCGCCTTCCACCACGAGGGCCGCCGAAGCGGAAGGACCGTGCTGGCGGATCTCCGGGATCGGGAGACCCAGCACGGCCCGCGCGTGCAGGGCGAATTCGGACAGGTCCTGCGAGATGAGCGTGACCATGCCCGTATCGTGGGGGCGGGGCGAGACCTCGCTGAAGACCACTTCATCGCCCCTGACGAACAGCTCGACGCCGAAGACGCCGCGGCCGCCGAGTGCGGTGGTGACCTTTTCCGCCGTCCGCCTGGCTTCCGCCCACGCCTTTTCGCTCATCGGCTGGGGTTGCCAGGAGTACCGGTAGTCTCCGTCGACCTGTTCGTGGCCGATGGGCGGGCAGAAACCCGTTCCGTCCGCGTGGCGTACCGTCAGGAGCGTGATTTCATAATCGAATTCGACAAATCCCTCGACGATCACCTTGCCCGCGCCGCCGCGGGTCTCGTCGTGTGCGCGCTGCCAGGCGCCGGCCGCCTCCGATGCATGGCGCACCGTGCTCTGTCCCTTGCCGGAAGAGCTCATGACGGGCTTGATGACGCAGGGCAGGCCGATCTCGCGCACCGCGCGTTCGTAGGCTACCCGGGTCTCGGCGAAGCGATAGGGCGACGTGGGAAGTCCGAGCTCCTCCGCGGCCAGCCGCCGTATCCCCTCCCGGTTCATGGTCAGGTGGACCGCCCGCGCGGTGGGAACGACGTGATACCCTTCCGATTCCAGGTCCACCAGGGCGCCGGTGGCGATGGCTTCGATCTCGGGTACGATGAAATTGGGGTTTTCCCGCTCGATCACCGCGCGCAGGGCAGAAGGGTCCAGCATGTCCACCACGTGGGAGCGGTGGGCAACCTGCATGGCCGGCGCGTTGGCGTAGCGGTCCACCGCGACCACTTCCACGCCCAGGCGCTGGAACTCGATGACCACTTCCTTGCCCAGTTCGCCCGAACCGCACATCAGCACCCGGGTCGCCGAAGGGGACAGCGGCGTGCCCAGCGCGGCCATCGGCGTGCCTAGCGCGGCCATCGGGTCGTCCTTCCGGTATGTGTTGCTGAATCCATCATTCCCGATGCACCGCGGTCAGATTTCGTTCACCGCCGCCGTCAGTTCCTGCACCGCATCCTTGCCGTCGGCGAAGAGCATCAGGCAGTTGTCCGCGGCGAAGAGCGGATTGGGTATGCCGGCGAAGCCCGGGCTCAGGCTGCGCTTGATGACCACGACGGTCCGCGACTTGTCCACGTTCAGGATCGGCATGCCGGTCAGCGGCGTGTCCGCCGCGTCGCGGGCGAGAGGATTGACCACGTCGTTGGCGCCGATGACGATGGTTACGTCGGTCTGTTCGAAACCCGTATTGGCCTCGTCCATCTCCTTCAGGCGGTCGTAGGGGACGTCCGCTTCGGCCAGCAGCACGTTCATGTGACCGGGCATGCGGCCCGCAACGGGATGGATGGCGAACTCCACCTCGATGCCGTCGGCCTCCAGTTGATTGGCCAGGTCGCGCACGGCGTGCTGCGCCTGGGCCACCGCCATGCCGTAGCCGGGGACGAACACCACGCGCCGCGCGCTGTCGAGCACCATGGCGACCTCCTCGGCGGTGGTGGATTTCACCTTGCCTTCGTAGAGGTCGTCGGCAGGACCCGCGTCGTCGCCGCCCGAATCGCCGCCGACCCCCGCGAACATCACGTTGGCGAGCGACCGGTTCATGGCCTTGCACATGATACTCGTCAGGATGAACCCTGAAGCGCCGACCAGCGAACCCGAAATGATCAGCACGTTGTTGGACAGTACGAAGCCGGTCGCCGCGGCGGCCATGCCCGAGTAGGAGTTGAGCAGGGCGATGACTACCGGCATGTCCGCGCCTCCGATGGGCACCACGAGCAGTATGCCCAGCACGGAGGCGATCGCCACCATGATCCAGAAGTACAGGGTGTTCTCCGGCTGCAGGATGACGAGGACGCCCGCCGCCAGTGCGGCCAGCAGGAAGAGACCTTTGAGCACGTGATCTCCGGTGAAGCGAACCGCTTTCTCGGAGACGATGCCCTGCAGCTTGCCAAAGGCGATCAGGCTGCCCCAGAAGGTCACGCCGCCGATCAGCCCGGAAGCCACGGTCGCGATGCCGAACTGCATCGAGATCGTGTCCGCCGACCGCAGCACGGCCTCGACGTAGGCCGCGCCGGCCACAAGTACCGACGCCCCTCCGCCGAAACCGTTGCACAGGCCCACGAACTGCGGCATGGCGGTCATGGGCACCTTGAGCGCCCAGATGGCGCCGATGGCTCCGCCGAGGACAATACCCGCGACGATGAACTCGAACCGGACGATCTGCTGGTCGATCAGCGTCACCACGATGGCGATGAACATGCCCAGGGCACTCAGGCGGTTGCCCCGCACCGCGGTGCGGGGATGGGAGAGACCCTTCAGCCCGAATACGAACAGGGAGGCGGCGACGAGATAGGCGAAGCGGACGAGATCGGGGGACATCCGCCTACTCCTTTCTCTTGAACATGTCCAGCATGCGGTTGGTCACGAGGTAGCCGCCGACCACGTTGATGGTGGCAAAAACCACGGCGGCGGTTCCGAGGACCGTGGTCAGCGTAGAGTACTGGGTCCCGGCCGAAAGGATGGCGCCGATGATTGTGATCCCCGATATGGCGTTCGAGCCGGACATCAGCGGCGTGTGCAGAATGGGCGGGACCTTGGTGATGACTTCGAATCCGACGAACACCGCCAGGACGAAAATGGTCAGTATGGCAATGGTTTCACCCATGTCGCACTCCTCGATTCGCTCGCCGGCGCAAGGCCGTTCGCCGGTACAAGCCCGCTCAGCCGGTACCGTCAAGTACGGAACGGACCAGTTCGTTGACGATCTCGCCGTCGCGGGTAACGGTCGCGCCCTGCACGATATCGTCGTCCACGGTCGCGTCCAGCGCGCCGTCGTTGATCATCAGTTTCAGGAAGTTCACGATGTTGTTGGAGTACATCTGGCTCGCATGAAAAGGCACGGTCGAAGGCAGGTTCAGTTCACCTACGAGGGTCACGCCGTGCTTGACGACGGTCTTGCCCGGTTCCGTGATCTCACAGTTTCCTCCCCGTTCCGCCGCCAGGTCGATCACGACCGATCCGGGGTTCATGCTCTTGACCATGTCTTCCGTCACCAGCACAGGCGCCGGTTTTCCGGGCACGGCGGCCGTGGTGATCACCACGTCGTTCTCGGATACGACACGGGCCATCATCTCCCGCTGTTTCGCGTAGAACTGTTCGTCCATGGCCTGGGCGTAACCCCCCGAACCTTCGGATTCCGCGGTGTCGAGTTCCAGTTCCACGAATCGCGCCCCGACGCTCTGGACCTGCTCCTTGACGGCCGGCCGCACGTCGTAGGCCTGGATCACGGCGCCCAGCCGCTTGCAGGTCGAAATGGCCTGCAGGCCCGCCACGCCGACACCGACCACGAAGACATGGGCGGGCGTGATGGTCCCGGCCGCCGTCATCATCATGGGGAACAGCTTCGGGAGGTATTCTGCCGCCATCAGCGCGGCCCTGTACCCGCCGATATTGGCCTGGGAGGAAAGGGCGTCCATGCTTTGCGCCCGGGAGGTCCTCGGGATCAACTCCATGGCACAGGCGGTTGCGCGACGGTCTGCAAGGGCCTGGATCTCGGCGGAAGCGGACAGCGGTTCCAGAAACCCGATCAATACCTGTCCCTCGCGCAGCAGCTCTACGTCCGCCATACCCGAGTCGGGATTCGCTCCGCCTCCTCGTACCTGCACGATCGCGTCTGCTTCGGAAAACACCGATCCGCGATCCGGCACGACCAGGGCACCGGCTTCTTCATAGTCTGCGTCCGCGATGCCCGCCTCACGGCCCGCTCCCGCGGAGACCCGGACGGCGCAACCAGCCCGCACCAGGGCGCCAACCCCGGCCGGAACGATGGATACGCGCCGCTCGCCCGGACTGGTTTCGGTAGGGACGCCGATGGTCATGTACTGCTCCGACTGCGTTGACTGAATGGGATATTCCGGCTGTTTTAAAAATGCTGGCTGATCCGATGATGCGGACGAAGCGGACTATGCGGACCATGCTGACCGCATGCTTGCGCCGCGTCGCGGACCGAGGTCTACGCGGACCAAGTTCTATATATAAGGACTCCTGCCGGACACGTCAACTACCAGATTGGCGTCTTCGCTACCGCGGCAAAAAACCTGTGCGAGCCACGCGCATATTGTCAGGGTCCGGGTCGGACGTTATTTTGTATGGCGTGGGCTACAAGGATGAAATCGCGAACGGTGGCATCGGTGGAACGTGTGGGCTACGTGCCGTTCTGGAAGACCGGGAGCCAAGGAGTCATCATGAACGAAACCGAACGCTATGAATTCGACCGCCAGGGCTACATCGTGATCGAGGATCTGCTGGATCCGGGTACCGTCTCTTCGCTGTCGGCCGCGGTGGACGAACTGGAAGCACACGCGCTGGAGAATCTGGAAAAGCCGCCGCGCAAGGTCAGCCCCTGGGGACCGGATTACCACCGGAATCCGGAACGGGGATACCACGCGGATGGATCGAACGCGGAGGGCAAAACCGTCATCATCGAGGACTTCTGGAACGCCGACGAGCGCTTCGACGTGCTGGTGAACGACGGGCGCACCATGGCATATATCGGCGGGATCGTCCAGGGCAGGTCCACGATCAATAACTCCGAGATCCGGATCCGCTACCGCGGGAACCTGTCGGGACTGCACGGCGGCATGCGTCCCGAGAACCAGAAGTACCGGTACGGGTTCAACGCCAACGGAATCGACTGCATGATGGTGCGCATGGTCTACTTCATCCATGACGTGTCCCGGGAACACGGGGCGTTCTGCGTCGTACCCGGATCCCACAAGACGAACCTGCCCTGTCCCTACGACGGCAACCCGGACGAGGAGCCCGGCGTGGTCGCGCTGGAAGTCAAGGCCGGTGACGCCATTCTGTTCACGGAAAACCTCCGCCACGGTGGGGTTACCAACCGGTCCGACCAGGTCCGCAAGACCATCCACGTGGGCTATGGGCCCTACTGGATGCTTTCGCAGAACCAGGCGACCATGGACGAACTGCCTTACGTGACAGAAGCCACTTTCGCCCGTTGGGACGACGACCAGCGCGCGCTTTTCAAGCCCTGGCACAGGCCGCGGGGCTGGACCCGAAGCAGCAAGGCATAACCACCAGGAAAGGATGGTCAAAATGTCCGTCGCCCGTTCCGCAGAACGTTCCGTAGAACAGTCCATGAGCATGTACCGGCGGGCCGAGGAACTGATCCCCGGCTGGACGCAACTCATCAGCCGGCGGGCGAGCCAGTTCGCCAACGGCGTCAGCCCCGTCTATGCCGAAAGCGCCAAGGGCGCCCGTTTCGTGGACGTGGATGGCAACGAGTACCTGGACATGATGAACGCGGTCAGCGCCATCATCCTGGGTCACGCCGATGACGTGGTGGACGGCGCGGTGAAGGAACAGATCGATCGGGGCAGTATCTACACGCTGAACGGTCCGCTGGAAATCGAACTGGCCGAGGAACTCGTCGATACCATCCCGAGCGCGGAGATGGTGCGGTACGCCAAGGCCGGGGGAGAGACCTGCGCGCTGGCCGCGCGAATCGTGCGGGGGACCACCGGCAGGGACATCATCCTATTCTGCGGCTACCACGGTTGGCACGACTGGTACCAGTCCGCCAACTACCTCGTCGATCCGGAGAGCGGCGAGTATCCCTTCGCCGGCATCGAGCCGATCGGCGTGCCGCGCGTCCTCGCGGGCACGGCCATTCCCTTTACCTACGGGGACCTGGACATGCTCTCGGACCTGCTCAAGCGGTATGACGGACAGGTCGCGGCGGTCATGATGGAGCCCGCACGGTCCGAACTCCCGCCACCGGGCTACCTGGAAGCCGTGAAATCGATGGCCCACGAACACGGCGCACTGCTCGTATTCGACGAGGTATCCTGCGGCTGGCGCTTCCGCATCGGGGGGTTCCAGGAGTACACCGGGGTGACGCCCGACGTGACCACCCTGGCCAAGGCCATGTCGAACGGATACGCCATGGGCGCCGTCGTGGGTTCCCGCGAGGCCATGGCGCCCGCCGCGTCGATGTTCGTATCCAGTTCCTACTGGAGCGACAACGTGGGCCTGGCCGCCGCGCTGA
This sequence comes from Gemmatimonadota bacterium, assembly GCA_009837395.1. Lineage (GTDB taxonomy): Bacteria > JAAXHH01 > JAAXHH01 > JAAXHH01 > JAAXHH01 > JAAXHH01. Next base: position 408,947 of record VXTP01000006.1, read on the forward strand.
CCACCATTCGCGAGTTGAAGCGACGCGATTCCGTGCCCTTCTTCGATACCATGGGCGAACGGGTCAAGAAGACGATGAACGAAGCCCTCGCGAGCGCGGGACTGCCCGGCGCCTGCGTGGGCCTTTCCTACAACCCCGGACTCGCCTTCGATCTGCCCGATCCGGAACTCACCCCCGTCGTTTCCACGCTCTTCGTCCAGGAGATGTCGCGCCGTGGCGTCTTTACCCCGACCTCGTTCCGGGTCACCATGGCCCACACGGAGGAGGACATCCGTCAACTGGGCGAGGCGGCCGCGGAGGTCTTCGGGCTCATCAAGTCGGGCTTGGACCGCGGCAACCTGTCGGATCTGCTGGTATGCGACCTGAAGAAGGAACCCTTCAGGAGGCTGGTTCGGTGAGTCGGGCTGCATCTGTTCCGCCCAGGACACGCTCCGCCGCCTGTTCTCCCGAGCGCACGCAGTCCGGCAGGCCCACGCCCCCGTAGGCATTGCCCGCCAGTGCAAGCCCGGGATGCCGCCCGAGCAGTGATTCGATCCGCTCGACACGCCGGCCATGGCCGACCAGGTACTGGGGCATAGCGTCCGGATAGCGCGCCAGTTCGGTATGCAGCGGTTCGCTTTCAATGCCCATCAGGTCCCGCAACTCCCCGCGTACGATCCGCAACAGGACTTCGTCGTCAGACCGGAGCAGTTCCTGCTGGAGCATGCCGCCTAGAAACACGCGCAGCAGGACCAGGCCTTCCGGCGCCCGGTTCGGGAACTTCACGCTGCTGAAAGTGCAGGCGATGATTTCGCGACCCTCTACCGCGGGCACGACGAAACCGAAGCAGTCCAGCGGGTGGGGCACGTCCGAACGCCGGTACGCGAGGTTCATGACGGCCGACGACGCGTGGGGGATGGCCGCCAGTTCCTCGAACAGACCGGAGTCGGTACCGTGCAGCAGTTCCGCGGCATGTCGGGAGGGCACGGCGAGAATGACGCCGTCCACATGGTAATCGCGCCCGTCGCCGCAGGCCAGGTTCCAGCCGCTCCCGTCACGGGTCAGGCGCGTCACCTCGGCCTGGGTATGCATGGCGTCCGAAGGTAGTTGCTGCAGCAACGCCTGCACGATGATTTCCATGCCCCGGTCGAAGGAAGCGAGTTCGCCGTAACGGGCGCCGCTGCCGGCGGGGCCACCGCTGTCGGCAGACGCCTGGCCTCGATGCTTCGCGGCTGTGCTGCCGGCGGATGCCCCGCGCTGTTGCTTCGCGGCCGCGCGCCGCTGCGCGACCATGGCTTTGATGACGCTGCGGTGACGCTGTTCCATCTCGAAGAACCTCGGGATGGTGGCCTTCAGGCTGAGAGTGTCCGGGTCTCCCGCGTAGATGCCCCCGATGAGCGGCTGGACGACCCGCTTGAGCACTTCGCCGCCGAACCGCCTGCGGACGAAGGCGCCGAGGCTCTCGTCGCCGGTTGCGGATCCCCTGGGCAGTACCAGGTCCAGGGCGCACCGGGCCTTGCCCTTCCACGAAAAGAGGGAGGTGCCCACCATGGGCCAAAGCCGGGTGGGCGCCATCATCAGAAAACCGTCGGGCAGCGGATGCAGCTTCCCGCGATGGACCACGTGGGACCGGCGATGGGTACGTGCGGTGGGGATGATCCGGTCCGCCACACCCAGGCGGCCCGCGAGATCCGACAGCCAGGGCTTGGATGTGAGAAAGGAATCCGGCCCCAGTTCGACCAGGCAGCCTTCGCGCTCGACCGTACGAATCGTCCCGCCGAAACGGTCCGACCGCTCGAGCAGCGTCACTTCCAGTCCGGAATGCCCGGATTCCGTCAGCCGGTGGGCCGCGCTCAGTCCCGCGATGCCCCCGCCGACCACGACGACCTTCATCGACCGCTTCCCATCTCATGTACGGCGTCTACCAGGGCGATCACGTGGTCTTCCGGCGTGCCGGGGAGTATGCCGTGGCCGAGATTGAATATGTGGCCGGGACGTCCGGCGGCCTTGTGCAGGATGGCCGCGGCCTGTTTGCGGATTTCATCGGGGGAGGCGAACAGGATCACGGGATCAAGGTTCCCCTGTACCGCCGTATCGTATTCGAGCCGGCGCCACGCCTCGGCCAGGTCCACCCGCCAGTCCAGCCCGATGACGTCTCCTCCCGCCTCCCGCATCAGTTCGAGCAGGGACCCCGTCCCCACGCCGAAGTGAAGCCTGGGCACGCCCTGGCGAAGGTGGGAAAAGACGTACCCCGTGTGGGGAAGGACAAACGCCCGGTAATCGTCGGGTGAAAGGCTGCCGGCCCAGCTGTCAAAGAGCTGCACGGCGTGGACGCCGGCCTCGATCTGTTCGTTGAGGTACGCCGTGACGGCTCGGGCCAGCTTCGACATGAAGGCGTGCCACGCGCCCGGATCGGTATACATGAAGGTCTTGAGGTGCCTGAAGTCCCGGGTACTCTGGCCCTCGATGGCATAGGCCGCCAGGGTGAAGGGGGCGCCGGAAAAACCGATGAGCGGGATATGGGGCGGCAGCGCGGGCAGCACCATGCGGATGGCCTCGTAGACGAAGTGCTGGGACGCCGGTTCCCCGTCTTCGAGCTGGTCCACGGCTTCGGCCGACCGTAACGGGTTGTGAATGACCGGTCCCTGGCCCGTGACGTATTCCAGGCGGAACCCCATCGGCTGCAGCAGGGGCAGGATGTCCGCGAAGAGGATGGCGGCGTCCACCCCGAGGCGTTCCGCGGCCATCAACGTGATTTCCGCCGTGAGCTCCGGGGTCTTGCACATGTCCAGGAAGTCCAGATCGGATTTGAGTTCCCGGTAGGCCCGCTGGTATCGGCCGGCCTGGCGAAGCAGCCATATGGGCGTATACTCCGTCGATTCGCGGCGGCACGCCCTGAGGAAGGCCGATTCTCCCCGGGTACCGTACGGATCGCTCTCGAAATGCCACCGCATGTCGGTGCGATGCCAGTAGGAGGTGTCCACGCCTCCGTCCACGGCGGTGCGCTTCTTGTTGACCAGGTAGCCTGCAAGGCGCGCCATGCTTGATGCGAGTGCCTCGCCTCCCGTTCCGTCGGGCTCGAAGTCGACCGAGAGACGGTGGTTTCTCCAGATGTCCGTGCAGGCCGGTCCGGCCGAGCCCACGGCAATCTGCCTGACGGCATCCAGCAGGACCTCGATCCGTCCCGTAGCGGCCGCCCGGCCGAGTAACGCGCGGATATGCTCAGGCTCCGTCAGCAACAGTACCGCGATGTCGTCCCTGGCCAGGCCGTCGATAAAGGCGTCCACGCGCTCCGGATCATCGGCGTTGGCTACCACGGGTCTGCCGCCGCGTGCGGCAATAGCGTCCCGCAGCGACCCGTCCAATGTCGCGACCTGAAGGCCGTTGTAGTCCATTCCTTTCCTCCCGCAGTTGTACTGTGCTAACCTACAGCCGACGGTAGAGGGGAGCAATATATTAGTAGGGTGCGGCGATTGATCCGCCGGCCCTGCACGGGCGAACCTGGGTGTGCCTGGACCTGCCGGTGCTTAACGGCCCGTGCTGGGCCTACCGGCCTCTCCAGGGCGTGCAAAGCCCTGCCAAACAGTGGTTGCGGGTTCAATCGGCAAGAGGTACATTGCGCGAAACGACAGGCCGCGGGGAGCGGAAATGCACACGCAATCAAGGAGTTCACATGTCCGGGTCATATCGGGTGGGCATCATAGGCTGCGGAGGAATGGGCGGTTCGCACGCGCGGCACTGGACGCAGAAACCGCAGACCGACGTGGTGGCGGTCGCCGACGTCAGTGAGCGAAGCGCCCGCAAGCTGGCCGACGAATTCGACGCGAAACCCTACACGGATTACGCGGATATGCTGGAGCAGGAAGCCTGTGACATCGTCAGCATCACCACCTGGCAGAACGTCCGCTCCGAAATCACCGTGAAAGCCGCGGAATCGGGCGCAAAGGGCATTCTGGGAGAGAAGCCGATGGCGTCCAGCCTCCGCGAAGCCGACCTCATGCTGGCATCCTGCGCGCAGCACGGCGTCAAGCTCGCCATTGGCCACCAGCGCAGGTTCACCCCGCAGAACGTGGAAGCGCGCCGACTGGTGATGGACGGCGCGATCGGAGCGCCCACGGCCATGCTGCGCCGGGACGCCCACGGCCTGCTCAACCGGGGCACTCACGAACTGGACGAAATGATGTACGTGCTGGGCGACCCCGCTCCGGTCTGGGTGATCGGCCAGGTGACCCGCAAGACGGACCGTTGGGAGCGCAGGGTGCGGTGCGAGGACCGGTGTGCGGCGATCATCGCCTTCGAAGGCGGGATCAGGGGTACTTACGAAAGCGACCTGCCCGATCCCGGGCTTCAGGGCGACGTCATCTACGGTACGGAGGGGATCCTGAAACGCGGTCCCGAAGGCGGCCTGCTCCTGCTGAACCGCCATGCCGGCGACTGGCAGTCCATCACGCCGCCGCCGGTGGAGGTTGACCAGTACGACGAGTTCATTTCCTGGCTGGACGGCAGCGGCGAAGGACACCGCAACGATGGCGAGACCGCCCGTCTGACCATGGAACTCATGATGGCGATCTACGAGTCGGCCCGCATCCGTGACGTGGTCGAACTACCGTTGCAGACGGGAGACAATCCGCTGGACCTGATGGTAGAGGAGGGAGCGCTTCCCGTGGAGATACACGGCCGCTACGACATACGCGCGCCGTTCCCCGAACAGACGAACTAGTCCATGCTTTACCTGGTAGCCACGCCGATCGGCCATCTGGACGACATCACGCTTCGGGCGCTGGAGATCCTGCGCGGCGTGGATACCGTGCTCAGCGAAGACACGCGCAGGACCGGACGGCTGCTCAAGCGGTACGGGATCAGCGCGCGGCAGATGTCCTACCATGAACACAATGAGCAGCGGGTCGTACCCAGGGCCCTGGCCGCCCTGGAACAGGGACGGGACCTCGCCCTGGTCACGGATGCGGGCACGCCCGGTATCGCCGATCCCGGCTACCGGCTCGTCCAGGCCGCGATCCAGGCCGAAATCCCCGTGAGCATGGCCCCCGGCCCGAGCGCGCCGATCATGGCGCTCGTCCTCTCGGGCCTGCCGGTCCACCGGTTTTCGTTCTGCGGCTTCCCGCCCCGCAGGCCCGCGGCCCGGCGCCGCTATCTGGAAGCGGACGCGGACCGGGCGGACACGCTCATCTATTTCGAAAGTCCCCACCGGGTACACGGGCTCATCGCCGACGCCCTGGAGGTGTTCGGGGACCGCAGGGCGGCCCTGGCGAACGACCTGACCAAGCTTCACGAGAAAATTGACCGGAGTCCATTGTCGGTGCTGTGCGAAGAGACCCGGGACCGCCGCCTTCGTGGGGAGTTCATCCTGCTGGTGGAGGGACGGTCCGGCTAGCGCGCCTGGTCCGTCATGCGCTTTAACGCGCCTGGTCCGGCTAGCGCGCCTGGTCCGTCATGCGCTTCAGTGCTTCGTCGTAATCCGTCCTGTCGTTGATGTTGAAGAACATGTCGTCATCGTGGAACCCACCCTCCTCCGGTGCAAGGCGCAGGACGCGGACCTCGTCGAAGAATCCGGCGATCTTGAATCTGCGCGCATGGATCCGGTCCTCGATCGCCGGGACGCAGGTCTCCCGGTAAACCGCGCACAGCGGTTCCACGCGTCCGTCGTTCACGGGAACGACCACGTCATAACCGGCCGACCGCTCAACCATATATTCCAGGAATTCCGGCCTGACAAAGGGCATGTCGCAGGCCACACACAGGCACAGCGGCGTCTGCGCCGTCCTGAGCGCCGTATAGATGCCGCCGATGGGACCGCAGCGGGGGACCAGGTCCTTCCGGCTTTCCAGCTTCAGGAAGGCGTAGTCCTCCGGGGTATGGGTGATCAGCATCATCCGTCCGGTCACCGAGCCGACCGTCCGGCAGAGCCGTTCGATCAACCGGTCCCCATCGATCCGGCTGAGCGCCTTGTTCGATCCGAACCGGCTGCTCATTCCCCCCGCGAGGATGATGCCCGTAACTTCTTCTCTTGCTGTCATTTATCGTGTTTGCTCCATCTGATTACGACCCACGATTCCACTTCCCTCGACCACACGAAAAACCCCGAAGCCGAGCCGGCCGGGCCCGCTTGACACCCCTGCCGAACCGCCGTATATTCTGGGTATCGGGATGTTCGCGCCGCGTGTCCCGATCCTCCGGAATTGAACCCCGTTATACGGTGCCGGCCGTTCGTGAAAGAGTAGACAATATGTGGTTCTGGTCTCATAAGCTCAAGCTCCTCCTGGTGAAGAAGGACTACGAGACCATCGTACGCCTCTGCTTCGAGCGCGTGGAGCGGAACCAGGCCGACTACTGGACCCTGCGGGGCCTGGGTCTCGGACTCATGTATACCGGCCGCACGAGCGAAGCCTTCGAATGGCTCAGCAAGTGCGCACGGGCGTATCCGAAAAAGGTCGCGGTACAGTACGATATCGGCCTGATCTACATGAAGCAGGAGTGCTACAGCGAAGCCCGAGGCTACATGCTGAACGCCCTCGAGGGCGGATACCGAACGGACGCCCTCTTCCAGGATCTGGGCCGGATCTACTGCTATCTTGGCGAATTCGAGAAAGCGACCAACTGCTTCCGCGAGGTCATCCGCCGTTCACCACGGAACGGCGAGGCCTACAAGCTCCTGGGCATGGTCTACAAGCGGCGGACCATGTATGACGAGGCCGTCGCCGCATACCGGGAATCCTTGCGATGGGATGGAGACAACTCGGAAATCCACATGAGTCTCGCGGAGATCTTCGTCCGGCAGGAGAAATGGGACCTGGCGGTCGGAGAGTACCAGAAGGCGCTCGAGCTCGACGCCACCAATTTCGCGGCCCACTACGCACTGGGATCCATCTTCGAGATCATGGGCGAGAACGCCCGGGCGATCGACGAATTGCTCAAGGCCCATCGTATCGACGGGGACGACGAACGAATCCACAAGAAACTGGAACGGTTGCTGATCAGCTGATCCCCGCCTGCACCGCCCGGCGTACTCGGCCCGTCCGCTAAAGCAAAGGTCACGTAAACGAGATCGGCACCGGCATGCAGGTCAGGATGAAGACCAGGACTGCGAGCCAGCCCAGCCACCTGCTGTGCCGGGGCAGCGGCGCCGCGTCGTCCACCGGCGCGGGATGATGGAAACCGCTGAACCGGCCCATCAACAGCAGCAGGACCCCGAACACCCACCATCCCGGCGAATACCACCCCAGTACGGCCAGCGCCGCAAAACTGGCGAGCGCGAGGTTTTTCTGCAGGCGCCTGCCTCCGGCCGCGCCCCCCGTGAAGGCATACAGGATATGGCCGCCGTCCAACTGGCCCACCGGCAGCAGGTTGAGCATGGTGACCAGGCAGCCGAACCATGCCGCCAGGCCCACGGAATCGAGGTAAATGGTGTAGTCCTCGGGCAGTGGGCCGTGTATCAGGTAGGCGAGCGCCTGAAACACAAGGGGTTCGCCCAGGTAGAGGCCCTCCCCTTCTCCGGGCATGAGATCCACCCGGGCGCCGACCAGGCTGTATGCCATGATCGGGACCGCCACGATGAATCCGGCGATGGGGCCGGCGGCGCCGATGTCCATCAGGGCCTGGCGGTTCGGGTAGGGCGCCTTCGTCACGATGACGGCGCCGAAGGTACCCGGATTCGGCGTGATGAAGAAGAAGGGCGAGGGAATGAAATGTGGCAGGGAGGTGTTGACGCCGTACCACCTGGCGTAGAGATAGTGGCCCATCTCGTGGGCCATGAGGATACCGAGCACGGACAGGGAAAAGGGCAGTCCGTCCAGGAGGAGCGACGGGACGGTCACCAGGGTGAACAGCACCACCAGCGGGGGAACCGCGGGGTGTTCCATGATGGTGCCGGAGATCAGGGTGGTCAGGAAGGTACAGGCGAACAGGACGGTGGGGCGGCGCCAGTGCGTGCGTTGCCGCCCGGCCTCGTCCGGCCGCATGGCATGGGGGAGCGTATCCTCAGGGGAATGCGGCGCCGGATCCGAATCGGGTGGGTGAAGCCTGTTATCCATGGATCGATATTCCGCCTTCCGGGGATCGCGACATCTCCCTCACTGGCCGGCGGTGTCCTCCGCGGGGCTTTCCTGCCCGGTCTTGAAGAGAAAACGCTTGATCTTGCGCGTGGAAGTCTTCGAGAACTCCTCCCGGCGCAGTTCCACTTCTCTGACGCGTTTGTAGTCCGCGAGGTTCCCGCACCGCTCCCGCACTTCTTGGTTCATGAGCGCGGTCAGGGTCTCGTCGTCGTCCTGCACGCCCTCCTCTTCGAGGACTTCGAAGTCGGGGACCACGACTGCACGGACGTATTCCTCTCCCGTATCCGCGTTTTCGGCGCCGAAGACGAGCGCTTCCGCGATGTAGGGACTGAGGACGAGTTCGCCCTCGATTTCCTCCGGATAGATGTTCTTGCCGGCGCGGGTCACGATCACGTTCTTCAGACGTCCCGCTATGTGCACGTGCCCCTCATCATCGATCCATCCCGAATCGCCCGTGTACAGCGCGCCGTCCTTGAGCACCTCGGCCGTGGCCTCGGGATTGTTGTAATAACCCATCATCACGTTCTCGCCCCGGACGATCAGTTCGCCGACGCCGGTATCGTCCGGGTTCACGACTTCCACTTCCACGCCGTTTATGGGCGGTCCGACGGAATCGGGTTTTGGAGGCTGCTCCACGCGGTGCACGGAAACGACCGGAGAAGTTTCCGTGAGCCCGTAGCCCTGCAGGATGCGCAGGCCCAGCCGATCGAATCCCTCGGCCACTTCGGGCGGCAGGGCGGCGGCGCCGGACACGAAGAACCGGATGGTCCCCAATCCGCCCTTGTCGCGCAGGCTCCGGAACAGGGCCGTGCCCATGCGCTTGTTGAACTTCTCGCCCATTTTCACCACGCCCATCAGGAGGTTGAATACCGTCCGCGTGACCGCGGGCTGGGAGCCGACCTTGCGCATGATCCCCTGGTACATTTTCTCGTACAGCAGCGGGACGGCCAGCATGATCGTCGCCCTGGAGTCCTTCATGGTCTCGACGATGTCTCTTGAATTGAGGCTGCCCACATAGGACACCATGGCGCCGTTGAAGACCGGCGCGAGGAACCCGGCCGTGCACTCGAAGGTATGGTGCAGGGGGAGCACGGATACGAAACTGTCGTCGGAGCTAATGGATATGACCTGGCTGGCGGCCACCACGTTGGACATGATGTTGCGGTGGGACAGCATCACGCCCTTGGGCCGGCCGGTCGTGCCCGAAGTGTAGATCAGGACGGCGAGGTCATCCGGGTTGACCTGGCTTTCGGGCGCGGCGGCGTCCGTCTCGCTGGCCATTACCTCTTCCAGGCTCAGCACGTGCTTGAGTTCGGGCAGGGAACCGGCGATGGAATGGAAGTCGTCCCGGAAGGCATCCGACACTACGATGGCTCGCGCCCCGGAATCCTCGAGGATCCGCTGGTATTCACCGGGCTTCAACAGCCGGTCGATGGGTACGGCCGTCATCCCGTGCCCTACGATGGCCAGGTACGCGATGCCCCATTCGGGCTGGTTGGCCGCCAGCAGCGCGACCCGGTCGCCGTGCTGCAGGCCGAGGGAGGCGAGCAATCCGGCGAGCGCGTCGGCCCGGCGGGCCGCTTCCGACCCCGTGAATTCCGCGTACTCGCCGTCGCGTTTGATGCGGAGTACGACGTTTTCCGCGAACGTATCTCCCAATCTGTCTTTCAGTGCTTTTATGGTAAGTGCAGTATCGGACATGATCCTTTCTCCCGCGTTATTTGCACCTGTGCTGACGGTCGCTTGTATGAACTCGGTTTCTCAGCACCGGTTGGCCGCGATTTCGCTCACGGCGCCGGCGACGCGCTCCATTTCTTCGTAACTGTTGTGCATGGCGCAGGAAATGCGTGCGCCGTGGTAGCCCCCTTCGTGCAGGCCGCGGCTGTGGACCCGGTACCTTTCCCGGAGCGGCGTGCCCACGTCGGAGGAGGTCATGCCGGCGATGGAAAAGGATACCATGGACGCGGAGAGTGCGCGGCTCATCGGCGTCCAGACCCTGACGCCGGGTATGTCGGAAAGACGGGTCTTGAGCCATTTCGCCATGGCCGCGCCGCGGTCCTCGACCAGGCTGGTGCCGATGGCGTTGTGAAAATCCACGGCCACGGCGAATCCCACAAGCGGTGCGTGACTCTGGGACGCGTTGTTCTCGAACCGCCTCGCCGTCGGCCGGCCGCCGCCCGTGTAGTATCCCAGTCCGATCTTGTCCTGTGCGGCGTCATCGACGTACAGCAGGCCCGTGCCCTTGGGCGTAAACAACCACTTGTGCGTGCTGCTCACGTAGAAGTCGCCGCCGAGGTCCTTCACGTCGACCCCGATCATGCCTACCGACTGCGCCCCGTCGACGACGGTGATGAGCCCGCGCTCGCGGGCCATGGCGCAGATCTTCCGGACGGGCAGGCGCCAGGCCGTCGTGCAGGTGACGTGGCAGAAGCTGAGCACGCGGGTCTCCGGCCGGATGGCTTCCTCGAACAGCCGGACGATCTCGTCCTCGTCTTCCGGCGGATCGTACAGGTCGAGCTTCCGGATCGGGTTGCCGAATTGTGCGTGCCGGTGCTGCCAGCAGGACCAGCCGCCGTAGTGCTCGTGGGTCGTCGTCAGGATCTCGTCTTCCGGTTTCAGGTCGAGGCCGAGGGCGATGATGTTCATGCTCTCGGTTGAATTCCTCGTGATGGCGACCTCGGAGGGGTCCGCGTTGATCAGCGCGGCCAGCTTCCCGTGGGCTTCGTGAGGCGCCGGATAGGCGACGCCCCCGGTGTCCCCGTCCTGGATCTCCGTCTCCTTCAGGACCGCGATCTGGGCCTGCAGGACCATGTGGGGCAGAATGCCGATCGTCCCGTTGTTGGTGTAGTGTATGGAGCCGTTATAGGGAAACTGGGCCCTTACGGCCTGCCAGTACTTCTCGTTGTCCGTTTCGGCCGGTCCGGCGCCGGCCAGTATCCCGTCCAGTTCCTCGATGGTGTCCGCCATCCTGGCGGTCCGCCTGGTCTGTCCGGTTTGTCCGGAACGGCTGTTTCCCGCCACCTTTTTCCTTCCGGAAGTCTGACGCCCATTCGCCATCTGCATTTCTCCATCGCCTGCGTGGATCTTCGGAACGATAAACGTGGCACCGAAAGACTGGTGCGGACACGCCCGCGTCACGCGGTGCCGGTGCTTGCGGGGCCACTACTTGCGGCGCCGATACATGCGGTGCCGTGTCATGCGGTTCCGGTGCTGAACCTTGAAGGGAAACGCGTCAAATATAGCCGGACGGCGGAACGGTCGCAAGCGGTTTCTGGCCGGTTCTCCGCGACGGATATCGCTTGACCGTCAAGGGCCGAAAAACCTATATTCACAAGTTCATTCAAGCATGGTTTTGCCCTTGCGGGAGCGTTACATGGCCGGGATGCGTATAACCGGTGACCAGGCGATCGCGTACGGCGCGCTGCAGTCGGGCGTCGCGGTGGCGACGAGCTATCCTGGTTCACCGAGCAGCAGTACCATCGAGTTTCTGCGCGGTTTCTCGGAGAGCCACGGGCTGTACGTGGAATGGTCCACCAACGAGAAGGTCGCCTTCGAAACGGCGGTGGGCGCATCCATCGGCGGCGTCCCGGCCCTGATGGGCTGCAAGGGCGTCGGGTTCAACGTCGCCCTGGATACCGTCATGGTGGCCAACCTGACGGACGCGGGCGCCGGGCTTGTCATCCTGCTCGGGGACGATCCGGGCGCCTGGGCCACCCAGAACGACCAGGACACCCGACCGATCGCCTGGGGAAGCGAGCTGCCCATGCTGGAACCGGCGACGCCCTCCGAAGGGATCACGATGACGCGGGAAGCCTTCCGCCTGTCCCGCGAGACGCAGATGCCCGTCATCGTGCGCATCACGAAGACGTACGGCGCGCTGGAAGAAGAGGTGGAAGCTCCGGAGATCCCCCCTGCGGCTCGCGTGCGGCCCCATGGGTTCGAACGGCATCCCATGCGGTGGGTATCGGTGCCCGGAAACGCCGTCCAGCTGCACCGGCGGCTGCACGAGCGCCTGGAAAAGGTCGCCCTGCAATTCGAATCCGCGGGCTTCAACCAGGTCACCGGCACCGGCAAGACCGGCATTATCGCCGCGGGCGTGATCCACACCAAGTTGATGGACGTGCTTCGAGGGGTGGATACCTCCGGCCTGTCTATCCTCAAGCTGTCCACCCTGTGGCCGCTGCCCACCGGTCAGATCACCCGCTTTCTTCGCGCCACCGATAAGGTCCTTATCCTGGAGGAGAACGAACCCTTTCTCGAAACGCTGATCAAATCGGCCTCCTTTGACGCGAAGATCTCGACACCGATCAGTGGCAAGCACGACAGGGCCGTGTCGCGGGAAGGGGAGTTGTTCCGCGGGCAGATCGCGGAGGCCCTGGCCGGATTCGTCCCCGGATTCAAGCCGGCCCGCGACTTCCCGCCGCAAGCGGAACACAAAGACCTGCCCAGTGAGGCGGGCCTGCCGGAGAACTGTCCTTACACGCCCGTGTTTGAAATCCTTCGCGATTTGAGCGGCCGTTTCGGCCTGTCGCCGGTGTACGTGGTGGACCCCGGGTGCGCGATCAAGATCAGCACGCCGCCCTTCGAGATGCTCGACGTGAAGTACTCCATGGGTTCGAGCATCGGCATCGCATCGGGTCTGGTCCTCGCCGGCGTGACCGACCCCGTGATCGCCGTCGTAGGGGATTCCGACTTCTTTCATCTGAGTGCCAACGCGCTCTTCAACGTGGCCCACCAGGGGTCCGATCTGATCATCCTCATCCTGGACAACGCCACGACGGCCCTGTCCGGGTTCCAGGGCACGCCCAACCTGGGCGGATCCGAACCAGGCCGCGAGACTATGCCGCTCAGCATCGACGGCATCGTGGAAGCCTGCCCGGTCTCGCTGATCGAGACCATCGATCCATGGGACGAGGACCGGGCGCGCGACGTGATCGGGCGGGGCCTGCGGCAGTCGGGCGTCCGCGTGATCATCGCCCGGAGTCCCTGTCCCTACATCGAGGGCGGGCACTGCCCGGGATATAGTGCCAGGGGCGCCGAGACCGCCGTTTTCGCGTCGAATCCCTGACCGTTCGGCGAATGGAGAAACCGGTCGAAAGACCGGCCTTATGACCGGTCGACCGTGCCGTTTTTAGCGCCGTCCTCGCCGCTTTCGGGTCCGCCGCGACTCGCGCAATTTATCCTTGCGGTGGCCGGCTATCTGATGTTTAATGTTACACCATCCAATGGCTGGTCTTTGTTTTAGCAGTGTATAGACGGAGGCATGCAATGAACGAAAGCAGGATTAACGGAGTACCGGTTATCGAACTCGTAGGCAGCTTCCTGGGCGATCCCGAAGTGTCCGCATTCCATGACCGCGTGAGGGCGTTGAAGGCCGAGGGCACGACCGCGGCCGTCGTCGACCTGGGCAGGTTGAACCTCATCAGCAGTTCGGGCGTCGGCGCGCTCGTGGGAAGTGCCAAGACCCTCCGTGAAGCCGGAGGCGACCTGAAGCTGGCCAACCTGAGCGAACGCACGCACAACGTGCTGGTCGTCGTTACCCGGCTGGATTCCGTTTTCAACATCTTCGACTCGGCAGAGGACGCCGCGGCAAGTTTCTGATCGGACCGTCGTCGATCAGGCTGCCGTGCCGTACGTTCCGGCACCAGTCACTACCTTGCCGCGCACCGTCCCGTCGAACCGGACCGGCCTGAATTGAACCTGGACCGCATCCGTCAGGAATTCCCTGTCGTCCATCGCTGCACCTATCTGAACCACGCGGCGGTCGGCACGTTGCCCACGCGCGCCAGGGAAGCCGTGCGCGCCTACGTGGAGGACTTCAACGAGCACGCCGCCTCCAACTACCGTGACTGGGAAGCCGCCATCGAGACCGCCCGGTCCCGGGCTGCCCGCCTGATCAACGCCACACCCGAGCAGATCGCCTTCGTCAAGAATACGACTGAAGGCCTGTGTTTCGCCGCCAACGGCATCGATTGGCGTTCAGGCGACAACGTGGTCCTGAACGACCTGGAATTCCCCTCGAACGTATATCCCTGGCTCAATCTTGCCCAATACGGCGTGGAAACACGGATGGTCGAGTCCGTGGACGGCCGGCTCACGGTGGATTCGATCGCGGAAAGGATCGATGGGCGGACGCGCGCCGTCTCCATCAGCCACGTCGAGTTCGGCAACGGATTCCGAAACGACCTTGCGGCGATCGGCGCGCTGTGCCGAGAGAAGGACGTCTGTTTCGTCGTCGACGCCATTCAGTCCCTCGGGCAGACGCCGGTGGACGTGGAGGAGATGTCCATCGACCTCCTCACGGCCGATGGACACAAATGGCTTCTGAGTCCGGAGGGGATCGGCATTTTCTACTGCGCGCCGCACCTGACGGAGCGGCTGAGGCTCTACGAAGTGGGCTGGAACTCGGTGGCCGACGCGGGCAACTACGATGCCTACGATCCCACGCCGGCGCCGACGGCGCGGCGCTTCGAGTGCGGTTCCCACAATACGCTGGGCATACACGCGCTGGGCGCTTCCCTGGACTTGTTGCTGGAGGTGGGTATCGAGGCGGTGCAGGAGAGGCTGCGACTACTGACCGACCGGCTGGTCGACGGGTTGCGCGACGCGGGCTACCGCGTCCTGAGTTCCCGGGGCGCATCCGAATGGTCGGGCATCGTGACGTTCGACAGTCCGGTACACGAGACCGAAGCCCTGCATCGCACGTTGCGGAGCCACCGGATCATTGGCGCGCGCCGCGGAGGCGGCATTCGCATCTCCCCGCATTTCTACAATACGGAAGAGGAAGTACTTCGTGTCGTGGACGCGCTTCCTGGGCACTGACCGCGGTCAGCCGCCGACCGCCGCCGTCTCCCACGCCCCTCCGATGGCCCACTGGCGCTGCAGGTCGATGGATTCGTGGCCCTTGAAGGACAGGGCGAGTTCATCCAACCGGCCGCCGGCGACGCGGATGCGTGACAGGTCGCCCACACCCAACCCGATGGCATCCCCGTAGAAGACCGTACCCACTTCAAGGGGCTCGAATCCCATGGCCTTCGAAATGACGGCGTCCACGGCGATCGTGTCCTCGCCGGCCGCCGCCAGCCCGAGCGGTACCGTGTCGGTACCACCGGGACCGTTGCCCTGAATGCCCACCGTACCGTCCACCACGCTGTAGTGGGGGTAGAGGTGGCGGGCAAGGCGGATCAGGTTCCTGCTGAGGGCCCGTGCCTCCTGGGGGTGGCGCCGGTCGTGGTGGGTCGTGTAGCCATGTACCTTGATGCGGTCCTTCTTCAGGATCGTGCCCATGATGAGGTTCTTCAGTGCCAGGGTAACCATGGCGCCGTCGTGGGTCTTGGCCACGGCGACCGAGATGACGCAGGGACAGTCCAACACGGTTCGGGGCATTCGGACCGTGGTCCAGGTGCCGTCGATCATGTATACCCGGGTGTTGCGCCACCTTGTCTCCTGGTTCAGGTCCACCAACTCGATGGGGAGGTCGTATTCGTCCGGGATGTCGGCGTACCCCATGTGGCGGAAGCACTCCCCGGGTACGGACTCGTTCCCGCCCTCGGCGATCAGGACCCGCCGGGGCCTGTCGGGCAGCGTCATGATTACGTCCAGTACGCCGCGGACCGCGTCCGGGTGGGTACACACCACCGGATTCGTGCCGGAGAGGAAATTGGGCTTGAGCATGACCTCCTCGCGCATGAGGGAGGCCAGTTGCGGGGCGGAGCGTTCTACGGCCGTCCGCACGTTTTCCCGGCGGTTGCTTCCCGTTCCGATTCCGACCGTTGTTGTCAAAGCCATGGTCATCTCCTTCATTGACGCGGATAGAACCGCAGTTCCGGCACGTCGGGGATCAGGCCGCGGGCATGGGCCAGGCCGTAAAACTCCATGAGCCCGCTTCGCTCGCGGTCACCCAGGACGTAGGCCAGGTTGTCCTTCAGGTAGGACGCATAAAAAGACGTGGGCCGGGAACGGTTCCCGGCGTGCAGTTCGGCGATCTCGTCCAGGGCGGACACGCCCTGTTCCTTTGACGCGATCAGCCGTTCGACCTCACCAGGTGTGAGTCCGCCGTCCTTTCCCGCCCAGAAGGCATATACGAAAGGCAGCCCGGTCAGTTCCCGCCAGGCTTCCCCCAGGTCGAGCCGCGGTTCCGGCCGGTCCGT
This sequence comes from Gemmatimonadota bacterium, assembly GCA_009837395.1. Taxonomy (GTDB): domain Bacteria; phylum JAAXHH01; class JAAXHH01; order JAAXHH01; family JAAXHH01; genus JAAXHH01. The sequence continues at coordinate 425,145 of VXTP01000006.1, forward strand.
ATATTCCAGGGCCGGGTCGCCGATGACCAGGGCCGCGTCCGCGCTTTCCAGCATCGCGGAAACGTCCGGCGGATGGTCGAAGGAATCGAAACCCAGTCCGTATTTTTCCTCCAAAACGATCCACGCCAGGGCGACCGAGGTCCGGGAGCTCGTGTCCATCGCCACCTTGCGGATCCGGCGTACAGGCACCTTGTGAAACAGGAGGATGCTGCCGACCGGACCGTCGGAGGCGATGGCGATCTCCGGCACAATGGCGTAGTCCGCCCCGGCGCGCGCATACTCGATCGACGGGATGACGCCCGCCGGAGCCCCGCCCGTCCTTACCTGCCGGGCGCACTCGGAGGGGATATCGTAGAGGATTTCGAATCCGTGATCCAGGCCGCCGTGTTCGAGGCCGTAGGTCAAAGCCCGGGAATTCAGGTAACTGACGGCGTAGATGCGGGTTCTGTTGACCATTCGGAAGTCGTTGCCGGTTGAATCCGTCACCGCTTCCCACGCAATTACGCGGTGGCTTCGTGCTTTTCCGTCGCGCCGTTTCCTACGTACTCGTAACGCGTGTTCCGTCGGCGCGGTGTGAATCCCGCGTCGCTGATAAGGCGTTCGATCTCATGCGTAGGCATCACAAAACTCGTTCCTCCGGCACTGATGACGTTCTCTTCCATCATCGTGCTGCCGAAATCGTTCACGCCGTAACCCAGGGCGATCTGCGCGATCTTGGGCCCCTGAGTCACGTAGGACGCCTGGACGTTCTCGATATTGTCCAGCATGAGCCGGGCGATCGCCACGGTGCGCAGGTAGTCGTACCCGGTCGCCTTTCGCGTATCCGGCAGTTCCGTGCCCTCCGGCTGGAAGCTCCATGCGATGAAGGCCGTGAAGTAACCGTCGTGGCGAGCCAGGGACTCGTCCTGCACTTCGCGGACCCGCAGAAGGTGTTTCAACCGGTGTTCGACGGTTTCCACCGATCCGAACATCATGGTGGCCGTCGACTTCATGCCGAGGCGGTGGGCCAGGCTGTGGACGTCCAGCCATTCCTGCACCGTTTCCTTGCGGTAGGCGATGGCGTCGCGCACCTCGGTATCCAGGATCTCGGCGCCGGCGCCCGGTAGGGATTTCAGTCCGGCCGCGCGCAGCCGGATCAGCGCTTCCTCGATCGTGATTTGCGAGATATGGGCGAGATAGACGATTTCCGCCACGGACAACGAATGGAGATAGGCCGCGGGATAGCGCCGGGAGATTTCCGAGAAAAGCCGTTCGTAGTAGTCGATCTTCAGCTTCGGGTTCAAACCGCCCTGCATGAGTATTTCACAGGATTCCGGCGTGTTTCCGCCGACGCTGATCAGTTCCTCGACCTTGGCGAAGATTTCCTCGTCCGGCAGCGTATATCCTTCCAGGTCGCCCGGGGGGCGGTAGAAGGCGCAGAATTTGCACCGCACCCAGCACACGTTGGTGTAATTGATGTTGCGCCCGATGTTGTAGGTCACCACCGGTTCGGGATGTCTGGTTCGGCGCACATGATCGGCCAGCATGCCCAGTTCGGTGACGTTCGGGTACTGGAACAGACGTCTCCCTTCCTCGGCGGTCAGCCGCGTTCCGGCCAGTACTTTTTCCGCGATATCGGTGATCATGGGGATTATCCTGCGTCCGGTGCCGCGGCGGTCTTCGCCCCGGCGGCCGTCGCCCTGTTGGCGGTCTTCGCCCCGGCGGCC
>VXTP01000006.1:426950-430997 GCA_009837395.1 Gemmatimonadota bacterium
GGCGGTCTTCGCCCCGGCGGCCGTCGCCCTGTTGGCGGTCTTCGCCCCGGCGGCCTCTGCCCCGTTCGTAGTCTCCATATAGGCCGGACGGATCGTTTCGGGCTGGTCGACGATATGGTAGAGCGCGTCGCGTTCGACGGGCTGCCGCCCCGACTCGCTGATCATATCGAGCATCTGGGTGTGGGTCAGGGCCTGCATGCGGTCGGTAACCGAGTTTCGGGTGATTTCGTACTCCAGAACGCTGCCGTCCATGTCATCCGCGCCGTACCACAGCGACACCTGCGTCACCGCCGGGGTGTTCATGATCCAGAACGACTTGATGTGGGGCACGTTGTCCAGCATGAGCCGCGCTACCGCGATCTCCCGAAGATCCATCTGACCCGTAGGTCCCGGCAGGTGTTCGATCGCCGTACGTTCAGGGTGCCACGACAGGGGGATGAAGGCCAGCAGGCCGTTCGTCTCGTCCTGCAGTTCACGCAGTTTCATGAGGTGGTAGACTTTCTCCTCCGTCTGTTCCACGTGACCGTACAGCATGGTGGCGTTCGACGGCAGGCCCACCTCGTGGGCGACGCGCGCGGTCTCGAGCCACTTGTCCGAATCCGACTTGGCCTGAAAAAGTTCCTCGTGGACCCGTTCGCTGAAGACCTCGGCCCCGCCGCCGGGCAGGGCGTCCACCCCGGCTTCTTTCAGATCCAGCAGGATCTCGGCCATGAACTTCTTGCCGATTCTCCGGATCTGCTCGAGTTCGATCATGGTGTAGGCCTTGAGGGACACTCCGGGCCGGACTTCCTTGATCACCCGGACGATGTCCAGGTAGTAGTCGTAGGACAGTTTCGGGTTCACGCCCCCGACCATGTGGATTTCGGAGATGGGAATGTCGGCGTAGGTCTCCATCCTCGCCCTGATGTCGTCGGGCGAAAGCACGTAGCCCTCGGGGTCTTTAGGCAGGGCGTAAAACGAACAGAACAGGCAGCTCTTGTTGCAGATATTGGTGTAGTTCAGGTGCTGGTTGCGCACGAAGTACACCCGGTCGCCGTGCATGCGCTCGCGCACCAGGTTGGCCAGGTAGCCGATGGCGGGCAGGTTCCCGTTCCGGTACAGCCGTCTCCCGTCGTCGGCCGAGAGCCGCTCGCCCGCTTCCACTTTCTTGTGGATGTCTTCCAGACCTGCCGCGGCGATCAATGCCTCGAACAAAACCGCCTCCTCAAAAACAGTCGTTCAGTTTCAACCGGCGGGCGTCCTCTGCAGACGCCGACCCGCCACACGCTTCCCTCTTATTATGCACTTCCGAGCCCTTTTCCACAATAAGAATCACCTCGTCTCGACGAGGCCCTGTGCCGTCCAGCCGGGATCCGGGTCGCCGGCCATCGCCTTCCGAACGCCGAAACCGGGCGCCCCTGCCGTACCCCAGTAATCCATCGTTTCCGGCACTCTTCGCCATACCGCGGGTTCGTGCGTTGCTTCGTCTTCGATGTACGCCAGGTCGCTGGAGCATTCGTTCACGTATCCGACCGGATCCTTGTAGTAGCAGAAGATGTTGTTGCCGGGGCCGTGACGTCCCGGCCCCCAGTCGGGTTCCTGCCCCCGGTCACGAAGGTTGGAGACCCTTTTCATCAAGGCGTCCACGCCGGACATCCCGTACGCGACGTGGTTGACCGATGCGTGATCCGCGCGGGTGAACACGACGACGTGATGTCTCCGGCCGCATCGCAGGAAGACCATCTGGTCCTCGATCCAGTCCGAGACCCGGAACCCGAGCACATCGGTATAGAACGCCACGATCTGCTCGAACCGCGCCGTGTTGAGTCCCACGTGGCACAGCCGGAGTGGCCCGCCGTTCGCATCGGATCCGCCGTTCGCATCGGATCCGCCGTTCGCATTGGATCCGCCGTTGGCATCGGACCCGCCGTTGGCATCGGCTCCTTCATTCGTGTGTCGGGCCACCCCGGCCGACAGCTCGATGCAGCGGTTTTCCGGGTCCAGAAAACGCAAACCGTATCCGCCGCCAGGTTCGTCCAGGACGCCCGGATTGGCCACGATGGTGATTCCCCGGCGTTCGAGCTCGGTTGCCGCCCCGTCGACCGCCTCGCATCCGTCAACGCTGAAGGCCAGGTGGTGCAGCCCAGGCCGCTTCGCCGCATGCAGACTGAGAATGTGATGCTCGGTCGACGCTCCGCGGAAATAACGCGCGTACCGGTCCTCGCCGACCAAACGGTCTTCTCCGGCCTGCCGGAGTCCCCAGGCCTCGAGGTAAAACTTTGCATGGATCGCGGTCGCGGGTGACAGCAACCCCACGTGGCGGATTTCCAGGATCTTCATCCGGGAAGCTCCCTCCGGTTCAACGCGATCTTCAAGTCCCGCCGGATGTAGATTTCGACGAACTCGCGCAGCCACACGTCCTTCGCCAGCGTGAACCGCTCGATCAGTTCTTGCCGGGGTCCGTCGGTGAGGTAAACGATGCGCCACAGGTTCAGCGGCCGCAATTCATTGCCATCGACCGAATGCTCAACGTGAAAGAGCGGCTGTTTATCGCCTGCTCGAAGCGGACTCCCATCCATGCCGGGCAGTTCCGACGTGCCGATGAATGTGACGCGCTGCCGCCCGGGGTTGAGAAAGACGCGTTCGAGAACCAGCCCATGCTTCGACGGTTCAAGCCAGAGGCGCTGTCGCGAGCATCGCACGAAGGATTCGGCTCCGCCGGTCGATGCCTGCCGGTTCCAATAGCGGGAACTGCCTTTCTTTACCACAGAAGGAATGTAAAGGTCGGGCCGGAACGCCTTCTTCACCTCCATGTCCCACAGCATGGTCCGGGTGAACCTGAGCGGCTTGTTCGTGCGGTAATAACGGGCCAGTGTCCCGTTGATGTCGACTGGATCCAGCTCTATTCGGGTGTTGCCCGGGTTGGTCCAGGCCCGTTCGAATGCTGCTTCATGTGTCGGCGGACTGATGGGCGCCGCGGCTTCTCCCGGAACGCCGGCTTCTCCCGGAACGCCGGTACCTTCCGCCTCGCCGGTTTCTTCGCGTTTCATCCTTCGCGTCTCATGATGTACTCGGCTGGTTTTTATCCGGTTCGGGAACTTTCACGTGGACGGTAACGATATCCGTGTCGTGGAACTGCTGGTGGCGTACGGAGGAAGCGATGTGCCGCAACAGCCGTAGCGAGACTTCCCGTTCCACCAGCACGTCGTCGGGCCTGTCCGCCAGTAATCCGATCCGGTCCTGAAGGTTCTCCTCGCCCGCCGCGGCAATGAACTCGAGGAGCGCGCCGCCGCTTTCCCTGCGCGCCTTCAAAAGCAGGCGCCGCCGGTCGCTGCTCTTCCGGTCCACGTCCTGTTCGATCAGCGTCAGCAACGTCTCCTCGCTGGCGGCGTCGAGACGGCGGACCATCTCCGGTCCCCAACCATTGCGGGATGCGAACACCTCGAGGAATGTCCTGATCTTCGGAAGCACGGACAGGTCCAGCGCCACCTCGATCCGGCTGCCGCGCGGGGCCGTCGCTTCCAGAAACAGGGTCATGAGGATCGCCATGATACCGCCGGCCGTTATGCCGTTCGCCAGCAGGCCGCCTCCCAACTCCGCGAGAACCTCGGGGAACAGGAGGTCGTTCTGGCAGCCGACGCCGACCCAGAAGGCGACGCCTGCGATCAGTGCCTTGCGATGGTCGATCCCGCCCTGCACCACCTCGGTCATCCCTCGGACGAAGGTCAACGCCAGCACGACGGTCAGATAGGCGACCACGACCGCGCTGGGAATAGCCAGGATCATGGCGAGGAACTTGGGCAGGAACGCCAGCACGATCAGCACGCCGGCGGCAATGATGCCCACGCGGCGGGCCGCGACCCCCGTCAGCTCAACGGTCGGGACGCTGACGCCGATGGTCTGAGTCGGCACGATCCCGGCGATGCCAGAGAGCAGTTTACCGATACCGTCCGCCGTTACCGCACCCTCCACCGCACGGTAGTCCACGGCCCTCGGCCGGCGCCACGACACGCGCTGGATGGCGACCGCACCGGTAATCGTCTGGATAGCGCCGATGAGGGCCACGAA
>VXTP01000041.1 GCA_009837395.1 Gemmatimonadota bacterium
GTTGTTGTTTAGTATTATTGGATTTGTTCCGGTTTCCGTATCCGGTGTGATTTTTCCATCACAAACTCGCCCTGCCGAATGCACGAAATGCCTGATATTACTTGACAGAAGCACTGTTTGTTGCGTAGAATTGCGTATCACGTTAATAGTGGATAACGTTCCCTGTTTACTCGTATGAGCTGGTGATTTAACGAAGGTGAGAGATCGTGCAGATCAACAACCTGAGAGAGCTTTCCGATCGCTACGTGTCCGTGGTGAGGAATCTGTGTCGATTGACGTACATCGCAAGACTGGATGAGTGGCAGGGGCTGGACATGACCGTGCCCCAGGTCAAGACACTGATCCTGCTCGAGCACGCGGGTCCACTCAGAATGGGCCAGTTGGCCGGTTCCCTCGGCAGCGGCCTTTCCACGACCACGACCATCGTGGACAGACTGGTGAAGAAGCAGTTGGTTCAGCGGGATTCGGACCCGAACGACCGGAGAGTCGTAAAGTGTGAGCTTACCAAGAACGGCCGGGTGGCGACCGATATGTTCTGGGAGCACATCAAGACCAGGGCCCTGAAGGCTTCCGACCAGTGGGACCTGGAACAGTTCGAAAAGGTGGTCCAGTCCCTCGAACTGATCTGGTGTACCGAAGAAGAGCTTCGGACGAGCGACGACGCCGCATCGACTGCCGCCGCTTCCAGTTAATGGTGCGGCGCCGGATCCGTCGCGCTCTTACAGATTCCGGCTCGTTTGCCGATACCGCCTCAGGTCTATCCTGCCTTTTGTCTGCATCCACCCATCGATCAGCCTGAATCTATCCCACGTCTGGCCCAAATTAAGCCTTCGACTATCCCACGTTTAGCCTGACCGTTCCTTCTACCGCCAATTCGCACCAATCCAATACCGGACCATGTTCCGGTCGTTTTCTTGCGTGAAAAAACGCAATTAAACCACGAGATTGCAGATCGTGTTGCCGACTAATGGACTTAGAAGGGAGGAGTCTAGGCCAGGCGACGGTCCCTAAAATCCATTCCCATTACAGTTTTCTACTCTTTCCAAAGAGGTGTCTATATGAAATTCAGGCTAACGGTAAAGTGTGAACCCGACGGGGATGGGTTCAACATTCGATGTCCTGCGTTTCCTGATTTACTCATACGGAGCAAGACCATCGAAGAAGGAATGGAACAGGTCCCGGATGCGATTCTGCTTGCTATGGACCATCTGTTCATGGAAGGTGTAACCCCTCCTTTCGGTGAGCACTTTGGTATAGAAGGCGACCTGGATGGTACGCTGCCCAATATACTTCCCTATGAATCGGAAGCGTTGAACTAAGCGGTCGTCTCGCGGTCAGCCTTACACCGACCCAGGGTTCGTTCTTATTCTGCGGACCGTCGCCTGTATTACAACCTTCACGAAGGCCGATCGTAGTCGCGAAATGATCGTGACCGCCTTGCCCGTAGGCGGTTTTTTTATACTAAATCACGAAATATCACATTATATATTCCGATATTCACGTTTATAGCATATATTGAACTATTTTTCCATGTATATACGACGGCCAAATCACTATTTTGGAAAAACCGGATAATGATCGGTCTTTCAAGGCGTGCGTCACGGCCTGCGTCAAGGCGTGCGTCGGGTTTATGAAAACCGGGCAACATCGGTGCTCCGGGATCATACGGCGGGTTCAATTATGGTTTGCATCCCATGGAGAAAGGTAGATGGGTAGGGATCTCGATCTTCCGGACACGGAATTGACCATCCTGGAGAGCATCCGGAATCTGCTGCGGGCCTGGTTCATCATCTGGCTTATACTGACATTACTGGGAACCTTTGGCCTGATCGTCCTATGCGCCGAGATCCTGACCAGAGGATGACCGTCTTGACCAGAAGGACAAACCGCAAGACAAGGTAAATACATGAGTGAGAGCAAAGACAAGACATCGCGTAGCAAGCAGGGGAATTCCACTACGGAAATCAAGCGGTCCATCGATCGCATCGAAGGGGATCTGTACCACGGGCCCGAAAGCATCTGGATACGGCTGGGGAAGGTAGAGGAGAAGCTGAACCACGTCGCCACGAAGTCCTTTATACTTACCTTGGTGCTGTCCGGTGTGGTTGTGTTCAGCGCTATCGTATTCGCAATACTGTGGTATCTCGAAAGGGTATCTTGAAAGTTAATCGGTTAAGCATGCCTCGTACGGTTTTCCGCACGGCTATCTTCGCTTTCACCTGCCAACCTGAAATACCCGTTGCATATTCGTGAAGACCGCCGCGCATAAAAAACCCCGAAATGCCCTTGTTCAAAGGCTTTTCGGGGACTGTGCCGGCAATACCGGCGACTGACCGGAACTCAAGTTACATAGCGGTACGGGGAATCGAACCCCGGTTTGATGGCTGAGAACCACCCGTCCTAACCACTAGACGATACCGCCACGTTGCTTCCCTGAAATATACGCCTTTCACCCGCTGGCGTCAAGCCCACGGGACGCATTGCCGCCGCCGCACGAATAGGTCGACGCCGCTGCCCACATCCTTCCTTTCCGGCGGGAATGCGCACTGGGGGGCAGGGATTCGAACCCCGATTCCATGGTCCAGAGCCATGTGTCCTACCCTTGAACGACCCCCCAATCGGACCGGCGGCCGACCGGGCGTTTTCCCCGACTGCCGCCGCGTTTAAGATAGGTAATTTACCTCGAAAATCAAGTAAAATCAGGGTCATACGCGCTCGTAGGGATCGAAGAGACGCTCGTATTCCCGCAGAGCGTAGCGGTCCGTCATACCCGCGATGTAGTCGCAGACCCGACGCTCGAGCGGCTCGTCCTCGCCGTGTGGAACGCCGGTCGGGGGAAGCTGGCGCTCGTCGGCGGTGTACTCTTTGAAGAGGCTTTCGATGAACCGGGTCGCCTTGCGGGACATGCGGATCAGCCGGTAGTGCCGGTAGAAGTTTTCCATCAGGAATGCGCGAAGCTGCTGGTTCTTCCCCGACATGGACGGGCTGTAGTCCACCACCGGGACGTCGAGCGTGCGCACTTCGTCCGGCGACTTCACGCCGTGGCGTTCCAGGTTCTCGTGGGTCGTCCGGACCACGTCCATGATCATCTGGTTGATCAGCGCGCGGATGATCCGGTACCGCTTGCGCGTGGGGTCGAGGTCCCGGACCTTCTCCACCTCCTCGCGGATCGCCCCGTCCCAGATCTCCAGGTCGGTGAGCTGGTCCAGGCTGAGTATGCCCGCGCTCACGCCGTCGTCCAGGTCGTGCGAGTTGTAGGCGATCTCGTCGGCGACGTTGGCAATCTGGGCCTCCACCGAGGCGAACTTGCCGGGCTGGAAATCCTCCTCGTCGAAGCCGTGCGGGGCGTTGTGCTTCGCGATGCCCTCGCGGGTCTCCCAGGTCAGGTTGAGGCCCTGGAAGGACGGATAGCGCCATTCGAGCAGATCGATGATGCGCAGGCTCTGCCGGTTGTGCTGGAACCCCCCGCAGTGCTTCATCAGGCCGTCGAGGGCATCCTCGCCGCAGTGGCCGAAGGGGGGATGGCCCAGGTCATGGGCCAGGGCGATGGCGGCCGCCAGGTCCTGGTTGGCGCCGAGGTTCCGCGCGATCGTTTCGGAAACGCCGGCGGTCTCCATGGTGTGGGTAAGGCGCGTCCGGTAGTGATCGCCCTCGTGGTAGACGAAGACCTGGGTCTTGTATTCGAGCCGGCGGAAGGACTTGGAATGCACGATCCGGTCGCGGTCCCGCTGGAAGGGCGTCCGCCACGGCGCCTCCTCCTCGGGATGCCTGCGGCCCCGGCTCGCGCTGCTCTTCACGGCATAGGGGGCGAGGGTGCGGTCCTCCATTTCTTCCAGCCGGGTTCTGTCGACGATCATCCGGTGTCCTCCGGAGCGGGTTCTTCAGGCGCGCGTCACGTGCCGGCGATCAGGGTGCCGCCCGGGTCGATGTCCTGGATCATGGTGGCGTTGAAGGCCTCCAGGCACAGGTGGCTTCTCAAATCTTTATGGTCGGGATCGTCCCACAGGTTCTCGAATTCCCAGGGATCCATGACCAGGTCGTAGAGCTCGCCCTTGCCGTGGGAATGGTACAGCACCACCTTGTACCGGTCGTTCCGGTACATGGTGGCATAGTCCTGCGTATCATTGGAGACGGCGTCGAAATACTCGCTGCGGACGAAGGACCGGTTGTACCCCGGGTCCGCCGTGCCGTCCAGGATCGGCAGCAGGCTGCGCCCCTGGAAATCCTCGGGCACGGATACGTCGGCGATATCCAGCATGGTCGCCGACATGTCGATCAGTTCGACCAGCGCGTCGCTCCTTAAGTCCGACTTTATGTGACCGGGGTGGGAGAAGATCAGGGGTACGCGCACCAGGCCTTCGTAGAACCGGCAGCCCTTCCACAGGAGCCCGTGGTCCCCCAGGCATTCGCCGTGGTCGCTGGTGAAGATGATCACGGTGTTCTCCCGCTGCCCGGTGCGTTCGAGCTCGCCCAGGATACGGGCGAACTGATCGTCGATCTGCTTGATCATGGCGTAGTAGAGGGCCTGCTGCTTCTTGCCGTCGAAGGTCACCGGGTGCCGGGCCTCCGACTGGAAGAACACGTCCCGGAGTACATCCTGCTGGGCCAGGTCACTCAGGCGGAAGTGGGGACCGGGCATATCGGCCGGATCGAACAGGTCGTCGTAGACGCGGGGCGGGATAAAC
>VXTP01000024.1 GCA_009837395.1 Gemmatimonadota bacterium
CCGCGAAGGCGGCAGGACCGTCGGCGCGGGCGTCGTCACCGAAGTCATCGAGTAGCAAGGGAGAAGGAGGCCGTCATGGCCAACCAGGCGGACCAGAAGATCAGGATCAGGCTGAAGGCCTGCGACCACGCCATGCTGGACAAGTCGGCCAGGGAGATCACCCAGGCGGCGCAGCGGGCCGGCGCGCGGGTCATGGGACCCATACCGCTGCCGACGAAACGGACCGTGTATACCGTCCTGCGCTCTCCCTTTATCGACAAGAAGTCGCGGGAACAGTTCGAAACGCGCGTGCACAAGCGCCTTATCGATATCTATGACACGTCGCAGCAGACGGTGGACGCGCTCCTGAAGCTGGACCTGCCCGCCGGCGTGGACGTGGAAATCAGGGTGTAGGAGCCTTAGAAGATGCACGGACTGATCGGCAGGAAAATCGGAATGAGCCAGGTCTTTGCCGAGAACGGCGACGCGGTACCGGTCACGGTGATCGAGGCGGGTCCCTGTTACGTCACCCAGGTGAAGACGCTGGAACGCGACGGCTACGAGGCGGCGCAGATCGGTTTCGAAGCGAAGAAGGAGAAGCAGACGACCCGGCCGCTGCAGGGCCACTTCAAGAAGGCGAAGGTCGATCCGCAGCGCATCGTCCGCGAGGTCGCGGTGCAGGACATCAAAGCCTGCGAACCCGGCCAGGTCGTCGGCGCGGACATTTTCGAGACCGGCGAACTCGTGGACGTGACGGGTTACTTCAAGGGCCGGGGGTTCCAGGGCGTCGTCAAGCGGCACGGTTTCCGCGGCGGCGACAAGACCCGCGGACAGAGCGACCGCTGGCGCCATCCGGGGTCGATCGGACAGAGCGCGACGCCATCCAAGGTCTTCAAGGGCACCCGCATGGGCGGACGGATGGGCAACAAGCGCGTGACCGTCAGGAACCTGCAGGTGGTCGGCGTGGACGCCGAGAAGAACATCCTCCTGGTGAAGGGCGCGGTGCCGGGACACCGGAACGGATACGTACTGATCAACCGGGCCGGTTAGGCGGAAGGCCCGGACCTGAAGAAGGCACGTTGGGAGAAATCATGCCGGTAGTAGCGAAGTTGTTCAACAGCGACGGGACGGAACAGGGCCAGATCGATCTCGAAGAATCGGTCTTCGGCATTCCCGCCAATGCGCACGCCATGTACGAAGCGGAAAAGATGTACCGTGCCAACCAGCGGCAGGGCACGGCCAGCGCGCAGACCCGTTCGGAAGTGTCCTACACCGGGAAGAAGATGTTCAGGCAGAAGGGCCTGGGCAGGGCGCGCATGGGCTCCAGACGGTCCCCGGTCCGCATCGGGGGCGGCAGGGCCCACGGACCGAAGCCCCGCAGCTACCGGTACGAGATACCGAAGAAAGTGCGTCGCCTCGCGCTCAAGTCCGTGCTTTCGACCCGCGCGCAGAGCGGTTCCGTGCTCGTGATCGAGTCGCTCGAGTTCGATGCGCCGAAGACGCGGCAGATGGTTTCCGTACTGTCCAACATGAACGTGCGCGACAGGAAGTGCCTGGTGCTCATGGACCGAAGCGACGACGCGGTGTACAAGTCCTGCCGCAACATCGTCGACGTGGACATCAACGTGGCTACCGATACCCACGTGCACGAAATACTGCGCAGCGACTGCCTCATATTCACCCGCGACGGGCTGAAGCAGGTCGAGGAGGCGTTGAAATCATGACGAAGGACCCACGGGCCATCGTGTCCCGCCCCCTGGTGACGGAGAAGAACCACGTGCTGCAGGAAGAGCAGAACAAGTACGTGTTCGAAGTGGCCAGGGACGTGAACAAACTGGAAATCAAGCGGGCCATCGAAGAGATCTTCGACGTGCAGGTCGAGTCGGTGCGCACCCTCCGCATGAAGGGCAAGGTAAAGCGTCTCGGACGTTTCGAGGGACGGCGGCCAGACTGGAAGAAGGCCATCGTGAAACTCGTCGACGGCGATATCATCGACCTGTACACGGGAACCTGATCGCCGAAGAGGAACACAAGTTATGGCAGTACGCACATTCAGACCCAAGACCCCCGGCCAGCGGTTCAAGACCGTATCCTCCTTCAAGGAGATCACGAAGGAAACGCCGGAGTCCTCCCTGGTCCGACCCCTGAAGAAATCGGGCGGGCGGAACAACCTGGGGCGGACGACGGCCCGCCACCGCGGCGGCGGCCACAAGCGGCGCTACCGCGTCATCGATTTCCGGCGCGACAAGACCGGCGTCCCGGCCAGGGTCCATGCCATCGAGTACGATCCGAACCGTTCGGCGCGGATCGCGCTGCTGCACTACGCGGACGGCGAGAAGCGCTACATCCTCGCGCCGATCGGCCTGTCGGTGGGCCATACGGTCACGTCCGGAAGCCAGTCGGAGATCCGGAGCGGCAACCATATGCCCCTGGACCACATCCCCCTGGGTACGATGCTGCACAACATCGAGCTTACGCCCGGGCGCGGCGGACAGCTCGTAAGGTCCGCGGGCGGGGCCGCCCAGTTGATGTCGCGGGACGGCGGGTTTGCCCAGTTGCGCCTGCCCTCCGGGGAAATCCGGCGGGTACCCGAGGTCTGTTCCGCCACGATAGGACAGGTGGGCAACACGGACCACGAGAACATATCGCTCGGCAAGGCCGGGCGCGCCCGGTGGCTGGGGCGGCGCGGCTATTCCCGCGGCGTGGCGAAGAACCCCGTGGATCACCCCATGGGCGGTGGAGAAGGCAAGAGTTCAGGCGGCCGGCATCCCGTGTCTCCGTGGGGCAAGAAGACCAAGGGCTTGCGGACGCGCAAGAAGAACAAGAAATCGGATTCGCAGATCATCAAGCGGCGTAAATAGTCGAAGGAAGATCGCGGGAGGCGATGATGGGCCGTTCGGTCAAGAAAGGACCGTACATTGACGACAGCATCAAGAAGAAGATCGACGAACTGAACCGGACCGGGGAGAAGCGGGTGGTCCGCACCTGGGCCCGCGCCAGCACGATCACGCCGGACTTCGTCGGCCACACGCTGGCCATTCACAACGGCAACAAGTTCATTCCGGTCTACATCTCGGAGAACATGGTGGGCCACAAGCTCGGTGAATTTGCGCCGACACGCACCTACCGGGGGCACAGCGGACGGGTCACGGAACGGTCCACGCAGTTGAAGTAATAACCGGAAGCAGGAACAGGGGAGAACTAATCAGATGGAAGCCCGTGCAACAGCGCGGCAGGTACGCGGCTCCGCACGCAAGATACGCCAGGTGGCGGACATGATCCGCGGCCGGTCCGTGCAGGAAGCCCTGAACATATTGCAGTTCGTGCCCAAGGCGTGCGCCCGGCCGCTCGAGAAGACCGTGCGTTCCGCGACGGCGAACGCCATGAACGTGGACGACGAACACACGCTGGATATCGAGGACCTGAAGATCAAGACCGTTTACGTCGACGGCGGTCCGGTCATGAAACGCATCCATTACGGCCCCCGCGGCAGCGCGTCCACGATCCGGAAGCGCACCAGCCATATCACCGTGGTGGTCGCGGACTAGCCCGAACTAGCCCGGACTGGACCGGGCAGGATTGGACTGGACCGGACAGGCGCGGACGGCCATTCACCCGGGAGTTCCGACGACAGGAGTTGACGAAGTGGGCCAGAAAACACATCCGATCGGTTTTCGTCTTGGCGTGATCAAGACCTGGCAGTCCAACTGGTATTCCGACCGAAACATGGCGGATCTGCTCCAGGAAGACCTCATGATCCGCCGCTACGTCAAGAGCCGCCTCACGCGGGCCGGCATCGCCAAGGTCGAAATCGAGCGGGCGCCGCAGAAGGCCACCATTACCATACACACCGCACGTCCCGGCATCGTGATCGGACGCAAGGGTGCCGAAGTGGACAAGCTCAGGGATGAACTTCAGCATCTGACCGGAAAAGAGATCTACATCAACATACAGGAGATCCGCCGTCCGGAACTGGACGCCCAGTTGATCGGCGACAGCATCGCCCGGCAGATCGAACAGCGGATCAGTTTCCGCAGGGCCATGAAGAAATCCATCACCGCGGCCATGCGCATGGGCGCCGAGGGCATCAAGATCACCTGCGGCGGCCGGCTCGGCGGCGCGGAGATGTCCCGGTCCGAATCCTTCAACGACGGACGCGTACCGCTTCACACGCTCCGGGCGGACATCGACTACGCGCGGTCCACGGCCCACACCACCTACGGGTGCATCGGCATCAAGGTGTGGATCTGCAAGGGCGAAATCATCAAGGGTGAAGAAGGGGAAGCCGGGGCAGGACAGGCGACGTTATAGGACGGGTCGCCGGGCGGGGTACGGCCCTTCGGGACCGGTTGCCCGCCGCGTACGCGACCAGACAGGGATATTCGAGGAGATATCGAGATGTTAATGCCGAAGCGACTGAAGTACCGCAAGAGACAGCGTGGCCGCATGACGGGCATCGCAACGCGCGGCGCCACGCTGGAATTCGGCGATTACGGTATTCAGGCGCTGGAACCGGGCTGGGTCACCAACCGGCAGATCGAAGCGGCCCGTATCGCCATGGTCCATCACATGCGGCGCGGCGGCAAGGTGTGGATCCGGATCTTTCCGGACAAGGTCCTCACCGAAAAGCCCGCTGAAACGCGCATGGGAAAGGGCAAAGGCAGTCCCACCGGTAACTGGGTGGCCGTGGTGAAGCCCGGACGCATTCTTTTCGAACTGCGGGGCGTGGCCTCCGATATGGCCCGGGAGTCCATCGCGCTGGCCCAGCAGAAGTTGTCGGTCAAGACTCGCCTGGTGGTCCGCGAAGACCTCTAGCGGGCCTGTTCTCGAGGAAGGAAAGGCATGAAACTGTACGAACTACGTCAACTGTCCGAGACAGAGCTCCGCGACCGGGTGACCGAACTGAGGGAAGAGATCTTCAACCTGAACTTTCAGAAGGCGACGCGGCAGATGGCGGATGCGAAGCGCATTTCGTCGTCGCGCCGGGAAATCGCCCGGATTCTTACGCTCCTGCACGAGGATGAACTCCAGATCCGATCCATCCAGGCGGCGGGCGACGAGAACCGGGAAGACGGACAGGATGATCCGGGAGAAGACGCATGAAGGAGCGGGGACACAGGAAGAACCGCGTAGGACGCGTACTCAGCAACAAGATGGAAAAGACCATCACCATCGCCGTCGAACGGATGGTGAAGCATCCTTTCTACGGCAGGTACGTGCGGCGCACCACCAAGCTGACGGTCCATGACGAAGAACAGACGTGCCGGATCGGCGACATCGTCCGGGTCACGGAGACGCGTCCGCTGAGCAAGAACAAGCGCTGGCGGCTGACGGAAGTCATCCAGCGCGCGGAACAGGTCTAGTCGGAACAGGTCTAGTCGGAACAGGTCCAGTCGAAACAGGTCCAGTCTTCCTTAAGGCATGGCGCAGGATCAGGAAGACGGCGAACGGGAAAGAACCAAGATGATTCAAGAGTATACCTGGTTGAACGTCGCGGACAACACGGGCGCCCGGCAGGTCCGCTGCATCAAGGTCCTGGGCGGCACCGGCCGGCGGTACGCCAGCGTGGGCGACCGGTTCGTGGGATCGGTGAAGGAAGCCGCTCCCGGCGGTTCGGTGAAGAAAGGCGAGGTGGTAAAGGCCGTGGTCGTCCGGGTCCGCAAGGAAGTGCGGCGCCGCGACGGGACCTACATCCGGTTCGACGAGAACGCGGCCGTGCTGATCGACGACCAGGGCGAACCGAGGGGAACGCGCATATTCGGCCCCGTCGCCCGGGAACTGCGCGAACGGGAATACACCCGCATCGTTTCGCTCGCGCCCGAGGTCCTATAGGGTCCGGATACACGGCGAGCGAAGGGCCGGCGGGAAGGAGCTGATCGGATGCATGTCAAGAAGGGCGATACCGTCGTAGTGCTCACCGGCGATTCCCGCGGCGAGACCGGACGGGTGTTGAAGGTGTTGCCGGAAAAGAACAAGGTCATCGTGGAAGGGCTGAACTTCGTAACGCGCCACACGCGGCCCACCCAGACCAATCCGCAGGGCGGCCGGCTCGAAAAAGAGGCCCCCTTGCACGCGTCCAACGTGAAAGTGATCGCCGAGGGATAACGGGAATACGAACATGGCAAGATTGAAAGAACAATACAACAGCGAGATCAGGCCCGCGCTCCTGCAGCATTTCGGCTACGGCAATACCATGCAGGTGCCGCGCATCGAGAAAGTGGTCCTGAACATGGGCGTGGGCGAGGGATCGCAGAACGCCGGCCTGCTGGACAGCGCCGTATCGGAGCTGACGGCGATTACCGGGCAGAAGGCCGTAGTGACCCGGGCCAGGAAGTCCATTTCAAATTTCAAGATACGGGAAGGCATGCCCGTCGGCTGCCGGGTGACCCTCCGGGGCGCCCGCATGTACGAGTTTCTCGATCGCCTGATCAACGTGGCGATCCCCCGTATCCGCGACTTCCGCGGCGTGTCGACGAGGTCGTTCGACGGTCGGGGGAACTATACCCTCGGGTTGACCGAGCAGACGATCTTTCCCGAAATCGACTACGACCAGGTCGACCTGTTCCGGGGCATGGACATCACGATCGTAACTTCGGCGGATACCGACGAGGAGAGTGCGGAGCTGCTCAGGCATCTCGGCATGCCCTTCAGGGATCAGCCGGTGTAGGGTCCGGCGGACAGGGCGGGCCGGAAGGACCAGATGGACCAGACGGACCGCCGGTCTAGCGCCGGAAATCTGAAATACCGAGAGGGGGACGAGTGGCCAAGAAGTCGTTGATCGCAAAGGCGAATAGAAAGCCGAAATACAAGGTGCGCGCGTACAGCCGTTGCAGGCAGTGCGGACGCTCCCGCGCCTACATGCGCCGCTTCGGAATCTGTCGCATCTGTTTCCGGACGCTGGCCCTGCAGGGCGAGATTCCGGGTGTGACAAAGGCCAGCTGGTAGCAGCACGGGGCTGTTTCGAGAGGGAGAACCGCAAGATGTCAATGACGGATCCGATCGCGGATATGTTGACGCGGATACGCAACGCGTGCCAGGCGAAGCACCAGCGGGTCGAGGTGCCGGCCTCGAAGATAAAGGCGGAAATCGCCCGTATCCTGCTGAACCACAAGTTCATCAGCCACTATACCCAGGTGGAAGACGGGAAACAGGGCATCATCCGGATCTACCTCAGGTACGGGCCGGTGGGCGAATCGATCATTTCCACGCTCAAGCGCATCAGCAAGCCCGGCCGGCGGGTGTACGTGAAGGCGGACGGCCTGCCCAGGGTCCTGAACGGCCTCGGCGTGGCCATTTTGAGCACGCCCAAAGGCATCGTCACGGACCGCGAAGCGCGCCAGCTGAACACGGGCGGCGAGGTGTTGTGTTACATCTGGTAGTCAGGAACACCGGAAGGAGACGGGGTGTCACGAATAGGTAAACTGCCGATAGCGATCCCGGACGGGGTCCAGGTTGCGATAGACGGCCGGACCGTCAAGGTGAAGGGTCCGAAGGGCGAGCTATCCCACCGGATCCCTACGCAGATCAGCGCCGTACTGGAAGACGGGCACCTGGTGGTGGCACGTCAGAACGAATCCAGGCAGTCGCGCGCGCTGCACGGGCTGAACCGTTCACTGATCGCCAACATGGTGGAAGGCGTCGTAAACGGTTACGACCGGACGCTCGAGATCATCGGCGTGGGCTACCGGGCGGAGCTCAAGGGCAGCAACCTGACGCTCACCCTGGGGTATTCCCACCCCGTGATCTTCCAGGCGCCGCCGGACGTGGACCTCGAGGTGACCGACGGCAACCGGATAACGGTCCGGGGCATCGACAAGCAGCTCGTAGGCCAGGTGGCCGCGGTGATCAGGTCGTTCAAGAAGCCGGAACCCTACAAGGGCAAGGGCATACGCTACGACGGAGAACAGGTACGCAGGAAGGCCGGCAAGACCGGCGCGGCCTGACGGGAGGACGGGTAAAAGGACCATGTCCAGGAAAACGCTACAGAAAGCCAGGATGCGGAAGGTACGCCATCGCCGGGTAAGGAAGTCCATCCGGGGCGATGCGGCCCGGCCGCGACTGAATGTATTCAGGAGTCTCAAGCACATCTACGCCCAGGTCATCGACGACACGGCGGGCACCACGTTGCTGTCCCTTTCCACCAACACGCCCGAGATCAGGTCGCAGCTGGAATCGGGGATGGACCGGAAGGCGCAGAGCAAGCTCGTGGGGCAGGTGCTGGGAGAGAAGATGAAGGCGCAGGGCGTGTCCAGCGTGACCTTCGACCGCGGCGGATACCGGTATCACGGCCGGGTGAAGGCCCTCGCGGAAGGCGTGCGCGAATGCGGACTGGAGTTTTAGAAAGTCCGCGCCGCTGAAATGCCGGAACGCCCGGCGTATTATTACTGATGAAGGGAGCGTAAATTGCCGAGAATCAATCCCGATGAGTTTGATCTGTCGTCGGAACGCCTGGTCGATATCAACCGGGTTGCCAAAGTCGTCAAGGGCGGCCGCACGTTCAGCTTCAACGCGCTGATCGCCGTGGGCGACGGAAACGGCCACGTGGGCCTGGGCATGGGCAAGGCCCTGGAACTGTCCGAGGCGATCCGCAAGGCCACGGAAACAGCCCGGAAGCACCTGCACAGGGTGCCGGTGGTCAAAGGCACGATCCCCCACGACGTCATCGGGAGGTTCAGCGCGGCGGAAGTGATCCTGAAACCGGCGTCCCCCGGTACGGGCGTTATCGCCGGGGATGCGGCCCGCGCAGTGCTCGAGTCGGCGGGCATACACAATATCCTCACGAAATCGATCG
The DNA here is from genome assembly GCA_009837395.1 of Gemmatimonadota bacterium. GTDB lineage: Bacteria > JAAXHH01 > JAAXHH01 > JAAXHH01 > JAAXHH01 > JAAXHH01. Next base: position 8,771 of record VXTP01000024.1, read on the forward strand.
GTTCCTCCAACCCGTACAACGTGGCCAAGGCGACGCTGCAGGGACTGCTCGATCTGAAAGTGGCCTCCGAGATCGCCGACGCGCGCGACGTGGATATCGAGGAACTGAAAGGGTAGACTATGGCGACGCGACTGCGCATTACACAGCGGAAGAGCGCCATCGGCAGGCACCGGCGGCAGAAAAGGACCCTGGAAGCACTGGGCATACGACGGATGCACCACAGCGCCGTGCATGACGATACGCCCCAGATACAGGGCATGATCGCACGCGTCGGCCACCTGGTGGAAGTGGAAACCATCACGGCGGACGACGAGTAGCCGGCGGGTTTCGTGAAGAAAGGAAAACGGCTGTTATGAAAGTCGACAGTTTGAAACACGCCTCCGGCGCGGTGCGCAAGGTAAAGCGCCTGGGCCGCGGGCCGGGCTCCGGCACGGGCAAGACCGCCGGCAGGGGGCACAAGGGCCAGCGTTCCAGGTCGGGCAAGAAGATCCACCCGTCTTTCGAAGGCGGGCAGATGCGTCTCGTGCGGCGGCTGCCGAAACGCGGGTTCACCAATCTGTTCCGCAAGACCTACCAGATCGTCAACCTTCGCGACCTCGAGGGTTGGGACGAGGAGACGGTCGTGAACGCCGAATCGCTGGCGGAAAAGCGCCTGGTCCGGAAATCCACGGCCCCGGTCAAGATCCTCGGCGAAGGCGAGGTCGACCGGCCAGTTAAGGTAAGCGTTCACAAGGTCAGTGAGACGGCGCGGCAGAAAATCGAGGCGGCGGGCGGATCGGTCGAGGTGATCTCCGGATGATCGAGGCTTTCCAGAACGTATTCCGGATCCCGGAACTGCGGCGGCGCATCATCTTCACCCTCAGTCTGCTCGCGGTGTACCGGATCGGCGGCCAGATTCCGACGCCGGGCATCGACCACGAGGTATTGAGCGCCTTCTTCAGCCAGATGGGCGGGACCATATTCGGGCTGTACAACATGTTCGTGGGCGGCGCGTTCGAGCGCGCGACCATCTTCGCCCTCGGCGTGATGCCCTATATCAGTTCGTCCATTATCCTGCAGCTGCTGGGGTCCATGTGGCCGTACCTGCAGAAACTCCAGAAGGAGGGACAGGAAGGACAGAAGAAGATCAACCAGTACACGCGCTACGGCACCGTCGTGCTGTCGCTGGTTCAGGCGCTCGGCATCAGCTACTGGCTTCAGGACATACGGGACGAGGTGGGCCGTACCGCCGTCATCGATCCCGGGGCGGGTTTCATTTTCGTGACGGTCGTTACGATGACGACCGGCACCATATTCCTGATGTGGCTGGGCGAGCAGATCCAGGAACGGGGCATCGGGAACGGCATCTCGCTGATCATCTTCGTCGGCATCATCGCCCAGTTCCCCATCGCGGTCAAGAGCGAGTTCGACGCGGTGATGAACGGGCTGCGCAGCGGTCTCGTCGAGATCTTCATCGTGGCCGTGTGGGTCCTGATCATCGCCTCGGTGGTGCTGATCACGCAGGGACAGCGCAGGATCACGGTACAGTATCCGAGGCGCGTGGTCGGCCGCAAGGTGTACGGCGGGCAGAGCACGCACCTGCCCTTGCGCGTCAACGCCGCCGGCGTGATGCCCATCATCTTCGCCCAGTCGATCATGTTCGTGCCGGGCACGTTTTCGAGCTTCTTCCCGAACATGGCCGTGTTCCAGACCATGGTGGAGTGGTTTCAACCCGGCGCCTTCATCTACAACGCGATGTACGGCCTGTTGATCGTGTTCTTCACGTACTTTTATACATCGATCATTTTCAACCCCGTGGACGTGGCGGACAACATGAAACGCGTCGGCGGATTCATCCCGGGGATCCGGCCCGGAAAAAGAACGGCGGACTATCTCGATCACATTCTGACACGCATTACGTTGCCCGGCTCGGTGTTTCTGGCGATCATCGCCATCGTGCCGTTTCTCATCATCCGAAGCATGAACGTCTCACTGAGCGCGTCTTCGTTCTTCGGCGGCACCGCGTTGCTGATCGTGGTGGGCGTCGCCCTGGACACGCTCCAGCAAATCGAGTCGCATCTCGTGTCCCGCCACTACGAGGGATTCATGAAACGGGGCCGCGTACGCGGCCGGGCGGGCTAGGCTTCGGAACCTTTGTGCCATGCGCATTGCGGTCAGCCTGGTCGGCTTGGTCGGCTCAGGCGCACGGGCGCCAGGTAAGCAGGTTATGCGACTGATACTACTCGGAGTGCCGGGGGCGGGAAAAGGCGAGCAGGCAACGAGGCTGTCAGGGAAATTCAGCATTCCGCACGTTTCAACAGGCGACCTGTTGCGGCGGGAGATGGAGGAAGGAACCGAGGTCGGGCGCAGGATATCGGAATTCGTGAACCGGGGTGAACTCGTTTCCGATACCGTCACGCAGGCCATATTGGAAAACCGATTGCGCGAGACCGATTGCCTGGCCGGGTTCATCCTGGACGGCTTTCCCAGAAACCTGAGCCAGGCCGACTTCCTGCAAGCGGCGCTGGAGCGCATGAGCGCCCCCGTGGACGTGGTGCTCAACATCGAGGTGCCCGACGGTACGGTGATCGACCGCCTGGCCATGAGGAACCGGTTGGACGACGCCCCGGAGACCATACGTCACCGGCTGAAAGTCTACAGGAAGGTTACGGCGCCGCTCGTCGATTACTACGACAGGGCGGGCATTCTGAAACGGATCGACGGCGATGGTTCGCCGGAGGAAGTAACGCAACGCATACTGACGTGCCTGGCCCGCAAGGCGTAGACCGGGCCAAGCGGACCGGAAACCGACCATGGCCGCAGCGGCAGCATGGCGCGGCCGAACGGTGAGAGGTTGTAACCCATGCCGAAAGAACCCCCTGTACAGGTGGAAGGTACGGTGGTGGAGCCTTTGCCCAATGCGTCGTTTCGCGTTGAACTGGAAAACGGCCACAGGGTCCTGGCCCATATATCCGGCAAAGTACGCATGAACTTCATAAAGATCCTGCCGGGTGACAAGGTCATGGTGGAACTGTCGCCTTACGATCTGACACGCGGGCGGATCACCTATCGTTACAAGTAAGCCGGGGCAAGGCTGCATCCGGGGCAAGGCTGCATCCGGGCAAGGCTGCATCCGGGGCAAGGTAACGACGGGGAACCCGGCGCAAGCGGAAACGAACCGTAACACGAGGACCGGAAGATGAAAGTACGCGCATCGGTAAAAAAAATCTGTGAACACTGCAAGGTCATCCGCCGCAGGGGAGTCGTGCGAGTGCTCTGTCGCAACCCGCGCCACAAGCAGCGGCAGGGATAGCAACGACCCGTTGCCAAGGAGGGCAAGGTGGCACGTATCGCCGGAATCGATCTGCCCCGCGACAAGCGCGTGGAGATTGGTATCACCTACATTTTCGGAATCGGACTGACAACCGCCCGCAAGGTGCTCGACGCGACCGGCATCGATCCGGAAACCCGCGTCCGGGACCTGACTGACCGGGAGATCACGAAGCTCCGCCAGAGCATCGAAAACGATTACCAGGTCGAAGGCGCGCTGCGCGGCGACATCACGTTCAACATCAGGCGACTGATGGACATCGGCTGTTACCGGGGCCTGCGTCACCGCCGCGGGCTGCCGGTGCGGGGACAGCGGACCCGCACGAATTCCCGAATACGCAAGGGACCGCGGCGCACCATCGGTGCGAAGCGCAAGAAGGTTTAGCGAGTAACTTTAAACCGTGGAGGTAGAAGGTTGGCTAATGAAAGACGAAGCCGCGCCCGGAGACGAGACCGGCATGTGGACTCCATAGGCGTGGCCCATATCAAGGCGACGTTCAACAATACGATCGTTACCCTCGCCGATCTGCAGGGACACACGATCAGCTGGTCGAGCGGCGGCAAGGGCGGTACGTTCCGCAATTCCCGGAAGAGTACGCCTTTTGCCGCGCAGATCGCCGCGGAAGCCGCGGCCAAGGAAGCCATCGAACTGGGACTGAAGCGCGTCGAGGTCTGGGTGAAGGGACCCGGCGCCGGCCGCGAATCGGCCATTCGGGCCCTGCAAGCCGCGGGCCTCGAGATTTCCGCCATCAAGGACGTAACACCTATTCCCCACAACGGATGCCGGCCTCCGAAAAGACGTCGCGTCTGATCGTGAATCAACGGGCGGACGCCGGGGCCTTAGTTGGCCCGACTGGCGCAGGCCGCCCGGCTCGAGCGTAATAGGAGAAAACATGTCTCGTTATACGGACGCCAACTGTCGAATCTGCCGGCGGGAAGGCGTGAAGTTGTTCCTGAAAGGCGATCGGTGCTTTTCTGAGAAATGCGCGGTGGACCGCCGCGCTTTCCCGCCGGGCCAGCATGGTTCCGTCGGTCGCAGGAAGCCCACCGAATACGGGCTTCGCCTGCGCGAAAAGCAGAAGACGCGCAAGACGTACGGTATCGGCGAAGGACAGTTCCGTTCGTACTTCGTGAAGGCGGCCCGGACCAAGGGCAACACGGGCGAACGCCTCCTTCAGCTGCTCGAAACCCGGCTGGACAACATCGTGTACCGCCTCGGTTTCGCGCCGTCGCGCAAAGCGGCCCGCCAGCTGGTCCGCCATCGCCATATCGTGGTGAACGACCGCATCGTCAACATCCCCTCGTACATCGTCCGTACGGGTGAAACCATACAGGTCAAGGAGAAGAGCCGCCAGCTCGACTGCATTCACGCTTCCTTAAGTGCCGCGAACCAGCGGCCGGCGGTAAACTGGCTGGACCTGGACAAGACCACGCTGGCCGGACGGTTGCTGGAAGCCCCCGTTCGGGAGAACATACCGACACCTGTACAGGAACAGCTGATCATCGAGTTGTATTCGAAGTAGGACCGTCACACTGCCATCCATGTGTTCACTCGAAGCGCGCGACGAGGGGCAACATACGCTATGAAATTAAAGAATTTCCAGATGCCGAGAGGCGTCTTAGTCGAAGACGAAACAGTAACCGATGGCTACACCAAGTTCGTGATCGAACCGCTGGAGCGAGGTTTCGGGACGACGATCGGGAACTCCATCCGCAGGGTCCTGCTTTCCTCCCTGCCCGGAGCGGCCGTGGTCGGCGTCCGGATCGACGGCGTCGCCCACGAGTTCTCCACGATGCCTGCCGTGGTGGAAGACGTGGCCGAGATCATCCTGAACCTCAAGGAACTGCGGCTCATCCTGCACAGCGAAGAGCCCAAGACGCTGATGCTCGAAGCGGAAGGCAAGGGCGACGTTACCGCCGAAGACATTCAGACGGACGCCGACGTGGAGATTCTCAATCCGGATCTTCATGTCGCGTCCCTGGACGAGGGCGGACAGTTGCGCATGGAGATCCATGTCGACAGCGGGCGGGGCTACGTGATCGCCGAGCAGAACAAGATACCGGACCAGCCCATCGGCGTGATCCCCATGGACGCCATGTTCTCCCCGGTAACGCGCGTGAATTTCCAGGTGGAGAACACGCGGATCGGCCAGCGCACGGACTACGACCGGCTCGTGCTGGAAATCTGGACCGACGCCAGCGTGGGTCCCCAGGACGCCCTGTCCACCGCGTCCCAGATCCTGCGGAACCACCTCCAGCTGTTCATCTCCATAGACGATCAGTTCATCTCCGAGCCTGAAGAGGAAGTGGACGAGAAGGCCGAAGAGATCAAGAAGCTGCTGCAGATGAACGTGGAGGAGCTCGAACTTTCCGTCCGCTCCAGCAACTGCCTGCGCGCGGCGGACATCAAGACGCTGGCGGACCTGGTGCAGAAGAGCGAGACCGAGATGCTGAAATACCGGAATTTCGGCCGCAAGTCGCTGACCGAGCTGAGCCAGATCCTCCAGGAGATGGAACTCGGATTCGGCATGGACATCGAAGAGTACGTCGAGGTCGAAGCTGAAAACACGTAATCGAATGACCTGACCGCAGGTCATTCCGGCAGTCTGGACAGGAGCACAAGGAATGCGACATCGAAAGCAGGGGCGCGGTCTCAGCCGCTCTCCCAGTCACCGAAAGGCGATGCTGAGCAACCTGGCCACATCGGTGCTGGACACGGAACGCGTGCAGACCACCACGGCGAAGGCCAAGGAAGTGCGCCGCCTCGTTGAAAAGCTCATCACCTTCGGCAAACGCAGGGACTTGCACGCCCGGCGGCAGGTGCTCCGGGTCATCCGCAACGAATCCGTGGTCGCGAAGCTGTTCGGCCCGCTGGCCGACCGCTACGCCGACCGGCCCGGTGGATACACGCGCATCGTACGGGTAGGGCACCGGCAGGGCGACGCCGCCGATATGTCGATACTCGAGTTGATCGACAGGGAGGGTCCGGCGGAGGACCAGGCCGAGGAGAAAGCGGAAGAAGAGACGACGGAAGAGACGACGGAAGAGACGACGGAAAAGGAAGAGACCAGCTGAAGAGCCCGCGGCCATGAGCCGGCCCGGAACAGCGGCCGGCCAGCACCGGTCGGCATCCCGCGGCGCAGAATAGCGGCCGGCCAGCACCGGTCGGCATCCCGCGGTGTAGAATAGCGGCCGGCCAGCACCGGTCGGCATCCCGCGGTGTAGAGCCTCCGAAATCGTTATAAACAGGAAAAGGCGGCAACCCGGTGCGGTTGCCGCCTTTTTCTTTGTGGGACACGAGGCGCGAGGCAGGCGATATGGCGATTTGGCGAGGCAGGGGGCATGACGCTTTAGCCCGCGCCGCACCAACGCCCGCGCCGCGTCGATTACTGGTCTTCGTCCTGTTCTTCGGGCATGAGCACGAACTCGGGATAAGCCTCGATACCGAGCTCCGCCACGTCCTGCCCGAGCCGTTCGACCTGGCTCGTCACCCGGGCGGTCATAACCACGTCGATCAGCTTCCAGAGCACCCAGGAGACCAGGAAGACGAAGGCGCCGATCGCCAGGATGCCGATCAGCTGAACGCCCACGTTGCCTCCGCTCACGATACACACCGCCAGCGTACCCCAGATGCCAGCGAAGAGGTGGGCCGGCACAGCGCCGACCACGTCGTCGATCTTCACCGATTCCAGCAGTTTCATCCCCAACGTGCAGATGATGCCGCCAATCGCCCCGATGATGACGGCCCAGTAGTGCTGGACCATGTCGGGACCCGCGGTGATCGAGACCAGGCCCGCGATGGCGCCGTTCAGGCAGGCGAAGAGATCGGTGCGGCCGAAGACGGGCCGCGCGCAGAAGAGCGCCATGAGCGCGCCGGCCGCGGCGGCCAGGTTGGTATTGACCAGCACGTGGCTCATGGCCACGGCATCCAGGGGGCTGCCCAGGGCCAGCTGCGAACCGCCGTTGAATCCGAACCAACCAAGCCAGAGGATGAAGACGCCCAGGGTCACCACCAGCACGTTGGAAGGCGGGGTGGGCTTGACCGAACCGTCCTTGCGGTATTTGCCGAGCCGGGGCCCGACGACGATGAGGCCGGCCAGGGCCGCCCATCCGCCCGTGCTATGGACGATGGTGGAGCCCGCGAAGTCCTTGAACCCCAGCTGGCTGAGCCATCCCTCGCCCCAGGTCCACGCGCCGACGATGGGATAGATGACCCCGGTGAGCAGGAGAACGAAGATGAAGAACGACCAGAGCTTGACTCTTTCCGCCAGCGCGCCCGAGACGATGGACGCGGCCGTGGCTACGAAGACCATCTGGAAGAACCAGTCCGACATGGTGGAATAGCCCAGCGCGATCACTTCGGCGGCGGCGCTCTCCGTTCCGTTGACCAGGGCGATCTCGTCCGTCGTCGGGCCGTAGCCGATCGAGAAGGATCCGATGTAGCTCCCCACGTCGACGTACATGAGATTGTAGCCGATGAAGTAGTAGGCGATCCCGGCGATGGAATAGAGGCCTATGTTCTTCAGGCAGATCATGGAGGCGTTCTTGGTCCGCACGGAACCCGATTCCAGCATGGTGAATCCCGCGCACATCCACATCACCAGGGCGCCCCAGAGCATGAACGATATGGTATTGAACACGAACTGGTCCGGCGCCTCGACGGCAGTGCTTTCGTGCTCGGCCAGGGCGTACGCGGTCCCGGCGCCGCAAATCACGGCGGCCAGCACGGCCAGCAGTTTCAGCGCCGGCATGCCGCGAGGCCTGCGTGTAATGAGAAATTCGTAGAATGCTCCCATGGTGTGATCTCCCGGCTGACACCGATGATGGCGGGTGAAAAGATGATGAACGGCGATGTGGAATGGTCTTGTTGAATGTCGAGATATTCTACAAGGATCGAACAGTTTCGTCAAGACCGATAAATCGCGTTCAGCGTAGTCCGTAGTACGCCTCCATGCCTGCCAGGAACTCGGCCTGCCCCCCGTAACTGGGATGGCGCACCTTCACGACCTCTGCCGATCCAGCGAGCCGCCGCGCCGCCTTTTCCGCGTCGTTTCCGATGGCGATGACGGCGGACGGTTCCAGAAGCCGGACCAGCTGCTCGAGCAGGTGTTGGCCAGACCGGCGTTCCGCGGCGACATGCGATCGATTGCTGAAGGGACTGTCCGGCTGGTGGGGATGGAAGGGAAAGACGTTCCAGAGGAAGACCGTCGCCCCGATGCGGGACAATACGTTCCACACGACATTGGCGGAGCGTTCCCTGACCACGGCGCCCTGCGTCGGTCGCCGTAGCGTCAGTCCCCACCTGCGGGCGTGTTCGTCCAGACGCTCGTCGTCGGTGAAAGCCAGGCCGGTTCGCCGTCCGCCGCGGTAACTGTAGTCGCGGCCGATCCACAGGGCGTCCACGGGCCGGCCGGCCGCGGCTTCAAGCACGGACAGAAGGTTCCCGGACCGCCGTTCAGGGGCGTCTTCCCGGTCGTGAACCGGGCAGTGGTCCGTATACGGGTTGAAAACATGGTCGAAATCGAGATCCTGTAGGGATTTGACGAACGAGGAGGGTGTCATGGTGACAGAGGTTGATTCCGTTATTTCAATTTAAAGAATAAAGAAAGCTGTTATTCCATTTTAGGACGTAATTTAGAATAACGGACACGGCAGATAGCCATCGTCATGGCTGTCGAACCCGATGCACCACACTCATGCGGCACTCTTGCAGCACACTCGAGTCATGAGACCGAAAGGACTTTCTGCCCTCAATTCACCCGGCGGCGACGGTTCTTCACGTAGTCCACGAGGATGTATTCGCCCAGACTGTCGAGGGAGGAGTAGTAGGCCCGGCCGTGGTTCATCTCCGTGAGTTTCTCGACGAAACCGACCAGGTAGGGGTCCTGGGTGACCATGAAGGTGCTGATGGTGATCTTCTCGCGGCGGCAGGTCATGGCCTCGTCGAGGGTCCGGTTCACGATCCGGTGGTCCAGGCCGAAGGAATTCAGGTAGAGGCGGCCGTTCCGGTCGTAGATGGCCGAGGGCTTGCCGTCGGTGATCATGAAGATCTGCTTGTTGACGTTTCGGGTCCGACGCAGGATGTTCCGGGCCATGAGCAGGCCGGCCTTGGTGTTCGTGTGGTAGGGGCCGACCGAAACGAAGGGCAGGTCCTCGATCTTCACCTGCTTCGCGTCGTCGCCGAACAGGACCAGGTGCAGTTCGTCCTTCGGATACTTGCGGATGATGAGTTCCGCCAGGGCCATGGCTACGCGCTTGGCCGGAGATATGCGATCTTCGCCGTACAGGATCATACTGTGGCTTATGTCCAGGAGCATGACCGTAGCGCAGGACGTCGTGTGCTCGACCTCGTAGACTTCGAAATCGTCCTCGTGCAGATTCAGGTCGAATCCGGACCGGCGGATCGCGTTGCCGATGGTGGAGGTGAAATCGACGTTCGACGCCTGGTCGCCGTACCGGTAGGGCCGTGTCTCGCTCAGCCGCTCCACGCCCTCCCCTTCGAAGGGCGTCTCGTGGCCGCCGCTCAGCCCTTTCTTCAGGCTGCTGTAGACGAACCGGAGCGAGTCCTCCCGGATGCGCCGACCACCCTTTTCGGTAAGGGAGAAAGCGTCTTTGTCCTGCTTCACGTAGCCCCGCTTCTCAAGCTCCTTGACGAAGGCCTCGTAGGACATCTCGTCATCGAAGATGCCCTGCCGCTGGTCGATATAGCGCATCCACTTCAGGGCTTCTTCCACGTCGCCGCTCGTGTGGATGAGGATTTGGCTCAGCAGGCCCAGGAGCTGTTCGAGGCGGTCCTCGGTGTCGTCGACCCGCGGTATCCATTTGGTGTACTGTATGCCGATCACTCGGGGTTGCCGTCCTGTTTTAATGGTTCGTCACCCGTTCGTCGTCCGGCCGTCGCGCACGATGCTCGCGCCTTCAGCGGCGACTTCGTTCACAGCCTATCCATCGCGCCTATCTGATCTTCAAGGTCGACAGGCCGATGATGGCCAGAATGCCCGCGATGATCCAGAACCGAATCACGACCTTGGTCTCGGCCAGGCCCCGGTACTGGAAGGCGTGATGGAGCGGCGCCATGTAGAAGATGCGCCGGCCGAGCCACTTGATCCCGATCTTCTCCTGGACCAGGACCGAGAAGGCCATGGCCACGAAGATGCCGCCGGTGATGACGAAGAGGAACTCCTGCTTGAGCAGCACGGCGAGCGTGCCGACGATACCGCCCAGCGGCAGGGCGCCCACGTCGCCCATGAAGATCTGGGCGGGATAGGCGTTGTACCAGAGAAACCCCATGCAGGCGCCGAAGACCCCGGCGCAGATCACCGTCAGCTCGCCGCTTCCGGGCAGGAAGGTGAACTGCAGGTAGCCCGAGTAGATGGCGTTTCCAATGACGTAGGCGAACACCCCGTACACGACCACCGTGAACGAGACCGGCACGATGGACAGACCGTCCAGGCCATCGGCGAAATTCACCGCGTTGGCGATGGCCACGACGACGAAGGCGATGAAGGGCAGGTACCACCAGCCCAGGTCGAGGACGGGGTCCTTGACGAAGGGGAGATAGAGTTCGGAAGCGATTTCGGCCGACACGGGCGACAGGCCGGGCAGCAGGAAGATCAGCCCGAATCCGAGTCCGAAGACCGCCTGGAAGAAGAGCTTGGTCGCCTGGGACAGTCCGCGGTCGCTGTCCCGGTGCCGGATCTTCCGGTAGTCGTCGATGAATCCGAACAGGGAGAACCAGATCAGGGCGCACAGGAAAACCAGGGTGAAGCGGTTGAAGAGGTCGCTCCAGAGCAGCACGCTGGCGAAGATGGCCGCGACGATCAGCAGTCCGCCCATGAGCGGCGTGCCGGCCTTCGAGGCGGAGGACAACGCGCCGTGTGAACGGGGATTGTCCCGCACGTGGTTCACGTACAGCAACCTGATGATGCGCTGGCCGAAGAGCAGCGTGACGCCGAACCCCGTCAGCGCCGCGCAGATCGCGCGGAAGCTCAGGTACTGGAAGAGACGCAGAAACGAGAGCGCATCGACGGTATCGAAGAGATAAGTGACGAGGTGATAGATCATGGGCGCTTACCGGGTTTGCTGCTGGTCGCGAATCATGCCGATCAGCCGGTTCATCGTCCGCTTGATCGGAAAGTCCGGTTCGAAGTGGTTCGACGTGACGAGGATATCGTCGAGTTCTTCGCGCAGTCCGTCCAGATCGACGATCATCTTCCGCCCGACCAGGTCGGCCAGGGCGTCGATGACGGCCTGGCGCACCTTTCCGTTTGGGTCCTGGTAGAACGGCCTGAGCCATTCCGCGACGGCGCCGTCGCCCATCCTGCCCAGGGCGCGTATGGCGGCGGACCGGATCTCGAAGGACGATTCCCGCAAAAGGCCGCGTAGTCCGTTCAGCACCTCTGCGTCCCTTTCTCCATCAGCGTCCACCGTTTCCTTGCCGTGGGCGAGGTCGGCGAAGGCCCGGGCCGCGGCCGACCGCACTTCGTAATAAGGATCCGCCAGCAGGTCAAGCAGCACGGCGCGCACCGGTGCATCGTACACGCCAAGCCGGCCAATCGCCGACACGGCGTTGCGGCGGATGAAGCCGACCTGCCGGTAATCGCCGCCGAGCAGGCGCTGGAAGAAGGGCGCCGGAGTCCGGTCGCGCAGCAGCGCGAGGAGGAAGGGCAGGCGGTCGCGGTAGCCGAGCAGGCCGGCCAGCTTTACGCCCTCGTTCCGGATGGGCCACCGCTCGTTCTTGAGGAATCCGTCGACCCGGTACTTCAGGTAGTCCTCGCCCAAGGATTCGATGAACGCCTCGTCGCGCCCTTCCGCGAAACGCCGGACCAGCGCGAAGGGGGAAAGGGCGGATGCCGGTGGGCCGCCCGGGCCGCCTGGGTCGTCCGGTCTTCCGTTGGAACTTACGTGGTCCTCAGGCCGGTCCAGGCGGGCCAGGCGGTCCGCAAGCATCTGGTCCAACTGGTCGACGATACGGTCCAGCCCGCTTCGGTCGAAGGTCTCACGGGCCCGCCGGCTCATGGCGGCATGACCGGCCGGGTCGTCCAGGATTTCGAGGACCAGGCGGGCCAGGCGCTCCCCGTCGACCACGCCGATGGTCTGGCCGTCCTCCGCGGTAATCGATTCGTACACGACGCGGGCCGCGCCCCGCGATTCGAGCGTCCTGGCGTTCACGGCCTGGTGGTCGCCGGGCGCGTAGGGCAGGGGCACCAGGATGGAGGGGATTCCGCAGACGCCGATCTCGGTGACGACGCCGGCGCTGGCCCTGCCGATGACCAGGTCGCTGGCGGCGTAGAGCTTCTCGATTTCGTGGGAGTAATCAGACTGGTGGTATCTCGACAGGTATTCACCGGCGATATCGAGCCGTTCCAGACGATTCCGGGTATCAGTTTCGGCGTCGTAATCCGGGCTTCGTGTCTGGCCGATGACGTGGATGACGTGGATATCCGGCTGGGCAAGCAGCCTGGGCAGTGCGTCGACCACGGCCCGGTTGATGGACCGGGCGCCCGACGAAGCGCCGAAGGCGAATACGACCTTCGCATCGGCCGGCAGGCCCTGCGAGGCCCGCGCGGCGTCCCGCGACACGGCGCCGATCTCCCGCCGCACCGGGTAGCCCGCCCACGTCGTCTTTTGCGGAGGGAAATACCGCAGCGAAGCCTCAAAGGAAACCCCGATGCGGTCCGCGATGCGGCCCGCAAGCCGGTTGACCTTTCCGGGCACGACGTTTTGCTCGTGGACGAAACACCGGCGAGCGCCCGACAGACGGAGCGATTTGAGGATCCAGTGGGCCAGAAGGACCGGACTGCTGGCGTAGCCGCCCGTGGCGACGATCATGCGGGGCCGGTGTCTCGACAGGTGGAACAGGCTCTGGAGGACGCCGAATCCCGTGCAGACCGCGAAGCGAAGGAGCGCGAGCGGCTGCCTGCCCGACGGCAGCCCGCGGGCATAGACCAGGTGGATCGGATAGCCCCGCTTCGGAACGAGGGAGGCTTCCATTCTGCCCCGCGCGCCGATGTACACGATGTGGGCTTCGGGGTCCCGTGCCCGCACCTCGTCGGCGATGGCCAGCCCGGGGTAGACGTGGCCGCCCGTCCCGCCCCCGGTGAACACGTAGGTCAGCGGACGCTTTCGAACTGGCGGCTTCGGCGCAGCCGCCGTGGCTTCCGTCGTCCGCGTTGCCGCGGTGACCTTCGGCGCCCCCTCATCCGGTGGTCGTTCCGCATCCTGTTTCGAGGTAATCTGAGACATGGGCGGGGATTCCGCTATCGGCAACGCTGGCACGCTGAAGAGACGCGACGACCTCTACCAATGGACGTTGCCAGGTCGCTTCGGTTCCGGAATGCGTACGATGAGCATCGAGGTTACTGCCACGACACAAAGCGCCAGAAGCCGCTTTATGAGGGGTACAGGGGAATGTAGAGAAATGCGGGGTACTGTCAAGCCGTATTGTGGCTTCATCAGGCCGTCCGGCCGGTGGGGGTTTTCGTGTCATAACACAGAATTCTAAATGACATGAACAGGTAGAATGGATATGTTTATGCATGCGCATTACGATCCATATCGACGACAACCTGCACGCGGAACTGAAGAACATCGCGGCACGGACCGGCAGGACGCTGACCGCCGTAAACCACGGAGCCAGAAACCATGTCCGAACTCAAGACCCGGCCCACCGACGCGAGCGTCGAAGCGTTCATTGACGCGGTGGACCACCCGCGCAGGCGCGAGGACGCGCGAACATTACTGGCACTCATGCAACGGGTGACGGGCGAACAGCCCGTGATGTGGGGCCCGGCCATCGTGGGGTACGGAAGCTACCACTACCGGTACGCGAGCGGACAGGAAGCCGACTGGCCCATCACCGGGTTCTCGCCGCGCAAACAGAACCTGTCGATTTACATCATGACCGGGTTCGAAGAGTCTGACGAGTTGCTCACCCGCCTGGGCAAGCACAAGACCGGCAAATCCTGCCTGTACGTCAACAAGCTGGCCGACGTGGACCTGGACGTGCTGGAAAAACTGGTGCGCGCGTCGGTCGCGGAGATGAAGCGAAGGTATCCGGACTGACCGGAAAGGCGATCCGGAATCGCTGGCGCGCCTTTCTTTCAGGGCGGGTTTCGTCGCGTTACATATAGTATAGGGAGGGCCCGATTAAGTTCGATGCAGTGACCGAGTGTACTTGACAAATTTTGGTTTTAGGGTTATAATTGTGGACGATCTGAAATCTATATATGCCGTGAATCAAGGTGATTCAACGGTGAAACTCTTAAACGGAGGAATCCAATGCGAGGTATATTCGTACTGCTGACCATGACCCTGGTCATGGGATGCGCAACCGAACCTGCGAACTTCGAGGAGCTCGTGGAACGGTTGGACGCCACGGAGCAGGAAATCCGCGCCAAGCAGGAAGAGATCCAGACGACGATAGCGACGTTCAACGAATCGAACCCCGACAGGCAGGTCGATGCGGAGTCGTTGACCAACATGGCGCTGAATCCTGACCACGAAGCCGTTTTGAACGAAATGCTGGCCGGCGAAGAGGACGTTTCGTACCGCGGTCTCGTGCAGGAGATCATCGATACCCGGGGCGAAGTCGCGGAGCTGCAGCAGCAGATGCAGGATCTTCGGGACGATCTGCCCGCACCTTATACGGTTGAGCGCGGCGACTCCCACATCCAGGTCGCCCTGCAGTACCTCATGGAGAATCACGGCCTTTCGACAGCCGAAGCCCGCGATGTGGTCGAGCAGACCGCGCTGGTGGAGGACCTGAACGTGGGCAACCAGATCTGGCTGCTCTACACGGACGGCATCCTCGGCACGTACGTGACGCAGGGCACGGCGGACATGTCTCCGGGCCGCGCGCAACGCATCGCCAGGGCGCGCATCAACCGCACCATCAATACGCTGACCGACGAACGCGACGCGGCCGAGGCCCGGGCGGCTTTCATCGCCGATTCGCTGGGCCAGGTCAAGGACATGCTCGAAGAGCGGATCGTTTTCCTGCGCAGCGAGGAAGAGCGCCTCAACGGACAGATCGCGATGCTGACCGACGCCCGCGACGAGGCGCTGGCACAGCGGGACATGGAGGAACAGGCGAAGCTGGCGGCCGAGATGAAGCTGAACTCCATTTTCTTCGCCGTGAACACCATGGACCACTGGAAAGACTCGATGGTCATCAAGGATCCATTCTTCGGCGGCCCCCGCGTGGAATCACTCTCCGGCGTGGATTTTTCCCAGTCCCAGGACCTGCGTGAAGGCACGGTACTCACGATCGAACGCTCGGCCTTCCCGTCGCTGGACAGTATCAAGAAGGTAGACGTGTTCCCGCGCACCTTCAGGGACGGCCAGGACTACGTCGTCGCATTCCATCCCTCGGGCGACCGGGTATCCATCGAACTGCTCGTGCCGGATAACTTCGCCGGCCAGAACGTGCTGTTCGCCCTGAGAGACTAACGACCAGATTCCCATCGAACAGTTTGAATCATCTATACGCATCGCAGAAACGAAGGCGGGTGGCAGGCAGTCAGGCAACCCGCCTTCGCCTGCTTAGGAGCCGGGTTGCATGCAGTGGAAACAGGTACGTATCGTTCTAATTCTCGTTGTAATCTTCACCGCGCTTTGGTACGTCTATCCTTCCGTAAGAACATCTGACTACTGGCAATACGCCCCCGTTCAGAACGCCCTTACCCCGGAACAGATCGATGCGATCGATGCGGATCCGCTCCTGACCGAAGCGGACCGGGCGCAGCTCAAGGATCTGAACCTGACCAAGGCCGAACGCGACCTGCTCCAGGACCAGTCCATCCGCCAGGGTCTCGACCTCCAGGGCGGCGTGCACATCAAGCTCGAGGTGGACAAGTCGAACCTGCCGGAGGAAGAAGCCGTAGACGTCGTGGAACGGGCGATGCAGGTCATCTCGAACCGCGTCAACGAATTCGGCGTCACCGAACCGATCATCCAGCAGGAGGGCGAAGACCGCATCATCGTCGAGCTGCCGGGACTCAGGGACATCGACCGGGCCATGACGCTGATCAACCAGACCGCCCAGCTGGAGTTCAGGCTGCTGCGCGAAGGCAGCGAGCTTCGTTCGGTCGTCGAGCGCATCGACGCCCTGCTGGCGGCCCGCGATACCACCAGCGTCGCGGCGGATACGAGCGCCCTGATTCCCGAAGCGAACGTCACGGCGGAACGCAACCCCTTACTGTCTTTGATCGACCTCTCCGACAACGAGATCATCGTACCGGCGAGCAATACCACCCGCGTAGATGAAATCCTGGCCCAACCCCAGGTGCAGAGCTTCATTCCGGCCGGCGCGGAGATCCGGGCCGGCGTGGTGCGGACGACGGCCAGCGGGCAGCGCGTCAGGTCGTACTACTACATGAACGCCCAGCCGGAATTGACCGGCGCTGTACTGGCGGACGCCTTCCCGCAGACCGGTTCAGGCTCCGACATCGGCAGCATGGGGGTGGCGTCGGTGGGATTCACGACCACGGACGACGGCGCCAGGACCTTCTCCCGCGTTACGGGGAACAACATCGGCCGGCGCCTGGCGATCGTGCTGGACGGCCGGGTGTTCTCCGCGCCGGTCATCCAGGGACGCATACCCAACGGCCGGGGCGAGATCACCGGCATCAACTCGTTGGAGGAGGCCAGGGACCTCTCTATCGTGTTGCGCGCCGGCGCCCTGCCCGCGCCCATGGAGATCATCAGCAAGTACGTCGTGGGGCCGTCCCTGGGCGAGGACGCCATCAACTCCGGCAAGTGGGCCTCGATCCTGGGCCTCATCGCCGTCATGATCTTCATGGCGGTGTATTACCGGACGGCCGGCTTCATCGCCAATTTCGCCCTGATCCTGAACCTCCTCTTCCTGCTGGCCGTCCTCGGCGCCTTCCAGGCCACGCTGACGTTGCCGGGCATCGCGGGCATCATCCTGACCATGGGCATGTCGGTGGACGCCAACATCCTCATCTTCGAACGGATCAAGGAAGAGCTCAGGGCCGGAGGGAAGACGATCCGGCAGTCCGTGGACAGCGGCTACGGGAACGCGCTCCGCACCATCGTGGACGCCAATATCACCACCCTGATCACCGCTTTCGCCCTGTACGAGTTCGGGACCGGTCCCATCAAGGGATTCGCCGTGACGCTGGGGTTCGGCATCCTCATCAGCATGTTCACGGCCATCTTCATCACGCGGTCCCTCTTCGACGCGCTCATCGACCGGTGGCAGCTCGCCCAGGTCAGCATCGGCCGGACCGACCCCTTCGGGCGCCTGTTTTTCGGATTCATGCGGTTCGGCAAAGCGGCGTTCGTCATTACCTGGTGCGTGATCGTGGTCGGCCTGGGGACCATCGTCATGCGAGGTGGAGTGAACTGGGGCGTGGACTTTCAGAGCGGGTCGCTGATCGAGATGCGGTTCGATCCCCCGGTGCCGGTACAGGAAATTCGCGGCGCCCTGGGTAACGCCAACATCGAAAACCAGGCCGTCGACCTGAGCCAGAGCGAGATCAAGGTAATCGGCGAAGAGGGCAACATCCTGATCCGGGCGGCCGACAGCGACTGGAACGAGCAGCAGATCGCATCCTCCGTCAAGACGACGCTCCGGGAACAGTTTCCCGAGAACCTCAGCGGCAGTGAAGACGACTGGCTGCGGCAGGAATACAACGTCAGCCCGAAGATCGGCAAGGAGCTCACGGTCGACGCCATGGGCGCCGTGGGGGCCTCCATCATCGGCATCGTCCTCTACATCACCATCCGGTTCCGGCAGGTCAACGGGTTCCGGTTCGGGATCGGGACGATCGTCGCGCTGATCCACGACGTGCTCATCGTGCTGGCCATGCTCACCCTCGTGGGCGAGGAGCTCACCATGGCAGTCGTGGCGGCCCTGCTGACCGTCGTGGGGTATTCGACAAACGATACCATCGTGGTCTACGACCGCATCAGGGAAAGCCTGGGCCGAACCCGGACGGAAGGGTTTTCGGGCGTAGTGGACCGAAGCATCAACGAATGCCTGAACCGGACCATGATGACGTCGCTCACCGTTCTCCTGGTCCTGGTCTTCCTGCTGGCCGGAAGCACGTCTACCAACTGGGGATTCGCCCTGGCGCTGACCTTCGGTGTCATCACCGGAACCTATTCCTCGATTTTCATAGCCAGTCCCATCGTGGTCTGGTGGCAGAACTGGATAGCGAAGAAGCGCGAGGAAATCCGACGCGCCAGAAAGTCATCGCGGTCGAGCGTCGCCCGCACCGGTTAGCGTCTTGGCGTCGCCCCGCGCTGGTCAGCATAATCCGCACCGGTTAGCGTAACCCCGCGCCGGTTGGCATAACCCGCGGATCCCATGTCGCCTGCCGAACGCATTGATGTCCTGCGCCGGGAAATCCGGTCGCACGATCACCGGTACTTCGTACTCGCCGATCCGGTCATTAGCGATCCCGAATACGACATGCTGGTGAAGGAACTGCAGGACCTGGAATCGACCCACCCCGACCTGATCACCCCCGATTCGCCCACCCAGCGCGTCGGGGGGTCGCCCTCCTCCTCCTTTCCCGTCGTCCGGCATCCCGTGCCCATGCTCTCCATCGGCAACACGTACAACGATGAGGAGATCCGGGACTTCGACCGCCGCATCCGCGACCTGCTGGGTCCGGAGCGGGAGTACGCCTACGCGGTCGAACTGAAGATCGACGGCGTGGCCGTGAGCCTGCGCTACGAGAACGGCGCGCTGGCCCTGGGCGCCACGCGGGGGGACGGCGAGCAGGGCGACGACATCACGGCGAACCTGCGGACCATCCGGTCCATCCCCCTGCGCATTGCCGAAGAAGAGCCTCTGCTCAACAACATCGAGGTGAGGGGCGAAGTGTATCTCCCCCACGAAGGGTTCGAGGCGCTGAACGCCTCCCGTGCGGAACGGGAGGAGCCGCTCTTCGCGAACCCCCGCAACGCCACGGCGGGTTCGTTGAAACTCCGCGATCCCCGCGGGGTCGCCGAGCGGCCCCTTCAGGTGTTCCTCTACACGCTCCGTTTCGAGGACGAAGCCGGCGCGCTCGCGGCCCGGTCCGACCTGGACAGCCATTTCCAGCGACTGCACTGGCTGGCCGGCAAGGGGTTCCCGACCAACCGGGAAGCCCGGCGTTTCGCGGCCATAGACGAGGTGATCGGTTTCTGCCATGACTGGGAGGAACGGCGATCGACGCTGTCCTACGATATCGACGGCATGGTCATCAAGGTGGATTCCATCGGGCTCCACGGCGAACTCGGCGCCACGATGAAGAGCCCCCGCTGGGCCATCGCCAGCAAGTTCGCCGCGCAGCGGGCCCGGACTCGCCTTACGGACATCCGGCTCCAGGTCGGGCGGACCGGCGTGGTGACCCCGGTGGCAGAGCTCGAGCCGGTGTTCCTTGCCGGGTCGACGATCAGCCGGGCCACGCTCCACAACGAGGAAGAGATCCAACGCAAGGACCTGCGCGTCGGTGACACCGTATGGATCGAAAAAGGCGGGGACGTCATCCCCAAGGTCGTTTCGGCCGACCTGGACGAACGGGAGGAGGGGTCGACGCCCTTCGAGATGCCGACGGCCTGTCCGGTGTGCGAAACCAAGCTCGTGCGGGTGGGCGAAGAGGTGGCGTGGCGTTGCGGGAACGCGGCCTGTCCGGCCCAGACGCAGGCGCGCGTCACCCATTTTACCGGCCGGAACGCCATGGACATCGAAGGGTTCGGGCCAGCGGTCACCGAGCAGATCCTGGGGAACGGCCTGATCGGGGACGTGGGCGACATCTACAGCCTGACCCGCGAGCAACTCTGGACACTGGAGCGCATGGGCGAGAGATCCGCCGACAACCTGCTTGGAGGCATCGAAGCTAGCAAGGAACGCCCCCTGGACCGCCTCCTATTCAGCCTCGGCATCCCCCACGTGGGAGAGCGGGCCGCCCGGCAGATCGCCGCGCACTTCCACTCCATCGACACCATAGGGGCGGCGACGGAGGGGGAACTGGTCGCCGTACCGGAGATCGGTCCGAAGATCGCCGAAAGCATCGTCTCTTTCTTCCAAAACGAACGGAATCTCAAGATCATCGAGAAGCTGAAGGACGCCGGGCTCCGCATGGAACTGGAAGCGCCGGCCGACGGTGCGGACAGCGGCACGGAATACGGCGCGGAAAGCGGCGGGGAAACTCGGGCGCTGACGGACAAGATCGTCGTCATCACGGGCACGTTGCCAAACTACTCCCGCGAGGAGATGGCCGGCAGGATCGAAGCCGCGGGAGGGCGCGTGACGTCCAGCGTGAGCAAGAAGACGGACTACCTGGTCGCTGGCGAAAACGCCGGTTCCAAGCTGAAGAAGGCTCAGTCCCTCGGTGTCGAGATCCTGAACGAGGAAGAAACCGAAGCGCTCATCTCAGGGGAGCGGTCTCCATGAATGCCTACGGCTGCCAGTCCATGGTGCGCCCGCTGAAGCGGGTGCTGGTCATGCGCCCGGAGGAAGCCTTCGAAAGCCAGGAACGGATCGACGCCCAGTGGCATTCCCTGGACTATCTGGCCAGGCCGGATTATGGTCGTGCGGTGGACGAACACCGGCGATTCACTGCCCTGCTCGAAGCGGCGGGCGCCGAAGTGGCGTGCCTGCCGGCCGACGGCCGGACGGGACTGGACGCCCTCTATCCACACGATCCCGTGGCCTCGGTGACCGACCAGGGCGTGATCCTGGGCCGCATGGGCAAGGACGCCCGCATGGAAGAGCCGGACGCCATGGCGGACTGGTTCGCCGAGGCGGGCATCCCCGTGGCGGGGCGCATCGAACCGCCCGGAAGCGTCGAAGGCGGCGACGTGGTCTGGCTGAAGGACGATCTGGCCGTCATCGGGCTGACCTATCGCACCAACGGCGAGGGGATCCGCCAGTTTCAGCAAATGCTGCAGCCGCGGGGTATCGACGTGGTGGCCGTCCCCATGGTCCACTGGGACGGTCCGGGCGCGGTGCTGCACCTGATGTCCGTCATCAGCCTGCTGGATACGGACCTTGCGGTCGTCTACGAACGGCTGCTGCCCATCCCCTTCCGGGAAATGCTGACCGCCCTGGGTATCGCCCTCGTGGTCGTGCCGGACGAGGAGTACGACAGTCTCGGCTGCAACGTGCTGGCCGTAGGACCCCGCCACGTCATTGTGCGAAGCGGCAATCCGGTTACGGTGGACCGCATGCGGAAGGCCGGCTGCCGGGTCGAAACATTCGACGGCGATCACATCTGCTACGCGGGCAGCGGCGGGCCGACCTGCCTGACGCGCCCGATTCTAAGGGCGTGATAACATGAACAAGTACCGGGCAGGCTTCATCGGTTGCGGCGGCATCGCCACCGCCCATGCGGACGGATACCGTCACGTGGAAAACGCCGAGATCGAACTGATCGCGGGTTCGGACATTCATCCGGAAGGGGAGAAGGCACAGCGTCTCGCCCGGGAACACGGCATCCGCCTGTACACGGACCATCGCGAAATGCTGGAGCGGGAGCAACTCGACCTGGTGAGCGTATGCACCTGGCCCCGCGGCCACTGCGAAGCTACGATCGCGGCGGCGGAAAACGGCGCGAAGGGCATCCTGTGCGAGAAACCCATGGCCGTGTCGCTGGACGAGGCCGACCGGATGATCGAGGCCTGCGAGCAAGCCGGCGCCGCCCTCGCCATCGGCCATGCCCACCGTTTTTCGCCCCAGGCCGTCCAGGCGCGCGCATGGGTCCAGGCCGGGGAAATCGGGGAGGTCGCCATGATCTGGGGCCACTGCACCCTCGACCTGATGAACAACGGCACCCACGTCATCGATCTGATCAGCTACCTGAACGGCGACAGCCCGCCCAGGTGGGTCATGGGCCAGATCGACCGCAGCAACCGGATCGAAGGCCGGCGCAACCATCCGGACATGCCGGCCGAAGACATGGCGATCGGGCGGGTCGGCTACGAAAACGGCGTAGTGGGATTCATCGAACTGGGCGAGCGGGCGAGCCAGTCCTTCTCCTTCCGGATCATCGGTTCCGACGGCATCATCGAAGTGAACAGTCCCGACGGGCCTCCGCTTAAAATGCTGTCCAGCTACCGTTCGGACGGATGGCACGTACCACTACTGGAAGAGACCTATTCGAATATCTGCGGCGAGCTGGAGGAACTGGTCTCCGCCGTGGAAGGCCGCGCCGCCCATCGCTCCGAGGCGAAGATCGCCCGCGTAGCGCTGGAGATCATCATGGGCATTTTCGAGTCCTCCGCGCGGCGACGCGTCCTGGATTTCCCCATCGACACCGGCGATTTCGTTCTGGAACGCATGGTCAAAGAAGGGTTGGTGTAAATTGAACGCAGCGCACGACAACGAACCGCAGGACGGCCAGCATAACGAACCGCAGGACGACCAGCAGGCCAACCGCCTGGTCCAAGAGACCAGTCCCTACCTCAGGCAGCACGCCCACAATCCCGTGGACTGGTATCCCTGGGGCGAAGAGGCCCTGGAGAAAGCCCGGTCGGAAGACAAGCCCGTGATGCTGTCCATCGGCTACTCCGCGTGCCACTGGTGCCACGTCATGGCCCACGAGTCATTCGAAAGCGATGAAACAGCGGAGATCATGAACCGGCTCTTCGTCAACGTCAAGGTTGACCGGGAGGAACGGCCCGACCTGGACGAGATCTACATGAACGCCGTCACCGCCATGACGGGCAGCGGCGGCTGGCCCATGACCGTCTTCCTCACGCCCGATCTGAAACCCTTTTACGGAGGCACCTATTTCCCCCCGGACGACCGGTACGGCCGGCCCGGGTTTCCCCGCATCCTGGAGGCCGTGGCCCAGTTCTACCGGGAGCGCCGGTCTGACGCCGAGGAACAGGGCGAAAAGCTTAAATCGCGCCTCGTCGAGCTGGCCGGGTTCACCTCGAGCAACGAGACCCTGGAAACCGGGCTGCTCGACAAGGCCTTCACCGGGATCGCCGCGTCCTACGACGCCACCAACGGCGGTTTCGGCACGCAGCCTAAGTTTCCCCCGTCCATGACGCTGTCCTTCCTGCTGCGCGAGCATCTCAGGTCCGGGCGGCAGTCGGCCCTCGACATGGCCGTCCATTCCCTGTCGAAAATGGGCAACGGCGGTATCTACGACCACCTGGGCGGCGGATTCCACCGCTATTCCGTCGACGCGAAATGGCTGATACCCCACTTCGAGAAGATGCTCTACGACAATGCGCTGCTCCTTCGGACCTATACCGAGGCCTTCCAGGCCACCGGTGATCCCCTGTTCCGCAAGGTCGTTTCGGAAACGGCGTCCTACGTGATCCGCGAGATGATGCAACCCGGCGGCGGCTTCTACGCGACCCAGGACGCGGACAGCGAGGGCGAGGAAGGCCGGTTCTTCGTGTGGACGCCGGAAGAGATCAAGGCGGTCCTGGGGGATGAGCAGGGCCGCCTGTTTGCCCGGTACTACGGCGTGGAAGAAGGGGGCAACTTCGAACACGGTACCAGCGTCCTGCACGTGGACGTCGGCCTGGAGCCGCTGGCCGCCCACCTGCGGGTGACGCCGGAGGATCTGCGGGCGATCGTGTCCGAAGGACGCCGGACGCTCTTCGACCACCGCGAGCGACGCGTGCACCCCGGACGGGACGACAAGATCATGACGGACTGGAACGGGCTGATGACCGGCAGCCTGGCCCGAGCGAGCCGCGTCTTCGGCGAACCGGCCTGGCTAGGCGCGGCGGCGGATTCGATGGGGTTCGTCCTGGACGTGCTGCACGAGGACGGACGGCTCATGCATACCTTCAAGGACGGCCGCGCGCGGTTCAACGGATACCTGGACGACTACGCCTTCACGGTTTCGGCGCTCCTCGACCTCTACGAAGCGACCTTCGACCCGGCCTGGTTCGACCGTGCCGTGGCGCTCATGGACACAACGATCGAGCGGTTCTGGGACCCGGAGGACGGCGGGTTCTTCTTCACCAGCGACGACCACGAGACGCTCATCGTCCGGTCCAAGAACCCCTACGACAACGCCATTCCCTCGGGCAACGCGGTGAGCGTGCAGAACCTGCTCCGGCTGGCCGCGTTCACCGGCAGGAACGAATACCGGGACCGGGCCGGGCAGACCCTTGCCCTCTTCACGGATTACATGGGCGCGGCGCCCGGTGGCTTCGGCCAGTTGCTGTGCGGGCTCTCCTGGTATCTCGACAAGCCCGTGGAGATCGCCCTGGTCGGTGCCCGGGAGGACGCCACCACGCGGGCCATGCTGGACCTGATCGACGGAACATTCCTGCCGAACAAGGTCGTGGCCCTGCACGATCCGTCCGAGGAGGACGGCCGCGCCGGGGTCGACGGCCGCGCCGGGGACGACAGCCGTGCCGGGGACCTGATCCCGCTCCTAGCCAACCGGCCGCAGATCGACGGTGCGACCACGGCCTACGTCTGCGAGCAGTTCGTGTGCCGGCAACCCGTGACCACGGTGGACGAACTGGCCGAACTGCTGGAACAACGTGGCACTGCCCCCACATAGCCCCTCTCAGTCAATCCCCAGTAGTCGGGCTACGGCGCCCTTGCCGGCGGCCTGCTCGCGGGTGTAGTGCGCGGGCATCTGGCTGTCGGTCCAGCGTCCGGCGTTCTGCAATTCCACCAGAGTAGCGCCCCGCTGTGCGAGTTCCTGGGCGGTTCCGATGCGAAGGCTGTGCCCGCTCACGCCCTTGATACCGACCAGCTCCGCGGCTGCCTTGATGGCCAGCCGGGCGCCGTCCACCGTCAGGCGGGTATCGCTCATCCTGTCGCCTTTGAGCATCCGGCGAAAGAGGGGCCCCTCCGTGTAGCCGGCTTTCTGCTGCAACTGCTGGATCGTGTCGACGGTGCGGGCGGTCAGAAACAGGCTGGCGCCCTTCCCCTCCTGGTCGGTCTTGCTTTGCAGCAACAGGAGCCGCCCACTCCCGTCGAACTCGGTGGTGATGTGTGCGCAGTCGATGGCGACGGCTTCCCCGATCCTCAACAGCCCATCGCTCATCACACGAAACAGTGCGGCATCTCTCAATCCGGCCAGGGTGTCAGTGCTCACGGCGTTCTGCACCATGATCTTGACCGTCTCGCGGGTCAATCCCGTTACCTGGCCGCGGCCCCTGTTTCGACCTTCGCGACGGATTCCGGCCAGCGTCCGGCTCGTCAACGGCCCCACACTCGACGGACGTCGATCCAGCTTCTCCCAGAAACGGACAGCCTGTACCACTACCGTAACGGAGGCGGGCGCAAGTCCCCGAGTATACAGGTGCGCGAGGTAGCCGGCCATCGTAGTGTCGGTCAACGGCTGCCCATCCAGGTGATCGAACAACTTTCGCAGTGCATCGCCGTACGCCTTCGCCGTGTTCGGCGCGATGCTGGCTTCCAGTAATCTCGCGACACCAACCGACGATCGATCGGCCTTGTTGTCAAGGGTATGCCGTAATGAGATATTGTGTTGCATAGTACTTTCCCCACACAAGTGTTCCTGCACGCACTCATGAAGGAGAGAGATCGCTTATTCCGGTTGAACGGACGCGGCAGGGAGGAACCTGGACGCTAATTCCTGCCGCAACCTGAAATGTTTGTTATTGTGATATAAACGGAGTGGATCGACACATTTCGGACGGCTCAGTTAGTAGGATCAAACCTGCTGACAGGGGCCAGGACGGATTCCCCCAGCAACGGACTCGATAGGGTGTAGCGGTTGAATACGGGGCTCATAAACCATTCTCACCGGTCTAAATTTGCCGTCTCGCAGTTTGTTATATGGAAGGTAAGGTACGCAGAGACGCGGGGAA
>VXTP01000026.1 GCA_009837395.1 Gemmatimonadota bacterium
GGTTCGGGCGGTACATGATGGAGGTCCTGCTGCGGGAAATGCATCAGCTCGGATACCGCCACGCGACCACCCAGGCGAACACGGGCAGCCCCCGGCCCATTCTTCTGTACACCAACATGGGATACCGGGTCGTAGACACCAACTACCAGTATTTCAAGGATTTTGAGCGGGAGATACCACTGGAGGTATTCAAAGAGGTTGGGTTCTAGCAGGCTGGCTTCTGATCACCCGCCTGCCGCGAGCAGCGCCTGACGATCACTTGCCTGCCGCGAGCAGCGCCTTCGCCCTGCCGGCGATGTTCTCTGCCGTGAAGCCCAGGTGCTCGAACACGTCCTGGTAAGGCGCCGACGCGCCGAAGCGTTCCAGGCCGATGACGTCGCCCCGCGGGCCCACGTACCGTTCCCAGCCCAGCGTGACGCCGGGTTCCACGGCCAGGCGCGCGGTGACCGACGCGGGAAGCACGGACTCCCGATATTCCCCGGTCTGCGCTTCGAACAGTTCCCAGCTCGGCATGCTGACCACGCGCGCGGCTACGCCTTCACCCGTCAGCGTTTCACGGGCCTCGAGCGCCAGGTGAACCTCCGAACCGGAAGCGATGAGGATCACGTCCGGCGTTCCGTCGGAGTCGGCAAGGACGTAGGCGCCCCGGTGAAGGCCGTCGGCGGGCGCCAGACCCCTGGTGGGCGCCAGACCCTCGGTGGGTGCCAGACCCTCGGTGGGTGCCGCGCCGTTTCCTTCCCGGTTCAGTACGGGCAGTTTCTGCCGGGTCAGGGCAAGGGCGACAGGGCCGTCCGTGCGCCTTAGCGCCGCCACCCAGGCTTCCGCTGTTTCGGCAGCGTCGGCGGGGCGGATCAGGGTCAGGTTGGGGATGGCCCGCAGCGCCATGTAGTGCTCGATGGGCTGGTGGGTCGGACCGTCCTCGCCCAGTCCCACGCTGTCGTGGGTGAATACGTAGACCGGCGCGATGCCCATGAGGGCCGCCAGGCGAATGGCCGGGCGCATATAGTCCGAGAACACGAGGAACGTGCCGGCGTAGGGGCGCAGACCCCCGTGGAGCGCCATCCCGTTCAGCGCGGAGGCCATGGCGTGTTCGCGCACGCCGAAGTGCAGGTTGCGGCCTGCGTAGTTTCCGGCGGTGTAGTTCGATTCGGCTTCCACCATGGTGTTGTTGGACCCGGCCAGGTCCGCCGAACCACCCAACAGGCCCGGGATGCGCTGGGACAGTGCGTTGATGGTCACGCCGGACGCCTGCCGCGTGGCCATGTCCCCCTGGTCGGGCGAAAAGGTCGGGAGGTTTTCGTCCCAGCCAGCCGCCAGTTCCCCGTCCATAGCCCGCTGCCAGGTATCCGTCAGTTCGGGAAAGGCTTCCGCGTAGGCATGGACGGCCTGACGCCAGGCCAGTTCCCATCCCTTGCCGTAGGGGACCATCTGCTGGAACCAGTCACGCACGTCCTCCGGGACGAGAAACTTCGGTTTCAACGGCCACCCGAGGTTTTGCTTGGTCAGTTCGACTTCCTCTTCGCCGAGGGGCTCGCCGTGGGCCTTGGACGTGCCGGCCTTGTTGGGACTGCCGTAGCCGATGACCGTGCGGCACACGATGATCGAGGGTCGATCCGTCTCGTTCCGCGCCATTTCGACCGCGGCTTCGACCCGGGCGAGGTCGTTGCCGTCCAGGACCCGCTGCACGTGCCACCCGTAGGAGTCGAAGCGCAGGCCCGTGTTCTCCGAGAAGGCCAGGTCCGTGCCGCCGTCGATCGTGATGCTGTTGTCCAGGTAGAGGACGATCAGCTTGCCCAGGCCGAGGTGCCCCGCGAGGGAGCAGGCCTCGGAGGCGACGCCCTCCATCATGTCGCCGTCGCTGGCGATGACATAGGTGTAGTGGTCGACGATCTCGTGGCCGGGGCGGTTGTACCGGGCCGCCAGGTGGGCCTCGGCCATGGCCATGCCCACGGCGTTCGCGATGCCCTGCCCGAGCGGTCCGGTGGTGGTCTCCACGCCGGGCGTATCGCCGTACTCGGGATGGCCGGGCGTCTGGCTTTCCCACTGCCGGAAGTTCCTGATCTCATCGAGGGAGAGGTCGTAGCCGGTGAGATGGAGCATGGCGTAGAGCAGCATGGACCCGTGCCCGCCGGAGAGCACGAAGCGGTCGCGGTTCGGCCAGTCGGGATTCTTCGGATTGTACCGCATGAGGCGCGTCCACAGTACGTAGGCGATGGGCGCGGCTTCCATGGGAAGGCCTGGGTGGCCGCTGTTGGCCTGCTGGACGGCGTCGACGGCCAGCATGCGGATGGTGTTGATGCATCGTTGCTCGAGATCGTGTTCTGACACGGTACGCGTCCTTTTCGGTTCGTATTGTAGTTGCGGCTCGTTAATGCGGTTCGTTTGTTCAAGTTCGCCAGTTTCAGACGCCCGCTAAGATACAACCCGGCCCCTCAACTGTCCATCATCATATCGTACAGGTCCTGCTGCCGTTTCATCGCTTCCCGGTAGCGGTCCCGGTTCGCCGGATCCGGCTCAAAGGTCTTGCCCAGGGGGGCTGGCGCGGCGGCCAGGTCTTCCAGCGCGCCGGAGGCCTCCAGCGCCAGCAACGCGGCGCCGCGGCTCGAGGCCTCGGTCACGGTCGAGGCGGTGATGGGCCGCTCCAGGACATCGGCCAGCATCTGCATCCAGGCGGGCGACTGCAGCAGGCCGGCACCCGATGCGACGATCTCGCCGGTGTCTCCCCAGATCGACCGCAACCGGTCATGGATATTCGCGAAACAGTAAGCCGTGGCCTCCAGGCTGGCCCGCATGACGTCCAGCGGCGTGGTGTGTAGCGTCATGCCAGTTATGGCCGCCCGGGCGGCGTCGTGCCAGCCCGGACTGCGTTCGCCCGCCCAGAAGGGCAGCACCGTGAGGCCGTGGCTGTCCGGCGCCATCCCGCCCAGGTCCCGTTCGACCCGCTGCTCGTCGGCCAGGCGCAGCGTGTCGCGCATCCAACCATAGACGTTCCCGCCATTGCTCAGGGCGCCGCCCATGAGGATCCTGCGCCGGTCCGACCGGTAACACCACAGTCCGTCCGGGATCGTGAACTCCGCGGCACGCCGCATGATCCGCATGGCGCCGGAAGTGCCCACCATCAGGGCGATGCGGTCCTCGTCCACGCAGCCGCTGCCGATGTTGTTACAGGCGCCGTCGCCGATGGCCGGATACCAGGACGCTCCGGCCAGGGCGGGCCAGCGGGAAGCGAATTCACCCTTCAGGCCCCGTACCGGTTCGTCCACGTCGGTTACCGGCGTCAACTGGTCCCGCGCCACCGGCAGCGCGGCCAGCGTCTCGTCGTCCCAGTCGCACCGGTGGGCGTTGAACAACCCGGTGCCGGATGCCATGGATACGCTGCAGGCCGGCGCGCCGAACCACTTGAGGAATAGGTATTCACCGATGGACATCCAGCGTTCCACCCGGGCGAACGTTTCGGGATCGGTCCGGGCGAACCAGCATATCTTGGCAGGCAGGTAGGATGCGTGGAGCACGCACCCGGTGCGCCCGTGGGTGGAAGCGGCGTCGAGACGCTCGCCCAGTTCGGGGATGACCGTCCCTGGCCGCGTGTCGGCCCAGCTGATCAGCGGGGTCACGGCGCGGTCTCCCTCCACGCCCACGACGTTGTGCCAGAACGTGGTCATGGCCACGCCGTCGATCGCTCCATGACCGTCCCCGGCATGACCGGCCCCGGCCTGGACGCCCGTTGCCTGTCCGCTCCAGGCGCAGAAGTCGTCGAGCACCGAAGCCACCTCCGCCGCCAGGCGGTCCGCGTCGATGTGAACACCGCCGTCCGGCGTGGTATCCATGTCGTAGGTTTTTTGAAAGGCGGGAGATGCGATCCGGGCCGTCCGGTCGAAGAGGATCGCCCGTACGGACGACGTGCCGATGTCGATGGCCAGCACGAGGGGCGACTGTGTCGAGTCGGGGGACGGCTGAATCGGGTCGCGGGGCGCCCTTGTAGCGGTTCGGGGCAACTGAGTCGAGTCGCGGGACGGCTGTATCGGGTCGCGGGGCATGGACGATGCCTGACATCCGGATCGATGATATAATCGCGTCCTGGCGCCGTGCGGACCGGCCGTGATCATCGGACGCGGATAGAGGAGCGGGAAAGGGCTGCAGGCCGTATTATATCGTCGGGCGGAGCGCGTTTCAAGCCAAAAGCGCCTGGCCAAGAAAGGATTGACAGGCGGGCTTCGGGCGCGTTATTTACAGCGTTCTGCGAAATCGATGAAACATTAGGCAATACCGAAGTAAACCGGTCGAGGAGTTACAACAGAAGATGTCTTCCAAACTGAGTGAGGTCGCCCGTGCCATGGTCGCCCCGGACAAGGGGATCCTGGCCGCGGACGAAAGCAGCGGCACCATAAGGCAACGGTTCAATGCCATCGGACTGCCGTCGACGAAGGAGAACCGCCGCGCTTACCGCCACATGCTGTTCACCACCGAAGGCATGGAGCAATTCATAAGCGGCGTCATCCTCTACGACGAGACCTTGCGCCAGAAGGCCCTGGACGAAGCCGAAACGCCCTTTCCCAGACTATTGTCCGACAAAGGCGTGATTCCGGGCATCAAGGTGGATACCGGCATCCATGACCTGGCCGGATTTCCCGGAGAGAAAGTCACCGAGGGGCTCGACGGCCTGCGTGCGCGCCTGACCCGGTACGGTAAGCTGGGCGCCCAATTCGCCAAGTGGCGGGCGGTCATTACCGTCGGGAAAGGCATTCCCACAGACGTCTGTATCGACGCCAACGCCCATGCCCTCGCGCGTTACGCCGCGCTGTGCCAGGAATGCGGCATCGTACCGATCGTCGAACCCGAGGTGCTGATGGACGGCGACCACAACATCTACCGGTGCGACGAGGTTACCGGCGTCACGCTGCGGCAGGTGTTCGAGGCCCTGGCCGTGCACGAGGTCAAGCTGGATGGGATCGTCCTGAAACCCAGCATGGTCATCTCGGGTTCGAAATGTCCCGAACAGGCTTCTGTGGAGGAAGTCGCGCGCCGCACGGTAAACAATTTCCTGCGCAACATCCCGCGTGAGGTACCCGGCGTCGCCTTCCTGTCGGGCGGGCAGTCCTCCGAGACCGCCACGGCGCACCTGAACGCCATGAATCACATGTTCGGTGAGCTGCCATGGGAACTCAGTTTCTCCTTCGGCCGCGCACTGCAGGCGGCCCCGTTGCGGGCATGGGGTGGAGATCCCGCCCGTTTCAAGGCGGGTCAAGAAGCCTTTTTCCACCGTGCCATGTGCAACAGCGCCGCCCGGACCGGTACGTACAGCGCCGACATGGAAACCGCGGCATAACCTGGCCAGCTTGGCCAACCAAGCGAGCCCGGCCAGCCAAGCGAGCCCGGCCAGCCCGGCCGCGCCGGATCCGATGTCCAGACCCCCTTACTCCGAAATCGTCGAGAACCTGCCTTCCGTGACCCCCTTCGTGGGTCCCGAGACCATCGAACGTCAGCAGGGAAAACCGTTCCGGGTGCGCATCGGCGCCAACGAAAGCGCCTTCGGCGTATCGCCCCGGGCCGCGGCGGCCATGAGCGAAGCCGCGCGAGGCGTCGCCTGGTACTGCGACCCGGAAGGCTATGAACTGCGGGCCGAACTGGCCGCGATGCACGGCGTGGACATCGAGAACGTGACCCTCGGCGCCGGGATCGACGACCTGCTGGGACTGATCGTCCGCATGTACATGGACCCGGGCGACGCGGTCGCCGCGTCCCTCGGATGCTACCCCACCTTCGTCTACCACGTCGACGGCTTCGGCGGCAGGCTGGAAACGGTGCCCTACCGCAACGACCGCAACGATTTGACGGCGCTGACGGACCTGGCCGCGAAACAGAAGGCCTCCATCCTCTACCTGTCCAATCCGGACAACCCGACGGGTTCTTACTACGGCAGCAACGCCATCTCCGATCTCCTGGACCGCGTGCCGACCGATTGCCTCTTCATTCTTGACGAGGCCTACCTCGACTTCGTGCCGCCGGACACCATTCTCCCCATCGACGTGGAGGATCCCCGGCTGATCCGGGTGCGCACCTTCTCCAAGGCCCACGGAATGGCCGGCGCCCGGGTCGGTTACGCCATCGCCCACCGGGACGTCATCCGGACCTTCGACAAAGTCCGATTGCATTTCGGCGTGAGCCTGGTAGCCCAGGCCGGCGCGCTGGCCTCCCTGCGCGACCCGGAATTCGTGGCGAGCGTGGTAAAAGCCGTGGAAGCGGGAAGGGAAGACTACCATGTGCTGGCCGGGGACGCGGGGATTTCTTCGCTGCCATCCCAGACCAATTTCGTCGCCTTCGATTTCGGTACGGGCGAACGGGCTGGCGCCGTGATGAATACCCTCATCGAGCGGGGCGTGTTCCTTAGAAAACCCGCCGCGCCGGGACTGGACCGCCTGGTCCGGGTCACGGTAGGCACGCCCGGTGACCGGGCCGTCTTCTCGGAGCTGTTCCGGGACGTCATGAACGGAGCGTAAGCCGCGGGCCGGGGCAATCGGGCCGGGGTAGGTGCGACGAGGCAGGCGGACAGGCCGGGGTAGGCGCGACGAGGCAGCCGGTCTGGGCAGGCAGACCGAAGGAGGACGCTCCAACGGTGGTCGATCTCGAATTCTTCAAGCAAAACGGCTACGTAAGTCTCGGACAGCCCTTTACCCCGGATGAGGTCGGCCGCTTCATCGAACTGTATGACCGTGACCGGTTGGAGATGGGGTATTTCTGGCGGCCCATCGCCTTCGACGGCCACCAGAGCGTAAACTGCGAGCCGCTCATCTCCTCACCGGAATTCGACGGGCTGATCCGCCACCCCGCGCTCATCGAACCGATCGAGACTATCTTCCAGGGACCCAGTTGCCTCGCGGAAGCCTGCCTGCGTCACATGGCACCGCATAAGGGCGACCCGGTGGAGGTCTGGCACCGGGACCGGAGCCACATGACCGACCGGCCCTACCGCTGCGGCTACCTCCAAATGATGCTCTACCTGTCCGACGTGACTGAGGAAACCCACTGCTTTTCCATATCGCCGGAATCCAGCGACAGGCCCATCCTGGACATCGAAGAACAGGTCGAAAAGCGGGGCGGGATCCACCTCCACGGACCGGCCGGCACGGTCATCCTCTTCAACCTGTCCGTGGTCCACGCCGCCACCGTACGGAAAACCACCCACGAACGCAAGTCCGTCCAGGTCTACTACGGCCATCGCGGCGGAGCCGTCCTCAGCCAGTACACCACCATTCCCACCGGTCTCTGGCGCGACCACCCCGATCCTGAAGTGCGTGGATTCTACAGCCTGCTCAACACGCGTTCGCGGAAGTTTGCCGAGGCGTTCGGCTAACGATCCAGGTCCGTCGTCTCCCACGGCACATCTGATAGCCAGTTCCCCAGCCTGTCCCCATAGGCAAAGATGGCCGGCAGGCCGCCGGTATGAATGAAGAGCACCCGGCTGCCCTCTGGGATCACACCGGATCGCACGTGTTCGATCAGTCCCGCCATCGTCTTGCCGGTATAGACCGGGTCGAGGAGCAGCCCCTCCTGGCGTGCCGCCAGCGAGATCGCCTCGCGAACCGCGTCGTTGAGCCGGCCGTAACCCGGCGCCAGGACGCCGTCGAACGCTTCTACTTCGTCCGCGTCGAACACCTCCGGCCGCTCGATCATCGCGGCTAGTTGCTCCGCCACTTGACGTACCCGCGCTGCCTGGCTACCGGCGTCGCGCCGCACGCAGATGCCGTAAACAGGCACCTCCTTGCCCAGGGTTCTCAAGCCCACCAGGAATCCCGCGTGGGTCAGGGCGCTGCCCGTGGGACAGACTACGGCGTCGAACTTTAGGTCGAGGGCCCGAGCCTGCGCCAGGGTCTCCTCGGCCGCGAGCACGTATCCGAGCGCGCCGAGCGGGGGATGGGCGGGGGCGAGATGGATCACGTAGGGCCTGCGGCCTTCCTGCGCAAGCGTTTGGGCAAGCAGGTCCAGCGACGCGTCCGCCGCGGGCTCGTCGTCGCCGACCGGGAAGGAATGCAGCTTCGCGCCGAAGAGCCGGTCGAGCAGCACGTTGCCGGATGATCGATAGAGAGCGTCCACGTCGGGCACGCGCTCTTCAAGCTGAATGTGGGTTTCCATGCCGAGTTGGCGCCCGGCGGCGGCGGCCACGCGGACGTAGTTCGACTGTACCGCGCTGGTGATCAAGAGGGTGTCGGCATCCCGGGATTGCGCCTCGCCCAGGGGAAATTCGAGCTGGCGGACCTTGTTGCCGCCCATGGCCAGCCCCGTGCAGTCGTCGCGTTTGATCCACAACTCGATGCCGAGGGCCTTACCCAGAAGGGGGGCGGGATCCAGCGGCGTGGGCGCATGGCCCAGCCGGACCCGGGGAAACTTGTCGATAGCTTTTGTGAGTGGAATGGGCATGTTGGTGATTGCGCGTCATTCATGAGTGAATTACGAGTTTTCCCACGCGGATCGGAGTTCGTGAACTACGAGTGAGACGATGCGCACGCCTCCATGCACGCCCCCGCCGGCCGCATTCAGTGCCAGCCGGTGATTGGCCGCGGCCGGCAGGAAGCAGAAGGACATGGACACCTCGCCCTGGTTGCCGAAAAGCTCCAGCGAGGTGCGGTCGATCAGCAGATGGAGGCTGACGCGGCCGTCGATGGTACGCAGCGCCGCGGTTTTTCCCAGGCAGGACAACGTTTGCGCTTCCGCATCGTATTCCACGGTATGTCCCTGCACTTCGATGGTGAAGCCTCTGGCAACGGCCGATCCGTTACCGTCGCCGAGTTCGTCGTCGCCGTCCGGGTTGCCGCGACCGTCCACTTCGATCGCCATCCGCACGTCGAACAGGTCGCTCTCGTCTGCCAGGACGAGCCGGCTTTCGGCCTCGCGCAGGTCCGTGACCGCGTAGCTGCTGATCTCTCCCGATGCGTACCGCTTCTGAAACTGTTCGGCCTCCATTTCCGCCAGGTCGCCGGCGGGCCAGGTGCGCGTCCCGGTATGCAGTAGTTCGATTTCCCGCACCGGTTCCCTGCACAGCCGGATCCCGTCCGGCAGCGTCCTGAGCGTCAGTTCAACCGGGAACGACATCTGCTGGTTGAAGGGCATGGCCGGGTACAGGCCACCCCGCATCCAAGAGATCTGGATCCGCCGGCCGTCCTCCGCCGGGATATCGCTCCAGGTCTGGGCAGCATAACCGTTGGCGCCCTGCTCCGCCTGCAGGACGTCCGTCTCGGGCGTGAACGAGTGCCCGTCGAAACGCCCGAGCAGGTAGCCGCCACTCGCGCCCCAGAATACCCACCGCGTGTTCGAGGGGTCTCCGTCCACCGGCAGCTCGAAGAAATCCGGGCATTCGGATACACCGGGCAGGGTAAGGTCCTGCAGGTGCGTCCAGGACTTGAGATCCGGGGATGTGAACAGGGCATAGTCATTGCCGTCCATGAACAGCGTCATGATCCATCGCGCAGTCGGTTCGTGCCAGACCACCTTCGGATCGCGGTTCTCCGCCCGGATGTGCCCGATGACCGGATTGCCCGCGTACTTCGTCCACGTCCGGCCGCGGTCGTTGCTGTGGGCTATACATTGTATACACCGGCGATCGGGGAACACCCTTTCGCCGCCCGCCGTGTAGAAGGCGATCAGCGGCGGCGTGTCTCCGTCCTGGAACCCGCCGGTGTCGTGATGGTCCACCGCCGCGGACCCCGACCACATCCAGCCTGTGTCGTCCACGTCCAGTGCGGCGGTGTGCAGCTGTTTCCAGTGGACCAGGTCCGCGCTGACCGCGTGTCCCCAGGTCGTGCGGCCGTGCACCATGCTGCCCGGCGTGTGTTGGAAATAGAGGTGATACTCCCCGTCGGAATACACCAGACCGTTGGGATCGTTGATCCAGTGTTTTTTCGCCGTGAAGTGGAATTGGGGGCGGAGGGCTTCCTGGTAGAGGGTGTCGCTGGTCATCGCGGTTTATCCGGACTAAGGCGGGCGGACGGTATGTGTCGGATCAAGCGATTCTGCCCGAGGATGTCATACGGCGGTCTACTCCTACTGGACCGACCTGGTCAACTGGTCGTACTTGCCTTGCACTGCCATAGCCGACATTATTCGCTCTTGAGTTCAACACGATCTACTGAATTACCTTTACTGATACATACGGTATTTGGTTTATCCAGAAGTTAAATCAATAGCTGTCGAGATTCATTAAATTGAATCGGGTCGACTACTTTTTATCGTAGGCGGATTCACAATTGACGGTTCTGAATTACAGTGCTTTATTCCAGACTGTGGTATTGCACTGATTATGTATTGTCGACTTAAAATACTGAAATAGAAGGTGGGTTTCAAAATGGGGGTTTGGCATACAGGTGACAATGAGTACCTACGCACCAACATCCACGTTGTTTCAAGTATCCCGCTAGTTAAAGAGTATCCATGCAAACGCTGTAATTTGGTTTTTACATCAAGAGAAGAACTTTTCGAACACCGATTTGAGAAACATCCTACATACAGGCCTACTTTGTTTCTACGTGGTCAGGAGTTAGGTACATCACGCACTCTAGTTACAAGATCGATTTCCGCTACAGATGTGACTTTGAAGATGTGCGATCACGCCATAATAAACGACGAAAGTGTAGATGTAACAACAGTACCTTCCCATCTTGCTCAGTTAAGTTCTGATGTTTGTCGGTTGGTACTGGAAAACAAAAACGTACAAGCAGAATACACTCTCGATTTTCAAATTGCCGAATATGCGGATCTTATTGGGATCGAAAAGCAATTCGTCAGAACTGTTTCTGGGCCGGGACTTGATACACGAGCAGTTGATGAATTCATATCAGCTACTTCAGCGTATCGTTCAGCCATCGGCTACTGCGATGGTATCTGCGCGTACTTATATGGTGTACTTGCTAAGGAACGAGTCCCAGATTCTACATTGAAATACAACGAGTATACTGAGAAATACAACAAATCGGCAGAGAAGTTATCCGTATATGAGCGACCGTTAGCGAAAACGATTTCTAGTATTATCGAATTTCACTTCAATCATTTCAAGAATGCCAAATTCATGGCTGGGAGTGAACGAATTGGGCAAGCCGCTGCGAGATTTTCGTCCTTGTTGGACGGTTCAAGGCCATTTTCTGAAATATGGAAAAACACTCCAGCAACCCGTAACAGACTTGATGCTTCAGTTACAGACTGGGAAACCGAGCAGATCATCCGAATGACTGTATCGCGTAAAGACTATTTAACAAAGAACCTGCCGGAAATGGAGAATCTCCTAGAACGAATCGAAACACATTACGACAGCGTTAAACTGCACATCCTTTTAGCTGAAATAAACGCTATTGCTGGCAATTACAAAGATGCGCTTCGCCATGCGAAAAAACTTAGAAACTTGCCGGGACTAGGTAGGTGGGCAACAACAAGCATCCACAAATATGGCTAGGACAGTTATGAAAAACGTAGACCATGTGTCCCCTGAAGATCCCAAACTCGATTCAGAATTACCTGAACAGAAATCTGTGACAACAAGTGTCGTTTTAAATAGTTCATCTCGTACAAAGTCTCAACCTGTCGAGAGTGTTGGTCAGTTGATTCTCCAAGTATACGACGGTACTTTTAAGCGCAAGAAGTTACGAAAAATTGAACTTGATTTCTTGCGTAAACAATCGCAATTGAGTGATGAGTCAATTAACGAACTAGTAAATCAGACGTCTGATGATAGGATTCTCACATCAACGTTTAACTTACTACAAATTGGCTTGAGAGTAGAATCGTCTAAAGTTTCGGATGAGATTGCGAGATTTGTGCTAGTAACACTAAAAAAACACCCTGTATTCAAAGGACCTTGGCTCAACGGTCCCGTGGAGAATGTAATTCAAGTAATTTCAAATCACAGGCGTTATGAAAGCCTAAGGTGGACCGATGAAGGATCCAAGTTAACAAATAAAGAAATGAAAGAGTGTAGGAAGAATGCACTTAGGTGCTATTTAATATGGGCTTGGATGACGAAGAGTGTCCCAATTGAACGTGTTATTGACTATTTATTGAAACACACTTGGAAACCGTCGGTACGGTCGTCCCAAACTGATGCAGAAAAAGTGGTTTTTCTAGTTAACGCTCGTGATTCTGAAGCAATTGTAACCTCAACCGACATACTTCATAGAGATGCTGCAGATCAGAAAACCCGCGCTGATTCAGCCGAATCTGAGAATGAACAGTTATTGAAACAGGTTTCGACGTTGGAATCAAACCGGGACGAAATCCAATCAACGTTATATGACACGCAAGTTAAAGCCGATTCACTTAAGAAGTTGCTTGAAAAAGAACGCCAGGACCACGCCAACGATAGTGCCCATCTAAAGGATGACTATGAAACACTTCGGGGGCAGGTTTTACGCCGATTGAATGAAGAATTGGCATTACTTGAAGCAGGACTTCATGCACTTAGAAGGAACCCCCCGAAAGTTAACGTTATGGTCGACCATGCCGAGCGTGTTATTGATGGTCTGAGGGACGAATGTAATCGGCTTCTAAAAAGAGGAGATGGCTAAGTTGAACGTGTTCGGTTTCGACTTCGGAACTACAAACAGTCTCATCTCAGTTATTCGAGGGAATCGTGCGATTTGCTTCCTCGATGAAGAGGACCGTCCAATCCCTTCGGTGGTCTGTTACGAAGGTGCCCAGAAGATTCTTGGTCGAAACGCAAAGGATCGGCTTGCCAAATCCGGATTAGGCGTTCAGGGCAACATTGTTCAATCACCGAAAATGTACTTAGGTCGAGATAGTGTCTTCGTCGAAGGCGTAGAAAGAACTCCAGTAGACATGGTTTCTGATGTAGTCCAACATGTACGCCAACAGGCGACGAATAGCGAACGTAACTCAGAGGAAATCTCAGCCGTAGTAGTCACTATTCCAGTGGGTATGAAAGGATACCAGCGACGCGCACTTAGGGATGCATTCAAGATTTCCGGTATGAATATCCGACAATTTGTTCACGAACCGTTAGCTGCACTTTACGGTCTTTTCCGCTCCAGACGGTTTCCTGAAATGAGACGCCGTTACAACGGGAAGCTCATCCTAGTGTTTGACTGGGGTGGTGGTACCTTGGATCTGACTCTTTGTCGCGTAATAGATGACATGATAGTTCAGTTAAAAAATGACGGTACTGATGAAGTAGGAGGTGATGTATTCGATGAAACTATCATGAATCGTCTCTTACAGATTACCAGACAAACCCGGTCGCTTAGTGAAAGTGTCGAAGTATTCCCAGGAGCAAAGTCTCGCCTATTACATCATTGCGAACGAGCTAAAATTGATTTGTCCACTCGTTCCCAAGTGGCGATTTACGTTGATAGTTTCTTTAGTGGAGTAAAAGAAGAGGAATTTGACTATGTTTTACATCAACGAGATCTTGAACAACTTGTAAAGCCGCTACTAGACAAAGGCTTTGAACGTATTCGGAGAGTTTTGAGTGATGCCGGTTATTCTATGGATGAAGTTGCGCTTTGCGTAGCAACAGGCGGAATGTCAAATATGCCGGCAATCAAACAACGCCTTCACGAATGGTTCGGTCCTGAAAGAGTCGAAATACCGGACAGTACCGCTACATTGATCTCTGAAGGTGCAGCTTGGATCGCTGCAGATTCTGTACGTCTTATTTTAGCCAAGAATATAGAGTTAGAACTAGCTCGGAATTCGTTCTTGCCAGTTGTCAAAGCAGGTACACTAATGCCCAATGAGCATGAAGAAAACACTCAGACTTTAAATCTTTATTGTACAGACCCACGCGACGGCGTAGCAAAGTTACAACTTTGTGCGCCAAAACGACCTGGGAAGAGTGTGTTAACGAGTGAACCCAGAGATATACTAGATGTTGTGACCGTTAAGGTTGACTCGAAGGCCCAGGCATTTAAAGAACGCTTGGAGCTTGATACAAAACTGGATGATGATCTCATTTTAAAGGCGCATGCACGATCTCTTAACCATAAAGACGAAGATTATTGTGAAATACATGATTTAGAATTCGGACTAAAGTTACCTCACAGTACTAATCGCACTGATAAAACCGATACTTCATGTGACAATGTGAACACGAGAGTTGCTAACCCTCCATCAGGCTCGATTAGTGTTCGCCCAAATGTAGCCGAAGATGTCGATCAATTTCTTGTACCGGGCGAATACCTCTACCAATACAATCCAGGCTACTTTGATGCACGTCGTAATCCGCCAGAGTTGCAGAGATATGAGAGACTTTACTACGAGCCTTGCTCAATTTGCGGCAAAGCGTCCAACGACCCAGCGTGTAAATGTTAGATAGTTGTTGATTACGGCCGTCACACGTTGGTCTCGATCAACTGGATGCTGTGGGCATCCAGGCGGGTGTAGTCCACCACCTCGAACCGGTTGCCGTCGACGTCGGTGAGCAGAAGCCGCGAATCCGACGCCCAGTGGGTGTTCTCGTGGCCGCGGATGACGAACTCGCGCTTGCCCCGGTCGGTCATGACGTCCCAGTAGGTGACGCCGTATTCCATCTGTATGGAGTTTACCCGTTCGATCGTCGCCCGAAGGTACCGGTGGGCGAGCTCCTCCTCGATGACCTTGCGGGAATCTTCGTCCAGGTCGTTCAAGTCCTTTATGAAGGCCACTTCCTCGTTCTTGATGTCCAGGAGCGACACGTACCGGTCCGAGTGGGCCATGGGGGAGGCGTTGACCGGCCGGACGCGGATGTAGGACCGCTCGTCGCGGACCGTCATGCGCACCGTGTTCTTCGGCGCCCGGAAGACCCGGATCTCGCTCGCTTGGTAGGGTTCGACGGGGGCGTTCTCGATCCCCGTTTCGAATTCAAAGGTGTCCGGCGCTTCTACGCCAGGTTCATCCGGCATCTCGATCTCCCCGCTCAGTTTGTATGTCCGTTGGCGCCGCGGTTCGGGTCGGCCTTGCCCCCGCCCACGGCCATGACCGCAGTGCTCGCCCGCTGCGTTTCGACCATGCGGTAGAAGTGCCCCTTCATGTCCAGCAGTTCCTCATGGGTGCCCGTCTCCACGATCTTTCCCGCGTCCAGCACCACCAGCCGGTCTGCCCGGCGGAGGGTCGAAAGCCGGTGGGCGATGGCGAAGGTCGTCCGGCCCTTCACGAGGTTGGCGATGGCCTCCTGGATGAGCTTCTCCGTGTGGGTGTCCACCGAGGAGGTGGCCTCGTCCAGGACCAGGATGCGGGGATCGTGGATGATGGCCCTCGCGATGGCGATCCGCTGCTTCTCGCCGCCCGACAGTTCCTTGCCGTTCTCGCCGATCTGCGTGTCGTATCCGTCGGGCTTCGCGCAGATGAAATCGTGGGCGTTCGCGGTCCGGGCCGCCCGCATGATCTGCTCGAGCGAGGCGTCCGGACTGCTGTACCGGATGTTCTCCGCGATGGATCCGCTGAAGAAATAGGAGTCCTGCAGCACGACGCCGATCTGCCTTCGCAGGTCCTTCAGGCCGATGTCCCGGATCGGCACGCCGTCGATCTTAAGGCCGCCGTCGTCGATATCGTAGAACCGGCAGAGCAGGTTGGTCATCGTCGTCTTGCCCGAACCGGACTTGCCTACCAGCCCGATCATCTCGCCGGGCTGCACGTGGAGGCTGATGTCGTGGAGGACGGGCTTGCCCGCCTCGTAGGCGAAGCCCACGCCTTCGAACTCCACTTCGCCCTTCATGTCCTTTATCTCGACCGGGTCGTCCCGGTCCTCGGTCTCCGCCGGAGTGTCGACGATTTCGAAGACTTTCTCCGCGCCGCTCATGGCCCGGCTCGACCAGGTGTTCAGCTCGCCGAACCACCGAAGGGGTTCGTACAGCATCCAGAGATAGGCGATGAACATGATGAGGGCGCCGGTGGTGAAGGTCTCGTCGATGACGGCGGATCCCCCGTAGTACCAGACCAGGATCAGCCCGGACGATGTCAGCATGCTGACCGTGCTGAAGAAGACGGCCGCTTCCTTTTCGCTCTCGTAATCGCCCCGGAAGACCCCTTCGTTGCTGCTCCTGAACCGGCGCATCTCCCGCTTCTCCTGGACGAAGGTCTTTACGACGCGCACCGAGGAGAGCATCTCGCCCGCCATGCCCACCAGCTTGCCCCAGCGGTAGTATTTCGTCCGGAACGCCCGGATCAGCCGGACCCAGAAATACCCCCCGCCGATGACGAGCAAAGGTATGGGAATGAGCACCATGAGCGTCAGTTGCCAGCTGGTCACGAATAACAGGACCAGGATGCCCACCAGGAGCAGGAGGTTGGTCAGGATATAGGGCACGCCGTCGACCAGGAACCACATCATGCTTTCCGTGTCATTGGACACCCGTGAGATCAGGGACCCCACCTGCCGCTTGTTGTAGAACTTCATGCTCAGGCGGGAGAGGTTTTCGTACAGATCTTCGCGGACGGACACGATCACGCGGCCGCCGAGCCACACGGAAAGGCGGTCCTTGAAGATCTCCAGGACGAAGGATACGAGGCGGATGACCGCGTAGGCGACGACGAGCAGGTAGAGGAACGCGAACGGGTCCCCGGCCACGCCGTCGGCAGGGACGCCGCCGGCCGGGACGCCCAGCACGT
This sequence comes from Gemmatimonadota bacterium, assembly GCA_009837395.1. Lineage (GTDB taxonomy): Bacteria > JAAXHH01 > JAAXHH01 > JAAXHH01 > JAAXHH01 > JAAXHH01. Next base: position 16,582 of record VXTP01000026.1, read on the forward strand.
CGTCGATGATACGCCCCATGATGTAGGGCGGGCCGAGTTCGGCCAGGGTGAACAGGAGCGACAGAAAGACCATCAGCGCGAGCTTGCCCTTGAACGGCAGGGCGTACCGGGCGATCCGCTGCATCATCGCGAGCCGGTTTGTGCACGCCGAACAGATCCCGTTCGGTTCGGGCAGGAGGCGTCCGCACCGGTCGCACCGGGTCTTGTCGACCTCCCCCTGCATGTCGACCGGATCTTCCTTGATGAGCTGGTCGATACCCCGGGCGATCCGCGCGAACTTGGCGCGCTGGGACGGGGTGTAGCGGATGATCTCTACGTCTTCGTTCCCGATCACCACGTTGATCCGGCCCGAGCCGACCAGTTCCTCCACGGCGGCGCTCTTGGCGTCGGACAGCTCGATGGACGCGTCCCCGTTTCCCGTGCCTGCCCCGTTCGAATCGAACCGCAACAGCCGCTGGTCCGTCACCACGAGCCATCGATCCTCGAACCGCAGGTCTTCCGTCAGGTCGGTCGCCGCCGCGATGCGGACGGACTCTCCTTCCCGCAACGCTTCCCGGCAACGGTCGGCCAGCGCGTCGGGCATGCGCTCTTTGTAGGTGGTCGTTGTGTCGGTCATGCCACCTCCATGATCTCGGATGTGGCTTTCTGCAGCCGCACCAGGTGATGGAAATGGCCGCGGTTGGCGATCAGTTCTTCGTGGGTGCCTTCCTCGACGACCCGGCCCTGCTCCAGCACCACCAGCCTGTCGGCGTCCCGCAGCGTGGACAGGCGGTGGGCGATGGCGATCGTCGTGCGGCCCTTGATCAGCCGAGCGATGGCTTCCTGGAGCTGTTTCTCCGTCTCGGCGTCTACCGAGGACGTGGCCTCGTCCAGGATCAGGATGCGGGGGTCGTGGAGAATCGCCCGGGCGATAGAGACGCGCTGCTTCTCGCCGCCCGACAGCCCCGTGCCCTTGTCCCCGAGAATCGTATCGTATCCATCGGGCTTCGCGAGAATGAAGTTGTGGGCGTTGGCCGCCCGGGCCGCCGCCATGATGTCCTCGAAACTCGCGGCGGGCTTCCCGTAGGCGATGTTCTCCCGGATCGTCCCGTTGAAAAGGATCGGTTCCTGCAGGACGACCCCGATATGGCCCCGCAGGTCCTCGAGCCGGATGTCCCGCAGGTCCACGCCGTCCAGCGTGATCGAACCGTAGTTCACGTCGTAGAACCGGCAGATGAGATTGATGGTCGTACTCTTCCCGGCGCCCGACTTGCCGACCAGCCCGATCATCTCGCCGGGCCGGATATGGAGATTGACGTCCCGCAGCACCGGCAGCGCGGCGTCGTACCCGAACGTCACGCCGTGGAACCTGATCTCGCCCCGCGTTTGCAGCATCTGCTTCGCGTTCTTGTCCTCGTAGTTCTCCGGTTCCATGTCGATAAGCTCGAAGACCCGTTCGGCGGCGCTCATGGCCCGCGTCATCCAGCTGTTGACCCGGCCGAGCCACCGGAGCGGCCCGTAGAACATCTGCAGGTAGAAGTAGAACAGGATCAACTCACCCAGGGTGAGTTCCTGTCCGAGCACCTGCCCGCCCCCCACCAGCCACACCACGACGAAGCCCAGGAAGTTCAGCAGGCCCATGGTGGAGAAGTAGTAGATCCACTGTTTCTCGGTCCAGTACTCCAGGGCGAACATGTCCCTCGCGTTGCGCTTGAACCGGCCGACTTCCCGGTTCTCCTGGGCGAAGGCCTTGACGATCCGTATCCCCGACAGGGATTCCTGGATGTGGGTGAAGAACCCTTCCCACTGGCGCCACATGCGGGTGTAGTAGGTCCGCAATCTCCGGTACAGGACCCTTCCCCAGATGATGATGAGCGGCACGGGGATGAGGATGTAGAGCGTGAGCACCCAGTTGGTGTAGAACAGTATGCCGATGATCCCGAGCGTCGTCATCCAGCGGAGGATAAGGAAGGGCAGGCCGTCCACCAGGAAGCTGCGCACGTTCCGGGTGTCCCGCGTCACGCGCGAAAGCAGGCCGCCCGTCTTCTGCTTGTCGTGGAATCCCAGCGAAAGGTATTCGACGTGGTGGTACACCTGGGCCCGGATATCCGCCACCACGCGGGCGCCCACCCAGGCCGTCAACCAGCCGTTCGCCATCTCGCCCAGCCAGCGGAGGACGAGCAGGCCGGCCATGGCCGCGACGAACCAGAACAGCAACTCCTTGTCGCCGTTCTCGAAGGCGTCGTCGATGATGAGCTGCGTTATCTTGGGCGGGAGGAGTTCCGCCACGCTGAGCACGGCGAACAGCGCCACCATGGCGATGGCCTTGGCCCGGTGGGCGCCCAGGTAGGCGCAGATCCGCTTGAGCATGCCCCACTTGCTGACGCAGGCGGGACACAGCCCGTCCCGGGTGGGCAGGCGCCTGCCGCAGGTTTCGCAGACCACCCGGGGGAATTCCGTCTTGACCTGGAACGGCTTTTCCTCGATGTGCTGCTCGATGCCGCGCTGCGCCTCGTTGAAGACGTCCACGCGGCTCTGGGAATAGCGGATCAGCGGAATCGTGTCATCGGCCGTGGAGACCTCCAGGCAGGAGCCGCCTACCAGGGGTTCCACCGCCACCCTGGTCAGGTCCTCCAGCGGGACGGCGATATCGTCGCCGGCGCCGTTGAGTTCCAATGCCATGACGCGTCGGTCGGTTACGATGAGCCAGGAGGGCTGGAAACGGCCTTTCGCATCCAGGTCCGATTCCAGGGTGATGTGGATTTCTTCGTCGGTTTCCAGTACGGGGTAGAGTTTCTTCTGAATCTGATCCGGCAGGGGATCGGCCAGGCGCATGTAACTCCCTTTGGCACCCTGCTGTGGGGATTGCCGCCGTGCGGGTTGAACGGGACCGGTCATATATCAATAAAGTGGATGCACCTGCTGGTCTTCACTACTACGCATACGATTTGAAGTCCCGGGGCAGTGTGAGGAAATCGCGGCATGTCCAGTTCGCAAAGGTACACTTTCTGAGCCCGAAAATCAAGGAAAAGCAGCCTGCCGAAATCGTTTATTTACTGTAAATACTTTGATTTACGTCCGCCGGATCTTACATTGCACGAGATGACTCCACACCGCCTCGAAAGCCTGTTGTCCCGCTTCGCCGGCCTTTCCGTCATGGTCGTGGGCGACTTCTTTTTGGACAAGTACCTGGTCCTCGATCCGGCACTGGACGAACCGTCCCTGGAGACGGGGCTGGCCGCGCGCCAGGTCGTGGCCAGACGCTGCATGCCCGGTGCCGCGGGTACGGTAGTTGCCAACCTGCACGCCCTGGGGGTCGGAGACCTGCTCGCCGTGGGGGTCACGGGAGACGACGGCGAGGGGTACGAACTCAGGCAGGGGCTGGCGGCCATGGGGATCCGCCTCGACGGACTGTTCGAATCCACGGACCGGTTCACGCCCACGTACATCAAGCCCATGAACCGGGAGCCGGGTGGAGAAAAGGAATTAAGCCGCATCGACATTCAGAACCGGACGCCCACGCCGCGGTCCCTGGAAGACCGGTTGATCGAATTCATGGAAGACATGATGCCCGTGGTGGACGGCGTGGCCGTCCTGGACCAGGTCGGACGGCGTAACACCGGGGTCGTCACGGACCGGGTCCGAGATGCGATCTGCCGCCTGGGCCGGGACCAGCCCGACAAAGTCATCCTGGCGGATTCACGCGAACGCATCGGCAATTTCCGCCACGTCATCCGCAAGGGGAACCGGGACGAGATGCGCGGGGTGGCCGAAGAAACGGCCCAGCCGGGTGAGATGGGCGGAGCAGACAAAAAATCGGGGTTGGGCAAGACGCGCGGAGCGGGCGATGAAGCAGCCCGGCCGGTTTTCGTCACCCTCGGCGCGGACGGCCTGCTGCTGATCGACGGCGAGGACCGACGGCATGTGCCCGGCGTACGCGTTCCGGGACCCGTGGACACTGTAGGGGCCGGGGACAGCGTCACGGCCGGGATCGTGGCCTCGCTGGCCGCCGGCGCGACGCCCATGGAGGCCGGCCTGGTCGGCAACCTAGCGGCCTCGGTCACCGTCCGTCAACTGGGCGTCACGGGAACGGCCTCGCCCGCGCAGTTGGTGGAAGCATTGAAGACGATGATGGAAGCGTAGAGGACGCCGGGCGATCAGCGCCGCGCCGGGGTACCTACTGAGGTGCTACCGTCCAGAAACTGAAGACCACCGAGGCGGCGACCGGAAACCACTGGATGTTCCGGTCGTTGAAGGCGCGGATGTACCGGACGTCGAGTGCCAGGCCGACCGTGGAGGTCATCGGCACATGCACTCCGCCGCCCAGAAGGATACTGAACGAAGTCTCGGAACTGAAAGCGGTCAGTTTCGTGCCACGCGCGGTACCGAAGAACCGGTCTATAGACCTGGTGTAGCCGATGCCGCCCACCCCGTGGACGGCCGCGGGTGAAGTGGCGGTCTTGAACATCAATCCGAAGTTGGCGCCTTCCAGGCTTACGTTGGCATCCACCTCCGGTCCGAGTCGCTGCAACGTTTCGTCACTCAGGCGGTCCCGGTCGTGTTGGCCGCGTTTGACGGAAAATAGGTTGTCATGGCCGTTGAACGCGAGATGAACGGTTTCGGAAACGCGTACCGTCACCCCCAGGAGGAACAACGATCCCCTGGTTTTTCCATCCGCGAAACCACCTGAAGGAATACTCCTCCCGCCGCCCAGGCTGATCGACATGCGCTTTTCCTGCACCTGGGCGTAAGCCGTGCCTGTTGACAGCAACGAGACCCCCGCGGTCAACAGGAAAAGGACGATCTGCTTCATGCCTTCCGCCCGGGATTGGACGCCAGGGCCGTCAAGGACCGCCGGTCCGCATCTCTTGCGCATTATGACTTCTGCGCGCCAGCCTTTTCTCGGGTCCGTCGACCACTCAGGTAGGCCTTCAGCTTCGGCGGGAAATCGCGCTTGACCAGTTCCTGCCGCAGTGCCCACTGTTCTTCGGCCGCCACCGGGGAGGTCTCCCTGATTTCTCCGCCTTCCTTGATCAGGATCGGTTCGCCGTCCCGATAGAGGATCCGGTTGGTTGTGATGCCGGGCACGCGCCGTCCCGGCGTGATGATGCCGACAAGGTTCAGGGGGTCGGCGGCGCTGATGGCCACGAGCGTGCCCTGTTTCTCCTTCCGCCGGATGCTGCGCAGCAGGGTCACGGCTTCGCCCAGGGCGTACTGCTCGCCCCAGACGCCGTTCACGAACCGGCCGCCGCGGATCTCTCCCCGCGCTTCCATCCGCCGAAGCACCCGCACGAGATCCCGCCACGGCGGCGAGGTGTTCTCCCGCTCCGTCAGGCGGCGGAACACGACGCCGTACCGGGCAAGCGCGACGCGGGCATAGGCCTCGAGATCCTCTTCCGCGTTGCCTTCCGCCGGTACGCGGGACGTCAGACCCCACCGTCCCGCCGTCGACAGGTCGAAGGGATTCCGGCGTTCCCGTCCCCGCCGGGACTCCCGGTGACGCGACGGCACCAGCAGGGCCCGGAGGCCCGCGAAACTGTCCGACGTGACCATCCCCGCCGAAACCAGTTCCGCCACGGCTTCCTCGGCGTGGGTCCGAAGGAGGCCCGACTGCGAGGTGATGTCGTCGAAAAACACCGCGCCCTGTCGGGTCATCAGGTCCAGTACCGTCTTCGCGTAGGTGGAAAGCGGAAGTTCCTCGTCGCCGGTCACGCCGCTCAGGGACATCCACAGCGAGCGGTTCATGCGGTCCACGATGGCGATGGGCGTCGACCGGATCGGACCGGCCGTCTTCCCGTTCTCACCGTTCGACCGGTGGGGGCGGAGCCGTCCCCAGGCGTACTTGCCGGACAGGCACAGGTTGTCGAGCCAGGCGTAGTCGTAGTCGGTGACGCGGGACGGCAGGATCTCGCTCTCCCAGGCCGCGGCCGGTGCCTCCACGCCTTCCAGCATGCGCAGCACGGCCGTCACGGCGTCGGCCCCCTTGAGCCGGGTATCGGGCGCCAGGTGATGCCAGGTGAAGAGGAACTGCATGAAGTCGGCGGGTGAAACAGGCTGGATCTCCCGGCGCAGTTTGGTGATCGTGAAGCGGTGGATCCGCGCCAGCAACCGGCGCTCGCACCACTCCAGCCCGTCCGCGTCCGGTGAGAACTGTCCCCTGAAGACGAACCCCTCCTGCTCCAGGACGGCCAGCGCCTGATCGATCCTGCCGACCGGCAGGTCGATAGACCCGGCCAATTCGGTCGCCGTGACCGGACCCAGCGTCTCCAGCCTCCCCCGTATCAGTTCCACCAGGGCGTACGCTTCCAGCGCGTGCTCTTCCGTGGCGGCCTTAAAACCCTTCTCCAGGTTGCTTCTCACGTCGTCCGGGAAATCCTCCGCCGGTTCGAACCGCCCCCGCGGATGCACCCGCTCGAAATGGATGCGCCGTTCCAGGGGCGTCCACAGGCGCTTCCCGCCCTCCGTTACGAGCGTGGCGGCCCGGCGGTCGCCCTCCAATACGGCGTAGTACTCCGTCCAGCTCCCGAACTGATCACCCTTTCGCCCTTCTTCTTCCGTGACGTACCCCGCGAGCACCAGGGCGTCGTGGAGCTCGTCGGGACTGCGCACCTCGGGCCAGGCATCGCTCCGTACGGTATCGATGGCTTCGGGGTCCAGGCGGCCCAGGTCGCCGGCGACCGCTGGGTCAAGCCAGCGGCGGTTCCGGACCGCGTTGGTCCGCCGTTCCTCGAGGGGCGCGTCGTCCAGGAAGGCATAGGGCCGGGCGTTGAGGATCTCCTCGGCCATGGGCGAGGGCTCGCGCAGGTCCCGGGCGTGCACGTTCATGTCTCCGGACTTCATCGTCTTCAGGACAGTTTCCAGCGTATCGACGTCCATGGCCTCGTGCAGGCAGTCCTCGATCGTCTGGCTGACCAGGGGATGGTCCGGCACCTCCCGGTCGCCCGCGATGTTCTCCAGGCACGCGATCTGGTCGGGGAACACCTGGGCGATCAGGTCCTCGGCCACGGACCGCTGGATCTGCGGCGGCACCCGGTCCCCGCCCCTGCGGCGCAACACGGCCAGGGCGGTGGACGCGTTCCAGCGCCAGCGCACCTCGAACATAGGCGCGTCGAGGAGCGCCTGGACCAGCACCTCCCGGACCGTCTTGGCGTTGAGGTAGCTGAAGACGTCGTCCAGGGGGAAGCTGTGGGTGGCGCCCAGGGACAGGATGATGGAATCCTCGTTGGCCGCGGCCTGCAGCTCGAAGTTGAAGGTCCGGCAGAAACGCTTGCGCAGGGCCAGTCCCCAGGCCCGGTTGACCCGGCTTCCGAAGGGGCTGTGCAGCACCAGGTGCATGTCGCCGGCCTCGTCGAAGAACCGTTCCGCCACCAGGTCCTTCTGGGAGGGGATCACGCCGAGGGCCGCCTTGGTCGCGCCCAGGTACTCCGCGATCTGCGTCGCCGCCACGTGGGAGACGCCCGCGGATTCCATCAGCCAGTCCTCGGCCTCCCGCTTCCATTCCGGATCGAGTTTCCCGTTCTCCGCCCCCACGTCCATCCGGCTCGCAACCTCCTCCCTCAGCCGCGACAGTGAAGCGGAGAGTTCGACCGTCCTCCCCGGCGCCTCGCCGAACCAGAAGGGCATGGTGGGCGGCAGGCCCTGGGCGTCCTCCACGCGGATCTTGCCCTTCTCCACGCGCAGGATGCGCCAGGAGTTGTTCCCCAACTGCACGATGTCTCCGGCCGTGCTCTCGATGGCGAAGTCTTCGTTCAGCGTGCCGATGAAGGTCTCCGTGGGCTCCATGATCACGTCGTAGTCGAACTGGTCGGGTATCGTCCCGCCCGACATCAGGGCGTTGATCCGGGCCCCCTTTCGGCCCCTGACCGTACCGTTCATGAGGTCCCGCTGGATGTAGGCGTGCTTGCGGCCCCGGCGCGGCGTATAGCCCTCGTCCAGCATGGCCACGACGCCGTCGAATTCCTCCCGGGACAGGCTTCGGTAGGGATAGGCCTTTCGCACCAGGTGGTACAGTTCGTCCTCGCTGAAATCGCAGTTGGCCACCTCCGCGATGATTTGCTGGGCCAGCACGTCGAGGGGCTGTTCGGGGATGATGATGCGGTCCAGCTCGCCCCGCCGCACCGAGTCCAAGATGGCCGCCGCCTCCACGAGTTCGTCCCGCGTCAGGGGGAACAGGCGGCCCTTCGGCGTGCCCGTGATCGTGTGTCCCGAGCGGCCCACGCGCTGGATGAGCGTGGCGATCGCCTTGGGGGAGCCGATCTGGCAGACGAGGTCCACGGCGCCGATGTCGATGCCCAGTTCCAGGGAGGCCGTGGCCACCAGGGCCTTAAGCGCGCCGGCCTTGAGACGCTGTTCGGCGTCGTGCCGGTGCTCCTTCGACATGCTGCCGTGGTGGGAGGTGACGTTTTCGGTGCCCAGCCGTTCGCTCAGGTGGCGGGCCAGCCGCTCCGACATGCTCCGCGTGGTGACGAAGACCAGGGTCGTCCGGTGCCGGAGAATGAGTTCCTCGAGGCGTTCGTACACTTCCTCCCACACCTCGTTCGACATGACGGCGCCGAGGGGGGAACGGGGCACTTCGATCTTCAGCTCGAGTTTGCGCCGATGCCCGGTATTGAGGATCTTGCAGCCCTTGCCCTTCGCGTAGCCCGCGCCGGTAAGGAAGTGGGCGATCCGGTCGATGGGCTTCTGCGTGGCCGATATGCCGATGCGCGTGAGCGGACCGGAGGCAAGCCGTTCCAGCCGTTCCACCGACAGGGCCAGGTGCGATCCCCGCTTGTTGCCCACCAGCGCGTGGATCTCGTCGATGATGAGCGTGTGCACGTTCGGCAGGATCCGGCGCCCCCCCGCGCTGGTCAGCAGCAGGTAGAGGCTTTCCGGCGTCGTCACCAGGATGTGGGGCGGATACTTCGTCATGGCGGCGCGCTCGCTCGTGGGCGTGTCGCCGGTTCGGACCGCCACGCGGATAGGCACGTCGGGCCGGCCGCGCTCCTTCAGGATCGCTTGAATGCCCTTGAGCGGGACCTGCAGGTTGGCGTGGATGTCGTTGCTGAGGGCCTTCAGGGGCGAAACGTAGACGATCTGGGTGCCCTCGGGCAGCGTGCCGTACTGGCCCTGGCGGACCAGGTCGTCGATGGAGGACAGGAAGGCCGCAAGCGTCTTGCCGGAACCCGTGGGCGCCGCGATCAGCGTGTTCTGCCGCTCCTTGATGACCGGCCAGGCGCGCTTCTGGATGTCGGACGGCTCGTCGAACCGGTCCTCGAACCACGCGGCCACGGCGGGATGGAAGAGGTCGTTGGTCATGGGGCTACTGGTCTGAAAGATCGGTTTTAAGGTCCAGTCGCGAAATGGCGCACAACTCGGTAAAGGAAAGCATTACGCCTATAAAACTTAATTGATTTCTTTGTGCTAATCAAGTGTTAAGTATGGGTCCCGGGTCTAGAAAGACTACCGCGGCCGACGATAACTAGTAGGCTATGGCGTAGATCAGCAGGACGGTCCCCAGGATGAGCGCGATCAATCCCCGGTTCCGGGTGGTGAGCCCGATCCGCTCCACCGTTCTGCCGCCGGCCCAGACGATCACGCCCGATACGAACAGGTAGATTCCGACGGCGATCAATAATGCGCTCATGATGCTGGCCCGATGTTGAGATTATGAGGTCCGGGGAAACGTCAGGTCAGCAAGGTAATCCCGATGGTGTTTATGACCACGCCCACGGCCATGGCGATCTTGCCGCGCCGGGGGGTGGACAGGCCGATACGTTCCATGTTGTTGCCGCCGGCCATGGCGAGCAGGCCCGTGATGAAGAGAAACATGCCTATAAACATCAATGGGAAAATAAAGACGGCGTCCAATACTTCGCTCATACCGGTGGCTCCTTGTTGAATCACGCCTCGTACAGCACCGGGCAATACGCGGGATCGTCCAGGTGCTGCACGTAGTAGTCGTTGCGGCCCTCTACCGGATGCGCGTTTTCCGTCCGCAGGTGAAAGGCAAAGCTGCGGCGCGGCGCGTCCGATACGTTCGGCCCGCTGGCGTGGTAAGTGTGGCGGTCGTGGAAACTGACCGCGCCGGGAGGCAGGACCGCACAGGCTTCTTCCCAGATTTCTCCCGCGGGTACGGGGATGTCCTTTTGCTGCGCCTCGTGGTCGTGACCGAAGAAGTCTCCGCTGTCCAGCAGCCCCCACCGGTGCGAGCCCCGCAGGAACCGCATGGGCCCGGACGCCTCGGTCACGTCGCTCACGGCGACCCAGGCCGTGAACAGCTCGCCCTCCAGGTACCTCCAGTACTGCTTGTCCTGGTGCCAGCCGACATTGCCCGTCACCCCGCCGTCTGAACCGGCCAAGCTGACCGGCGGCTTGTAGAGCATCTGCGAGGCCCACAGCTGGACGCGCTTAGCTCCCAGCAGGGCGGCGGCCCAGCGCCCGATGGCGGGGTGCGAGGCCAGTTCGTAGATGGTCCGGTCCGACAGGTGCGCCTGGTCGATCTTGCGGATGCGCTTCGGGTCGTCGCCCGGGTTCCATGATCTGCGCGGCGGTTCCCCGGTCTCGTATTCGCCGTCCATGACCGCGTCCATGCGGGCGGTCACCCGTTCGATCAGATCGGCCGGGATGATGGACGGCGACAGGTAGAAGCCGTCCCGTAGGTACAGGTCCCGGGCGTCCGGGGGAACGGCCAACTTCGGCTCCGAGGGAACGGCAACTTTCGGCATGGAACTCGTCATCTAATCCTCGCTCGTCAGGCAGTGTGCTACGCGTCAGACAGCGCGCTACGCGTCAGGCAGCGCGCTCTTGTACGTCTTGCCGTCCCGCGCCTCGTCGAATTCCTCGTTGGCGCGCTTGAGCAGTTCCGGGTCCCGCAACAGGTCCAGGCCCGTCAGCGCCAGGGCCTTGGCGGCGAAGAGCATGCCCCTGCTGCCGATGCTCGAACCGGAGGAGGCCACCATCTGCCAGCTGTGGGCGGGCGTGCCCAGGGGCCAGCAGCAGGTCGTGAGCTGCCCCGTGGGCGCGATCCAGCTCACGTCGCCCACGTCCGTCGAACCTTCCACGTGCGGCGGCGTGTCGGAATGGGGAAGTACCTGCGTCCAGAGGGGATTCTCGATGCTCTCGGCAATGGAATCCTTGACCGTCGATTTCTCCATCCGCTCGTAGGCCGACCGGACCGCGTTCTCTGGAAAAGTCGCCTGGAGCTGCCGGGCGAAGCGCCGCTCCTCGGCGGTGAAGACGAGATCGTTTACGGCCTGCATGTTCTTCAGCATCAGGTCGGAGATCGTGTCGTTCGGCAGGACCTCGTAGGCGCCCCCGATAAACTCGATATCGTGAGTGGTGCCGCTCATCAGCGCGGCGCCTCGGGCGATGTCGAGCACCCGTTCGTACATCTCGTCCACCTCGGCGCGTTTCGGCGACCGGATGTAGTACCACACCTGGGCGTAGGCCGGCACCACGTTCGGCGCCTCCCCGCCGCTCGTTACCACGCTGTGGATGCGGGCCTCCGGTACGACGTGCTCCCTGAGGTAATTCATGCCCACGTCCATCAGCATCACGCCGTCGAGGGCGCTGCGTCCCTGGTGCGGCATGGCCGAGGCATGGGCGGCCACGCCGTGGAAGTTCACCTTGAAGGAGTTGAGCGCGAGCGACGAACCGTTCCAGACCACGTTCGTTGCGCCGGGATGCCAGGTGATGGCGGCATCGAGGTCGTCGAAGACGCCGTCACGCGCCATGAGCACCTTGCCCACCACCTGCTCTTCCGCGGGACAGCCGTAGTACCGGATCGTGCCGCCGATGCCATCCCGTTCCATCGCGCGCTTCAGGGCCTTGACCGAGCCCAGGCACGCCGTGCCGAAGAGGTTGTGGCCGCAGCCGTGGCCGGGGCCGCCCGGTTCGATGGCCTCCCGCTCCGCGGAAACCGTCTGCGACAGGCCGGGCAGTGCATCGTACTCGCCCAGGTACCCGATGATGGGATCTCCCGAGCCCCAGGTGGCGACGAAGGCCGTTTCCATCCCCCCGGCGCCCCACTCGACGGAGAAACCGTCCGCTTCCAGCTCCTTTGCCTGCAGTTTCGACGCGTAGGTCTCCTGCATGGCGATCTGCGGATGGTCCCAGATGTCCATGGCCATCCGGGACAGATTGCCGTCCTGGTCGCTTATGTAGTCGATGATCAGTTTTTCCGCGGTCATGATCGGGCTTCTCCAGTCGGTACGCGGGATATTCGATAGGAATGCGGTATTTGGGATGTCGATGTGGAGTACAAGGGTATATTATAACTGTCGTCAGGCATACATGCAACGTAGATGCACTGTAGATACATTGTAGATACATTTCCAGGGGCGTACGACTACACCATGCGCCAGTTCGACCGGAAATTCGGTGAGCGCCTCATCGATGAATCGCCCATGACGCCGGCGGTCTACCTGTTCAAGGACGGGCAGGGAGCCGTTCTCTACGTCGGCAAGGCCGGCAATATCCGCCGGCGCCTCCAGCAGTACCGAAACGCCTCGCGCCGCAAGGTGCACCGCAAGATGCGGACGCTGGTCCGGGAGGCGAGCACCCTGGAGATCATGCCGCGGGATTCGGAACGGGAGGCGCTGCTGCTCGAGAACGAACTGATCCGCAAGCTGAGGCCGCCGTACAACGAAGACGGTACCTGGGACTTCCTTTACCCGGCCCTCGGCCTGGGCGGCACGGAGAAGCAGGTCCTGCTCTGCTTCACGACCCATGTGGATGTGTGGCAGGATCTGGACCTCAAGTGGTTCGGCGTGTTCAAGTCGCGGCGGCGCGCCCTGGCCGCCTTCGACGCGCTGGTCTACGTGCTGAAGCTGATCGGACATATCGAACCGGTCCGGCATCTCCCGCCCCACGAACGGATCCGGGGTTCCCGCCTCACCGGCTTCCGCCAGGTGCCGACCGAGGTCGTTGCCTCCCTCGAACGCTACCTGTCCGGCGCCGGGCCCGACGCCCTCGTGCCCCTGACCCACGGCCTGCTGGAGAAACCCGTCGCCCGCCTCAGCGCTTCGGAAGTCCAGCGGAACATCCGTTTTCTGGCGCACTTCCACGAGCAGGATCTCGCTCCGCTGCGCGCGGCCATGGAATCGGCAGGCCGTCCGGGTATGTACGTACCGCAGGACGAGCGGGACGCGCTGTTCCTTGCGACGGATGAGCGTATCGCCGATAATACCGATGGAGAATCACGTGTTCAGTAGTTTAGCAGAAAGGACAATTATGACTGAATCAGTCATATCCGCTAATGGACGAATCACGCTACCTAAACCCGTGCGGGAGGCGCTTGGGTTGAAAACAGGCGACAGGATTCGCTACGTGGTTGATGGCAGAACGATCCACATCCTCCCTGTACGGCCGATAGATCGTCTATTCGGAATGCTCAGATACACCTCGGTGCCTGTCACCATTGAGGAGATGGAGAGAACCATTGGAGATACCGCGTGCGGGGACGCCGCGTGCGGAGACGCCGCGAGCAAGGAATGATGTTCAACCGATATTGTTCGACCCTGGTAATGTTATTCACAGAGAACCCAACCTGGAAAACAACCTCCACCGAAATCGAGACCTATCATGTTCAAAAGCGTAAAACACGATGTGTGGGCCTTCGACGCGGAATGGGTGCCCGACCCCGACGCGGGACGCCTGCTCTACGACCTGCCGGCCGATAAGCCCGACTTCGAAGTCGTCCAGGAGATGTGGCGCCAGAACGGGGCCACCGAAGAAAAGCCGCGGCCCTTTCTCAAGTATGCCATGTCCCGCCTGGTCTCCATCGCCATGGTGACCCGGAGCCAGGATCCCCAGGGCAATGTTACGATCGACCTGCGCGTACAACCCCGGGACCCGGACAACCCCGACGACTGCGACGAAGCCACGATCCTGTCCCGGTTCCTGGAAAGCGTGGGCCGCCGCCTGCCCCAGCTCGTCGGATTCAATTCCACCGGATCGGACCTCCCGATCATGATCCAGCGGGGGATCATCAAGGGCATCACCGCGGCCGGGTTCTGCAAGCGGCCGGACAAGCCGTGGGAGGGCTACGATTACTTCTCGCGGGCCAGCGAGTGGAACGTGGACCTTATGATGGCCATCGGAGAGTGGGGCAAGGCGCGACCTTCCCTGAAGGAGATGGCGGTGCTGTCGGGCATCCCGGGCAAGATGGGCGGTTTCGACGGGGACAGCGTCGCCGAGGCCTGGCTCGACGGCGGTATCCGGCGCATCGCCCAGTACAACCAGCATGACGCCGTGACGACCTACCTCGTCTGGCTTCGCATCGCCCATTTCGCCGGGTTCTTCAACGACGACCAGTACCGAGAAGAACAGGACCTGGTGCGGTCCATGCTCGAGGAGAAGGCGAAATCTCCGGAGAACGGGCACCTGGCCGAATATGTCCAGGAATGGGACCGGCTCAGGGGGATGGTGGGGGAGGGGTAATTGGCAAGAGACTGTATCGTCTGCGTCAGGTAGGCGACCGCTTTTCAGTCAACCGCGTGTTATTCACAACCATCAATCCAGGCGAACGTAAGCCCGTCAAGCCATGTCTGAAAATCGGTATCGGAAGGTGCACATAGCCCTGTGTCGTTCAGGCGCAACTCAACGAGGTTGGAAAGACGGAGGAGCGATGATGGCAGGGCTCCCGACATTTGAGTGTTGTGTGAAAGCCCAAGTACTCTCAGGCTGGCCAGATTGCCAAGAGTGGACGGCACATCGCCCGATAGGTTATTTCGGTTAATGCACAGTACTTGTAGATTCCGCATTGAGCCCAGTTCAGGGGGAATCGGTCTCGTCAACCCGTTGTTATCAAGAATCAGCGCCCATAGGTTTTGCAGCCTTCCCAGTTCGGCGGGGATCTCGCCCGTCAACTCATTGTCATTAAAGTCTAATCTTTCAAGTTTCTGCAGTCGTCCCAGTTCGGCGGGGATCTCGCCCGTCAACTTATTCCAGCGTAGTTGCAGAACTTCGAGATTCTGCAGTTGACCTAATTCAGCGGGGATGGCGCCTGTCAGGTCATTGCCTTCAAGATCCAGGCTGAGAAGATTCTGCAGTTGGCCAAGTTCAGCGGGGATAGCGCCCGTCAGTTCATTGCCTTCAAGAGACAACCATTTGAGTTTCTGCAGTTGACCCAGTTCGCGAGGAATCGGTCCCGTCAGTTGGTTTCTGTCAAGAGCTAGATACCCACTGAGGTTCCTCAGCCGTCCCAATTCGGCCGGGATGATACCTGTTAACTGATTGCCGCCAAGGTGCAGCCATTCAAGATGCTGCAACCTTCCCAGTTCAGCAGTGATGACGCCTGTCAACTGGTTGGTAAAGAGGTCCAAACCGATCACTCTCTCATCGAGGCCTGCTGTGGTCACACCATGCCATTCGTGTAGAGGCTTATCGCTCAGCCAGTTGGTGTTGTTCGTCCAATTCGGGCCGTCCGTGGCGTGGTAAAGCGCGATCAGCGCGTCGCGGTCTGTCGAAGGTTCAAGGTCATCCTCGCAGAAACTGACACCCGCCTTGTACATGATTCCATCCACCCACGACTGAAACACGGGTTCCGCAGGTACGCAGAGATTCGTAGACTCCAGCCGCAATCCTTCCAGTTCGATACCGGTTAAAGACCGGGGCAACGGACCGGTCAATCCTTGGTTATTGCTGAGTACCAGCGTTTTGAGATTCGAGAGATCGCCCAGTTCGGGTGGCAATCCACCCACCAGTTGATTATAACTCAAGTACAAGCTTACTACGTTCTCGAGTTGGCCCAGTTCTGAAGGTATGCTTCCTGACAATCGGTTGTTGTTAACGTTAAATCCCGTGAGGTTTCCGAGTTTACCCATTACGCGCGGGATGCTGCCCGTCAGTTCATTGTTTTGGAATTGCAGGGTTACGAGTTGCTTTAGTTTGCCCAGTTCGGGAGGAATGTTACCCGATAACCGGTTGTCGAACAGATCCAGTACCGTGAGGTTTCCGAGTTCACCCATTTCGCGCGGGATGCTGCCCGATAACTGGTTGTCATACAGGTGCAAGTTCCGCAGGTTAACCAGTTTGCCCAGATCAGAAGGGATGTTGTCCGTTAGCCGGTTGCCGCCGAGGTTGAGGATTTCAAGGCTGGTCATATTCCCCAATTCGGGCGGAATTGAACCGGAAAGTTGATTGTCTTCGACAAACAGCCAGAGAAGGTTCCTAAGTTTAATCAAGTCCAGTGGGATATGGCCCGTCAGTTCATTGTTGCCCAATAACATCAGTTCCAGATTACTCAATTGTCCCAGTTCGGGTGGGATACCGCCCTTTAACTGATTCATATCGAGAAACAACTGGGTTAGTTCAGTCAACTGGCCGAGTTGCGGAGGAATCGTTCCGGTCAGGTTGTTCTCGCGTAGCCCCAGATAGGTCACACGCCCGTTACTTTTGGCGTTAACCCCGTACCAGCTATTTAGCGGCGCATCACTCAACCAGTTGGTGTTGTCCGTCCAGTTCGGACCGTCCGTGGCGTTGTATAGTGCGACTAATACGTCACGATCTGTCGACATTTCCGGCGGGGGAGGAGGAGGCGGGGG
>VXTP01000032.1 GCA_009837395.1 Gemmatimonadota bacterium
GCGGAGAAACGGCGGAGGAACGGCGGGGACACGGGACCGATTATTCATAGCGGAGGGCGTCGATGGGGTTGAGGCGGCTGGCGCGGTAGGCGGGATAGATACCGAAGAAGAGACCGACGGCCATGGAGAAGAGGATGGAGATGGCGATGGCGTCGAAGCCGACGACGGCGCTGAAGTTGTCGACGAAGGAGGTGGCGGCGACGGCTCCGCCGGCGCCGAGGGCGATGCCGAGCATGCCGCCGATGAGGGCGAGGGTGACGGCTTCGATAAGGAACTGGCCGAGGACGTTGCGGCGCTTGGCGCCGACGGCTTTGCGAAGCCCGATCTCGCGCGTGCGCTCGGTTACGCTGACGAGCATGATGTTCATGATGCCGATGCCGCCGACGACAAGGCTGATAAAGGCGATCGCGCTGAGGAAAAGGGTCATGGCGCCGAGGATGTCGCCGAAGATGGAGATGAGGTCGGACTGGTTGATGATGACGAAGTCGTCTTCGCCGCGGAAGGAGATGTTGTGGCGTTCACGCAGCAGCTCGGCGATCTGCTCCTGGGCCGCGTCCATGCGGTCTTCGGAGACGACGGAGGCGTAGATGAGGTTGACCTGGTATTCGCCGCTGACGGTGCGGCGGCGGAAGAGGCGGTCCTGGACGGTGGTGAGGGGGATGAAGATCATCTCGTCGAGGTTGGAGCCGCCGACGCCGGCGCCCCGTTCTTCCATGACGCCGATCACGCGGAAGAGAATGTTGTTGACGCGGATCGTCTGGTCTATGGGGTCCTCGTTCGGTTCGAACAGGCGGCCGAACACGTCGGAGCCGATGACGACGACGCGGGAACGCTCTTCGACGTCGGTATCGGTGAGGAAGACGCCGATGGCGGCCTCGCCGGAGAGGGCGTCCTGGTAGCTGGCGGTGACGCCGCTGACGGAAACGTCCATGTCGTTGCCCGATCGGGCGACGAGGGCGTTGCCGCGCACCTCGGGCGCGACGGCGATGACGTCGGGGACCCGCAGCGGATTGCCGATGGCGTAGCTGTCGCCGAGGGTGAGGACGCCGAGGTCGCGTCCGCCCTGGCGGGGTCCGTCGTCGAGCTGGCCGGGGAAGACGTAGAGAAGGTTGGTGCCGAGGCTGGTGAACTGTTCGACGAAGAATTTTTCGACGCCGCGGCCGATGCTCATGAGGGCGATGACGGCGCTGACGCCGATGATGATGCCGAGCATGGTGAGGACCGAACGCAGCTTGTTGGCTGCGAGGGCGAGCATGGCGACGCGGACCGATTCGTAGAAGGACATGAGGACAGTTCTTTGGTTTCCAGTTTCTAGCCTTTAGTTGGCTGCGGGCTCGCGGGCGCTGGGCATTGGTTGTTGTGATTGGTCGGCGGCGGGTTGGGGCGTGTTGTTGTTTTGATCGCTTTCGATGCGGCCGTCGCGGAAGTGGATGACGCGGTTGCAGTATTGGGCGATTTCAGGGTCGTGCGTGACGAAGAGGATGGTGATGCCCTGTTCGCGGTTGAGGCGCTGGAGCAGGTCCATGATCTCGTCGCTGGTCCTGGTATCGAGATTGCCGGTGGGCTCGTCCGCGAGGATGAGCTTGGGGCGGTTGATGAGGGCGCGGGCGATGGCGACGCGCGGCTGCTGGCCGCCCGACAGCTCGTTGGGTTTGTGGTCGCGGCGGTCGTCGAGGCCGACGAGGTGGAGGGCCTCGGCCGCGCGTTTATGGCGCTCGCGGCCGCTGATGCCGGCGTAGAGAAGGGGGAGCTCGACGTTGGCCTGGGCGGTGGTGCGGGCGAGAAGGTTGAAGCTCTGGAAGACGAAGCCGATTTTGAGGCTGCGGATCTCGGCGAGGTTGTTGTCGTCGAGGACGCCGACGTCGGTGCCGTCGAGGCGGTAGAGGCCGGAGGTGGGGACGTCCAGGCAGCCGACGATGTTCATGAGGGTGGACTTGCCGCTGCCGCTGGGGCCCATGATCGCGACCATTTCGCCGAGTTGAATGCTGAGGTCGACGCCGCGGAGGGCGCGCACTTCCATGTCGCCCATTTTGTAGGTCTTGGTCAGCTCGAGGGCTTCGATGACGGGACGGGCGCCGGCGGGCGGGTCGGAGCCGTTGGGGGATCGGTTGCTGGTGTGCCGGTTTAGGCTCATTTTGGGCAGCGTTGTCTATATGGTAAGGGCCGTTAGTTGCCGCCGAAGATGGCGCTGCGCAGCTGTTCTTCGCTGCTGGCGCGGATCAGGGCGATCTGGTCGGTTTCGACGAGGCCGGCCAGGACCTGGGTGAAGCGGTCGTTGCGCAGGCCCATTTCGATCTCCTGGAGGGTGGGAACGTCGGCTATGATCTTCTGGACGAAGGCGCGGCCCGATTCGCGGTCGAGCTGGATGTAGCGGTTGGGGACGAGCAGGATGTTGTCGACCCTGGCGGTGGTGATGATCGCGGTCGCGCTCATGCCGGCGCGCAGCTGGGCGACGGTGGAGTCCGGCACGATCTCGACTTCGTAGGCGACGACGCCGCCGACGTCGCGGGCGGTGGGCGAGACCTTGGTGACCTGGCCGGTGATGTCGGCGTCGGGCAGGGCGTCGAGGCTGAGGCGGACGGTCTGGCCGATCTGCACCTGGCGCACGTCGAGTTCGTCGACGAGGACGGTCATGTGATAACTGTCGAGGTCGGTGAGGACGACGGCGGGCAGGGCGCCGCCCCCGTAGAGCTCGCCCTGGCGCAGGTTGACCTGGCTGACGACGCCGTTGATCGGCGCGCTGAGCATGGCGTTGTTGAGGGAGAGCTCGGCCTGCTGTTTGCTGAGCTCCGCCTGGCGCACCTGGGCGCGGGCGATCTCGAGATCCTCCGCGGAGGGCCCTTCGAGCAGGGAATTGAGAGCGTCCTGGGCGACGAGCAGGTTGCTGCGGGCCTGGCGGACGCCGAGCTCAGCCTGAGCGATCTGGGCGAGTGCGGAGGCGATCTGGGCCTCGTCCGCGCCGCGCTGGGTGAGCGCCAGCTGGGCCTGGGCGACTTCGTAGCTGATGGTCGTCTGCTCCAGCTGGACGGCCTGGGGCAGTTCGCCTGCGTTGGGGCGGTGCTTGACTACGTCGTAGGCGCTCTGGGCCTGGCGCACGTTGACCGCGGCCTGGCGGACCTGGGACTCCTGCACGGCGATCTCTTCGGGAGAGGCGCCGGCGAGAAGCTGGCGGTAGCTGGCCTGGGCGCTGGCGAGAGCCGCCTCCGAGCTGGCGACGCTGGCCTGGGCGACGGTTACGTTCGCCTGGGCCGCGATAATATCGGAGTCGGAGGGCGGTTTTTCGAGTTTGTCGAGCTGGGCGCGGCTGATCTGGAGAGAGACGTCGGCCTGTTCGAGGGCGAGAGAGGCGTCGGCGACGTCGAGCTGGGCAAGGAGCTGGCCGGCCTCCACCGGCTGGCCGACCGATACGAGCACCTGCTCGACGCGCCCGCTGGCGCGAAATGAGAGGGCGACTTCGGCTTCGGGTTCGATGCTGCCGGTTGCGCTGACGGTGCTGCTGATCGAGCCGCGCTCGACCGCTACGGTCTCGTAGCTGGGCTCTTCGTCGAGGGCGGCGCGGCGCTCCTGGAAGCGCTGGAATCCGAACCAGCCGGCCGCGCCGATTATAAGCAGCGCAACAAGCGTAAACAGGAGTCTCTTCATATCTTCTCATCCCGGTCGGGCAGCTTTGACGTGCGGACGGCGAAAGGGCCGGCAGGGCAATTATAGTGCCGTTTCGCGAACGGCGCCATTTCTTCACTGCCCCTCCTCTGTATACATTACGGCATTGGGAGACGGTTGTTTCGCGTCGCGGTGGGCCGGCGTGCGCGAGTTTACCACCGTTGGAGGAAAAGCTCTGTAAGGCAATCCCCAATTGTTGTTTGACGATGGGGGCGCGGAGGACCGCTTTTTGTCCCCGGAGAAATTGTTGACATGTTATGTGTTGATGGGGCCCGG
>VXTP01000046.1 GCA_009837395.1 Gemmatimonadota bacterium
GGCCGGGGTAGTGCGGTATCTTATTACGTACAGGCCAAGTGTTAATTTATACCCAATTCCGGGAAATAGGTCTCGTAAAAACCGCGATCTCTGGTAAGAAAGGCGTCTGCGGAAACCATTGCGTGAGCACCGATGAGGAAGTCTGTGATGATCCGATCCCTGGGTCCCCCCGCCTGCCGGTACCGCATCAAGCGCAACCCCGCTTCGAAAGCAATTTCCGTATCGATGGGAGATGACCTCGCCCCAATCTCCCGCAAGGCGCCATCCAGGGTGTCCCGATCCTTGAAAGCCGGAACGAGTTCCGCGTATACTACGTCGCACACGAGAATTGCGCCTCTGTCGTAGGCATCCCGAAGAGCATCCCTGGACGGCGATCCATACTGTTTATCTAAATGAAACACGTCCAACAGGATGTTAGTGTCGACAGCGGTGATCATCTTCCCCTGATCTCTTCGATGTACTCGTCAGTGTTTCCGCCACTGCCCAGAATGCCATAAACGCGATCCACCGGATGTCGGGTCGTCGCACGTTTTTGTATCAGCAAGCCCTTCTCCGTAGGCGTGATCACCACTTCTACGTCACGATGCATTCCGAAACGGTCTCTCAACCGTTTTGGTATGGTTATCTGTCCACGTTCGGATATTTTCATATTTTCTCCATATGAAATACGTATTACTAAATTCATACCATTATAGACTTCATCATACTGGTTTGTCAACCCGGATCTGAACTTTTCCAGTACTTTATTGGTTGATAATCGATGTTTTTTCTTGACGAACTTCCAATCCTGCCTATATTGCGTCCGTGCAAGAATGGAATAATTATTCATAAATTCACATAAATATATACCAAATCCATCATGAACGCCAAGCACCAGCGACAGGGAACCATACGATCGCTCATCGAGCGGGGGCACTTCCATACGCACAAGGAGGTGATCGCGGCCCTGCACACGGAAGGGATCGACGTCAACCAGGGCACGCTGTCCAAGGATTTCAAGGAACTGCACGTCATCAAGACGCGTCTCGCGGACGGGCAGTACAAGTACGTGCTTCCGCGCTACTACTCGGTGGAGACCCAGGACGAACTGGTCGAGCGGGAGATCCGGGATTTCGTCGTCAGCGCGGACGACGCGATGAACCAGGTCGTCCTGCAGACCTCCGCCGGCCACGCGTCCGGGGTGTGCGAGGCCATCGACCAGGCGGAATGGCCGGAGATCGTGGGCAGCGTCGCGGGCGAGAACACGATACTGCTGGTCACCAAGTCGACCGCGCAGGCCGGGAAAACGCTGAAGCGCGTCAAGGCCATCATGAAGCAGAAGCGGTGAAGCAGAAGAATTGAATCAGATGAGGAAATGCACATGATAAGACTGGGTATCATCGGCGCGACGGGATATACGGGTATGGAACTGTACCGGCTGGCGTCACGACATTCCGGCATCGATGTCGCGTTCGCCACTTCGGAACAGTACACCGGTCGGAAACTCGGCGAGGTCTTTCCCCGGGTCGATCCGGACCGGGATATCACGCTGAGATCCCTGGATGGAATTGCGGACGAACCCGCTGACGTGGTCTGTTTCTGCACGCCGGACGGGGTGGCCATGGACCGGGTCGGCGCCTTCCTGGACCGGGGCGTGCGCGTCGTGGACGTCAGTTCCGATTTCCGCTTTGACGACCCGGAGGTGTATACGTCCTGGTACAACCGTCCGCACACCGCCCCGTCGCTCCTCTATTCCGCGGTCTACGGGATTCCCGAACTGAACCGGAACCGCATACGGACGGCCGATCTCGTGGGCAACCCCGGCTGCTATCCCACCGGCGTGATCCTCGGCCTGGCCCCGCTGCTCGAAGAGGGCGCGATCGACGCCGGGCAGATCATCGTGGACGCCAAGTCGGGCGTCAGCGGCGCCGGCCGGGGCCTGAAGCTGCGCAATCTCTACGTGGAGGTGAACGACAGCATCACTCCCTACAACATCGGCCATTCGCACCGCCACGTGGGGGAAATCGAACAGGAACTGTCCAGGTTCTCAGATGCGCGGCCCTACGTGGTTTTTTCGCCTCACCTGACGCCCATGAGCCGGGGCATCCTGGCGACGACCTACGTGCGCGTGAAGAACGGCGCGACCAATAGTGACCTGGCGGCCCTGTACGAGCAGCGCTACGAAGGAGAGCCTTTCATCCGGCTGTCGCAGTCGGGCTATCCCGAAACGCGCTTCGTGACCTGGACGAACTATTGCGACCTGCGCGTCGACCGGGTGGACGGATCGGACCTGGCTATCGTCACGTCCGCCATCGACAACCTGGTCAAGGGCGCCGCCGGCCAGGCGCTGCAGAACGTGAACGTCATGTGCGGCCTGGACGAAACGACGGGGCTGATCTAGTATGGCACAAAACATCGTGGTAAAACTGGGTGGTGCGACGATCGAGCAGGACGGCGTGATCGAGGAGCTGGCCGCCGACCTCCGGGATTTGCCGGACGTTTTCCCGATCATCGTCCACGGCGGCGGTGCGGAGATCGGACGTTACCTGGAGCTGCTCGGCAAGGAGTTCACCTTCGTAAACGGCCTCCGGGTCACGGACGGCGACATGGTCGAAATCGTGGAGATGGTCCTGTCGGGCAAGGTCAACAAGGAACTGGTCTCGCGCTTCCAGCACAGCGGCGTGACTGCGCTCGGCGTAAGCGGGAAGGACATGGGCCTGCTGCGGGCGGAGAAATACCGGGAGGACGGCGTGGACATCGGCTTCGTGGGAGAGATCGTCGAGGTAAATACCGCCCTCTTCGATCTCTGCGCGTCGAACCACGTTACGCCGGTCGTCTCCCCCATTTCGGGGGGCGTCAACGGGGAGACCTACAACGTCAACGCGGACCACGCCGCGCTGGACATCGCCCGGGCCGTGGCCTGCGACGACATCGTATTCATTTCGGACGTAGCCGGCATCTTCCGGTCCGACGGCCGGCCCGTTCGCAAGTTGACCCCCGAACTGGCCGACGCGTTGATCGAAGCGGGAGAAATCACGGGCGGGATGATCCCCAAGGTCCGCTCCGCCCTCGAGTGCCTGTCCTATGGCGTCCGCCGCGCCCGCATCATCGCTTGGCGGGGAGCCGGAACGCTGCGGAAGGAACTGGCATCGGAAGAGAGTGTTTTCGGAACGGTAGTGACGACGGGATAGCGTCGTATTGCTATCGGTCGAGGCGAAGCAGTCGGCAGTAACCACCGAATGAAAGGATCAAGCATGACTACCGAAGAGATCATCGCCCTGGAGGAACAGTACATCGCACCGACCTACGTGCGTCCGCCCGTCGTGTTCGACCGGGGCAGCGGCGCTTACGTATACGACCGCGAGGGCAGGCGGTATCTCGATTTCCTCGGCGGCATCGCGGTGAATTCCCTGGGCCACGGGGTACCGGAGATCATCGGCGCCGTGGCGCAGCAAACCGCGAAGCTGATGCACATCTCCAACCTGTACCACACGGAACCCCACGTGAAGCTCGCGAAGCTGCTGGTGGAAAACGCCTTCCCGGCCAGGGTTTTCTTCTGCAACAGCGGATCGGAATCCATCGAGGCGGCCCTCAAGTTCACCCGCCGGTGGGCGTCCGAAGCGGGCGGCGAAGCCAAGCACGAGATCGTGACCTTCGAGAACGCGTTTCACGGCCGGACCTACGGCGCCGTCAGCGCAACGGCCCAGCCCAAGTACCACGAGGGGTTCAAGCCCATGCTTCCGGGGATGGTCTACCTGCCCCTGAACGAGACTGAGCCCCTCGAAGAGGCCATATCGGCGGAGCGTACCGCGGCCGTGATGGTCGAGCCCGTCCAGGGCGAGGGCGGCGTGAACCCGGCGCACGTGGCATTCCTGCGGCATCTGCGCAAGTTGTGCGACGAACGCAAAGTCGCCCTGATCTTCGACGAGATCCAGTGCGGCCTGTGCCGCACGGGCAAGCTCTTCGCCTACCAGCACCACGGCATCGAGCCGGACGTCATGACCCTGGCCAAGCCGCTGGCCGGCGGCCTGCCCATCGGCGCCGTCATGATGAAGTCCCACATCGCCGAGGTCCTCAAGCCGGGCATGCACGGCTCCACCTTCGGGGCGAACCCGGTGGCCTGTCACGTGGCCCACGCCGTCGTCAGCAAGATGATCGACGAGGGGCTGGCGGACCGGGCCCTGGAAATGGGCGGCAAACTGACCGCCGGACTGAACGCCCTCGCCGAAACCCATACGGACATCAAGGAAGTCCGGGGTGCGGGCCTGTTGATCGGCGTGGAATTCGAAGACAAGGTAGGCGACCTCGTAAGCGCGTGCCGGGACGAGGGCCTGATCGTGGGAACGGCCGGGGACAACGTGCTCCGCTGCGCGCCGCCCCTGGTGATCGAGCAGCGGCACGTGGACGAAGCGCTCGGGATCATCGGCGGCGTGCTGGACGCGCGGTAAGCAGAACAGGAGCATCATGACCGACAGCCGGGACGAAGCACTCAAACGACTCATGGATGATTTTCACGCGTCCATCGACGCGGACCGCCGACTGTTCCGCGTGGACATCCGGGGCAGCATCGCCTATGCCCGCGGGCTGGTGCGCATCGGCGTGCTCACCGCCGATGAGGGCCGTGTAATCGAAAAGGCACTGGGCGAGATCGAAGGCGAGATCGAAAGCGGCGCCTATGCGCTGACCCGGGACCTGGAAGACATCCACATGGCCGTGGAGAAACGCCTGATCGAGAAAGTGGGTCCCGTGGGCGGGAAGCTGCACACGGGCCGGAGCCGCAACGACCAGAACGCCACGGACGAGCGACTGTATCTTCGCGAGGTGGTGGACGACGTCTCCGGGCGGATCCGGGAATGCCAGGCCGCGCTGCTGGGGCTGGCCGAACGCACGGTGGATGTCGTCTTCCCCGGGTATACCCACCTGCAGCAGGCGCAGCCGATCCGGTTCGCCCACTACGCGCTTTCGCTCCTGTTCGGCCTCCAACGGGACCGGGAGCGTCTGGCGGACTGCCGGAAGCGGATCAACGTCATGCCCCTCGGCGCCGGGGCGATGGCGGGCAGCGCCTTCCCGATCGACCGTGCGTTCCTGGCCGATGAACTGGGATTTGACGGCATCTCACCCAACAGCATCGACGCGGTGAGCGACCGCGATTACAACGTCGAGTTCCTCGCCGCCTGCACGACATTGATGATCCGTATCAGCCGGGCCTGCGAGGACCTGGTCATCTGGTCGTCCACGGAATTCGGGTACGTCACGCAGCATCCCCGGCTGGCCACGGGCAGCAGCATCATGCCGCAGAAGAAGAACCCGGACGCCGCCGAACTGCTGAGGGGCAAGACCGGCCGCGTCGTGGGCAGCCTGATCTCCCTCGTCACCATGCTCAAGGGTCTGCCCCACACGTAC
This sequence comes from Gemmatimonadota bacterium, assembly GCA_009837395.1. Taxonomy (GTDB): domain Bacteria; phylum JAAXHH01; class JAAXHH01; order JAAXHH01; family JAAXHH01; genus JAAXHH01. The sequence continues at coordinate 5,383 of VXTP01000046.1, forward strand.
AACAAGGACATGCAGGATGAAAAGGAACCACTCTTCGACGCCATCGACACGGTGACCGTCGCGCTGACGGTCTTCACGGCGATCTGGGAGACGCTGGAGGTAAGAGGCGACCGGGTTGAAGAAAAAATGGACGACGCCATGCTGGCCACGGACCTGGCGGACTACCTGACCCGGTGCGGCGTGCCGTTCCGGGAAGGACACGGCATCGTGTCCGCGCTCGTGGACGAGGCCATGAACCGAGGCTGCAGCCTGCGGGACCTGCCGCTCGAGCTGTACCGCCAGCATTCGGAGCATTTCGATGAAGCCGTGATCGCCGGGCTCAGGTTCGATGACAGCGCCGACAAACGGGCCCTGCCCGGTGGGACCGGCCGCAAACCGGTCGAGCAACAGCTGGAACAGGCCCGTAAGATCCTGGCGCGCGGTTAAGCGGCTGACACAGGCCCGGGAGATCATCGCGCGTGGTTAAGCAGCTGGAACAGGCCCACGAGATCCTGGCGAAGGATGCAATGGAGCAGAACGATCATGAATAAAGCGGACACAACCGGGTCGCCGGCATCGAACGGTAGCGACATCGTCATCCGCCCGGCCGTGATCGGGGACGTCCCCGAGATCATGGAGATCCTCCAGCCCTACATCGAAGAGGACATCCTCCTTCCGGTGTCGGTCTACCGCCTCTTCGAGCAGATCCGGTATTTCGTCGTCGCCGAACGCGACGGACAGGTGATCGGGTGCGGATCGCTCGTCATCATCTGGCACGACCTGGCGGAGGTGCGGTCGCTGGCCGTCCGGAGAGGATGCCAGGGCGGCGGAATCGGCGGGCGCATCGTAGACGAGCTGATCGTAGAGGCTGAGGAACTGGGCGTCGCCCGGGTCTTCGCCCTGACCTACGAGGCCAGCTTCTTCGGCCGTCACGGTTTCGAGGTGGTCGACCGCGATACCCTGCCGCACAAGGTCTGGAAGGACTGTACCAACTGCGCCCGTTTCACCCATTGCGACGAAATCGCCGTGGCCCGGACGCTGATCCCCGAAGACCAGCGGAAACCGGAACCCGCCCTGCCGGACATGCAGCAGGACCCCACGCTGATCATGCCTTCTCCCGCTCCCCGGTAACCCTACACCCGCTCCCCGGAGACTCGTCACTCGCTTCCCGTTGACACGTCTTTAACCGGCCCAACAGCCGTGCCTGGACGCATCCCATGTCGACCCACCTTACAGAAGCAGCGAACCAGCTTGGATGGTGGCTGCGGCTTCCCCCGACGAACTTGATCGATCGGGGTGATCACGTCCGATTCAGATACGCCCTCTACCAGATCATCCACCAGACCGCGACCGTGCTATACGGGATGAACGGCTTGCCGGAAATCATGTACTATCCGTCGCGGCTCGAAGGCGCGCGCAACCGGTTGAACGGGTTGTCCCGCGCGCCGGAAAATGCGGGCGATGCCCTGTGGACGCTGGCGACCGAACGGGTACCTGAAAAGGCGTGGGCGGCCGCGTCCCGGCTGATGCGGGATACCCTGGCGTTGCTGAACGAATCCGGTGGCGATCATGGCGCGTTGGACCAGAATATCGAGGAAGGCTCTTTCAAGCCGGATCAATCCCGGGATCCTGGTGAGCTGTACGCCCTGGCCGCCGAGATCGCGGAAAGGATGCGGCTGCTCGAGGGAGCGAGCGCCGTGGCGCTGGGCGGATCTCTGGGAAGAGGATTCGCCGACCGCCAGTCGGACATCGACCTGCTCGTTTTCGGGCCGGGCATTCCCCGGGAGGACGTACGCCGCCGGTTTATCTCCACCTGGCCGGACATACGCCACGGGCCCTTGATCGAGCCGGCCTGCGACAGCGTGGTGCTCGACGGGGCGATGGTCCACATCCGTTACTGGACCAGGCAGACCGTGGAAGATATGCTGGCGGCGTTTCCCAGGCCGCCCAGGCCACCCGAGCAACGGATCCTTGCCGAGGAGTTGCAGAACTGCCACTCCCTGGTCGATTCGGATGGGCGGCTGAGGGTGTGGAAAGAGGTGCTCGGGCGCCTGCCCGATGAACTGGTGAAGTCAGTTATTGCTGAAGCACAGCATCGGCTGCCCCTGTTTCGGGACCAGTGGCGAAAGGCGCAAGACGTCGACGACCGGATTCACCTCTACTGCCTGGCCAACCAGGCTCTGAACGATTTGCTGATCGCTCTGTACATGCGGAACGGGCGGTTTCTGAGTACGCCGCGATGGGTGCACAAAGATACACCCGTATTCGATGATGGGCCGCCAGATGTGGTAGGGCGGTTGTCGCCGTTTGTTGATTGGATCAACGACGGGGAAGATACGACAGCGAGATGGCAGGTTTTGGAGGGATTGTGGGGTGAGTTGGTGGATCTGGTGCCTCTGTAGCCACATCGACTGCTTGAAACTTGAAACGCTCTTCATAACAGATCGTTTAGTAAATCGTGAGATCTCGTTTAGCATACTAATGCGGCATTGTTACAATAGCTGCGATTCTCCTAGCGATTTCCATGAAGTAGTGAACTTCTTGGGGCTTGAGTGCTCGCCCGAGTACATCGTGTTCTCGGTAGGATAGCCATTTCTTAAGTACCTGATAGCCACCAAGCTTGTAGTTCCAAACCGTAGCGGGTACGTTACGCCAGAAGGCGTGGTCATTCAAATACACGTCCACTGTGTCTGCACCTAGCGCGGATATCGCCGGTCCAAGTACGGCGCGTTCGTCATTCGTATACTCTCGCTTGACGACATGGCCATGGCCAGGCATTACTGCTTCTCCAGTACCCCAATGACCCCACCCCGCTGTGACGATGAAATCATCGTTGGACATATTGCGGCCGTGGCTGGTGGCAGGCACCGCAACCGAGGTGATCTCTGGGCGTATCGCACCATGGGTAATACCTGGGACCGGTGCATCAGGATTCAAAAGGCGGGCAAGTTCACAACCTCGGTTTGCCGATTCTGCAAGCATTTCTGCGGCACTCTCAATATTCCCGGTAGACCACCCGGGCAGCGGGATACGCGGCCATTCCATTGCAAGCGCACCGGCATTAGCCTCTCGGTAGTCTGGGCTGTGAAGAACGGCAAGGATGTGATGAAACAAGTCTTCTGGTTCTGCGCCTATACGTTGGAGATAGCGTTGGCTGGCTTCAGATAAATTTGGGTAACGTTTTGTCCTGTATGGTCCAACTCTGGGGACGTTGTAATTTAGATAAATGGGGAACCAAACTGCTGTACGCTCAATTAGATGCATAGCGCCAAAGTGTTGAGTAACTACAGTCTGTGGTTCTGTTGCATCCTTACGAAGATGCTGAGCCGCACACAGCCACAGATTACCCTCAAACAAATGGCGTTTGTAGTCCGCTCGTTTGTCGTTTAGGAGTTTGGTGTTTGCTTCCCAATATAGCCAACGGACATCGAAAGGCCTGTAGGCGAAGCGGATGAACCCGGACTCGCTCGGTCCACCAAGTGTGAGTAACGTTTCTCGCGTAGATCGGGCGTCATAGTTTGTAGCAGTTCTCATGATAACAGGATATCTTTGAGCAATCACCTCATGACTCAAATTTTCGTCGTAATAATCGGAGATGCGTACTTCTAGTCTACTGCGATCGATATCGACAAGAAACGAATCCCGGTTGGTCTTTGCGCCTGGAAATGAGACCGGGTAAAGTTCAGTTAGCGTAGGCCAATCGAACCAGTTCTTACTAACAGCGGTTCGCACGAACGGCAGACCAAGCGGTAACGGGGGCTTGATGTGATCGTAAAGTGCGTCTGGGTCAGACGTTGCCGTCGCCATCAGTTCCTCTCGTTTAGTGCGTCCCCATAAGTTGCGAAATCCGATCTCCTTTGCTGGGGTATGATTAACCTTCCGCACCAAGGTTGTAATGGCCGTTCCCACCTGTATACCAACCGGATCGCTGGGTGTTGAAAAGATACTTGGATCTGGCGAACCATCGGGCGTGACCTTTCCAGTTTTGTATTTATCACCATTAAGGCAGTCAATCCGAATCGAGTCGAATACATCTAGAAAGCGTTCTCTCATTCCAGCGAATGACATCCCGTCAAGCCATGAATAGTTGGAAATAAAGCAGACCACCCCCTGCCCCGTCTTCTCTGCTATGCGCCTTTCAGCCATACGGAAGAACCGAACGTATAGATCAATCAAGCCCTTACTTTTTTTCAACTTTACTTTACGAGTCTTGCGATATGCTTCGAAGAGTTCGCGTTCTTCGTCAATCGTAACACCTGCAAAGGCATTGTAGGGCGGATTCCCTAAGATCACCAAAACCGGCGTTTCCTGCTTCACTCGCTCTGCCCGGTCACGTTCTTCTTCCAGTTCAGGGAACGGCAGCAGATTCGTAGTCTGCGGTTCCCAGCCGGTCAGCGCGTTGGTTAAGTAGACTTGGGCTCGTTCGATACTGTCATCGGCCAACCTCGCGTCTAGTGCCTGCATCGTCAACCCGATCTGAAGATGAGATACGACAAATGGCGCGGGCATTATCTCGAAACCAAACACCCGTTCCAATGCCGCGTGTTTTACACGAGAACCGGTAAGCGCGCCTAGTCCACGGTTTTTAAGATTGTTGGCGATTTGGCGCAATACCTCCGCTAAAAACGCTCCGGTACCGCAGCATGGATCTAACACATAGACGTTGTCTGCAGCCAGACCCTCTACGATTCCAAGATCATCTTGGAGCGCTCTATCTACCCGCTGAACCATGTAACGTACGACTTCGATCGGCGTATACCATACACCTAATTGCTTCCGCAAATCTGGGTCGAAGGCTTGAAGAAAGGGTTCGTAAAAATAGGTTACTGCTTCACCTTCATTGAAACGAGCGAAGAAAGCTGTTCGGTTCACACGATTTAGGGCTACTGACGTCCAGTCCAACACTTCCACCAAACCAAGAGGTTGTAGTCGGTCGGGTTGTGAAAGTTGTTGGAACAATGCCTGCATGATTGGGGCTCGTAGATGCCAGACCGATTCTCGCCAATTGAAGCGTCCATCAGGCGGTGGTGTCTGTCGTGCCCATAAAACCCATGCGGAAAAGATGCCGTAAAAAAGCGTCTGGACCAACGTTGAATGAAAAAAACGAACGCCTTTTTCCCCTTCGAAACGGACACCAAGTGCTGCTTCTAGTGCCAAACGTAACGATTCCAGCGACTGAGATTCATTGACGGCTTCGACGCGAGAGAGTCCGTCACGCGCGTACGATGCGAGTAACCAAGCCAAATCCTTAGGTTCAGCAAGTGTTGTACGATGTGACAGCGCACGGGAGAGATACTCACCTAATCCCATGCTAACTTGTCGGGCAAAAGAACGCGGAGTCTCCAATCGGTGATCGAACTCCTCAACGGAACCGGCCAACTGAAAGCACTCTAATATCATCTGCTTTCCTGTGTCGTCCTCCCCAACTAAAACGAATTCACGAGTGTCTGTCACCAACACTTGCTGATAGCGAGACCAATATCGGGCGACCTGTTCACCAACTGCTGTTTCCGTTGCGTCTCCATCGAGAGCCTTCACCTCTACTACACCACGTTCCGGCACCTGACCTGTACGTGGTCTGCCCTTCCTAACTTGATTTGCAGTAAAAAGGCCGAAATCAGGATGGCCCGCCCCAAGATCAGCAAGCTCTCCAACGCAATAGACCTTTGGATTGAGCATTCCACCGATGGCGTTCAGCAGATTTGCGAGTGGCCCGTAACTAGACCGTTCCCCGGTCGCTGCTCCGGTCGCATGTATCCGTCGAAGATCTGCAAAATAGACCTCGACCGCAGCAGTAAGTTTACTGTTGGTTCCAGTCATAGTTTCGTGATAATTAAAGGCGACTTAATGGTGATCAGGAGGGACAATGTGAAAGAGAGAGGAGGTGCGTTTGACAAAGCCGTGTGATTCCTACTAATATGTCAATTTCTTACTAAACAGCGCGTTTTTGATTCTCTTTCCTCAACCTTTACTGTCACCTTGGTGAAATATAACCCGTACAAACTTGTTATCTCTGTTTTGACTAAGCTCTGGCTCAGTGCCGTTGAATTCTCGCATCGCTTTCCGCATCAATGGCCAAACTCTACCCCGTCGTTCCATATACCCACTATCTAAGACGAAATTCGCCATTAACTCGTTTCTGGACCTGGGATGAGCTCCTGCCCTAACACTTTCAGTACTCATATGATTGGGAAGCGTTCCGGGACTAGTCACAACTATGCAGTTTCTGAATACCTCCAAAAGTACCATCGATCCTGTAATCGCATAGTCTCTGTGAACAACTGAATTTACGACGGCCTCCCTCATTGCAGGCAATGGAAGCAATAAGCGATCTTCACGAACCAAACCATGATATGTCTCGAATCTCGCCAGGCTTTTGAACCAGCCAACTGCTCTGTCGATTTGTTCGTTAAGTCTCCCCTTCGCTTCCGATACTTGCAGAACGCTGGATGACCTGTCGTTACCTTCGTATGCAACACATTCAATCCAGAAACTACTTGTTTGTGGATAGCTTTGGGGTGTTTTCCCAAATGCTAGTACTCCATACAACGTAGCGTACCACTTTCCACCGATCTCTTTTACAACACCCCTGGTATGGAGATCTTCTTCATCAGAAGGTTGAGGTTCTGATTCAGTATCTAGGCCTAGAGTGTTTAAGTATGAACGGAAGACTTGGATATCGATATCTACCGGAGATGCTGCTTGAATTGTACGTTCCTCAGTCAGTACATATCCAAAGACGTTAAACAGTTCCTGTCGTTCCTGTGCTGACGGTTCAACACTACTTCGTGCACGGCGGACCCAGACCCGACCATCGTAGTACAAAGGCTCAAAGCCGCGTTGCTTCGGTACTTCGATCCAGTGTACCCAACCCCTTGGGTCTTCATGACATCCCAACCGTGCGTTGACTGGCGTACTACAACCTGATTGCAGAAAGGACGTCAAGCGCTCTTGGAGTTGTTCGTTGTTTTCACTAACACCAACGATTTCTTGCGAACCATCTTCTACTCCAAGAATAACTACGCCACCGTATGTGTTTGCAAAGGCACAGACTGCCTTGCCAACACTACGTCTATCGTATCCGCGTTTGAACTCTGTCGTTTCGTTTTCCCCTACTTCAATGAGTTCAAGTATATCCAGCCATTCCATGGCTTGACCTCAGAAACCGTACTTTATTTGCCTAAGTCGGAATGCGTCATCACCACCATCTACTGTTCTAACGATTGCATCCCTGATGGTGGGCTTCTCAATCGCACCTGCTTCAGCAACTCGTCCCTGGTTTGCAGTTGCTTCGAGTTGTATTACCTGATCAGCGTCTCCGTTAACCACAATATCGGCATTGTGAGTTGCTACGATAATCTGACGTCGTCCTTTTAGCTTCTTCAGTGCCGGAAGTACAGTTTCGGATAAGAAACGGTTATCGAGTTCGTCTTCAGGTTGATCGATCACTAAAGGACGTCCATCGTTAGTTTGTAACAGAAGTGACAAAAGAACACTAACGCGTTGTCCACCTGAAAGATCGTCGAGCCGACGGAAATCTCCATCGTCAAGTTTTAACTCTAGTATATAGCGGTCGCGACAACTTATCGCTGCTAGTTCTCTTTGTCGTGATCTAATCATCGAATCACGAAACGTGGATTGTACCGCTTTACTCATTCTTAATTTCGACAACTCGTCGTTTTTCAACGCTATGAGTAGTGTTTCTGGTGAGGGCCTCAGATCTTTACTTAATTCATTCCACCATCGTGTAATCCCTCTTTGACTAAGTTTGAGCACAAAACTCTCGAGTTGTGCTCTGTCGCCATGATCAATACGTCGTGCCGTGATTTTGCCACCAAACTCATTCTGAACAGTGTTTAGAATTCGATCGAATGCAACTCTCTGTTGTGCGACCAGATTTCTTCTGTCGGCTAATTGGCCTTCGAAAGAATGTTCCGCATTCTTGAGCTTTGCATGAACTTCATCGAGATTAGCTTTATAACTTTCAAGAAGGGATGACTGTCGACTCAAAGCCTGAAACTCTTTTATCCTTGTACCATCATATCCCAGTTCGGCGAGGTTTTGGTCCACTTTAATGCGAACTGCATGTTCATGTTCTCTCAACCTTTCCACAACGAACTTGCTGAATCTGTCTGCTGAATTCAACTCGTCCTGTGCCGAGCGTAAATGGGATCGTATCCTTTCCCAACGATCTCTAAACTCTGTTTCATTCACATCTACTCCTGCGATTCGCAATGTGTCTTTGTGCTCAAACTGTATCACATTGGCTAAGTAATCGTCAAAAACCGGCAAATCAGTAATCTGGGTAGACTGAAGAGTTTGGTTGAGATCCTTACCAAATATCTTGTATTGACTTCCTGTATTCTAGCCAACCTTGCAAGGATCGCGAGACACGATGCAGTTCGTCGATCCCAGCGTCTGAAAACGCCTTGATTTCTTCGGTCGCCGTTTGACTGCGTTCCCAAGCTTGTTCTGCTTCAGCGAGATCTCCATCAAGTTTCGCGAGATAATCGACAGTACTATTTAGTTCTTGGTCCAAAACACTGAGTTGGTTCTCACGTGCTTCGATTTCCTGCGTTTCTATTACTACCAGACGGCTGAGTATCCTTTCTATCGCTTCCGGTTCTTGTGCTAATCGCTGCAATTCGTTTTGGGTGAAGAATTCCGCTGGCCACCTGTCATAGTCTGGTGCTGTAGAGTCAGTACCTGGACATTCTAACTCAATCTCGGGAGATCCCCCCAGAAACCTGTCTCTTCCACGTTTTTCCACTTGAGTTTTAAGACTATCGTTTGTGGGCATCGGTGCATTAACGTGTACACGAAGTCCATCTAGAAAGGTGCTCTTTCCAGTCATGCTACCACCGATGAGGCAGGTAAGATCCGGACTTAAGTCGAATCGACATTTGGGATTGTCTTTACTACCACCAAAAAACGATGCCTTCCCCGACACAGAAACCGATTTCAGCCAAGGTCGTTCAGTAACTGTTACATCAGGAGGACTTTCGATTTCCTTCAGATTACCGTCAACATCTGGCTCGTATCCAATACGGATTCTAGACTCATTTGCAACAAAGGCTTGGCGAAGGGCCTCAATTCTAGGGCTAGCGAGTTTTAGCCAAACATGACGCCTGCCTATATCAACGACACTGTACGCGTCACTTCCGTGGAAGAAAGCTTGATGATGCTCGTTCATCGCTTTCTCTAGCCAAGGTCTGTTTTTTAATGTTGTAATTGGTAACTTCTCGTCGGCTAGTTCCAGACCAGCCACTTCCCCTAGTTGAAATAGTGATAAAACTTGTCCTTTTTGAGCACCAAATAGGCCTTTGTCTTGTTCTATATGAGGAGCTAGTACGATATAATCCCAACTTTCGGTTTCATATTGATGGTCTTTTGTATCTTGTATCTGTAAGCCGCGGAGTCTACTGAAAGCCTCTTCAGCACGGATACTGGAAATTTGTAGAGTGTTTTCGCTCCAGATGGATGACACGTTTCCCATGACTAAGTCAAATGCCTTAAAGAATTTCTCAAGACCTATTTCAGGATCAAAAAGGAAAAGCAGATGAAGTCCTGACTTACCTTGATTGAGTGAAGGTTCAAAGCCGGGGAACACAGCGTATATTTTTTCTCTATAAGGCCTGCCATCGGTGTCTACACCGTTGCTCCATACATCTACGATCTTCCAGACAGCACTTAAATTTGTCGTTCTATTGATGATTGGCGAATGAGGCGTGAGACCGAGGACCCTCACGTTGCGTTCCACGGCACTCTGAAGAAACCTGTGAGCATAGGCCTCGATTGTCTCTTCTGAGTCAGGTGGTCCGTTTACATCGTTGGGGAACTTCGCCTTGCCCCCTGGCAAATCATCTACTGTATGAATATGAAGATCTGCCTTAAACCACCGTGCTCCGGGGACATCACGATGCCAGTTTTCGGAAATAAACCTTTCAAATTTCATGCTCTGAATCTCCAGAAACCACTCATAAAACGACCACGGAAATTCCCATGGTTGAATACCTATTGGCAGTCCAATATATGCATCAAAGTAGAATTAGTCAAAATTGCTGGTACATAGTCCATTCGTTAGTTTTGCTTTACGTAAAACCATCAGTTATTAAATAGTGAGTCTATTTTGTGGCAGTCCGAACGAATGGAATCTCCCAAAGTGAATCTGTAAATCTTTAATTTGGGACCATTTTTCCAACTAAATCCTCAATTCCAATCCATCCTCTGTCTGCCTCAAGCCCTCTTCCACCAGATCGTCGGTAATCCGGACGACTACGCCGGATCCCGAATCGCCGACAGGCTCGAAGGATATGCCGAGGTTTCCGTCCCTGCCCCCGGCCTGCGTGATTTCGACCACGAGCCGGTTGCGATCGGATGAGAACGTATCGAGCAGGCCTTCAGGCACGTCGACGTCATCCACGACGACAGTCAAGCCCTCAGCGTCCCACGATTCGATCACCCCGCCGAACCGGCTCAACGTCCATACGACCGGTTCATTCTCTTTCGAATTGAGTGAAACGATCCGTTCGTTCTCCATCACGACGCCGATCCGATCGCCGGCAACAAGCAGATGGGTGAGATCTTCCTTCGGTCCGCCGCATCCTATAGCGATCAGCAGTGCAGAAAGAACGAAGCCACACGTGCTTTTGGGGTACATGGTCGTCTCCCGGATGTAGCGCGCCGCCAAGGTTGCGCCGCCAGGGTCGCGCCGCCAGGGTCGCGCCGCCAGTGTTCGCGTGAATCCCGCCTGGATCACGCCTCCACGATATACCGTTCCACGTCCACGAGGGCCCCCTCCCGGCGTGCCGAATCCCATCCGGCCAGGATCGGCGCGAGCGAACGGAGCCCGTCGCGGTAATCGCTCAGTAGCAGATCCGGGTCGTTCGACCGGACCGCCTCGACAAAGGCCTGGTCCTGGGCCAGCCAGGGGTCGAAGGGATCGGCCTCGTAGACGACCTCGTCATTCACCTCGATCCGTTCGTAACCGAAAACCCCCAGCCTCCCGCCGTCGAAGTAGATCTTGAAATAGGGCTCTTCGCCCGGGCCGGTCGGATCGGATTCGATGAAGGTCAGCGTCGCCGTGGCGCCTTCCGACAATTGGTAATGGAAGGACGAGGAAAGAGGGGTGTGGTATTCCTCCGGATGGTACAGGAATGCCTGGGCCTTGAGGACGTCCTGCCCCGTCATGAACCGGGTGTAGTCCGTGGCGTGCACGCCCCAGTCGAAGAAGCGGATGCCGCCTTTCTCCACCTGGTGCGACCATGCGGTGGGGGCAACGGCGGCCGGTTTCGGGTTATGCGAGATCTGCTGAAAGCGGACGTGCACGACGCGCTTGTCCCGGAGCAGCCGCCGGGCTTCCTGGAAGATCGGCCGGTACCGTTCCCGGAAGCCTACCGTGCTGATGACGCCGCCCTTCTGAACGGCCGCATCGATCCGCTTTGCTAGGGCCATGTCCAGAGCCTGGGGTTTCTCGCTGAAGAGCTGGATGCCGAGTACGGCCGCGGCGATCTCCACGTCGGTGCGGGCGAAGGCCGGCACGATGGACCAGAGGGCGTCGAGGTCTTCGGCCTCCAGCATCGCGTGGGCGTCCGTGTAGGTACGGGCGACACCGAACTGCGCAGCCGCTTCGCGAAGCGCGTCTTCATTGATATCGCACAGCGCCGCGATCTCGACGCCGTCGATCCGGCTCAGGTTGGGCAGGTGGGTGGCCTGTGCGAACCGGCCGGTTCCGTAGACGGCCACGCGGACGGGTCTGTCGGGCATGGGGTGCTCCTGTGTGCTACAGTGTGCTACACAACCGGCATTTCCACGCCGAGTCCGGCCGCGGTTTCCGAGATCGTGTTCCAGGTCTTGTCCGGAATGTAGATGCCCTCGGCGAGCCGCTGGCGTCGGACGTCCTCTTCGATTTCGCCCGGGGCGTATACCCTTTCGAACCCCGGCAGGGGTTTCGCCGAACCCACGTAGGCGACGTGGGCTTCGATTTCCGCCTTGTAGTCGGCCGGGTCCATGAAGGCCCCGATGTCCAGTGCGGCGATCAGGATCCCGCCGCCGCCCTTGCCGCCCGTGCACCCGGCGTTCGACAGGGGGCCGATGATCATCTCGATCATCATGGCCAGCCCGTGTCCCTTGTGGCCGAACTGCAGGCCGCCCAGGGGCAGCACGGCCACCTGGTCCGGCTCGGCGTGGTACCGGCTGCCGTCGTTCACGTAGCGGCCCTGCTGGTCGATCAGCCAGCCGTCCGGCATGGGCTCGCCGCGCTCGATCTTCTGTTCCACCTTGCCGCCCGCGACCACGCTGAGCGTCATGTCCAGCATGAGCGGCGGACCCTTCTCCCGGGGCACGGCGAAGGCGATGGGCTCGGGGCGCAGGCGCCGGTCGGCGCTGCCGTAGGGCGCCACGAATTCACCGCCGCCGTTCAAACCCACCATGCCGATCATGCCCTGTTCGGCGATCCGCGGGGTGAAGTCGCCCAGCCGGCCGATGTGGGAAACATTCCGCAGGGCGATCATGCCGATCGTGGCTTTGCGCGCCTTTTCCACCGCCAGGTACAGGGCCTTCGTCACCGCCACGATGCCGTTGGCGCCGTTCCCGTCGATCTGCGCGAATCCGGGCCGGTCCGCCACCACGATATGGTCTTCCCAGGGCCTGTAATCCTCCTGGAGGGACGGGACGTACCGGGGCATGAACCACACGCCATGTGAATCGTGCCCGAGCAGGTTGCTGGTCGTCAGGTGATCGGCGAGTATATGGGCGTCTTCCGCCGGAATGCCGGTCGCCTCGAAGATCGCGCGGCTCAGGCAGTTTAGCTTATCGAAGGGCACTACGGGCATGGATCGACTCCTGTGATTTCCGTAAGCGTGGCGAGGTGGGAAGTGGATACATCCTATATATTCGGTCTTGTAATGAAAATAGTCTTCTACTGATGCATTGGAAAGAAAACGAATCCATATACGAGAACTCATGCTTAAATAACCACTGAATATACAAATGCCACTCCCAATAGAATTCATTCCGATTAAGGAAGAGGAACAGTGAAATGCCAAAAACACCCCAACCTCCAGAAAAAGGGTACGGGCCAACTCGCAGGAACATAAACCCACGGGGATTCAGGCCGAAACCTAATCCGAACAGACCTGCGAATCCGAAACCTCCCAATGTGGGTAGTGCCCTAAAGCCACCCCCCCCAAACCCAGGTAGTCCCTAAAGCCCTAAATCCAACATTGACTGAAACTCAAACCCCGCTTCCCGGAGCGGGGTTTGTTTTATTAGAAAGGATAGTTCAAGTGTTTCCAAAGTCGTTGACAATCAGATTTGCGAATGCCCTTGACACGCCAGACTGACATGTCTAAATTGGCCTGTTGCGTTATTTTGGCAATGCCATTATGGCACTATTGGCGGAATATGACAGATTGGCAGAAAACGAGGGGCGTGGGGCAGTACTACCTGGTGTTTCGCTGCAATGTGCATAACACCATAAATTCCAACTATTTAAACTTTAGTAACCAGGTTTTGTAAGCGGTGTACTCCATCGTGGCACGGATATTGCAATAAAGAAAGCGGACGAGATTATCGTTCACTATGTTGCTGATTTCAAAACGTGCTGATTTCAAAATCAGCGTTCTTATCACCATTGAAAGGAGCAGGAAGCAATGAACGTACAACCTTTGGGCGACCGGGTCCTGGTCAAACGCCTCGAGGAAGAAGAGGTACAGCGCGGCGGTATCATCATCCCCGATACGGCCAAGGAAAAGCCTCAGCAGGGCGAGGTCGTGGCGGCCGGTCCGGGGCGCGTCGGCGACAACGGCGACCGCGTGTCGCTGGAAGTCAAGGTCGGCGACAAGATCCTCTTTGGCAAGTACTCCGGCACGGAAGTCAATCTGGATGATTCCGAATACCTCATGATGCGGGAAGAGGACATCCTGGGTATTGTGTCGTAGATCATCGAGTGTCCGAACCGTAACCTTTAAGGTCCGGTTACGGCTGAATCTGTGCATATGCAAGGAGGGTTGAACCAGTGGCGAAGCAGTTGAAATTCAGGGATGAAGCCCGGCGCTCCGTGCTGAGCGGTGTGGAGACCCTGGCCAAGGCGGTGAAGGTCACCCTGGGTCCCAAGGGCCGGAACGTGGTGCTCGACAAGAAGTTCGGTTCGCCGACCGTCACGAAGGACGGCGTGTCGGTGGCCAAGGAAATCGAATTGCAGGACCCCTACGAGAACATGGGGGCCCAGATGGTCAAGGAAGTGGCTTCGAAGACCAGCGATATCGCCGGTGACGGGACCACGACGGCCACGGTGCTGGCCGAGGCCATCTACCGAGAGGGGCTGAAGAACGTGACCGCCGGTCACAATCCCATGGCCCTGAAGCGCGGCATCGAGAAGGCCGTGGCCGCGGTAGTGGACGAGATCGAGGGCATCAGCCAGCCGACGGCCGGCAAGACCGAGATCGCCCAGGTCGCTACGATTTCCGCCAACAACGACCCCGAGATCGGCGACCTGATCGCCAATGCCATGGAGAAGGTGGGCAAGGACGGGGTCATCACGGTGGAAGAAGCCAAGAGCATGGACACCATGCTCGACGTGGTCGAGGGCATGCAGTTCGACAAGGGGTATATTTCCCCGTATTTCGTGACGGACTCCGAACGCATGGAGTGCAGCCTCGAAGATCCCTATATTCTGATCCACGAGAAGAAGATCAGCGCGATGAAGGACCTCCTGCCCATCCTCGAGAAGGTCGTGCAGCAGGGCAAGTCCATGCTGATCATCGCCGAGGACGTGGAAGGCGAGGCCCTGGCTACGCTGGTGGTCAACAAGCTGCGCGGCACCATGCGCATCTCGGCCGTCAAGGCGCCGGGATTCGGCGACCGCCGCAAGGCCATGCTGGAGGACATCGCGATCCTGACCGGCGGCCGGGTGATCACCGAGGACATCGGCATCAAGCTGGAGAACGTGACCTTCGAAGACCTGGGCCAGGCCAAGCGCGTGGTGATCGACAAGGACGAATCGACGATCATCGAAGGCGCCGGTGCCCAGTCCGAGATCGAAGGCCGCATCGGCCAGATCCGCCGCCAGATCGAAGAGACGACGTCTGACTACGACCGCGAGAAACTGCAGGAACGCCTGGCCAAGCTGGCTGGCGGCGTGGCCGTGATCAACGTCGGTGCGGCGACCGAGACGGAAATGAAGGAGAAGAAGGCCCGCGTGGAAGACGCGCTCCACGCGACGCGCGCAGCCGTGGAAGAGGGCATCGTGCCCGGCGGCGGCGTCGTGTACCTGCGAGGTTCCGGTGCACTGGACGGGCTGCAGGTCAACGGTGACGAGGCCACAGGCGTCGGCATCGTGCGGCGTGCCCTGGAAGAGCCGCTGCGCCACATCGCGGCCAATGCCGGCGCGGAGGGTTCGGTCATCATCGAGCACGTGAAGCAGAAGGATGGCGCCGTGGGTTACAACGCGAATTCGGGCGATTACGAAGACCTCATGTCGGCTGGCGTGATCGACCCGGCAAAGGTAACGCGCATCGCGTTGCAGAACGCTTCCAGCATCGCGTCCCTCCTGTTGACCACCGAGACCCTGGTGACGGACATCCCCGAGAAGGAGCCACCTCCCGCGCCGGGCGGTTACGGCGGCGGCGGTGGCATGGGCGGCATGGGCGGCATGGGCGGCATGATGTAGGCCTCCAGACCATCCTGCCGGGCAGTTCTGGTACGTGAAGACCGGCGTCGGCTAACCCAGTCGACGCCGGTTTTGTTAGGAAGGAACGCATGCCTACCTATCAGTATCGTTGCAACGAATGCAGCCACGAGTTCTCCGAGTTCCAGTCGATCACGGCGGATCCTCTGTCCACGTGTCCGGAATGCGGCTGTGCCGTGAAACGCCTCATCAGCGGTGGAGCGGGCTTCCTGTTCAAGGGCGATGGATTCTACACCACGGACTACCGGAGCGAGAACTACAAGCAGGCCGAGAAGGCCGACCGGGAATCCTCGTCGTCCGGGTCCGACGGGTCCAAATCCGACGGCACCAAGTCCGACGCCAAGTCCAGCGGCGGGTCCTCCGACGCGTCCGGTTCCGGTGACAAGTCGAAATCCGAAGCTTCCTCGAAGACCGATTCGTCTTCCGGCCAGCCTGGCCAGCCTGGCCAATCTGGCTAGCAAGGTCCGCCTGGTCCGGCCGGTCCGTCCGGCTCCAACTGAAGGATGAACATGACCACAGACCACACGAATACACCGGACGACATCAAGGTCATCCACGACCGGATCTACGAGCAGAGCGTCTTCGTCGACCGGCTGATCTCGGAAATCGGCAAGGTGATCGTCGGCCAGCAGTACATGATCGAACGCCTCCTGATCGGCCTGCTTACCAACGGGCACATATTGCTCGAAGGCGTGCCGGGCCTGGCCAAGACCCTGGCCGTGCGCACCCTGGCGTCGACGGTCTCGGCCCGGTTCCAGCGCATCCAGTTCACGCCGGACCTGCTCCCCGCCGA
Source organism: Gemmatimonadota bacterium (assembly GCA_009837395.1). Taxonomy (GTDB): domain Bacteria; phylum JAAXHH01; class JAAXHH01; order JAAXHH01; family JAAXHH01; genus JAAXHH01. Next base: position 21,843 of record VXTP01000046.1, read on the forward strand.
TCTCACGGGCACCATGATCTACCAGGCGGGCAGCGGCGAGTTTATCGCCAAGAAGGGTCCGATTTTCGCCCATCTCATCCTGGCGGACGAGATCAACCGGGCGCCCGCGAAAGTGCAGAGCGCCCTGCTGGAAGCCATGCAGGAGCACCAGGTCACCATCGGAGACGAGACTTTCCCGCTGGAGGACCCCTTCCTGGTACTCGCCACGCAGAACCCCATCGAGCAGGAAGGGACCTATCCCCTACCGGAGGCCCAGGTCGACCGCTTCATGCTCAAGCTGACGACGACCTATCCCCGCAAGGAAGAGGAACTGGAGATCCTGAACCGCATGACGTCCGGCGAACCGGCCGAAGTGGAGCAGGTCGTGTCCCTGGAGGATATCGTCCGGGCGAGGTCGATCATCAACCGGGTCTACATGGACGACAAGATCAAGCAGTACATCGTCGACCTCGTCTTCGCGACCCGCAACCCGGAGGAATACGGCGAGCTCGCCGAAATCCGCGACCTGGTGGAGTACGGCGCTTCGCCCCGGGCGACGATCTACCTGGCGACGGCCGCGCGCGCGCACGCCTTCCTGCGCCGCAGGGGCTACGTGACGCCTGAGGATGTGAAGTCGATCGGGATGGACGTAATGCGCCACCGCGTCATCGTCACCTACGAAGCCGAGGCCGAGGACATGACCTCTGAACAGATTCTCCAGCGCGTCTTCGACTGTGTAGAGATCCCTTGATACCCAGGCAGATCATCCAGAAGATCCGGCAGATCGAGATCCGGACCAAGCATCTCGTGAACGACGTGTTCAGCGGCGAGTACCACAGCGTCTTCAAGGGGCGCGGCATGGAGTTCGCCGAGGTGCGCGAATACGAACCTGGCGACGAGATCCGGTCGATCGACTGGAACGTAACCGCCCGCCTGGGACGTCCCTATATCAAGCGGTTCATCGAGGAACGGGAGCTGACGGTCATTCTCATGGCCGACGTCAGCGCATCGGGCCATTTCGGCACGGTGAACCAGATGAAGAGCGAGATCACCGCGGAGATCTGCGCGCTGCTGGCCTACGCGGCGATCCAGAACAACGACCGCGTCGGCCTGCTCATGTTCACCGACCAGATCGAGAAGTACATCCCGCCGAAGAAGGGCCGGACCCATATCCTGCGGGTGATCCGGGAAGTGTTATACAACCAGCCCGGTCACACCGGCACCGACCTGACGCAGGCGCTTGAATACCTGAACCGGCTGCTGACGCGCCGGAGCATCGTCTTCATCCTGTCCGATTTCCTGACCGAGGACTACATGAAGCCACTGCGCGTGGCCAGCAAGCGTCACGACGTGGTCGCGGTCACGATCACGGACCCGAGGGAACTCAGCCTGCCTAGCGTCGGCCTGATCGAGCTGCAGGACGCGGAGACGGGAGAAGAGGTACTCGTCGACACCGGCGACGCCGGCTGGCGCAGGCAGTATGCCGAGTACAACGAAGCCCTCCGCAAAGCGCGCGACCAGCAGTTCAGGGTGACCGGCGTGGATGCCATCCACATCCGCACGGACGAGCCCTATATCGATCCGCTGCTGCAGTTCTTTAAGCTGCGCGAACGCAAATTCGCACGGTGATCGGATGGCAACAAAGGCTTGCTTTACATCACTTTGTGCCATAAATTAGGATACTTTGAAAATCGCCGCGCGTTTCGCGCGCAGGTTGTGACGACGGCGTTGGGAGCCTGACGTGATCGAAGTAAAGGACCTGACCAAGAAGTACGGAAATTTTACCGCGGTCCGGGACGTGAGTTTCGAGGTCGAAAAGGGCGAGATCCTCGGGTTCCTTGGACCGAACGCCGCGGGCAAGACCACGACCATGCGGGTGCTGACGTGCTTCATGCCCGCGACGGCCGGCACCGCCCGGGTGGCGGGTTTCGATACCTTCAGCCAGTCCCTCGACGTGCGCCGCAGGGTGGGATACCTGCCGGAGAACGTACCCCTCTACCTTGACATGCGGGTCCGCCCCTACCTGGAGTTCATCGCCAAGATCAAGGACATCCCGTCCCGCGATCGCAAGAAGGCCGTCAACCGCGTGATCGAGCTGGCCGCCCTGGAAGAGGTCGAGCACCGGATCGTCGGCCACTGTTCCAAGGGGTATCGCCAGCGGGTGGGCCTGGCCCAGGCGCTGATCCACGATCCGGACGTCCTGATCCTGGACGAGCCGACCAACGGCCTCGACCCCAAGCAGATCAACGAGGTCCGGGAGGTGATCAAGGGCCTGGCCGGGGACCATACCATCATTCTGAGCAGCCATATTCTGCCCGAGGTGAGCAAGACCTGTGAGCGCGTGGTCATCATCGACCAGGGCCGGATCGTGGCCGGGGACACGCCGGCCAACCTCGATGCGCAATTGCGAGGTTCGCAGTCCATTTCCGCGCAGATCCGGGGACCGGTCAGCGAGGTGATGGACCTGTTGAAGGAGAAGGATGGCGTCGTGGACGTGAAGACCAGGTCTTCCCTCGGCGACGGCCTTTGGCAGTACGAAATCGACGTCGTTCCGGGACGGGATCTCCGTTCCGAGGTGGCAACCTCGGTGGTCGGAAGCAACTGGGACCTCGTGGAACTCACCACGGCCGGCATGAGCCTGGAGGAGATCTTCCTCGAGCTGACGACCCAGGAAGAGGAGGGCGACTGACGATGCAGGGATTGCTGGCCATATGGGGACGTGAATTGAAGGCCTATTTCATTTCACCCATCTTCTACGCCCTTTCGACCGTATTTATTTTTTTCATAAGTCTCATGTTTTTCAGTTTTTTACAGCAATACACCCAGTATTTCATGCAGGTCGCGCAGTACCCGACCATGATGGAGCGCATCAACATCAACGAGATGATCATGCGCCCGCTGTTCAATACCATGAGTTTCGTGGCAGTACTGATCATGATGCCAATGCTAACAATGCGTATTCTCTCCGAGGAAAAGAAGACCGGCACGATCGAGCTGCTGCTGACCTCGCCGGTCCGCGACTGGCACGTGATCCTGGGCAAGTTCCTGGCGGCCTTCACCCTGTACACGGCCATGATCGGGCTGACGATCATCTACCCGCTGGTGCTCCAGGTATACGGCGATCCCGACTGGGATCCCATATGGGCCGGCTACCTCGGTCTTGTTCTCCTCGGGGGCGGGGTGATCACCATCGGGCTCTTCGCCTCTTCGCTGACGGAGAACCAGATCGTGGCTGCCGTGGTCTGCTTCGGCGCCGCGCTTATACTCTGGATACTGGATGTTGTGGCGGAGTCGATGACCGGAACTCTGGGCGAGGTGGTCGGATACCTGTCCGTGCTGAGGCACTACAATACCTTCGAGATGGGCATCATCGACTCGGCGGACTGCCTCTTTTTCCTGAGTTTCATTTTCCTGGGCCTTTTCATCACGGTCCGATCGGTTGAATCGACGCGATGGCGAGGTTGACGCCGGTCCCGAATGGACGACCGGTCCCGCGCTTTCAAGTTGTCTGAAATCTGAATTGGGGAGATAACCGTACATGAGGAGTCTCGTTTCAACCGCCGGATACCTGGGGCTCATCCTGATCGTAGTCAGTGGGTATCTCTACGCCTCGGATGCGACGACTCCGCGCACGGCCCTGATCGTCCTGCTGGCCGGCCTGGCGCTCGGATCGGCCTGGCTGGTCCTGGAGTGGGAGACGGTGTGGAACCTGCTGGGGCGGCGCACTACGCGGTACGGCGCCAACACCGCGGTCCTGGTCCTGCTGGTGATCGGCATCCTGGCCTTCCTGAACCTGATCGGCGCGCGGTACTCCCAGCGGTACGACACGACGGCCAACAAGCGGTTCAGCCTCGCGGACCTGTCCATCAGCGTGTTGGAAGAGCTGGAACAGGACGTCCACATCGTTGGATTCTTTAGATCCAGCGGGCCCGAAGCCATGCAACAGCACCAGATCGACGACATGCTGAATCAGTTTCAGTACCACTCGGAACACATCACCTACGAATTTGTAGACCCCGATCGCGAGCCCAGCATCGCCCGCCAGTACAATATCTCCGCCTACGGAACGATCGTGTTCGAGAGCGAAGACAAAACCGAGCACATCAACCGCTACCTTGAGTCGAGCGTGACCAACGCGCTGGTCAAGGTCACGCGGGAAGGCCAGAAGACCATCTACTTCCTGGAAGGGCACGGCGAGCACAACGTCAACCTGACCGACCAGGCCGGCTACAACAGGTTGCTCCAGCTGCTCGAGGACCAAAATTACATCGTCCGGAGCTTTTCGCTACTCCGCGAAGTAGAAGTCCCGGCGGACTGCAGCGTCCTCGTGGTGGCGGGTCCCCGGACCAATCTGGTGGGCAACGAGCAGGAAGCCATTCGCGACTACCTGGACCGCGGCGGCCGCGCCCTGTTCCTGATCAATCCCGACTTTCATAGTGAAAGCGCCGATCTGTCGGCGCTCCTCGCCCACTGGAAGGTGCGGATCGGCGAGAACGTTGTGATCGACGAGAGCGCCGTGGGTCGCTTGCCCGGCATGGATAGATTCATGCCGGCCGTCATTCAGTACCCGGCCCATCCTATCACGCGCCCGCTCGGCAGCACCGTGAGTTTCTTCCCGCTGGTGCGGTCCGTCGAGCCGGCATCGGCCTCCGACGATACCGTGGAGATACAGACCATCGCCATGACAGGCCCCCGCAGCTGGGCGGAGACCACACTACCGGGATCGGTCGAAGAAGACATTGAGTACGTACCCGTGCTGGACCCCGATACTGACGAGCCCGGTCCCATTTCGATCGCCGTGGCCATCACGGCCGTCCCCAGGGCGCTGCCTCGCAGGGACATGCGGACGCTGACGCCCCAGGAGATGGCGATGCGGCCGGAGGAGCACGAGCTGAAGACCCGCATCGTGGTCGTCGGCACATCATCCTTCGCGTCCAATGCCCACATCATACGGGGGGGCAACGGCGACCTGGCCCTGAACATCCTCAACTGGCTCGCCCAGGAGGAGGACCTGCTCGCGATCCGGCCCAAGTCCAGCGACACCAGGCTGGTTCAGATCTCGCTGAGCCAGATGCGGGATATCTTCATCGTCACCGGCATCCTGTCGCCCATCGGCATCCTGATCGCGGGCGTCGTGGTGTGGTGGAGAAGGAAATAGGAGGCGAAGCGCCGTGAGCGGTGGACGGTACACGATCGTGCTGGCCGTGATCCTGGGATTGCTGGCGGCAGTTTTCTTCCTCTTCGTGCTCGAGGAAGAAGAAGTCGCGGTAGCCGAGCGCGTGTTCGAGCTCAACGCGGAAGAGGTCGTCGAGATCAAGGTTGCCGTGAACGGCGCGGTCACCACGATCGAGAAGGTCCCGTTGGAAGGCTGGGTGATTACCGATCCGGTCCGCTACGCGGCGGACCCGGACATCGTGGTTACGCTGCTGCGGGAATTCTCCGCCCTGTCCCCGGCCCGGACCATCGCCGATTCGGCGGAGGTCCTGGCGGAGTATGGCCTCGAGCAGCCGTCGGCGTCCGTCGAGGTCATCCGGGGTCTCGACAGCCCCATGGTATTGCAGCTGGGAGACGTGAACCCGACGGGCGCGGCCCATTACGCCGTGGAACAGGGCACGCGGCGCGTGTTTCTCATCTCCGCGCAGATCAACGGGAACCTGCGCAAGACGACCGATGCACTGCGGGACCGCAGGCTGATGCGGGTCGAACAGAACGAGGTGGAGGAGATTGTCCTCGAAAAGGGCGGCCGCCGCGTCGTCCTAAGGCTGGACCCCTTCGGGACCTGGCGCGTGGAAGCGCCTTACCGGCTGCCGGCGGAGCGCGATGAAGTGATCAACGCGTTAAGTACGATCATCAACACCACGGCCGTTACCTTTGTCGACGACGCGCCGTCTTCGCTTGCAGGATACGGCCTGGCGGATCCGGTGATGTCGGCGACCGTGAAATCCGGCGACGGCAGCGTCCTCCATACGCTATCACTGGGCAATGAGGAGATGGGCCAGGTCTACGCCATGACCAGCGAAAGGCGCAACGTGTATTCGGTCTCGATGTCGGTTCCGCGGCAGCTGGACCGGGAGCCCGATTTCTACCGGCGCCTCACGGCCTTCGATTTCCGGTCCCACAGGGTCCCCACTTTTTCGATGAACATCGGAGACGAGAACGTTGCCCTGGTCAAGCATGCCTTCGAGGACTGGCGGATGACGTCGCCTTACGAGCTGAGAGCGAATGACCAGTTCATCACGGCCATGCTGGACAGCCTGGAGATCATGCGCGTGCGGGACCACATCCCGGCGACGGCCGCGAACAGAGCGACATACGGTTTCGAGCAACCGGTCGCCCGCCTTTCGCTTACGATCGATGACCGGGTGAACCCCCAGGAAATCATGGTCGGGTCGGACTCCGGCGACGGGCAGTTCACCTACGTCATGGATCCGGCGGAAGAATGGATCTACGCGGTGGACGCCGCCAGCCTGCAGCGCATGCCGGCTTCCGCGATCGAGTTGCGCGACAACAAGATCCTGCGGTTCAAGGGCTACGAGGTACACATGTTCGAAGTGGTCACGGCCGACGAACGGCTGCGGGTGCGCCGCGACCAGAAGCAGAGAGTCGTGTGGAAACTGGAAGAGCCTTCCACGGGCGACGCGGACGCGATCTCGGTCGGCCGGGCCTTCAGCGAACTGGATTCATTGTATTCGGAGGCCTTCGTAACGGCGGACCCCGAAGCGGACCTGGCAACCTTCGGACTGGACCGGCCGGTCATGGAACTGACGTTGCAGGTCGGGGGGCGGGACAACGTTCCGGAAGAGCGCCTGTCACTCATCGTAGGCAAATCCCTCCCCGGCGACGAAAACCTGGTCTACGTCAAGCAAAGGAACAGCCCCGTCGTTTCCCTGGCCAGGGCCGGGTTCATCGCCCGGATCAACGAAATGGTCGCCCAGACACCGAAATCGTGACATGAGGCGGCATGCGGTGAGGCGTTCCTGTATACTCGCCACCGTCCTGGTGGCCGTCGTGACGGACCCGGTCGACACCGGAGCCTTCCCGGGACCGCAGGAAGAAGATCCCGGGTTTTCGATCGAGGCCTCGGTGGACCGCGACCGGATTACCGTGGGCGATCCCTTCCTGTACCGGGTCACCGTGAAGAGTCCCGCCAACTCCGCGATCGAATGGCCGGAATCCGGGACGCCTCCGGAAGGTTTCGATCTCCTGTCCTTCGAGCATGCGGGACCCCTGTCCGGACCCGGCGGCGCGAACATCGATCTGCTCCGGTACGAACTCACCCTGTATCGGACGGGCGAGCATTCCATCCCGCCCTTTTCGCTCAAGTGCGTCCTGTCGGACGGCACCGAAATATCCGCCGAATCGGAGGCCATTCCGTTTTCCGTCGTCAGCGTGATCGATGATGATGCCTCGGATATACGCGATCTGAAGTCTCCGGTGGGCATCCCCGGCGGGGCGCCCTGGTATTACTGGCTGATCGCCGGACTGGCGTTGCTCGCCGTCGCGGCGGCCGTATTCCTTTACATCAGGCGCCGGAGGAACCGGGAGGACCCGCAAGGCACGGTCCCGGCGATCGAACGCCCGCCCGAAGAGATCGCCCTGGAAGAACTGGAACGGCTGGCCCTGAAGGAGTGGCTGACCCAGGGACGCGTGAAAGCCCACTATTCCGCGCTGTCGGAAATCCTGCGCCGGTACCTGTCCGGGCGCTACGGGATAGCCGCGATGGAATACACGACTTCCGAGCTGCTGGCGGCATTGAACGCGCGCCAGGTCGGCCACGAAGAATCCCGGGTCGTCCGGGAACTCTTCGAAGAATGCGACATGGTCAAATTCGCCAGGTTTACGCCGAAATCGCATCGCCAGTCGCTTTCGCTGCGGGAGGGACGGGAGATCGTCGAGCGGACACGCCCGCCTGAAGTGTCGGAAGTCACTGAGCCGGCAAAGGATTGATGCCCCATGTTCTTTTCCACACCCTTGATCCTGGTGCTTCTCGCGATCATTCCGGTGCTCCTGTGGACGTACCGCCGTCGATTGAAGGCACGCCGGGGCGGACTGAGCTTCTCGGATATCTCCTTTGTCCAGCGATTGAAACCCGCGTCCGCCTTGAAGTACCGCCACGTTCCCACCGCACTGCGCACCGTGGCCATCGGCCTGGCCATCCTCGCCCTGGCCCGCCCGCAGACGGGTACCGAAGGCGCGGAAGTGATGACGGAGGGGATCGACATCGTTCTGGCGCTCGATATATCCGGGAGCATGGGGGCGGAAGACTACAAGCCCCGCAACCGCCTTTTCGTGGCCAAGTCCGTGATCTCCGACTTTATCCGGGAACGGACGAACGACCGGATCGGCATGGTGGTTTTTGCGGGACGGAGCTTCACCCAGTGCCCGCTGACGCTGGATTACGACGTGCTGCTCGGCCTGCTGGACCAGGTGGAGATCGGGTTGACCGAAGACGGTACGGCCATCGGGATGGGCATTGCCAATTCCGTCAACCGGCTTCGGCAGAGCGCCGCCGAAAGCAAAGTGGTCATTCTGCTTACCGACGGCGTGAACAACACAGGAGCGATCGACCCCATCACCGCGGCCAAGGCGGCCGGCGCGCTGGGGATCAAGATCTACTCGATCGGGATCGGGAAAGAGGGCGGCGCGCCCATCCCGGTCGACGACCCCGTACTGGGCCGCACGTACGCGCGCAACCGGGACGGCAGCCTCGCCCTCACGGAAATCGATGAAGGCACGCTCAGGGAGGTCGCGCGGATCACGGGTGGGTTCTATTTCAAGGCGACCGATGCCGAGATGCTGTCTCACATCTACCAGCGGATAGACGCGTTGGAACGCACGGAGATGGAGGTCATCGCCTACTCGAGGTACACCGAACTGTTCGGGTATTTCCTTTTTCCGGCCATGTTTCTCTTACTGGCGGATATCGTGCTGTCGCACACCCGGCTGAGAAGACTGCCGTAGCACGTACGGCCCGGTGGCGGCGTGTATCGGCCGAGGAGCCGACATGCAGTTTGCACAACCTGAATTCCTCTATCTCCTGGCGGCCGCGCCCCTGCTCGTCCTGTTCTTCGCCGCGCGGTTCCGGCGCAGGCGCGAAGCCCTCAGGCAGCTGGGAGAACCGGAACTGATCGGCAGGCTGTCCCGTTCAACCGTGGCGAGAAGACAGTCGGTCAAGGCTGTCCTCGTGCTCCTCGCCCTGGTCTGTTTCGTGCTGGCCCTGGCTCGCCCGCAGTTCGGGACCCGGTCGGAAACCGTGCGCCAGACCGGGTTCTCGGTCATGGCCGCGCTGGACGTTTCCAACAGCATGCTGGCCGAGGATGTCCGGCCGAACCGCCTCATACGGGCCAAGTACGCCGTCCGGTCCCTTGTAGGGAAGCTTCGTAACGACCGGATCGGCCTGGTGGTATTCGCCGGGTCCGCTTTTCTCCAGTGCCCGCTGACCACCGATTACAGCATCGTGGATCTGTTTCTGGACGGCATCGATACCCGGACCGTGGGTACCCAGGGTACGGCCATCGCGGAGGCGCTGCGCATCGCGGGCCGGTCGTTTCGGCAGGACCACGAGGGGTACAAGGCCGTCGTGCTGATCACCGACGGAGAAGACCACCAGGAAGACCCGCTCGCCGTCGCTTCGGAGCTGGCCGCCCAGGGGGTCCGCGTCTACGTGGTGGGCATCGGCACGCCGCAGGGGGTACCCATACCGGTCACGGGCGAGGACGGCAGGGTCGCCGGCCATATGCGGGACCGGTCCGGCGCAGTGGTCATGAGCCGCCTGGACGAGTCCACGCTGCGACATATCGCGGAAACGACCGGAGGAGCTTACTACAGGGCCTCGCCCGGTGGAGAGGAGATGGACCTGGTATACGACACCATCGCGTCACTGGAGAAAGCGGAGTTCGAGAGCAGAGAATTTACGCAGTACGTTGAACGTTTCCAGTATATATTGTTTTTCGGCCTGCTGCTCCTGGTTGCGGACACCGTGATCCGGGACCGCGGCCTGCTCGACGAATCGTAGGGAACGGAACCCGAAGCCATGAGCGCAATCCTGGTCATCCTGTTGTTTCTCGGCTGGCAGCCGGCCGTGAAGAACGCCCGCGGCAACGAACTGTATCAACAGGAAAAATACGATGAGGCGCTGGCGGCCTATGAGGAGGCGCTGGCGGAGGACGGCGAGAACCCGGCACTGCATTACAACCGGGGCAACGCGCTGTACCGCTCCGACCAGTATCCCTCGGCCGTACAGGCCTACGCGAACGCGCTGGACGGCGAGGCGCCGGTCGGTGGACGGGCCCAGTACAACATGGGTAACAGCCTCTATCGCATGGGTCTGCTGAAGGATTCCATCGAGGCCTACAAAGCGGGCCTGCGGATCGAGCCGGACGATATCGACATGAAATACAACCTGGAATACGTGATGCGGCAGCTTCAGCAGCAGGAGGAACAGGAACGCAGGAACGCGCAGGACCGGCAGGAGGACCCGGAAGACCAGGCCAGCCAGGAAGGCCAGGCGGACCAGGACAACCCGGAAGACCCGGACGAACGGGAAGACCCGGACGACCGGAACAACGGGGGACCGGAACCCGATGAAGAGGACAGCCCGGAAGCGCCTCCGCCGCCCCGTGAAGGGGAACTGAGCAGGGCGGAGGCGGAACGCCTGCTGAACGCCCTGAACAGGGACGAGCAGGACATCCAGCGCCGGCTGCGCAGACAACAGGCCACGCAGGTCAATCCGGAGAAAGACTGGTAACCGGTCCGGGGGCCGGGCGGTCCGGGGGCCGGGCGGACCAGGCCGACCAGGCGGACCAGGCAGGCCGGAGAATCGCGATGGTAGCGCAATGATCGTCATGAAATTCGGCGGCACTTCCGTAGGCGGCGTGGAGGCCATTCGACAAGTCGTCGAGATCGTCGCAAAGTACCGCGAACACGATACAGTGGTGGTCCTGTCCGCCATGAGCAAGGTGACCGACGCCCTCCGTGACATGGCGGCGCAGGCCTGCGAGGGAACGGAGCCCACGGCCTCCCTCTCGGCGCTGAGAAAACGTCACGACGAGACGATCCGCGCCCTGGCCGATGGAGAAGAGCGGAAACAGGCCCTCGAGGTCTGTGCCGGGCTCATCGACGAACTGTCTGGCATCCTGCACGGCATCACGCTGCTCAGGGAGCTTTCCCCTCGTTCGGTCGACCTGGTCAGCTCCTTCGGCGAGCGCCTTTCCGTGGTCGTCGTCTCGGCCGCGCTCAGATCGGCCGGCCTGTCGTCCCTGCCCGTCGATGCGCGGGAGTATGTGAAGACGAACGAGCGCTACACCGAGGCAGAGGTGAATTTCGCCGAGACGGACCGGCGGCTTTCGGCGGGCCTGGCGCCGATGGTATCTGGGGGCCAGATTCCGATCGTTACCGGGTTTATCGGATCCACCGACGAAGGCGTGACCACGACCCTCGGGCGGGGCGCCTCGGATTACACCGCCTCCCTGGTCGCCAGCGCGCTGCAGGCGGAGGAAGTCTGGATCTGGACGGACGTGGACGGTGCGATGACGGCCGACCCGAGGATCGTCGAGGACGCCCGCGTCCTCAAGGAGATTTCGTATCTCGAGGCTTCGGAGATGTCCTATTTCGGCGCCAAGGTACTCCATCCCATGACCATGCTGCCCGCGGTGAAACAGGAGATTCCCATCCGGATACGGAACACCTTCCGGACCGAGCACGGCGGTACGCTCATCACTTCGCGCACCCGCTCCGCACCGCTGGGCGTAAAAGCCGTAACGAGTATCGACCGGCTCTGCCTGATCATGGTCGAGGGCACCAACCTGAGCCGGACGCCGGATACCCACGCGCGGCTGTTCAAGACCACGGCGGACCGCAAGACCCAGGTCGTCATGATCACACAGGCTTCCTCCGAGCACGACATCTGCCTGGTCGTCGGCGAAGGAGACAGCCCGGGAACGGTCAAGGCGCTGAAGGAAGAATTTCGTCACGAGGTCGCCGAAGGCAGCCTGGAGGAAATCTCGGTTCAATCCGACCTGGCCGTGGTGGCCGTGGTCGGCGGCGGCATGAAGGGCACCCCGGGCATCGCGGCCCGCACATTCGGCATTCTCGGCGAACACGGAATAAACATCATCGCCATCGCCCAGGGTTCGTCGGAGCTGAACATTTCATTTATCATCGGCCGGGACGACCTGCGGAAGACGGTTCAACTGGTGCACGCGTCATTCGGACTGGGAGGGGACGGAGATTTTGAGCACGATTAACCTGTTTCAATTCGGCAAGGGCAATATCGGCGGGGCCTTGATCCGGCAGGTGGCGGACCGCGCCGGCTCCCTGGCCGAAGCTACCGGTCTTTCCTTTGAATACATCGGCATCTGCGGCCGGAACCATCTGGTTTTCGATCCAGGGGGACTCAATACGGCGTTAAGCGGCCCCGGCGGCCTGGACCGGTTGCTCGAAGACGGGGACATTCGCGAGGACTACCCGGGCGCGGCCGCCATGATCGATCGCCTGCTGGGCGGTCCGGGCGGTCCGGGCGATCCGCCCGGGAACCTGTGCGTTGTCGACACCACGTCCGCCGAAATGACGGAAGTGCATCTGGCCTGCCTTCGCCGGGGCGTCCCGGTCGTGACGGCCAACAAGAAGCCCATCACCGACCGGAGCGCCGCCTACGAAGAGATCCGGCGGCTGGGCCGCGCCGATCGGATGCGGTACTGGTACGAAACGACCGCCGGCGCCGGCCTGCCCATCGTCAGCACCGTCAGAGAACTGGTGGATACCGGGGACGTGGTAACGCGGATCGCGGGATGTCTGAGCGGCACGCTGGGATACATCTGTTCCCAGCTAGACCACGGCCGGACTTTCTCCGAGATCGTGAGGGAGGCAAAGGAACTCGGTTACACGGAACCCGATCCACGGGACGACCTGAACGGGATGGACGTGGCCAGGAAGGCCTTGATCCTGGCCCGTGAGATCGGATACCGCCTTGAACTCGACGACCTGGAGATCGAGGGCATGGTCTCCGATGCACTGCTGGACGCACCGTCGGTGGATGCGTTCATGGCCATGCTGACCGGAGAAGACGCGGCCTACGCGCAGCGGGTCGAATCCGGCGGAGATCGCGGCCAGGTGCTGCGGTACGTCGCCACGGTGGGGGACGGCACGTGCCGGGTAGGCCTCGAAAACGTGGACCGGGACAGCCCCCTGGGAAGCCTGGCCGGCCCGGACAACATGGTCGTGTGCACCACGAAACGGTACCGGGACAACCCGCTGATCGTGCGGGGACCGGGCGCGGGGCCGGAGGTCACGGCGGGCGGCCTGTTCGGAGACCTGATCAAGGCGGCCAGGGCGCTGCCGGGCGGCGATCATCCATGACCTTCATACCAGATCCGGGAGCATGAAATGTCGACGAATAAAATCAAAGTAGGGGTCCTTGGCGCTACCGGGGCGGTCGGGCAGCGGTTCGTCCAGTTGCTCGAAGACCATCCGTGGTTCAGGATAACCGCCGTCGCGGCCTCGGAGCGGTCGGCCGGAAAACCCTACGCGGAAGCCGTGACCTGGCGGCTGGACACGCCGGTCCCGGAGGCCGTGCGCGCGATGCCCGTTGCGCTTTGCGAACCGGGACTGGACTGCGACCTGGTGTTCTCGGGCCTGGATTCCGCGGTGGCCGGCCCCATCGAGGCAGCCTTCGCGGCGGCCGACTACCCCGTCGTCAGCAATTCGAAGAATCACCGCATGGACGAGGACGTGCCGCTGCTCGTTCCCGAAGTCAACGGGGACCACTGCGCGATCATCGACTATCAGCGCAAACGCAGGGGGTATGGCCGCGGGTTCATCGCGACCAATCCGAACTGTTCCACCATCGGTCTTACAATGGCGCTCAAGCCGATCGTCGACCACTTCGGCATACGGCAGGTCGCGGTCACCACACTGCAGGCCCTGTCCGGGGCCGGTTACCCGGGCGTCCCCTCCCTCGAGATCCTCGATAACGTGCTGCCGTACATCGGGGAAGAAGAAGACAAGATGGAGCGAGAAACCCTGAAGCTGCTGGGCAGGTTCAGGGACAACCGGATCGAGCATGCCGGAATCGTCGTCAGCGCACAGTGCAACCGGGTACACGTCCAGGACGGCCACATGGAATGCGTTTCCGTCGCCCTGGAGAACAAGACCGATACGGACGGTTTCGCCGAAGCGCTTCGCAACCACCGGGGATCGCCCCAGGAACTCGGCCTGCCCTTCGCTCCCGCGCGACCGGTCATCGTGCGCGAGGAACCGGACCGGCCGCAGCCGAGGATGGACCGCGACGCCGAAAACGGCATGGCCGTGACGGTGGGCCGGATCCGGCCCTGTCCGGTGCTGGACATGAAATTCGTGGTACTTTCGCACAACACCGTCCGGGGGGCCGCGGGTACGTCCATCCTGAACGCGGAGTTCCTGCGGACCCAGGGATACCTGGATTGAACCCATGAAACGGTGCATGCAGACCGGTCTCATCGTATTGCTGCTGTTCGGAGCACGGGCCGTGCCGGGTCAGGAAGTCTCGGTCACGGCCGAGGTGAGCCGAACCCGTATGACCATCGACGAGACGCTGATCCTGACGGTTTCGGTCTCCGGGTCCGAACTGGGTGACGTCCCGAAACCCGTCCTGCCCGACATGCAGCCCTTCATTGTCATCGGCAGCACGTCTTCCTCCTCCTCCAGCTTCAACCTGGTGAACGGCAAACTTTCCTCCTCCCGGTCCGTGCGGTTCATCTACCAGTTGAAACCCCGGAGGACGGGCACCTTCGTCATCGACGCGGCCGAAGTGACGCTTGACGGCGTCGCCCACGAAACGACGCCGATCACGATAGAGGTTACGCCGGGCGCATCGGGTTCTTCGCAACCGGGCGCATCCCGTGCCGCGCCGACCGGCGGTTCACCGTCTTCGGCCGCGGGCCAGTCATCGACCGCGGGTCAGTCATCGGCCACGGGTTCGTCGCAGGATGCCGCGGCCACGCCGGACCTGGAGAATACGGTCTACATCCGGACCAACCTGGACAAGCGGCGGGCCTACCTGGGTGAGCAGGTGACGGTGACCTATACGCTCTACACCCGTCTGGGCCTGTCGAACGCCCGTTACGACGTGGTCCCGACCTACACCGGCTTCTGGATGGAGGAGCTTTTCTCCGCCCATCACCTCGACTTCAAGGAAGAGATCATCGGCGGCCGGAGGTACGCCGTTGCAACGCTGCGCACGATCGCCCTTTTCCCCACCGTGACGGGGGAATTGACCCTCGAGCCGCTGTCTATGATCTGTGACGTGCAGGCCGAACGGTCCCGCAGAAGTCTCTTCGACAGCTTCCTCTCCGATCCCTTCGACACCTTTTTCTCGAATACGCGCCAGATCAGGGTGGTGTCCGGCGAGCAGACCGTGCGGGTGCTGCCGCTGCCGGGTGAGGGCCGCCCCGACGGTTTCCGCAACGCGGTGGGCGACTTCTCGCTCAAGGCGATGGTGGATCAGGCCACCACGGAAGTGAACCGGCCCGTGACGCTGACGATCGAGCTGACCGGAGAAGGCAACCTGAAGACCGTGGAGGATCCCGAACTGCCGCCGCTCGGTGATGTCAAGGAATACCAGTCCGGCAACCGGGCGGAATACGCGTCAGGCAGGCTGCGGATTTCCGGTACCAAGACCTGGGATCACGTGCTCATCCCCACGGTACCCGGCGACCATACCATCGCTTCGCTGGCCTTTCCCTTCTTCGATCCCGATACGGACGCCTACCGGGTTACGACGACCGAACCGATAACGATTTCCGTCCTGCCGGCCAGCGGAACGCAGGCGGCCGTCGTCGGCATGCCGCGCAGATCGGTCGTCCGGCAGATACGCGAAGATATCCACTACATCAAACCCGAAACGGTCTACCTGGGCGATCAGGGCGAGGTCCTGTTCCGGTCGACCTGGTACCTGCTGCTGCATGGCCTGCCCGTCGCGGCGATCCTGGCGACGGTCCTGTACCGATCCCACGCCCATCGCCTGCGGCGTGACGCCGGTTTCGCCCGGCGCCGCCGGGCTAGAAACACCGCCATCGGCCTGCTGCGCCGTTCCCGGGAGCAGCTGGAACAAAGTGCGCTCGACCAGGCCTTCACCGGCATTTCCAACGCGTTGTACGGTTACGTCGCCGACAGGTGCAACCTCCCGACGGCCGGCCTGACGTCCCCCCGCGTCGTCGAGCTGCTCAGGGAACGGGGCGTGGACGAAGACACTGCCGCCCTGGTCAGGGACTGCCTCGACGCCTGCGACCTGGCCCGGTTCGCCCCGACGGCGCATACGGCGGAACATGCCGGCGACCTGCACGACAAGGCCCGGAGAGGTATCGAATCCATCGAATCCCAGCTATCCCGAGACCGTTGAAAGCCACCCCGATACCCCATATGCGCGCGGATGGCCCGCCGGCGTCCGCCTCGAACCCGGACCGGAGACCGGAAGCCCGGGGTTTTCGACACCTGGTCGCGGGGGCTCGACGCCCGGTCGCGGGGGCTCGACGCCCGGTCGCGGGGGCTCGACGCCTGGTCCCAGGGCCGGGTGTGGCCCGGGGGATATGTCTGGTCGTCCTGGCCATCGCGCTTGCGGCCACTGGTTGCGCCGACGACCAGGTGGACCGGCAGACCGCGGAGTTGTACCGTCAGGGCAACCTGCTGTACGAGGGCGGGAGATTCCCGGAGGCCAGCCGGACGTACGAACGCATCATTGAACGCGGGGTACGCAATGGGCACGTGTACTACAACCTGGGGAACGCCTATTACAAGCAGGATCGAATCGGCCTGGCCATCCTGGCGTACGAGCGGGCGACACGCCTCATGCCCCGGGACGAGGACCTGCACAACAACCTGGACCTCGCGAAGGAACGGACGACGGACCAGATCGCGGGCGAAGTGCCTTGGTTCGGCCGGCAGGCGCTTGACGGCGTGACGGTGAACGAAGCCACGGTCGCCGCCACCTCGGCCGGGTTCCTCGCGTCGCTGGCGCTGGTGGGCTTTCTGCTCGCTAGCCGGCCGCGCACACGGTCCGTGACCGGATACGCGCTCCTGGTCTCCTGCCTCGTGCTGCTCGTGGCCGCCGGTTTCCTTGGCATCAAGATCTACGACAGCCTGGTGAACGAGGAGGCGATCGTCCTGCGGTCGACGGCCGTGGTCAGAACGGGTCCCGACGTATCATCCGAACCGGTTTTCACGCTGCACGAAGGCGCCAAGGTCCAGCTGGTCGAACACCGGGACGACTGGCTCCGAATCCGCCTGCCGGACGGAAAGAACGGTTGGCTGTCACAGGACGATCTCGAGGGGATCTGACACGCGACGCGCCATCCCCGATTCAGTCTGAGCATTCAAATTCTCCACAGGACGACGGAACACACCCATGTTTACTTCCATTTCCGCACCGCAGACCGAACGCATCGATCCCGGAGACCAGGCCTACTGGTCCCAGGTCCGGTCCCAGTTCATGCTGGAGCCGGGCCACGCCTATCTCAACAACGCCGCCCTGGGCATGCCTCCCAAGCCCGTTCGGGATGCCGTCGCCGCGGGATTCCGCCTGATGTCCGAGAACCCGTCGAAGGCCAAGCGGGATTTCCACGGCTACATCGAGACCGAGCTCAGGCCGGCCATGGCGGGTTTCCTGGGTGCGGAGACGGGTGAAATCGCCCTGGCGCGCAATGCGACCGAGGGACTCTACCATATCGTCAACGGACTGGACCTGGCGCCGGGGGACGGGGTCCTGATGACCACGCAGGAGCATCCCAGCGCGGTACGGCCCTGGAAGGTACGGGCGGAAAGATACGGTATCGAGGTCCGGGAAGTCCTTATCCCCAGCCCGCTGGTGGGAGCGGACGACATCCTGGAGCGTATCTCCGCGGCGATCGACGGGCGGACGAAAGTGCTCTTCTTCTGTCACGTCACCCGGGGGGGATACCTGTATCCGGTCGGAAGACTCTGCGCCATGGCCAGGGAGCACGGGCTGATTACGGCCGTCGACGGCGCCCAGGCGGTGGGGATGCTGGACGTCGACCTGGCCGAGGTCGGCAGCGACCTGTACACCAACAGCCTGCACAAATGGTTCCTGGGTCCCGCCGGCACGGGATTCCTCCATGTCAGCCGCGCCATGCAGCCCTCCTTCAGCACCCTCTACGCACCCGCGGCCGAACCGGGCGGCGACGCGCGCCGTTACGAAATCCAGGGCACCTACGACCTGCCCGTGCGCGCGGCCCTCGGCACCGCCCTGGACTTCCTGAACCGCATCGGAATAGGCAATATCGAGCGGCGCCTGCGCATGCTGTCGGACTACCTGAGAAAGGCCCTCCTGGAAGTTCCCGGACTGCGGCTGCTCACCAGCCTGTCCCACGACATCTCGTCTCCGGGATCCACCATCTTCGAGTTCGACGGGATCGACGCTGCGCGGTGGCGCGGTCCCATGGAGGAGGAAGCACGACTCCACGTGGACGATCACGACCGGGACGGCCACCGGGGCCTTCGCGTCTCCACCCACTACTACAACACGACGGACGAAATCGACCGGTGCGTCGACAAGCTGAAGGAACTGGCACGGCGGGAGGGGCGTTAAGCGCGCCCGGCGCTTCCAGCCGTGCAGCCCGGCCGGCGCTACCAGCCGTACAGCCCGGCCCGGCGGACACGCTGCCGCACCTTGTACCTGGCCACCAGACCGCCGGTTCAGACCTCGTACCCCAACTCGGCCAGCGCTTCGCCCAGCAGGTCCATCGGAAGCGCGCCTTCGGCCTTCTTCCACCGCCCCACCGCTTCGGGCCGCACGACGATACGGCTGAGGGGGATGCCGAGATAGGCTTCAAGCCGGCGGAGGGTCTCTTCCTGTTTCAGCACGAAATCTTCGAACCGGACGGTCACGAGGTGGCCGGGCACCGGCGTCGCCTTCATGAGCCGGTACTGGTACAGCCACGAAATCGCCCGCTGCCGCCTGATGTCCGCCGTGTCCGGATACGCAATGCCGAAGTCGCCGAGATCGTCCGTCCTGTGCGGGGCGAGGATGCCGTCCCTGGGGTCCCGGATCCAGTGGATGTACCGGATATCGGGATACATGCGGACGATCCACGGATAGATGAGCGTGGTTTCCGGCAGTTTCCAACCGCGGAACGGGGCACTGTTTTCCAGCACGTCCCCCAGGTAGGTTTTCACTTTCTCCACGAATCCAGGGTCGATGTCCATCTCCAGCGCCTTCGAGAAATCCCAGGAAGTGCCGCCGGTCCATCTGACGTACTTCGCGAAGATTCGGCAGGCGTCATACAGGTCGTGCGGTGGCACCTTGTCGCCCGAGGCGTTGATCGTCCGGCCCATGTAGACACCGCTTGTGTAGAGCGTGTGAGACATGGTCCGCGTACCGGAGTGCCCCCGGCCAATAATGGTAATGAATGGCATAGTCTGGACCCGGTGTACGGTGACGGCCGTCTAAAAAGATTCGCGAACAAAGATCCGATATCGACAGGAGGATCAATGCCAGGTTGTGAATGGATACATCGAACGATTATATTACATGCCGTCGCCGAATACAGACAGGCTTAAAACCTTGCATGCATGTATACTTCGCGGTGAAAGAGTGCGGGGGTCGAGCCCGTAAAGGCCCCCGGTCTTCAGATGCACGGAAAGGCGCATCGATTTTGACTGGCCATATAAAACGTTCCGTACTGACAGTCGTCCTGTGCGGGCTGTGCCTGCCCATCGCATCCTGTGGCGATAAGGGGCCCACGGACTCCCATTCCCAGGTTCCTGCACGCGTAACCGTTACGCCATCGCAACTGAACCTGAAAGTCGGTGATACGGCGGAGCCAACGGTCACGGTGCGGGACCAGGACAACGCCCGGATCACGAATCCGATTCTGAGTTGGTCGATCAGTGCTCCTCAGGTCGTCAGCGTAAACAGCCAGGGCGTGATAACGGCGCTGTCGGCGGGAGGCGCCGTCGTCACCGTCATGTCGGGCAGCGCGTCGGCGGTCATACGGGTGAATGTACGGCCGGTGAGCAAAGACGAGGCGGCCCTTGCCGCTTTTTACGAAGCCATGGGAGGTTCCCGGTGGTCGAACAACGAAAACTGGTTGAGTTCCCGGCCCGTGGGCGACTGGTACGGGGTCACGGTCAATGCGGAAGGCCGTGTAGTAGAACTGGTTCTTGATCGAAACGGTCTGCGCGGGGTATTGCCGCCGGAACTGGGGGACCTCGACGAGCTTCAAAGGCTCGAGCTCTGGGATATTGGCATCAAGGGCGAGATACCTGATGAGCTGGGTCGATTGGACCAACTCCGGACGTTGATCATCACTATGTCCACAGTCAGCGGCAATATCCCTTCATCTTTGGGGGAACTCCGGAACCTTACCACGCTGTATCTGCCTGGTAATCAGCTGACCGGCGAGATTCCTTCGACACTGGGGAACCTGTCTAATCTCTATTATCTGGTACTGTCCAATAACAGGTTAAGTGGCGAAATCCCCCGATCTATGGGGAACTTCGGCAGACTCAATTGGTTACGGTTGAATCACAATCAACTCAGTGGCGCGATACCAGCATCGCTGGGTGGACTTCCCGGGCTTGAGACCCTGGATCTGTCACACAATAGTTTATCGGGGAGCATCCCGCCGGAACTGGGTAACCTCTCGAACCTTACCTTCCTGCATCTCGGCAACAACGGACTGCAAGGTCAGATCCCACCGCAGCTGGGCGCACTGCGCGCGCTTGAACGGGCTTTCCTCTCATCCAACCTGCTTAGCGGTCCAGTCCCACCCGGGCTGGGCGGGATGACAAGTCTCTGGCAATTGGATCTCAGCAACAATACGCAACTGGCGGGTCCATTGCCCATCGAGCTCGTCAACCTCACCAACCTCCGTGCACTATGGTTGACCGGGACCGGTCTGTGCGCGCCACTCGCCCCCGACTTTCAGGCCTGGTTGGCCAGGGTGGATCAAGGCGCTGGATTGCAGGGCGTGGTCAACTGCCTGACGAACTAGGATGGTCCGTCAGACCCGGATCTTCGACAGGGAGATATGCCCGCTGAAGCACTGGTCGATATCGGAGCCAGGCTTCCGGTGCCGTTCGTGATAGATCCCTTTATGCAGGTAACCGTCTTCGGTCGGCGTGAACGTGATGCGGAAGGGACTCGTGTCCACCGGAGTGGATTTGACCTCCAGGCGGGTTTCGTCGTGATCCGGGTGGGGGAGGTTGACGTTGTAGAAAACCCCGGTTTCCGGGTCCTCGCGCAGCAGGCGTTCCAGGACCGGCCGCAGCCGTTCCGCGGCCAGCGGCCAGTCGATCTCCCGGCTGTCCGCCGTGTAGTGGGACAGCGCCATGGCCTTGCAGCCGTGGATGGCGGCCTCCCTGGCGGCGGCCACCGTGCCTGATTCGTAGACGTCCACTCCGAGATTGCCCCCGTTGTTGATTCCGGACAGCAACCAGTCCCCGTCGGTCGCTAGCTGGTTGACCGCCAGGCGCGCACAGTCGGCGGGCGTGCCCCATACCCTGTACCGGCGGCCCCCGAGCTCATCCACGCGAATAGGCTGGTTGTTGGTCAGCTGGTGTGCCGCGCCCGACTGTACTTCCGCCGGCGCAACCACGACCACGTCGCCCCATTGCGCCGCCAGGTCCTCGAGTGTAAGCAGGCCAGGTGCCTCTATACCGTCGTCGTTGGTGACAATGAGTTTCACAGCGGCCTACTTGCTCTGGGCAGTGGATTCTCCGGTCGGTCTGGACGGTCCGCCATGCGGTTCGGATGGGCCGGATGAGCGCGAGCCGGTTGCGTGCGGGCCGGTTGCGTGCGGGTCGCCCGTGCTGCTCGATTCCCCGTGGTCGCCCGTGCCGCCCGATTCCCCTTGGTCGCCCGTGCCCTTCAACCGGCGCCAGCAGGGATAGATCACGCGGACTAAAGGATAAATCGTCAGGACGGCGAGTACGCCGCTGATGCACTGTATGGCGCGGGCCAGGCGTAGATTGTGCTTTCTTCTCATACACATCTCGTCGATGTGGCATTAAAAAGCGACCGGTCCCGGGTACTGACCGATCGCGAAATACGCTAGTCGTCTGAACGCCGCTTGTCAAGCCGATTCAAGAGGTCCGGTCCGAAACCGCCGGGACGCCTGAGGCGGTACCGGACGAGGAGTGCGGACCGAAGGCGGCGGTCGTGCGGTTCGAAGCGGCACGTCACATACTATCCGTCTTCTGCGGGAAGCTCGGGACGTCCTTCGGGCATGATGAAGGCCATGAAGAGGTAGATCAGCGTTACCGTTCCAATGGAAAACAGAAAAGCGATAAAGAACCCGATACGCACCAGCGTGGGGTCCAGGTTGAAGGCATCCGCAAGGCCGTTGCACACGCCGAAGATCTTCTTGCCTTCATTCAGCCTGTACAGCCGTCGATGTTTGAAGAACTCCATGATCTGCCCTCTGTAGACGAACAAAATGAATACCGCGGCGCCGATGGCCACGATGGGAACCATGGGCAGGAAGAAGGAGAATCGCCCGTAATCCGGTGCATAGGACCAGGTCAGTACGATCACGGCCAGCAGGATGAACAGGCCGCCCAGGACCATGCTGTTGTTCCGGTTGGTGGGCTGGTTCTCCACAACCTGCCGCACGTCCTGTTCCGGCTGGTCCGAATTCCCTGGATCGGCGGGCGAATCAGAGGCCGCCGCGGGGGCCGCCGCGGCGGCCAAGCCCGGATCCCGCGGTATAATGAAGACACAGACCAGGTATGCCAGAAAGACGAAGGGGCCGAATACCGGCAAGGTGATGACCGTGAAGGCCACCATGGCGATACGCAGCACGGAAGCGTCCACGTCGAAGTACTCGGCCAGGCCGCCGCAGATGCCGCTGATCATCCGGTTGGATGCGGATCTGTAGAGTGTCTTGTCGGGCACGGCTGTGTTACCTTTCCTCTTTTCCCGGCGCCTGCGGTTCTTCCGCGGCCGGCGCCTGCGGTTCTTCCGCGGCCGGTGGGCTTGCGGGTTGGGCCGGCGGGCTAGCGGGTTGGACCGGCGGCAGGACCTCCCTGGCATTGTTCCTGTTGTGTTGCAACCTGGCGCGCACGATCAGGCCGATGCCCACGAACAGCAGGACGAAGCCGAAGAACTCCACGTCGCTCGCGATGACCGTGGCCAGGCCGATGCCCACCAGGAGTACGACGAAAAGAGAAGGCGCGCCGGTCTCGTGCTTCCTGGCTTCGATGTAAATCCCATTCTCGATCATCGCCATGCGTTCCTGGTGTCTGATTTCCCGTCCTCTTTTCAAATACCCCAGCAACGCGCAGAAGATGCCCAGACCGAAGGGGATGGCAATGGCCGCGATGGCTGCCTCATCGTAGCGCAGATTCGCGAGGACAACGACCATGACGCATACGCTGATGAAAAACACCGCCCAGGCCTTCCAGCTATCCATATCCTGCCTCCGATCGGAGATCGCCCCGCCAGTCGACCAACCTGACCTCAACTGCTTCTCAAGGTTTCGACACGAAAGTCGATCGATTTGTTTCAGAAACTAAAAGTTAAATTGATTTGCCGTTACCGCCATAAGAAAAGCATGACCGTATGCTGAAACATTTGTAGATTCCAGATAGTCATATAAGCAATAGGGATACCGACCGGGATCCCTTAAGGGGTCGAATCTGTCGGGCGAAACGGCCCTGTTCATGGCTGTGATGCGCTTGAGACAGGATGAGGCGACCCATGGATTTGAGCGATGAGGAGCTCGTCGCAAGGGCCCGGGAGGGAGACCGGCCGGCCTTCGCCCGCCTCGTCGAGCGGCACAGCGTTTCCGTATTCAACCTGACGCTGCGGATCGTCGGGAACCGGGAAGACGCGGAAGAGGCCGCGCAGGACGTGTTCGTCCGCGCTTACAGAAGCCTCGACCGGTTTCGCGGGGATTCCAGGTTCTCAACGTGGCTTTACCGCATCGCCGTCAACGTAAGCCTGAGTTCGGCGCGTCGTTCCCGGCGGGATCTGTCCACCACTTCCCTTTCGGAACCGGAGGACGACGAAGACGGATTGCCGATGCAGTTGCCCGATCCGTCGGCGGACCCCGCGGAACGGTTCGAGCAGGCTGAATTCAGGGACCAGGTAAGAAACATGGTGGCGGCGCTTCCGCCTATTTACAGCGCGGTGATTTCGATGTATCATATGCAAAGCCTGTCTTACGACGAGATCGCGGAAGCGCTGGAACTGCCGATCGGTACCGTCAAGGCCCGGCTGTTCCGCGCCCGTGCCGCGTTGCGGAAGCTGATCTACCGGTCCATCGAGCCCGATACGCTGAGTTAGGCACTGGACCCGGCATCCCCGGAACCGAATGATCATGAACTGCGAATCTGCACAAAGAATGGTGTATGAGGCGGTCGACCGGGCGCTTTCCCCGGATGAGCGCCGCATGTTGGATGCCCACCTGGCAGGCTGCGAACGCTGCAGGGCGGAGGCGGCGGTGCTCGACGCGTTGATCGAAACGGTCGAAACGGCCCCGGCCGCCAAACCCACCGAAGCCTTCCTGGCCAACGTGATGGCGCAGCTGCCCGCGCCTCCGCCGTCATCGTGGTTCGCGCCGGCCCTGGTCTTTCCCCGTCTCGTCTTCGTCTTTACGCTGGCCGCCGCCGCACTGGTGTGGCTGTACCGTGCGTCACTCTCTGAAATCGTGGGCAACTTCCCGCCCGTTCAGACAGTGTCCGGTCCGGTGACGACCGCGATTCGAGATATCCAGGCATATCTGCAAGCACAGGCGGGCGCAGTCCTGAACCACCTTCCGATCCCGGCCTCCACTTCGGTCGAATGGGGTTCCATGCTGTTGGTCGCTACCACTCTCGCGGTCGGCTACCTGCTCATACGCGCGGCCGAGAACCCGGATGTCGGCCGTACGAGCTTCCGGATCGGCAGACGGTACTGAAACGCCTGCCCGCACGGGCCGAACAGCCGTCGCGCATCCTGCCCGGGAACCCCCGCTTCGCACCCGCGAACCGGGCTCTTCCCCTCCCGCATACCTGTTGACATTCCGCGCCTTAATCGTTTTATTTCACCCTGTTGCATACGGTTTGCAAAGGCGGCGGATTCCCCTGCTTTCGGGATGACCGGGCGGTTTCTATATGTCGACGGAACACATTCGCAACTTCTCCATCATCGCGCATATCGATCACGGCAAATCGACGCTGGCGGATCGACTGCTGGAGATGACGGGCACCGTGTCTCCCCTGAAAATGCGCGCCCAGATGCTCGATAATCTCGACCTGGAGCGGGAGCGGGGCATCACGATCAAGGCCCACGCGATCCGCATGTCCTACGATGCGCCGGACGGACGGTCTTTTGCGTTGAATCTGATCGATACCCCCGGTCACGTCGATTTTTCCTACGAGGTTTCCCGGAGCCTCGCGGCCTGTGAAGGCGCGCTTCTGATCGTGGACGCCGTACAGGGCATCGAGGCGCAGACGATCAGCAATCTGTACCTGGCCCTGGAGAACGACCTGACCATCATCCCGGTCGTCAACAAGATCGATCTGCCCAACGCGCGGGTCGACGTCGTGACGGGCCAGATCGTGGATCTGCTGGGCGTCGACCCCGATGATATCGTACTGACCAGTGCGAGGGACGGTATCGGGGTCGAAGCGGTGCTGGAGGCCATCCTGGACCGTATCCCGCCCCCGGAACCCGATGACGGTCCCTTGCGCGCCCTCATCTTCGATTCGATCTTCGATCAATACAGGGGCGCGGTGCCCTACGTACGCGTCGTGAGCGGCGAAATAAAGCCGGGCATGCAAATCAGGATGTGCTCCAATGACAAGCAGTTCGAAGTCGCCGAGACCGGGGTGCTCCGTTTCGACAAGGCCCCCGTGGACGCGCTCACGGCCGGGGAGGTCGGCTATCTGATCGGGAACATCCGCAACGTGGCCGACGCCAGCGTGGGCGACACGGTCACCGACGCCGCCCGGCCCTGTGACGAACCACTGCCCGGGTACCGGGAGGCCAAGTCCATGGTGTTCAGCGGGCTCTACCCGGCGACTTCGGAAGATTACGAACCGCTGAAGGAAGCCCTCGAGAAGTACCAGTTGAACGACGCCGCCCTGGTGTATGAACCCGAGACTTCGGTGGCCCTGGGATTCGGCTTTCGCTGCGGATTCCTCGGACTGCTCCACATGGAAGTCGTGCAGGAGCGGCTCGAACGGGAATACGGGCTCACGATCCTGGCCACCATGCCGAGCGTGGAGTACCGGATCACGACCACCGCCGGCGAAGTGCTCATGGTGGACAACCCGGCCGACATGCCTGAAGCCTCGTACATCGACGCCGTGGAGGAGCCGTTTATCCAGGCCCAGATCGTCGTCCCGCACGACTACATCGGAAATATCATGAAACTGACCCGGGACCGGCGGGGCGTCTACAAGGCCATGGAATACCTCGACCCGACCCGGGTCGCCCTGCAGTACGAACTGCCGCTGTCGGAGATCGTCTTCGACTTCTACGACCGGTTGAAATCGATCAGCCGCGGATACGCTTCCTTCGACTACGACTTCCTGGAATACCGCACCTCGCCCCTGGTCAGGCTGAACCTGCTGCTCAACGGCGACCTGGTGGATGCCCTGTCGATCATCATCCACAAGGACAAGGCCTACGAGTGGGGCCGCGAGCTGTGCCAGCGGCTGCGCAAGATCATACCGCGGCAGATGTTCGAGGTCGCCGTCCAGGCCGCCATCGGCGGCCGCGTCATCGCGCGGGAGTCGATCCGTCCCCTGCGCAAGAACGTCACGGCCAAATGCTACGGTGGTGACATCACCCGGAAGCGCAAGCTTCTGGAACGGCAGAAGGAGGGCAAGCGGCGCATGAAGCAGGTGGGCAACGTCGAAGTGCCGCAGGAAGCCTTCCTGGCGGTACTGGATATACGGGGCGAAGGCGCGGCCGTGGGAGGCTGAACATCCGGACCGGGATGTCCGGACCAGGTCCGGGCGGGTGGCACAGTCCGGGCCGGTGGCGCGGTCCCTGGAGGATTCGAACTCTTGGCAAGAAACAAGTCGCTTCTCAGAGAGTACGTGGAAATCCTGCTGTTCACCGTACTGCTCTTCCTCTTCATACGGGCGGAGGTCGTCCAGGCGTTTCGCATACCGTCGGAGTCCATGGAAGCCACCCTCCAGGTGGGAGACTTCCTGCTGGTCAACAAGTTCATCTACGGTCCCGGTATTCCTTTTACCGATATACGCATGCCCGCCTGGCGTGATCCCGAACCCGGCGATATCCTGGTGTTTCCCTATCCCCGCAACCCGGCGCAGATGTTCATCAAGCGATGCATCGCCGTCTCCGGCCAGAAGGTGGAAATCCGGGACAAGCGCGTATACGTGGACGACGTGATGGTGGAGAATCCGCCGCAGGTCAAGTTCGATGACCCGTCGGTCAGGGCGGCGACCCGAAGCACGAGGGACAACTGGGGTCCCAAGATCGTCCCCGCGGACGCCCTGTTCGTCATGGGGGACAACCGGGACTACAGTTCCGACAGCAGGTACTGGGGATTCGTGGACCGGGAGGACGTGGTGGGCAACGCCTTCATCATCTACTGGTCCTGGGAACGCCACCGCGAGGACCCCGAACTGGTGTGGCAGTCGTCCAGGCCCCTGGAGAGCGTCGCCTCGCTGGTCTACGTACTGGGGTACAACATCGTGCATGTTCCGTGGCGGGTCCGCTGGAACCGCATCGGAAGAATCGTCATGTAGATCGGGGCGCAATCACAGCAGATAGGGGCGCAAACCCATTGGCCGGCCTCTACGTTCATATTCCCTTCTGCAGCCACGCCTGTCCATACTGCGATTTCTCCTTTGAATTGCTCAAAGGCGGCCGGGTGGACGAGCTGCTGGCCGCCCTGGACACCGAGGCGGAGCGGCGCGGCCGCGAATCGCCCTGGACCGACGGCGTCTTCGAGACCGTCTTCCTGGGGGGCGGCACACCCACCTGCCTCACGGACCGCCAGCTGGACCGCGTCTTCCGTACGATCCATGAGCGGTTCCGGGTCGCCCCCCATGCCGAGATCACGGTGGAAGCGAACCCGGAAACGGTCACCATCCCCAAGCTGAAACGGCTACGCGGACTCGGTGTCGACCGGATCTCCATCGGCGTCCAATCCTTCTCCCGCGACATCCTGCTGAAACTGGGGCGTCGTCACACGGCGGACCGGGCCGAAAAGGCGTTTGCGTCCGCCAGGGAAGCCGGTTTCCGGAACGTCAATCTCGATCTCATGTTCGGCGTGCCCGGCCAGTCGGCGGCGGACTGGGCGGATACGCTGGAACGGGCGGTTGCGCTGGACCCCGAGCATCTTTCGGTCTACGGCCTGACGATCGAGCCGGGAACGGAATACGCCCGGCTGGCGGAACAGGGCGCGCTGGACCTGCCGGACGAAGGGCGGCACACGGACCTGTATTTCCAGGCCCTGGACCGGCTTTCCGACGCCGGTTTCCGGCAGTATGAGATCTCCAATCTGGCGAAACCGGGTTTTGCATGCAGGCACAACGTATCCTGCTGGAAGGGCGGCGATTACCTGGGACTGGGGCCGTCGGCCCACACGCGCATGGACGGACGGAGACTCGCCAATGCGCGCGGCCTCGCCGACTACCTGCATGCCATGGATGAACGGGGAGAAGCCACCGACATGGATGAAACGCTTTCGGTGGACGAACGTATACACGAGTATATCCTGCTGAGCCTGAGATCCGTGGATGGCCTGGACACCCGGGTGTTTCGAGACCGCTACGGGGACGACGCCATGGACGAACGGGACCCGGCCATCCATGCCCTGTCCGGCGAGGGGTTCCTCGCGAAACGCGGATCGCGGCTCTGCCTGACCCGGAAAGGACTGGCCCTGGCCGACAGCGTCTGTGAATATTTCATGTAGGCCATGCAGAAAGTGAAAACGGCATGAAGAAGATCAGAGTGGGTATCCTGTGCGGGGGCCGGTCGGCGGAACACCAGGTCTCGTTGCAGTCGGCCCGGAATATCGTCGACGCCATCGACCGGGACCGGTACGAGGTCGTGCTGATCGGCATCGACCGTACCGGGCAGTGGCACCTGGGCGACTCGGCGGGATTCCTGCTCAACGCACACGATCCGAAGCAGATCGCCCTGAACCGCCTGAGCGAGACGGTGACCCTCGCTCCCGGGGCACCCAGCGACCCGGTGACCACCACGACGACGCACCGCCCGGCCGGAAACATCGACGTCATTTTCCCCGTGCTTCACGGCCCCTTCGGCGAGGACGGCACGGTACAGGGCCTGCTCAAGCTGGCCAATCTGCCCTTTGTCGGTTCAGGTGTCCTGGGATCGGCGGTGTCCATGGACAAGGACGTGATGAAGCGCCTGCTGCGGGATGCGGGTATCGCCATCGCCGAATTCATGGCCTTCGTATCCTCCGAGCGTAACCGGATCTCCTTCGATGAAGTACGGGGTCGGCTGGGCATGCCCTGTTTCATCAAGCCCGCCAACCTGGGTTCCTCCGTCGGCATCACCAAGGCCCATGATGCCCGTGAATTCGAAGCGGGCGTGCGGGAAGCGTTCCGGCACGACCGGAAGATCCTGGTGGAAGAGTGCGTAAGCGGCCGCGAGATCGAATGCGCCGTGCTGGGGAATGCCCGGCCCGAAGCATCCGGCCTGGGCGAGGTACGGCCCACCCATGAGTTCTATTCTTACGAGGCGAAGTACATCGACGAGCACGGCGCCGAACTGGATATTCCGGCCAGATTGCCGCCGGAATTGACGGAGGAGATCCGCGCGACCGCCGTAAAGGCCCACAGGGTGTTGGCCTGCGAAGGCATGTCCCGGGTGGACTTTTTCCTGAAGGAGGACGGCGAAGTCCTGGTCAACGAGCTCAATACCATTCCCGGGTTCACCCGGATCAGCATGTTTCCCAAGCTGTGGGAAGTCGCTGGCGTTTCCTACGCCGACCTGATCGACCGCCTGATCCAGCTCGCGCTGGAGCGGTTCGATGAAGAGGAATCGCTCGAAACGTAGCCGGAGCGCAGGAGGTTCGGTCCGGCCGTACCTCGCTGCGCCTGGTCGCGCCTGGCTGCGCCTGGCCGCGCCTGGTGTATGGTTGTTTCACATACTTTTTTATATTGTCAATGTTGATTGAAATAAAAATCAACATAAGTTTTTTTTGGGACATACCCCGGGCCCAACATCATGGTAACGTATGTGGTCCTGGTCGTGGTCGGCGCAGGCGCAGGCGTAATCCGGCCCGGAATTCGCTTGACATGGCGCCGGCCGCCGGGTTAAAATACCCTGTGCAGCGGTCGTCTTCGGTCCTGCCCATCCCGCGGGAATAGCTCAGTTGGCAGAGCATCAGCTTCCCAAGCTGAGGGTCGCGGGTTCGAGCCCCGTTTCCCGCCTGGCTGCCCTGTGGCGTTCCGGTCCACAGGGCGTTTTATTGTGAGGGAGGTTCCTGTGAGCAGAACGGCGGCAAGCTTGGCTGGCCTCGGACTGGTCATAGCGGCCCTGGGGTTCGCGGGGTGCGGCGCGAAGACCATGCAGTATTCCGGTTCGCTCGATACGCCCGAGGCCGAATACGCGAAGGCGCTGAGCCTGCTGGAATCGGGCGCCCATGACGAGGCGGAAGCGGCATTGCGCAGGACGATGCAGCTCGATGACGGCTACGCGCCGGCCTACGTGGGGATGAGCCGCCTGCTCCTTGAGCGGGGAGAAGTCAAGGAGGCGATCCGGTACGTGCACATGGCCAGGATCAGGGACGTGGACTACGTGCCCTGCTGGCTGATGGCCGCCCGACTTTATGACGCCGCCGGCCAGTACGAAGCGGCGGTGGCCGAATTCCGGGAGGCAATTACCAGGGACAAAGACCGTTTGTGGGCGGTGGAAAGTTATTTCGACCTGGCCCGCAGCCTGGAGAAGCTGGACAGGCTGGAAGAGGCCCACGACGCCTACATGGAGGTGATCACCCTGGACCCTCTCCATCTCGAGGCCCGTTCCTCGGTGACACGCATCTGGAAGACCCTGGGCCCTGAATTCCTGATGCGCCTGCGCTACGAGAACCGGGACATCATCCTTCCTTGATGAGGTCCTGGATAAACTGGACGGACCGCGCCAGCGTCTCCCTTCTCTCCGTTTCACTGTCCCCGGTGATGCCGCATTCATAGGCCAGGTATCCGTCGAAACCGATGTCCCTGAGGGCGGACAGCCCCGCCTTCCAGTCGATGTCTCCGGAGCCCGGTTCCTGGCGGGTGTTGTCGGCCATGTGCACGTGGCCCACGTAACGGCGTCCGATGCGCCTGAGCGTGGCCGGCGTGTCCGTCTCCTCGATGTGCATGTGGAAGAAGTCGCACAGCAGGCTGGCTGACGGCGGATCGCCGGCCCGTTGAATGATCTCGATGCCCCGCTCCTGCTGCCTGAGCAGGTGCTCCTCGTAGCGGTTCAACGGTTCCAGCAATACCTTCGTCTGCTGCTCTGCGGCGAATGCGGCCAGGTCCCGAACGATCTCCGTCAGCAGCTGCATTTCCAGGGTGACGGCGTCGGCCAGCGGCGTGAGGTCGGGGAGGCGCGGCGGCCCGAATATGGGCGGCAGGATGAGACCGACGGCGCCGAAATGCCCGCACACCTGCAGGTTCTCCTTCGCCTCGGCAATGCTGTGGTTCCGCTTGTCGGCGTCCGGGTCCAGGAAGTCGAAGGTGCCCTGGCCGCAGAGCGAAACGAGCCGGATGGCGCGGTTCCGCAGCGCGGATTCCAGTTCGTCGATCCGCCGGGCCGGACCCCTTCCGGAGACCTCGAGGCCTTCGACGTTCAATGACTCGGCGAAATCCAGTTTCTCGTCGAGCGTGCCGCCGGGGAGCAGGCTTTCCTGCAGGGCGATTTTCATTACTTCTCCTTGGGTTGGGTCGGACTGTGCCGGCCAGGCGTGTCCATGGGTTTCGAGGTGTTCCAGACCGTGGATGTATCGGGCACATCCGCGTTCCGGTAGGTGGGGATGAAGGACCAGCGCTCCCGGCCGGACCGGTTCGGATGGGAACTGTGCAGCAGCCGGTCGTGGAACACCAGCACGTCCCCCTGTTTCATTTCCACGTCGATGATGGTTTCGCCCTCGAGCTCATCGTCCGAGACGCGGTTGGTGAATCCCCTGGCGTCCCGTACGGACGCATGATCCCGCTTCCGGCGGTGGGAGCCGGGAATGACCCGCAGGCAGCCGTTTTCCGTGGTCGCGTCTTCGAGCGCGATCCAGGCGGACCACTTGGTCGCGCCGCCCCAGTACGCCTGGTCCTGGTGCCACGGCGAAGCGAAGTGGACCGACGGGGACTTGAACACGGGCTTCGCGCTGAGGAACTCGATACGCGGGCCGATCAGCGGCCGCAGGATGGCCGCCATTCGGAGGTCGCGGGAAACCGACGCGAAGCGGACCGGGATGTTGTCGCACATCCACACGTGAACGCCCGACGGCCCCGAGGTGCTTTCCACCAGCTCCTTCGCCGCGGTCTTGCAGGCCGCCATTTCCTCCGCCGTGAAAACGGATTCGACGAGGAGGAAACCGTTCGCCGCGAAGGATAAAGGAGCCCCGTCCGGCACCTTGAGCATACCCGCCTCCCTGAAGCGCTAGTGTGAGTCCCTGGCGACCGGCGCGCCGCTTCCGCCGACCAGGAAATCGAAGTCCACGCCACGGTCGGCCTGGAGCACGTGGTCCACGTACAGCCGGCAGTATCCCCGGTCCATCGCGGGGTCCGGCGGCGACCAGCGGGCTCGCCTTCGGGCCAGTTCATCCTCGGGCACTTCGAGTTCGAGGCGGCGCTGCCCGACGTCCAGCGCGATCATGTCGCCGTCCTGCACGAGGGCCAGCGTGCCGCCCGCGGCGGCTTCCGGCGCCGTGTGAAGCACGACGGTGCCGAAGGCCGTGCCGCTCATGCGCGCGTCGGATATGCGGACCATGTCCGTGACGCCCCGCTGCAGCAGTTTCGACGGCAGGGGCATGTTCCCCACCTCGGCCATGCCCGGATATCCCTTCGGTCCGCAGTTCTTCAGCACCAGGACGTCATCGGCTTCCACGTCGAGGTCCGGATCGTCGATGCGATCGTGGAGGTCTTCGATGTTCTCGAACACCACGGCGCGGCCTCGGTGCCGCATCAGTCCGGGCGACGCCGCCGAGGGCTTGATGATGGCGCCGTCGGGACACAGGTTGCCCCGGAGCACGGCGAGTCCTCCGGTCGGAGTCAACGGAGCGTCCAGCGTCCGGATCACGTCCCGGTCGTGACAGGGCGCATCGGCCGTGTTCTCACCGATGGTCCTGCCGTTCACGGTCCGGGCATCTCGATGGATCAGGTCGCCCAGTTCGCGGATCACGGTCGGCAATCCACCGGCGTAGTAGAAATCTTCCATCAGATACTTGCCCGACGGCATCAGGTTCACGATGCACGGGACGTCGCAGCCCAGCTCGTCCCAGTCCTGCAGGGAGAGATCGACGCCGAGGCGGCCCGCGATGGCCAGCAGGTGCACCACCGAGTTGGTGGATCCCCCGACGGCCCCGACGACCCGGATGGCGTTCTCCAGGGCCTCGCGCGTGACGATGCGGGACATGCGCAGGTCCTCCCGGACCATCTCCACTACGCGCGCGCCCGCTTCGTGGGCTAGCTTCATCCGCCGGGCATCGGCCGCGGGGATGGCGGCGTTGCCGGGCATGCCCAGGCCCAGCGCCTCCACGACGCTGGCCATGGTGGAGGCCGTGCCCATGGTCATGCAGTGGCCCGTGGACCGGTTCATGCAGGATTCCGCTTCGAGGAACTCCTCCTCGCTCATCGTCCCGGCGCGCACCTCGTCGCTGAACTTGTAGACGTCCGTGCCGGACCCGATATTCCGCCCCCTGAACCGGCCGTTGAGCATGGGCCCGCCCGAGATGGCCAGGGTGGGCAGGTCGCAGCTCGCCGCGCCCATGAGCAGGGCCGGGGTGGTCTTGTCGCAACCGACGAGCAGGATGACCCCGTCGAGGGGATTGGCCCGGATGGTCTCTTCCACGTCCATGCTGACCAGGTTACGGAAGAGCATGGTGGTGGGCCGCATGAGGGGTTCGCCCAGGGACATGACGGGGAATTCGACCGGGAACCCGCCCGCTTCGTAGACGCCCCGGCGCACCCGCTCCGCGATGGTCCTGAAATGGGCGTTGCACGGCGTCAGTTCCGACCAGGTGTTGCAGATGCCGATGACGGGCCGGCCGTCGAAGACGTGGTCCGGAAGCCCCTGGTTCTTCATCCAGCTTCGATGTATGAACCCCACTTTGTCCCTGGGTCCGAACCAGCGGGCGCTGCGAAGAGACGATGACATGCATGCTCCTGACTTTGATCGGTGGATGGCCTGGACGCCGACCAGGCCGCCTGGAGTTACCCGGTCCGCCCGGTCCGCCCGGTCCGCCCGGTCCGCCCGGTCTGCCCGGTCCGCCCGATCCGCCCGTCCGACTTGGCCCGTCCGGTCCGCCTGGCCGCCGACCACGCCGCGCGCAGCGTGGAAGGCGCAAGGAAGAACCGGATGAAGGGAAGGAACAGGGTGACGGGAATGACACGGATCTCGCCCCGGCCATCCAGCTCGAATACCGCCTCGTCGAAATCGGGTTCGACCCGCAGCCGCACGCGCTCGGCGCCGTGGAGGAATCCGGTAAAGGCGCAGAAAGTACCCCAGAGGCGGCCCGTGTCACAGGGATTGTCCAGTCCGAAACGGCCCGCGACATGCAGGGACACGAATCGAACGCACCTGGCCATGTCACGCAGGAACCTCAGCACGCACCGGACAAATCCCCTCGTCTTCAGTACCCGGCGCAAGCGTTCCACCGGAGCACGTTTTCCGTCGGCCTTACGGTCGGCCGAAGTGCGCGCGGACGGGGCCTCCGGTCCGCCTGGTTCGTCTGCTTCACCTGATTCGGCCGACTCGGCCGCCGCACGGGCCGGACGCCTGCGCTTTCGCTTTCGACGGGCGCCGGTCGATAGGGAAGGACTGACGCGGAGCAGGCCGAACAGCCACCCGAACGTGATCCTGCCCGAGAAGTCCTCCCTGCGAACGACCGAGAAGGAGATCGTCACGGGAATCGCCAGGAGCATCAGCACCGAAAGCAGGACGGCGACCGGTATGAGCAGATAGAGTTCGAAGTTCGGAATCAAGGTTCAGCTTTCTTTTCCGATCGGTGTTTCAACCACCGGTCCAGCACCGACTTCACGAGATCCGCCATCGAGTTCGTGGCCGAGGAGAAACCGGACTGGCCCGCCATGCGCTCCAGGTGGACTTCCCCGTCACTGACGACCAGCACGGCCACCGGTTGTACGCCGCCGCCGCCGCCGCTGCCGCCCCGGTCCCCTTCCTTTCCCGATGTGCCGCCTCCGCCGAAGCCGTAACCGAGCCTGACCAGGGGGACGACCGTCGTATTCCCGACCTCCACGGGATCGCCGACGACGGACTGCGCCCGGGTCATCTCCCTCATTTCACTCAGTGTGGTCTTTATCAGGTTTTCCAGGTCAGCCATGCAAGGCCTCCAATTGGTTATCGGTGCGGCTGTCCGGTCGCCGGGTGCGTCGCGGATGATCCCGTCAGTCGCCCCACAGTTCCTCGAGGCGGCGGTCACGGCCGCAGTTGTACCGGTAGAACTTGTACCGCAACGGGTTCTTGATGTAGTAATCCTGATGGTATTCTTCGGCCCGGTAAAACGTCGACGCGGGGGTGACCTCGGTCACCACGCGGTCGAACCGGCCGGAATCGATGATCTTCTGCCTGGATGCCTCGGCCAGCGCTTTCTGCTCGGCGTCGTGATAGAAGACCCCGGCGCGGTACTGGTTGCCCCTGTCACAGAACTGACGGTCGTCCACCGTGGGATCGATGTTCACCCAGAAGACGTCCAGCAGTTCCTGGTAGGTAATCTTCGACGGGTCGTAACGGACCTCCATGGCTTCGGTGTGTCCCGTACGGCCGGTGGTTACCTGCCCGTAAGTGGGATTTGGCGTTGTCCCGCCGATATAACCCGCGATGGTCGAAATGACGCCATCCAATTCGTCGTAGGGCGGCTCCATGCACCAGAAACAGCCCCCGGCAAAGGTCGCCAGCGCGATCTCACCGGTCTGCCTGGTCTGCTCGGTCGCCAGCGCGATTTCTCCGGTCTGCCCGGTCTGCCCGGTCTGCCCGGTCTGCCTGGTCTCGCCGGATCGCGGTGCGGGCTCGCCGCCGGGCCGGGCCACGGTGTACATGGTTAAGGCTAAAAGTGCAGCGATGAGCGCGATCGGCAGGACACGCTTCGCATTGAACATGGGGGTCTCCTTTCACGATACACGGACCCGTCCGGATTGCATGGGGACCGTTCTAGCCGAACAGGCTCAACTGGTCCGTCGGTTTGGACTTGGCTTTTTTGCGCTGGCGCCGTTTCGGTTTCTGCGTACTGTCGTACTGCTTCAACTGTTCTTCAATGTCGGTCAGGAAGGGTGACGGCCGGGTGG
Source organism: Gemmatimonadota bacterium (assembly GCA_009837395.1). Taxonomy (GTDB): domain Bacteria; phylum JAAXHH01; class JAAXHH01; order JAAXHH01; family JAAXHH01; genus JAAXHH01. The sequence goes on from VXTP01000046.1 coordinate 58,248, forward strand.
AACGCACCTCCCCGAACAGCATGCGCTTCCCGGACCGAACCAGGTAAAGCCGTTCTTTCGCCCGGGTCATGGCCACGTAGAACAGGCGGCGCTCCTCGTCCACGTCCGCCGCCTCACCGCCGTGTTGCAGGGGCACCAGCCCGTCTTCGCACCCCACGACGAAGACGACCGGGAATTCGAGCCCCTTGGCCGCGTGCAGAGTCATGAGGTTAACATGCTCCGACGCTTCGCCGAAAGCGTCGTATTCCTGGCTGAGCAGCAGCTTGTCGAGCATGACCGGCAATTCCGTTTCGATTCGGGCGTACCGGGTGAGCTCGCGAAGGCTGTCATCCGCCCTGGGATAACGCCACTTCAGCTTGTCCCAGATGGATGAGCGCGCCAGGTTCTCCAATATATGGGCTGCCGTCCGCTTCTCCAGGTCCGAATTGATCGTCTTCAGGTCGCTCAACAGGGCTTCCACGCCGTTCCTGGATCGCTTCATGAGCAGGCGGGGGTGATCCATCAGTTCCGCCACGTGGTCGATCGTGATCTGGTTGCGTTTTTTCCAGAGTTCCTCGATGAGTTCCACGGTCCGGTCCCCCAGCCCGTCGATCGTCGAAGACAGGCACCGCAGCGCCGAGCCGGTGGTGACGGTCCGTCCGTCGCCCAGTTGAAGCAGGGTAACGATCTCCTGCACGCCCGGCCGGTTGATGAGGGACGTATCCCCTGCTACGTGGTACGGTATTCCGCTGCGTTCAAAGGCTGCCACCAGGGCGGTATTCTGACTGTTCACCCGGTACAGTACGGCGATGTCGCCGAAGGATCGCTCCTCGCCCGGGTCCGCCCCGTGTTCCAACCGTCCCGAGTCCTGGGAGAAATGGCTGGTGCCGCCCACCATGCGTTCGATCTGGTGCACGACGTACTCGGCTTCGGCACGGTCCGACCGGGTCTCCCGGATGACCAGGCGTCCCTGGACGTAGAGCGCGGCGACCGGCGGTGGCGCCGTCGAAGGGCCGGAAGCGCGCACGACCTGGGACGAGGCGTCGAGCAAGGTAGCCGCGGAACGGTAGTTCTCGCTGAGGTACCGAACCTCCGCCCCGGGGAAGTCTTCCTCGAAAGAGTGGAAGTAACGGGTGTCCGCTCCGCGAAAACCATAGATCGCCTGGTTGGGATCACCGATGGCGGTCATCCGCGCGCCGCCTTCCACCAGGATCTTCAGCAGGTCGTGCTGGGCCGGATTGATGTCCTGATACTCGTCCACGAAAATGTGGTGGTACCGCTCGTACACACTCTGCCGGAACCGTTCGTCCGACCTCAGGAGCTTCGTGGTTTCCAGGATGACATCGTCAAAATCAAGGAGCCCGTGCCGTCGCAGGAGCCGGGTGTATGCCGAGACCGCTTCCGGGATTTCACCGCTGCGGCCCGACGCCTTCCATCGGGCGACCTCCTCCAGCCGCGTCCTTCGTTGCACGGCGTTGTCCAGCGGCCATTGCGCGCGGGCCAGCCGGTCCTGGTCGTCGGGCGTTGCCACGCTCAGGCTGAAGGGGATGCTCGCGTGGCGAGACCACTGGCGCATCAGGGCGAGACAGATCCCGTGGAAGGTGCCGACCATGGCGTTCGTGCCGCCCATGTCGTCCTGCCCGTCAAGCAGTGCGCCCAGTCGCGCCTTCAGCTCCCCGGCGGCCTTGTTGGTAAAGGTCACGGCCAGCATGCGGCCGGGCGTGGTTTCGTGACGCGCCAGGTAGGCCATGCGGTGGGTCAGCGTGTGGGTCTTTCCGGTACCGGGCCCCGCCACGATGAGCAGGTGTCCTTCGCTGTGTGTTACGGCCTTCTGCTGATCTTCATTGAGCGGACCGCCCATCGAGGTCGCGTCTTCCGAAGCTTCATGCGCTTCCAGGACGGTCACGGATGGTGCGGTTTCGTGAGGCGTCGCGGAAGGGCCGGTCACGTCCGGGGCTGACTCTACCAGGCCCGTTCCGTCCGGGGCTGTCTCTACCGGGTCCGACACGTCCGGGGCTGTCTCTACCGGGTCCGCGGCCGTCGTCGTCTTCGAAACGGCCGGCACCGGAAACTCGACGTCGGCCTTCCCGACCGCGACGTCGGCCTTCCCGACCGCGATGCCGGCCTTCCCGTTGGTGCTTGCCGGGGACGCTTCCTCCACTTCCGGCGTGTCGATCTCCCTCACCTCCGGCGTATCGTCCGGTACGGGATCCGCACGAACCGGCTTCTTCTCCTTCACGGGAAGATCTTCAAGCAGGGCGATCTGCGTGTCGGCTCCCAGCCGGTCTTCCGGGTTGAACAACTTGATCACCCCGTAGTCTCCGTCATACCCCGGAAGGATATCCACCTCTCCGACGCGCATGCGGCGAATGCCCTCGGCGATCAGGGCACCGCCGACCTGCGCGATGTCGTCTTCCGGTATGTCCAGGAGGATGTCGAGTTCGCTGCCCAGACGCGAGACCATGGCCTGGTAAACCGTGTCCACCGTCTTGGTTCCGGGTCCGACCTGTTTCGCCTCGCCGATGATCTCGGGCAGGGGTATCACGCTGAAAAAGTGGCGTGAGCGGGGAGGCTTCTTCCCCTCTTTGCGGTCTGCAAGCTCCTCCACGCGGGCCATGACCCCCACGGTCACGGGCTTGCCGCAATCCGGACACAGGCCCTTTGCGTCGATCGTTTCCCTCGGGTGCATCCTTCTTTCGCATTTCCTGTGCCCGTCAAAGTGGTACTTGCCCTCTTCGGGATAGAACTCCACTGTCCCGGTCAGTCCTTCGTCTTCCGGATCGGACAGGGCGCTGTAGATCGCGGGATAGTCGCATGACGTATCGAACAGGGTGGTTTCCCGGCCCAGCTTTCCGGGCGAATGGGCGTCGGAGTTCGATACGAGCACGTAGGGGTCGAGCTGCTCCAGCCGCCAGTTCATGAGCGGATCGGACGACAGGCCGGTTTCGACGGCGAAGATGTGCTCGGTAAGGTCGCCGTAACAGTCCGATATCCGGTCGAATCCTCCCCGGGATCCCAGGGCCGAGAACCAGGGCGTCCAGACGTGGGCGGGGATGAGGCAGGCCATCGGGTCGGTCTCGAGGGTGATCTCCAGCAGGTCCCTCGAGTCCAGTCCCAGGATGGGCCGTCCGTCCGATCGGATATTGCCGATGGCGCCCAGGCGGGCCTGCAGGGTTTTGGCGGCCTCGAATCCGGGCGCCAGGATGATGTTGTGTACTTTTCGCACGCGGCCGAGCCGCTTGTAGATGTTCGATATCTCGACCGTCAGCATGAAACGGACCGGCGCACGGCAGGCGGCCGGCACCTGGCCGTCCATCGTCCTCTCGAACTCGGGCTTCAGCCGGAACAGGCCCTCCTCGGCCGGTTGCAGTTTCTCCTCCAGCTCATCCATCCAGCCCGGGTGTACGAAATCCCCGGTGCCCACCACCCGGATGCCCTTCAGCTGGGCCCACTTGTACAGGTGCTCCAGGTCCAGGTTCTTGCTGGTCGCTCTCGAGTAATGGGAGTGGAGATGCAGATCGGCGTGGAAGGGCAAGGCGTTCCCCTGTTCGTTGATCCGTCACGGATTCCGTCCGCCGCAAGTACCCTGTTTCTGGTCCTTCCGGCGTTGCCGCACCTGCTTTGAAAGATGGGGGAATACGCGGGTACGGGCAAGGAGTTTGTAGGGTTCGTGCGAGGTGGTGCGGGCGAGGTGGCCAGGGCGTCCGGGCAAGGTGGCCCAGGCGGTCAGGAAGCCGGCGATTCGGCCGTTTCGCCCGGTTCCAGGACCTGTCCGCTCAGCCGGTTCCGGACACTGGACAGGACGGCGAGGCCGTCTTCAAGGATGTAGTAGCAGATGGGCACCAGGATCAGCGTGATGGCGGTCGCGAACAGCACGCCGAAACCGAGGGATATGGCCATGGGGATGAGAAACTGCGCCTGGAGGCTCCGCTCCATCAGGATCGGAACAAGCCCGGCGAAGGTCGTGATCGAGGTCAGCAGCACGGGCCGGAAACGGGCAACCCCTGCGTTCCTGATGATCTCGTGCAGGTCCGCGTCGGGTCCCGCACGGTCGCGTCCGCGGTTGATGAAGTCCACCAGCACCAGGCTGTTGTTCACTACGACGCCGGACAACGCGACGATGCCGAAGAGGGAGAGCAGCGAAATCGCGAATCCCATGATCAGATGGCCCAGGACCGCCCCCACGATGCCGAAGGGGATGACGCTCATGATGATCATGGGCTGCACGTAGGACTTGAAGGGGATGGCCAGCAGTCCGTAGATCACGAGCAGGGCGACCAGGAACCCGAAGCTCAGGCTTTCGATGGACTCCTGCTGGTTGCGCTGCTGTCCCTCCAGCGTATAGGTCAGGCCCGGGTACCTGGCCATCAGCGACGGCAGGTAAGACGACGTGAGGTCGATGAGAATGTCATTGGAACTGGCGACGGCGTCGTTCACGTCGGCGGTGACGGTGATGACGCGCTTCCGGTCCGTCCGCCGTATGCTGGAGTAACCCCGTCCCATCTCCGCCTGCGCCGCGAGCGAGAAGGGCACTTCGATGCCGGCCGGCGTCCGTATGCGCATGTTTTCCATGTCGCCCAGGGACCGTCTTTCCGATTCGGGATAACGCACCATCACGCGGACGTCGTCCCGGCCCCGCTGGATCCGCTGGGCTTCTTCACCGAAGAAGGCCTGTCGGACCTGCCGGGACAACCCCGCCATGGTGATGCCGAGGGCCTCGCCTTCGGGTGTTACGTTCAGCCTGATCTCCTGCTTGCCCGGTCTGAAATCGTCCGCCACGTCCATGACGCCGTCGTAATTCGCCACGGTGCCTTTCAACTCGGCGGTCGCCTGCAGCAGCGCTTCGGGATCGGGACTGGACAGTTCGATGTTGATCGCCTCGCCCGCGTTGAACAGGGAGGAGGTGAATGAAAGTTCCACGACATCGGGAATCGGACCGATGAGCTCCCGCCAGCGGTTCACGATTTCCTCGCCGCTGATGTTCCGGGTTTCCGACGGGGAAAGGCCCAGTACGACCTCACCGATGTGGGAGGACCGGGCGGACCCGACTATGCCCCCCGCGTTCTGCTGCGCCCGGGCGGCGTTTGGCTGTTCGCCGATGGCCGCCATGATGTTCCGTATGACCTCGGTATCGCTCCCGGGGTCGTCGCGGGCGATTTCGTCGCCGACCTGTCTCTGAAGCAGTACGGCGCTTTCTTCGATCACCCCGATATACCGGTCGGTGACCTCGGCGGGCGTACCCTCCGCCAGGGTAAGGTGGGCCGAGACGAATTCATTCTCCACGGTCGGGAAAAACACGAAGCGGAGGATGCCGCCGGCCACAAGCCCGGTGGTGAGGATGATCGCGCCGACGCCGATGGACAGGGTGAGGTACCGCCAGGAGAGGGCCTTCTTCAACAGGGGAACGTAGACGCCGTCCACGAATCGACGGAGATACCGGGCCACGTTGTCCTGCAGTTCGTACAGCCACTTGTCGGCGTAGAAGAGCACGAGGTAGAAGGGCCTGACCATCAGGAACGTACGGGGCAGCGGACTTTCCTTCTTCTTCGGTTGACCGTGGCGCAGGTGAGTGGGCAGAATGAGCAGGGACTCGATCAGGGAGAAAAGCAGCATGAGGATGATCACGATGGGGAAAATCTCGAAGAATTTCCCCATGAGCCCGTCCACGAAGAACATGGGCATAAAGGCGACGATGGTCGTCAGGACCGCGAAGGTAATGGGCTTGGCGATCTCCTGTACGCCCATTCGTGCGGCCGTCGCGGGCTCCACCCCCTTTTCCTGGTGCGCGTAGATGTTCTCCCCGGCGATGATGGCGTCGTCCACCACGATGCCGAGCACCATGATGAAGGCGAAAAGCGAGAGCATGTTGATGGAAGCGCCCACCAGCGGCATCATCCAGAAAGTGCCGAGAAAGCAGATGACGATACCCAGGGCGACCCAGAACGCCAGCCGGATGCGCAGGAACAGGGCCAGGCAGAGAAATACGAGCAGGAAACCCAGCTGACCGTTTCTGATCATCAGGTCGAGCCGGCTTTCGAGGAGCCGGGACTGGTCCTGCCAGGTGATCAGCTCGACGCCGTCCGGCAGTTCCACCTGCCTGGCGGCCACGTACCGGTGCACGGCGCCGGAGACGTCGAGGATGTTCTCGTTGCCCACGCGGAAGACCTTCACCAGGGCGGCCGGTTTTCCGTCGAACCGGGAGAAGACGTCCGTTTCCGCGAATCCGTCGACGACCCGGGCCACGTGACTGAGGAGAAGCCGCGTACCGTCGGAGCGGGACCGCAGCACGATCTGGTCGAATTCGGCTCCGACCAGGGCCTGTCCCTTCGATCGGAGCAGGATCTCGCCGCCGGGGGTCTTCACCGAACCGCCGGGCAGGTCGAGAGAGGAATTCCGCACGGCGCCGACGACCTCGGAGAACGTCAGCCCGTAGCGGCGGAGCGCGGCTTCGGAAACCTCGATCGATATCTCGTACGGGCGGACGCTCGCCAGGTTGACATGGCTGATTTCCGGCTGGGCCAGCAGGTCTTCCCGGATCTCTTCGGCCAGGCGCTTCATGGACGGCTCGTCCAGCCGCCCGGCCACGGCGACGTCGATGACCTGGCGCCGGAAGATGATCTCCTGGATTACCGGTTTCTCCGTTTCCTCCGGGAAGGTGTCGATGGCGTCCACGCGGGACTTCAGGTCATGGAGCAGCGTGCGGGCGTCGGCGTCGGGGTCCACCTCGACCTGGATCCTGCCGACCCCCTCCGAAGCGGTGGAACTTAGTTTCTTGATGCCGTCCAGGTCCTGAATGGCTTCTTCCACCCGGACGCATACCGCTTCTTCCACTTCGGCCGGCGCCGCGCCGAGGTAGGGGACCGTGATGATGACGATGTCGGTCTCGAACTCGGGGAAGATCTCGACCTTCAGCCGGGATATCATCAGCAGTCCGCCCACGATGATCGTCATCATGAGCAGGTTGGCCGCCACGTTGTTCCGTGCGAACCAGGCCAGTACGTAGTTCATCTGCCCGTGCCTTCCTCTTCCTGTACGACGGCTCCGGACGAACTCGATTCGAGTACGCGCACTTCCATGCCGTCCACCTGGGTTTCGAGGGCGGACAGGCAGACGCGTTCGCCGGCCTCGATACCGCTTAGGATGTATACCTGGTCGGAAGCTATCCGGAGGATCTCGACGTGCCGAAACCGAAGCCGGTTTTCGTCATCGATGACGGCGATCCGGTTCTCGCCATGCATGGCCGTCCGGGGCAATACCGCCACATCGGGAAAGCGCTTGCCCAGGATCTCGGCCTCGATGTACATGCCGATGCCCAGGGGCGGCCGCTCGGGATTCGCGCCCCGGCCGTAAGGATTCTGGACTCTGGCCACCGCGTAGACCATCCGGCTCATGGGGTCGATCTCGCCCTCCATGCGGACCACCGTGCCATCCCACCGGTGCCGGCGGCCGGCGAATTCGGCGCTGATCACGACCCGGGGCCCCGCGGCGCGGGCCGTCTCGCCGCGGAACTGCATGGGCGTGTCGAAAAACGCCAGTTCTTCATCGGGTATGGGCAGCCGTATCTCGGCGTAGTTGATGGCGTAGATGGTCGCCAACGCCTCGCCCCTACGGAGGAACTGGCCCACGTCCACGTTCTTCTTCCTTACCCTGCCTGCGTACGGCGCGCGGATCTCCGTTCGTTCCAGGTTGAGCTTCGACTGCTGAAGCGCCGCGACGGACGCTTCCAGGTTGGCCCGGGCCTGGGCCAGTTGAGGTGCTCTCAGGACAAGCGGCATGGGTGCGCCCGATCCCAGCCGGCGCCATTCGTCCTCGGCGAGGCGGGCTTCCTCCTGCTCGATCTGCAGCGCGGTGGCGAACCGGGCCGTATCCGCGGCGGCACGCGTGACCGCCAGTTCCGCGTCGCGCGGGTCGAGGCGCACCAGCAACTCGTCTCTTTCGAAGAACCCGCCGGGAACAAAGGAAGGAGATACGAAGACGATCTGACCGTCTGTCTCGGCCGAGAGCGCGCTCTCGGTCCTCGGCATTACCGCGCCCTGGGACCGTACCGTGAGCCGGACCGTGTCCAGCGTCGCGACGGCCGTGCGAACCAAAGGGGGCGGGACGTCCGGCATCCTGCTTTCCACCACGGGCCGGCTGCGGACAAGGAAGACCATGATCAGCACCGATCCCGCGACAATGGCCAGCGGAAGGGATATTCTAAGCCACTTGTTCATCCTCTACTCCTGAATTTCTCCTGATTCGCCTTTAGCTTGTTGATCTCCTGGTTCACCGGCTTCCGTTGCCATTCCTTCGAATCCGCCGCCCAGCGCCAGGTAGAGGTCTACCCGGGCGTCCAGCCGTTGACGCCGCACGGCCAGGTACTGTCCCTCGGAATCGAAGGCGCGCCGCTGGGCGTCCAGCATGGTGATCACGTCGCTCAGTCCGCCGTGGTAACGCGATTCCGCCAGTTCGCGGGCGGCCGCCGCCTGCGTCGTCGCTTCAAGGAGCGCGGCTTCGCGCCGCCGGAGAAGCCCATCCGCGGCCAGGGCGGTCTCCACCTCCCCGTAGGCGCGCAGGGCCCGGTCCGCGAAGTTCGCCAGGACCTGGTCCCTGTTGGCCTCGGCCAGGTCCACTCCAGCACTGAGCCGTCCACCCTGGAACAGGGGCTGCAGCAGGCTGGACACGAGGCTCCAGACGATGAAATCGCCATCGAGGAGGTCGGTCAGCGCGGCCGTGGACGTCCCGCCCGAACCGGTCAGACGTATGGCCGGGTACCGCGCTTTCTTCGCTACGCCGATCCGGGCGCCGGCCGCGGCGAGCTGCCGCTCGGCCAGCATCAGGTCCGGCCGGCGCGCAATGAGATCGGCGGGCAGTCCTGCCGGCACGGTCGAGGGTACGGGAGGAAGGTCTGAAGCGATGGCGAGTTCGGCCGAGGGATACCTGCCGAGTAGGATCTCGAGCTGCCGGACGACGCTGTCGAAGGCCTGCATCCGCTGGAGGACGACGGCCTCGGCCGCGGCCACGTTGGCCAGTGAAAGGCGGAGATCGAGGGCGGGTCTGAGTCCGCGCGCATACCGGTTCTCGATCCGTTCGTTCACCTCGCTGAAATTGTCTCTCGTCGCCCGGGCCAGATCGAGTTGGCGGCGGGCTTCTATGGCGGCGAACCACGCCTTGGCGGTCTGACCGGCCACGGACGACCGGACGCCATAGAGGTCTGCCTGCGAACCCTGCAGATCCGCCAGCGCGGCCGCCTTGTCATCGCTCAGCCGTCCCCACAGGTCGATCTCCCAGTTGATGTTCGTCGACACGCCGTAGTTCGTCGACGTCGTCTTCAGCACGCCGCCGTTCCCGCCGGGGATCGGGAATCCGATGAAATTCCGGCGTGTCCTGGTCCGGTTGAAATCCAGGCTGACCTGGGGAAGGAGGGGGGCGCCCACGATGCGCGCCTGGGCCCGCGCGGCCTGCATTCGGCCGGTGACCGACTTGAGTTCGAAGTTGCGGTAGAGGGCTTCGTCGATGAGCCCGTCCAACCGGGCGTCGCTGAAATCCGACCACCAGCGCTCATCGATCATGCCGCCTTCCGACGGCGCGGCGGTCCACTGGAGAGGAACCGGGGTTTCGAGGGACGGATGCTGCGGTTTCGGCGCCGAAGCGCAACCGGACACCAGCGCCGCGGACACGAATACGAGCACGAGCATGACCATGGCTGATCGCAAGAAAACCTCCTGCCGGGCGGTGGCGGCGATCCTTGTTGCGCGCCATTTCGTAAGGACGTCGAACACAGAGAAAACTCGGAACATCCGCTTTTTACGTCAAGGCATTTCATGGTTGGACAGCCCGCGAAATAAACCCATGCGGATCATTTCATATATCTGTTGCAATTCGTACGCGGCTTCGTTATATGGTATGCGCCGTAGACGGAATGCGCCGGGTTGACCGGCGGCCCGACGGCCGGGTTGACCGGCGGCCCGACGGCCGGGTTGACCGGCGGCCAGGTTGACAGGCTGCCCGGGCGGCCTGGCGGACCAGCAAATGCAGGAGATGAGGCATGGGGGAAAGACCGCGCGAAGCGAAGAAACCCTTTGTCCTGTGGTTCACCGGGTTGTCCGGATCTGGAAAGAGCACGATCGCGGACCGGGTCCACCGAAGTCTGCGGGAGGGCAGGATCAAGGCGGAACGGCTGGACGGAGATGAAATCCGGGCCGTTTTCCCTGACACAGGGTTCGACAGACCCGGACGCATGGCCCACATCGCCCGCGTGGGTTACCTGGCGTCGGTCCTCGAGCGAAACGGCATCTGTACGATCGTGTCGCTCATTTCGCCATACCGGGAGGCCCGGGAGGAAGTCCGGCGACGCTGCGGACGGTTTATCGAAGTGCACCTGTCCACGCCCCTGGATGTGTGCGAGGCCCGGGATGTAAAGGGACTGTACGCCAAATCAAGGCGGGGCGAGATCAGCGGGTTTACCGGACTGGACGATCCCTACGAAGCCCCGGAAGCGCCGGAATTGCGTATCGACACCTCGCGGCTGACGGCCGCGGCATCCGAGAAGATGGTCATGGAACACATCGCCCCCTTTCTGTAGGATGATCATGCCCCGTTATTCCATCTCACACCTGATGCAGCTCGAAGCCGAGAGCATCCACGTCATGCGCGAGGTCGCCGCGGAATTCGAGCGGCCCGTCATGCTGTATTCCGTCGGCAAGGATTCCTCGGTCATGCTGCACCTGGCGCGCAAGGCCTTCTATCCGCAGAAACTGCCCTTCCCGCTCATGCACGTCGACACCGGATACAAGTTCGAGGAGATGTACGACTTCCGAAGGCGCATGGCCGAGGAATACGAGGCGGACCTGATCGTCCACCGCAACGAGGAAGCCATCGCCGAAGGCGCCAATCCCTACGACCTGGGCACGCAAAGGTGCTGCGGCCTGCTTAAGACGCAGGCCCTGCTCGACGGGCTAAAGGAAGGACGCTTCGACGCCGCGCTGGGCGGCGCACGGCGCGAGGAGGAGAAATCACGGGCCAAGGAACGGTTCTTTTCCTTCCGGGACCGCTTCGGCCAGTGGGATCCGAAGAACCAGCGGCCCGAACTGTGGAACCTCTACAATTGCCGCATCGGCCAGGAGGAATCCATCCGGGTCTTCCCCCTCTCCAACTGGACTGAGCTGGATATCTGGATGTACATCCAACGGGAGGACATCCCGGTCGTACCCCTGTATTTCGCCCGGGAGCGCGAGGTCGTGGTCCGGGGAGAGCAACTGATCCCCCTGGAAGGGCAGGCGCGCCTGCTGCCCGGCGAGACCCCCCGCTCCATGGTCTGCCGGTTCCGCACGCTGGGCTGCTCGCCCTGCACCGGCGCCGTCAAGTCCTCGGCGACTTCCGTCGAAGAGATCATCGAGGAAATGATGGTCGAGCGCATCTCGGAACGTTCCACCCGCATCATCGATCACGACCAGGAAGGGTCGATGGAGTTGAAGAAACGGGAGGGCTATTTCTGAAGCCGGTTCAAATACCGAAACGGAGGTCCAGGCACCGAGACAACCCTTCGACCACCGAAGGGGCGATCAGGCCTCACGACCGGCAGCGCAACCTGATATGACCGACATCCAGGCTTTTTTGACCCAGAACGAAGAAAAGGAACTGCTGCGCTTCAGTACGGCGGGCAGCGTGGACGACGGCAAGTCCACGCTGATCGGCAGGCTCCTAGCCGACTCGAAGAACATCTACGAGGACCACCTCGCCTCCCTCAGACAGTTGTCCCGCAAGGACGAAGCGCCCGATCTGGCCCTGTTGCTGGACGGCCTCAAGGCCGAGCGGGAGCAGGGCATCACCATCGACGTGGCCTACCGCTATTTCTCGACGCCGAAGCGGAAGTTCATCATCGCCGACACCCCCGGCCACGAACAGTACACGCGGAACATGGCGACCGGCGCGTCCGGCGCCAACCTGGCGATCGTGCTCGTCGACGCGCGCAACGGCGTGCTGACGCAGACCCGCCGCCACGCCTTCATCACGTCCCTGCTCGGCATCCAGCACCTCGTCGTCGCCGTGAACAAGATGGACATGGTCGATTACAGCGAAGCGGTTTTCGACGACATCCGCCGCGTCTTCCTGGACTACGCCGCCAAGCTGAGCGTGAGCGACATCCGGCTCGTACCGGTGAGCGCCCTCCACGGCGACAACGTGGTGGAGAAAAGCGGCCGCATGCCGTGGTACCACGGGCAGACCGTGCTGGATATCCTAGAGGACGTGCAGTTCCTGACCGACCGCAACCTGGTGGATCTGCGCTTCCCCGTACAGTACGTCATCCGCCCCCACCAGAACGCGCGGTTCTACGCGGGTTCGGTGCTGTCCGGCGTGGTCCGGCCCGGGGATGAAGTGCTGGTCCTGCCCGGGCAGAACCGGACGCGGGTGAAGTCCGTGTCCAGTTTCGACGGCGACCTCGATGAGGCGTATCCGCCCATGTCCGTTTCGCTGCAGCTGGAGGACGAGGTGGACATAAGCCGGGGCGACATGATCGTCCATCCGAAGAACCTGCCCCACGTGGACCGGCGGTTCGAAGCCATGATGGTCTGGATGGGCGAGGCGCCCATGGAACCGTCCCGTCACTACCTGATCAAGCAGACCACGCAGACCGCCCGCGTGAGCATCGATCACGTCGACTACCGCATCGATGTCGATACGCTGCACAAAGTCGACGTTTCCCGCCTTACGCTGAACGATATCGGCCGCGTGGCCCTGACCTCGAACCGGCCCCTCTTCCACGACGCGTACCAGAACAACCGGCTGACCGGGAGTTTCATCCTGGTGGACTACCTGACCAACCATACCGTGGCCGCGGGCATGATCATCGACCGGCTGCCGGAAGACCGCGTGCCCATGGACGTGGACGCCGGTTCCGAGCCCCGGGCCTCCACGTCGAAGCGGTCCAGCCTGGTGGACCCGGACCGGCGGATTGCGCGATATGGGCAGAAGCCCTGCACGATCTGGATCACGGGACTGGTGGGATCGGGAAAGTCGGCCGTCACTTTCGGACTCGAGGCGGCACTGTACGAAGAGGGATACTCGGTGGTGGTGCTGGACAGTTCGGTCGTCCGCAGCGGGCTCAGCCGGGACCTGGGCTTCTCGGCGGCGGACCAGGCCGAGAACCTGCGGCGCGTGGCCGAGTGCGCCCGTGTGCTCAACGACGCGGGCCTCATCGTCGTCGCCTCCTTCATCTCGCCGAGCGAAGAAGGCCGCCGCCAGGTCGCCGAACGGATCGGAACCGACCGGTACGTGGAAGTCTTCGTCGACGCATCGCTGGACTGGTGCCGGAAGCACGATACCACGGGCTGTTACGTCAAGTCGGACCGGGGTCTGCTGCGCAACCTCGCCGGGGTGGACTACCCCTACGAAAGGCCGCTTGACCCGGCGGTGAAGGTCGCGTCCGAGACCGACCCGGTGGACCGTTCCGTATCACGCATCGTAGCGGTGTTGAAGGAGAAAGGCTACCTGCTCACCATCCCGTCAGCCCCATGATCCAGTAGGCGGTCTGGGCGACGATGAAGAGCAGGAGGAAGGCGATGGCCAGGGGCATGAGGCCGCTCACCACGGTCCACTTCACGCTTCGGGTCTCCCGGTAGACCGTCCACATGGTGGTCGAACAGGGGTTGTGCAGCAGGGAGAAGAGCATCAGGCATACGGCGGTGAGGAGCGTCCATCCCTGCTGGTTCACCAGGAGATGCTGCAGTTCGGCCATCGTGTCCAGTTCGATCATCATGCCCGCGCCGGTATAGGCCATGATGATGGTCGGGACCACGATTTCGTTGGCGGGTATGGCGATGATGTAGGCCAACAGAATCACGCCGTCGAGGCCGATGGCCCGTCCCACGGGTTCCAGCCACTGAGAGACCCAGACCGTCAGGCTCTGCCCCCCGGCGTGGATGTTGCTCAGCAGCCAGATCACGCCGCCCGCCGGCACGGCCATGACCACCGCCCGCCACAACACGAAGATCGTCCGGTCGATCAGTGAAGTGTAGAGCACGCGCAGGATGCTGGGACGCCGGTAGGGCGGTAGCTCCAGCGTGAAGCTGCTGGCTTCGCCCCGGAGGAAGGACCGGGACAGCACGGCCGAAACCAGCAGGGTCGTCGCGGCGCCGATCAGGACGATGAGGACCAGGGAACCGGCTGCAGCCATGGCCGCGAAGGCCGGCGGAAAGGCCGCCGCCACGAAGAGGGTGGCCAGTATGATCAGCGTGGGCCACCGCCCGTTGCAGGGCATGAAGTTGTTGGTCAGGATGGCGATCAGCCGCTCCCGGGGGGAATCAATGACCCGGCAGGCCACGACCCCGGCCGCGTTGCAGCCCAGTCCCATGCTCATGGTGAGGGCCTGCTTGCCGTGGGCGCCCGCCTTCTTGAACAGGGCGTCGACGTTGAAGGCCACGCGGGGGAGGTATCCCAGGTCTTCCAGTATGGTGAATATGGGAAAGAAGATCGCCATGGGCGGCAGCATGACGGCGATCACCCAGGCCAGCCCCCGGTACACGCCGTGCCAGATGAACCCGGTGACCCACCAGGGCATCCCGAGCCACTCGAAGAGCTCTACGCCGCGTGCACCCAGCCAGAACAGTCCTTCGGCCAGCATGGAGGAGGGCACGTTGGCGCCCGATATCGTGATCCAGAAGACGACGCCCAGGAGCAGGGCCATGAACGGCAGGCCCCAGATCCTCGAGGTCACGATGCGGTCCAGCTTCTGGTCCCAGGGATAGGAAGCCGTTTCGTCGGTGCGGACCACCTTCCGGGTGATGGCCTCGGCATCCAGGTAGATGGCCTCGACGATTTCATCCCGGTACGATCCGTCCAGGCCCCGTTGCATCTCCTCGACCCGTCCGAGGATGTCCTCGCCGGCCGTGGCTTTTGTCGAAGTTTCGCTCACGATCTCATTTCCCGTCAATTGTACCGGCCTGGATGCCCATCCGGCTGAATTCGCCCGTTTCCAGGGCCCGTCGCACCCGGTAGTCGCCGTCGAGCAGCCTGAAGGCGATCCAGCGGGGGTTCGGCAGGTCCGGGTAGGATGCCTGAAGCATGCCGGTGATCGTATCCACCGTTCGGTCGAGTTCGTCATTGCCCGTTATGCGCCGCGGCGCGTTCTTGATCTCGCCCTGGATCACGTCGGCGACCGTGCGCATCAACAGGCCCAGCCCCTCCTTCTTCCGGGCCGACACGGGCACGACCGGCACGCCCAGCTCCCGGGAGAGCGAACGGTGATCCACCGAGATTCCCTTGCGCGCGGCCTCGTCCATCAGGTTCAGGCAGACCACCGCTCTTTCCGTGATCTCCAGCACCTGGAGCACGAGGTTGAGATTGCGCTCGAGCATGGTGGCGTCGACGACGATCAACGTGCAGTCGGGACGGCCGAAGAGGATGAAGTCCCGGGCGATCTCCTCGTCGATGGACGCCGACAGCAGGGAATACGTGCCGGGCAGGTCGATCATCTTGTACCTGTTGCCGTTGAACTCGAAGCCGCCCTCGGCCCGGTTCACCGTCTTACCGGGCCAGTTCCCCGTATGCTGCTTCAGTCCGGTCAAGGCATTGAAGACCGTGCTCTTTCCCACGTTAGGGTTCCCCGCCAGGGCGATGACATAGTCCCACCGGTCCAGCGATACGCCCATCTGCACCAGGTTCTCCTGCAGTGCGCACGACGCGCAGTCGTGACCGGGTGGTGCGGACGATCCGGTCGTTCCGGAGGTTCCGGGTGGGGCGGCCGTTTCCTGGGGTGTGCCGGATGTTCCGGGAGGTGCGGCGTCGGTACTCATGCGTCGATCTCCTGTTCATTCCGCGGTGCTCTTTCGATCCGGATCAGATCGCTCTGTTCGCGGCGCAGCGCGATCATCGTATTGCGAACCCGGTAGGCCGTGGGATCGCTGAAGGCGCTTTGCATGACCCGCTCGACGCGCGCGCCGGGCGTAAGGCCCAGGTCCTGGAACCGCCTTCGGGTCAGGCCCTGGCAGGCCGGCGCCAGTCCGACGACCCGGCCTGCCTCGCCGTGGGCCAGCGTGGTGAGCGGTACGCCCGCCGGCTCGGTGTCTTCTGTGGGCGCCTCCCGCACGGACACGTTCGCGGCGACGACCGGCGCCAGCACGTGTTCGGCGTCCGGCGTGCCGATGACCACCCGCACTGGCGACATGTCCACGATCGTGATGACCATCCCGGGATGAAGGTCCTCGGCGATGATCTGGGCGTACACTTCGGGCGGTTCGTCCTCGATATGCACGATCAGCGCCGGTACGCCCGCCGGCCAGTCGACGAGCTTCTGGCTCTCGATCTCCTTCATGTCGCCGGAGGCATTCGGGATCGGATCCCCCTGGGGATCGAAGGCGGGATGGCCCATGTCGGCGTCCATCTTGTCGACCTGCGCCTCGGTCACCGTGTGCTCCAGCCGGTGGGCGCGGGCATGGATCTCTTCCCGGGGCACCGAAGTTTCATCGGCGAGATACCGCTCGAACAGCCGGTGGGCCCGGACGATCTGGAGCGCCCAACGATGGCCCACCGCCGTGAGCCGCATGCCCTGGCCCGTCACGACCACGAGGTCGAGTTGCGCCATGCGGTTGACCAGGACCAGCGTGTGTTTCGTCGACGTGCCCAGGGTGTTGGAAAGGGACTCCACGGACGCCGGGCGGCCGTCGTGCTGGAACTGGTGCAGATGGGCGAGGGCGTCCTCCACGGCTTGCCGGGAATGCAACCAGCGCCGGCGCCGGATGCGCCAGAACAGGCCGTACTGCGGCACGAAAAGTGCGCCGGCCAGGATGAGCACAATGATACCGGTCATGGGTCTGCCCGCCCGTCGTCGCTCCCTTCGCCGGCCGCCAGGCTTTCGACCAGGACGGTACGCGCGACCTGGCGCCCGATGTGGTGTTCCTCTCCGGCAATGCGCAGGAGCATGGGGCCTTCGAAGGGCTCCTTATTCAGCACCTCCACGGTGCTTTCCGGCCGCAGACCGAGTTTCGCCAGGTACCGGAGCAGCTCCGGATCCGTGTCGGTCACGCGGCGGACGACCACGGTAGTGCCGGCTTCCTTGTCGGACAGCTTCTCGTGATTCGAGGTGGCGATGGACCCGTCCTTCGTCGGAATGGGCGAGCCGTGGGGATCCGTCGTCGGGTATCCCAGCATGGCGTCGATCTTGTCCTCGAACTCTTCGGAGATCACGTGTTCGAGCCGTTCAGCTTCCGCGTCCACCTGGTCCCACGTAAACCCGAGCGCTTCCGCCATATACACCTCCAGCAGCCGGTGATGGCGGATGATTTCGAGGGCAATCTTTCTTCCTGCGTCGGTCAGCCTGATCGCCTGGTAGGGCCGATGCTCGACCAGCCCCGACTCCGACAGCCGCTTCATCATGTTGGTCACGGAGGCGGCCGATACGCCCATCCGGTCCGCGACGGCATTGGTCGACGCGGTTTCCGCGTTCTCCTGCAGCTTGTAGATGGTTTTCAGGTAATCTTCGGTGGCGGGTGTGGGCATGAGATCGACCCAAATCCGGTTACGGCGATGACTGTTCAGAAACGACGCTATTTTTAGACTGGGATAAATATATAGTTTCATTACGTATGTGTCAACAATTAGATTGGAAAAAATCCAGACTCATCTGAAAGGTCGCCGGCAACCGCGTCCGGTCGGGCACCGGCAGCCTCGTTTGGACAGACTCCGGCAGCCTCGTCCGGTTGGGCACCGGCAGGCCCACCCCTGGAACACGCGTGGAACACGCGCCGGATCGAAACAATCCCCTTGTTTGCGGTCGGCTCGCGCCTGTATATTCGGACTGCCGAAACGACGGACTGCCGAAACGCCGTCAGCAAGCGTGATGCGAACACGGAGCCGTGATGACCGAACCTGCCATACTCGTCGTGGTAGACGACCTGTTCTTCTCCGCCAAGATCGGTGAGACCATCCGCCAGTTGGGCGGCATGCCGCGCTTCGCGGCAGAAGCAAGCGAAATCCCGGATGAATCCGCGGGCGGCGCGCCCGCCGCGATCATCGTGGATCTCGATCTTATGCGAACCGACGCCGTGGGTCTGATCTCCCACCTGAAGACCGGTGAAGCAACCAGGGACGTACCCATGATGGCCTATGGCCGGCACACACGGCCCGAAGCCTTCGTACGCGCCCGGGAGGCGGGCTGCGAACGGGCCGTGCCCAGGTCGGAATTCGTGAAAAGGCTGCCGGAATTCATCGAAGCCTGCCGGCAACATGCCCGTACCGCGCGTTGAAACGTTGAAGACGCGCCGGGACGTTGAAGACGCGCCGGGACGTTGAAGACGCGCCAGGATGGAATCCAGCCATGACCAACAAACAGATCGGCAAGGTGATCAGCCAGATCGGTTCGCTCCTGATCCTGCAGGGCGAGAACACCTTCAAGACCCGCGCCTACGCCAATGCCGCGCGCCGCGTGGAAACCCTCTCCGAACCGGTGGCGGATATGGTGAACGAAGACCGGCTGGGCAAGGTCCCCGGAATGGGCGCTTCCATGGTGCGCCACATCACCGAACTCGTCCGGGACGGGCAGTCGAGCTATCATCAGACCCTCGTTCAGGAGGTACCGGCCGGACTCCAGGAAATGCTCACCATTTCGGGCCTTGGAGCGCGGAAGATCCGGACGATTTACGACCACCTCGACATCGATACCGTGGGGGAACTGGAGTACGCCTGCCGGGAGAACCGGCTCGTCAAGCTGGACGGGTTCGGCGCCAAGACCCAGGAGCGCGTGCTCAAGGGGATCGACCTGATCAAGCGGTCGCGCGGGTTCCATCTCCTGGACCGGGCGTTGAAGGAGGCGAAATCCCTGGCGGACGACCTGCTCCGCCACCCCGATGTCTGGCGCGCCGAGGTCGCCGGAGACGTAAGGCGCAGGATGGAAGTCATCCGCGAGGCAGACCTGGTCGTCGGCCATCCCGACGCGGAGGGGATCAAGCCCATCCTGCATCGTTTCGGCGAGGTTCAGGAGCAGGACGGCCCGGACGTGACCGTTGTCGGTCCATCCGGTCTGCCCGTGCGGGTCCACTGCGTGCCGGACGAGACCTTCGCCGTCACGCTGTACCACTGGACGGGCAGCGAAGGCCATCGAACGAGGATCGCCCGTCACGCCGACGACCGGGGGTTCACCATTACCGACCGGCACGTCATTCACGACCGCGCCGTGATCCCCTGTCCAGACGAATCCGTGATCTATGACCTGCTCGGTCTGCAGTTCATACCACCGGAATTGCGGGAAGGGGGCGAAGAGGTCGCCATGGCCGCGGAAAACCGGCTGCCTAAACTGCCGACGAAGGCGGATATCCTCGGCGTGATCCACAACCATACAACCTACAGCGACGGGATGCACAGCCTCCGGGTAATGGCCGAGGGCGCCCGTGCGCGGGGGTACGGCTACATCGCGGTCTGCGACCACAGCCGGACCGCGGCCTATGCCCAGGGACTGAGCATCGAACGGGTCATGGAGCAGCAGGAGGAAATCGACAGACTGAACGCTGGCTACGACGACTTCCGCATCCTCAAGGGCATCGAGTCCGACATCCTCCCCGACGGTAGCCTGGACTACCCGGACGAGGTCCTGGCCTCCTTCGACCTGGTTGTGGCTTCCGTGCACTCCATGTTCAACATGTCCGAAGCGGATATGACCGAACGCATGGTCAAGGCGATCAGGAATCCGCACACGACCATCCTGGGACACCCAACGGGCAGGCTGCTGCTGGCCCGGGACGGCTATCCCGTGGACGTGGCCCGCCTCATCGACGAAGCGGTGGCCCACGACGTCGCCGTAGAGGTCAATGCGAATCCCCACCGTCTCGATCTGGACTGGCGACATCTGGATTACGGCATGACCCGGGGCGCCCGGTTCAGCATCGGACCCGACGCCCATCACGTGGATGAACTGGACTACGTGGAATTTGGACTCTCCATGGTCCGCAAGGGCGGCGTGACGCCCGATCGACTCCTGAACAGCCTGACGGCGGAAGAACTGATCCGGCTGAAGACCGGGAGTCTCAGCACGGCGGCGAGTTGAGCCGTCCGCCTGGTCCGCCTGACCGGCATGCACCCGGCCTACCTCGCCAGTCCCGCCTGGTCCGCCAGTCCCGCCAGTCCCTGTCTGGTCCCGCTTTTGCCCGCGCGGTCCCGCCTGTCCCGGTCCGGATCCGCCCGCCCTCGCCAGTCCCGCCTGTCCCGGCCCGAATCCTACAGGAGCATCTGAAACATGCCGACGGTGAAAGCGCAGCGTGAACGAATGGCGGAGATCCTGGACCGCCTGAAGAAGACCTACCCCGAAGTGGGACCGGCACTGAACTTCACCACGCCTTTTGAACTGCTTGTCGCGACCATCCTCTCGGCACAGTGCACGGACAAGCAGGTGAACGTGGTCACGGAATCCCTCTTCAAGAAGTATCCGTCCCCCGGGCACTTCCTGGACGCCGCGTCCGAAGCATTGGAAACGGATATCTTCACCACGGGATTCTACCGCAACAAGGCGGCCAATATCCGGAAATGCTGCCGGTCGTTGATCGATCTCCACGGCGGCGAGGTGCCCTCGGCCATGGAGGACCTGACGAATCTGGCCGGCGTGGGGCGGAAGACCGCCAACGTCGTGCGCGGCAACGCCTTCGGGATTCCGGGGATCGCCGTGGACACCCACGTGAAACGGCTTTCCGGGCTCCTCGGGTTCACGAGACAGACCGATCCCGACCGGATCGAGCGCGACCTGATGAAGGTCGTGCCGGAATCGGACTGGACCGGTCTGGGACACCTCATGGCGGCCCACGGCAGGAAGACCTGCGTCGCCCGACGTCCGAAA
Organism: Gemmatimonadota bacterium; assembly: GCA_009837395.1. GTDB lineage: Bacteria > JAAXHH01 > JAAXHH01 > JAAXHH01 > JAAXHH01 > JAAXHH01. The sequence continues at coordinate 79,024 of VXTP01000046.1, forward strand.
TGTGACGAATGCGTCCTGAGCGATCTGTGCCCTTCGGCAAAGTAGGCGTCATTGCCGGCCCGTACACCGGCTTGGTCGTCGGCCCGGTCGCCGGCTTGGTCGCCGGCCCGTACACCGGCCCGGCCGTCGGCCCGTCCGCCGTTTTGTGTTTTCAACAAACTCCGCGTCGGGTATATTTCGGATACCTACTGGATACGTCATTAAGCCGCCTGCGTGTGGGCGGCTCGCGCGCCATGCGCCAGCGCAAGTGTGTGCGGTCTCAGGTTCGTGCGGTATCGAGACGGTCCACTCGCGCGCGACCCGCGTGCCGACCGCGAAATGGTCGTAAAACGAGATGGTCGTTAAAAGCAGACAGGAAGGGGAATGCGCCAAACGATACTGGTCGTAGACGACGAACCCGATATCGTGGAAATCATCCAGTACAACCTGGAGAAATCCGGCTTCGACGTCATCGTGGCGGCGGACGGTCCTGTCGCGTTGGAAAAGGCCCGCGACGAGACCCCCGATCTCATCGTGCTCGACCTCATGCTGCCCGGACTCGAAGGTACCGATGTTTGCCGCATTCTGAAACAGGACGAACGCACGAGGTCCATACCCATCCTGATGCTGACCGCGAAGAGCGAGGAAATCGATCGGATAATCGGTCTTGAACTGGGGGCCGACGACTATGTGGTCAAACCCTTCAGCCCCCGGGAGATCGCCCTGCGCATCCGGAATATCCTGCGCCGCCGGACCGCGCCGGAAACCCCGGGCCCCGTCCGGGCGGGACCCCTGGTCATCGACGTGGAAGGCCACCATGTATCCGTTTCCGGCAGCTCGGTGTCCCTGACGGCCACCGAGTTCAAGCTCCTGGCCGTGCTCTTTCAGCGGCGCGGCAGGGTTCAGTCCCGGGAAGAGCTGCTCGACGTGGTCTGGGGATATGACTACATGGGGTACGGTCGCACCGTGGACGCCCACATCAAGCGATTGCGAGAGAAACTCGGCGAGGCCGCCGGCATGGTGGAAACGGTGCGGGGGGTCGGATACCGCTTCGCCAGGTAGGCCCGGTCATGCGATTTTCGCTGCAGACAAAGATCCTGGTCGGCTACGTCGCCTTCACCCTGGTGGTGGCGGGCGCCGTGTACATCTATCTGAACACGTCTCTCCGCGAGGATGTCAGCGGCCATACCCGCGAGCAGTTGCTCAATGACGCCCGCCTGATCCAGTCCTACCTGGAAAACGCCCCTCTTCTCTCTCTTTCACCAGAGGCGATCGATCCGATCGCGGACCGCCTGGGCGAGCAGTGCGGCGCCCGGGTGACCGTGGTGCGGGACGACGGCGTCGTGGCCGGTGATTCCTCCATCCCCCTTTCGTCCGTCCCCCTCATGGAGAACCACGGCGACCGGCCGGAGATCCTCGAAGCCATCGCGTCGGGGATCGGAAACAGCATCCGCTACAGCAACACGCTGGAAACCGACATGGCCTATGTGGCGGTCCCCTTCCGGACCGAACAGGCAAGGGGCGTCGTGCGGGTCGCGCTGCCGCTGCAGCAGTTCCGGTGGATCGAATCCCATATTTGGAAGATCGTGCTCGCGGCCCTCGGCATCGGCCTCCTGTTGAGCGTCGTGCTGAGCTGGGGCACGGAGAGACTGGTCTCCCGACCGATCGAACGCATGACGGAAGTCGCCCGTCGCCAGGCCGCCGGCGACCTCGAGGTCACCGCTTCCGCGCCGGCGCACGTCGAACTTTCCTCCCTGGCGGCCGCCCTGAACGAGATGGCCGCGCAATCAAAGGAAAGGCTTTCGCGGATCCGGGAAGAGAACGCCCAGCTCGAAGCGGTGCTGTCCGGTATGGCGGAAGGCGTAATGGTGACCTCCGCGGAAGGGCGGATCCTGATGGTGAATCCGGCCTTCAAGCGCATGATGGACGTGGACGCGTGGTGCCTGAACAAACGACCGATCGAGGTCGTGCGCAACCACGACCTGCAGAGCGTGGTGGACGCCGCGATCGACTCGGCGCCGTCCCTGCATGAGGACACCGTGTTCGACCTGACCCTGGAGTGGAACCAGCGCATATTCCAGGTACACCTGACCCCCGTACGCATCGGGGAGCAGCTGCACGGGGTGGTCGCCGTGTTCCACGACATGACCGAACTGCGCCGCCTGGAGCAGGTCCGGAAGGACTTCGTGGCCAACGTGTCTCACGAGCTCAGGACGCCGCTGACCTCCATCAAGGGTTTTGTGGAGACGCTGCTGGACGGCGCCATGGAGGATACCGCCGCGCTGCGCCGTTTCATGACGTCCATCCAGCACCATGCCGACCGGCTCCAGGCTTTGGTCGAGGACCTGCTGCAACTGTCCAGCATAGAATCGGGCCGGTACGAGGTCGAATTCACGTCCTGCCGCCTGGACCGTATTACGGAACGGGTCGCCGAGATCTTCGCGAAGCAGATCGACGGCAAGCAACTGGCGCTTTCCCTGCGGTTCGAAACGGACAGACCGGCCCGCGGAGACCCCGAACTCATGGAGCGGGCCCTGTCCAACCTGGTGGACAACGCCGTGAAATACACGGAGCATGGCGGATCGATCACCATCGGCACCGAGGAACGGGGCGACGAGATCGTCCTGTCGGTCGCCGACACCGGTCCGGGCATTCCGTCCGAGGCGCTTCCCCGGATCTTCGAACGTTTTTTCCGGGTCGACCGGGCGCGGTCAAGGGCCCTTGGCGGAACCGGCCTGGGCCTGGCGATCGTCCGGCACACCATGGAATTGCTCAACGGCAGGGCGTGGGTCGAGAGCAGGCTCGGCGAAGGCGCGACCTTCTACCTCTCCCTGCCCGCGTGGATCGAAGACGAGCCGTCCGAAACGGCCGGACGCTCCGCGCGGGCGACGGAAGAATCGGTCAACGAAACCTCAACGGGTAGAACCACTTAGACCGCACCATCCCTCCCTCTCGGTACACGTACGCATGTTCCCGCCGGACCATTCGTTCCCAGGTCCCTACGATCAACGGACCGTCGTAATAACCCGTTGCATTTCCGGTGTTTTTTTGGATCAAAAAACACATTTACCCTTGACAGTGCTTCCCTTCCGATATTAATTGGGTACATAACCCAAAAAACTCAATAGAACCATCGGGATCACTACCCCGATACGCAGGTTTCCGGCCAGGCTTCTGAAGGCAGTCGCACGATGCGCGGACGCGCGCGTCTGACTGAACCGTTTCGAAGGAAGTTAGTGACAGGTGCGGCTTACTGTGCGTACGCGACGCAAGTTCGTCTCGCCGTAGTTCCCGCCACGGCTACGCGCTGGTGCGGGCCGGTGGCAAAACCAATCTCCTCCAGGAGGTAGATATGGCAACCAGAGTAATTGTGGGTTTGATCGCCCTTTTGGCGATCATCCAGGGGTTGGCAGGTGGCATGATGAATGATGGCGGGGCCATAATGATCCTGATTGTGCTCCTGGGTATCGTCTACGGCTTCATGGGGGTAGACGCTGAGGACGCGACGGACTACCTGGTCGTGACTATCGCGGTAGGCGCGGCGGCGGGCGCAGACGTGTTGAGTGGCATACCGGTCATCGGAATGTCCCTGGACGGCATTCTGGATCCGGCCAGCTCAGCGCTGTACGCCAGCGTGTTTTCCATCCTGATCATGCGTACGTTAAACCGGCTCAAGGGATAGACGGCGGCGAACTTCGGCCTTCCGTGCCGGGGACCCGCGGCCTTCCGTGCCGCGAAGATTCACCCGGCCTTCTCCCTGAACCGAGTCGTTTTCAAGTGCTTAGGAGGTAAGATATATGGCATCCCGGATAGTCGTTGGACTCGCGGTGCTGCTGGCGTTGCATGAGGGGCTGGTTAGCGGTATGCTGCTTGACGGTACCGTTGTCGGGCTGTTGCTGGTCATCCTCGGCCTGTTGCACGCGCACCTGTCGGTCGACGCGGAAGACGCCACGGGCTACCTGGCGGTCACCATTGCCGTCGGTGCGGCGGCGGGCATGGACGTGCTAAGCAACATACCGGCGATCGGCGCGACCCTTGACGCGATCATCGATCCGGTCAGCACGGTCCTGTACGCCGGCGTCGTTACCATTCTCCTGAAAAGGACGAAGGCCCGTATAGGGTGGTAACAGAGAGGTAGTCGGCGTAAACACACAGGCGGACCGGGGAATACACGACCTCCCTGGTCCGCCTGTTTTTTTGTGTACCGGTAGTCCCCGGTACCGTCTGCCCCTGGTACCGGTTTTCTCCTGAATCCCCTCAGTTCCGGGCGGTCAGCGCAGTCCGGGAAGCCGCGGAACGCTTCATCTTCAGGTCCGCGTTGATCCTCACGGTCTCGCAGGCCAGATCGTACAGTTCCCGTTGCGACTGGAAGCGCCTTCCCGCTTTCTTCACGTACCTGTACGTCCCGTCCGACTGCAATTCGCGCGCCTTCACATTGTCCTTCAGCTGTATCTTCAAATACGCCCACAGCTCCGCCTGGAGCGCCCGGTCGATGACCGGGAACGAAATCTCGACCCGGCGGTTGAGGTTCCGGTCCATCCAGTCCGCGCTGGAAAACAGGTATTCCGGGTCCCCGTCGTTGTAGAAATAGAACAGCCGGACGTGCTCGAGAAACCGGTCGACGATGCTGATGACGCTGATGTTCTCGCTCAATCCCGGGACGCCCGGTCTCAGGCAGCAAATGCCGCGGATGATCAGCTGTATCCGGACGCCGGCCTGGGAGGCCTGGTACAGGGCCACGATCATGTCCGGGTCGACCAGGGAATTGATCTTCGCGATCACCAGGGCCGGATGCCCGGCGCGGGCCCGGTCGCTCTCCCGCTGCAGCCGTTTCACCATGTCCTCCCGCATCGACGTGGGCGAAAGGATGAGATGGTGAAAGCGCGAGGGCAGCGCGTAGCCGGTCAGCAGGTTGAATAGCTGCGTTACGTCCTCGCCGAATTCCTCTTTGTCGGTGAACAGGCCGAAATCGGCGTAGATGCGTGCCGTCTTGTCGTTGTAATTCCCTGTACCCAGGTGACAGTACCGGTGTATCCCCTCGCCCTCCCGGCGCACGACGAGGCAGGCCTTGCAATGGACCTTGATGCCCGGTATGCCGTAGATGACATGGGCCCCCGCCTCCTCCAACTGCCTGGCCCACTGGATATTCGCGGCCTCGTCGAACCGGGCCTTTAACTCCAGCAGCACCGAGACTTCCTTGCCGTTCTGCGCCGCCCGCGTCAACGCCCGGGTGATGGGCGAATTGGCACTGACCCGGTACAGCGTCATCTTGATGGCGAGTACCTGGGGATCCTCCGCTGCTTCCGAAACGAACCGGACCACCGCGTTGAATTGATGAAAGGGGTGGTGCAGCAGGATGTCTTCCTTCTTGATGGCCTCCCAGATGGAAGGCGCGCCTTCGAAGGACGTCGCCGGCTGGGGCGGGAAGGGTTCGTCCATGAGATCGGGCCGGTCGACGGCGTCGTACAGTTCGATGAGATCGGAAAAAGCGGTGAAGCCTTCCGTGGGGTAAAGATCCTCCGGCTCCAGTTCCAGTTCATCCACCAGGACGTCCAGGATGCGCGAAGACAGCTCAGGGTCGTACTGCAGCCGGACCGCGGCCCCGTTGCGCCGGTTGCGTATGCCCTCCTCGATGACCTTGAGCAGGTCCTCCGCGCCTTCCTCCTCGTAATCCACGTCGGCGTCCCGCGTCACGCGGATCGACGCGCAGTTCAGCACCTCGTAACCGTTGTAGAACAGGTCGAGGTTCATCTGGATGACGTCCTCCAGCATGAAGAAAGCCTGCCGGCCGTTCTCGGACGGGAGCTCGAGGAACCGCGGAATGACCGAGGTGGGCAGGTGGATGACCGAAAGGTTCGTATGGGGGAAAACGGACTTCTGGATCTTCCTGATCTCGGCCACGAGACAGAGCGTGGCGTTGGCCAGGTAGGGAAAGGGATGGCCGGGGTCCACCGCCAGCGGGGTCACCACCGGCAGGATGGTCTTCCGGAAGTACTCGTCCAGATAGGCCTTCTGTGAAGGGCTGAGTTGCTCGGGTTCCAGGATGTCGATCCCCTGCTCGGTGAGTTGCGGGCGGATCTCGTTGATGAACAGGCCGTGCTGCTCGTTGACCAGTTCGTGCATCCGGGACGAGAGCGCGGTCATCACCTCCCGGGGACTCAGGCCGTCGGCAGTCCGCGTGGACTGGACCTGCGCGTCGATCTGCCTTTTGACGCCGGCGACGCGGATCATGAAGAACTCGTCCAGGTTGGAACTGAATATGGCCAGGAACTTCAACCGTTCCAGCAGGGGAACCGTCGGGTCGAGCGCTTCCTCCAGCACCCGGGCGTTGAATTCCATCCAGCTCAGTTCCCGGTTGAAGAAATGTTCCGGGCGCCAGTAATCCGTCACCAGCGGCGCGGCGGGAGGCCGGGGCTTGTGGGTGAACCGGCGCCCCGCTCTCTTCGAAGCGATGGTTCGAACCGCGGCGGTTCGGGTGTTGTTCCCATTCGGTGAAGACATGAAAGAATCACCTGTTGGATGGATAATAGGCCTCACGCGTGGCGGACACGACGCGCGCGATATCGTATTTCGATACTACGATATTGCGTTCAGGATGTCTGCATATCAAGTATCCATAAAGCAAGACGGACGGCGGTTTTGTCAAGCCGTCTTTGACCCGACGGTCGCGTCCGACAGGAAAAACCAGACTTTATTCATATCGTCATGGCCTTGTATGCTGTTCGTAACAGAATCGTCAAATAACCTTTTTATATTTGCACCGTGTTCGATTCAAGCTTGCGTTCCAGGCACCCGCAGACGGACAGATTCGACGTAAACAAGGGGAGATGCCGTACATGACGAAGACCTACCGGTACCGGAACAGCCTTGACGCGATATACGACAGAAGCCGTCTGGCCAAATCGATGCGGGCAGTGATATTCGTGGCCGCACTCGTGGCCGCACTCGCGCTCCTTGCGGGCACGGCGATGGAGGTCCGCGGGCAGGCGTCCATGGGCCGCATATCGGGTACGGTCGTGGACGCGGAGACGGGCGATCCCCTCATCGGCGCCACGGTGGTGGTGGTGGGACTGGAGCTTGGCGCGATGGCCGATCTCGAAGGCACCTACCTGATCCGGAACGTCCCGGCAGGACTGCACGCCGTCCAGGTATCCATGATCGGGTACGCGGCGAAGCGGATCACCGAGATCCAGGTCGAACCGGACCAGGTGAGCAGAATAGACATAACCGTCGAACAGGAACTCATCGTGGCGGACGTCGTGGAGGTGACGGCCCGGTCCCTGGAAAACACGGAAGCGTCACTGCTCAAGCAACGCCAGAACGCCCTTTCCATCAGCGACGCCATCAGCGCCGAGGATATCTCCCGGGGCGCCCAGGGCGACGTGGCCGCGGCCATGACCCGCGTTACCGGTGCATCGGTTGTGGACGGCAAGTACGTCTACATTCGCGGACTGGGCGAACGGTACAGTACCGCCCAGCTGAACGGCACCTCCCTGCCGAACGCCGATCCCAACAGCAAGTCGGTCCAGATGGATATCTTCGCGGCGAACCTGCTGGACAACATCACCACGGAAAAGACCTTTACGCCGGACAAGCCGGGCAACTTCACCGGCGGCAGTGTCAACGTGAAGACCAAGTCCCTGCCCGAGTCATTCACCATGTCCTTCTCCTCCTCCACGAAGTACAACACCCAGTCTTCCTTCAAGGACATGTTGAGCTACGAGGGCGGTGAATACGATTTCCTGGGCTTCGACGACGGCACCCGGGATATTCCCCTGCCCCTGCGGAATCCCGATGTGGAGATTCCCAGCATCACCAGCGCGCTTCGGGACCCGGAGGCCGCGCAACTGCTGGATCTGTATTCCAGGTCGTTCACCGACAAGTCGATGACGCCGACCACCATAGAAGGCGGACTCGGCCAGAGCTACGCGTTCTCAATAGGCAACCAGACGGAGATCGCGGAACGTCCCTTCGGGATGCTGGGCAGCGTGAGCTACAACCGGAACATCTCGGCGTATGACAACGGCGCGTCCGGGATCTGGAAGCGCGTGTCCCGGGAGGCCGAAGGGTTGAACAGGGAGCGGTTCGCGACGGACATGAGCGGATCCGAAGAAGTGCTCTGGGGCGGCCTCGTGAACGCGACCTACCAGCCGAGTATCACCCACGAGATCGGCGTCAACGTGCTTTACAACCGCAGCGGCGAAAAACTGTCCCGGTTCCAGACCGGCGCGTGGCCATCCTCCCTGCCCGGTGAAAACGTGCGGTACGAGACCCGCGTGCTGTCCTTCATCGAGCGCGAGATGCGGTCTTTGCAGTTCCGCGGCAAGCACGTAATGCCGTCCGTGTCCAACATGGAAATCGAATGGACCGGCGCTTTCATCCGGTCGAACCAGGACGAGCCCGACCTTCGTTACTTCACCAACGAATTCCAGACGGTCGACGCGGCCGGCGAGGGTGTGCCGGATATCGACAGCTACACGATCGCCCTTTCCAACTACGCGGCACCGACCCGTTACTTCCGGAACCTGGAAGAATCCAACCGGGACTTCAAGCTGGACGTGACGCTGCCCTTCACGCCATGGTCCGGACTCACGGCCCGTATGAAGTTCGGCGGGGCCTACCTGGACAAGAACCACACCTTCAGGGAGCGGCGTTTTTCCTTCAGGCAGGACGCCCTGCAGTACCGGAATGATCCGGTCGTCTTCTTCTCCACGGCGCGCACCGGGATCCTGCCCGATGAATACCAGGATACGCCCGGGTTTACCCGGTTCGGGAATTTCGTATCCGAGGACTCGGACCTGAGGAACAACTACGACGGCGACCAGGAAATCCGGGCCGGATACGTGATGCTGGACCTGCCGCTCACCAGGCGGTTCAAGGTCACGGGCGGCGCCCGGTACGAGTCCACCCTGCTGGACGTGGCCAGCCATGAAACTTCGCTTACGCCCGGCAGACTGGACGAGAAGGACTGGCTGCCCTCGATCAACACGGTGTACCAGGTCGTGGACAACATGAATGTCCGGGGCGCGTACAGCCGGACCCTGGCACGGCCATCCTTTCGCGAACTGGCCCCATTCGCCTCTTTCCTCTTTGTCGGTGACTACATCTTCGTGGGGAACAGCGATCTGAAGCGGACGCTGATCGACAACTACGATTTCCGATGGGAATGGTTCAACCGTCCCGGCGAGATCTATGCCCTCAGCTATTTTTACAAGAAGTTCGAGAATCCGATCGAGCGCGTAATCGTGACGACGAACGGCGAAATCCAGTTTCAGAATGTCGACAGGGCGCTCGTCTCCGGGTTGGAACTGGAATTCCGGAAACAGCTCGACCAGCTCCATCCGTCCCTGGGCAACTTCCAGCTCGGCGGCAACCTGTCCCTGATCAGTTCCCAGGTGGATATCGCGCCGTCGGAACTCGCCATCATCCGGGCGCTCGATCCCGGTGCGGGGGAGACCCGCAAGCTGCAGGGCCAGTCTCCCTACGTAGTCAATATCGACGCCATGTACGACAACCCGGACACCGGTACCCTGGTGAGCGTCCACTACAACGTTTTCGGCGAAAGGCTGTCCGAAGTGAGTACGGGCGGGACGCCCAACGCCTTCGAGCAGCCCGCGGGCATGCTGGATATCACGGGCTCGCAGAGGCTGTGGGACCGGGTAACGCTTAAGTTCTCCGCCAAGAACCTGCTGGATCCGGACATCAAGAAGGTCCATCCGTTCAATAACGAGGAGTACATCCGAAGCCTGTACAAGCGGGGGCGGACGTTTTCCCTGGGTTTCTCGTACGGGATATAATCCTTCAAGGAGAAGGTATGTTTCGGTGGATATCCATCGCCTTAGTTTCCGCCTCATTGGTTTTCCCGGTCCTCGCAGCAGCACAGTCCCCCACCAAACCCGTAGTAACCATCACCGACGCAGATATCGTCGGTAACACTTCCTTCACCTCAGACAACACCTATCTGCTGTCCGGCCTGGTCTTCGTCGAAGACGGCGAGACGCTGACGATCGAGGCAGGCACGGTGATCAAGGGCAAGGCCACGACCATCGAGGGCGAGGATACCGCCCTGATCGTGGCCCAGGGCGGCAGGATCATCGCCGACGGCACGGCGAGGAATCCGATCATCTTCACGGCCGAAGCGGACGACGTCGATGATCCGGACGATATCCTGCTGACATCCCCCACCGCTTCCCGCGGGCTGTGGGGCGGCATCATCCTCCTCGGCCGGGCGTCCATCAACACCGCCACTGGTGAAAACAACATTGAAGGCATCGACGCGACGACCGAACCGCGGGGTATCTACGGCGGCGGATCGAATCCCGACGACGACGACGACTCGGGCGTGCTGCGGTACGTGTCGATCCGGCACGGCGGCGCGGTCATCGGCGCGGACAACGAGATCAACGGGCTGACCATGGCCGGCGTGGGCCGCGGCACGACCATTGAGCACGTGGAGGTGTTCTACAACCAGGACGACGGCTTCGAATGGTTCGGCGGCACGGTGAATACGCGCTACCTGATCTCCGCATTCGCGGGCGATGACGCCTTCGACTACGACGAGGGCTTCCGGGGCGAGCACCAGTTCTGGTTCTCGATCCAGGATCCGTACCTGGGCGATCATGCAGGCGAGCACGACGGCGGCACGGACCCCGAGGACGGCAGGCCCTATGCCCGTCCCACGATCATGAACGCCACCTACATCGGCCGCGGCGCTTCGTCGACGGGCGGCAAGGACAACAACGCCCTCATCTTCCGCGACAACGCGGGCGGGAGTTATTTCAACAGCATCTTCACCGAGTTCCAGGGCCACGCGCTGTCGATCGAGGACCTGGATCCGACCCGCGGCGCGCAGGACAGCAAGGCGCGGCTGGACGCGGGAGACCTGGCCTTCCGGTATAACATCCTGGGCAGGTTCGGTGCCGGGAGCTCGCCAGCGGACCTGGGAGGCGATTTCCACACGCGGGACCTGCTCGCCAACGAGGGCAACGCCAACCGGATCACGGACCCGTTGCTCCAGGGCATCAGCTGGAACCGGAACCTGGGGCTCGATCCGCGCCCCGGCAGTACCAGTCCGGCCTGGGATGCGAGCAGGCTCATGGAAGAACCCCGGAACAGCGGGTTCTTTACGGATGTCGATTACGCGGGTGCTTTCGGAACGGAAAACTGGGCGGACCATTGGTCGGCGCTTGCCGCATTGGGTTATTTCAGTACCGCACCGGCACCCATACCCCCGGAACCGGTTGAGCCCGGCGTTGATGCACCCGACGGATTCAGCCTGGCGCAGAACAGTCCGAACCCCTTCGTCATGACCACGAACATCGACTACACCGTATCGTCTACGAGCCACGTACTGATCGAGGTGTACAATCTCCTCGGCCAGCGGGTGGCGACGGTGGTGAACGATATCAGGCTTCCGGGTCACTACACCGAGCACTGGGACGCGCAACATCTCTCGAGCGGCGTGTATTTCTATCGCTTCGAGGCTACCGCGGACGGGCGGACCGCCCACGTCTTCAACCGGAAGATGACCCTGTTGAAGTGATGCGCCGGGGTTGACGCCGTACGAATCCATCGCTTAACTTCCACTCGTTGCCCTCGTCCAATAATGCCCTGTAAATCCCGATCCAGGATTCCCGGATGACCGATCGCCCCCAAGGACGCCGGCTTGACCGGCGCCGCCTGCTGGACCTTTTGGTTGGCCGACTCGCCGCGCTTGGCGGCGTGGTGCTGATCCTGACTATCCTGTCGGTCTTTGCCGTGATTCTGTGGGTGATTTTCCCCTTGTTCTCGTCGCCCGCGGAATACCGCTGGGGAATTTCCGGTCCCGAGGGGATCGACGCCGGGTACGGCATCCTTCCGCTGATCTCCGGGACCTTGAAAGGCGCGGTGTATACCTTGCTTTTCGCGGTGCCGGTCTCGGTGCTCGCCGCACTTTACGCGTCGCAGTTCCTGCCGCGGGTGCTGATGGAAAGATTGAAGCCGCTGGTGGAAATCATGGCCGCAGTGCCGAGTGTCGTGCTCGGTTTCATCGGCGGTGTCTGGCTTGCACCGTTCCTGGCGTCCCACGTCTTCGCCCTCTTCCTGGCGCCGGTATTCATTTCAGGCGCGGTGGTGGCCGCTTTTCTGACCAGGCACCACGCCCCGGTCCGGTTCCGGTCGTTCAATCTTCCGGGCCGGGAAATCTGGCTGCTTCTGGTTGCCGTGCTCGCCGGGGGATGGCTGGCCCTGGAGTGCGGGGCATTGCTGGAGGCCGCCTGGCTGCGGGCCGGCTACGAGACCTGGTTCGCGGAATCCCTGGGACTGACCTTTACGCAGCGGAACGCGATCGTCGTGGGCATGGTCATGGGCCTGGCCGTCACCCCGGTCATATTCACCCTGTCCGAAGAAGCGCTTTCAGCCGTGCCCCGCTCGTTCCTGGAAGGATCGATGTCGCTGGGGGCCACGCGCTGGCAGACTGCCGTGCACATCGTCCTTCCCGCCGCGGGGTCCGGCATACTGGCCGCCGTCCTGCTGGGGTTCAGCAGGGCGATCGGGGAGACCATGATCGTGCTGTTCGTCTCGGGCAATGTCCCGGTGCTGGACTGGTCCGCCTTCACCGGGTTCCGGGCCCTGTCCGCCAGCGTGGCCCTCGACCTGCCGAACGCCGCGCCGGACGACACGCTCTACCGAGTCCTGTTTTTCGCCGCCTTTCTCCTGCTCGTTTCAACTTTTGCAATCAACACCGTGGCCGAACTGGTTCGAAGGCGGCTGAGACGGCGGTATGCTTAAGCGCCGGATGTTCCGTCCGCGCGCAGGGAGTTGCGATGGGTTCGAAGTGGTCAAAGGATGACGCCCTGATCTGGCTGTCCGGCGGGACCCTGGTCCTCGGCTTCCTGATGGTGGCGGGACTGATCCTGGTGATCGTCGTACACGGACTGGGCATGTTCTGGCCCCAGGAACTGACGCGGTACGAACTGCGCGACGGCAGGATCGTCCTGGGCCACGAGACGTCCCGCGTCAGCGTCCGGACCACCGGCTCCGCGGGTGAGCGGTCCGTGACCTATCGACTGGGGATCCGGACCGGCGACCGGGAACGGTATCCGGACGAATACACCTGGCTGGAGGAAGGCCGGGTCGCAGGGCGGGACACCCCCCGCGAGGCCGTGGTCGTGGAGCGGGTTCGGGGCGGGGACCTCTTCGGTTTCCTGGAATCGTTCGTGGACGACGGTACGGTCGTCGCCCGGGGTTTCGAAGCCGTTCGGGCCCATTACCGGGAGCAGGCCCCCGAACTTGAACGCCTGCGTCGGCAACGGGCGCTGTCCATCGTCCTGTCCTCGGAGGATGGCCGGCAGCACTCCGTTTCCCTTTCGAACGTCCAGCGTATCTACGCACCCAATGAGATGACCACGTGGGCAAAGGTTCGACACTACATGGGCGGCGCCTGGGCCTACCTGTGGTCGCCGCCAAGGGACGAAAACCGGCTCGGCGGGGTCTATCCGGCGATTTTCGGCACGGCGGCGATGGTCATCCTCATGTCGGTCGTCGTCATGCCCTTCGGCGTGCTGGCTGCCTTTTACCTGAGAGAATACGGTAAACCAGGCCCGTTCCTGAACGTGGTGCGAGTCGCCGTAAACAGCCTGGCCGGCGTACCCTCCATCGTATTCGGGGTTTTCGGACTCGGTTTCTTCGTGTATTTTCTGGGAGGAACCCTGGACAGTGTGTTCTTCCCGGCGGATCTCCCGGAACCGACTTTCGGCCGCGGCGGCATCCTCTGGTGCGCGCTGACCCTGGCCCTGCTCACCCTGCCCGTGGTCATCGTGGCCGTGGAGGAAGGGCTGGCCGGTGTGCCCCCGGTACTTCGCGAGGCGTCTCACGCCCTGGGCGCGACACGGTTCGAGACGCTGTGGCGTGTCGTCGTGCCGGTGGTGCTGCCGTCCATACTCACGGGTCTGATCCTGTCCGTGGCGCGGGCGGCCGGTACCGTGGCGCCGCTGATGATCACGGGGGTCGTCGCCTTTTCCGCCGAGTTGCCCGTGGACGGCGCCTGGCCTTTCGTGCACCTGGAACGGGAGTTCATGCACCTGGGGTTTCATATCTTCGACACGGGTTTCAGGCCGGACGGAGGGGAGGCCTCTCTGCCCATGGCGTACACGTCCACCCTGTTGCTGCTGGCCATAGTGGTCGCGCTGAATGCGGCGGCGATCGGGCTCAGGAGCCGGTTGAGGAGACGCTATTCACTGGCCGTGGCATAGGTGCTCCCCGATCACGCACGAGCAGCGCATAAGAGGTTCTGACGAATGACGACGGAAAACGCGCCGGTCACGCCGAAGATCCTGCGTGATGAAACGATCATCGACGTCGAGCACGTGTCCTTCTGGTACGGGGACCGGCCTGCGCTGAAGGACGTGACCATGGCGATCGACCGCCAGGTCATCACGGCCTTCATCGGTCCGTCAGGCTGCGGAAAGACGACCTTGCTCAGGCTGATCAACCGCATGAACGATCTCGTTCCCCAGGTCCGCATGACGGGTAGGATCCGGATGAACGGGGTGGACATCTACGGCCCGGACACCGACGTCACGCGGCTGCGACGGCGCGTGGGCATGGTCTTCCAGCAACCGAATCCCTTCCCCAAGTCCATCTACGAGAACGTGGCCTACGGTCCCCGGATCCACGGCGTGAAGTCCGGCGGTTTCCTCGACGAGATCGTGGAACGGTGCCTGCGCCGGGCCTTTCTGTGGGAGGAAGTCCAGGCACAGCTCGAGGAGAGCGCCCTCGGGCTATCCCTCGGACAGCAGCAGCGGCTCTGCATCGCGCGGGCGATCGCGGTCGAACCGGAGGTCCTGCTCATGGACGAGCCGTGCTCGTCGCTGGACCCCGTCGCCACGTCCAGGATCGAGGAATTAATGCTTGATCTGAAGGACGATTACACCATTGTTATCGTGACGCACAACATGCAGCAGGCGGCGCGGGTCTCCGAAACCACCGGGTTCATGCTCAAGGGCGAACTGGTGGAAATGGGCGTGACCGACGCGATGTTCACCACGCCCCGCGACCGGCGCACGGAAGACTACATCACGGGCCGGGCCGGATAGCGCCTCGGCCTGATAGCACGGCCCGATAGCACGGGCCGGGCCGGATAGCGCCTCGGCCTGAATCCCCTGGACAGCGATCATGGAAACCCACCTTCAACAACAGCTGGAAGGCTTGAGGTCCGCCCTGCTGAGCATGGCGGCGCTGGTCGAGGAACAGATTGCCCGGGCGATCACGGCGCACGTGGAGCGCGACATCGATCTGTGCGATCAGGTCATCGCCGGCGATGGCCCCATCGACGCCATGGAACTGGAGATAGACGAGCAGTGTATCCGGTTGCTGGCGCTCCAGCACCCCATCGCGCGGGATCTGCGTTTTGTCGCGGCCAGCATGAAGATCACGATCGACCTGGAACGGCTGGGCGACATCGCCGTCAATATCTCGAAGAAAACGAAGCAGCTCGCCGGGATGCCCTTGTTGAAGCCGCTCGTCGACCTGCCGCGCATGGCGGACCTTTCCCAGTCCATGGTCAAGGACAGCCTCAACGCCTTCGTGCGCGGAGACGAGCAACTGGCCATGGACGTCTGCGACCGGGACGAGGAGGTCAATCAGCTGCAGGACCAGATCTTCGAGGAATTGCTGGCCTGCATGAAGGAGGATTCAGGGTCGGTGCCCCAGGCGATGCAACTGATCTTCATCTCCCGGCACATCGAACGCCTGGCCGATCACGCCACGAACATCGCCGAAGGCGTGGTGTATTTCTCGGAAGGCCGCGTGATCAAGCATCATGCGGTTGAAGATCCGACTCCGTCACCCATTCGTCAAGAATCCGATGGGCCTGCGTGACGGTATCCACCTGCACGAGGCTGGTCCTCAGGTGGGATGCGTTGGGAAAGCCTTTGAAGTAGGAGGCGAAGAACTTGCGCATTTCCATCACGCCCACCTTCTCCCCTTTGTACTCCACCATCATGCCCAGGTGGTCCCGAGCGAGCCGGACACGCTCGGTAAACGTCGGTATCCGCGCGCCGGAGAAGATGTAGGGGTTGTCTCTCGCGGCCCGGGCGATCATCACGCCGGCGCATCCTGTCTCTTCCACCATCCGCACCGCATCCTCGTAGGTGAACACGTCGCCGTTACCGAAGATCGGCACCGGAGAGACTTCCACGGCGCGGGCGATCCATGACCAGTCCGCGGTCCCGTTGAACTTCTGCGCCACGGTGCGGGCGTGCACCG
Source organism: Gemmatimonadota bacterium (assembly GCA_009837395.1). Classification (GTDB taxonomy): domain Bacteria; phylum JAAXHH01; class JAAXHH01; order JAAXHH01; family JAAXHH01; genus JAAXHH01. Next base: position 95,248 of record VXTP01000046.1, read on the forward strand.
CCACGGCGTGGGCGCCGGAATCCGCGGCGCGTTTCACCACCTCCAGGATGCTGATGTTGTCGTGGTCCCAGCCCAGCCGCGTCTTGATGATGACGGGGATCGAGACGGCCTCCGCCACGCTGCGCACCGCGTTCATCATCCGGTCGATGTCCTTCAGAAAGGCGGCGCCGGAATCGGACCGCAGGATCTTGGGCACAGAACACCCAAAGTTGATGTCCATGATCTGCGCGCCCTTTTCCTCCAGCACCAGCGCGCCTTCCACCATGCGGCCGATGTCGTTCCCGTAGATCTGCGCCGCGAGCAGCGACATGCCGGTGTCGCGGTAGATGTCGGCGTCGCAGAAGTTCATCATCTGAAGCGTCTTAGGGTTCTTGTGGAGAATGGCGTTGCAGTTGATGAATTCCACGCCGACCATCTGGGCGCCCATCTTCGCGCAGATCAACCGGAACGGCCAGTTGCTGATGCCCGCCATGGGCGCCAGCGTGAGGATGGGCATGCCAGGTTTGAGCGACTTTATGCGGTGCGGACCTATGGCGATTTCGTGGGTCATGTGTGCTGGACGGTCTCGCGTCTTATACTCCTGCATTCTATCCAATTCCGCACGTGGCGCCGGTTGACAACCCGGCGATGCGCAGATACCTGTAATCGCGTTCAAAGTAAGCCGGGACGCCGGCTGATCGCAAGGTCTTTGTCTGCGCGCCCGCCGGCCGAAAAGTGGTGCGAAGACCTGAGCCTGTGTTTTGCGAACGCCGTACCGTCATCCGGATCAGCCGGGGTCTCGCTTATCTGCCCAGCGTACCGCTTCGGACCCGCAACGCGTACTGCGGATCGATCATTCGGTTTTAATGAGATCAGGTTTTTTTAAATCTAATTATTGACATCTATCACCTATAATTTATTATTTAGTCTCGGCTAAAACTAATGTACGTTTTCTGGTATTCACAAAGGAGCGGAAATACAATCCATGGGGATTAGCCCTATAAAATGCCCGGTACAGATCCTGGTTGCCCTTGCCACGTTGTTTCCGGCCGTGCTGTGCATGAGCTTCGCTTCCGCGCAGGAAAACGACGAGCATCCCGGCAAGGCCTCACTGCCCGGATTTATTGAAGTCGGAGGGGTTGCGGATTTTATCCTGTCGCGGAACCGGTTTTCCGACGGAGAAAGTTCCACATCCACCTCGGTCAAACAGCTGGAAGTGGGCGTTGGCATCGAGCCCCACGCGTGGATTGGCTCGGAGTTCGGATGGATACGCGAGCATGAAGAAGGTCACGGTAAAGAGGAGGACGGGCGCAACCTGGGGTTCATTACGGGCTCGATCGTCGTAGGGCCGCCCGATGGCGGGTGGTGGCTCAAGGGCGGTGTGCAGTTCCTTCCCTTCACCCTGTTCGAAACGGCCGGATTCCAGGCGGTGCACGATGCCGGTATCGGTCCCCTGGAGACCGGCGCGATTGTCGATCCACTGTCCTACGAGTTCGGATCCAAAAGAGAAAAGTCCCTGTTGCTGGGCGTATCCCTCGGCGAGTTCCAGGGCAGCGTCTACGGGTACCAAGGAGACGATGCGCGTTCGGATGAACCCCGGTCCGGTATCGGGGCCGTGGTGGGCTATAGAAAACACGTGGACGCGGAAGACGAAATCGCCTTCAACCTGTCGTATATCGATGACCTGGGCACGCTGGCCGGCTTTCAGGAAGAGGTGTTTGGGCACGATGAGGAAGCGCACGGCGCTCACCACAACGCTCACCACGGCGCTGACCACGGCGCTCACCACGGCGCCGACCACGAAGGGCCACCCACGGGCAGCGATGTACGGATGCCCGGATGGGCTGCGGCGACGGCCATTCACTACAGCGGTGTGTCCATCACCGCCGAGTACATGATCTCCCAGGATCGATACGCTCCCGGCGTACTGGCGTTCGATGGCCGGGGCGCCCGCCCTGCGGCCTGGTCTCTGGAGGTCGGTTATGGGTTTGAACTGACGGGAAGGGGCGGAGCGCTCGCGCTGGGGTACCAGGGCACATCAGAGGCGGCGGGACTCGGCATACCGTCGATTCGCTACCTGTCCGTGGTCTCTGTCGACATATGGAAGGACACGCTCTCCGGCACGCTTGAGTGGCTCCACGACAGAGAATATGGAACAGCGAGGGGCGGTAGCGGCGAGAACACGAACAAATACACGCTGCAGCTGGGCGTCGCATTCTGAGCAGCGGAAACAGCCAATCCAGATTCCGGCGGCCGCGGTCAGTGCATGGCGATTCCGTCACCGAAGGGCGTGGTCGGAATGTGCCGCTCGTTGAGGGCCATTCCCAGGCGGGACAGGCCTTCGGGATCTCCCCAGGCCAGGACGGATTTGCCGGCGCGCGTTTCGTCCAGCACCCGGCTGATGCACCGGTTGTAGAAGGGCTTCGCCGGAAACATCACGCTGACCCGGTCCGAGTCTCCCCGGCACCACTTGAACACCCTGTTGCCTTCGAATCCGCGGTAAATCAGGACCATATTCTACCCCCTTTCCGAAAGCATCACCGGACTACTAAACAAAAGATAAGCACAAATCGGCAAATTGTCAACTTTTTGTCGATTTTTGCTTCAAAATCCGGACTAAGAACGCGGTTTTTCGCAGAAATCCGCATTTTGTGCCGATTTTCGTGCGATGGGACGTTGAATCCCTGTAAACGCGATCCTCGATGCTTGTTAAGGCTTTAGTCGGAAAAGGCCTTTAAAAATCCGCAGAAAACTGAGTATTCCGCCTTCGAAAGTTACGAGTCTCCCGATCACCCGCCTTCCGGTTTCGGCATGACCGCGCCGCAGATCCTGCAGGTACGGTGTTCTTTGCTGTTGAAGAACCGGTTCATAACGGGCGGCAACTGGCTGACGATGTCTTCCAGTTCGAAACGTTCCTCGTAGAGTTTCTCCCCGCAGCTTTCGCAATACCACATGAACCCGTCGATCTCACCGCTTCTCCGCCTGGTTTCCATGACCAGGCCCACGGTGTCCGCCGGTCTCTGGGGCGAATGGGGAACCCCGGCGGGAAGGAGGAAGATCTCGCCTTCCCGGATCGGGACGTCCACGGGCTTGCCGTCGTCGATGATCTTCAGGACGATATCGCCCTCCACCTGGTAGAAGAACTCTTCGCCTTCATTGTAGTGGTAGTCCTTGCGGGCGTTCGGTCCGCCGACGACCATGACGATGAAGTCTTCGGCCTCCGTATAGACGCACTGGTTGCCGACCGGTGGCTTGAGCAGGTGCCTGTGTTCGTCTATCCAGGCCTTGAAGTTGAACGGAGCCGTTACGGCCATGATCGACCTCCTTGTTCAGATCGTAGCGATGCATTTCAATTCGATGGCAATCCGGGTAGGAAGCCGGGAAACCCCGACCGTGGTGCGGCAGGGCTGATGATCCCGGAAATACTCACGGTAGATACGGTTGAATGCCGTGAAGTCCTTTTCCATGTCGGTGAGGTACACGGTGATGTCCACGAGGTTCTCCCAGGCGCTGCCCGCGTCTTCCAGGATGGAGCGGACATTCTGGAAAACGGCGTGGCACTGCTGCTCGATATCGTAGGACGCGATCTCGCCGTCCGGCCCCAGGGTCACCCCCGGAATGCCCTGCCGGCCCCTGGCGCGGGGCCCGATGCCCGACAGGAACAGCAGGTTCCCGACCCGCCGGGCATGGGGATAGGGTCCCACGGGTTCGGGGGCCCGGTCGGAATCGTAATGCTGTTGCATGGCCGTGTCTCCGTGTGCCGCCTGGTCTTACGGGATATCGTCTATATCGTCCATACCGTCCATACCGTCCGCTACATCTTGATGCACACGTTCTTGGGCTCGGTGAAGAACCGCAGGGCCTCGAATCCTCCTTCGCGGCCCACGCCCGACTGCTTCATGCCGCCGAAGGGCGTGCGGAGGTCCCTCAGCATCCAGCAGTTGATCCAGATGATGCCCGCGTGCAGGCGTTCGGCCACGCGGTGGGCGCGGCCCAGGTTCTCGGTCCAGACCATGGCTGCCAGGCCGTAGGGCGTACCGTTGGCCTGGGCCACCGCTTCGTCGTCGGAATCGAAGGGCAGGAGCGTCACCACGGGACCGAAGATCTCTTCCTGGTTGGTCCGGCAGTCCGGCGGCAGGCCTTCGATCACCGTGGGCGCGACGAACCAGCCGTCCCGGCAGCGGCCGTTTACCCGCACCCGTTGCCCGCCGCAGAGAATCCGTCCGCCTTCTTCCCTGGCCAGTTCCACGTAGGACAGGATCTTGTCCATGTGTGCCTCGGACACGAGGGCGCCGAGCCGGTTGCCGGCATCCCTCGGATCCCCGACGGTCAGGCGGCGGGTACGTTCGACGAAATCATCCCGGAAGGTCTCGTACAGGGGCCGTTCGACGAGGATGCGCGGACCGCACAGGCAGATTTCTCCCTGGTTGGAGAAGGAGGACAGCAGGGCGGTCTGCAGGGCGTCCTCGTAGGGACAGTCCGCGAAGACGATATTCGGGTTCTTGCCGCCCAGCTCGAGGGAGATCCGCTTGAAGTTCGGCGCGGCCGCGGCCGCGATGCGCCTGCCCGTGGCCGTCCCGCCCGTGAAGGAAACGACCGGAATGCCGGGATGGCCCGCCACGGCCGCGCCTGTCTTGCGGCCGTAGCCGTGCACGATGTTCAGCACCCCGGCGGGCAGTCCCGCTTCGATGCATATCCTGGACAGCAGGAACGCGGTCGTGGGCGTCAGTTCCGAGGGCTTGCCGATCACGCAGTTGCCGGCGGCCAGGGCCGGCGCGATCTTCCACGTCAGCAGGTAGAGGGGCAGGTTCCAGGGGGAAATGCACCCGGCGAGGCCGATGGGCGCCCGAAGGGTGTAATTAAGGGCGGCATTGCCCATGGCGTGGGCGTCGCTGGCGAAGTGCTCGATGGCCGTCGCGTAAAACCGGAAGTTGCTCGCGGCGCGGGGGATGTCCACCGTTTCCGCCAGGGCCACCGGCTTGCCCGTATCATTCGATTCCGCCAGGGCCAGTTCCTCCCGGTTCTCCTCGATCAGACCGGCAATGCGGAGGAGGTGGCCGGATCGTTCCTGGACGGACAGGGACGACCAGGCCGGAAAGGCCTTTTCCGCGGCAACGACCGCTTCCTCTACGTCCGGCGCGCCGGAGTCGGGCGTCCTGCCGATCACGGCGCCCGTGGCGGGCTCGATATTGTCCAGGTAAGCGCCGCCGGCCGGTTCGCGCAATTCGCCGCCGATGTAGTTGAGTACATGCATAGTGCCGCGAAACCGCCTGAAATGTGGTATTGGATACGTCGGGCCGGGTGCACCGCGCATGGTACGCCGCGCCGGGTGTGCCGCGCCGGGTGTGCCGCACCGGGTGTGCCGCGCCAAGTGTGCCGCGCCAGGTTACAGGTTAATGTAGAACGGTCCGGGAGACCTGTCAAGCCGGCGGACGGCCTCCATCGCGATCACCCCGCCATGTTCCGCCTGCCGGGCGTCATCCGGGCGTCACCTGGGCGCCGAGCCGTTCCCCGACGAGCCGCTCCGCCATGTTCCAGTCGACCTGATCCGCCGTGGAGATGGAGGCGCAGAGCTCCCGGAGGATGCCTTCCTGGATTTCCCCGCAGTGCAGTGCCTCGCTGTAGGGGAACCGGTGGAACGACACCATGGAGTAACGGGGGATGAACCGGTCGGGATACTTCTGTTCCAGCAGGAAACCTACTTTCTGCCGCAACTGGAAACCGGGATCGCTTACCAGGTCACGCATTTCGACGTAATTGGCCAGGGCCATGTCGGCGATGGCATCCGTGTCCATCTTCCTGCGGCGCCCGAAGGACTCGAATGCGCTTCCCCAGTCCGGCCAGTGCGTCTCGATACATTCGTCGAGGATGGTGCAGTCTTCGAAAGCGCAGTTCATCCCCTGGCCGAAGAACGGCACGATGGCGTGCGCGGCGTCACCCAGGAGCAGCACCCGGTCGCGGTAATGCCAGGGAGAACACTTGAGGGTGACCAGGGACTCGGTGGGATTGTCGCGGTACAGGGTGGCCAGATCGGGCATCAGCGCCGTCGCGTCGGGAAACTGCATCTTGAAGAAGTCCAGGATCTGGCGCGGGTCCAGGAGACTGGCAAAACTGTACTCGCCTTCGTGAGGGAAGAAGAGGGTGCAGGTAAAACTGCCGTCCAGGTTGGGCAGCGCGATGAGCATGTACATGCCCCGCGGCCAGATATGGAGGGCATTGCGCTCCATCCTGTACGCGCCGTCCGGTCCGGCGGGAATGGACAGTTCCTTGTATCCGTGGGTCAGGTACTGTTGGGAGAGGTCGAACCGGCCCACGTTCATCATGGCGGTCCGGATGGCCGATGCCGAGCCGTCCACGCCGATGACCCGGTCGGGACGGAGGGAGTGGACGTGATTGGTCGCGTCGTCGCGGACGTACAGCACGCCGGTACGGAATTCCAGCCCGGTGCACCGGGCGTTGAAATGCAGCCGCACGCCGTCCTCCCGATCCGCGGCATCCAGCAGGAACTGGTTCAGTTCGCCGCGGGATACGGAGAAGATGACCTCGTCCTCCCGCTGTCCGTAGGGCTGCAGGACCCGGTCGCCTTCCACGGGATGGATCAGCCGTCCCACCATGGGGATCGCCATGGCCAGGACTTCGTCTCGAAGGCCTACCTGCCCCAGCGCATGAAGGCCCCGCACCGACATGGCCAGATTGATCGACCGGCCCGCCTGGCCGGCCTGGCTTGGTTGGCCGGCTTGACTCGGTTGGCCGGCTTGACTCGCCTGGACCGCATGACCGGCTTGACCGGCCTGACCGGCGCCGGCCGATTCGCGGCGGATATCGGGCCGCTTCTCGTACACCTCGACCCGGAATCCGCGGCGGGCGAGGAAGATCGCCAGCAGGGATCCGGCAAGGCCCGCGCCGATCAGGGTTACGGTTTCCCGTTTGGCCCCCATGAGTAACCTCGATTGCTTCCGGACCGGAACGAAGGCCGGTCCACCCGGCCCGCACGACCTGCCCGGCTCACCTTGCTCACCCGGTCCACTCGGTCTGATCCATGCCCTCCGCCATGACTTCCACGAAACGGCGGACGTCCGAAAAACAGTTGTAAAGCGGAACGGGGGCGACGCGGATCACGTCCGGCTCCCGCCAGTCGCACCAGATGCCGTGATTGGACAGATGCCGGTGCACGCGGCCGCCTCGCGGCCCCGTCCGGAGCGAAAGCTGGCATCCGCGCTGCTCCTGGTCCGACGGCGTGATAATGACCAGTTCATCCGGGAAGCGTTCCCGGAGCAGGTGTTCAAGGTAACCGGTCAGCCTTCTGCTCTTCTCTCGCAACCGATCCATGCCCGCCTCTTCGAAAAGGTCCAGCGAGGCGCGCAGGGCCGCCAGCGGGAGAATGGGAGGATTGCTGAGTTGCCAGCCATCCGCGCCCGGGATCGCCTCGAAAGCCGAGGGCATCCGGAACCGGGTGGCCTGGTCGTGTCCCCACCATCCGGCGAATCGGGGCAGGTCGTCTCTCCTTCCGTGCCGTTCGTGGACGAAGCACCCGCCTACGCACCCGGGCCCGCCGTTCAGGTACTTGTAGGAACACCAGACGGCGAAATCCACGTCCCAGTCGTGCAGCTGCAGTTCCAGGTTTCCCATGGCGTGGGCGAGGTCGAATCCCACGACACAGCCCTTCCGATGGCCCGCTGCCGTAATCCGGTCCATTTCGAAGGCCTGGCCGGTCAGGTAGTTCACCCCGCCCAGGAAAACCAGGGCGATGGACTCGCCCTCCCGTTCGAGCAGGTCCTCGATGTCCGCCGTGCGGATCGTGTCCTCCCCTTCCCGCGGATGCAGTTCGATCACGCTTTCCGCGGGGTCGTAGCCGTGCCAGGCCGCCTGCGAAGCGACGGCGTACTGGTCGGAGGGAAAGGCGGCGCCTTCGACGAGGATGCGGAATCTCTCCGGGGTCGGCCGGTAGAAGGAGACCATCATGAGGTGAAGGTTCACCGTAAGGGTGTTCATGGCGACGACTTCCCCGGGCAGGGCGCCGGCAAGGCGGGCTAGCGGGTCCGCCAGCGCTTCGTGGTAGGGCATCCAGGGGTTTTCTCCCTTGAAATGGCCTTCTACGCCCAGGCTTCGCCAGTCGTCGAGTTCCCGTTCCACATATTCCCGTGCGGTTACGGGCTGGAGTCCGAGCGAATGGCCCACCAGGTAGACCGCCTCGGCCCCGCTACCGGCCCTCGGAAAATGAAAGCGCGACCGGAAGTCCGCAAGCTCATCCGTCGCGTCCAGTTCGCCAGCGTCCAATCGCTGGTCGTCTGTCTCGGCGCTCATCTCGCCGGCGTCCGTTCGTGGGTCGGTTCGGGTGTCCATAGACTAGTCGCTTCCACCGAAAAACCGGTCTGCTTCCAGGTTCAGCCAGTTGAGCGCGGAGCGGTACAGCAGCCTGGACTTGACGTCGTCGTCCAGGTGGCTCATGGATTCGATCATCCTGCCCGGTACCGCTTCACCCAGCGGGAAGGGATAATCCGATCCCATGGCGATGTGGTCCGGTCCGATGAGCTGGATCAGGTAATCGAGGATGCGGCTGTCGTGGACGAGGGAATCCAGGTAGAACCGGCCCAGGTAATCGCTGGGCAGCACGTCGTTGTCCACCGCGCACAGGTCGGGGCGGATCTGGAACCCGTAGTCGATCCGTCCGATGGTCGCGGGAAAGGACCCGCCGCCGTGGGCAAAGGCCACGCGCAGGTCGGGGAGGCGCTCGAGCACCCCGCCGAAGATCATGGAACAGATTGCCCGTGAGGTCTCGGCGGGCATGCCCACCAGCCAGGGCAGCCAGTACTTCTCCATGGACTCCTGTCCCATGATGTCCCAGGGATGGATGAACACCGCCGCGCCGAGTTCAGCCGCCGCTTCGAACACCGGAAACAGGTGGGGTTCGCTCAGGTTGTTTCCGTTGATGTGGGTCCCGATCTCAATGCCGGACAGCCCCAGCTCCCGGACACACCGCTCCATTTCCCTGATGGCGAGTTCGGGCGCCTGCATGGGCACGGTCCCCAGGCCGATGAAACGCCGGGGCCAGGTACGGACTACATCAGCGATATGGTCGTTGAGCATGCGGGACAGGTCCAGCGCGTCCGCCGGCTGCGCCCAGTAGCTGAACATCACCGGGACGGTGGAGAGGACCTGGACGTGCACACCGGCGTCGTCACATTCCCCGATCCGGGTCGGCGGGTCCCACGAGTTGGCCTGGATCTCGCGGAACTGCCTGCCGTCTATCATCATGCGCGCGCATCCCGGCCGGTAATGGTCCAGTTCGACGAACCCGCCGTACCCGTACCGCTTGTGCAGATCGGGCCAGTTCTCCGGCAGGATATGGGTGTGGATGTCGATCTTGGGTATGGGGTTGGGGCCTGAGTATTCGCACATGGTTCAAGGAGAGGTGCTGTGGCGGCGTCAGGACCTGCGGACCGCCTGTCCGAAGCGTTTTACGGCGACGCGTCCCGCGACCTGAAAGGGACGGACGATGCAAGATCAGGATAACGGGAAACACCCGTTGATGTCAAGGTCATGATGCCCGGTGCACAGCCTGGCGATAGGGGGCCAGATCGATACCCGGGAAGGCCCGCGCGAGTAGGCCCAGGGTCTGTTCCGTGTAGTAGGAATGACCGGGCTCGGGCCAGCCGAACAACGATCGGACGCGCGTGGTCGTATCCGTTATGAAGGGTAGCATGTACTCTCGCTCGCCGTAGATGAATGGATTCGAGAATCGGGTAAACCGGTCGGCGTCGCGGCGGCACATGGAAAGGGTCCAGAAGGCCCGCTGTTTTTTCTTGTCCTGAAAGGGCTGCGCCGAATGGAGGAGATAGGACGAATAGAAGGCCGCGGTTCCCTTCGTGCCCACGGCCGGGACCGGATCCTGCAGGCCGGCCTTGCGGATGTCCCGGACGTGGCTGACGCTCGCCATATTGCCGGTGTCCCATCCCTCGGCAAAGACCTCGGCCGCCCGTGTGTGCGACCCCGGTACGAGCAGCATCGGCGCGCCGTCGTCTTCGACGTCATGGAGATACACGCCGGAGTTGATGTAGGAGAATCGCGCAGCGTCCACGGATGGGGGAAGGACGCAGTTCGTGTTGTGGTCGACGTGGTATCCGCTCCAGGATTCGTCGGGATACCGCTCATCCACCGGTCCGGTGCGCATGAACAGGTGGGCGTTGCAGTAACTGGGCCGGTCACCCAGGAACAGCTCGAAGAGATCGAGATAGCGGTCGTTCTCGATGAGCCGGTCGAGGGCCCTGTCGCCGACGGGAAACTGGGACCGTCCCATCACTTCGTCCTGCTTCGTGGTGAACCCGTCGCCCACGGATCTCTGTTCGCCGCGTACGAAGTCCTCGAGCCAGGACGCGTAGGACTTTCCGTAGAAGTTCCGCTCCATGGCCTCCAGCGCGGCATCCATTTCTTCGGCGCTGAAGACACCGGGAACGAGAATGTATCCGTCGCGTTGAAACTGTTCCAGCATGTCGCTCTCCCCGGATTGGTCACGATCCGCCTTCGTCAGGCGTTGCGTATAAGGTCGTCCCACGACGGCGCGATGCCGTCCCGCCGGCGACCGGAAATGTTCAGGGCCGGGCCGTCGGGACGGACGCCGTGCTGGACGATCACGTCGAAATAGGGTTCCCGCGTGGCTTCCAGCAGGCTCAGCAGGCGCGTCCGCATGTCCACCAGCCGGGCCGGATCCGCGTCCACCAGGTTACGCGATTCGTACGGGTCCTCCCACAGGTCGAAGAGCACTTCGTGGCCGGTCTCGTAATAGGCGTACTTCCAGCGATCTGTCACCAGTCCGCGCCAGTCCGCGTAGTCGAAGTGCACCCTCGGCGCCCCCACCATTTCGAGCAGTACTTCCCCGGGTCCGTCGAAATCCTCGTCCCTCAAGGCCGGCGAGAAGTCGGCGCCCTGCATGTGGACCGGCACGGGCACCCCGGCCAGGCCCAGGGTCGTGGGCGCCATGTCCACCAGGCTGAACAGGTCCGGCCGCGTGCCCTGCGGCTCGACGACCCCGGGGGCGTGAAAGACCGCGGGTACCCGTACGGACTCTTCGTGGGGATGCCCTTTGTCCTCCATCTGGCCATGGCTGCCCATGAAATCGCCGTGATCCGAAAAGTACACCGTGACCGTGTTGTCCCGGAAACCGTCCGTGCCATCCACCGCGTCGAGCAGGCGGCCGATGTTCCCGTCCAGGTTCTCGATCATGGCATAGTAGACGGCCAGCCGTTCCCTCAGATCGGCTTGACCGCCGAAATTCGGGCGGGTCTTCAGGGACGCGGGATCGAAGCGCATGAAGGCATCCGGCGCTTCCAGGGGCCAGTGGGGCGGCTCCACGCTGAGGACGAGAAAGAGCGGCCGGTCCCCGTCGTAGTCCCGCAGATACGCGATGGCCATGTCGGTCAACGCATCGGTCTGGTAACCCGGCATGCGCGTCGGATCGATGTCGCCTTCCCGGTAGTAGAATCCCTTGAACGGCGCGTTGTTCATCTCGAATCCGTACCAGTCCTGGAACCCGCCCCGGTGGATTTCCGGCGTGCGCGCCGCCCCTTCGAGGTCGTAGTAGCCCGGGTCGCTCCGTACCTCCGGGGGGATCTGGTCCCGCACCGTCCCGCAGTGCCACTTGCCGAAATAGGCGGTATGGTAGCCGGCCTCGCGAAGCAGCGTAGCCGTACTCGGCGCCGCCGGCTTGTACACGTCGTGAAACCCCTGCACCGGTCCGGCGTGGGCGTGGCGGCCCGAGAAAATGGTGCCCCTCGATGGCGTGCACACGGGGCAGTTGGCCCGGGCGCGCATGAAACTCACGCCCTCCGCGGCCATGCGGTCCATGTTGGGGGTCCGCAGGTTGGGATCCCCCGCGTGGCCCATGGCCTGGCCCGCGTGTTCGTCGGACAGGATGTAGATGACGTGCGGTCGGGGCATGAGCCGGATTTACTCCATGGCCGTCGAGCCGGCCGCCGAGTCGGCCATCGGGTCGGCCGTCGAGCCGGCCGCCGGGGTCGCCCGCTGCTGCCGCTTCCAGTAGAAATAGAAGGGTAGGCCAATGGCCAGGATGACGAGGCCCAGCAACGGACGCGTAAAGTCGCCGACCAGGGCATTGGCCAGCACTCCCGCGGCGATCAGGAGGAACAGGACGGGGGTTACGGGATAGCCCCACACCCGGTACGGCCGGTGCAGGTCCGGTTCCTTCCTCCGCAATATCATGAGGCCGACCACCGCCAGCGTAAGGAATACGTAGGTGTAGAACATGGCGAAACTGACGATCTCGACGAAGGTGCCGGTCAGGGCGAAGACCGAAGCCCACAGTCCCTGCATCACGATGGAAACCACCGGCGTCCGGAAACGGGGGTGCACGTACTGGCACACGCGGAAGAAGATCTCGTGATTCGCCATGGCGTGATAGACCCTGGGCGCTACCATCAGCTGGGCGTTGACCGTGCCGAAAGTCGTCAGCATGATCGCCGCCGATATGGCCATCGCACCCGAGGGTCCCACCAGGGCCTGGAGGGTATCGGCCGCCGGCCGGCGGGACGCCTGGAGTTCTTCGAAGGACAGGACCGTAAGGTAGACGACGTTGGCCAGGATATAGACCGTGGCTACGATCGCCAGCGCGGCGAAAATCGCCCGCGGAATGCTCCGCGCCGGGTCCTTGATCTCGGTCGCGATGAACGTCACGAAAAACCAGCCGTTGTAGGCGAACAGCGCACCCAGGATCGCCAGGCTCAGGCCGCCGAGGAGCGCGGTCCCCGTCTTTTCCTGCACCAGCGGGGTCCAGGCGACTTCCGTGCCCGTTGCCATGGAAAAACCGAGGAGGATGACGGCCAGGACGGCGCCGACCTTGATGAAGGCGAATACGTTCTGAACCGATCCGCCGATCTTGACGCCAAGGCAGTTGACCACGGTCAGGAAGAGGATGCATCCCACGGCCAGGTACCGCTCGGTCCAGAGGTCTTCTATGCCGAAGAGTCCGCCGGCGTACCGGGCGAATACGGTCGCCACCGCGCCCATGGCCCCGGTGATGATGATGAAGAGAAAGGCCCAGCCGAAAAGGAAGGCGACCAGGTCCGTGTTGTAAGCCCGCCTGAGGAAGGCATAGGTGCCCCCGCTCCTCGGAATGGCCGCGCCGAGTTCCGCGTAACACAGGGCGCCCGCCAGGGCCAGTATGCCGCCGATGATCCACACGAACAGGCTGAGCGCGGGCGAACCGACCTGCGAGGCTACCGTACTCGGTACCATGAAAATGCCCGATCCGATAATCGCGCCGATGATCACCGCCGTACCGGTCTTCGCGGTCAGTACCCGGAGCAGTCTGGGTTGACCCGCCGGCAGTATCTCCTCTACGAGTTCGTCGTCATGGGTATGGGACATGAGCGCTCCTGTTGGATTGCGGCCTGGATGTCCATCATCCGTTCATTCCGGCGCGATGACCGGTGCGGCTTCAAGTCGCGAGGGGACGGGTTCGACCCCGTGAAAAGGGGTGCCGTGCTCGAACCAGGACCGCGGGGCGGCCTGTCCCCACAGGGTCTGGCGCCGGGTATCCTTCAGGTCCCAGACTCGCGCGGGATGGTCCGGGTCGACGGTGACGTAGTCTCCCGTGAACAGCTCGATCCGGTGGCCGTCCCGGTCGAAGAGGTACAGGAAGAAGGCGTTCGAGATGCCGTGGCGCCCCGGTCCCCGCTCGAAGGCGTCGCGGTGCTCCGAACTGGCGAGGCGGTCGCAGAAATGGATGATGTCTATGGCCGTGGGCACGTAGACGCCGATGTGATGCAGGCGCGGCCCCAGCCCGTTGGTGAAGGCGATGTCGTGGACGCCGCCTCGGCGGTGCAGCCAGGTGGCCCAGAGGTCGGAGTCCTCGTCTGCGATGTCGGCCACGGTCACCTCCGTCGGCCGAAATCCGAGCGATTCGGCGTAGAAGGCCGTCATCCCGTTCACGTCATGGGAGAACAGGTTGAAATGGTCGATGCGCTGGATGTGGGCGCCGCGGTAACGGTGGTACTCCTGCAGCAGCAGGTCCCGGCGCTCCATCTCGTGGTAGAACTCCAGGGGGATGCCGAAGGGATCGTCCACGTGCAGCGTTCGGCCCTGGGCGTACCGTTCGACGAAAGCCGTCCGGCACCCGGCGCCGTCATAGAAGGCTTCGGCCCTATCCAGGTCGGCGTCTCCGGCGACCTTGAAGGCGATGCGGTGCACGACCGGTGCGTCCGCCTTCGTCAGGATCAGCGAATGGTGGTTGCGTTCCTCCATGCCGCGCAGATAGAGCGCGTCCCCTGCGTCGTCCTCGCAGACGTACCCCAGCAGGTCGACATAGAAGTCGCGGGCGTAGTCCAGGTCCGTCACCCCCCACTCCGCGTGGCTGGCGCGGACGATGTTGAAGGGCGGGGAAGGATTCGCTGCGGGAAGGGCCACGATGCGTCCTCTTATTTACCCAGCTTCGGCACGGGATGGTGTCCGAGGGCGATGTCGATGTTCTTCGTTTCCATGTAGAAGTCGAAGCTGTAGTCGCCCCCGTCCCGGCCGATCCCGCTCGCTTTCATGCCGCCGAAGGGCGTGGGCAGGTGGCGCACGTTCTCCGAGTTCACCCAGACCATGCCGGCTTCGAGGCGCTGGGCGAAGGCATGGGCCCGGGAGACGTCGCGCGTCCAGAGATAGGCGGCCAGTCCGTAGTCGACGTCGTTCGCCACTTCCAGCGCTTCCGCTTCCGAGTCGAAGGGGATGGCGGTGAGAAAGGGGCCGAAGACCTCCTCCCGGGCGATGCGCATGGACCGGTCGGCGTCACCGAAGAGCGTGGCTTCGAAGTAGTTGCCGGCGCTGGCGTGTTCCGGGCATCTCCCCCCGGCGATCAGCGTGGCGCCCTCCTCCTGTCCCGCGGCCACGTAGCTCTGGACCTTCTCCAGGTGCTTCGGGTGAATCAGGGGACCCAGTTCGGTGGCCGGGTCGAAGGGGTTTCCCAGGCGGATGCGCTTCACCCGTTCCGCGAGCCGGCCGGTGAATTCGTCGTAGACCGCCCGCTCCACCAGCACCCGGCTGCCCGACGTGCACCGCTCCCCGTTGAGACTGTAGATCATGAATACCGTGGCGTCCAGGGCCCGGTCCAGGTCCGCGTCGGCGAAGACGACCACCGGGTTCTTGCCGCCCAGTTCGAAATGCACGCGCTTCAGCGTTTCGGCGCCCTGGCGCATGATGGCCCGCCCGGTCCGCGTGTCGCCCACGAACCCGATGGCCTTGACGTCCGGGTGCTCGGTGAGCGCACGTCCGGCGGTCTCGCCGATGCCGTTGACCACGTTGACCACGCCCGGGGGAATGCCCGCCTCGTGGACCAGTTCGGCCAGGCGCGTGGCCGTGACCGGACTCCATTCCGCGGGCTTGTGCACCACCGTGCAACCGGTCGCCAGCGCGGGCGCCATCTTCCACGTGCTGAGCATGAAAGGCGTGTTCCAGGGCGTGATGATGCCCACCGGCCCGATGGGTTGTCTCAGCGTATAGTTCAGGTGTCCGGCCGCCGGCAGGGAGAGGCCGTCCGACGCGCTTTCGGCACGGTCCGCGAAGAACCGGAAGTTCTCGGCGGCCCGCGCCGCGGCCTTCGACATGAACCGGATGGGCTGGCCGGTGTCGAAGGTCTCCAGCAGGGCGATCTCCTCGCCGTTCGCCTCGATCAGATCGGCCACCCGGTGCAGCAGCTGTTTTCGCTCGGATCCGGCCGTTTCTCGCCAATCGACGAAGGCCTCCTTTGCCGCGCGGGCCGCGGCGTCGACCTCCTCCGGTCCGCCGCTCGATACGTTGCAAAGCACGGTATGGTCGATGGGCGTGGCGTTCTTGAAGGTGTCGCCGCCGGCGGAGGGGACGGACGATCCGCCGATGAGATGTCCGATGCCCTCCGCTCGGAAGCGGGCGATGAGCCGCTTCGCTTTGGCCTCGTTCGGGTGTGCCTGCGTGGCAACCTGGATGGCTATGATCCGCCCTCCTTGAGACTGGCCACCACGTCGTTTTCAAGGGCGCCCAGTCCGTCCACTTCCAGCCGGAGGCTGTCGCCCGCGTGGATGTGGGATATGCCTTCCGGCGTGCCCGTCCAGATCATGTCCCCGGGGTTCAGGGTCATGTAGGCGGTGATGTATTCGATGAGTTCGGCGACGCCGTGGCGCAGGTCGCCGGTCCAGCCTTCCTGGCGGAGTTCCCCGTTGACGTAGGTGCGGAGACGCACGTCGGTGGGATCGATTTCGTCCGCGGTGGTCAGGAAGGGACCGAGCGGGCCGAAGGTATCGAAGCCCTTGGCCTTGATCGGCGGCCTGAAGTAGTTGCTCACGAAGTCCCGGATCGTCAGGTCGTTGCCGATGGTGTAGCCCCCCACGTAGTCCAGGGCCTGGGCGGCCTTCACCTTCCGTGCGGGCCGGCCGATCACGGCGACGAGTTCGCATTCGTAGTGCAGGTAGTCGAATTCCGGGGGCACGACGATCTTCGCCCGGTGGCCGATGAAGGTCTGGGGCATCTTGTTGAACAGGATGGGTTCCTCGGGCAGGTCAAGGTTCAGTTCCTTCGCGTGCTCGGTGTACCCCAGCGCGACGCCGATGGCCTTGCTCGTATGGGCTACCGGCGGCAGGAACATGACGTCCTCCGGATCGTAGGCGACCGTGCCCACCATGAGCTGTCCGTTCTCGAAGACGGCCTCGAGGACCTGCCCGTTGCAGGCGAAGCGTGCTGTTTTCATACTTGATCTCCGTTATGGACCATTATGCTTCACATCACCATTACACCTCATACCACTGTTCCACGGCCTGCGCCAACGCTTCGGGGCGGGCAAACCGGTCTTCCATCTCCCGGATGGCGGCTTCCACTTCCGGCGCCGACGGGACGAGGTCCCGCTGTCCTGCGGACAGGTCGTAGACCGACCGGCCTTCCGTGGACAGGAGCATGTCCAGGTCGATCCGGCCCGCGGGCCGGTGCTTGAGCAGGGCGGAATAGGTGTCGCAATACAGGTCCGGATCGTACGCGCCCGCCCCGCATGACTGCCCGGTTTCATCGAGCAGGCCGAATCGCAAGGCCACCGCCTGCAGGTCTTCCCACAGCGCATACATGATGTCGGGCTGCGCGTCCCCTTTCTCCCGCTCGTGCAGCGGGCTGACGCTCCGTTCCTTGCGCTGTGTCTCAATGAGCCGCCTGACCCGCCGGGAGGGCGTCGGTATGGCGAAGTAGGCGGATTCCCCGTCCGAGAGCAGGGGCTCGACGGGGTCCTGTTCCCTGCGGACGAGCTCGACCAGTCGGTTGCCGATGATCGGGACCTCGCCGATGAGGATGTCCCGGTCGTCGCGGTGCGTTTCGGCCCATTGCCCGACGGCGCGCCTGGCCCACAGGCCTACGGCCTTGCGGACGCCGGCGTGTGTGATCCCGTCCTTCTCGTGATAATGTTCCTTCACGCGGTCGTTTGTCAAGAACGGCAGCCGGCAGACGTCCCACTGGAGCAGGTGGGGACTGCGCCCGCGGCCGTGGGCCAGGATGGCCAACTGCTGCAGCAGCAGGCTCTTCCCGGTGCCCGGCAGCCCGGCCAGGAAGACCATCTTCCGGGTGTCCACCAGGCACTGAAGGGTCCGAAAGAGTCCGCTGTCTTCGGGAATCAGAAACATGTGCTGTGCGTGTCCTGCGGGTCCTACCACTGCAGGGCGTGTTCGGACCGTTCGGCCGTGCCCCTTACGCGGGCTCCCCGCTTGAAGCGGTCCACGTCCGGCATCTCGCCCACCGGGATCTCCACCAGGATGGGACCGTCTTCGGCGAATCCCGCGCGGATGGCCCGGCGCAGTTCCTTCGGGGTCTCCGCCTTGATGCCCCGGGCGCCGAAGGATTCGGCCATCCGGACAAAATCGGGGTTGTGCAGGTCGGACGCGATCACCCGGTTGCCGTACAGTTTCTGTTGCATCCGCTTTACGTTACCGTAGGCGTTGTCGTTGAAAAGGAGCGTCACCAGGCCGATGCGGTGCTGGACGGCCGTGGCCAGTTCCTGCACGCCGAACATGAACCCGCCGTCGCCCGTTACGGAGATGACGGGCTTGTCCGGGTGGGCGACCTTCACGCCGAGCGCCGTGGGGAAGCCCCATCCCAGGGTGCCCTGGTAACCGGTGGAGATGAAGGTGTAGGGCCTGTACACCGGCATGATCTGCCGGGCGGCATAGCCCACCTGGGTCAGTTCTTCCACGAAGAGGCCGTCCTCGCCCAGTTCCTCCCGGATCACCCGCAGAAAGGAGGTCTGGGGTTCCAGGAACGCGAACATCTCCTCGGTCTCCGCTTTCAGCGCGCGCATTTCGGATTCCCGGGAGGGGCGGACGCGGTTGTGCTTTTCCACCGCTTCGACCAGCATTGGCATGGCGTCTTCGGTCCGCGCCGTGATGGCGATGTCCGGCCGGGCGATACGGTCCTGGGCCCTGGCGTCCACCTCGATCCGTATGGTCGTCAGGTGCTCGTCCACGCCCCAGTAAAGCTGCGGGATCGCCAGGCGGGACCCCACGGCGAGGACGACGTCCACCTTCGGCCAGAGCTTGTGGGCCGCGGGGTTGGGATGGCTCAGGTAGTGGCGGCTGTCGAGTACGCCGCGGCCCGTCCGGTACCCGATGACCGGCGCCTGGAGCAGTTCGGCGAGCCGCGTGATTTCCCCGGAAACGTTCATGGCCCCGCGGCCGACGAAGATCATGGGGTTTTCGGCCCGGCCCAGTTTCCGTGCGGCGGCTTCCAGCGTTTCCGTGTCCACCGGGGGATTGGACAGGGGTAGCGGGCCGGGAATGCGTGGCGCTTCGCCTTCGGACGCGAGTACGTCCCAGGGGCATTCCAGGCCCACGGGGCGCGGCCGGCCGGAATTCAGCTGCCGGATGGCCTCGGCCGTCCTCGACGGTGCCCCGGCGGTGCTGTCGATCCGGGCAGCCCACTTGGTCAGGGACCGCAGCACATCGAGCTGGCCGTTGATCTCGTGAAGCTGGCCCGTGTGCCGTCCGAGGTACTTCGTCGGGATCTCGCCCGTCAGGCAGAGCACCTTGGCGTTGGTGGCGTAGGCCGTGGAAAGGGCGGCGGTCCCGTTGAGAAACCCCGGTCCCGGGACCACATTGTAGACGCCCGCCCGGTCCGTCGAGAGGGCGTATCCGAGCGCCATGTACGCCGCGCCCTGCTCGTGGCGCGTGTGGACGACGCGGATTTCGTCCCGATGGTCGTAGAACGCGTTGTAGAGGGCGTCGTTCTGCACGCCCGGCAGACCGAAGACGGTATCGATGCCGTGGGTGATCAGCGTGCGGACGATGGCTTCGGCGGTGGTCATCTGCTGCATGGAGGGCGGGTTTCCGGGAAAGGTGGCAGGCCGGTCACAGGTCGATCCGGTACAGGGGTTCCAGGCCCTGTGCGACCCGGTCCGTGTTCTCCGCGGCCGCGGCGGCCCGCCGGCGGGAGGTGCCGTCCGTCACCCCGGCGATATGGGGCGTGACGACCACGTTGGGCAACTGGTAGACGGGCAGGGAAGGATCGGGCGGTTCCTGGGCGAAGACGTCGAGGCCGGCCCCGCCGATTTTCCCCTCGACCAGGGCGTCGTAGAGGGCCGCTTCGTCCACGAGGGCGCCGCGGGCCACGTTGATGACGCTGGCCGTCGGTTTCATGAGGCCCAGCCGCCGGCCGTCGATGACATGGCGGGTCTCGTCGTTCAAATGCAGGTGCAGGGAGAGGAAGTCGCTTTCGGCCGCGACCCGGTCGAGGTCGTCCGGCGTACCCATGAAGTCCGGCTCAATGTCGTCGAGCACCTCGGATTCGATCTCCCGGACGTCGATGCCCATGATCTTCATGCCGAAAGGCTTGGCCCGACGGGCCAAGGCCTGGCCGCTTGCGCCGAAACCCACGATGCCCAGTGTCTGGCGCTCCAGCTCGTAACCGAGCGGATCGTACATGCGGCCTTGCCGTAAATTGTCCACCGCTTCCCGGTATCGCCGCGAAACCATAATGATGAACATCATGGCCGTCTCGGCCAGGGCGACGTCGCTGAACAGTCCGGGCGTGTTGGCCGTGGGGATGCCCTTCGTCTTGATATAGGCCAGGTCGAAGTGGTCGAATCCCGTGCCCACGATCTGCCACAGCCGGCAGTCGGCCGCGGCGTCCATCATCTCCCGCGTGCCCCGGCTTCCGCCCTGGTCGATCACCACGTCCACGCCGGCGAACTGGGGCCCCAGGGGCCTGGCATCGTCGAGGTCCCGCAGTTCGTGGCGGTCACCGATGGCCTCCCGGATGTCCACGCACCACGGGCTGTAAATGGGGCGTACGGGAAGCAGCAGGACGTTCAGTCGCTTCATCGATTCTCCAGTAAACGTGATTCTCCAGCAAACGCGGGGGTCAGGCCCCCGGCAGATCCACCGGGGTCGTATCCTGCACGTCGGTCCGGAACACCCAGGTGCCGTCCTTCACGTAGTGGACGGCGAAGGCCAGGCGCGGCCGGGTGTGCGACCGGTTGGCGTAGGAGCCGTGCACCGTCCTGCTGGTGAAGAACACCCCGCTGCCGCGCGGCACCGTCAGCCGGACGAGGTCTTCTTCCCCGATGCCCACCACGTCGAAGGAGTAGAGTTTCTCGGTCCACTCGCGGCCGTCCGGCGATCTCATGCCGTAGTCATTCTCCCAGCTCATGTGCTCCGGATTGGTGTTCAGGGTCGTCTCGCGCAGGGTGTCCCTGTGGCTGCCCGGCGCCACGCACAGTCCGCCGTTCTCCGGATCGGTATCGCTCATGGCGATCCAGCAGGCCATCAGCGTGTCCGGTTCGTTGGGCAGGTAGTGGGAATCCTGGTGCAGCGAGATGCCGGCGCCACCCAGTTCCTCATCCGGCCTGGCCGGTTCCTTGGCCATGTACATGGTCTGTACGATGCGGGGCCGTCCGCCCAGGATCTGGCGGGCGACGCCGGCCACGTTGGGATGGTGGGCCAGCCGGCGCCAGAAGGGGTCCGAAAGGTGGGTACGGAGCCCCTGCTTCAAGGACTCGGCTTCCGGATCGGCCTGGTGCCGTACGAAGGACTCGACTTCATCCGCCGCCAGCAGGTTCGGGACGACGAGGTAGCCTTCTTCGTGGAACCGGGCGATTTGCCCGTCGGTGAGCTGGATGGACAGGGATTTCTGCGTCATGTTCCGCCGTGGCCTCGCGGATATCGAGCGAAGAAAAGGACTCGAAACGCGGCGTTGATTCGCGACTCAAGACAATCAACCTAAGAAAACGGCCCGGTAATTTCTGGTCAAGGAGTATGTCCCGGCCATACCGGCCGCCCGACGTAGTCTTGACAGGCTGCCCGCCGCCGAGATCCCGGGGCGCTACAACTGGTTGAGCAGCATCAGTTCGCCGGGAAAGGGATGGAGGTAGGTCTGGTCCTGCAGGTAGGTGATGTCGAACTCCCGCACGTAGTGCCGCAGCATGACCACGGGCACGATCAGGGGCAGAAGCTCCTCGTGGTACTTCTGGATCATGCGCGTCAGTTCACGGCGCGTGCGGCCGTCGAGCCGGTCGGAGACATAGCCCGCCATGTGCTGCAGCACGTTGGTGTGGTTCCGCCGGGACGGCGTTCTCTTCATGACCCGGGTGAACTCGTCCAGGTAGGCGTCCGCCAGTTCGCGGGTGGTGGCGTAGCGTTCCGGTTTCGCCAGCAACCGTCCGAGACGGCGCGTGCCCTCCTGGCTGTGGGCCATGAGGAGGTACTTGTAGGCCCGGTGATAGCTCATCAGCGACTGCCGGGTCAGGCCCGAATCGGCGAGCTGAAGCCAGCGGTAACAGGCGAAAACCCGGCTGATGAAATTCTCCCGCACCCGCGGGTTATGCAGCCGCCGCTCTTCTTCCACGGGCAGATGGGGCAGGGCATCCATCAGCCGGCGGGCGAATATCCCGCGCCCGTTACGGAGCGCGGCGCCCTCGGGCTGGACCACGGGTACTCTTCCCATGCCGCAGGAAGGCGACCGGCTCTTGAGGATATAGCCGCTGAGCCGGGCCTGCTCCAGGGTCTGCACCCGTTGCCGGGCGAACCAGTCCACCCTGTCGGTGTGATCGACCCCGTTTTTCGTCAGCATCCGGACATCGCCGTCGACCCGGGTCAACTGCACGGTCTCCCGCGGCGTACCCATACCCGCTTCCACTTCCGGGCAGACCGGAATCCACTCCACGTATCGGCCGACCACGTCCACCAGGTAGTCGTCGCGCTTGTGTCCGCCGTCGTAGCGGACACGCTCGCCGAGCAGACAGGACGAGATGCCGATGCGTACGGGCATTTCGGCCCGATGGATATCCATCTTGGACAATTCGCTCATAATGCCTCGCGCCGTATCAGAAGAAACCGAGGTCCTCCCGCGCCGCGCGCCGCGCCACTTCCTCGTCCAGCGTAACGCCCAGGCCCGGCGTCATGGGCAGGTCGATATGCCCGTCCCTGATCAGGTCCCGCTCCACCGTCAGTGTACTCCACACCGCGTCGTCCAGGTGGTGGAACTCCAGCACCTGGAAGTTCGGCACCGCCGCGCACAGGTGGCACACGGCCATTGTCCCGATGGGCCCGCAGATGTTGTGCGGAGACAGGGGGATATAGTACATGTCCGCCAGGTCGGCGATCTTCCGGCCCTCCAGCAAACCTCCCGCCTTGGCGTGATCGGGCGAGATGATGTCCGCCGCCTGCGCCTCGATGAGGTCCCGGAAGCCGTGGCGGGTGTAGAAGTTCTCCCCGGTGCAGATGGGGACGCGCGTGGCCTGGGTGACCTTCGCCATGGCCTCGATGTTCTCCGGCGGCACGGGGTCCTCCAGCCACATCAGGTCGAGGTCCTCGATGGCGTAGGCCACCTTGAGGATGTCCACCGGGGCGTAGTTCCAGTGGGCGTCGATGAGCAGGTCGGTATTGGGGTCCAGGGCCTCCCGCAAGGCGGTGATGACGTCGACGAAGTAGGCCACGTCGTGGTTGCTGATGGTCCGGTTGTACCGGTCGCGTCGCGAGGGCTGCGGATCGATGTCGAACTTGATGGCGTCGAAGCCCCGGGCTTCCACCGCCCGCGCTTTCTCCGCGTAGGCTTCCGGCGTTTCCTCGTCCCCCGCGTGACAGTCGTTGTATACGCGGATGCGATCCCTGAACTTGCCGCCGAGCAGTTGCCAGATCGGCACGCCGCAGGCCTGTCCCGTGATGTCCCACAGGGCCATTTCGATTCCGCTGATGGCGCTCATGACCGCGCCCTGGTAGAACCCGGAGGCGGACATGGATCCCATCATGTCGTGATAGAGCTTGTCCACGTTCCGCGGATCCTGGCCGATGAGCGCCCGTTCGACCAGCCTGGGATCGGTGGCGATCTGGTGGACCCCGGCGCCGTGATAGGCCTCGCCGATGCCGACCAGCCCCTCGTCGGTCCTCACCTTCACCAGCACCCAGGGCATGGGCTGGAGCAGCACGGCGCCCACGTGTGTGATTTTCATTTGTACTCCCCGTCCGGTCTGCCGCGCAGTTCAAACCTTGCGGTCCACCGGCGTTTACAGGCCTGCCTACCGCATCCTGGTCAGCGCATCCCGGGTGTTGAGATACGGAACCGATCGTTCAAGGAACGTCCCCAGCAATTCCCCGGGGGTCAGATCGGACGTGTCGATGGCGAACTTCCGGTGGATCCACGACTGCGCGACCTCTTCATCGAACCGTTCCAGGATGAGCTCGACGTCCTCCGCCGGGACCAGTTGCCGGGGATGGGGGGCCGTCTCCATGCGCTGCCGGATGACCTCCGGCCGGGCGTGGAGATGGACGAGGATCGCGTCGTCCGGCATGTCCGGTTCGTATTCCCTCACAGCGATGTTGATCCCCGGGTAGTAGTACCGGGGCCCGTACACCATTTCCTCGATATGAAACCCGCCGAGGAGGATGTGATCGAACTTGTGCATCAACCGGACGTGGTACACGATCTGGAACCGCTGGAACCGCTCCTTGATGGCCGGCAGCATGTCGATGAATCCCTGCTGCTCCGCTTCGTCGAGGTGGTACGCGTCCGGTATGGTGAAGTGGTCGTCGAGATGGTGGTGGACGCCCCGTTCGTTTCCCAGTCGTAGAGACCGTCGATCAGCGTCGTGACCCCGGCGTATTCGCAGCCTACGGCGATCAACCGCATGGACGCTCCTTCCATGGTTCCCTGTGACGCATCAGCTCAGCTCCTCGTGTTGCTGCGTGTACCGCTGCAGCGCGTCGTAGTCCAGGTCGCAGCCCAGCCCCGGTTTCATCGGCGTGGGCACGTGTCCGTCCGCGAAGGAGATGGGCTCTGTGATGAGATCGTCCTCCCGGGTCCACCCGCCGACGAAATCGGAGGCCATGGTGCAGTTCGGCGCCGCGGCGGCGGCGTGCACGAAAGAAGTGTCCGAGATCCCCAGGTCGTTTCCGGAACCGTGCCAGCAGGGCAGGCCGGCCGCGGCGGCCACGGCGGCGTTGCGCTGGAATCCGAACATGCTGCCGCCCAGGTTCACGCAGTCCACCACGCCCCGGCCCCCGTCCGCCTGCAGGGCGCGCACGACCCCTTCCCCGTTCCCCAGGTGCATGGCCAGGGGGAAGGGGATCGCCCGGTGGATCTCCTCGTAGCCCTCGATGTCCGTCTTGGGTATGGGATCCTCGAAGACCTCCACGTTGCCCAGGGTCTCGAGACGGCCGGCCAGCTCGATGGCCTGGGCGGCCGTGTAGAACCGTTCGTTGGGGTCCACCGTCACCTTGAATCCCGGACCGGCCACGTCGCGCATGGCCTTCAGGCGCTCGTACATGGGTTCTTCGAGCCGGCACTTGATCTTGACGCCCGTGAAACCGAGTCGCAACCCCCGTTCCACGGCCTTTGCCCCGTTCTCCGGCGTCTGGTGGCCCATCCAGTAATCGGCCCGGACCCGGTCCCGGACCGCACCGCCCAGGAGGGTGTGCACGGGCAGTTCCCGGACCCGTCCGACCAGGTCGAGCACGGCCATCTCGTAGGCGTCGTAGGCCGGTCCCGCTCCCACGGTGAGGTCGTCCGCCGCCCGCTCGGCGCGTAGCCCGAAGATGTCCTGCGGCGTGATGTCCTCGGGGTCGCGGCCGATGAGCAGCCCTGCCCCTTCCCGGACCTGTTCGATGGGCAGGCCCCGGCCGGTCTCCCCGATCCCGGAATGCTCGGTGTCGGTATCGACCCGGATGAGGTGCTTGGGCACCTCGTCCCACCCGGTCTTTTCCGCGTATTCCGGACTGTGCACCCGGCCGGGTATGGTGGGTACGACGACGGTCCATACGGAAACTGCGGTGATCTTCATCGTGGTCTCCCCCGAAGGGCGTGCAAGCGACTCGTCAGTTGTTCCGCCATCCCGCCATGAAGGACGCCATGTTCAGGCCGGATGGCATTTCCTCGAAATAGTAGTGCATGGGATCCGACTGGAATCCCGGCACGTACTGGAGCGCGTCGGACTGCATCTGTTCGTCGAGCGGCTTGAAGCGCAGCCAGAGCGTGTCCAGCTCGCCGGCGGTGAACCGTGGTTTCAGGTCTTCATCGTGCGAGATGTCGCTGCCGTAGTGCGGTCGGACCGGATGGGTGGCGAACCTCATCTTGTACACGATCTTGGACAGGAGTACGGTGCATACGATCCGGCCTGCTTCACCGGGATGCAGCGCGGCGACGCCTTCCTGGAAAGCGTCTTCGTCGCCGTCGATGGCGGCGCGGAAAATGGACTCGATCCGGTCGGTCTCCTCGTCATATCTGCGCCGGATGTCCCTGAAGACCGCCTGCAGATCGGAGGGCAGGCATTCGATGAAGCCGAGGTCGCGGAAGGTCCGGTTGACGTAGGGAAAAACCGGCCCGCCGTAGGACCTGTAGCCCAGGTGGATGGTGCGCCGGGTCCTGGCGCTGTAGTTGCTCCCCCAGTGCAGGATCGTATTGGTGTAGACCACGCCGTCGCCCGCGTTGAGCTCGACCTGGACGCCACCGGGCAGCGGCTCGCGGGGGTTTTGTGCCAGGCAGCGGTTTTCTTCGGACGTATTCCCTCTTCGGTGGCTCTTCGGCACGACCCAGAGCACGTTGTCGTCGTAGAGGGGGATGTTCCACTGGAGATAACCGGGCGCGTTGTGCAGCAGGTCGTCCTGGAGACCCCGCAGCGGCGCCTGGTCAATGGGGTGTATGTCCCGGTGCCAAGGCGCCGGTCCGCGGTCGGTCACCGGGTTGCACATGAACATGAACCCCGTGTTGCCCGCGGCTTCCGCGCCCATGATGCGCCGGCTGACGCCCATGGTGTGCTCGTGGAGACAGAAGGCCATCGTATCGGTCGTTTGCCCATCCACCAGGGTTTCGAATTGCAGTCTGGGCTGGTGGCCGGTCTCCCACACCCCTCCGGGCGGATCGCCCGGTTTCCTTTCCCTGGCCCAGATCTCCCGCTGGCGGTCCACCATGCGCTCGAAGCTGTCCCTCAGGGGACCGAGCCAGTCAGGGGGAACCACCCCACGAAGCACGATGAAACCGTCTTCGAACAGTTTCCGAGGATCGAAATGCATGTAAGGATTACCACAAAAAGATGCGACGCGGGACGATGCCCGCGCCGTAGAACAGGGTTAGCATTCAATCTACACCGGCCCATGGGAATGTCAAGGGCGGGACGGCAGAAATATCCGCATTGATATAAAGGTTTTTAAAGGGAACATCATTTCTTCGGAAACTACGGCGCCGACTGAGCAAATCACCTTGCCCGAAGCCGGCCTTAACACATGATTGATAGCGAAGGACAACAGGATTCCAGGTGTCAAAGAGTAGCGACAACGTTACACCTTCGGACCAATCACCTTCAGTCGAAAGCAGGTCCATGGCCGACCAGACAGACTGGCAACGGTTTGTGCTGTTGATCATCGATGTCCAGCGGGATTTCTGGCCTGCAGCAACCGCGAAGGCTTTTCCTGAATTCCCGTCGAACGTCGAAAGGCTGCTGGCATACAGCCGATCGTCGGGCCTCGACATCGTGCATGTGCGGGCGGAGTTCGAACCGGACGGAGCGGACTGGATGTCGCCTTACCGGGTCAAGGGGGAAACGCCCTGTGTCCGGGGAACGTCCGGCGCCGGCGTGCTGCCCTGCGCCACGGAACGGACCGGAGAAACGGTCCTGCGCAAGCAGACCTTCGATGCCTTCCTGCAGCCGGACCTATTAACCCATTTACATCGCGCGCGTAAATCCTTTATACTGGTTGCGGGACTGGAAACTTCCGTCTGCGTGCTGTTGACCGCGGCCTCCGCCGTGCAGCGCGGGTTCCTTGCCGCGGTCGTCGAGGACTGCTGTGCCGACGATCCGTTCAAACATGCGGCGGCGATCACCGGCTATCCCTTCGTCTTCGAGCGGACCTCCCTCGACACGCTGGAAACCGACCACGGCCGGTGGATGACCATGTTGAACGACCTGCAGAGCTCCGGAGGCTGACCGTGAATCGACTGACCGTGGACCACCTGAACGTAGGCATTGTCGGCCTCGGCTGGGTGGCCGGGGCGCATATCGACGCGTTCAAGGCCGTGACCGGTGCGGACGTCACCGCCGTATGCTCCCGCAGGACCCATGACGACGCGGCCCTTTCGGCCCGGTTCGGCACGCCGCTGAAGTCCTGTATCGATTACGACGACCTGCTCTCCGACCCGGACATCCACGTGGTCGACATCTGCACGCCCCATCCCTTTCACGCCGACCAGGCCGTGGCCGCCGCGGAGGCCGGCAAGCATCTCATCATCGAGAAGCCCATCGCCCTTACGCCCGGGGACGCGGCGCGCATCCAGTCCGCCGTGGACCGGGCCGGCGTATCGGTCTGCGTCTGCTTCGAATGCCGTTACAGCGCCCACTTCACCCTGATCCGGTCCGTCATCGACCAGGGGCTTCTCGGCGACCTGCACTACGCCGAAGTCGACTACTACCACGGCATCGGACCGTGGTACGGGCAGTACGACTGGAACGTGAAGAAGGCCATGGGCGGGACCAGCCTGCTGACGGCCGGCTGCCACGCCCTGGACGCGCTGCTGTTCTTCATGGACGGCACGGTGGAGGAAGTCACCAGCTACAACACGAAGTCTTCAAGCGCCCACTTCGCGCCGTACGAGTACGACACGACCAGCGTTTCCATCCTGAGGTTCGAGGGAGGGAACCGGATCGCCAAGGTGACCTCCTGCATCGACTGCCTGCAACCCTACTACTTCCACGTGCACCTGGTGGGCAGCGAGGGCAGCCTGCTGGATAACCGGTTCTACTCCGAGAAGATCCGGGGGATGGATCGGAGCCGGTGGAGCACCCTCGAGACCTCCCTGATCGATTCGGGCGATGTCCAGGATCATCCCTACGAGCCCCAGTTCCAGGCCTTCGTGGACAGCATCCGAAGCGGCGGCCCCATGCCCCACACCGACATGGCCACGGCCTACGAATCCCACCGCGTCGTGTTCGCGGCCGACCGGTCCGCTACCGAAGGCCGGCCCGTGCGACTGACCGAGCTGGGCTAGCGATTGCCATCAGGACGGGCGATCGCCATCAAGACGGGCAATCGCCGGCAGAATCTGCCATCACCATGGAGTAAGCGCATGCAGCAGGGCGACGCCGTCCTCCACTACCGAATCGAACGCTCGCTCGGACGAGGAGGCATGGGTGAGGTCTACCTGGCCGAGGACACCCGTCTGAAGCGGCGGGTTGCCCTGAAAGTGTTGCCGGAGGACCTGGCCCGCGACCCCGCCTTGCTTCAGCGGTTCCGAATCGAGGCGGAGGCGGCTGCCAAGCTGAACCACCCGAATATCGCCCAGGTGTACGCCATCGAGGAAGCGCGGATAGACGGACCGGACGGTTCCGGCACCGTGCTCTTCATCACCATGGAATATGTTTCCGGCCGGCCGCTCCACGAGCACCTGGCCGGAACGCCGCTCCCGCTGGCATCCTTCTACGACTGGTTCATGCCCATCGTGGAGGCCCTGGACCATGCCCACGAGCGGGGCGTCGTGCACCGGGACCTGAAGCCCGCGAACGTCATGATTTCCGACGATGGCGTTCCCAAGGTCCTGGACTTCGGCCTGGCCCGGGTCGTCTCCGGGCCTTCCGGCGAATCCGATGGCGCCGGGCCCACGATGAGTCTCACCCAGGCCGGCACGGTACTGGGCACGCCGGCGTACATGTCGCCCGAACAGGCGACAGGCAACCACGGCGATCACCGGAGCGATATTTTCAGCCTGGGCGTCATGATGTACGAAGCGCTGACGGGCGTCCGGCCCTTCACGGGCGACAACTACGTGTCCGTCATCAGCAGTACGCTGAAGGATGACCCGGAACCGGTGAGTGCGGCGAACAGCGAAGTGCCTCCCCTGCTTAACCGGGTCGTCCGGCGCTGCATGGGCAAGGATCCCCGATCCCGATACCAGTCCGTGCTCGACGTGGGCCATGACCTGTCCGACAGCCGGAACGAACACGAGGCGGAGCCGTCGGCCCGTACGGCTGGTGGTCTATCGCGGCCGGGATCGGCCGTTACCTTCCTGCGGAGCCCAGTCGTGTTCGGTGCCTGCACCGCCTGCCTGGTCGCCGGGTCGCTGCTCGCCGCGGCGCTGATGGGCGCACTTGGCGTAGAGCCCGCCGCGCCGGTGCGCATATTCCAGATGGGTCTGGACAACCTGGGCCGGGAGAACGCGGCCATTTCGCCGGACGGATCGCTGCTCGCCTATGTCCACGAAAACCGCCTCTGGGTCCGTTCCCTCGATCAGGACGAGGGCCGGGCGATTCCCGGGACGGAGGATATCGAAAGGATATTCTGGTCACCCGACAGTCGCCGGATCGGCTACCTCGCCGGTCGGTCCCTCTGGAGAGTTTCGGCGGACGGGGGCGGCCAGGTGCATCTCTGCGACCTGCCCGAAGGGGGCCTGATGGGCATCTCATGGGGCGCCGACGGCCAGATACTTCTAAGCACGGGCGGCGGGAGGTCCGGCGGCGGGTTATACGCCGTGTCCGAAAACGGGGGCGACCTGGCTCTTCTGCTGGAACCGGACAGGGAACTGGGTGAACGAGCGCTGATTTCGCCCCTGAACCTGTCCGAGTACGGCCTGCGCCTGTACGCGGTGGTCCTGTCTTCCGACGATCCGCAGGTGATCGCCGACCTGAGCGAAAGGTATCGGGGAAACGGGAACCTGAGCATGAGGATCTCCATGGCCCGGATCACCGCGTCCCGCATAGCCGTCGAAACCCCGGGGTACGGCCGCCGCCTGCTGTCCCTGGAGGGCGATTTCCTCATCGTCGCGGGGTATGCGTCCGGCCATCTCCTGTACTACCGGGAGACCACGACCCATCCCGAGAACGACCTCTGGGCCGTGCCCTTCGCGCCGGGATCGGGTGAATTGACCGGCGAACCCTTCCTGGTTGCCCGCCACGTCCATACGCTGAGCGTGTCCGACGACGGGGTTATGGCTTACCGGAAAACCTACCAGTCCCCCCGGCAACTGGCCCTGGTGGATCGCCGCGGACGGGTAGACCGGATCATCGGCGAGCCCAGGGAAAGCATCGAGGAACTGGTTCTTTCCCCCACTGGTGAGCAAGTCCTGGTGGAAGTCGAGGAAGACGGGCAGACTGCGCTGTGGCTGCACGAGCTCGATAGCGGTATAGGAACCCGGCTGACCTTCGCGGACCTGAACTACAGCAGGCCGAGCTTTACGCCGGACGGCGGCTCGATCGTGTTCACGACTTCCCCGGCCGTAAATCCCGGGCGCTCGCGCGGGAATGCCCCGTTCATGCGGCTGGATCTCGACGTACTGGACGAAATGACGGTATTCTCCGCCGATTCGCTGAGTGGCTGGGGCCCCATGCTCTCGGGGGACGGCCGGTTCCTCGTTTATTTCCAACAGGGGCAGGTACGATCCGTGTCAACGGAAGGGGGCGCCGAACCCCAGGTGCTCGTGGCTGGCCAGGGACGGGTGGTCCAGGCCGCCCTGTCGCCGGACAACCGATACCTGGCCTACGTATCGAACCAGGGAACCGGCTGGCAGGTCTTCGTGACCCTGTTTCCCACCGGAACGGGGCGATGGCAGGTCTCGTCGAACAGCGGCTGGACGCCCCGTTGGAGTCCGTCGGGCGATATCCTGTATTACGTTGAGGGCAACAGGCTGATGGCCGTTCCCGTGGTGGAGGGATCGGGTTTCCGCATCGGCCGTCCCGAAGCGCTCTTCGAAGGCGTCCAGGTGGGCACCGATGACCTGCGGTTTCCCGGTTACGAGGTATACGGGGGCGGGGAGTCGTTCATCATCGCGGCCAACGCGGAAGAAGCCCGCCCATCGCTCACCATCGTGCAGAACTGGACGGGTGAATTTAAATAGTTACCCGCGTGGCCTGTGCGATCGCGCCACCATCGGCTTGCGTGGGTGTAAACATCGAGGTGTGAATTGGACGCACTGAAACAGAAGATCCGCAACGTCCCGGACTTTCCCATCCCCGGGATCAACTTCAAGGACGTGACCACGCTCTTCAAGGATCCTGCCGCTTTCCGAACGGCCGTGGACCGTTTCGTTAACGAGTACACGGACCGGTCCATCGATCTCGTGGCCGGCATCGAGGCCCGGGGGTTCATCCTGGCGCCGGTTCTGGCCTATCACATGGGCAAGGGCATCGTTCCCTTGCGCAAGCCCGGCAAGCTCCCGGCGGAAACGCGGAGGATCGAATTCGAACTGGAGTACGGCACAGACGCGCTGGAAATGCATCTGGACGCCGTGAGCCCCGGGGACCGCATCCTCATCGTGGACGACCTGCTGGCCACGGGGGGAACCGCGGCGGCGGCCTGTCAACTCGTCGAAGAGGCGGGCGGGGTCGTGGCCGGCGTGGGGTTCCTGATCGAACTCTCCTTCCTGGAAGGCCGGAAGCGGTTGGGCGATCGTCCGATCTTCTCACTCCTCGAATACGGCGCCGATGAGTAAACCCCACCTTAAGCACTTCAATTTGTGTTCATAAGCGGTATCAATCCGGTACCCGGCGCTCCGCCTCGTCAATAACGCGCCGGGGATCGAGTTCCTCCATGCACGCATGGGTGCGGAACCGGCAGGACCGGTTCCCGTGCAGGCTGCAGGGGCTGCACGGCAGGTCGAGCGTAATGGCGGCGTCCGCCGGTCCCACCGGTGCGAACCCCAGTCGGGGATGGGTGGCGCCGAAAACGCCGATTACGGGTGTGCCCACGGCCGTCGCCACGTGCATGGGACCGGAATCGTTGCTGACCAGGAGTGCGCACCGCCGCACGGCCGCGGGCAGCATGGCGAGATCGGTCGCCCCGGTCCAGTCCACGGCCGGACACTCCATGGCACGAGCCACCTCGCCGGTAACCGGCCGGTCCGTCTCGCTGCCCAGCAGCAGTACCTTCAGGTCCCGGGATTCCGCCAGGTGGTCCGCTACCCGGGCGAACCGCTCCGGCGGCCAGCGCTTAGGACCATGGGAGGCGCCCGGCGCCACGCCGAGAACCCGGACATCCGGCCCTATGCCGGCCCGGGCCAGCCGTTCCTCCACCATGGCCGCCGCCGCATCGTCGACTTTCAGTTGCGGCAGTCTCTTCTCCGCCGCGTCATGGGCGCCCTCCAGGCTCGGTGAGGCGCTCGTTTCGAGCCGGTCGAGCACTTCCAGGTAACGGTCGATCGTGTGGGGTACGGGCCTGGACCGCCTTCGCCTTCTGACGATGGCCATCCGGGCGAACCGGCGTTTGTCGTAACGAAGCACCCGCCCCGCGACACCCGTCATGGCAACGAGCCTGCTGCGCAGGTTCCCATGCAGGTCGATCGCCAGGTCGTAACGTCCTTCACGAAGGCGGGAGACGAGGCTCAAGAGACCGGTGCCGGGCTCGAAACGCTGCACGGCGGCTACCCCGGGGAGCGCGCGGGCCAGTGACACGTATTCACTTCGCGTGAGAAAGTCGATCTCCGCATCCGGAAAGAGCCGGCCAAGTTGCCGGGTGACCGGCGAGGACAGTACGATATCGCCCATCGAACTGAACCGGATGATGAGTATGCGGGATGGCGTTTCGGAGACGGTCATCTTTTCGCACATCGGACCAGCGCAGTGACTGGTCCATCGGTATTCTACCTCATTCTCGGACCAGCGCGGTGGCAGGCCCACCGTTATTCTACTTCACTCTCTGGCCAGTTGCTCCCCGACCGCCTCCCCGACCATGTCCACGGTGATGCCGGACAGTTCGCAGAAGGGGCCGCGGTCGCAGGTCGGGCATTGTCCCTCCGGCGGCAGGAGGTTGCGGTCCCGGCCACCCAGCGGCCGCCACCGTTCGGGTGACCTGGCGGGCAGGGGACAGAAGACGGACACCGTCGGAACGCCCAGCGCCCCGGCCAGGTGCATGGGCCCCGTGCTGCTGCTCACCAGGAGGTCCAGTTCACCGATTACCGCGATGAGCTCGCCCAGTGTCAGCCGCCCCGCCAGCGAAAGGGCGCGTCCATCCAGAGGGGACATGATCGCTTCGGCGAGATGCCCCTCCTCCGCGCTCCCGGTCACGACGATCTTCGCGCCGTGGCGATCCTGCAGGGTCTTCGCAAGTGCCGCGTAACGCTCGACCGTCCAGTTCGGCGCGTTGCGCCCGTTGCCGGGATGGATGCCGATGACCGGCTGGCCGCGTGTCCGGGCCAGGACCGCGCGGGCCTCCCGGCGCTCCTCCTCCTTCAATTCGATCAGCGGCCGGTTTCCGGGTTCCCGGGCATCAATGATCCGGGCCAGGTCCAGGCAGAAGTCGGATTCGTGGCGGAGCGGAATATAGCGGTGGCGGCTGAGGGACCGGGTGCGGGTGAGCGCATGGTAGACTTTACGTCCCACGCTGATGCGCCGGGGGATGCCCGCCAGGCATATCATCCACACATGACGCATGGTCGGCATGAGCACCAGGGCGGTGTCGAAGGCCTGGTCGCGCAGCCGCCGAACCTGGCGGTAAAAACCCGCCGGTCCGCGGTGAGCAGACTCCGGGTCGTCTTCGAAGATGGCGTCAAGGCAGGGATTTCGCTCGAGTACGTCGCGGGTGTAGGGACGCGCCAACATGGCCAGGTAGGCCTTTGGCCAGCGATGCCGGAGGGCGTCCAGCACCGGTAGCGAGAGCACCACGTCCCCGATCCGGTCGGGCCGAACCACGAGGATCCGGGGTGACGATGCATGATCCATGGTGATACTCCGGTCCGCCTGGCCGCGCTGCCCGTCTGGCCGCCCGGCTGCGCCAGGCAACGGTCAACCGGATCTGCGGGACTCGGCAAGGCGCAGTTGTCCGCAGGCCGCGTCGATGTCCCGTCCGCGCTCCCGGCGAATGGTCAACTGCAGTCCGCCCGCCCGCAGCGCATCCGCGAAGGCCGTTCTCCGGTGTTCGTCGGGCGTTTCGTAGGGCAGGCCCTGAACCTGGTTATAGGGAATGAGGTTAAGCTTGCACTTGTCCTTTTTCAACAGCTTTACGAGGTTCTCCGCGTCCTGGAACCGGTCGTTCACGCCCTTGAGCAGGACATATTCGTAGGTAATGATGCGGTCGGTGGTCCCGGTGTAATGGCGGCAGGCCTTCATGAGTTGCTTGAGCGGAAAGCGCCGGTTTAACGGGACGATCGATGTCCGCGTCCGGTCGTCGGCGGCATGGAGGGAAACGGACAGTTCGAACTGGATCTTCTCTTCGGCCAGCTGGTAGATCTTCGGAACCAGTCCGCTGGTGGAAAGCGTGATCTTGCGGGCGCCGATTCCGAGTCCCCAGTCGGCGTTGATGATCCGCACGGCCCGGAGCACCTGCCGGTAATTCGCCAACGGTTCACCCATGCCCATGACGACGATGTTGTTGATGGGGCGGTCATCGCCGGCCAGCATGACCTGCTGCTTGACCTGCACGACCTGGTCGACGATTTCGGCCGACGTCATGTTCCTTACAAGGCCCTCCAGCCCACTCGCGCAGAATCGGCAGCCGATGGCGCATCCCACCTGCGTGGAGATGCAGAGCGTATTGCGCCGCGACCCGCCGATCAGCACCGTTTCGACCTTCTGGCCGTCCTGGAGCTCGAACAGGTACTTCGTGGTTGGGCCGTGACGAGACTTCGACCTTCGGACGGGGGTCAGGGGGTTCAGGCTTGCACGGTCGGCCAGTTCGGTCCGCAACGACTTGGACAGGTTGGTCATCTCGTCGACAGAACCCGCGGCCTTCTTGTACACCCACGAGGCGATCTGCCCGGCCCGGTACGCCGGTTCGTTCATCTCGTCGACGATCCGCGAGATCTCGGGCAGGGTAAGGCCTCTCAGTTCCGGCTTCCTGCCTTCCGGCTTCCGGTCGGCCTGGTTTTTGGGTTTTTGCCGTGTCTTTTGCGCAGTCATGCAGCCACTCCGGTGATTACGTGTAAGCCGGACCAAGATACGGCGGCAGGCACCCATTGTCTATTGAATAGTCATCACTTGGCCACCTTGCAAAAAAAGAAACGCCCCGGAACCTGGGGTCCCGGGGCGTAATCGAGCCGTGCTCAGCGCGACTGACCGAACCTAGAGCGAGAAGCCATACTTGACGTACCAGAATGCGCCGCTGAAGCCGAACGGACTGTACTGGCTGTACTTGTTGCCGGGTCCGCCCGAGGGGCCTCCGGCCGCATGGGGATTCTCGTCAGGATAGGTGTTCAGGATGTTCTGCGCGCCGACGGTGATCCTGGACCGATCGTCATTGAACGTGATGGTACTCTCCAGATCCACCAGGACCTTGCCGTCATAGGTCTCGCCATCGCGGAAATCGTACCAGGTACCGTAGTAGCTGGCCCGTCCCAGGGCGTTCCAGTTGTCGGCCAGGGACTGGGTCAGTGTCAGATTGCCGCGCTGCCTGGGGAGTCCCTCCTCCAGCGCCTTGATCTGCGTGGCATCCAGGATTTCCGGATTGTGATCGGTGACTTCGGAGCTCGTGTAGTTGTAGGCCAGGCTCATCGTGCCCGTCCCCACCGGCGCCGAAACCACGACATCGATGCCCCGGTTGGCGGAGTCGAAGTCGTTGGTGAAGAACTGAAAGCCCTGCAACCCCGCCGCGCTGGTGATGCCTTCGGCGATCAACTGGGCTCTCTCCTCGTCGGTGAGCTCGAAATTCTGGGAAACTGTCAACCGGTCGCGCACGCGGATATCGAAGTAATCGATGGTGGCGCTCACGGTGCCCAGATCGAAGACGAGGCCCGCGGAGATGTTTACGGATTTCTCCGCGTCGAGAGGCTTGCCGCCCTTCAACTCGGCCGCGCGGCTGTTGGAAGGCACCGTACCGTTGTTCACCAGGTCGTTCAGTTCCAGGTCGAACTCCGTCGTGATGTTGAAGGCGTTCTGCTGGCCGGGCGTCGGCGCCCTGAAACCCGTGCTGGCGCTGCCGCGCAGTTTCACCTCGTCCGTCAAGCTGAAGTTCGTGGCCACCTTGTAGTTGGTGGTCGTACCGAAATCCTCGAAATCTTCGGCACGCACGGCCAGGTCGAGCAGCCACCGGTCCGTGGGCGTGAGTCCGCCTTCCAGGTAGATCGCGTTGTTGGAACGGTCCCATTCACCCGCGGCGACCTTGCTGAATCCCGCGAAACCATTGGTCGCCGGCGTGAAACCCTGGCTGGCGAGGGGCTGGCCGATCAGGTAAGACTCTATCTGTCCTTCGACGAGCTCGAAGGTCTCGGTCCGTCGCTCGAGACCGGCGGCCAGGACAAGGTTGTTGCCGACCGGGTAGGTCATGTCGAAGTTCAGGTTGACTTCGGACTGGACATAGGAGCCCGGGTCGAAATAGGTCGGGGTGTCAGGACCCATGGAGGCGTTGACCGTATTGTAAATGAAGTAGTCGGCCTCGTTGCGTCCGTACGCCGCGCTCAGTTCCCAGCGCAGCAGGGTCGCCGCCCGTCCCCTGATGCCAAGCACCACGGACTCGTCCGACGCGAATGCGCCGAAACGGGGCGTGAACCCTCCGGGAAACATCTTCAGGAACGAGAAGCAGTTGGGATCGTCGCGAACCCTCAGCCAGGCTTCCTGGTCCGGCCGGTCGTTGATGATGGGCACCGGCGCGCATTCACTGCCCTGGCCCAGGCCGTCCAGGTCGCCGACCAGCAGTGTAGCCCGGTCCACGCCGTCGATGGTCACCACGGGTCCCTGGTACACGCCGCCGCGGGTGTGCGGATTCCGGAAGTAGAAACCGCCGTCGACTTCCTTGCTGGCGTAGTTGGCGTGGCCGAAAAACTCGAGGTTATCCCCGATTGCCGCGCCGTAGTTGGCGAAGATCTTCAAATCGTCCCGTACAAAGGGCTGGCCCCAGAAGGTCTCGGGATTGGCGATTTCGAGATTGCCGGCCGCGATCAGGGCCCTGCCAGAAGCCGTCTGTACCGAACGGACCGATTCGCTGGAGTTGCCGTATTCCGCGCTGAGGCTGAGCCACGCGTCTTCGTGGCCCACGCCCACATTACCCGCGATCAGGAAAAGTTCCCCGTCGCCGAGAAACCTGCCGGAACCGTCCTGGAAGCTACCGACCTTGGTCTCCAGGTTGAATCCGTCGTAGTTGTCCTTGAGCTGGAAGTTCAGCACCCCTGCGATGGCATCGGAACCGTACTGCGCCGATGCGCCGTCGCGCAGGACTTCCACCCTCTCGAGCGCAATGGATGGAATCGCCGCCAGGTCGGGACCTTGCGCGCCTTCGGCCACGGCGTTCGCATACCAGTTGATCACGGCGCCGCGGTGCCGGCGCTTGCCGTTGACGAGGACCAGCACCTGGTCGGGCGCCAGGCTGCGCAGATTGGCGGGCCGGACGATCGTGCCCGCGTCGCTGATCGGCTGGGTATTGACGTTATAGGAGGGAACGACGTTCCGCATCAGGTCGGCCAGGTCCGAACCGCCCTGCTGGATAAACTCCTCCACCTGAATCACGTCGATGGGTACGGTGGACTCGGTGATCGTCCGGGGCTGCGTCCGCGCTCCGACCACCGTCATGCTTTCCAGTTCCTCATCCAGCACGATGGGCAGTTCGGTTAACTGCTGCTCGGCCGAAGTCGTCTGGTCTTCACCGGCTGCCGTCTCTTCTGAAGCCTCCTGCGCAAGGGTCCGCTGCGCGGTGAACACGAGGAATGTCGCCATGAAACAAAACACCGCGACGGCGCGCAGGATGTGCGTCGCTGGTTTGTTACCGCATATACACGGCATATATCTACTCCCTTTGGTTGAGGTTGCCGGGTGCAAGGATGCCTGTTCCGTGTGAGGCATGCGTGTGCTTTCGCCGGCGAAGGACGACTGTTGGAAATCGATATAGGTGTAAGATCGGTAGATATGACTTGAAATATAACTATTCATATACTTAAATGCATGATGTTTCTGTGAGCAATCTATGAGGATTATATGTTTAATCGCGCCGGCCCGGGCCGGGAGGTACCGGTTCAAGTTGCTTTTACAGGACAGAGTCGTTAGATTGGACGCTGCAGGATGTCGAACTGCAACTAAAGCAACCGCGAAGAAACGGCTGAATGCCGGGTTTGGGAGGAGACGGAAATGGCTAAGGACAGAAGCTTTGCGGCCAAGATGGCCAAGGGAAGCGATAAGAACCAGGAGGACGAGGTCCAGACCGTACTGCTGGTCAAACCCGTCAAGTCCGAAGAGGGCTACTACAAGTTCAAGCGCACGCTGACCAGGCTGACCCCCGAGAACAAGAAAGCCCTCGGCGTCTAAGGCCGAACCAGGTCAGGCCGGATCGAGCCCGGAATGGCCAGTCGGGGCCAGGTCAGTCCAGTCCAGGCCATGCCGGTCCGAACACCGCGGAATCCTGACCCTCACCGCACCTAACGCATCATCCCCAAAAACAACGCGTTGACGAGCGCGTCTCCTTCTTCCGTTATCTGCAGCGTGCTGAGTAGATTGTTCACCCCGTGGATGGCGAGAGGGACGTAGAGCGAACCGGTACGCTCGCGGGCGATCCCGAGCAGGATGCCGATCAAGGCGATCAGCACCAGGAAGAACGAGTCGTACTGGGCGACGTGAAGCAGCGTCCAGAGCAGCGTGGTGACAACGATCGTTCCCCCGGCGCCAATCTTTGTCCGGCGCAGCCCCTCGTAGAGAAATCCCCTGAACAGCGCCTCTTCGAAAACCGGCGCGGCGATCACGAGCGCGAACCAGAGCAGCGTCGTGTACCGGGTCGTTTCGATGATGGTCTCCATGACCGGCGGTACCGGAGACCGTCCAAGTTCCACGGTGACCAGGTCGGCGAGCTGAAGCAGCAAGAAGGCGAATACCACCCAACCGAGCATGGTCGAGCCCCGGACCGGCCGGAGCGCAAGCCAGGTTCGCGGGTCCATGCCCCGCGCACGGCCGCCGCGGTCCAGGATGAGCAGCAGGAGGAACGTACAGGGTATGGCGGAGAGGATTACGCCCAGGGCGATCAGGTCGCCCATGCGTTCCGTTGGATCCAGGTCCAGCGCGGCTATCAGGACGACGGTCACGACGACCTGCAACACCAGGTAGGCGCCCAGTACCAGCGCGGTGGAAAGGAGGGTGAACCCGAGTTGCGGCGGTGGATCGATCTCTTCAGGCTTGACGATGTCCGGCGGGGGTTCGTTCATGGGGGGGTCCGGGAATCCGAGGGCCTGGCATTCGGGGCTTTCCAGACCGTCCGGGCCGGTCGACCAGGCCGGACGTCCGGTCCGTCCGCAGGTTTAAAGTATGGCCCGGAAAACGTAGAAAAAGATAATCGCCAGCAGGGCGCCGACGGGAACGGTGATGATCCAGGATGCCGCGATCCGGCCCAGGATGCTCAGGTCCAGGGCCTTGACGCCCTGGGCAAGTCCCACGCCCATGACCCCGCCGACCAGGGTCTGGGTCGTCGAGATGGGCAGGCCGAGGCGGCTGGCCAGGACGATGGTGATGGCCGCGGCGAATTCGGCCGAGTACCCCCGGGTGGGCGTCAGTTCCGTGATCTTGGTGCCGATGGTCGCCATGACGCGGTAGCCCATGGTCGCCAGGCCGATGACGATGCCGATGCCGCCGACCAGGAGGAGCCAGCTGGGTACGGGAGATTCGGGGTTGACCACGCCGGACTGGTTGATGTTCACCACTGCCGCCAGCGGTCCGATGGCGTTCGCCACGTCGTTGGACCCGTGGGCGAAGGCCACGGCGCAGGCGCTCATGATCTGGAGCACGCCGAACATCTTTTCGACGACGGCCATCTGGCCATTACCGGACGATGCGTCCACGGTCTCAGCGCCCGGCCGGTTACCGATCATCCCGAGCAGGAAGTGGCCGGCGATCACCGCGAAGATGCCCAGGACGCCGGACCAGAGGAGCGACTCGGCGAGCGTGAGATCCAGGTCGACGTTCTGCAGTCCCTTGAACAGGGTGACGAGTGAAATCACGACGACGACGCTGAAGATATAGAGCGGCGCCCATTTCCGGGTCCGCCGCACGGGATCCGGATGGCGGAGGATCGTCCATTTGATCGCGCTGAAAATCAGGTAGGCCAGTATGCCGCACAGCAGGGGCGAGACGACCCAGGATGCGACGATTTGCGTTAATTGGTCCCACTGTACGACGTTGAAACCGAAGGCGACGATGCCGAAGCCCGCGATGGCTCCCACGATCGAATGAGTGGTCGACACGGGCCAGCCCAACCGGGAAGCGACTACGAGCCAGGTACCCGCGGCCATGAGCGCCGCGAGCATGCCGTACACGATGAGCTCCGGGGCGGACGCCGAAATCTGGGGGTCCAGTATGCCTCCGCGAACGGTTTTGGTGACCTGCCCTCCCACCAGGTAGGCTCCGAGGAATTCGAGCACACCGGCGATCAGGATGGCCTGCTTGATCGTGAGCGCCCTGGAACCCACCGACGTTCCCATGGCGTTGGCCACATCGTTCGCGCCGATGGAGAAGGCCATGTACAGCCCGAGCGCTACGGCCAGATACAGGGTAAAGTCGCCCCCCATAGATGCAGTTTCTCTCCAGTTGTCCGGTGGGTGGTGAAACGGCGGTCCGGGCCGGTGGTGGACCGGGTCCGTCAAGGCGGGTTCAATATATCGACAGGGCGCTTCAGCGCCACGTTTTTTTTCTTTAGTACCGCGAATTATCACCCGTGCCGCAGCACCGGTAAAATCAGTACTTCAACCCGGTGTAGAGCCGCTCGTCCACCCGGGCGACCAGGACCCGCGCCTCCCGCCGGCGCATCCACCGCGCAACGGCCTCGCGGGTTTCATCCGGGGTGCTTACGGCCTCCGCGGCGATTCCGAAACCTTCGGCGACCTTTACCCAGTCTACCGGTGCGAAGTCAACCCCGGTCACGGGGAGTTTCCTGGCCTGCTGGGCGATCTTGATGACCGCCAGCGACGCGTCGTACAGGACGACGATCAACGGCGCGATGCCGGTGCGCCTGATCGTCTCGAGTTCCTGGACCATCATGGCGAAGGCGCCGTCCCCGGTAATCGCCGCCACCGGGCGGTCGGGCAGGGCCATGGCCGCGCCCATGGCCGCGCCTAACCCGTAACCCATGGAAGAAAGGCCGTTGGACATGAGGAAGGTGCCCGGTTCCGGCGCCCGCCATCGCTGTCCCATGACATTCTTGTGCGCGCCCACGTCCGAGGAGACGACGGTCTCTTCCGGGAGCGCTTCCCGAAGGGCGCCCACCAGGTGGTAGGGCGACATGCCGTCCGGTCCCTCTTCGGACGGCGGGTGGTAGACCGCGTCGACCCGCGCCTTCAGGTACCCGATATCGTCGGCCGTCCACAGGCATCGCCCGTGGTATCCTTCCGCGATGCGGTCAAGGAGGGCGGACACATCGCCCACACAGGCCGCCGGCGGCGCATAGGAGCCGAATCCCACGGGGGCGTCGGCGACGATCTGCAGCGGCGCGTCGAAATGCCAGAGCCGTGAGACCTCCACCGGATCGAAACCGATGCCCAGCACGCAGTCGCTTCGCTGCAGCCATTCGATGATCCGGTCTTCGCCGGCGGCCGGCGCGATCGTGCCGAGGAATCCGTCACCGAGCTCATCGGCGATCCCCTTCGCCTGCACGGTCGTCGCATAGGGCAGGCCGGTATCGCGCAGGAAACGGCGGACGGCCGGCGCGTCCCTGGCCGCGTCCATGGCGATGCCGACCACGGCGACGGGTCTTTCGGCGCTGTTCAACGTGGTCAGGATGCGGGGTAGATCCGATTCATCCACGGGGGCCGGAAGCGGTGGATGTGCGGTCCCCTGGCCGGCGGCCGGTTTTCCCGCCACGTCCGACGGCAGCGAGAGGTATACCGGGCCCCGCGGCGGCCCCGTCGCGACGGAGAGCGCGGATTTAACGGTATCCTCGATGTCCGCGCCTTCGAGGTCGACGGACCATCGGGTGATGGGGGTGAAGAGGTCGATCAGCGGCAGGTTCTGCTTGTTGCTCCGGTGGTGCCTTTCCGTCGACGTCCGCGCTGTGATGGCCAGGACGGGGTCGCGGTCCAGGTAGGCGGTTCCCACGCCGAGCACCAGGTTGCACGCGCCGGGTCCCAGGGTCGCTACGCAGACCCCCGGGGTACCGGTCAGGCGTCCCACGGCCGCGGCCATGAAGGCCGCCGTGGACTCGTGTCCGGTCAGGACGAACCGGATCCCCGTCCGTTCCAGTGCGTCGATGAGCTCGAGGACTTCACCGCCGGGATGTCCGAAAGCGAATCGGACGCCGGCTTCGTGCAGGGTCCGCGCGATGACTTCCGCGCAGGTGTGATTTGGAGTCAAGCCGGTCACCATCTACTCGGAAGTTACCAGGTCTGTGCGCCTCAGGCGGATCCGGTCAAAGCTTTCCGCGGATATGACGTAGTACCACTGCGCGAATCGTGCGTTCAGTTCCGCGGAGGTCCGCCGTCCCGTATCGACGCGCTGCCGCCAGGACTCGTGCTTTTCGTGGAGATCGGCGTTGGTACGGTCGGCATCGGACCAGAGGGAGTCCGCCCGGGCCTGGAAACCCAGGTCGGCGGGCCTGGGGGGTTCCGGGAATAGGCTGGCGTCGAATCCGGTCGTGATGAACAGGTACCGGTTCTCGCCCGGTCCCGCGGGGCTTCCGGCGCCCGGGCCGCCGAGACCGCCCGAGCCGCCCAGGTTGCCGGTGCCCGCGCTTCCGGACCCACCTGCGCCGATCAGGCCGGCCGTAACCTCGTCTCCGGCGCCGTAAACGATCTCCCCGAACCGCAGCGTGTAGAGGACGCCGTCCGCCGTGCGGACCTGGGTCTCGCCTTCGTTGGAGACCAGCTGGCCGTCCCCGGTGAAGTAATAGCCTTTCTGCTGCAGCGAGGCCAGTTCGCTGCGGGTGATGCTGATGCCTTCGTCGTTGCCTTCCAGGCTCCGGGAAAGACCTGCGGGCTTGGGCCGGACGCCCACGATGGTCAACTCGTCCAGGGCCTTGAGCAGGTCTTCCATCTTCACCGCGTCGACCTTCTGCCCGGTCCGCATGCGGTTGGCCGTCCAGTCGGGGGCCTCTTTCGACAGCACGATCGTGTCGCGCTGGTTTAGCATGCGGGTGCCCTCGTCTATGGAGTAGTCCTTCAGAATCACCTGTTCGATCCGCGCCTGGTCCACTTCCAACAGGTCCTTTTCGATCCAGTCGCCGAACCGGGAAGAAACGTCCACGTCGAACCGCGCCGCGTAGGTCCGCTTCTGGCCGGGCACCCGGAGGTAGCGGTACTGGCCTTCCCGGCCCGGGACGTTCCGGCCGACGATGAGGTCGGCGAGCAAGTTGTCGTTTCCGTCCTTGATCGTAACGCGCTTGCCACGCCCGGACAGGGAGGCGATCGACTCGTCCAGCGGGTCCACCACGCCCAGGGATTCGTGGTCCGCGGCGATCTCGGCGACCACGTCGTCCTTGCGGAC
Organism: Gemmatimonadota bacterium; assembly: GCA_009837395.1. GTDB lineage: Bacteria > JAAXHH01 > JAAXHH01 > JAAXHH01 > JAAXHH01 > JAAXHH01. The sequence goes on from VXTP01000046.1 coordinate 139,001, forward strand.
CTCGATGAGCCCGGCGGCCGTGCGGGCCAGGCGGTCCCTGTCGTCGGCGGGGTAGTTGTGATGGGAGGGAATGCGCCAGCGCGTGCCTTTGAACACCACGCTGAAGGCGTTGATGCCTCCGGTCGCTTCGTTGAAGTCGATGACCTCGAGGGAGACCGCGTCGTTCGGATCGACGAAGTCCGGAAAGAAAGCCTCGCCACGGTCCGAGAAAGCTTCCGGCGTCGGGTCGGCCGGAGCCGCGAGGAAGGCGGCAACGATTACCAGGGCCGCCGCGGCGACGAAGGCCAGGGTCTTGCGTGTTTCGTCCATGGTCAGCTCCTCAGCCGCCGCGCGGCGGCGGCCGCTTCGTTCTCGCGCCGCCTGCGCCGGAGGAAGATGAAAACGCCCAGGAGGAAGACCGGCACGGGCGGAAGCAGGGCCGCCAGGTTCTTGATGGTGTTCTGGATCAGCCGGATCTGGCTTTCCATCATCTCCTTGCTTTCCTGGATTCGGGCTTCCTTATCGGCCTCGATATTGGTCTGCAGCGTCTCGAACCGCCGGTTCTCCACTTCCTCCAGGTTGCGTACCATGATCCGCCGGGTCTGCTCGTCCAGGTCGGTCCGCTGGCGGACCTCGTCCACCCGGGCCGTGAGCCGGCGCCGGGCCTGGTCCAGCGCCGCCTGCGCCTCCTCCTCGGCGGCGTCCTCGTCCCTGACCCGCTGCTCCGTGTAGGCCATGGTCTGCCTTTCGACGGTCTCGAGCGTGCGGTAACGCACCCGCTTGCTGCGCAGGGCGATGAAGGACTCGTCACCGACAAGTACGTCCATCAGGTTCAGGAAGAAGGTGACGTTGTCGAAGCTCAGCCCGGCGGCACCCATCCGGCGGATGTCGAAGAACTGCTGCGAAGCGAAATCCACGTCGGCCACGACGACCAGGTTGACCGGCGCGTTTTCTACGGTTCCGTCGTCGTCGTCCTCGACCGAGGTGCCGGCCGCGCCAACGGCACCTACTCCGGC
>VXTP01000015.1:0-221080 GCA_009837395.1 Gemmatimonadota bacterium
TCCCTGGACAGATCCTTGTGGCCGTCTCCGGAAGGGTAGGCGATATCGGTCTGCCGGTTGGGCCGGGATGTGTTGTACGCGCTGGTTCCGCTGATGCCGCGGGAGAAGGCGTGGTCCCGCTGGGCGGTCAGGCGTCCCCTGCCGTCCGTGGTCTGCACGACGCGGCGCAGGCCGTCCCTTGCGTACCGGACGGTATGTCCGTTCGCGTCGGTAACGGCTATGGCGTCCAGGGTCACCGGATCGTAGGTGGTCATGGCGCCCGGCTGCGCGCCTTCCGGCCATGCGCGCAGGTTATCGAAGGACGCGACGACCGACTGCACACCGTTGGCCAGCCTGACGGCGTCGACGACGCCTCTGCGGCCCCTCATGTTCCATGCGCCGGTCTTCGGGTAGCGCGCACCGTCCATGCGGGCCCACCACCGGCCGTTCTTCCAGGCGATGCGCAGGCGGTGCCAGCGGCCGGGCACGTAGCGCGCGCCCGTGTCCTTGAGGGTCCCGTTGTCGGCAGCCTTCACGCGTCCGTCCCGTTCGAAGACCCACCGGATGCGGTTTTGTCCAAGGGTTACCTCGGTGCGTTCACCGGTGGCCTGCACCCTGGCGTCGACCTCGAACACGCCGGCGGCCAGGGAGGGCAGGGTGCGTTCGGCCACGGCGTTGTCCAGGGCGAGGGCGCCGTCCTCCAGGGTGACGGCGCCGGCCCTGGTGTCGGCCCTGTGCCACGGAGTAGCGGCTACGAGCGCGTCCCAGCCGGCGTGGTCGTCGAAGACCTCGGCGGTTACTTTCGATGCATCGGCGCCGGTGAAGGCGGTCACGGGCCGCACCTTCCCATAGCCCATGATCGTGGACGTCACGGTACCATGGGCGTCCTTCGCCTGGGTCAGGTTGCCGTAGGCGTCGTAGGCGGCGGCCACCTGCCGGTCGATCCACTCGTCCGCGTCCACCTGGCCGTCCGCGTTGCGGTCCAGCCATGCCGAGGTGGTGTCGGGCATGATGATGGCGTTGTTACCGTGGACAAACCGGCCATAGCGATGCCTGGTGGACTGCAGCCTACTGCCGGACCCGTCCCTGACGGTGACCACGTGGGGGCGGTCCAGGATGTAGGCGCGTTCGAGGAACACGTCTTCGGGGTCGTCGGCGGCAAGGACGGTGACCTGGATGTCCCTGGCGTATACCCTGATCTTGCGGTACACGGCCTGCTGCGGCTTGTACACGCCGGCATACATCGTGAGGTTGACCCTGGCGCTGTCCGCGCTCGAAGGCACGGGCATGAGGACGTCGAAGGATTTTTCCTCGGGATCGGGCCGCCCGCCGGCCAGCGGCACGACCTGCGTCAGCGACGCGGCCGGACGGCTGCCGGCGTTCTTCCAGGCGACGGTTACCGTGACGCCGGCGTACATGTTGTCTCCGCCCTGCAGCTGATCGGTGCCGAGGACGCCCCGGATGCGCAGCGCATCGCGACCGGACACGGAGAAGCGCCGGCCTGCGAAGTCGTAGAACCCGGAGCTCTCGATTGCCGAGTCCGCGTTGAGAAAAGCCTCCACCGAGGCCACGGGCGGATCTCCGGAGCTAAGGAAGGCGGCGTGGGTGCGGTTGGCGGTCGACAGGGAGGTGTCGAGGACGGGCTGTCCGAAGACTAGGGTCACCGGACTCCTCGTCACCTGGTCCGCGTGATAGCTGGTCTCGGTGACGCGCAGGGTGTGCGTGCCCGACTTGAGCGTCTCGCTGGCAACCAGGCCGTTCCTGGCATTGTGCGTTCGTTCAGTCGTCGTGCTGACCCCGTCCCTGGCAGTCGTAGTCTCCTGCGCCCTGATCCAGTAGGCCTGCTGCGGGATGCCCGGGTGGTAGAAGGGTTGCCAGCGGCCGGTCCAGGTGCCCTGGGCCGTGACCTGCCAGGTCGTCCTATGTCGTTGGACCACGTTCCCGGACGCGTCGTAGTGGATCGTCTGCTCCAGCAGGCCCCTGCGGATATCGCGTTCGGATTCCTGCTTCTTGTTCGTGGCCGAGAGTCCCAGGGCGTCCAGGTCGGCCTCGCTCACGAAGTCGCGCCGTATTTTCCCATGGCCGCCGGGCAGGACCTCGTCCACCACGGGGAAGGTGATCCGCCGCACGCGCCGGTCGTCGATGATGTCCATGACAGCCGCCGCCTGCAAATAGCTGAACGCCGTGGTGTCCGGCGGGACCGGCCCCCCGCTGCCGTCGGCGTCCCATATCCTGTGACTGATGCGGCGGGACCGGTCGAAATAGGCGTCATCGTATTTAAGCGTGGTATCGGGAGGTGCGATCGCCTCGTAACCTATCTTCATCTCCCCGCCGGCGGGCGTGACGATCTTGGTGATGCGGTAGCTGTCGGCCAGCGTGTTGGTGAAGCGCCAGGGCGGCAGCTGATCGGCGGCCGCATTCCCGGTGCCCATGACGGCGATCTCCTTGAGCAGGAGCGTGCGCGCGTTGTCGCCCGAGGCTACGGCAGGCCTCGGAGGTCCGCCGTTGGCGCCGTCGTAGCGGAACACGTAGCGGGCAATCTGATTGCCATCGGGAGCCGTGACGGTCAGGGCGTCGAGGCGGTGCGCGCTCGCAATACCGTCGTACATCCGGTAATTCCGGCTGTCGGTGACCAGGTGATGGCCATAGGGCAGGGTCTCGCCCGCCGGCGTGGAGAAGTAGTTGTCGTAGGTGATCTTCACCGATGTGTTGGAGTTGCTCGGCGTATACGCAGCGATATGGATATCGGGTCTGGCGCTGGTCTCGGTCGTGATCTTGCGCACGACTTTCCCGTCCGCCCCGGCGAGGATGGCCTTCGACAGGTGCGCCGTGTTGAACGTCTTGACCACGGTCAGGTTGGCGCGGCTTTGACCGACCGTAATCCCGCCGGGAAAGCGCGGGTCGATGTCGGCGAAGGTGAGCAGGTTGCGAAAGGAACGTGTGGCTTCCGCCCGTTCTTTCGCCCAGTCCCGGACCGTGGTCACCGGACCGTCGGAAACGTACCTGAACCGGATCGTGTTGCCGGTCTGGTCCCTGATCTCGGCCAGATTCCACTGGTACACCATCTCGGGCATGAGTTCTTTGAAACCGCCCTGCTGCACGGCGCCGCCCTTGACGGTCTGGTTCATGCCGTAGTCCTGCCCGCCGATCGTGACCGCGCCGAAGGTGTAGGTCAGGCCCGACACGGTCCTGGCCGTCCACGTGGAGGCCAGCGGCGCGTTCCGGTTGAAGTTCCACCGGACGTCCATGAAGCGCCGGTTCTCGGCGAAATAGACGTTGGTGGCGGGAAGCGGCACGCCCGGCGTGGCGGCGCGTTGCGAGTCGTCGAGCTGGCGGACCAGGCGGTGCGATCCGTCGGGAAGCACCATGGACAGGTTGAAGGAGAAGGGGTGGTTGATCGGGCTGGTCGTATCCTTGAGTTCATAGCCGCCGGTCACCTTGATCGCCCCGAACTCCAGGTTCCACCCCAGGCCCACCCACGTGGCGTTGTTGAGCGTGACCGTGCCCTTGCTGAGCGTACTGATCTGCTGCGCCGTGCCCAGCTTGATCAGCCGGTCCGTGCCCGTCACCGCGCTGCTGTAGCGCATGTTCAGGGGCAGAGACAGGCCACCCGCGCCTTCTACTTCCCCGAGCGGCAGCGCGTAGGACCAGTTGCCGGAGAAGTAGTCCACCTGGTCCGCGTCGATGACGCCGGAGAGACTGTCGAAGTCATAGGCGCCTTTGGCGGCATCGATGATCGTCGTCTGGCCGTGCACGTTCAGTGCCGCCATGGAGAGCAGGAGGAGGCCGAGGAGCGTCCTCAGGGCGAAACGGTACAGGTGGTGTCCTGGCATGATGAACTCCTTTACAATGGTCGTTGCAATGGTTGTAGCGGAAGTGTGGTTGCACTTGAAACGCGACGTTAACGCATGAATGAAACCGGTGATCACCGACATGATGAATGAGCTCCTTGTCTTGAGTATGAGCGGCTGCACGACGCGCGGCCGTCTGGGTGCGAACGATCGATGCGGTATGGACCGTGTGCCGGATGCCGGGTGATCAACAGATCCGGCGCGAACCGCCGGGCATGCTGGATGTGTCGGGCATGTCGGGCATTCCGGGTCTACGTCTCGCGACGCTTGATCCGGATGTGAGGCTGAGGAGAAAAAGGGCATGAAAAATCCCCGTGCCGTGGGTGGATCAGAAGTAGCACGGGGACGCTTGTAGGTCCGCGGGGTGCGGGTCCGCTAAGGGACGCGAGGATGTCCTGATTCGGTTGTCGTTACGCCCGTTAAATGGGCATGATGACTACACTATACATGTGTTTTGTAAACATGTCAAGCTGGTTTTAAAAATACCAGACTTGGAATCGTCTTTTTCTTTAGTCCGCCTCAATTCCCGGCGGCCGTGAAAATACCTTGATTTCTAAACACCCGTATAGCAACTTCCGGTTGCTGTGCCGGCGCGAAACGACCCGATTTTCAAACCCCGGAACCCGACCTTCTTCCCATGGCCGGAACGACCATACAGATCAAAGGGGCCCGCGTTCACAACCTGAAGAACGTGAACCTGGACCTTCCGAAAGACGCGCTGATCTGCTTTACCGGCGTATCCGGTTCCGGCAAGTCCTCGCTGGCCTTCGACACCCTCTACGCCGAGGGCCAGCGGCGGTACGTCGAATCGCTCTCCGCCTACGCGAGGCAGTTCCTCGGCCAGATGCAGAAACCGGACGTCGACCGGATTACGGGTCTGGCGCCCGCCATTTCCATCGAACAGAAAGCCGCCGGGCTGAATCCCCGGTCCACCGTCGGGACGATCACGGAGATCTACGACTTTCTGCGCGTGCTCTACGCCCGGGTGGGGGTGCCGCACTGCACGAAGTGCGGTGCACGGATCGGGGCTCAGACCCTCGAACAGATCGTCGCCCGGATCCTGGCGCTGCCGGAAGGAACGCGGATGCTCGTCCTGGCGCCGGTGATCCAGGGACGCCGCGGCGAGTACCGGGACCTGTTCGAGGACCTGCGCCGGCAGGGCTATCTGCGCGCACGGGTGAATGGAGAGGTCGTAAATCTCTCCGAGGATCCCGATCTCGACCGCAACATGCGGCACACGATCGAAGTGGTGACGGACCGTCTCGTCATGCGGGACGACATCCGCACCCGGCTGGTCGAAGCCGTCGAAGGCGCACTGCACCTTGGACAGGGTACCGTCATGGTCCAGCTGGAGGCAGACGGCCGGACTTCCGACCTGCTCTTCAGCACCCGGTACGCCTGCACAAAGTGCGATCTGAGTTACGAAGAGCCGACGCCGCAGCTGTTCTCCTTCAACAGTCCGCAGGGCATGTGCCCGAACTGCCACGGACTGGGCACCATGATGCGGATCGAACCCAGGCTCATCGTGCCCGATCCGTCGAAGTCCATCAACGAAGGCGCGATCGAACCCCTTGGTACCATCGCCAACCTCTGGAAACGGCACTTCTACGAAGGGATCGCCCAGCACGTGGGTTTCAGCCTGGACACACCGTGGGAGCAGTTGACCGAAGAGGCGCGGCGGGTGGTGCTGTACGGACTGGGCTACAAGCGCATCACCTTTACGTTCCGCAACGGAAAGGGCGGCGAATGGTCGCACAAGGACCGGTTCAACGGGGTCGTGAACGATCTGGAGAAGCGCTACCATACGCTCAAGTCCCAGCGGCACAAGGCCGAACTCGAACGGTACATGGCCATAGGGGAATGTGACCTCTGCCACGGCGAACGCCTTAAACCCGAAGCGCTGTCCGTCACCCTGGGCGGCCTCTCCATCGCCGCGCTGTGCCGCCTTCCCATCCTCGACATCCGCGCGTTCTTCGAGAAACTGTCCCTGTCGGACGCCGAACGCCAGATCGGCGACGAAGCGCTCAAGGAGATCGTCGCACGGCTCGACTTCCTGCTCAACGTGGGTCTCGAATACCTGACGCTGGAACGCACGGCGCCGACGCTTTCCGGCGGGGAGGCGCAGCGCATACGGCTCGCAAGCCAGATCGGCCGCGGTCTCGTCGGCGTGATGTACGTGCTCGACGAACCGAGCATCGGCCTCCATCCCAGGGACAACCGGCGGCTGCTGGATACCCTGGGCTATCTGCGGGACCAGGGAAACACGGTCATCATCGTCGAACACGATGAAGAGACCATGTGGGCGTCCGACCACATCGTGGACTTCGGCCCGGGTGCCGGTGTCAACGGCGGCGAGATCGTCGCCGAGGGCCGTCCCGGTGTCGTGGCCGCCAGCACGGCATCGCTGACCGGGCAGTACCTGTGCGGGAAGAAGACGATCCCGGTTCCGGTCTCCCGCCGCGGCGTTAACGACAGTTGGCTGACGATCCTGGGCGCCCGTCAGAACAACCTCAAGAACCTGGACGTCCGGTTGCCCGTGGGCCGGTTCACCTGCGTCACGGGTGTATCCGGTTCGGGCAAGAGCTCGCTGATCAACGATATCCTGTACGCGGCTTTGGCCCGGTCGCTGAACAAGGCCGGCACCCAACCGGGCGAGTTCGACGGGCTCAAAGGCGTGAGTCACCTGGACAAGGTCATCAACATCGACCAGGCGCCTATCGGCCGCACGCCGAGATCGAACCCGGCGACCTATACGAAGGTCTTCGACGCGATCCGCGCCCTCTTCGCCGAAACCCCGGAGGCCAGGTTGCGCGGCTACAAGCCCGGACGGTTCAGCTTCAACGTGCGGGGTGGCCGGTGCGAGGCCTGCGAAGGCAACGGCGCGACGCGGGTGGAGATGGATTTCCTGGCGGACATGTGGGTTTCCTGTCCCGTCTGCGAGGGCAGGCGGTTCGACCGGGAGACCCTGGAGGTGAAGTACAAAGGGCATTCCATAGCTGACGTGCTCGACCTGGACGTGCAGGAAGCACTGGAGATCTTCGAACACGTTCCTTCCATCGCCCGGGTGCTCCGGACACTCTACGACGTGGGCCTGGGGTATATCAAGCTGGGCCAGCCCGCGCCCACGCTGTCGGGCGGCGAGGCGCAGCGCATCAAGCTGGGACGCGAACTGTGCAAGCGCAGCACGGGGCGGACCATGTATGTGCTGGACGAACCCACGACCGGCCTGCACTTCGAAGACATCACCCACCTGCTCGCCGTGCTGAACGCCTTCGTGGACAAGGGCAACACCGTCGTCGTCATCGAGCACAACATCGACGTGATCAAGACCGCCGACTGGATCATCGACCTGGGGCCGGAGGGCGGAGAAGCGGGCGGACGCGTCATCGCCGAGGGCACGCCGGAGACCGTCGCGGCCACTGCCGGGTCGTCCACCGGACAGATCCTGGCGAAAGCAATGCGGCCTGCCGGATCTCCAGGGACCTCGCCGGAGACGCCGGCGATTCCGGCGAGTTCGGAATCATCGCCAGCCGCCGGCCAGACCGCCAGCGCGGACCGGACCGCCGGCGCGGACGGCCACATCCGGGAGATCACCGTGCGCGGCGCGCGGGAGCACAACCTGAACGATCTCTCCGTGACGATCCCCCGGGACCGGATGACGGTATTTACGGGCGTATCGGGCTCGGGGAAGACCTCCCTGGCCCTCGATACGATCTACGCGGAAGGCCAGCGGCGGTACGTGGAATCCCTGTCCGCCTATGCGCGACAGTTTCTCCAGCAGATGCAGAAACCGAAAGTGGACCACATCGTCGGCCTGTCCCCGGCCATTTCCATCGAACAGAAGTCCCCGGGCCGGAACCCCCGCTCCACGGTGGGCACCATCACGGAGATCTACGAGTACCTGCGCGGGCTCTACGCCCTCGTGGGCGTCCCCCACTGTCCGGCATGCCGGGTGCCCATCGGCGCGCAGACACCGAGCCAGATCGTGGACCGCATCATGACCCTTCCGGACCGGACCCGCGCCACGCTCCACGCCCCGCTGGAACCCGAAGGCGCCGAGGGGTATGACGTCCTCCTGGACCGGGCCCGCCGGAACGGGTTCATCCGGGTACGCATCGACGGCGAATTGCGGCGACTCGAGGAGGACATAGAGATCGACCGCCGCAGACGCCACGAGTTGTGCGTGGTGGTGGACCGGATCGTCATGCAGGGCGACGTGCGCCAGCGCCTGGCCGACTCGGTGGAGACGGCCCTGGAACTTTCGGGAGGGTTGCTGATCGCCGAGGTGGAGGAGCCGGACACCGCCGGGCCCCGCGACATCCGTTTCAGCCGGTACTATTCCTGTCCGTCCTGCGGCAACAGCTACGACGAGCCCACGCCCCAGAGCTTCTCCTTCAACCACCGTACGGGCATGTGCCCCGAATGCGAGGGACTCGGTACCCAGCCCGGGATCGATCTGGACCTGCTGATACCCGATCGCGGGAAACCGGTGCGTGAAGCCGCGGCCGCGATCTGGGGGGATGGCGCCGCGGGGGAAGGTGCAGCAGGTGTAAGCCCCATGGGCGAGCGGTCATTGCTCGACCTGCTGGAACAGGTGGCGTCCTCGCATGGATTTACCCTTGAGACGCCGGTCGACGCCTTGTCGCCGGAACAGCTCCAGGTATTGCTCTATGGAAGCGATCGGTGGGTGGAAGACCAGCGGGTACCCGGTCTGTCCTTCCAGTTCCGGGGCATCTTCCCGACGGTGGAACTGGTCGCACGGTACGCGAACCGCTTCCCTGAGCTGGCCCGTATGCTGCAACCGACGCCGTGTCCGGCCTGTGAGGGCGGGCGGCTACGTGCCGAGAGTCTCTCCGTGCTGATCGACGGCCTGTCCATTGCCGGGCTTTGCGCCCTCCCCGTCGACCGCGCCATGGACTTCATCGAGAAGCTGGAACTCTCCTCGTCCCAACGGGAAGTCGCGGGCGAGGTGTTGACGGAAATCCGAAACCGCGTGCGCTTCCTGCTGGACGTGGGGCTGGAATACCTGACGCTCGACCGCCGGGCGCCCACGCTATCGGGCGGCGAGGCGCAGCGGATCCGCCTGGCCAGCCAGATCGGATCGGGACTGACCGGCGTGCTCTACGTGCTGGACGAGCCCACGATCGGACTCCACCCGCGGGATAACCTCAGGCTGATCGAGGCCCTGGAGAACCTGCGAGACCTCGGCAATACCCTCATCATGGTCGAACACGACCGCGACACGCTCGAACATGCCGACAACCTGGTGGATTTCGGTCCGGGAGCCGGCGTCTACGGGGGCCGGATCGTGGGCCAGGGCGCGCCCGAATCCCTCAAGGAACACGAGGCTTCGCTCACCGGGCGTTATCTCGCCGACCGGCTGCGCATCGAAGTGCCCACGGACCGCCGCAAGCCGGGCCGCAACCGGCTGCGTATCATCGGGGCCCGCCAGAACAACCTGAAGAACATCGACGTGACACTGCCCCTCGGCCTCTTCATCTGCGTAACGGGGGTGTCCGGATCGGGGAAGAGTTCCCTTGTCAACGATATCCTGTATCCCGTGCTGGCCTCCACCCTGCACCGCGCCCAGGTCAATCCCGGTCCCCACGACGAGATCAAGGGGCTTCGCTACGTGGACAAGGTCATCAACATCGACCAGACGCCCATCGGCCATTCCCCCCGGTCGGACCCGTGCACCTACGTCGGGCTCTTCGCGCCGATCCGCCAGCTCTTCGCCCGGACCGTGGAGGCCCGCATGCGGGGGTACGAACCCCGGCGGTTCAGCTTCAACGTGCCCGCGGGCCGCTGCGAGGCCTGCCAGGGACTCGGCGTGCGCAAGATCGAGATGCACTTCCTGGCGGATGTGTGGATGACCTGCGAGGTCTGCGACGGGAAGCGCTTCATGAAGGAGACGCTGGAGGTGACCTACAAGGGCAGGACCATCGCCGATGTCCTGGACATGACCGTGGCCGAGGCCCTCGAGCACTTCGAGAACGTGCCCCGCATCCGGCGCATGCTCCAGACGCTTTACGACGTGGGTCTCGACTACATCAAGCTCGGCCAGTCGGCCGTCACGCTGTCCGGGGGCGAGGCGCAGCGCGTCAAGCTCGCGAAGGAACTCTCCCGGCCGGGCACCGGCAAGACCATCTACCTGCTCGACGAGCCGACCACGGGGCTCCACTTCGACGACATCCGCAAGCTGCTTAAGGTCCTGAACAGGCTGGTGGACAAGGGGAATACGGTGCTGGTGATCGAGCACAACCTGGACATCATCAAGACGGCCGACTGGATCGTCGATCTCGGACCGGAAGGCGGTGACCGGGGCGGTCACGTAGTTGCCGCGGGAACGCCCGAGGAAATCGCCGGTTCATTGTCCCATACCGGGCGGATACTGTCGAGGGAGTTGGCGGCGGTCGACTAGACGCCCGCTTTCCAGACCCTCTCCAGGCCTTCCCACAACCTTCCGATCTTCAACGAAGATTCCGTCTCGCCCCGGCAACTGTACCAGCACCGGTTGCATTCGATCTTCTTCGAGACCTTTTTGAAGTCGGCGTATCCAGACGATACGGGCAGTTCAGCACAGGGCTTTATGTCGCCGTCGGGGGTCAGTTGCACCAGCCACTTGCCCGCCGCCGTACAGGACCGTGGGAGGGTATCCTGGAAATAGGCGGGGATTTGGCGCAGGTACCAGGCGGAACTGACGATGTTCCCCAGGCGGGACTTCTGGTAGATCAGGTCCTCGATCACGGACTCCAGCCGCTCGGTGTGAGCGGGATCCACCAGGTGGGTTTCGTTCCCATTCTTGAAATCACTGTAACAGCTGTAGGAAACCTTCGCGCCCATGGTCCGCGCAAGGTGCGCTATGGGCACGACGTGGTCCAGGTTGTCCCGCATGATCACCGTGTTGAAGATCACGTTGACCCCTCGGGCCGTCAACTGGGGCACGAGCGTGGTGATATGCTCGTACAGCCCCTCGATGCCCCGTTCCTCGTCGTGTTCGCGTCCGATGTAGTTCAATGAAATCGAGATGTGGTCCAGGCCGGCATCCCACAGCGCCATGGCCTTCTCCACGGTCAGAAGAGATCCGTGGGTGACCATGCCGATGTAGATGAATCCCTGGGAATCCTTGATGCGCCTGACCGCCTCCGGCAGTTGCTTGTTGATCGTGGGTTCCCCGCCGGTCAGGGTGACCGAAAGGGGGTTCAGCTTCCGCAGCGCCGCCACGTAGTCGTAGTCTCCCAGCTTGCCCGAACGTTTCGTCTTCCAGTAATCACAGAAATCGCAGGTGGCGTTGCAGAGGTAGGTCACTTCCATGTTCACCGACATCGGCCCGCCCTTCAATCGCACCCAGATGTATTTGAGCAGGGCCCTGAGCTTCATGCCGAAGGACATGGGCCGCAACAACGTCCGGTCGTACCCGAGATAGCCCGCGTCCGGCTGCAGTACGGGCGGTGCGGGCGATCCGGACGGTCCGGGAGGCGCGGGAGACGGCGCGATGAGTTCCGCCGCCGGTGAGATCTGAACCTGTTCGGACATGAATATGCTCCTACGCCACCGCGCGCGTGGCGGCGGTGACAGAATCTCTGCCGTCTATGGTCCCTTTGACGGTACGTCCCGTCAGGTTCAGCATGGCGGGGAACACGTCCACGGTGCGGACACATTCCGCTGCAATGTCCGTGTTCATCATCAAGGGCACGTGCATATGGTCGCGATGCAATGAACCGTGGGTCGACTTGTGCTCGGGATGTTCATGCCGGTATCTCAGATCGTAGCCCTTCCGGGCGCTGACGATCAGGTCCCCTGACCGCGGCGAACCGAAGACGCGCAGCAACTGGTAAGGCGCGTCGGGATACTCCGTATCGAACGTGGCGGAGAGCATCTGCTCATCGGACGCTTCGGCCGGCATGCCGCCGTAGCCGAAAGGATCCTGGCCCTCGAGCACCTGGTACGCGATGCCGCCGCCGGGTATCTCCCTGATTTCACAGGTCCCCCGGCGCCCGCAGACGATGACTGCATCATCCCTCGTCGCCGCCACCAGGTCTACCGCCTCCTGTTCGAGCAGGGCCTCGATGGGATCGGTTTCCCCCAATGACCGGATTTCATCGTATGACGGCCTTTCTTCCCAGGTCTCGCCCTTCTTCAGGTAGATATGCGCCATGCCGTTACCCGAGACCATCATTGCCGCGTCGCATCCACCGCGCAGGATCCGGGGATAGTAAAGCGTGTTGAATCCGATTTCGTCGAGAAAGGACCATAGCTCGAAATGCGTGTGGGTGGAGGTCAGGCCATGATCGCTGGAGACCACGAGAAGCGTGTCGTCCAGCCTGTTCAGCCGCTGAAGTCGCTCCGCCAGCCTGCCGAATCCACGGTCGAATGCCCGGTAAGCCTCCAGCGTGGCGTCCGAAAAGGGATCGGTGTAATGGGAGTATTCGTCCACCGCCGGGAATACGACCGACAGGAAATCAACGCCCCGGTCGACGGCCCGGTCGATGTACCTCCAGGCCGCGGCGTCCATGACCTGCCATCGGCCGGATAAATGGGCGTAGTACAAGTACCAGTTCCTGGTCAGCAACGTCCGGTTTTCGAATATGCCCAACCCCTTGTTAACCAGGCTGAACACGCCCGCCGGATGCTCGTAGTATTCGAAGATGGTGCGGACCTCGTCCCTCAGATCGCTGTCGATACACAATCCACCCGGTCCCACGTAACTGCGCGCCTGCCCGAAATGGGTAAACCCCTCCGGCCGGGACCGGTCGAACCAGCGGATGCCGGGGAGATTGCACGTACCGGGCGTACAGCCGGTCAGAAAGGGCACATGGGCCGGACCGGTCGTGGACGGGAACGAGGTCACCGCTTTCCGGTAATCTCCCCGGTCGAGGATGTACCGCCGCAGGGACGGTAGTTCGCCGGCCTCGATCAATTTCCGCATGACGTCTTCGCGTGCGCCGTCGACGAGGAAGAAGATACATCGATTGTACACCGTCGCCGCCATTCCGTCTCCTAAAAACATAGGACATCGATACATTACTCAATTCAAGTATACAGTACAGGCTTGAAAGTATACTCGTTACGCTATTCTATTTCAAGGGTTTTCGCACGCAGGATGTTGAGCAATTCGTCGTAGGAGGTCCTGCTGATCTTCTTGTAGAAAGCGTCCCGGTTGGCCAGCGCGACGCTCGCCCCGTCGATCACCATGTCATAGATGAGCCATTCGCTCGCTTTCAGCTCCATCTTGTAATCGACGAGCGTTTTGGTGCCCTTGTACCATACCGTCGTTCTCACCAGCGATCGGCTGCCCCGGGTTTCTTCCCCGTCGTAGGTCGTCCTGTCCGATCGCTTGCGCAGCTTGTCCAGGGCCCGGCTTTCGGTCCACTTCCGTAGGACCGCAACGAACTCCTCCCGCTCGGCGTCCGTCCGCTCCCGCCAGTGCCTGCCGAGTGAAATGCGGCTGTGCCGTTCGAAATCGAACCCGGAGACGACGGCATGGCGCACCAGGCTGTCCATTACCGCTTCGGTCGCGGCCCCGTCCAGGGCGCGCAGCGCGGCGTCCCGCTGCTTCAGCGTCTCGATGGGCGAGTATTCCTGCGCGTAACTTCCGAAAGCCATCAGCGACACCGCAACCCAGGCGGCAAAGCGTCCCAGGCGGCGAACCGCACGGCGATTCACATGCATTTCCCACCTCCATCCTTTCATGCTGCGGGCCGGATCGCCCGGACTGGCCGGATCAGGACCCGGTGTCCCGGTGATGCACCACGAAGTCGTCGTAATCCCCCTTCGAATCCGTTCCCGTCGCGTTGCCATCCGTCAGAATGCCGATCCCGACGGCTTTCCGGGGCGGCTTCTTCCCGAAGATCCGGACATAGTCCGCATGCACGTCGACCGATTCCTCAACCCACTGTCCGAGTTTCTCCTCCCCGCTCTCGAGCACGATCACGTGGGGTCGACCGATGCCTTCGCGGCGGTAGTGGGTGCCGACCGGCGCGGTGGTGCTCCAGACATATTTCAGGGTCTTGGGCACGCCGATGAAGTTCCGATCCAGGACCACGTATACGGCCACGGAACTGTCGTTTTTGGTTCGGATGCGTTCATCGCCGTCTTCGGGCAGGACCGTCGCCCTCCAGCGCCAGGACAGCACCGGGTATTCGTTCGCATCCCATTCACTGACTTGCTTGAGAATGATGATGGAAGTGCCGTCGTCGGCCGCGTGAAGATACCGGTTGTCCCTTTCTTCCCGGATCGTGTACAGACTGCGGGCCAGGTCGTCGTCGCCCCTCCAGGCTTTCCAGGTCAGGGGGAAGCCGCCCGGGGCCGAATCGTCGAAGTCTTCGATCGTGATGGACTTTCGTTGGCCATCGCCCCGCTGGGGAGGAGGCGCATGGTCCGCAAGGTCCGCAAGGTCCGCATGGTCCGCCCACGCGACGCCCGGAACGAACGAGGCGGTCCGCGGCGAGGCCGTCATGGCCGTCCTGGACTCCCGGGGCGACAGCGTTTTCGGCTCAGTGTCCGTGCGAAGGATGGAAGGCGGATCGATGTACGCGGCGCAGATCAGGAGGGCCGCGCCCGCCAGCAAACCGAACGCCCTGCCGACCGGCCAACCCCGCGCGCTTCTTGTCGGCGTGCCCCGCGCCTTGTACGCCGGCGTGCCCCGCGCCCTGCCCGCCGATATACCACGTCCCATGTCCGTCTCCCCACGCCTATGGTTCATTCCCATCCTCCGTTCCGTGCTTCAACGCGGCACCGTGATCAGCGCCGTCCATTGTAAATCCCGTTGCCGGTCACATGATCAAGTTCGGCCAACGAAACCCGGTACTGGTACATCGACTGCCGGTGCGCGTGTTGCATCTTCGCATGCGCGGTAAACGCATCCAGCAGTTCCGAACTGTCTCCGGTAACATCGAAACCCAGTTGAGCCGATGTCAGCCATGCCCTGGCAGAGCGAAGCGCCCGGTCGCTGTTGACTACGTTGGTTCGGGCCTCGATCACGTCGCGGTAGGTCTGCTCCACCTGCAGCGCGACCGCGCTCATCGCCTGGGATTCCTTGCTTACCAGCGCTTCCAGTTCCACCTTCCGGGCAAGGTACTTCGCGCGGGTCAGGCCGAAATTGAAGTTCTGGCGCAAGGTGATTACGGCACCGCCGCGAAGGAAATTGAACTCGTCCCTGAGAAAAGGATTGTCGAGCTCCGGCCTGTGCGGCGCGATGCCCCACTGGAGCGATCCCGCCAGGGCGATCTGGGGGTAGAAGTCGCTCCTGGCCACCTTCAGCAGCGCCCGTCGGGCCAGCACTCCGGCCCTCAGCTGCCGGATGTCGTACCGCCGGTTCTTCGCCTGTTCTATGTAAACGTCCAGTTCTTCGAGGTCTGCCATCTCCGTTTCCACAGTCGTATGGATGATATCGAAATCAACGGAGCGGTCTATTTCTAGCAGGGCCTTCAGCGCCGCCCTCCCCATTTCGATCGACTTCTCGGCCCGCGCACGGCTCTGCTGCACTTCGAATTCGAAGACATCGATTTTCAACAGGTCGTTCTGGCCGACGTCTTCCGAGTCCTCCTCGATCATCTCGTTTACGCGGTCCCGGGCTTCCTGTACCTTATCTACGCTATCCAGGATGATGTCCCTGAGTTCACCCGCCAGTACGAGTCCGTAGAACAACTTCTTCACCTGGAACGCCACGTCGAACTTCCGGGATTCCACGGCCGCCTCGCCCGCTTCGAGACCGTACCCGGCCGCCTTCTTCGCGTTGCTGAGCTTCCCGAAGGTGTACAGCGGCTGGACGAGTTCGATCTGCGTGCGTGAGAAAACGCCCAGATCGCTCAGGTCGCTCCGGATGGTCTCAATCTGTTCCGTATCGCCTTCTATGCCCGGTGCGGGACCAAAGATATTGGTCCACTGCAACCGCGGCGTGATGCCCGCGAATCTCGCTTCGCTCAACCTGGCTTCCAGGCCTTCGACGGTAAGGACCGCCTGTTCGATATCCGGACTGACCCGCAACGCCCGGTCGACGCATTGTTCCAACGTCATCCGGACAGTTTGGACGGACCGGACGGCCTGCTCATCCTGGACGGCCTGGACGGACCGGACGGCCTGCTCATCCTGGTCGGCCTGGACGGCCTGGACGGGCTGGACGGGTCCGCCCGGGCCCTGCGCGAATACCGGCCCCGCGATCAGCGATACCGCCAGGATGTGGACCAGAATTCGAATCACGATGCCTCCGCCTCTCGCAGGGGTCTTCTCAACGTACTGGTCGACGCGCCTCACGTGTCGACCCACCGTAATCGGAAATGCACGCTTTCTCAAGTATATTAGACGCATCCGTTCACCTATTGATCCAACAAATAGCAATGGCCGGTCCATGCACGGCAGCGGCGCATCCGGCGAGCGTACCAGGTTCCCTACGTTCTCCCGACCGGCGGAATCAGGACCTGTCGGCAGGCGACGGTTGCGACAGCAGCCAGATCGCCCGCGTCCAATGGAATGCCGCCGTAATCACCGTCCAGATCGCCACGCAGGTGAACGCTTCCTCCAGCACGCCGACCGTCATTCCCGCGAGCAGCAACAGGACATTCGTATTGCGCCGGGCGCCGATACGGCGAAAGAAGCGATCCACGGGCGCATAGTCAAACAGTTCTATGCCCTGCCTGGACTTGAACATCCCCGTAGCCGCCTTGTCAAACAGATAAAAGAACGTGATCACTGCGGCGAGCACAAAGGGACCGACCACCTCGCCGCCGGCGCTGAGCATCCATCCCAGGGCCCAGTACCAGGTCAGCTCCCAGACCACGTCCAGGATGTGTTCGAAACGGTCCCCGAACCGCGTGCATCGCACCGTCACGCGGGCCAACTTGCCGTCGACCCCGTCCAGCACACCGACGATGAAGGCGATCACCAGTCCGGCGGCCAGGTATCCCGTGCCCATCTGCCCGATAGCCAGAAGTCCGGTGGTCAGAAAGGCAAGCAGTATAGAGATGGTGGTTACCTGGTTCGGCGTCACGGTACTGGCGGAAATCCATTTCGTAAGCAGGTTTTCCAGGGGCGGATGGATGAACTCCGCGGGAAAATCCAGCGTGCCCTTCTGCGCGGCGTCGGTCAGCAGGGCTTCTGCCCGGTGGATCTTCAGGTCCGAATCGACGACCAGCCACCAGGGAGGCAGGCTACGGCGCAGATCCACGATATAGGGATCCATTTCGCGCAGGTCGAAGACCGGGCACGTCGATTCCTGCACCGAGTCCAGCGCGGACCACAGCGACTCGGAGCCGGTCCAGGACGTCGTGAGTCCTGCGAGGAGGTCCCCGTCCGCCACCAGCAGCCTGCAGGGCTTCCTGACCGCCGAGTCCACTGCTCTCCGGTTCGGACCGCCGTCGATCATTGCCCGTAGAACCCGTGGGTCGTACAGGTGGCCGGCGTCCATGACCAGGGCCGTTTCGTCCTTCCCGGGCAGCCATCGGGTGGGGCATTCGTCCGTTCGTACGTAATCGACGGCGTCCAGTTCCCGGTACCAGCGATCATCGAAACCGTCGACGCGGATATTCGACCCCCGCCCGGGCGAAGACCCAACTATCGTGACCTGCCGGGCCCCCAGGGAAGCGAAGACCCGGAGGTGCCGCTCCAGCAGCGAAATGCCGTAAATCGACCGGCCGGCGCCGGCCGCCAGGGCTTCCGTATCCGCGAACAGGACGACGCTGAATCTCATGGTCGACCCCGTCCGCGCAAGCGCCGGAGGGCGATCCGGTCATCCTCTTCCAACCCCAGGAGACCCAGTACGCCCAGGTAGGCGGCCAGGAAGATCGTGGGCAGCGCGGCCATGCGCAGCCACGGGATATCCGGCGCGTAGACGCCCGCCAGGTATGCGCCCGCGAAGGCGGGAACCGCCGCGCTGCATGGCTTCAGAATGCGCCAGGACAGGGGAATGATCCGGAACAGATGATACACTTCGGCCAGGCGGATCAGCGTCAACAGCCCGAATGCCGCCAGCGTTCCCAGGGCCGCGCCCAGGATGCCCAGGGCCGGTATCAGCCACAGGTTCAGGACGAAATTGACCACCACGACCGCAACCGTATTCACGAGATTCAGCCAGGGCCGGCCCGACATGATGAGCACGGTATCGCCCGAACCCATGGCGGCGTAGACGACCTGGCTCATGGCCAGGACGACCATCGTCATGAATCCCGCGACGAATTCGGGTCCGAAGAGTCCAAGCAGTTCATTTCCGACCAGCGACACCACGCAGAGGAACGCCAGGCCGATGGTCAGCACCCACCGGGTGACCAGCCGCAGGTTGAGCTCCAGCCGCTGCAGGTCGTTGCGGTGATTCAGTTCGGCCACGATGGGACTGAAAACGGGGTCGAACCACTGCCGGACCTTCTTGGTCACCAGGGCGATTTCGACCGCGATCACGTAAATACCCACCTGTGCGGCCGGCAGAAAGTAGCCGACCATGAGCACGTCCAGGCGGATCATGAACATGTAGACGAGTTCATAGCCCATGACCGGCAGCGAGAAGCGGGTCAGCGGGGTGACGGCCCGCAGTGCGCGCAGGTGGACGAGACAGGCCCGCCAGGAATAGAATCGGGTGAACACGTAAACGGCGTACAAAAGTCCGCAGGCCAGCGCGGCCAGGTGGGCCGCGGCGATACCGTAGGTGCGCCAGCCCGCGTAGAACAGCACACAGGCCGCTCCGAACAGCACCAGCGGCTCGACGGCGCCCCGGACCATGGCGTCGTGCTTCATGACCTTGTGCGCCCGGGTGACGCCCAGGATGATCTGGGTCAGGGCGATGAGCGGCAGGCCGACCGCCAGGAGCCGCAGCATGCCGGTGAGCCGGGGTTTGTCGAGCAGGCCGTCCGCCAGTGGGGCCGCACCGGCATAGAGCGCGGCGCCGATCCCCGCGCTCAACAGCAGGCCTACGCCCAGGGCCTGCGCGATGGTCCGGTGGATGGCCTCCGTTTCCCCGTCCTCGCGCATGCGCGGGATGAAATTGACCAGCCCCTTGTCCAGCGAGAACTGGCCGACCTTGGACACGAGGTCCACGATCGTCCACCCGAGCATGTACAGCCCGAAGATCTCGGCGCCGAACAGCCGCGTGAGGACGATGAAGGACACGGACTTGATCAGCCGCGCTACCGTTCCGATGAAATTGACGGCCGCGCCCCGGGCGATCGTCGATGCGTCGGATCGGGACCGGACCGGAGCCGAATGCTCCCGGGTACGCGTCATGATGGGGGATTCGCCGGACCGGGACCGAGTCCGGGACTGGGTTCGGGGGTCATCCTGTCCGCTTCGATCAACAGGGTCCATCCCCGCTGGTTCCCGGTGAACAGGTTGAAGACCGCGGATACCGCTCTGCCGGCCGAAACCAGTCCCAACCGGATCACCGCCGCCGGGACCGCGTGCATGCGCTCCGTGGCGTAACTCAGCCGGATCAACGCCAGGTCCAGCCGGGAACGAAGGAGGTACCGGTGTCTGATCAGTCTGAATCCGCAGGACTCCAGCAACGAGCCGACAGACGGGTGCGTATAGAACTGCAGAACGCTGTGGCGCTTCCGGTGCGTGTCGCGCCAGGACTCGCCGATCTCCTCGAGGCTCAGGCTGTCCAGGGTCAACAGGATGCGGCCCCCAGGCCGCAACACGCGCCACATCTCGCGCAGCGTCTGCCGGTCGTCCGGCAGGTGCTCGAAGACACACAGGCTCATGACCGTGTCGAACTGCCCCGATCGCAGTGGGAACGCGTCCGCATGGGCGCAGACGAAGCTTGTGAAGGGCGTCTTGTGGTGGGTCTGGGCACGGCGCAACTGGTTCCGGTCCAGGTCGAAACCGAACACCCGGGCGCCCCGCAGAGCGACCCGGTAGTCATAGGTCCCCTCTCCGCAGCCGATATCGAGAATAAGCTCGCCTTTGCGCGGCTTCAGCCAGCGTAACGCGGGGACCGTTTCCTGGGCCCTGCGGAAGTTGAAGTCCTTCCTGAGCCGAAGGGCGAAGAGTCCCCTTGCACGGTCCAGCAACCCGCTCATGAGCTTATGTCTCCAGCTACCGCCCGGTCCCGCGCCAGCAGCCTCCCCGTCGAAATGAAAATGGCCAGGCCCATGGCCAGGCCTCCGGCCGTAACGGTCCAGAACATCCAGTTCAGCAGGTCGAGGGCGGCGAAGCACAGCAGCAGCATGGTGAAGAAATCCCGTTTGGCCATCATCCTGAACAGGTTGAGCAACCTGGAGAAGAGGTGGCGCCGCCGACCGACGGCGTGCTCTTCGAAGGCCCGGTTGAACCGGACCAGGCTGCCGCTCCCCCCGGTCTGCAGCAGATAGTAGTACATCACGAGAATCGAGGCGGCCACCACGGCGACGGATCCCAGGCCGAGGGACCGGATTACCGTTTCCCCGGAGCCGCCCGCGTAGGCCCAGACCACGGCCGCGAAGAAGGCCAGGTAGGTCAGGTTGTCCGTGATCGTGTCGAGCCACGAGCCGTATTTCGATTCGCGGTAGGTCAGCACCGCCACCTCCCCGTCACAGCCGTCGAGGATGGACGAGACCTGGAAAAGCAACGCGCCCAGCAGCACCGACCAGTAGGTGCCGTCCAGCACGGACCACGCCCCGGCCAGGCCGGTAAGGAAAGTGGCCAGGGTCACCATGTTCGGGGTGACCGGAGTCCGGACCAGCCATCGGCTGATGCGGGTCGAAACCGGCCGGTTGATATGCCGGGACACCCAGCCGTCGGTGGGTTTTACGAGGCGTCCCAGCAGGGTTCTTTCGCCATGGGCCAGCATCTCGGGCGTATCCACGTCCTGCCAGTATCCATCGCCCACGTCGAAGGCGCGCATTCGCCCTTCCGCGGCAAGCGCCCGGACGCCGTCGCTCAACGCGCAACCCTCCGGTCCGTCCACGGCATCGAGGGCGTCGAACAGGGCCGGCGTACAAAGGAACATGCCGGTGTCGACCGCGTTGAACGCCTGCAGTTCCTTGTCGATGCGCACCACTTTATTCCCACGCACTTCGACCTTGGTCGCGTCGTCCACGTCGTACACGCGGTCTATTTTCCGGTCGACGGCGAGCAGGCACTCCCCATCGGGCACCGGTTCCTCGAGCATACGCTCCAGCGTCCGTTGCTCGAAGAGGTGATCGGCCATGAGCAGCACGAACGGTTCCTCCAGGCGGGAACGTGCGGCCAGGGCGGAGACTCCGTTGGGCAGCTGCCACCGTTCGTTGTGCACCCATTCGATCTCGAGAGCGTCCAGGCCGGGATCGTTTGAAAGGACCTCGTGAAACCGGTCCGCCTCGTACCCCGTTACGATCACGAAGCGCGTTACGCCGGCCCGCGCGGCCGTCAGAATGATCCGCTTGATCAACGGCACGCCGCATAGTTTCAACAGGGGTTTGGGCACCGGGCCGGTGACGGCCTGAAGGCGCACGCCCGCGCCGCCGGCGATGATGAGCGCCGGGGCCGCTCTTCGGGAATGATGATCCATTTGCTTTAGATTCAGATGGCCATGTGGACGAAGGAAGAAGCTAGAAGATCGCGGAAAAGCCCAGTGTCATCTCCGGGTAAGGACGAGAGACGACGTCCAGTTCCTTCCGGTAGGATGCCTGTACGACCACGGCGACGTGCCGTTCCCAGAAGTATCGCAGCCCGACCCCGGCGTCGATCATGGTCATGTTCCGGTTCTGCGGCCTGATCTCCAGGCCGGCGCCCCATCCGAAGAAAGGCGTGAAGGAATCGCCCGGAACGAGCAGATTGTACCGGTAGAAGGCGCCGATCCGGGTGATCCGTTCGGCCTGCTCTTCCTCGGAGGGCTCAATTACCCTAGCCTGCGCCGACGAGGTCCCGATACCGGCCAGTCTCCGGGCTCGAAGGAGGGAACCGCCGTACGGGGCGCCGGAAGGCCGCCGGGTATCGTCAAAGGCTTCCGTATCGTTGGGCCTTCGAATGGAAAACACGCCGCCGAACTGGTGGGTCGGTGTAATGAAATAGCCGGCGCTCAGGGAAACCGTTCCGGGATCGAACAGCTCATTGCCGGTCCGGCCCACGCCCTGCACCTCGATACGTCCCTGCCTGGCCTGGTTGCCCGTCGACAGGTTCCGATCCGGGATGACCGGGGCGGCGGCCTGTCCGAGCACGGCGGGGTTGATCCGTTCGCGCTCCGTGGATTCGAGTATCCCGTCCCCGGGAAGGACAACCGGTTTTTGCATCATGACGGCCATGGGTCGGCGCGGCGCGGGCCGGCCGTCTACCATGGTCCGGCGATTGGCTGGACGGCCGGGCGGCAGGGGTGCGTCGGCCATCACCGCGAGCTGCGTCTCCGGACCCGGACCTTCGTGATTCGGCGTACTGGGCGCGTTATCGATCCGGACGGGAATCGCCGGTTCGCCGGACATGCTCGTCCGCGGCGGTACGGGCGCGTCTCCGGGGGCCTCGACCGCCGGCCGCAACAGGGGCATGACCGCGATCAGCGAGCATATACCGGCGGCCAGCAACGGGAAGAAAGCGCGGTCCTTCCGGTTCACCGTCGAACCAAGCACGTCCCGGATACGCTGGGCTGCCATGGAGGCCGACCGCGCCAGTTCGAGGGCAGCCTGCCAGTGCGTCCGGGCCTGGCCCGTGGCTACCTTCAACAGGGTTGACGCATAGCGCTCCGGCTGCCTGGAAACACGGACGACATCCGCGTCGCAGGCCCGTTCCGCTTCGATCCCGGCCCGGTACGCGGCGTACCATACCGCAGGGTGGAAGAAGAAGAAGAACCTGCTGAACTGGACCAGGAAGACCGTAAGGTGGTCTCGCCGGGCATAGTGGGCTAGTTCATGAAGCAGGACCTGTCTCAGTTCCGCGCTGGAGAGCTCCAGGATGCACCAGGAGGGGATCACGACGGCGGGGCGCCCGGCGGCGATCAGGACGGGCACTTCGAACTCGTCGGAGACCCGCAGGGCCACTTTGCGCTTCAAGCCCGATTCGGCCAGGCACCGGTCGAATAACGCGCTTACCCGGGGGACGGCGACCGGGACGGACCGCCGCCTTCTCCGGGTCATGGTGACGACCGATGAACCGATGCGATAGAGGCCGAAACCGGCGAATCCCATCCAGACCAGACCCGCGACGGCGTAGACTCCGGATGCCAGGGCGTTGTGACCGCCCGCGGCGGGCACTCCATGGCTTGCCATCGACGCCCACGGGATTTCGAACGGTCCATGCCAGGGCAGCACGAGGGTCAGCAGCGGCTTGGCCAGCACCAGCAGCCAGAGGAAGTGCCGAATCCTGGCCGGGCATCCCGGGTTCACGAACAGCAGCACCCAGACCAGGACGCCCAGAAGCAACGCTTCAAGGCTCGGAAGCCACAACAGGTCCACGACCTGCCGGCCGAACCGTTCGAAGAGGCCTATGGTGTGGACGGAATCAAGCATCCGATGCCTCCGGCTTCGACTCCGGAGCCTCCGGCTTCGACTCCGGAGCGTCCGAAGCGTCCGACGACTCAGACGTCTCCGAGGCCATCCGGTCCAGCAGTTTGCGCAGGCTCTCGGCTTCTTCCGCGGTCAAGGCGTCCGATTCGATCAGGTGCAGCACCAGGGACTGCGGCGATCCGGCGAACAGCTTGTCCACGACGGCCCGGACGGTTTCCCGGCGCACGCCCTCGGGTTTCAGGATGGCGGTGTAGACAAAGGCCCGGCCTTCGCGGGTATACCGGACGACGCCCTTCTGGGTGAGTATGGACAGGACTGTTTGTACCGTGGTATACGCCAGGGGACGCTGGTTTCGAAGCGAATCGACGATCTGGCGCACAGTTGCCCGTCCCAGCCGCCAGACGACGTTCATGATATCGATTTCCAGGTCCGTCAACGACGACAGCTTCTTTCTCGCCATCCGTTCCCTTCCCCGGTTCACCACGCCGACGCGTCCGGCCGAGGTGTTCCTGCACTACGAGATTGCGCACTGCGATTGCGACCAAAGATTTCGTTAGTTAAATATATGCCCTAATGTATTTTAATTAACGCGCGCGCGGCGAATTGTCAATCCAAAGTTATCCCCCTGGATCCCCGGGAAACCGGCGTTTGCCGGCCTGTTTCGGACCTGGTATCTGATATGAGTCTTAAACCCGTCTACTTCATTTCCGACGCCCACCTCGGCACCGAAGATTACAGGGCGGAAGAAGAGAGAAGAGACCGGTTGCTGGACTTCCTGCGAAGTCTCAGGGGCCGGGCCGGTCATCTGTACATCGTGGGCGATCTGTTCGATTTCTGGTTCGAGTACCGCACCGTGGTGCCGCGCCAGCACTACACGGTGCTGCACGGGCTGAGCTCGCTGGTCGAAAGCGGCGTCCGGGTCACCTATCTCGCGGGAAACCACGACTTCTGGCTGGGAACCTTCCTGGACGAGCAGGTTGGGGTGGAAACAGCCGAGGGACCGCTCACTGTAACTCATCACGACCGGAAGATCTATATCGCCCACGGCCACGGCCTCATATCCAGGGACCTTGGATACCGCCTGCTTTCGAAGGTCATGCACAGCGCCTTCAGCATCCGCCTGTTTCAGCTTATTCATCCGGACTGCGGCTTCGGGATCGGCCGCCTGGTCTCGCGACTGAGCAGGCGCCACGGCACCCCCACGGCGTGGGACCCGCGGGAAGCATACCGGGACCTGGCCTTCTCACTGCTCGACCAGGGTTACGATGCGGTGGTTTTCGGGCACAACCACTGCCCGACGCTGCAACATAAAGAGGACAAGGTCTACATAAACCTGGGGGACTGGCTTCAGCACGACACCTATGGCGTTTTGCGCGACGGAGTGATGACCCTGGAACGGTACGGGGCCGTGGGCGAATAAGCACGAAATGTAGAACATCCTTCAAAGAAAAAGCCCCGGCACGTATCCGCGCCGGGGCTTTTGTATGTCAAGCCGCTCGCCCCTTTCAGTGGCCGTAGCTCCTACTCAGGGCGAACGGGAAGGTGTTCCAGGATGCCTGATACAAATGCATGAGGCTTCCGCGAAGGCTGATCCCCTGGAGAGGATCCTGACCCCATTTTTGGATAATCCCAGGCGACACCCCAGAACTTCTACGGTACTTCCAGGACTCTTTCTGCACCCTGGCTACGGGCCCGGATTATCCCGAACCTGGTGAACGGTTATGCGACCTGAAACGACGGTTCAGGGCGCGTTGATGAAGATCGGAGCCAGAGGCAAATCCTCTGCCCCGGGAATCGAAATCACCAGATACGCCGTCCCATGACCAACGATCCACTCCTCAGTGGTTGGGATGGTGATTGTCCCTAGTGCGTTAGCTATTGTGGCCGGGGTCTGGTTTTCCGGAATTGTGATCACGTCCGGGTTCTGGCTTCGTAGGGTCGGCGACAAGGCATCGTCATTGTTCGAAGTCTTGCCGTCGGGACCAACCTCCAGCACCTGGATTCGAAGCACGATGTTCGTGACGGGCTCTACTGATCTCGTCACCGCTTCATTCACGTCAGTAGTGGCTGGATCATCCTCGACGGCAAGCGTCAGCGTCCTGGTACGGTCGGCGGTACTGGACGGGTAGGGATTCATCACGTACCTGATGACACCGGTACCGCCGGCGACGGTGATCGTGATCTTGGTTTTGGATGTAACCCCCTGGCCCTGAGCCGTGATCTCGGCTTTGCCTCTGCTTTCCGCCGTGATCGTGTTACCATCCACGCTGACAACGTCGGTATCGGAACTTACCCAGTCAATCAGCGCTTCGGCGCCGTCGATCACGTCGCCGTCTTCTTCCTCATTGTAGGCGACGGGTGTCATCAAATCGATCGATCCACCTACCGGCAGCACATATGAGGTCGCCTGGCCGGAAGCAAACTCGATCCGCTTGATCAGGTCGAGCACTTTGATGGTCAGGTCGATTTCAACACCTCTGCCCACAGCGGAGACCGTTACCGTCGCCTTGCTGGTCGGAGTCACGGCGTCGATAGCACCTCCGTCGACCGAAACGGCGTCGGAATCGGAAGACCAGTCGAACGTGATGGGCAGCGCCATACCGCTCTGGCTGGCGGCCTTTGCGGCGATCATGGTCATATCGCCCACGGCCATAATCAGATCCAGGGAGTTTTCCGTACCTTCCCTGAGTTCGTAATCAGGCGCGTCAAACACGGCGATCTTCTTGTCGTTGCCATCCTGCATCAACTTGATGTGATGAATATCGGACAGCACGCCGCTACCGATGATCTGATCCGCGTCGATGCCCTCGCCCTGGGGTCCCTGGGGACCGGCGGGACCTTGAGGACCAGCGGGACCGGCGGGACCGGCGGGACCCGGATCACCCTGGTCGCCCTTGGGACCTTGCGGGCCTTCGGGACCCTGCGGACCAACCGCACCTTGATTACCCGCAGGGCCGGCCACGCCCTGCGGACCAGCCGCGCCCTGAGCACCGGTAGGGCCGGCGGGGCCTGTCTTGCCTTCGCATCCCATCATGGATAGCGCGAACGCAATCACAATTACTATGAGGTAATGCATTGTCGTCTCCCGTTTATCGAATGTTACTCTTTGCTGTTTAATGGATAATGCTTAACGGCACCGTTCTATATGTCCTCCTTTCCCGTCCAGTGCATTGCGCGTATTGGACAGTGTGTAAACTGTCGCAGAATGTGCGGATGTCGGTGTCGCCCGACGTGAATCACCCCTGATGCGGGCGGATATCATTTATTCAATCGAATCATATTTAACTACTATTTTGCTTAATTTATACTTCAATTAATCTTAGTCAACACTTTTTTGTGTTTTTGTAATCTCATTGGTCGTTCAAGGCCGAAGTTACAGGGTCAAACGGCCCTAAAACGTGTTGAAGACCGGCGCTCGTAGTGCAGGCGTCAGGAGCCTTCCGGCTGGAGATGCGAAGGCATATTCGCATATGATACGTTAAATTTAATTTATTGTATAGTAGAATATGCTTCGGGGTCGTCGGATTTCTCATCCGACGTTCGTCATGGGGCGGTTACGAGCGGTGATGGTCCTGCGGACCCGGCGAGGGGAGCTTGCCTATGATCTCGGCGTTATACCGATTCCCGGTCCATCTGGCAGCAGCAGGCGTCCCTGCCGAACGGTTGCCCCGGTGAAGGGATCGTTGGAAATCAACAGGTTGCCGTCCAGGTCGGCATAGTCGGCCAATGGGGAGAGGTGGGCCGCGGCGGTGATGGCGACGGAGGTTTCGATCATGCAGCCGATCATGACGCCCATCCCGTGGGCCCGGGCGGTGTGGATGAGGCGAAGCGCTTCGCGGACCCCGCCGCATTTCATCAGCTTGATATTGACGCCGTCCACCAGGCCGGCCATGGCGGGCACGTCCGGGGAGACCAGTACGCTTTCGTCGGCGAAGACTGGCATGGACGCGGCCTCCCGCACCCTGTGCCAGTCCGCGGGCGCACCGGGGGGCAGGGGCTGCTCCACGAGTTCCACGCCGAACTCGGACAGGCGTCCGACCATTTCCACGGCCTGGTCCGCCGTCCACCCCGCGTTGGCGTCGATCCGTATGCGCGCATCCGTTTCATCCCGGATCGCGCGCATGATCTCGAGGTCCTTTTCCGAGCCGAGCTTGATCTTCAATGCCGGGTATTCCGCGGCCTCGCGCACTTTGCGACGGACGGTCGCCGGCTCGTCGATGCCGATGGTGAATGAAGTGACGGGCGTTTTCGCGGGATCGAGACCGAGCCACCGGTGGAGCGGTACGCCGAGCCGCTGTGCAGCCAGATCGTGCATCGCGATGTCCACGGCCGCGCGCGCCGCGGGATCGCCCGGAAGCGCGGACGCGAGGCGATCGGTCGTTTCCTCGAGTTCGAAGGGATCGCCGCCGAGGAGGGGCGGCACTTTCTCCAGTGCCCTCATGACCGAACCGGCGTCTTCCCCGTAGTAGCGGGAAGGCGCGGCTTCGCCCGTTCCGGTCAGCTCGCCGTCGGAGATGCGCACGAGCACGTTGTGCTTGTGATCGCTGACTTCGCGGGCGATGCGGAAGGGATGGATGAGGTCCAGGCGGACCGTTTCGGTACTCAGCCGCATGAAGCCCCCGCTTAGAAGCTGCTGAAAATCTCGCTCATCAGTCGCAGGCTGATCTGGGCAGGCACGGCGATCCAGGTCCGGATGATACCCAGCTGGAGCATCTGGTCCGCGATGATCAGGCCGATCAGCAGCATGGGGCCGTACATCTCCAGCTGGCCGTACCGCTGCGCCTGCGCCGGGGGCAGCAGTCCCTTCAGGACCCGCGACCCGTCCAGCGGGGGGATTGGCAGCATGTTGAAGAAGGCCAGCGCCAGGTTGATGATAATGCCGTACCGGATCATCTGGCGCAGCGTGTCGGTCAGTGCGCCTCCCGAGGGCATGTGGGTGAAGACGCCCACCAGGATGAAGGCCAGGATGATATTGGACACCGGCCCGGCCAGGGCGATCCAGAGCATGTCCTTCCGGGGATTGCGCAGGTAGCGTGGATCCACCGGGACGGGTTTCGCCCAGCCGATGCCGAATCCGCTCATGACGGTGATAATCAGCATGATGGTGCCGGCCGGGTCGAGATGCACCAGGGGGTTAAGCGAAAGCCGCCCCATGCTGCGCGCCGTAGGGTCGCCCAGTTTAAACGCCGCCCAGGCATGGGCGTACTCGTGAAAGGTCAGGGCGAAGAGGATCGCCGGCATGGCGATGAACAGGATCGTAAAGTCGGGCATGGATACTCCTTTAATGTGACAGCGGATCCATTCAGGATTCGGGGCGGTGAAGGCGCGCACCGAGATCCCGCGCGGCGTTGCGTTCTTCTTCCGCGTTACCGATTTCGCCGTTGATCTTCATCGAGAGCACTTCGTCCAGGATCCGGCCGTAAGCCGGTCCCTCCGCGATGCCCAGGTCCTTGAGCGTGCCTCCGTCGATGGACAGGCGTACGTGCCGGTGCTGGTGGTAATAGGTTTCGCAATGCTTCCGCATGCCTTCGTCCGGGTGGGTCAAGGTGACGAACAGCATGGTGTCCTCCGAGATCGTTCGCACCGCGCGGAAGAAGTCCGCCGGCGTGTCGATCTCTCCCGACTCGACGGCCCGCTCCACGACGGACCACCGGGACATGTCCTCGATGGCCTTCCTGAGACGCCGGTTGGGCTTCAGCCGGTCCACGACGCCCTGCAAGGTCTCCGCCCGGTGCGGACCGAACAGCGCCACCAGGTACAGGATCCACCAGCCGTCGCGAGCCGGAGACGCCGGGCCGCCGGACGGGCCGGGCGGGCTGATCTCCCGGACCAGCGTCTTCAGTCCTTCATCGGATCCGAGGGCGGGGTGGATGGCCCGCAGGACCTCGAGTCCTTCCAGCCGGTTGAAGACCAGCCAGGGATCCGGCTCGAAGCAGACCAGTTTCAACTGCTCGAGTAACCGGGGTCCGGAGAGGTTCCCGATCATATCTCCGGCGACCGCTTCCCGGAATCTCCGTTCCGTCCCGCGCTCGAGCCTGAACCGGAGGCGCTGTTCGAAACGGACGGCCCGGAAGAGACGGGTCGGATCGTCGATGAAGCTCCGGTCGTGAAGAATGCGGACCCGCTTCTTCCGCAGGTCGGCCCCGCCCTCGAACGGATCGACCAGTTCGCCGAAGCTCCGCCCGTTCAGCGAGACCGCCATGGCATTGATCGTGAAGTCCCTCCGCGCCAGGTCCACGTCCATCGGCGCGGACGCCACCCTGGGCAGCGCGCCGGGGTGCTCGTAGGTCTCGCCGCGGGCCGTGGCCACGTCCAGGCTGTGGCCTTCGGGCATTTCCACGGTGGCCGTCAGGAACCGGGGATTGGGTGCGCAACGGCCGCCGGACGCCCGGGCCAGCCGGGCGGCGAACTCCATGCCGTCTCCTTCCACCGCCAGGTCGATATCCGTCCTGGCACGTCCCAGCAGCAGGTCCCGCACGGTCCCGCCAACCAGGTACAGCGCCAGCCCCGATTCGTCGGCCAGGCGGCCGGCCTGGCGCAGTTGCCCGCGGATCTCCTCCGGAAGCTGGTCTATGGCGTCGTTCATGTCCTTTCCGATCAGGGCAGCGGCTCAGTCTTCCTTCAGAAACCGGTGGACGATGATGCGGTTGTCCTTACTTTCGAATTTCACCTTGCGGGGCTGCGCGCTGTGGCGGTATCCCCGGGCGATCATGGATTCGACGAAGGGGGCGGCCGCGCGGCGGTCGGGATCGCTCGCGAGGAACATGCCGCCCGGTTCCAGCGTTTCGTGGAGCAGGCGCTGGATCGGGTCGTGATTCGGCCTTTCGTACAGGATGTCCGAGCCGATTACAACGGTGTACTTGCGGTCGAGATCCGGGTTTCTCCAGTCCAGGAAACGGACGGATACGCGCCCATCCAGGGCGTTCAGCCGGGCATTGTACCGGGCGAAGGCCAGGGCGTCTACTTCGTAATCGCACGCGGTGACCGCCAGTCCGGCCGCGGCCGCGGCGATACCGGCCAGGCCGATGCCGCAGCCCAGTTCCAGGATCCGGGAACCGGCGGGCGCGGGGTACTCGAACAGGTGACGGCCGAGACCGATCGCCGAGGGCCAGATCTCCGCCCAGTAGGGCAGGCGTTCATCCTCATCGTAGCATTCCGGGTCGATTTCGTCGATGAGCACATCGGGATCGCGGACCGCCAGCATGTCCAGGTTCACCCATTTGCCAATGGCTATGGACTTGAAACAGACGTCGTAACGACGGGCCAACTCGGCGGGTACGGCGAACGGTGGCATGGCCTTTGAACTTAAGGGAGAACCGCTCCGCGGTCAAACGAATTCAGGCTTGACAGGCCATGACCGGCCGACTATTATACTACGGTATTTTGGCGGCGAAACCGTTGCCGGTTTGATTGTTTGTTCCCTACGGTATCGGGTTCGACGCATCCTCAAAGCCGGTTTGTTTCAATAAAGCGTGATTAGCGAGGAGACTCGGATGACCTACATTATCGCAGAGCCATGCATTGACGTAATGGACAAGGGTTGTGTCGATGTATGCCCGGTGGACTGCATTCACACCAAAGACGGTGAACGGATGCTGTACATCGATCCGGAAGAGTGCATAGATTGCGGCGCCTGCGAGCCCGAATGTCCGGTTGAGGCCATTTTCGCCGAAGAAGACACTCCGGACGAATGGCAGAACTACATCCAGATCAACGCGGACTTCTTCACGGACGACTGACGGCCTTGCGCCGGTCCAGCCAGGGCGGAGCGCCCGCCATCGCACGCTATTCGCACACCAGCGCCCGTCGATTCCGCCCGGTTCCGTCCGGTCCCGCCTGATCTCGCCCGCCGCACCACGGCAACCGGGCCCTGCGGCAGGGTCCGCCTTCATGTCCTCTTCACCATCGATATTGCCCACCGAAGAGGACACGCAGTACGCAGCCAATCCACAAACCCACGGTAACGGTCTCCATTCATGAAGGCACGCACCGTTAAGAACTTCCTGCTGGCCCTGTCCTGTCCCAAGCGCACGGGACTGATCTACACCGTGACCCGCTGGCTGGCGGAACAGGGCTGCCACGTCATCGAAAGCGACACGTACATCGATCCGTTCAGCGAGCGGTTCTTCATGCGGGTGCATTTCGGCGGTCCGGTAACGCTAGGGTCCCTGTGGCGGACCTTCGCGCCCCTGGCGGATGAGCTCGAAATGCAGTGGGACCTGTCCGCCGACGACACAAGGCCCCGGGCGCTCATCATGGTGTCGCGGGAACTGCACTGCCTGCTGGACCTGCTGAACCGCACCCGCATGGACAAGCTCCGGCTGGACATCCCGCTGATCATCTCCAATCACCCGGACGCCGGGCAACTGGCCCGAGAATCGGGCATCGACTTCCTGCACCTGCCCATCACGCCGGAGAACAAGGAGGAGCAGGAGGAGCGGCTGATCGACGAGATCGAGGAAAACAACATCGATTTCGTCGTACTGGCCCGTTACATGCGGATCATCGGCCCCGAGGTCTGCGAGCGGATGGCGGGCCGCATCATCAACATCCACCACTCCTTCCTGCCGGGATTCAAGGGTGCCCGGCCCTACCACCAGGCCCATCGGCGCGGGGTAAAGCTGATCGGCGCCACCGCCCATTACGTGACGGCCGACCTCGACGAGGGTCCGATCATCGAGCAGGACGTGGAGACCGTGACCCATCGCATGTCTCCGGCGGAACTGACGGCCGTGGGGCACGACATCGAACGCATCGTGCTGGCGCGGGCCGTACTCTACCACATACAGCGGCGCGTGTTGATCAATGGACGCCGAACCGTGGTGTTCCGGTGATATTCCGATAATGCTGAGATTTTACTGAGGGGAAGCCGGTCCGTGCGGCCAGGCGCACCGGGCGGCCAGACGTACCGAATCCTCAGGCTCAGGCGTACTGGTCCATCAGGGCGTCGATGGTCGCCTGCTCGTCGCCGTAGGCCTTGGCGTATACGTCCTGCAGCTTGTCGGTATAGGTGCGGTACACGTCCTGGAAGAACACGCCGCTGTGGAAGACGCCGTCGCCGACCTCTTCCATGGCCATGTCGATCGCCTTGATCCGGTCGCCGGTGTCCCAGTCGTCCGGCAACGGCATGAATGACTCTTTCCAGGGGTCGTAGGTGTTGTAGAAGGTGGGGCAGGGGCTCATCGCGTGAACGAAGGCGAACCCGGGGTGATCGAGTCCCCGGCCGATGGTTTTCGCCATTTCCGTCGCCTGGCTGGAGAACGTGCGCGCGACGAAACTGCAGCCGTACACGATCACCATGGCCAGGATGTTCAGCTGGCCTTCCAGCACCCCTTCGTAGGGCGCCATCTTGGGCATGGAAACGCTGCGCCGCAGCGCCTGCATCCCCGTGGGCGTGCTGGGTGACGGCTGGCCCTTGGTCAGACCGTACACCTGGTTGTCCATCACGATGTAGGTGATGTCCTGGTTTCGGCGCACGGCGTGGGGCACGTGGCCGCCGCCGATGGCGAATCCGTCGCCGTCGCCGCCGACGGCGATGACGGTCAGGTCGGGATTGGCCGCCTTGACGCCCTGGGCCGCGGGCAGCGCCCGTCCATGTACCACGTGCAGGCCATAGGCGTTGACGAATTCAGGCAGTCGGCCTGAACAACCGATACCCGACACGATGACCACGTCCCTGGGATCCAGGTTGCGTTCGGCAAGCGCGCGTTGCAGCGCGGCAAGCACGCCGAAATCCCCGCAGCCGGGGCACCAGGTGGGCTTGACTTCGCTACGGTAATCTTTGAGCGTTCGTTTTGCGAGCGGCTTGGCCGTCGCGGACTGACTGGCCTGACCGGGCTGCTCGGGCGTTGTGGTCTTGGCGGTGTCGGCCGCAGGGACTTCAGCCATACTGCAGCACTCCTTCGATGTATTCCTCGATGTCGCCCGCCTTGAAGGGCAGTCCCGTTATGATGTTGAACCGCTGGAGGGAAACGGCCAGGCGGCCCTGCAGGTAGTTCGCGAACTGCCCGCTGGCGTTCAGTTCCACCACCGAGACCACCGGAATGGATTCGATGAAGGCGCGGGCTTCCTTCTCCGGCAGTGGATGGAGCATCTTGAATATCAGGGCGGCTACCTTGTACCCCTTCGCCAGGGTCCGGTCCAGCGCTTCCAGTATGGGTCCTTCCGACGATCCCCAGCCGATCAGCCCGAGCTGGGCGTCCTCCGCGCCGTACCGCTGGACGAAACCGGGCTCGTTCACCGCGGATTCGATTTTCTGATGACGCTTTTCGGTCATGCGGATATGGGCTTCGGGCGAGTAGTCGATGTGGGCGTGCTCGTCGTGTTCCAGGCCCGTGGCCACGTAGTGCTGGTCATGGCGGCCCGGCAGTGGCATGGGGGAGACGAAATCCTCCGTCATCTCGTACCGGTCGAATTCCTCGGGTGTGACGCTGCCGTTCAGTTCGGGTTGCTTGCGCTTGACGATCTCGACCTGGCTCAGATCGGGGCGGGACATGACCTGCGCGCGCTGGGAGAGATGCTGGTCGCTGAGCAGGATGACCGGGGTCTGGTACTTCTCCGCGAGATTGAAGGCCTTGACCGCCGTGTAGAAACAGTCTTCGGTATTGGTCGCCGCGATTACGATGCGGGGTGCCTCGCCGTGGGCGCCGTGGATGGCCAGGTTCAGGTCCGACTGCTCCGTCTTGGTGGGCATGCCGGTACTCGGTCCGCCGCGCTGGACGTCGACGACCACGAGGGGGATCTCCTCCATGGTCGCCAGGCCGAGGGCCTCGACCATGAGGGAAAGGCCCGGCCCCGCCGTGGCGGTCATCACCTTCGCGCCCGTGAAGGACGCGCCGATGGAAGCGGTGATGGCGGCGATCTCGTCTTCGGTCTGCATCAGGACGCCGCCCACCCTGGGCATCGCTTTCGCCAGCGTCTCCATGACGTCGCTGGCCGGCGTGATGGGATACCCGGCGTAGTACCGGCAGCCGGCGGCCAGGGCGCCCATGCAGAGCGCGTCGTTCCCCGTCATGATCAGCTGGGCGTGTCCGTTCTTGCGTTCGACGGCGACCCGGAGGCCCAGGTCGATGCCGTTTTCGTCCACGTAGACATAGGCCTGCTTCAACGCGTTGATATTGGACTCGAGAAACTCCTTGCGACGGCCCCAACGGCTTTCGGAAACCATCTGCTTCGCCGAGTCGAAGGGAATGCCCAGGCAGGCGGTCAGGATCCCGAAGGCCAGCACGTTCTTGGACTTCATCGTCTTGATGACGGTCTTCGTGATCGTCTGGAGCGGCACGCCGATCTGCGTCAGCGCCAGGCTTTCGTCCGCGTCGCATTCGTCCGGATCGTAGATCACGACGCCGGTGGGCTTGACCTCGCCCACGTGAATGTCGTAGTTCTCCTGGTTCCAGACCATCAGGATGTCCAGGGCATCGCCCGGCGAGCGCACGGGCGTGTCCTGCACCCTGACCTGGGTCATGGACGCGCCGCCCTTGATTTCGGCGGGAAGGTTCTTGAAGGTATAGATGTGCAGGCCCGACCGGGCCAGCGCTTCGGCCAGCACGTCGCCGACGGTAAGCACGCCTTCGCCGTTCTCGCCGGCGATGCGTATAGTCAGGTCAAGCTGATCCATCAAACGGCCCTCGGCGATCTCCAGGCGGGTTCAAATCCACAAAACCATTTGATTATATGGGGTTAGGTACCCGGATGTCAATTCTATTCGTCACGGAATCGCAACATCTACCAGCCGTGTATCCGGTGGCCCTGTCCCGGGAACCAGATGATGTCCACGAGGTTGGACAAGACGAGTCCCGTGCAGAATCCGACCAGCATCCCCATGATCAGCGGCTGGGCGCGGCGGAACAGGCTGATGCCGCCGGACCGGAGCAGCAGTACCTTGACCGCCCACGCAAAGAAGAGAGTGAAGGCCCCGTTGTCGATCGCCACCCCGCGGGCAATGGTGAGTCCCACGGGATGCAGCGGCCAGCCCGGGAACTTGTACCGGAGGAAGATCAGCACCATCATGACGAGACCTCCGAGGAAAAACCAGGCGGTTTCCATGACCGACAACCTGGTCGGGTTCTGGATCCATACCTTGACGCTCTCGAAGAAGTGGATGTTCCCGGTGGTGAACGCCCACTGGTCGAACTGCGATGCACCGACGGTCTCATATCCTGAATAGACGGTGTACGCCGCGCCGATCAGGAAGGCCAGGGCGAAGGCCCCGCAGATCACGGCGAACATCAGCTTCTTGTCGGTCCATACCCGGTCCCCGATCCGGGTGATGTGGGAAACGGAGACCATGGTAAAGGTCTTCCAGTTCCGCGCGAAGGCGTTGGTCAGGCCGAAGACCGTGAGGGACGACGGATCGATACCGGAGGAGCCCACTCCGCGAATGAGGAACTCGTGGGAGTTCATGGGCAGGTCCAGGGCCACCAGGCCGGTTTCCGCCACGATACGGGCCACGCCGACGTAGAAGATGAAGAGCAGAAACAGGAAGGGCGCCATGATGACAGGACTCATGCCGGCCATGTGCAGGAAGGCCGCCATGTAGGCCACGCCCAGCAACACGCCGAGGACGGCCGCCCGGTAGGAAAAGAACTCCTCGGAATCGTCCACTTCCGGCGCCCGGCCCACGGCCTTCCGCACCACGTCCCACAGGTGGCGCCGGGCGATCCAGAACCCCCAGAGCACAAAGACGATCAGCGCGCCGATCTCCTGCAGCCGCACCGCGGCGTCCGGCGAAGCCCCGGTCTCGAGCAGGCCCACGGCGTTCATGCCGCCTGACTCGAGGATGGCCAGAAGGTGAAAGACCCAGATGCTGAACAGGATGTCCACCGGGGAGAAGAGGGCGAAGCAGAGAAGGTAGATGTTGATCTTGATCTTGATGGCGGGGAACAGGTGGCCGATGACGAGGTCCGTCGCGTAGGGCTGTCCGATGGGGATCACGCCGACCGGTGTGAAGTAGTCGACGATGTTCCAGCCGATCACGGCCAGCGGTAGCGAGAACCCGATCCAGAAGAGCTTTCCCCGCATGAAGGGCGGCAGAAACGAACGGCCGCCGGGCTCGTCGATGACCTGGGCGATAACCTGGGCCAGCGGGAAGCTGAGCTTCTCGTGGACGATCCACTGTTTACGCAGGATCACCACCAGGCAGGACCCCGCGAAGAACAGGGCGATGAAGAACGTGCCCCACCAGAAGAGCGGGACGACCCAGGGGCGCCACGGCAGACTGGCGTATGCGGGCAGCCCTTCGTAGAACCAGCGGATGGTGTGGTCCTCGGGGTCGACCAGCAGCCAGGCCGGAAGGTATTGAAAGAAAACCTCTACCCACTGGTTTTCGGCAGATGCAAAATAGAACGGGGTGGTGATCACGCCGATGAAATAGCTCATGAAGGCGTGGGACGGCACGGTGGACGCGATCAGGCCGAAGGCGAGGATGACGAGGAGTTCCGACGTGGTGAACGTGGCCGTGGGGCGGTACTTGCGCAGCAGGCCGTTCACGACGATGACGAAGAACAGGAAAGGCGCCATCAGGGACGCCGAGACGTGCTCGAAGTCCATGAACGTCCCGCGCACGACCCAGACGTTGTAGGGGATCCACAGGCTGATGAAAACGGCCAGGACGATCCCGATCAGGATCGAGCGGAGGGTCACGCGGCGATGGTCTTGTGTTTGCATGTTCAGTCTAAGCCGGGTACGGGTTTTCCGACCCGGGCCGGGCGCGCAGACCGGGCCTGACGCGCAGACCGGCCGGACGCGCAGCCTGGATCGTGACGCGCAGCCTGGACCGGACGCGTTTCGGGTCTTCGGTGTGCCGGACAGACCCCGGGGGGAACGGTCTTGATGTCTGGAAACGTATACGAGCCCGATGAGTTGAACCGGCTGTACCGGAAGGGCGGCGATCCCGTTGACGACGGACGCTTCCGGCTGCGCCGCCCCCGTTTCGAATCCCGCTGGACCGGCCTGCTGCTGCCGGAGGACCGGGACATCGAAGAGAACCGCGGTTTCAGCTACCTCATGGTGGAGCCAGTCGATCTTCCCGTGGCCGGCGCGGGCGAGGTCCTGGTCATCTTCCACGGGCTGAACGAGGGCAGCTACGCCAGGATGCTGCCCTGGGCCGGCAGCTTCGCCCAGCGGCTCGGTATCCCCGTCATCCTCTTCCCCCTGTCCTTCCACGTGGGGAGACGATCGGACCTGTGGAGCGTGCAGGAACAGACCCGGATCGCCGCCCGCCGCGCCGCCACGACCGGCAACGGGCGGACCAGCCCCTTCAACGGCCGCATCAGCGAAAGACTGGACCGGGCGCCCGAACGGTACTGCCTGGGCGGGCTGCAGTCCTGCTTCGACGCCGCGGACCTGGTCGCGCGCATAGAAGCGGGCGATCATGCATCCTGCAGGACCGGGGCGCGTGCGCGCTTCCTGGGTTACTCGGCGGGCGGCTACCTCGCCCTGGTCCTGTTGCTGGCCGATCCCTTCGGACAGTTCTCCGATGCGCGGGCCGCCCTCTTCGCGTCCGGCGCACCCCTCGCCGGCATCCGGCCCGAAAGCCTGTTCATCATGGACGATTCGGCCGCGAAGGGGCTGTCGGCGTATCTTCGCGACGGGTCGTTCCCGGCCGGGCTACCGGCGCGCGATGCGGTCGACGACCGACACGGTAACCCGGTCGATGACCGCCACGGTATCCCGGTGGACGAGCGCCACAGCCAGCTGGTCGATAGCCGCCACCGCCAACTGGTCGATGCCCCACTGCGCTGGTTGAAGGAGGTGCTGTTTCACGGAGACGCCCTGGAAGCGCGCATGAATGACCTGCAGGACCGGTTGCTGTTGGTCGTCAATCCCGCCGACCGGGTCATATCCGCCGAGCAGGCCGAACGGAACCTGCGTCCAGCACCCGTCCTGCGCCTCGACCTGGGCGTGCACGAGTTCCCCTTCACCACGGGAGAACCACTGCCGGACCGCTACGACCGGCGTGCAACAGAGACCCGGTCCATGATCAGGAATGTCCGGAACGCCCACCGCATCGGGCCGGAATACCGATCCGCCTTCGATCGATTCGCCCACGATGTATCGGCTTTCCTGTTCCCCTGCCCGCCAAAACCGGCTTGACAACGGTCCATTTCGCCCGTTATCTAACTGTATATAAGATAACCTATTGTAAATAAGAAACGTTACACACGCATTCCGCGTTGGTTGACCAAAGGGGTAAGCATTAGTTTAAATCGCCCCTTGGCCCTGTCAAGCGCGTTCAGGCCCCCTGTCGGGCCGTCGAGGCGAATGTCCCGATGACTGCGACCGTTGAAAACGCCCTTACCCACTCCTCGATCGTTCCGGTCCAGGTACTGCTGGAGCAATACGCCATTTCCCATCCGGAAATCGACTCCGACGAGGCGCTGGAAGCCCAGCTGGACCTCATCGAAAGGGCCTATCATTTCAGTACCCTGCACCACGCGGGCCAGGTCCGGAAGTCCGGCGAACCCTTCATGGTGCACTGCACGCAGGTGGTGCTCACGCTGATCGGCCTGCAGCTGGACGCCGTGACCATCGCGGCGGGGCTCCTGCACGACGTGGTGGAAGACGTGGAAGAAGTGACCATCGAACAGCTGGCCGCGGAATTCGGAGAGGAAGTGGCCGTCCTGGTGAACGGCGTCACCAAGATCACCGGACTGTCCTTCAGAAGCCAGGAGGAACTCCAGGCCGAGTATTTCCGCAAGATGCTCGTTTCCATGGCGAAGGACGTGCGCATCATCCTCATCAAACTCGCGGACCGGCTCCACAACATGCGGACGCTGTCCTTCCTGGAAGAGGAGAAGCAGCAGCGCATCTCCCTCGAAACGCGGGAGATCTACGCGCCGCTCGCCCACCGGTTCGGCATGGCCAAGATCAAATCCGAACTGGAAGACCTCAGCCTGAAATACCTGTCTCCCGATGTATACCGGGATCTCGCGAGCAAGCTGGACCAGAAGCGGGCTGAACGGGAGAAGCTGATCGACGAGATCCGCCAGCCCATCGTCAAGGCCCTGAAGGACGCCGGCATCGACGCCACCGTAAACGGCCGGGCTAAGCATTTCCACAGTATCTACACGAAGATGCAGCGCCGCAACCGGCCTTTCGAGGAGATCTACGACCTCCTGGCGCTGCGCGTCGTGACCGACACGGTGCCCAACTGCTACCATGCCCTCGGGATCATCCATACCCTCTACACTCCCATCTTCGACCGCTTCAAAGACTACGTTTCCCGTCCCAAGATGAACATGTACCAGTCCCTGCACACCACCATCATCGCGTCCAACGGGGAAACGGCCGAGATCCAGATCCGGACGCGGGAAATGGACCGGATCGCGGAAGTGGGGATCGCCGCCCACTGGCTCTACAAAGAAGGCAGGGAGGAAGTCCAGGACGGTGAGGGCCGGGAAGACTGGCTCAGCCAGGCGCTGGACTGGCAGACCGACATGACCGATCCGAAGGAGTTCATGAGCTACCTGCGCATGGACCTGTACGACGACGCCATCTTCGTCTTCACCCCGCGCGGAGATCTCAAGGAACTGCCGCAGGGCGCCAGCGTGCTTGACTTCGCCTTCGCCATTCACACCGATATCGGACTCCACTGCAGCGGGGCGAAGGTGAACGGCAACATCGCGCCGCTGGCCGGGAAGTTGCAAAACGGCGACACGGTCACTATTTTCACTTCCCCGCACCAGACGCCGAGTTCGTACTGGCTGGACATCGTCAAGACGACCAAGGCGTCCTCCAAGATCCGGTCGTGGTTCAGAAAGGCCACGCTGGAACAGAGCATCAGCCTCGGCGAAGACATGCTGGACCGGGAATTGAAACGGCTCAAGGTCAAGCGCAAGGTTGCCGACGAAATGGAGGCCCTCGCGAAAGAGTACGGGCTGCCCGACGCGAATCGCCTTTATGCCGCGATCGGACGGGGAGAGTATTCCGCGGCCCAGGTCGCTCAGCGGCTGCTTCCAGAGGAACCTTCCGGGGAAGAACCGCCCAAAACTTCGGTGCTGACGCGGTTCGTGGACCGGGTGCGCCGTCCCCGGGGCGGGGTCAAGGTCACGGGCATCGACAACCTGATGATCCGCTTCGCGCAGTGCTGCCAGCCGGTCCCGGGCGATCCCATCATCGGCTTTATCACCCGCGGGCGCGGCGTGACGGTGCATAACAAGGAATGCGCCAACATCGTGGACGACCTGGAGCGGCGCCTCGAGGTGCACTGGGACGTGGAAAAGGACCAGTTCTTCGTCGTCGGCCTGCGCATCTTCGGTAGCGACCGGCCCGGCCTGTTGAA
This sequence comes from Gemmatimonadota bacterium, assembly GCA_009837395.1. GTDB lineage: Bacteria > JAAXHH01 > JAAXHH01 > JAAXHH01 > JAAXHH01 > JAAXHH01. The sequence goes on from VXTP01000015.1 coordinate 40,488, forward strand.
CGAGATTTCCAGGACGATTTCCGATGCGGGGATCAACATCACCCACGCCGCGATGGACACCACGGACGGGATGGCGGACGGCAATTTCGGCATCGAGGTGGAGCATCTCAGCCAGCTGGACCGGCTGATCGTCCGGATCAAGAAGGTCAAGGGCGTGGACCGGGTGGAACGGGAAACGGGCGGGAAATACGGCAACGTGTCGGAAGACGTCTTCGACCACCTTGAGCAGGATCCCGGCAAATGACCTCTGACGAATACAACGGGGACGATCCCGTATCGCGCAGGGACTTCCTCCGCGGCGGCCTGGGCGGCCTGGGCGGTCTGGCGGGCGCGGCCGCGTTGGCGGGCCTGGCGGAACCGGCCGCGTTGGCGGCGGGACTTCATTCACGGGAAGCGGTTGCAGCCCAACTTGCGGGCCGCCGCCCCGCGGACGTAAAGAGCGTGGGGCTCGAGCCGGGCCGGGTGCGGCTGGCCTTTAACGAGAACCCCCTGGGCGCCTCCCCCGCGGCCATAGAAGCCGTGCTGAGGCACCAGGACTGGATGAACCGGTACGACTACACGACGACCCTGCAGCAGGCCATCATCCGGCACCACGACCTGGACATCCCCCGTCCTTCGGGCTTCGATTTCAAGGCCACCGGCGACCGCCACGGCCTGATGCTGGGCGTGGGAACGACCGAGCTGCTCCAGATCCTGGCCCTGCAGGCCCTGATGAAACACGGCGAAGTCGTGGAAGCCCTCCCCTCCTACGGCCAGATCACGCGCGTCGGCGACGAACTCCGCGACGCGGGCCACGCCGTGCTGGCGCGCAAGTCGCCCGTCCTTCCCGACGGAAACCACGATCTCGACGACATGGGCAGGCAGATCGGCGACCGCACCGGCCTGGTCATCATCTGCAACCCCCACAACCCCACCGGGGCGCTGTTACCCCATGGACAGATCCTGGATTTCATCGACCGGGTGCCGCCCCATGTCCTCTTGGCCATCGACGAGGTCTATGTTGATTTCGTCCGTGACCCGGCATACCGGGATTTCATCGAGGTCGCGAAGGAACGGGAAAACGTGATCGTGCTCCGGACCTTCTCCAAGGTGTATGGTCTGGGAGGCATCCGCGTGGGCTACGCCGTCGCCCACCGCGACGTGATCTACCGCCTGGCGCCTTTCTCCATGGGCCTCCTGGGCCGGAACGTCCTGTCCGTCCACGCGGCCGCCGCGGCCCTGGGCGACGAGGAGCACGTAAGGCGGTCCCGGCAGGCGGTTTGGGACGGGAACGACTACCTGACCGCCGAACTGGAACGGCTCGGTGCCCGGGTCATACCCAGCCACGCGTGTTTTCTCTGGGCCGACTTCGGCCGGGAGACGCAGCGCATCGTCCGCCAGCTATGGTCCAGGCAGGTCATGGTACGCGCGGGCGCCGGCCAGTGGGCCTCACCGAACCACATCCGCATTTCGACGGGTTCGAGGGAAGAAAATGAAGCCTTCATCTGGACATTGGAACGGACCCTCGGATAAGCCGGCCAGGATCACCGTCATCATCCCCACACTCAACGAGGCATCGACGATCGAGGACTGCCTGGGACAGTTCGAAGGCGGAACGGTGCATCCGGACGAGCCGGCCAACCTCGAAATCATCGTCGTGGACGGCGGAAGCGACGACGGCACGCCGGAGATCGTCCGGTCGCGGCCGGGGGCGAGACTGATCGAGTCCAGCATACGGGGCCGGGCGATCCAGATGAACGCGGGCGCCGCAGCCTCGTCCGGAGACGTGCTGCTGTTTCTTCACGCCGATACCCGGCTTCCGGCCGGCTGGCGGGAGCTTGTGGCCGAATCGATCCGCGGACGGGGCAAGGCCGGAGGACGATTCCGTTTCGACATCGCCCATGGGAAGCGGATATACCGGTGGATCGCGCGGGGCACCAATTTCAGGTCGCGTTTCCTGGGCATTACCTACGGAGACCAGGCGATCTATACCACGAGAGAGGCATTCGAAGCCGTGGGGGGATTCCCCGGGATTCCGGTCTTCGAAGACGCCCGGTTCGCCGACCGGCTGAAGAAGGCCGGCGGACTGGACTGGATCGACGAAGCCGTGCTGACGTCCGCGCGGCGCTGGGAACGCCGCGGGGCGGTGCGCACGCTGCTGCTTACGTGGCTGCTGCGCCTGCTCTACACCCTTTTCGCCCCGCCCAGGTTCCTGGCGCGGTTCTACGGGGTGGTCAGGTAGGTATCCTGGATTCCGGCCAATCAGTCCGTTTCGGGTTCGGTTTCAGTTTCGGGTTCGAGCTCGGATTCGGGTTCGTCGCCCGCCCCCGTTGAGACTTTCTCCTTCGATCTCAGATACTCAACCAGGATCAGCACGGGAATAGTGATCACCAGGCCGGCTACGGCGGCGAGCAGCCCACCGGTCAAGAACGAACCTAAACGGCATTTCATCGTTGTATTCTCCTTAGTGCATCTCCTCGTGCGTCTCTGGACTTTCCCGGTCATAGTGAGACAATAAAAAGGGGAAGTGCCCTGATTCTGCTTACGGGCGCTTCCCCGCGGGTCTTGCTTACAAGCCTTTCGGGTCCTGCTTCGCGGACCTTAAGGGCGCTTACGCGTGGACCTTCACCGAGATCTGCTTCGGCTTCGCCTCTTCCGCCTTGCCGATGGTGAGGGTGAGCACGCCGTCCTTGTACATGGCGTCGATCCTGGCGGTGTCCGCGTCCTGCGGCAGATCGAAGGACCGGGTGAACTTGCCGTACAGCCGTTCGATCCTGTGCACGTTATCTTTCCCGGTACGGTTCTCCGCTTTGCGTTCGCCCGAGATGGCCAACCGGCCGTTTGAAAAGGAAATGTCGAAATCCTCCTTGTTCATGCCGGGCAGGTCCGCCGAGATGACATAGCCGTTTTCAGTCTCGGCAATGTCGACAGACGGGGTCCAGATCGCGGAGTCAGTGCCCTCTCCGCCGTCGGACTGGTTCCACAGACTGTCGAACATGCGGTCCATGTTGCGTCTGAGACTGTACAGCTCGCCGGGTTTCCATCTGATGAGATTCATTTGAATCCTCCTTCTTGTAGTAAAAAGTGAAACACTTCTGTCGAATCGACCATCTTAAAGTGAATTCATCGTCGACTGGCCATATCTTATTGCAACTGCCGTGCCATTTTGAAAAAACGGGCTGAACAAAGGATTGCGGACAACAAGGATATCTGTTTTTGTATATATGGCGTAGTGGAATATGCCAAATTGTCATACAACTGCCAATTTGGCAGATTGCATCACTTGTATCGCTTGTATCGCTGAGGAAAGGAAGATGCCATGAACGATTCGCTGGCAGTCGCACAGGATTCCCTTCAGGCGGCCGCTTCCCAGGTCGTATCGAACGGATACCCTGAGCGGATCCAGGAAATGCTGGTCAGCGCCCTGGGAGAATCCATGACCGGAATCCTTTACGCCGTGATTACGATCCTGGCCCTTCTGGTGCTGTACAGGATTTCGAAGAACCTGGTCATCCGTGCCATGAAGGAGAAGCACCGAAGCGACGCCCAGGTCCTGCAGTTCACCACCATGTGGAAGTACGCCTTTCTCCTTACGGGTATCGTATTTGTGATCGTGAGCATGTCCGGTTCGCTGGCGGCCATGGGGCTGACCGTGGCGTTCCTGGGCATGGTGCTGGGCTGGTCGCTCCAGCGTCCGGTGACCGGAGTGGCGGCGTGGCTCATGGTGATGATCAAGCGGCCCTTCAAGATCGGCGACCGCATCATCATCATGGGCGTGCGCGGCGACGTCCTCGACATCTCGCCGACCCATGTCCTGTTGGGAGAGGTCGGCGGGACGGTGGGCGGCGAGGAATCGTCCAACCGGGGCATCCTGATCCCCAACGCGGTGCTGTTCGACCAGATGGTGATCAACTACGCGGTTTCAAAAGAAACGAAGTATATTCTGGACGAGGTGCCCGTGCGGGTTTCCTATGATTCGGACTATCAGCTCGCGGAATCGACGCTCATCGCCTGTGCGCGGGAGTCGACGAAGGAGATCGTGGAAGAACTCGGGCGGGAGCCGGAGGTGAGGGCGGAGTTCTTCGATTCCGGGGTCCTGATGCGGCTGCGCTACCAGTCCATCGCCGTGGAACGGCAGAAGATCTCCACGGCCATCGTCGCGAAGATCGTCGATGCGTTTTCAAACAGCGACAGGCTGGGTTTCGCCTATCCGCATTCGGCCGTGGAATACAAGATTTCGGAAGAAGCGTCGTTGCCGCCGGCGTTCAGGTACGTGCCCCTGGAACCCGGGAATCAGGGCGATTCCAAATAAACATGGCCACCCGACGGCCACCCGACGGCCGGACGGCAGGGCCGGACAGCGGGGCCGGACGGCAGGGCCGGACAGCGGGGCCGGACGGCAGGGCCGGACAGCGGAAACGGACAGCGAGGTCATAGCGTAGACGTCAGCAGTCCGGCCATTAGCGAGGTCACGCCGTCAGCATTCCCATCATCAGCGTGGCAAGACCGAGAAAGCTCATGAAGCCCACCACATCGGTTACGGTGGTCAGTATGATGGACGAAGACTGCGCGGGGTCCTGGCCGACCGCGTTCAGCAGAAGGGGGATCAACGCGCCGGCGACGCCGGCGACCAACATGGACGCGACCATGGAGATGCCGATCACCAGTCCAAAAGCAGGTATCCCGGTCCACAGCCCCACGGCCAGACCGGTCGTCGCCGCGACGACCAACCCGTTGATAAACCCGATGGCCGCTTCTTTCCGCGTGACCCGCCACCAGTTGCCGGTCCGGACTTCGCGCAGGGCGAGGCCGCGCATGACGACCGCGAGCGCCTGACAGCCCGTGTTGCCGGACTGGCCGGCCACGATCGGCAGAAATACCGCCAAAGCGGTGATCTGGGCGATCGTGTCCTCGAAGAGGCTGACGACGAAGGAAGCGAGGAAGGCCGTCACGAGGTTCACCTCCAGCCAGGGCAGCCGCTTCCGGATCGAGAACGAGACCGGGGACCACGCGCGTTCCTCCCGGCCGGCGCCGAACATGGTCTGCAGGTCCTCCGTGATCTCCGCCTGGGCCGCCCTGAAGATCGTATCGTGGCGAATCACGCCCATCAGAAATCCATCCGCGTTTACGACCGGGATGGTGGTAATCTGGTATTTCTCCATCAGCGCGACGACTTCCTCCCGCTCCGCCATGTCGGGAATGTGGATGGACTCGCCGTCCACAAGTTCGGTGAGCCGGGTACCCAGATCGGCTTTGACCAGGCGGTGCAGAGGTACCATGCCGGTCAGCTGGTTCTCCCGGTCGACGACGCAGAGATCGAGCAGGTCGCGTCCCTTGACCGCGCGGAGCTGCACCAGCGCTTCTTCCACAGTGCTGTCCTCCCGGAACATGGTCACGCGCGAATCCATCAGGCTACCGGCGGACTCGGCGGGATAGGACATCAGCGACCGGTATTCTCTCACCAGGTGATGGGGCAGATGGGAAAACGCCCTGTCCTGGTCCTTCCTTTCCATTCGGACGAAGACGCTTACCCCGACGGCAGGCTCGACTCGGGTAAACACGGTCCGGATCATCTCGGGCTGCATGGCGGGGACGCACGCCGCGACGACATCGGGATCCATCCTTCTGACGGTTTCTGCGAGTTCCGGCGGCGAGACCAGGGCCAGGGCCGGCACGATCTCCTCCGGGGACATCCGCTCGATGTGTGAGGCTGCTTCCGCGGGGAACAGCCGGACATATTCATGGATCAGCGCATCGGCGCAGGATGGGGTGGTGGATTCACTCATGGCCTGATTCCTTTTTTGCGTTGCCTTCGTCTTCGTTGCCTTCGTCCTGGCCGCTTTTTCCATGGCCTTCGTCCTGGCCGCCTTCTCTTTCCGGGTCTCTGCCTGGTTCCAGTTGAAGCCCGCCCGCGAACGCCGAGAATCCCAGGCGGAACAGCTCGCCCAGGGCCTTTTCCGATTCGTGATCGTATCCCGAATCCCTGCCGCCCTGTCGCTGGATATCCACGAGGCCGATCGTACCGAGAAAAACGCCCTCGCCGTCGGCCACCGGCAACTCGCTGTTGTAACACCAACCGGGCGCATCGCCCGCATCCTGCAGGGTCAGGTAGGGGGAAAGGGTGTGCCGGACGGGTTCCATGACGTCCCGGACAGACGATTCCGCGGGAGCGCCGAGTATCTGCCGCATTGGGGAGAGGCCCATCAGGACGCCTGCGCGGTCGACGACAAAGAGGACGTCCCTCACGCGGTCGGGGTAACGACGCGCGGCACTGATCACGTCGCCCGATTTCATATCATCGGTCGCGGTCAACGCGCGTGGGTCCATGCAGGCGCCAACGGAGCGATCGGGGAAGCGGTCCACCAGGCGGAACCCGGTGACGACCTCGTCCGGCAGGCCGTCTAGCACGGCCTCCTTCGACTGCATCCGACGCAGCAGGATCGCCATGGCGCGGAAGGGCAACGCCGCCACGACCCGGGTGGCCGGCCCGGTTTCCAGCCGGTCCAACAGGTCGGCCGCCGCATGGTCGTTCATTCGCTCGACCACGGTGGCGATGGTCTCGGGCTCCAGGTCCTCGAACAGTCGGAGCACGGCGATTCCCCGCTGCCGCTCCAGGACCCTGGCCGCCTCCGTGGGATGGGCCTTCAGGAAAGACTGGACGAGATCGTGCTTGCTATTCATCGGGGTTCTGCTTCTGGCCGCTTACGGTGATTTGCTCGTTGAAAACGCTCGCGGGGACGACCACGCGGCCCTCATCGGATTCGAGGATGACCGCGGTGGCGGTCATCTGGATGATGCGTCCCCTGTGGCCTTCGACCTTGACGTACTCGCCTTCGGAGAAGGACTTGCGAAGGTAGTGGCTCGCCAGGATGTTGCTCACGGAAGCGCGCGCGCCGAGACCGAAGGCCAGCGCGGCGCTGAGCAGGACGCCGCCCACGATGACCATGATCAGGCCGGATATGACCGAGACGTCGACCCCGAGCTGACCGGCGGCAAGGAGAAAGGCGACCGCCACGATCAGGAATCGCACGAATCGCAACAGGTTATCACCCAGGTCCAGGCCGATCGAACCGGCCGCCATCTCGATCACGTCGCGCAGGACGATACTGCCGATGAACCCGACCACTACGATGGCGACGGCACCCATCACCCTGGGCAGGTAACCGGCGAGCGCTTCCAGCCAGCTGGACACCACGACCAGCCCCAGCGTGTCGGCCACTACGGCGAGGACTACGGCAATCACCGTCCAGTAGGCGATGCCACCGAGCAGGACGGGTACGCGATGCCGCTGGATGAAAGCTTTCACATAGGTCTTCATGCTCCCGTAAGGCACGATGCGGTCCGCCTTGTCCAGCAGTCTGGAGACGAGTTTTCTGATCAGCCATGCGACGAACAGCCCTACGACCAGGTATAGCAACGCCTCCAGAAGGAGCGGCGCTACCTGCAGGACGGTGTCTCTCAGCCATACCGCGACCTGAATTCCGCTATCTTTGAGTTGTTGAAAGGTCATATCACTACCCGATCCGAGCGTGTGAAAGCAGGATGCCGAACGGTACTTGGCAGAACATCACGGAATGCACCATACCCATAAAGTCATGCGTAACAAGGTGTGGACAAAGTCAAGCCAGCCACACGTAAATCGGATGTAACTTAAAACTAAAGACCGGTTTAACGATTGCGCAACAGGAAGATTCTTTGGTAGGAGTAGCAGGTGTTACCGTGTACTTCGCCTCATTTTACGGCGCGGGAAGCGACCGTTTGTTCGCGGTGAAACTACCATCGGTTACCTTTCTATTTTGCCGGCACGACCATGGCCAGAATCGAGAGAGCGGTAGCTACCAGGCACGTAACCACGACCAGGACGCACATGCGGCGCAGGTCGCCGGTCTGGCCGCCTTCCGGATCGCCTTCGTCGCCGATCCAGATCTCCGTAACCAGCTTACCGTCCTGCCGGACCGGTCCGACTAATCGCCGCTGCACGGCGCCGGCAGCTGCCGCTTCGCTCCAGCCGGAGTTCGGACCCGGAATGAGCGCATGCTGCCGCCATCCCACTGACAGGGCATTGCGGCCCGAATACCCGGGCAGGAGAAACGCGACCGCCGTCATCAGCAGCCAAGTTAGCCGGGCGGGCAGGAGATTGAAAAGGTCGTCCAGCCGCGCCCCGCACCAGCCGAAGCGCGCATACCGGGGCGTCCGGTACCCCACCATGGAATCCATCGTGCTGATCACCTTGTAGAGCACGATGCCCGGCAACCCCAGCAGGGCATACCAGCACAGCGGAGCGATAAAGCCGTCCACTGCGTTCTCGCTCAGGCTTTCCATGCCCGCCCTACGGCAGGCCGCGGCGTCCATGGCGGACGTATCCCGGCCGACCAGCATGGACACGGCACGTCGCGCGCCTTTCAGGTCCCCGGCGCGATCGATGGCCATACCATGGCGGCACAGGTCCCGGAGCGCCACCATGCTGTAAATAAAGAAAACCTGGTAGACCCCGTTCAGCACCGGATGCAGTCCGTTCAGCCACAGGGCCAACGCCGCGCTGACGCCTACCCAGAACGCAGAGAGCGCCAGGAACAGCACGCACCCGCCCGCATAACCGTCCAGTCCGGTCCGGCGGAGCACGCGCTCAACGCCCGTGAGTGTATGGCCCATCAGGCGTACCGGATGCCACCGGTAGACCGGATCCCCCAGGATGCCATCCAGTACCACCGCGCAGAGGAGCAGAACGGGGTCCGGCGCGAGTACCGTCAGGTCCATTTCAGGCGCCATCCCAGGGCTATCGCGTCGTAGACGGCATCCAGCAACGTGTCTTCATGGACGGCAAGCTGTTCAAAACAGGCCGGCCAGGCCTCCGGTTTCGCCGCGACAGCGGAGGCCAGGACGGCAGCCTGCTGTCTCAGCAGCGGGGCGGCAAGCACCAGGGAAAGCGTCCCGTACCTCACGCGGTCCCAGACCGCCGCATAGGCGTACGCGGCGGCCGATACGCCCGGATCGTGGACGACCGACCGGATGTTCTTGTCCAGGAGCGCGTATTCGTCCGCGCCCAGGCGGCTTTCCATGGCGGGCGAAAACCGATCCTCTTTGAACCCGTAACGTTTGAGCGCGTGATAGAGGCTGCGCGTGCTGGAGGCTTCCAGTCCGTTCTGCCACCTCAGCGCCTCCAGGGTCGCCCGGCGGACGGACGAACCGATCAATTCGCCCAGTTTCGCGTGGTGACCGGCCCTGGCCTTGGGCTGCTTCGCCTCGTCCAGTGGAGCGGCAATACAGTACTGGTCCGTGCCCGTTCCGGTCGCCAGGTCCTGGGAGTACCGGCTTGAAACGGCCAGATCCTGGAGCGCCGCCGACTTGCCCTCGGTCATGGTGACGACCGCGCGGGCCATGGCTCCGGGCGTAAGCGGCCAGTTGACCAGCAGCATCGTGTTGATCGTGCCGTCGTGGGGATGTCTCTCGTGGGGATGTCTCTCCATCTGCCCGGATTCCGCTTCATGCCAGTCCGCGGGATCGCCCGCGCAGCCGGCATTCCCCTCGACCCCGGCGGTCACGACGGCGCATACGCGCAGTTCCGCGAAAGTCTCCACGATCCGGGCCGCATAGTTCATGTTCGCGGCCGTGCCCATCATCGCGACAGCATCCGGTTCGAGCCCAAGCTCCTTGCACACGTGGTGGTGGTATCCCGTCTCGCCGAGACCCAACATCCATTCGAAACGATCCAGGTGGCCCTGGCCCTCGACGCTCTGGTGGTTGACGAGAAAACGGACGCGGTCGGTCATTCCGCCGCTGCAGGCCGAGGTACTCAGCACCTGGTGGGGGGTGCGCAATGCGGTTACAAGGAAACGTCCGTATTTCTTGAGCAGGTAATGCTCGTGGCGGTCGAGGATTTCTTCCATCCTACAACCTGCTGTCCCAAAGCGGTTCCTCGACGCCCCGTTCCTTATTTTCATATCGTGACATGACGAAAAGCAGGTCGGAGAGACGGTTCAGGTAGGCCAGCACGTAGTCCCCGATCGCCTCATCGCGGGACAAGGCCGCTACTTCCCGTTCCGCGCGCCGGCAGACGGTCCGCGCAAGGTGGAGGTACGCGGCGCCCGGACACCCGCCGGGAAGGATGAAGTTTTCGAGCCGTCCAACGATGGGGTTCAGTTCGTCGATGATCGCTTCGAGTTTTTCCACGTGCCGGGCTTCGATCAGCGGGATCTGGTATTTCTCCTTGTCCTCTTCGGTAAAGCACAGGTCCGATCCGAGGTGAAACAACTCGTTCTGAATGACCGGCAGCGTTTCGGCCAGCCGGGGCGCCAGTCCGTGCGCCAGTGCGACACCGATGACGGAATCGAGTTCGTCCACGGTCCCGTAGCTCGCCACGCGGGGCGACTCTTTGGGTACGCGCTGCCGGCTTCCGAGGGCGGTGGTCCCGTCGTCGCCTTTGCGGGTATAGATCTTGGTAAGCCTGGGCATGCGATCTCCTTGGTTCAGGCCCGGCGCTGCCGATTCAGACCCGGCGTTGCCGATTCAGGTCCGGCGCTGCCGATTCAGGTCCGGCGCTGCCGGTGCAGCAGGTACAGGAAGAATGGAGCGCCGAGTAACGTGGTCAAGATGCCGATGGGCATTTCGGCCGGGGCCATGGCGGTCCGGGCGACCAGGTCGGCCAGCACCAGCAGCAAGGCGCCGGCCAGGGCGGCCATGGGCGTCAGGATGCGGTAGTCGGGCCCCACGATCAGCCGGACCATGTGCGGCGCCAGCAGGCCGACGAAACCGATGATGCCGCTCACCGATACCGCGGCCGCTGCGAGGCAGGCGGCAGCCGTCAGCAGGATCAGCTTGACCCGTTCGACGTGCACGCCCAGCTGGGACGCCTGCTCATCCCCCAGCAGCAGGACGTTCAGTTCCCGCGCGTATACGAGGACGACGGCCAGACCGACCGCCGCGTAGGGCACCAGCATCCAGACGTGGTCCCATCTCCGGGCGGACAGGCTGCCCATGAGCCAGAAGAGCAACTGCCGCTGGTTCTCGCCGCCCATCACGAGCATGTAGGACGTAAAGGAAGTCGCCATGGCGCCAATGGCGATGCCCGTCAGAAGCAGGGTGGTCGAAGCCACGCGACCTCCCCGGCGGGAAAAGGCGTATACCACCATGGTCACGGCCAGGCCGCAGAGGAACGCCGCGATGGATACGGCGTTCAGCCCGAGCATCCAGAATTGCAGATCCAGGGTAACCGCAACCGTGGCGCCCAGCGCGGCGCCGGCCGATATGCCCATGATATAGGGATCGGCCATGGGATTCTGGAAGAAGCCCTGCATCACCCCGCCCGAACTGGCCAGGGCGGCCCCTACAAGCACCGCCAGGAGGGTTCTCGGCAGGCGGATCTCCCAGACGATCGTGTCGGTCGCCGTCTTCGCCGTCTCGAGCGTGCCGCCCGGCCACAGGTGATCCGCCAGCACCTGCAGTACGGTGCCAGCCGGGATATACACGGCGCCTACCCCCATGGAGAAGACACAGGCGAAGAAGAGGATTACGGCCGTTAAGGCCAGAATGAGGGGGCGTTTCATCGTCAAGCCGGTCAGTCTCCCGGTTTCAGGATAATCTGTGGCGAACCCGAATAGGGGCTTTTTATAACGGTCACATCGGTCTCGAAGACCGCCTTGATGTGTCCCCGGGTCAGGATATCTTCGGGCGTGCCGTCGGTGTAGATACGTCCCTCTTTCAGCATCATCAGCCTGTGGCAGTACTCTGACGAGAGATTGAGGTCGTGGGACACGCACAGCACGGCGAGCCCGTCGCGGGCGCACACGTGACGAAGCAGATCGAATATCTCGACCTGGTGGTTCAGGTCCAGGAAAGAGGTCGGTTCGTCCAGGAGAAGGATCGATGGCTGCTGCGCCAGCGCCCGGGCGATGATGACCCGCTGCCTTTCGCCGCCGGACAGTTCGTGTATGGGGCGGTCCCGGAAGGCGAGGCAGTCGGTCCGCCGCATGGCTTCGAGGGCGATTTCCCGGTCTTCCGGACCTTCTCTCCGGAAACGCCGAAGATGGGGCGTCCTGCCCATCATGACGACGTCCAGCGAGGAGAAGGCGAAGGTAACCGGCGTCTGCTGGGGAATGACGGCGACCTCGCGCGCGATCTCACGGACCGTGTAATCTTGAAGGGGCATCCCGTAGAGCGTGATGCGTCCCCGACTCAGCGGCAGAATCCGCGTAAGCGCGCGTATCAACGTGCTCTTCCCCGATCCGTTCGGCCCGATCACCCCCAGCATCTCGCCCTGGCGCAGGTCGAACGACAGGTCCTCCAGCACCGGGCGACGATCATAACCGCAGGAGAGTTTTTCTACGCGGATGGCGGTTTCCATGCTGCCCCTGTCCCCATCGGGTCAAAAAAAAACCAGCCGCTCCGCAAGGGAAGGGCTGGGTCGGGACGGCAGGCATGCGCATCCGAGCTCGGCCTCTCTGCTCACGGAGAAGCGTTCGCACAGCGCGCAGGCAGGTCTCCTGACTGACGGATCGTCCTACTCCTCAAGTCTTCCCGCCGGTCCATGGACTCAGCCTGACCGGCAGTGACGAGTTTGAGTTTCGTCCCCGAACACAGTGGCGGGACCGTGATGGATTCGCACCATCTTCCCTTTTCAGCGTATGAGCTTACCGCCACCTGCGGCTGTATTCGATTGTCCTGTTAATTTACGATTTGCTTTCATTTATGCAATGCAATTGTGACCAATGTTCGAATTTGCTCCCTGGTGAATGCGGGACGGTTGCGGTTTTACCTTTTGACTTCGTACGGCATTGCCGTATAATATATCTATGTATAGCTTTATCGAGACCAGGCTCTTTACCCGTCTCGTTCGGGATTATCTGACCGATCATCAGTACTCGGAATCTGTGAGGGACAACATCGCCACTGATGTCTTGCGCCAGATCCGCAAGGAGGTGGAAGATGAATGAAGATAATCGAGATGTTGGTAAGGAGATTTTGGATGGTCTTCAGGAAATCAAACGAGGTAAACACGGCCGCGTAATTAACGTGCCCGATATTACCGGGATTCGAAAGAAATCAGGATTATCGCAGGTCGAATTCGCCCGGTTGTTAGGTGTATCTGTTCGCACGCTGCAGGATTGGGAGCAAGGCCGCCGTCGTCCTTCGGGTGCCGCTCGAACATTAATGATGATCGCGTCGAAGAACCTTCAGGCGGTACTGGACGTGGCGTGAGGAACCTTAATATTGTACAATTGTACAATTGAAAGCCCACTACCCCATCACGACCAGACGTAGACTTCCGGGTCGTCGGGGGAATAACCGATGAAGGTGGCCAGAACGATGCGCGGCTGGTCGCCCTCCACGGCGGGGACCTCGTGGATGAGGCGGGTGTTGAAGAAGTAGAGATCGCCCTGCTCGAGGTCGACGGTGTAGCTGCTGACGCCGTTGCGCCGGGCGTATTCGGGGAAGGTATCGGTGGCGATGGACTCCTGCACCTCAGGCGTCCACATGCACTGGTGCAGGATGGCCTGGGTGCTGCGTCCTTCGTGCAGGGCGTTCTGGAAGCAGAGGACCCCGGCGAACTGGTGGCCGAAACGGGTCACTTCGTAATCGAACCGCTTTTCCCGGAGCGTGACGTGGTCGATATGGGGCTTGTAGGTATGCCCCCCGTAGTGGATGCGGAAGATGGCCGGGCCGTACTTGCGGCCGTCGGGCTCCCGGGCGGTCATGGCGCGTTTCTCTCCCGCGAGCGTGTCCAGCACCCCGTACAGTAGCTTCACGGGATCCTCATACCCATTGAACAGGGTCTCGTACAGGACGCGCGTTCCGACCGCGTGCATCAGAAAAGCCTCCTTGTCCGAACCCTTGTTCGCCAGGCTCGTGCCGATATCGATACGCAGGCGGCTGTCCTTTGCCGCGGCCTCCGGATCGGCTGGATCCCGCATCAGCCCGCGTTCGATAAACCGCTCGATCAGGGCCTGGCAATGGGCGGGCGAATAGGCCTTCCGGCATATGATCGCAGGAATCCGGCCCTCCGACAGGGCCAGGAGCGGATCACTTTCGGCGGCCAGGATGGACTCCACGTCCGGTCCGAGGGGTTCCCACCGGTGGGTTTCAGTCATACAAGCTCCCTACACCCGCATCCGCAGCATGGGGTGGGCGAAGGAGACGTCGATGTATGCCCCGTCCCGCATGCGCTTCGTGCCGGGTGTCATGTAGTGGATGGCGAAGGCCCTGCGCGGCCGGTCGGTGACGTTGGCCGGGGTGTGGTGCATGGTCTGGCAGTGGTGGAACATGGCGCCGCCTGCAGGCAGGTCGACCACCGTCGCCCTTTCCGCTGCGGCCTGGTCGCCCAGGTCGAGGAGGGAACTGGTCTCGGCCGACCGTTCGTGGGTAACCAGGAGCCGGTGCGATCCGGGAATCAGGTGCATGGCGCCGTTCGACACGTCCACGTCGTCCAGGGTCAGCCAGCAGCTCACCAGGTTCGCGGGGGTGCACTGCCAGTATCCGTTGTCCTGGTGCCAGAAGACGGGACCGCCCTGCCGGGGCGGCTTGTAGAGGGCCTGGTCGTGGAAAAGCTGGATGTTCGGTCCCAGCAGGGACTCGACGATGTCAAGGATGGGCCCGTGGTAGAGCAGTTTCCTGAACTCGATGCTGCGTTCGCACATCTGCATGATCTGCAGCATCTGCGTCCGGGCTTTGCGCTTGCGCGACTTGTCTTCCGTGTCATCGATGGACAGGTTGCGGTAACGGCCGCTTTCGCGCGCCGTTTCGAATACGTGGTCGTACTCCGCCCGAAGCGATTCCACGTGGTCGTCGTCCAGCAACTTGCCGGCCACCAGGAACCCCTGGTCGTGGAACGCGCCGACCGCTTCGACGGTCAGTCCGCGATGGGTTTCCGGCTGTGCCTCGGCCATGGCCGATTCCTCTCTTTTGGATCCGCCGGGAAGGGCAAAATCGCCCTTGCCACTGGTGAAGATCTGTCTGTATTATGGAATGTTCACGACCCAATGTAAAGACGCCTGTGCAACGGGCAAGTTTTTTAGCCGGAGAGGGCCATGTCTGCCGACAGCGGGGATCGATTCGAACGCCACCGATGGCTGTACCGGACCATGTTCACGATCCGGACGGTGGAAGAACGGCTGGCGAGGTCCTTCATGGCCGGGCTGATCCACGGCGCCTGCCACACCTACGTCGGCGAGGAGGCCGTAGCCGCCGGAGTCTGTGCCGGATTGACCGATGACGACGCGGTCTTCAGTACGCACCGGGGCCACGGCCACGCGCTGGCCAAGGGGGTGTCGCCGGACGCGCTCATCGCCGAACTGTACGGCCGGGAAACGGGAATCTCCCACGGCCGGGGCGGCAGCATGCACCTCTTCGCTCCGGAGATCGGTCTCATGGGCACGAGCGGGATCGTGGGCCCCTGCATCCTGCAGGCCGCCGGCGCCGGTTACAGCGCCAGGCTGCTGGGCAACGGCAGCGTCGGCGTGGCCTTCTTCGGCGACGGCGCCGTGGGAAACGGCGCCTTCCACGAGGGCTTGAATCTCGCCGCCATCTACGACCTGCCCGTCCTCTTCGTCTGCGAGAACAACCTGTACGCGACCGAAGTGCCTTTCTCCCATGCCTCCAAAAACCCGGACGTGGCATCGCGCGCGGCTAATTACGGCATACCGGGCATCGGCGTGGATGGCAACGACGTGCTGGCCGTGCACGAGGCGGCCATCGAGGCGCTGCGAAGGGCACGGGCGGGCGAGGGACCGACCCTCATCGAAGCGAAAACGTACCGCACCCGTCCCCATGCCGAAGGGATGGGCCTCACCGGCGTGTATCGCACCGAGGAAGAAGTCGCCGAGTGGCGGGAGAAGGACCCCATTTCGAGGTTCCGGCGCCGTATCCTGTCCGATGAAACGATGACGGCGTCCGATCTGGACCGGATCGAAGCCGACGTCCGGGCGGAAGTCGAAGAAGCGGAAAAGGAAGCGGCCGCCAGTCCCTGGCCCGACGGCGGCACGGCGGATCGCCACGTGTACCGGGAGACGGTATGACCGAGAAGACCTTCACCGAAGCCGCGCGGGAAGCCCTGTCCGAGGCCATGGACGCGGACCCCGCCATATTCGTGGTCGGCGAAGGCGCGGGCGAACGCGGCGGAAACTTCGAAACCACGGCCGGCCTCTACGAGAAGCACGGTCCCTTAAGGCTTTGCGACACGCCGATCTGCGAACGGGGGTTCATCGGGATGTGCACGGGCGCGGCCATGACCGGCGCCCGGCCCGTCGTGGACTTCATGTTCACGGATTTCATCCTCGACGGCCTGGGCGAGCTGATCAACCAGACCTCCAAGATGCAGTACATGAGCAACGGACGGCTGAAGATGCCCATGGTGCTTCGGGGATGCATCGGCATCGGCCACTCCGCGGCGACCCATCATTCCGGCAGCTACTATCCCTTCTTCGTCCATATCCCGGGGTTCCGGGTGGCGCTGCCCTCCAATCCCGCGGACGCGAAGGGCCTGCTCGCCACGGCACTGCGGAGCGAAGACCCCGTTTTCTTCATGGAGCACCGGCATCTACTGAACCTGAAGGGGCCCGTGCCCGACGGCGAGCACCGGGTGCCCTTCGGACAGGCCGCGGTCGTTCGCGAGGGGACCGATGCCACGGTCGTGGCACTGACCGTCATGGTCCATCATGCCTTTCAGGTCGCGGAGGAACTGTCCGGCGAGGGGATTTCCCTGGAGATCATCGATCCGCGCACGGTGGCGCCCCTGGACGCGGATACCATCCTCGCGTCCGTGCGGAAGACGGGCAGGCTGCTCATCGTGGACGAGACCTTCATGCCGTGCGGGATCGGCGCGGAGATCTCCGCCCGCGTGACCGAACACGGCTTCGACGAACTCGACGCGCCGATCAAGCGGCTGAACGGCTCCCACGTGCCCACGCCCTACAGCCCTTCCCTCGAGCAGGCCGTCGTCCCGGACCGGGCATCGATCGAAGAGGCCGTCCGCGAACTGCTCGCGGAATAGGATCGGCTCATGCCCTACGAAATCGTCATGCCCCGGTTGGGCTGGAACATGGAAGAAGGCACGCTGGTCGAATGGCTGAAACAGGACGGCGATCCGATAATCCAGGGCGAAATGGTATGCACCATCGAGGGCGACAAGGCCGCGGCGGACGTCGAATCTTTCGAGGCCGGTATCCTGAAGATCCCGGACGCATCGCCTCCGCCTGGCCAGACCGTACCCGTGGGGACGCTGCTGGGTTTCGTCGTGGCCGAACACGAAATTGAGACCTTTGATCCGAATGCGGGGAGGGCGGACGACGCCGGGAGCGAGGGCGTGGCGGTCGGACCCGCGGAGGAAACTGCGACTGCCGGGACATCATTCCCGGATCCCGGTACCGGGACCGAACTCGAACGCGCCACGCCGGTAGCAACGGGCCTCGAACGCGGCGCCCCCGCCATCAGTCCCCGGGCCCGCCGCGCGGCACGTTCCGCGGGCATCGACTGGCGTTCATTGAAAGGCACCGGACGATCGGGCCGGATCGTGGAAAGGGACGTGATCGAAGCCGCCCGGCCGCACGAAGCCGCAGTGGACTGGACGGATGGAAAGGCCGGCACCGGCCACGGCGACATGCGTCAGGTCATCGCCCGTCGGATGGCCGAGGCACATCGGACCACGGCGCCGGTCACGCTGAACACCGAGGCAGACGTTACCGCGCTTTCGTCGTTGTTCGAAGATGCCGACCGCCCGTCCTGGTACGATCTGATGGCCAGGATCACCGCTGTCGCATTGGCCGAGCATCCCGTCATGAACGCATCCTGGCGCGACGGCGTGGTGCTGAACGACGGCATCCACATCGGCATCGCGGTGGATACTTCCGGCGGGGTGATCGCGCCCGTGATCAGGGACGTTCCGGGTAAATCGCTCCAGGAGGTCTCTGCGGCAACGAAAAGCCTGATCCAGGCCGCGCAAAACGGTGGCCTGACGCTCGACCAGATCGAGGGCGGTACCTTCACCCTGACCAACCTGGGCATGTATGACGTCGACGCCTTCACCCCGATCATACATTATCCCCAGTGCGCCATTCTCGGGCTCGGGCGGGCGGTGCAGAGGGTAGTCGTTGTCGACGAATCGAGCGGGGAGACCGGCGTGCGCCGCATGATGGCGCTCAGCCTGACCTTCGACCACCGTATCGTGGACGGCGCACCGGCCGCCCGGTTCCTGCAGCGGATCAAGCAATTGGCGGAAGAACCGGAATCGGTATTCGGCAGGGCGGATGGCATCCAAATCAGACCCAGTTGACGAAAGAGACTAAGTAGACGAAAGGGACGATCATGTCGATCGAAACATCACCACGAGCGAGCGAGAAAGCGGCCGGTCGATCCGGGGAAAGGGCAAAGATGAACGCCGTGCACGAACAGTCGATCGCAATCATCGGCATGGCCTGCCGGTTCCCCGGCGCACCGGACCTGGATTCGTTCTGGAACCTGCTTGAAGCGGGCGGAAACGCGGTGACCGAGGGCGTCCCCGGATCGGGTACCGGGCGCATCGGCACGCTCTTCCCGGAAGGCGCGGTAATCAGCGACGGCTGCCGATACGGCGCCTTCGTGGACGACATCGACCAGTTCGACGAGTCCTTCTTCCGGATCTCGCCGGTCGAAGCGCAGTTGCTGGATCCGCAGCAACGGATGACGCTGGAAACGAGCTGGCAGGCGCTGGAAGACGCGGGGATCGACCCGGACAGTCTGAAAGGCAGCCGTACCGGGGTCTACACCGGGATCAGCAACGACGAGTACCGCATGCTGGTCCTGGAATCCACCCGGCCCTCCGATGCCGCCTCCTGTCTTTACGCGCTGAGCGGTACGAACCTCAACGGCACCTGCGGCAGGGTCGCCTTCGTACTGGGCCTGATGGGTCCCGTAAAGGCGGTGGACGCCGCCTGCGCGTCGTCACTGGTGTCGATCCATGACGCGGTGTCGGACCTGCAGCACGGCAAGGCGGACCTGGCTCTCGCGGGCGGCGTGCAGGCGCTCCTGAATCCCCGTATCTACGAACTGCGCGCCGATTCGATGATGCTGTCTCCCGATGGACAGTGCAAGACCTTCGACGCGTCGGCGAACGGCTACGTACGGGGCGAAGGCTGCGGCGTGGTGGTCCTGAAACGGCTGAGCGAGGCGGAGGCCGACGGCGACCGGATCTGGGGCGTCATCCGCGGTTCGGCCATAAACCACGGCGGAGCCAGTACGGGCCTGACCGTCCCCCATACCCCCGCACTCATCCGGGTGATCGAAGACGCGCTGGACCAGGCGGGCATATCACCTACGGACGTGGAATACCTGGAGGCGCACGGGACCGGTACGACCGTGGGCGATCCGATAGAGATCGACGCCGTGTCCGAAGTGTATTGCCGGGGACGCGACGCCGATCATCCGCTGCTGACGGGTTCCGTGAAAACCAATCTCGGCCACCTGGAGTCGGCCGCGGGGGTAGCCGGACTGATCAAGGCCGCCCTGGTGGTAAAGCACGGAGTGATCCCTAAGCACCTTCACTTCCACGACCCGAACCCCGGTATCGATTGGGATAACCTTCCCATACAGGTTACTACGGAAATGATGGACTGGCCGCGTACGAACGGGCGCACGCGCATGGCGGGCGTGAACTCCTTCGGTATTTCCGGAACCAACGCCCACATCGTGGTGGAGGAGTACCGCGCGCCGGATGATTCAGGGGACAGCAGCCGCGAGGTCGCCGGATCGCCGGTCGCCGGATCGCCGATCGCCGTGGCCGCTTCATTGCCTGAATCGATGACTGGCGCAGCTGTGCCGTCCGATGACCTTGGACCGCGCAAGACCCGGCTGCTACCACTGTCGGGCAAATCGGACGACGCGTTACGCGAACTGGCCGGCCGATACCTTTCCTGGCTCGACCAGCAGACCGAGCGGACCGAAGAATCGCACTCCGGCGACGGCGACGGCGAGGCCGGTCTGGAAGGATCCCTTTCGGATATGGCGTGGACGTCGGGCGTGGGAAGAAGCCATTTCGATCACCGGGCAGGCATTGCCTTCCACGATATCGGTTCACTGCGGGAACGGCTCACCGAACTGACCGAAACCGGCCCGATCGAGCATGCTCCGAAACCGGAGAAGGTCGCGTTTGTCTACACCGGACAGGGAAGCCAGTGGGTCGGAATGGGCCAGGCGCTTTACGAACAGGAGCCCGTAGCCCGTGCGGTACTGGACCGCTGTGAAGCGGTTTTTCAGGAAGTCCGCGGGACCTCGCTGCTGGATGTGATGTTCGGCCGTAACGAAGCGGTAGGACCGCTGAACGATACGGCATGGGAACAACCGGCGCTCTTCGCGTTGGAATGTGCGCTGACGGCCCTCTGGTCGAGCGTCGGCGTGCAGCCGGCCGTGGTCATGGGCCACAGCGTCGGCGAACTGGCCGCGGCGCACGCCGCCGGGGTATTCAGCCTGGAAGACGGGATGCGGTTCGCCGCCACGCGGGGCACCTTGCTGTCCGGTACCGAAGAAGGCGCCATGGCCGCCGTTTTTGCGCCCGCGGAACGGGTCGCAACGGAACTGGAAGGGCTGAACGGGGCGGCCGGCGATGACGAAGCGGCCGGCGGAACCAGGTGCAATATCTCGGCGGACAACGGTTCGCATCAGGTGGTAAGCGGACCGGTTCCGGGCATCGAAGCCGTCATGAGGCACTTCGAGTCGGCGGGGATCCGCGCAAGACGGCTGAACACCACCAGGGCCTTCCACAGCGCGCTGGTGGAACCGGCCCTGGACGCGCTGGAAGCGTCACTGGATGGTGTGACCGTCAATGCTCCCTCGATCGCTGTCGTCAGCAATCTCACCGGGCAGGCTGTGGCGCCGGAACACGCATTTGACGGGGCCTACTGGAAACGGCACGCGCGGGAACCGGTGGCTTTCGCACAGAGTGTCGGCACGCTGGCCGCACTCGGCGTGGACCTGGTCGTCGAGATCGGTCCGCACGCGATCCTGGCGCCCATGACGGTTTCGTCCTGGCCGGATTCTCCGCAGACTCTGGCGCCCAAGGTGCTCCCCAGTCTCACCCGGCCCTCCGATGATTCGCCGGTAGCGAATGTGGGCAGTCTCGTTAACGCTGTGGCAGCGGCCTATGAGGCAGGGCTGCCGATCCGTTTCGATGGCTTGTACGCCGGGGAATCCAGGCGGAGGATCTCGTTGCCGGGGTACCCGTTCCAACGCCAGCGTCACTGGGTCGAAGCGCCGAAGCAACGACGGAGCAGCGCCGGCCATCCCCTGCTGGGAGACCGTCACGAGTCCGCCCGCGGTGAGATCACGTTCGAAACGGAGATCTTCCCCGCGGATCCATCCTGGCTGAACGACCACCGCGTTTTCAACCGCGTCCTGGCT
The DNA here is from genome assembly GCA_009837395.1 of Gemmatimonadota bacterium. Classification (GTDB taxonomy): domain Bacteria; phylum JAAXHH01; class JAAXHH01; order JAAXHH01; family JAAXHH01; genus JAAXHH01. The sequence continues at coordinate 61,824 of VXTP01000015.1, forward strand.
CCGGGTGCCCTGTACGGTTCCATGGCCTGTGCCGTATCGATGCTTGAGGGAAGCGGTCCGATGGTTTTGGAAGACATGCAGTTACACAACGCGATGGTCTTCGAAGACGAGGAAGGGGCCGAGAACGGACGACGGATTCAGGTGGTGATCGATACGGCGAAACCGGATGCATCCAGAGGCCTGCAGATCTACAGCAAGGGGAATGAAGAAGAATGGACGGTCCATGTAGAAGGGCGCATCGCTTCGGGCGCCCCCGATCCGGGAGACGGCCAGTCCGGCCAGGCTGACCAGGCTGGCCAGGTTGACCGGCAGGTCGACCTGGAAACGCTGAAAGACGGTCTCTCGCCCGTGGACGTCGCGGGCTACTACCGCCACCGGGCGAGTACGGGGGTCGATCTCGGTCCCAGCTTCCGCACGCTCGGCAACGCATGGTCCCGGCCGGGCGAGGCGGTGGCGGAGGTCTCTATAACGGAACCCCACGACAGGGATGGGCTTGACGTGCATCCCCTCGTCCTCGACGGATGCTTCCAGGTCATGGGCGTTGCGCGGAACGTGGCGGAGACCGAAGGCGGAGCGACCTATCTGCCCTTCGGCTGGGAGCGGATGTGGCTGGCGGGGCCGCTGCCGGACCGGGTGGTCTGTCACGTGCTGCTTGGCGAATCCTCCCGCGGCGCCGAAGCCCACCCGGACGAGACGCCGGAAGTACTGAGCGGCGAAATGCGGATTTACGATCCGAACGGCGCCCTGGTCGGCCGCCTGAGCGGATACACGGTGAAACGGGCGACCCGGGCAGCCCTGCTGGCGGCGGTCGAGGGCGTGAACGACCTGCTGTACGAGGTCGTATGGCGCGAGCGCCCCCTGGCCCCGGGAATCGAAGCGGCGGACTTCTTCCCGAGTCCTTCGGAGATCGCGGACAACGCACAGTCGTTTACGGGCTACCTGACAGACGCCGGCGTGGATCCGGAGAACCGGAACGCCCTGCTGGCGGACCTGGAGCGATGGTCGCGGTCCCGCGCACTCGCGTCGCTGGAGGAACTGGGATGGCAACGTGAGAAAGGCGCGGTGGTGGACCCCGACGATCTCAGGCAGGCGCTGGGTGTCCTGCCCGAACACACCCGACTCTTTCGCCGGCTTTTCGAGATGCTCGCCAGGTCCGGCGTAATGGAGGAGCGGGACGACGGATTCCGCGTGGTTGTGGGACCGGAGGATCCGCTCCCCGACCATATGCCTGGCGACCTCGAGGCGTTCGCAGGCTGGATGAAGGACAGGTATGACCAGGGCCAGATCGAGATCGGGCTGTTCCTTCGGTCCGGCCTCGCCCTGGCGGAGGTGCTTCGCGGAAAAGAGGACCCCCTGACCCTCCTGTTCAGCAGTGGAGAACCGACGGCTGGCGATCTTTATCTGAAAGCGCCCGTCGCGCGGGCCGCGAACAGGATGCTCACGGAGGCGGTGCAGGCCCTCGTGTCCAAACTGCCGGAAGGACGGCGCCTCAGGGTGATCGAAGTCGGGGCCGGCACGGGGTCCGCGACCGCGTCCGTGTTGCCCGAGCTTCCGGAGGGCCGGTTCGTGTATACCTACACGGATATTTCCGCGGGCTTCTTCTCCGAGGCGGAAGCCCGGTTCGGCGACCGTGGCGGAGCCATCGACTATCGCCCGCTGGATATCGAAAAGGACCCGATCGAGCAGGGATTCGAGCCGCACGGTTACGACCTGCTGATCGCGTCGAACGTATTGCACGCGACACGGTACCTGACAGAAACCCTCGGTCACTGCAGGGATTTGCTCGCGCCGTCCGGCCAACTGATCGCGCTCGAGAACCTCAGCGGACTGGGTTGGATGGACCTGACCTTCGGACAGCTCGACGGCTGGTGGCGGTTCGCCGACGATTACCGGCCCCACCACGCGCTGGCAGGGCCCGACGTATGGAAGCAGGCCCTCGGCGACGCGGGATTCGCGGAAGCGGAAGTGCTGGGACCCGACGGACCCGACGGACCGGATGGAACAGGCACACCAGACGGACCAGGCGGGCCGGATACATCGAACGCGTCCACGATCCTGGACAAAGGCGTGATCGTGGCCCAGGGACCAGCGAAGGTGTCCGAGTCTGCCGGCACGTGGATCCTCACCGAGGACCGGGCGGGACGCGCGGTGGAACTCGCGTCCGCGCTGGCGGAGCGGAACCAGACGGTCTACCTGGTGCGGGACGGCGACGCAGCGGACGACCAGCCCGCCGCCACCGACCCGGGTATCGTCAGGACCACCGCGGAATGGGGGCAACGCGAATCGTGGCGAACGCTGATCGAAGGCCTGCCGCAGGACGTACCCTTCGGCGGCGTCGTACATCTGGCTGGCCTGGACGGCCCCGGCGCGCAGGCCGCCACGGTAGAACTGGCCGCGGAAGTGCAGCGCGCCGGAGCCTGTGCCCTCGCACTCGTGCAGGGACTGATCGATACCGATTCGACCCCGGCCAGGGGCGTCTGGTTCATCACCCGGGGGTCCCAGGTACTGGAACGGGAACTCGGTGGTGAACTGGCGGGCGCCGCCCTTTGGGGCTTCGGCAAGGGGGTGGCCCGCGAAGCGCCCCATCTGCAACCACGGATGCTGGATCTGGACCCCGCGGAGCTCGCACCGGATCCCGGTCTCGTCAATGAACTCATGTACCCGGACGATGAGAACCACATCGTCTACCGGCGGGAAGGCCGCAAGGTGGCACGGCTGGTTCGCATGGGAGACGGATCCGACCGCCTGGACTTTCCGGAAGACCAGGAATGGGTGCTGGCGCCCGACCCTGCGGGCGTGTTCGACCAACCCTTTGTACAGCCGCTCCCACCGCGCCCGCTCGAACCCCGGGAAGTCCGGGTCGCCGTCGAGGCGGCCGGGCTCAATTTCTGGGATGTATTCCGGTCCCTCGGTTTCATCGAAGAGGGGCTCCTGGGCCGGGAGATGTGCGGCGTGATTACCGAGGTGGGCGACGAAGTATCGTCCGTCTCCGTGGGCGATCACATAGTGGGACTGGGCTTCGGCGCCTTCGCGCCGCTCATGATCACCCATGGGGACCTCGTAGCGCCCGCACCGGAGGGGTTCTCCGTCTCCGGGCTCGCCACGGTGCCCAGCGCCTTCGTATCCGCCGCGCTTTCCTTCGAATACTCCGGACTCGAGGCGGGAGAAAAAGTGCTCATTCACGCCGGCGCCGGCGGGGTGGGCCTGGCGGCCGTCCAGCTGGTTCAGGCCGCGGGGGCCGAGGTCCATGCCACGGCAAGCGCCCCGAAACAGGCCTATCTCCGTTCGCTGGGCGTTGAACACATTTACGACAGCCGCACGACGGCATTCGGAGCGGAGATCCTCGAAGCCACGGATGGAGAAGGTGTGGACGTGGTCCTGAACAGCCTGACGGGCGAGGGGTTCATCGACGCCAGCCTGTCCTGTCTCAAGCCCGATGGCCGATTCGTGGAAATGGCCCGGCGCGACATCCTGACCGGGGACGAGATGGCCGCGCTCCGTCCCGACGTGGCCTACGACATCCTGGAGCTGGATGTACTGAAGAAGACGGATCCCGCCTGGGTCGGCCGCGTCCTCAGAGGTATCATGGAGCGCCTGGTTTCGGGAGAACTCAAACCCATCATCCACAGCCGCTGGCCCCTGGCCGAAGCGGGCGCCGCCCTGTCCTTCATGCGGTCCGCCCGTCATCTCGGAAAGATCGTCGTTACGCCGCCCCCGCTGGTCACAGGCCGATTGAAGAAGGACCGCACCTACCTGGTGACGGGGGGACTGGGCGGCATCGGTTGCGCGGTGGCCGGCTGGCTCGCGGACCGCGGCGCCGGCACGATCGTGCTTAACGGCCGTCGCCAGCCGGACGCGGAAGCCGAAGAAGCCATACAGGAACTCCGGGAGCGGGGTGTGGCGGTACAGGTGGAACTGGCGGACGTGACGGACCTGGACGCGGTGGACGCTATGCTCGAGCGCATGGACCGGGATCTCCCGCCCCTGGGCGGGGTGATCCACAGTGTGGGCGTGCTGTCGGACGGCGCGCTGGGGAACCAGCGCTGGGAGAACTTCGAGACCGTGTTGCGGCCCAAGATTCTGGGCGCCTGGCATCTGCACCAGGCGACCCGGGACCGGGACCTGGATCTGTTCGTGCTCTTCTCGAGCCGGGTCGGCGTCATGGGCAACCCGGGCCAGGCGAACCACGCCATGGCCAACGCGTTCCTGGACCAGTTGGCCGGCCACCGACGGGCGTTGGGGCTTCCGGGACAGGCCATTGCCTGGGGCGCCTGGTCGGAGATCGGCGAGGCGGCGGAGCAGAAGGATCGGATCGAAAGCCAGCGCGCGGCCCTCGGCGGCCGCTGGTTTACCCCGCAGCAGGGCCTGAGGGCGCTGGACCGGCTGGTCCGGCAGGACGGGACTCATTCCGTGGTCATGGCGATGGACTGGGCCGTGTTCGAAGAAGCAGCGGAAAGCCGGCCGCCCCTGCTCGAGGACCTGCTTGCGGCAGCCCAGGAGGCGGCGGAAGAGGCGCCGGAATCCTCCTCGGACGACGTCCTGACCCGCCTGCGGAACACACCTTCCGCGGAGCGGGAGAACGTGTTGGTTTCCTTCCTGCAAGGGGAAGTGCAGTCGGTGCTTCGGTTGTCGTCCACCCCCGCGCCTACCGTGGGGTTTTTCGACCTCGGCATGGATTCACTGATGGCGGTCGAACTGAGGAACCGGTTGAATCGCGCCCTTGCGGGCAGCTACACGGCGCCCAATACCCTGGTTTTCGACTATCCGGATATCTCGTCTCTCGCCACCCACCTGATGGACGAGATCGGCGACGCGGAATTGGAAGGCGGCGATCCTGAATCCGGCGGCGGCAGTGGAAGCGAAGCCGCGGGTTCGGAAGCGCCTGCCGGATCCGGCCGCTTTGCCATCGCCTCTCCGGATGCGCCTACCAGGCAGGAGAGCAGTGCCACTGCCGCCCATGAGGCCGTCGCCCCGGATGCGCCCACCGGGCCCGCAAGCGGTGCCGTTTCCCGGACCGAAAACGAGGGCATTGCCATCATCGGCATGGCGTGCCGTTTCCCCGGCGCGCCGGACCTGGACGCCTTCTGGAGCATGCTGGAAGAAGGTACGGATGCCGTCACAGACGTGCGTCCCGACACCGGTTCGGCGAGTGTATCGCCGGATGGGCCGGACCAGGGCGACGAAGGTTGGCGTCGCGCAGGGTTCATAGACGACATAGACCAGTTCGATGCGAGGTTCTTCAGGGTATCGCCACTGGAAGCGCGCAGCATGGATCCCCAGCAGCGGCTCCTGCTGGAGACGAGTTGGCACGCGATCGATGACGCGGGAATCAATCCCGACGGGCTTCGAGGTTCCCGTACGGGCGTGTACACGGGCATAGCTTCCAGCGAGTACCGCGATCTGATGCAGAGCCGTGGCGGCGGGGTCAATTTCCTGGGTACCGCAAGAAGCCTGGCCGTAAGCCGGATATCCTTCCTGTTGGGTCTGGAAGGTCCCTCGGTACCCATGGAACTGAATTGCGCTTCTGCGCTGTTCGCCGTTCACCAGGCCGTGGCCAGCCTCCGTCTCGGAGAAGTAGACCTGGCCCTGGCCGGCGGCGTGAACACGGTGTTGTCCCCCGATATCACGGCGGAAATGGCCTACCTGGGCATGCTGTCCAATCAAGGCCGTTGCTACGCCTTCGACGCCAAAGCGGACGGTTTCGTGCGCGGCGAAGGCTGCGGCGTGGTCGTGTTGAAACGATTAAGCGATGCGCAGGCGGACGGCGATCGCATCTGGGGCGTGATCCGGGGTACCGCGACCAATCAGAACGGCGCGACCGCGGGTCCTACGGTGCCCAACGGCCCCGCACAGGAACGCGTGATCGAAGACGCGCTGGCGCAGGCGGGCATCATTCCCGCGGAAGTGGACTACCTGGAAGCCCATGGCGCCGGTTCGGCGCTGGGCGACACGATCGAGGTGCAGGCGGCCGCCGCGGTTTACGGCAGGGGACGGGCGCCGGACCAGCCGCTCCTGGTCGGGTCGGTGAAGACCAATATCGGCCATCTCGAGTCCGCTGCCGGTCTCGCCGGACTGATCAAGGTGGTCATGGCGATTCGCCACAGGCGCATTCCGAAGCAACTGCACTTCGAAAAGCCGAACCCGAACGTGGAATGGGACCGCCTTCCCGTGCGGGTGGCCTCCGAAGCGGTGCACTGGCCGGCCCATCCCGACCGGCCGCATCGCGCGGCGGTCAGTGCCTTCGGCATATCCGGGGCGAACGCCCACGTGGTGGTCGAAGGCTACATGATGCACGACGACGCGCAATCGGCGGAAACGGCGATCGAAGCGGCCGGCGCCCGGCAGACCGTCGCGGTGAAACTGCCTTCGGGCCTCCCGGAACCGCAACGGGACAGCGCGCGTCCCGAGGCGCGGACGAGCCGCCTCCTGCCGCTCTCGGGCAAAAACCCGGCGGCACTCAGGGAACTGGCCGATTGTTACCTGTCCTGGCTGGATCGAAATCTCGCGGCCGGTACGGGCGCGGAATCGAAAGAGGAGTTCCTGGCGGATATGGCCTGGACCGCGAGTATGGGTAGAAGCCATTTCAATTGCCGGAACGGGGTGGTGTTCCGCAATGTCGCGACGCTCCGCGAAGGACTGGAGGAACTCTCGTCGAATGAGGCCCGTTTGGATGCTGCCGAGTCGAACTCGATCAATGTGGCCGCGGCCGCGCCGAAGGTGGCCTTCGTATATGATGGATGGGACGTCGGTTGGCGGGATATTGCCAAGGGCCTGTATGATTCGGAACCCGTGGTGCGAGGCGTCCTGGATCACTGTGATGCGCTGTACCGCGGCGAAACGGAAACCTCCCTGCTCGATCCCCTGTTCGACGGGGAAGGGACGGAGTGTCCGATCGACGATCCGGCCTGGACGGACCCGGCGGCCTATGCGCTTCAGTGCGCGATTACCGCCCTGTGGTCCAGCCTGGATGTACGGCCCTCGGCAGTCTGTGGCCGCAACGCCGGAGAGATCGCAGCCGCGCAGGCCGCCGGAGCGTTCACGCTCGACGAGGGACTCCGCATCGCACTGGCGCACGGTGAGATCGCCAGGACCATGAATATGGGGCGCGATGTATCGGCAGCCGCAGAAGCATCGAAGGTCAGGCTGGATGGGATATCCGTATCGACGCCGTCACTGACGATCGTCAGCGGCGCTACGGGAGAAAGGTTGGGGTCGGCGGAGATGGCGGACCTGGACCGCTGGATCCATCGGACAGTCGAAGGCGAGGGATCGCTCGCCAGCCAGGGATCGAGCCAGGGATCGGGCGCTTCGGCGCGAAGCCTGGCCGATCTTGCCGTGGATACGCTGATTGAGATTGGTCCGATATCGAGGTTTGCGGCGGGTATAACCGAAGCATGGCCGGAGAAGCCGGCGGATGAAGCCGCCGCGGCTCCCACCTTGTTCGGCGGCCTCGCTCATGCTGCCGATGAAATCGACGGGGAGGAGGGAGACGGATTCCTTCAAGCGGTGAAGACCGCCTACGAAATCGGATTGCCGGTTTCACCGGGCGGACTGTTCGCGGGCGAGTCACGCCGAAGACGCGCCTTGCCCGGGTATCCGTTCCAGCGCATGAGTTTCTGGATCCGCTAAGCGCCGACGGTCCGGTCGGCGGCGCCAATCGCACGAAACCCGACTGCGCCAACAGCCGACGACTGCACCAGACGCACGAAACCCGTCTGCACGTTCGTTGGCGATGCTGCAGACGGGCTGGTATTTCGCGCGACGGTCTGAACGCGCGACAGTCTAAACGCGCGACCGTCGTATGGAATGCTCAGGCAGCGGCGTCCAGGCGGCTGACGAGTTCCTGCACCGTCTTGACGTCAACACAGTCCTGAGGGGAGAATTCCATGTTGAATTCCTCGGCGACAAGCTTCGCGAACGCAAGAATGTCCACGGAGGAAACGCCGGCCTCAGTAAGGCTGATGTTGAGATCATCCGGCAGTGCGATGGGTTGTCCGTCGACTTCCAGGTTGTCCTGGACGAGCTTCCTGATACGATCAGCGGTCGAAGCCATGGATGTCTTCCTTTCCTTAAATAAGCGAACAGTTACAGTTGATTAGAATTGCGAATATTTAGTATAACGGATTGCGATACCGAAATCAACTGAACTTTTGGAAAATCTTACGGACAGCACGCAGTCCTCAGCCGGGAGAATCGTCCTTATGAGTTCTGGTGGATCCGTCGTCCGTTCAGGCTTGCGGTTTCAACCGGATGAACCGCCTCCGACGATGCTCGCGCTCGGCCTGGGACTGCAGCTGGCCTTGTTGAACATCGCCGCGGTCATGATTATCCCGATGATCGTCATGCGGGCCGCCGGACAGACGGAGGACACCGTCGCGTGGGCCGTATTCGCCTCGGTCGCGATCTGCGGCGCGACCACGATGCTGCAGGTCCTTCGCTTCGGCAGGATCGGATCGGGCCATCTCCTGGTCATGGGCACGTCGGCGGCGTACATATCGATCTGTATCGAAGCGTTGGCCGGCGGCGGATCGGCCCTGCTCGCCGTGCTCGTCGTCGTGTCCTCCCTGGTTCCGATCGCCCTTTCGTGGCGGCTTTCGCTGTTCCAGCGCATCCTCACGCCCACGGTCGCGGGCACCGTGATCATGTTGATTCCCGTCACGGTGATGCCTGTGATGGGCGATATGTTGTCGTCGACGCCGAATGGGCAATTGTCACTCGGCGCCGTCCTCAGCGCCGCGGCCACCGTGGCCGTCATTTCCGGCTTAACGCTCAAGGGTTCAGCGAAGTTGCGGCTCTGGGCGCCGATCATCGGCGTGGCCGCCGGCTCCGTAGTCGGCAGTTACTTCGGTCTTTTCGACGTGGATAGAATCGCGGAGGCGGACTGGATCAACCTGCCCGCATTCCTGTGGCCGGGGTTCGACGTGGGTTTCGGGGGCGATTTCTGGGTGCTGCTTCCCGGCTTTCTGCTGGTGGCGGTGGTCGTCTCGCTCCGTACGATCAGCAGTTGCGTCGCCATTCAGCGTATATCATGGCGACAGACCAGGGCGGTCGATTTCAGATCGATTCAGGGCGCCATGACCGTCGACGGCGTGGGATCTTTCCTCTCCGGACTCGCAGGGACCGTGCCGGGCACGACCTACACGACCAGCGTACCGCTTATCGAACTCACCGGCGTAGCCGCCCGGACCGTGGGCCTTTTCACCGGCGCCGCTTTCGTAGTGCTCGTGTTCCTGCCCAAGGTGTTCGCCCTGGTCCTTGCGATTCCGGATCCGGTCTTCGCGGCATTCTTCATCGTGCTGTTGGCGATGCTTTTTATCGTGGGTCTCAAGATCGTCATCCAGGACGGCCTCGACAAGAACAAAGGCTTCATCGTGGGCGCCGCTTTCCTGGTGGGATTCAGCCTGCAGTTTGAACTGATCTACCCGGAATTCGTCTCGCAGTTCGCGGGGGGCCTGTTCCGGAACGGCATGACCGCGGGGGGCCTGGTGGCTATTCTCCTCAACCTGGCGCTCAGTGCCACCGGACACCGACGCTACCGGATGGAGACGGCACTGGACACATCCGCCCTGGCTGAAATCCGATCGTTCCTCGGGGACTTCGCCTCCCGGTCCGGCTGGGACGCGGCCATGGCCGGACGCCTCGACGCCGTCGCCGAAGAGACCCTGCTGACGCTCATCCGGCAAAAAGAGCCCGAAAAGCCCGGAGTGCCCGGACAACGAAATGGGAGTAATCTACGGCTCGTAGTATCCAGGGAAGAAGGCGGGGCGGTACTGGAGTTTGTCGTCACACCGAAAGGCGAGAACATCCAGGACAGGCTCGCTACGTTACCCGACGATACCGACGAAACTTCTATCGAACAGGAAGTCTCTCTCCGGCTTCTGCGGCACCTCGCGTCTTCGGTCCGCCACCAACAGTACCACGACACGGATATCGTCACCGTTCACGTCAAGGCCACGACGACGGCAGATCCTACCGATTGACACGATCCGGACGTCTCAGGCCGAATGCGCCAGGCTATTGTTTACGAGGAATTCCCGGAGCAGTGTTACACATTCTTCCGGTTGTTCCAGCGGGAAGAAATGCGTCGTCTCGGGCAGGAAGTCGTAGTCGACCGTCACCATGTCGCGCAGGTCCATGGTCGGCAGGTAGGAATAGGGGAGGGTGGGGTCTGCCCCGATAACCTTCGTCGGGCATTCGAGCTCGTCAAAGTCCACAAGCACCGAATAACTTCTAGAATAATCGATGATCTGGGCCTCGTATTCCCGCGGACAGCGCAGTTCGAAACCGTCCCCGCTATCGGTCCGCCGCAGCGTCGTCTTCGCCATGAGTTCGCGCACCCCGGGGACGACACGGACGAAACCGGGCGAGTAGCTGAGTAGCTCCACGAAGTCCTCTTCCGTCTGGAACAGATGCCCGCGGCGTCTCGTGGCAGCGGCGACCTGTTCCGCGGCCGCGTCGAATTCGACCTGGCTGACTCCAGGCTTGCAGAGGGGCGGATCGAAGAGGATCAGACCGGCGAAATCAACCGCCGGGCCCGACGAAATCAGATCCTTGAAGGTGGAGATGGTCAGCAATGTGATCAATGCCGAAACGGAGTGGTAGACGCCGACTTTCGGCTTTTGCCCGTATTGATCGTCGATGGCCTCGAGGATCAGGCGCTGGTCGTGGATCAACGTCGGCACATCGTGCTTCTGCTGATCGCCGACGGTATTCCAGCCGTGATTCCGCTGGTCATACAGGATCAGATCGTAGTCTTCGATGAGGAGAGACCAGAAGGGGTAGTAAAGGTCTATGGCGAGTCCGTTGCCGTGACTCAGGACGAGGCGCGGACCTTGCGGATTCCCGTGCCTGCGCAGCACGGTTACGGACTCGTCGTCCAGGCGGACTTCACACGATGCTTGGGGATCGGGTACGATCCAGGTTTTGTCTTCAGTCATTTAGCCTAAAACCTGCCCTTCCGCCGATGCCTTGAATCAACCCCTTCGAAATTCAAAAACCAATGGACCTGGGTGTGGACGTAAACGTATCTCTCGCTTCGCTGCTCGTCAAGCGTTTAAACTCTATACTTTGAATACTTACTCGTAAGACAAATTCCCAGTACGCGAAGCGATTATCGCCCGACGCGGCTACGGAAACCATGATCAGAAGCTCATGCGTGCAAGGAGGCCGATGCGATGGTCGGATGCGCCATGCCGGTCGACCCGCGCGCCGGAAAGCTCCAGGGATCCCATGCGCGAACCGAGGTCCGCGGCGCCTATGCGGGCGCCCAGCCGTAACTGACGGCGTTCATCCCCGTCGAGGTACAGGTCGCCGAAGGGGGTGACGAGCACGCCCGTGGGCGACGAAGCGAGACCGTATCCCACCTCGGCCCGCATGGAACGGGCGCGGCTGCCGCCGCGCAAGGTGGAGGCGGCCAGGGGCCGTTCGCGCCACATCGTGCCGGAGTCCGTGGTTCCGGCGCCCATGCGCGGCGCCACGGACATCGAAAGACCCCGGCCGTCCGCATTCGGCCTCAGATAAGCGACGAGCGAAACGCCGTTCTCTCGGTATCCCTCGGCCGAATGGACTGCAAGGAAACGACCCCGGGCATTGAGGCCGACGCGGCCGCCGGTCAGGCGGAGTCCGCCGGAGACCTCGAGGCCCTGTCCGGTCTGGCCGTCGCCACCGTCGTAGCGTCCGGCCACCTGCGCGTAGGGCGTTACTGTGGTTCCACCCGCGAGAGCGGTCGAACGCGACCCTTCCAGGCCGACGCGTATCCGCTGCACGCCGGTCGCAATGTCGCTCAGCGCGGCCGATTCACTGTCGGAGGTGGAAAGGCGGAGCAATCCCGCGTCGCCCACCAGGTCGAGCCCCAGACCGCCCGAGGAGGCCAGCCGGGACCGTGCGCCCAGCATGCCCATGCGCATGGACAGGTCGCTTGTGCCATCTTCCACCTCGACTTCGCCGGTGCCGAGTCCCACGATCGACCACACTTCCGTGAACCCGGTGGGGCAGGTCCAGTGCAGGTACGGCAGCACCGCGTTAAGGCGAGATTCCAGGCTGCCGCTTGCCACGGTAACGTCGTAGTCGGACTGGCCCATCGTGCGCGAAAGGGCGATGCCCGCCAGCCAGCTGCGCCCCGTGGCCACGTCAAACCCGAGAAACGCCGTTTTGAGGTCTCCGTCATAGCTGGCGTCAACACTGGGCTCACCCTGGAAGTTCTGCAGGTCGCCCGCGCCCCAGACGGACCATCTGAGCCCCCCGCTGCCGTTTTGATCCTCCAGCGCGTAGGAGAACGAACTCGTCCGCAGCAGGTAGTCGCCGCTTGCGCCACGGCGGCGTTCCGCGCCCTGGAGCAAGGCCATCTCCCTCGATGCGGTCTGCCGGCCGTGGCCGGTCAGTCCGGCCAGCGCCGTGATGCCCGATGCGAGTCCGTCGATCCTGCGGCCTCCCACGGTGATCTCCCGTCCACCACCCGCGGTAAACCTGCCGCCTATGGTGGCGGAGACGCCGGACAGCATGCTCCGTCCCATGGCCGCCAGGATGTTCGTGTAGGCCTCCCGTTCCGCCGCGACGGCCGTGACGGTCACGCTGACGGCCAGACTCGCCTCGCCCGCCGCGTTACGGGCCGAGACAGTGACCGTGGCGCCGCCTTTTCGCACCCCCGTTACCGTCAGCGCGGCGCCCGACATGACCGCTTCGACGACGCCGTTGTCCGTCGAGATCGCCGAATAACTCAGATCCGTGCCGCTGAACAGCGTACCCGCGTTGACCGTCTCGTCGTCTCCCGCCTCCAGCGTAACCGCGGGCGGGGTGCCGATCGTAGCGGGAGCATCATAGGAATCGGTTACCGAAATCGTGGCGGAATCGAGGTCCACATCTCCGCTGCGGGCGGTAATGACAATCGTCTCGCCCCCTGATTCGTAAACCGTGTCGTCCGCGACCGTAAACGTCAGTTCCGTCGACCCCTCCGTCGCCCCGGCGGGTATCGTGATGACCAGATCACCCGTGACGCTGTAATCGTCGGCGGTGGCCGTGCCGGACAGAGAAAGGTCGATCACCGACGCTACCCTAATCGGCGCGCTGGACTGCGTGGCCGTCACCGTCACTGTCTGGGCCCCGCCATCCTCGGTCAACGTGGAGGGAGATACGGTCAGGACGATCTCCGGCGGACCATCGGGTGCAGGATCGTAAAGCCCCGACCCGATGATGACGTCGATCGGGAGGACGCTTCCATCTGCCCTCGGGAATTCATCTTTGAACCGGCGGGCGTATCCCAACTTGGGGATGTCCGCGCTGTCGGTGTCGTCCGTGGGGTCGTCGAAGTAATACTCCACGAAGCCGCCTTCCGGGTTGCTTTTCGCCGCTTCGATGACCTGTGGCAGAATGAGTTCTCCGGTCACGACGTCCCGCACGGTCGCTACCAGGGGCCTTAGCTCGAATCGGTCCGGAAACGCCCCATGAACCAGGATCGTGTTGCTGTTGAGGTCCAGAACGTAGAGGTACACGGAACCGTGTCGCCAGGGTCCGTTCGGATCTCTCAGGGCAACCCTGGATTTCGTGGAAGAGGCGCGACCTTCAGTCTGGAAGAGATTGAGAAAGTACTTCCCCGCTTCACCGACAAAGGCCTTCAGGGTTTCCCGGTCCACCACCTCGCTGGCGGTAATGGCCGGGTCGCCGTAATCGATGACTTCTTCATCCAGGTGCGTTTCGTTCAGGTTGAATCCCGCGAGCAGCAGGACCGGGACGCCAAGATGCTCCGAGAAGTAGCTGCCGGCATGGCCGGAGGCATCGGGCACACCAAAGCGGGCCCCATCGAATGCGCCGTCCGGTTCCTGCGACAAGAGGTTGTTGAGGGCGGCTAATGCGGGTACTCGGATGGCGGGATCGGTCGATTGCAGCTTGGCCAGATCGGCAGGCGTGACGCCCAGCGCAGTCAGGATCGCGGTATAGATCGAGGCTTTGATGCGCCGTCCCGACAAGGCCATTTGCTTCGCGTGAACGTACACCCTGCGATCGAGCGTCAGTTGTACGAGGTAGGTGGAGCCGGAACGGTAAGGCCCCCCTTCCTGCCTGATGAGACACAGATTGTACAGGTAAACGCCGTCTCCTATTTCCACATTCAACCGTTCCCTGGCGGCCAGCGTGAAATCCCTCAGGCTGGCGCTGCCGTCTTCCACCTGTTGGGCCGTCACAGCCGGGTCCGGCGAAGGAACAACGCCGTCGGGAAGGGGACAGGGTGCGACAATCTCGGGCGCGCGTCCATAAAACCCCGACCCGATGATGACGTCGATCGGGAGGACGCTTCCGTCTGGCCTCGGGAGTTCACCTGTGAACCTGCGGGCGTATCCCACCTTGGGGACGTCGGCACTGTCGGTGTCGTCAGAGGGATCGTCGAAGTAATACTCCACGAAACCGCCTTCCGGGTTGCTTTTCGCCGCTTCGATGACCTGCGGCAGAATGAGTTCTCCCGTCACGACGTCCCGCACGGTCGCTACCAGGGGCCTTAGCTCGAACCGGTCCGGAAACGCACCATGAACCAGGATCGTGTTGCTGGTGAGGTCCAGAACGTAGAGGTACACGGAGCCGTGTCGCCAGGGCCCGTTCGGATCTCTCAGGGCCACCCTGGATCTCGTGGATGAGGCGCGACCCTCGGTCTGGAAGAGGTTGAGATAATACTCCCCTGCTTCCCCGACGAAGGCCTTCAGGGTTTCCCGGTCCACCACCTCACTGGCGGTAATGGCCGGGTCGCCGTAATCGATGGCTTCTTCGTCCAGGTGCGTTTCGTTCAGGTCGAATCCCGCGAGCAGCAAGGTCGGGACGCCAAGATGCTCTGAAAAGTAGCTGCCGGCATGGCCGGAGGCGCCAGGTGCACCGAACCTGGTCCCATCGAATGCGCCGTCCGGTTCTTGCGACAAGAGGTTGTTGAGGGCGGCTAATGCGGGTACTCGGATGGCAGGATCGGTCGATTGCAGTTTGGCCAGATCGGCTGGCGTGACGCCCAGCGCAGTCAGGATCGCGGTATAGATCGAGGCTTTGATGCGCCGTCCCGACAAGGCCATTTGCTTCGCGTGAACGTACACCCTGCGATCGAGCGTCAGTTGTACGAGGTAGGTGGAGCCGGAACGGTAAGGCCCCCCTTCCTGCCTGATGAGACACAGATTGTACAGGTAAACGCCGTCTCCTATTTCCACATTCAACCGTTCCCTGGCGGCCAGCGTGAAATCCCTCAGGCTGGCGCTGCCGTCTTCCACCTGTTGGGCCGTCACAGCCGGGTCCGGCGGAGGAGCAACGCCTTCGGGGAGTGGACAGGATACCTGAGTTTGCGCGTGCGCCGGGCAAACATCGGTCAAGACGCCGTAGAGCACGAGCACGCCAAACACAACAACGAGTAAATTCAGGGTCTTCCCAATGACATGCTGCGTCATCGGAGGCCTCCTTCGCGAGGTGGTAGTGTGAGGCAGTAATACACCGCGGTTTGCGTAACTTATCAACCCGGTTGTCCGGTCAAGGCTATGATTCGAATCTTCTCAAAGGACGATCATGTTGAAATAGTATCATGTTGAAAATAGTTTTGTTACTAAAGTTCGCAAGATGTTTTCCGGTCGGGGGTGGGTCTTGGACAAAACGCTTTTACACGGTTCGGCCGGGCCTGGACGCACGGGGTCCCTACCAGACCGCTACCCGCCCGTAAGCACCTCCCGGCACCGATCCGCCACGATCCGCTCCTGGCCGTCCTGCAGGTTATGGGGATTGATGGAGAAACCCTCCTCGCCCCGTTCCTGCACAATGATCCTGGGGTGGCCGTCGAGCAGGGCCTTCACCGCGTCGCTCCCCGTCAGGCCGGCTTCCGGGCCGACGGCGACCCTGAGCTGGGGCACGGTGTAGGTCTCTTCCGGATCGAGCCGGCTGAGGGAAACGTGGGGTATTCCGTCGAGTTCGTTTTCGATGTACCGCACCTTTTCTTCCCAGGCCGCCGCGTCCGCCGCGTGGTCCCGGTTCAGATAGATCTCGAGGGCCTTGATGAAGGCGAAAATCTCCTCCCGGCTGACCTTCATGGGCCGGCCGACCGTGGCGAAGGGCGTCCCGTTCACCGCGCAGGCGCTGATCAGATCCTTCCGCCCGATGATGAGGCCCGTCGACTGGGGACCCTGGAGACTCTTGCCGCCGCTGAATATGACCAGGTCGGCGCCGGCTTCCGTGAACCGGGTCAGCGTGGACACCGGCGGACATTCCGAGGCGGCGTCGACGATGACGGGCACGTCGACGGCATGGGCCATGGCCACGGCCTGTTCCAGGGGGACGGCGTTGTCGTCCTTGAAGTTCTTGCCCAGGTAGAAGACCGCCGCCGTGCGCGTGCCGTCGCCGATGGCCGCCCGCATGGCCTCTACGGGCGGGCCGTCCGAGTCGTCCAGCTCGATCAGCTTCGCGCCGGTCAGCCGGATGGCCTGGTCGTAAGCGATCCGATGCGTTTTCTGGACGACCACTTCGTCACGCATCCCGGTCGTGTCCGGTAGCTGGCGGATCCGCTCCGGGTCGGTCCCGGTCATGCAGGACGCCGTGGTGATGACCAGGCCGCAGGCGGCGCTGGCGGTGACGTAGGCCGCTTCCACGCTGAGCATTCGGGCGACCTTCTCCCCGGCTTTCTCGTGCAGTTCGTCCAGGATACAGAACTCGCGGGAAGCCACGCGCATGGTCTCCATGATTTCCGGATCCAGAAGGGCGCCCCCGTAACGCGTGGCCGTACCGATGGCGTTGATGACCGGACGCACGCCGATGTCTTCATAGATGCCCATGGCTTCGAACCCTTTCGCAATGGCCGCAATGCATGTGTCCGGTCGGAAAACCCTTGTCCCGCCGGCAGATTGCACTGCATATTTCACTGTTGTCCCAAGAAAAGTTTATATAGGAAATAGACGCCGCGCAGACCCATAATCAAGGAATAAAACATGCAGTACGATGCATCCCGGCGGACTTTCGACTGCGAGCCTACACTTACGGACTCGGACGTCCTGCGCTTCTGCCGGGAAGGATACCTGCATTTCGAGGGCGTCGTCCCCGACGAGATCAACCGGCGGACGCGCGATTACCTGAACGGGAAGATTCCCGCCAACCCGAGCTACATGCCCTCCGGCATGACCGCAGACGACCTGGTCCGTATCCGGAATTCCCATGAACCGAGCTCGATCCTGCTCGAAGACTGGTTCATCGAGCACGTCCTGCTCAACCCCGTGCTGGCGGGGACGCTTCGCTCGCTCCTCGGCCGTCACGTGGGTATGCCGGTGCTGGTCAGCGACCACCGGGTCGAATGCCCGGAGGGTCCCCAGGGGTGGCATCACGACGCCGATCACCTCTTCGGACCGGAGGTCCATTTCGTCGAGGTGTTCTATTTCCCCCAGGACACCCCCGATGAGATGGGACCCACCGAAGTCACACCCGGCTCCCACATCCGGACGACCCGCCGAACGCAGGAGGAGAACGGCGTCTTGTGTTCGGGTCCCGCCGGCACCATCGGCCTGCATTCGCAGAGCATCCTCCATCGCCGCGGCACGTCCACGGCAACCGGCGTGCGGCACATGCTGAAGTACAGCTACTGGCGCACAGTGCCTCCCGCGAGGGACTGGATCGCCGAACCGGATTTCGACTTCAGGCACGCCGATTACGGGGGACACGGATCCGCCCGTTACGTGGCCCACATGTTCTACTGGCTCTGCGGCAAAGGCGATGAATTCCGCTTGATCGGCGGCCAGGCGTGGCCCTGGAAATCCACCAACCAGATCGGACCCTCCTATGGTTACGGACGTACGGAGGGCTATCTCCCCGACTGGCGTGGGAACAACGACGACGATTATGCCCGGTAGCAGTTCCCCTTTGTCCGCCATCTCCGAAAACCGGCCCCGATTCAGTCCTGAAGAGGCCGGCGAACTCGCCCGTTCCCTGTATGGCGTTAACGGCACGTTGCACGCGTTGCCGAGCGAGCGCGATCAAAACTTCCGAGTGACAGCCGGCAACGGCGAGGCGTTCGTCCTCAAGATCTCCGGCGCGGGCGAGCGGCGCGCCATACTCGACCTCCAGCACGCCGCCCTGGAACACCTGTCCGCGCAGTACAAAGAAGCCGCCTGGCCCCGGGTTTGCCGCACGAGGGACGGCGAGGCCATCACCCGGGTCGATGGACGCGATGGACTACGTCACCTGGTCCGGATGCTGACCTACGTCGACGGACGGCCCCTTTGCGACGTCAAGCCGCACAGTCCCGGCCTGCTGAATCACCTCGGCGCCTTCCTCGGACAGCTGACCCGCGCATTCGCCGGTTTCTCCCACAGGGAAAAGCAGCCGGACCTCATCTGGAACATGGACAACGGACCGGACATCGTGCGCCGGTACGCCGGTCTGATCCCCGATGCAGGGCGGCGCGACCTGGTCATGGGTTTCTGCGAAGCGTACGAACAGGCCGTCGGGCCCTGGCTCGACACCCTTCCGCGCCAGTTCATCCATAACGACGCCAACGACCAGAATGTCCTGGTCCGCCGGGCCAGCCGGGCCAGCCGGACCAGCCGGGTCAGCCAGGCCCACCCCGAAGACCCGGCTCCGAGCGAACTGGAAGTGGCCGGCCTGATCGACTTCGGCGACATGGTTCATTCCTGCGCGCTCTTCGAACCGGCCGTCGCCGCCGCCTATGTCATGCTCGGCAAGTCAGACCCCCTCGCGGCGGCCGCCCACGTCGCGGCCGGATACCATGCCGAGCACCCGTTGACGGAACTGGAACTGAAGCTGTTGTACCACTGCGCCGTGATGCGGCTCTGCATGAGCGTGGCCATCTCGGCCCACCAGCAGGTCGCCGAACCGGAGAACGCCTACCTGTCCGTCAGCGAGAAGCACGCCTGGGACCTCCTCGAAAAACTCGAGGACGTCCCCCCATCCTTCGCGGAATACCTGTTCCGGGACGCCTGCGGACTGCCGCCCTGTCCGCAGACCCCGGGCATCGAAGCGTACCTTTCATCGAAGCGCGGCGCCTTCGCACCGGTCATGGGTCCCGATGTGGACCTCTCCACCGCCCTGGTATTCGATCTCAGCGTGAGCAGCGCTGACCGGGCCCTGCTAGGAGGTTCCATCGGCGTGGACGACCTTGCCAGGGAGGTTTTCCGGCGCATGGAGGAAACCGGGGCCGAGGCGGGGATCGGCCGGTACGACGAGGCACGGCAGGTCTACACCGCCGGGCAGTTCGGCCTGGACTCCGATGAAATGCCGGAACGCCGGACCATCCACCTGGGCATGGATGTCTTCCTGCCCGCCGGATCGCCGGTCTTCGCGCCGATGGAGGGAAAGGTCCACAGCTTCAGGAACAACACGCAGCCGCTGGACTACGGCCCCTGCATCATACTGGAACATGCTGCGGAAGCACCGGAAGGCACGGCCGGTTCGGAAGGCACGGCCGGTTCGGAAGGTCCGGCCGGTTCGGCCCCGGCGTTCTATACGCTGTACGGGCATCTGAGCGTCGAGTCGCTCAACGGGCTTTTCGAGGGCAAGCGGATCGAAAAAGGGGAACAATTCGCAACGCTCGGCGACACTTCGGTAAACGGCGGGTGGCCGCCCCACCTCCATTTTCAGGTCGTCACCGACATGCTGGGCAAGAAGGGTGATTTCCCCGGCGTGGGCGGACCGGGCCAGCGGAACGTCTGGCGCAGCCTGTCCCCGGACCCGAACGCCATACTCGGCGTGCCCGCCGGAGCGTTCCCGCCGGACCAGCGGACGGGGCGGGAGGTCCTGTCGTCCCGCCGCGAGCACATCGGCAGGTCCTTGAGCGTCTCCTACCGGCGTCCCCTGAAGATCGTCCGGGGCCACATGCAGTACCTGTACGACGAGGAGGGCCGCGCTTTCCTCGACGCCGTGAACAACGTGCCCCACGTGGGACACAGCCATCCCCGGGTGGTCGCCGCGAGCCACCGGCAGATGGCGGTGCTGAACACCAATACCCGCTACCTGCACGACAACCTCGTGGACTACGCCGAACGCCTCTGCGCGAAGCTGCCCGAACCGCTCCGCGTGTGTTTCTTCGTGAATTCCGGGAGCGAGGCCAATGACCTTGCCCTCCGCCTGGCGCGGACCTGGTCTGGACAGAGGGACCTGCTCATCCTCGACGGCGCCTACCACGGCAACCTGACGTCCCTGGTCGACATCAGCCCGTACAAGTTCGACGGTCCGGGCGGCGAAGGCGCGCCGCCCCATGTCCACAAGGTGCCGCTGCCCGACCCCTACCGCGGGCCGTACAAGGGCTATTCGCTGGAAACAGGCGCGCGGTATGCAGAGCACGTACGCGAACGGATCGATGCGCTCGCGGAACGGGACCGCGGCATCAGCGCGTTCATCGCCGAGTCCCTGCCCGGTTGCGGCGGGCAGATCGTGCTGCCGGACGGCTATTTCAAAGAGGCATTTGGGCGGGTGCGCGCAGCGGGCGGGGTGTGCATCGCCGACGAGGTGCAGGTGGGATTCGGACGCGTGGGTTCGCACTTCTGGGGATTCGAGACCCAGGATGCGGTTCCGGACATCGTCACCCTGGGAAAACCGATCGGGAACGGCCACCCGTTGGGTGCGGTGGTTACCACCCCCGAGATCGCGGGCGCTTTCGACAACGGCATGGAGTATTTCAACACCTTCGGCGGGAACCCGGTCTCCTGCGCCATCGGCCTGGCGGTGCTGGATGTCATCGAGGAAGAAGGGCTACAGGCCAATGCCCTGGAGGTGGGCGGCTACCTGCTGGAAGGGCTTCGCGCCCTGGCGCCGGACCGCCCGATCATCGGCGACGTCCGCGGCATGGGGCTCTACGTGGGCGTGGAACTCGTGCTGGACCGCGACACGCTGGAACCGGGCGGCCACCAGGCCTCGTACGTGGCCAACCGGATGCGGGATCACGGGGTGCTGATCAGTACCGACGGCCCCCTGCACAACGTCCTGAAGATCAAGCCTCCCCTGGTCTTCACCCGCGAAAACGCCGACTATCTCCTGCACTGCCTCGGCAAGGTGCTGGAGGAGGACTACCTGCGGTTCCCGCTCTAGAGCATCACGCCCCCCACCAGATTGTTCCCCACGTAGACGCCGCGGTAGAGCGTCTGGCGCAGGGGCGGCATGGAGGCGAGCAGCTCCGGATGGGGATCCCAGTTGTGCCACCTGGAGCCGACGGAGTTGTAGCAGCTGAAAATGGCGACGCGCGGATACTTCTCGCTGACCCACGGCCTTCCGCTGTGCGTCAGGGCCTCGGTGAAGAACATCAGCGATCCAGCCGGACAGGTATATGTATCCCAGATCGGCGAGTCCGGCGACTGGATGGAGGACGGCGTGGGAAAGACGGACTTGTGGCTGCCGGTTACCAGAAGCGTGCCGTTCCCCTCCTCCACCGGGTTCAACTCCCAGACCACCCGGGTCAGCGCGGAGTTGGCCTTCCCGGGAATGCAGCGGTAGAGATGGGAGTCGCCGGGGAGCCGCAGCATGCCGTTCCCGTTGTGGGGCCCGAACTCGCCGTCGCCGGCTTCCCGGTAGAACAGAGTGGCCGATTCCTGCCTGAAACCGTAGCAGATCTGGTTGGACAGGCCGGGATAGGCCAGGAATTCGTTCATGAACCCCACCACCATCGGATGGTCCGTCAGGCTCTGCAGCGGACCGCCGATCGCCGACCGCTCCCGTTCGGGTATGGATTCCGGATCGTGGTGCAGTTGCAGGCCGAACGCCCGCATCTCTGCGCATTCGGCTTCGGAGAGCACGCCGGGGATCAAGAGCCAGCCGTCCTTGTCGAACAGGTACTTCTGTTCGTCTGTCGGCGGGACCACGTCCAGGCCGTCGGCGTTTACCCTGGTCAGATCGGCCTGGGTTTCATCCAGGCGCGCGCCCAGGTTCTTGTCGATGATAAACGCTCCGTTGGATGACATGGGTGTACCTCCCTGTGGTCATGCTCCGTTTTTGTGGTCGTGCTAAGGTCCTGTGATCGTTCGCCGGTCCTGTGGTCGAATTCACGCGCGGTCATTCGCCGTCCGTACCGCCGGTGTCGAACTCGATCCCCTGGGCCAGCGGGAGATCCGTGGACCAGTTGACGGTATTGGTCTGGCGGCGCATGTAGGCTTTCCAGGCGTCCGAGCCCGATTCCCGGCCGCCGCCCGTTTCCTTCTCGCCCCCGAATGCTCCGCCGATTTCGGCGCCCGACGTGCCGATGTTCACGTTCGCGATGCCGCAGTCCGATCCCGTCGCGGAGAGAAAGCGCTCCGCCTCGCGCAGGCTGTCGGTGAAGATGGCGCTGGAAAGACCCTGGGGCACGTCGTTATGGAGGCCAATGGCCTCGTCCAGAGTTTCATACTCCAGGATATACAGGATCGGCGCGAAGGTCTCCCGTTTCACGATGTCCGACTGGGCGGGCATGCGGATGATGGTCGGTTCGACAAAGTGCGGTCCCAGGTCCGGACGGTGTTTCCCCCCGGTGACCACCTCGCCGCCCTCGGCCTTCGCCTGCTCTATGGCCTGCATCATGTCGTCCACTGCGTCGGCCGTGACCAGCGGTCCCATGAGCGTACCGTCGTCGATAGGGTCTCCCATGGGCACCTGCGCGTAGGCGCGGGCCAATCGATCGATCAGCGTCTTCGTCAAGCTCCTGTGCCCGATGATGCGGCGCGTCGAGGTGCACCGCTGTCCCGCCGTCCCCACGGCGCCGAACACGATGCCGGGCACGGCCAGCTCGAGGTCGGCGTTTTCGGTGACGACGATCGCGTTGTTGCCGCCCAGTTCCAGTATGCTGCGGCCGAACCGGGAAGCGACCCGTGAGGCCACGGTCCTGCCCGTCGCGGTCGAACCCGTGAAGGATACGAGCGGTATGCGTTCGTCATCGAGGATGAGATTGCCCACGTCGCTGCCGCGGCCGATGGCCAGGTTGAACACGCCGTCCACGCCATGGTCGGCCATGACCCGGTTGCACAGGTGTTGCGTGGCCACGGCCGTCAGCGGCGTCTGCCCGCTCGGTTTCCATACGGTGACGTCGCCGCATACCGAAGCCAGGGAAGCGTTCCACGACCAGACGGCCACGGGGAAATTGAAGGCGGTGATGATGCCGATCACGCCCAGGGGGTGCCACTGCTCGCTCATGCGGTGACTCGGTCGTTCGCTCGCGATGGTCAGGCCATACAACTGGCGCGAAAGGCCCACGGTGAAATCACAGATGTCGATCATCTCCTGGACTTCGCCCATGCCCTCCACGCGGATCTTGCCCATCTCCAGGGAGACGAGTTCGCCCAGCGGTTCCTTGTACTCCCGCAGGATGTTGCCCAGGTCCCTTACCATGTCCCCCCGCTTCGGCGCGGGCAGCGTTCGCCAGGTATCGAAGGTGGCGCGGGCGTGTTCGATCACCCGGTCATAGACCTCGGGCGTCGCCTGCCGCACGCCCGCGATCGGATCGCCGGTCGTGGGGTTGTACGACGTCAGGATGGGTCCCTCCCCGTGTATCCAGCCGTCCATCCCCGTACAGGCTCCGGCGTTCAAAGCCTCGATATTCAGTTTCTCAAGCAGTGCCCTCATCTTCGATGCTCCAGTTTGATCTGTGTTAGAAGAAATCCTCGGCGTCGCGCCTGGCTCACACGAAATCCTCGGCGTCCCGGTCCAGCCGCCTGATCTTCCCCATGTACGCCGTGACGCGCCGGTCGGTTTCGTGAGGATAGTCGAAATCCAACCCGTCGGCGACGGTGACGGCAAGACGCCGGAACAGCCGGGTCGCATTGAACAGGGCATCCCAGTTCTGATCCAGGTCCGCTCCCGAATACGTGGATTCGATTTCCGCCCATGTCCCGGGGTCCAGGTAACGCTTGAACCAGCGGCCGTGTTTGTTGGTCGTAACCGACCAGTTGTATTTCATGCCGATGTGCCATTCGATGACTTTTTCAAGAAAAGGGGAATGGACCTTTCTGTTCATGTGCTTTGCCCAGTAGAGTTCATCGCGCCACAGGGCCTTGGCCACGTAGATGATGTCCCACCAGAAATCGGCCACCAGTTCGTCGTATTCGTCCTTCGAAGGTCTTTGAACGTGATAGGCGCTGTGATAGGGCAGTATGGGGTCATGTACGATACGGTCCTTGTCCAGCAGCACCCGGTAAGGTTCGGGCTCTCCGTTGAGGTCGTGCATGGATTCGGCGTCCGCAACGCCCCAGTCGATCCGTACGCCATCGTCATAGATCACCATGCGTCCCACCACACTGCCGTCATCAAACAAGGTTGGCATGGGCGGCGAGCGCGTCATCACGGATCCGAACGCTTCCAGCCAGTTATCGTCCCGTTTGTAGGGTTCCAGGTCCCTGACGTACACGATCACGTCGTAATCCGACAACAGGTCGACCGTGTCGTTTCCATCGACCCGGCCACTCGACAGGACCAGTCCTCTGATCTGATCGTCCGCTTCCGCCCAGCGTTGTATCTCATCGAAGACTTCCGACGCCTTGCGCATACCTGTGCTCCGTTGATCCATCCGCCGACCCGCGGTCCCCCTTGTCGAAGGACGAGGCGGCCGGTCCTTCAACCCGTTTCCAGCCGCACTTTCGAGACCCTCGGGGTGCTTCCCCCGTTTTTCGCGCCCAGCGCGAGCCGGTACTGTACCCACGGTCCCGCGCCCTTGTCCCGTACCGGCTGGGGTGTTTCGTACCAGGTGCCCGCTCCCCCGGCGCCATGCCAGGCCGATCGTGCCAGCGCCTCCTCCGAGTCCGCCCACCGGACCTGGGCGTGCACCCAGGTGCCCGGGCCGCGTTCCGCTTCCCAGTCTATGGCGGTCACGGCCTGCCCATGGGGTATCTCGTGGGGCGCCGAGACATAGTATTCTTCCGGACCCGCGTCCAGGATGTTTCCCGTCTGCACGGCGGTCATGCCGTGGGGGCCTGTCGTGGGCAGCCGGGTGACCCTCCTGGCGTCGAACCCGTCGGGACCGTTCCACCAGACGGCGGAATGGCCGACGTGGTCGCCCTCGACCTTGTGATAGGCGATGGCGAGGTCGACGCGGCCGTCTCCGTCGAAATCCGCCGCCACGCAGCCCGAGGCGGAATGGGTGAACAGCCGGGTGCGGTCGTCGGCCGAGAATCCCCGGCCGGCACGATTCCAGTAGATGTAGGAATCGATGTCCCGCACGCGGTTGTCGTGGTAGGAGCAGACGAAGAGATCGAGCAGGCCATTCCCGTTGAAGTCCATGATGGACATGGCGTTCACCGCGTTGGACGGCAGGAGGGTGCGGCGGTCCTCGCGTAGCCCGTCGGGACCGTTCCAGTAGATGTGCACGAAAGAGTCGTGGGGCGCTCCCATCGACGGCTCGTGTCCGCCGATGACCAGGTCGGGATACCCGTTCCCGCTGAGGTCCGCCGCCCGGGCGCAGGCGCCGTGCCACACGGAAAGCGCCTGGCACCGGTCCATGCTGAAGCCTTCCGGTCCGCCCCAAAGGATGAAACTGTAGTCGTCGGCGATCTGCGGCACGACCAGGTCGAGCCAGCCGTCGCCGTCCAGGTCGACGAGGAAGATCCAGCGCGGATCCTTGTACACGACGCCCTCGTATTCGAGCCGGATGCGCTCCGTTCGGCCGGAGTCGAAGCCGTCTTGTCCGCCGTAGAAGATGACGATATCCGGATTATCGAATCCGCAGAAGACGAGGTCCAGGTATCCGTCCCGATCCAGGTCCGCGCAGCAGACCCCGTGGGCCCGCACGGTCGGCAGGCGCACGTCCGGTTCGGTCCCGAAACGCCCTTCCTCGTTGTAGTACACGTAGGACCCCGGATCATGGCGGACCGAGTTCTCGGAGGCGTTGGCCAGGATCAGGTCGGGCAGCCCGTCGTCGTTCAGGTCGCATCGGAGCGCTTCCACCGCGCCCCACCCCGGCACTTCCTGGCGGCGTTCCGCCTTGAATCCGTCGGGACCGCCGTGATAGATGAAGACGGGGAGGTCGCCCTTCAGGTTCCGGCTGAACTGGTTGATGAAAACGGCCTGCGGAAGAGGATCGTCCGAGGAGCGGGCGATCAGCACCCGCCGGGCGTCATGGGTCTCGAGGACGCGCGACGGAGACAGCCCGTCCCGGCCCCAGCAGTACGCCAGGGATTCCGACGTATAGCTCTCCGGCGTATGGGTCTGGCAGATCACGATTTCGGACCGGCCGTCCCCGTCCAGGTCCCCGACGGCTGCATCGCAGGCGTAGCGGCTGGGGATCGCCGTGCGGTTTCGATTGCTGTACCCGCCTTCGTCCCCGTCGTGGTACAGCCACGAACATTCCTCCCCGCCGTGGCGGTCCCGGCAGGCCACGACGAGGCCGCATCGACCGTCGCCGGCCAGGTCGCCCGCGGCGGCGGCGAAGGCGTTCCGGCAGGAAAGCCGGACCGGCGTCCCGGCCGCCCGTTCCCCTTCGAAGGGAACGAGATAGATCGCATCGGTCCGTGCGACGAATACATGAGGCGCACCCCGGATCCGGAGCACGGAGACCAGCGGTACGGCGGGATCGACCTCCTCGGGATAGCCATCGAGGTCCTGGTCCGCCTGGTCGGCCTGGTCCGCCTGGTCCGGTCTTCCGGGCAGATCCACATCGACGGGGACGTCCGAAGACCGCTCCGGCACGATTCCGTCCGGGCCGCCCCAGTACACCTGGACATTCCCCCGGGCGGTCCGGACGACCAGGTCGGCGTACCCGTCGCCGTCCAGATCGCAGGACGCGGCCTGGTCCGCTTCGATGTCCAGGTCCCGGTAGCCGTTCGGTTCGAACCCCAGCGCCGTCTGGCGGAACAGCCGCAGCCCGCCGCCGGTTACGAAGGCCAGGTCCGGCCTGCCGTCGCCGTCGAAATCCCCCGCGGTCACCGAAGTGCAGCAGGGCGCGGGCAGGTACTGCACACGCCCTTCGCCGAGTCCGTCCGGGCCACCGTAGTACAGGAACGCGTTGAGATCCCGCCGGATGCCGTTGTAGAACATGCCGACCACCAGGTCGTCGAATCCATCCCCGTTCAGATCGGCGACGACACCCGTTCTGGCCCCGTCGGACGGCAGGAACCGGGAAGTGGTCCGTCCGAGTACGTCATGATACAGGGTGACCGGGGGTTTTTCACCGTGGTTCTGGCTGTTGCAGAAGACGAGGTCGACGTGGCCGTCCCGGTCCAGGTCGAACTGGTGGATGCGTTGCAGCACCCCCGCCCGCGACACATAGAGATTCTGGCCGCCATTGCCGAAGGCGCCGCGGCGGAAGGCCTCGAAACCCCGGGTTATCCATGGCGATGAGACGGAAGTGGAAGGAGGGGAGGGCATGGCCATAACCTATGGCATGGCGGACAGTCAAATCAACCCATTTATGCCGCTTCTCAGTGATCGAACAGGTCCAGCGTCGCCGGAGATTCTCCGGAGGACTCCGCCGTCATGGCGTCGAGGATTCCGAGGATGTCGCGGGCCACGGGCGTCCGCCGGAACCGGTACACCTCACCCGGCAAGCCCGACGAGGATTCGTCGTTCACGGCGAGATCGTCGGAAATCGCCAGGATCAGGTTGGGAGGGCCGTGGCGCCGGAGAAGGTCCAGACGCGTCCGGACCGCCGCGGAACGCCAGAAACCGAGGAAATCCAGGTACACTTTCGTCCCTGCGGCCGGATGGGTAAAGACGTAGTCGGGGACCAGTACGCCCCGGCCTCCGAGATCGATGATTTCCGACCCGGCCGCCATGCGCCAGACCGTTTTCAGCCGGCCGAACCTCTCTTCGAACCAGGCCACCTCCTCGGGTATCCACTGGCCCGTGGAAGGGCCGATGGGTTTGAGTCCCGTTTCGGGCGTGAGCCTGAACACGCCTTCCCGGCGCCTGGCGCCCCAGGTGATGGATGCGGCGATCCGCCAGTTCCCACAGTGCAGGACCGCGGGCAGGAACTGGGCGATCTGCAGTCCGTAACGCTGGGAGGACTTGAAGAGCGCCATGGGGCCGTCGATATGAATGTGGTACGCCCCCGGACCGGTCTGCCGGATCTCGTGGAGCAGTCGGAAGAACTTCAGCTTCCGGAAAAGATCGCGGTAACGGGCCGGAGTCTCGCCCTCGACGTGCAAATCGAGCTCCGTAGCGCGAAACAGGACGGCCTGGGCCAGGGCGACATTGTACCTGCCCAGGAGCCACGACGGGGTGCAGGACTTGAAAGTCTCGAGCCGCTCGGCCGCCTTGAGATCGGCATAGAAGGCCCCGTCGACCTCCTTTGCTTCGATGCCGGCCGATTTCGCCGCCTCGGCCAGAACGGCCTCCCGGTCGATGCGGACCTGGTCCGTGTTCCGGTAAGCCGCCGCCGCCGATTCGAAGATCCTGCTTCGCAGTTCCACCGGGTCGACGGGCGAAGCGGCCGCGAACGTACAGCGATCCTTCAACAGCTTGCTCAGGCCGCGGTGAAAAAGGAATTCCGTTCCCGCACCCGTGATATCCGCGAGTTCTTCGTCGAGTTCCTGCCGGGATCCGCCTACATGGCCGTCGAAGGCGCGGGTCAGCGTTTCGGCCACGCCCAGGTGGTCCCCGCTCGCTTCGTCGATGTAGGGAAGCTGGATCTGTCCTTTGCGGAACCGGACGCGGAGCAGGTCGCCCGTCAGCATGTCGCGTTCTCCTGTGCCGGCGGTTTCCGGTAGGCGCTGTGCTGCCTTCGCCGGGTACTCGCGTATTCCTCGCCCGTCTGCTCGGCCACCAGTTCGTAGAGCAATGCGTGCTTCCCCTCCACACGGCGCAGGATCCGGCCGAGACGCTGCACATGCTCTCTCACGCTGCCGGTGCCGGAAAGTACCACGGCGACGTTGGCTTCGGGGACGTCGACCCCTTCGTTCAGCACGCGGGACGTGACCAGGAAGGGGTATCTGCCCGCGTTGAACGCCGCCAGGATGTCCTGGCGCTCCTTGACCTTAGTCTGGTGCGTGATGGCGGGGACGAGGAACCGTCGCGAGATCCGGTATACCGTTTCGTTGTCGCTGGTGAAAATGAGCATGCGGTCGCGGCGGTGCTGGCGGATCAGCCGTTCCAGGACGCGCAACTTGGCCTGCGACCCCTGGGCGATGGCCTTCTGGGTCCGGTAGGCCGTGAAAGCCCTCCGTCCCTCCTCGCTACGCGACGTCGCCGCCAGGAAACGCACCCATCCGCCGGGGCCGGACAGGGCGATCCGCTGGCTGTCCAGGAACGCCCGGTAGGTGTTTCTCGCCTCCTGGTACTCCGCCCGCTCTTCCGGCGAAAGACGCACGCTGATCTTTATGGTCTCGTATCCGGAAAGGTATTCCCCGCTCAGCGAACGGATCTCCTGGCGGTAGACCGTATCGCCGATCGCGTCCCGCAGGAGGTGTTCCGCCCCGTCCTCCCGTTCGAGCGTTGCGGTCAATCCGAGCCGGTAGGGCGCCAGGGACAGGTCCGCGGTCATCAGGTAGGAGGGACCGGGCAGGTGGTGGCATTCGTCGAAGACCACGAGTCCGAACTGATGGCCGAACCGGTCCATGTGCAGGTACGCGGAATCGTAGGTGGACACGGAGACGGGCTCGATGTCGTAGTATCCTCCGCCGATCAGCCCGACTTCGGTGTCGAACTGGCTGGAAATCACGCCATACCACTGCTGCATCAGGTCGATGGTCGGCACGACGACCAGCGTGCCGCGCTGGACGCGGGCCATGCACATGAGCGCGACGAAAGTCTTGCCCGCGCCGGTCGGCAGTACGACGATGCCCCGTCCGCCCGACTTCCACCAGGCGTCCACGGCCTCCTGCTGGTAGGGAAAGGGGGACCGGTCCGACTGGAAGGACAAGTCCAGCTTCCCGTAGGACCTGGCGTCGTCCTGATGGGGGATGTCCCGGTCGTTGAGCCGGGTGATGATCTCGCGGTAATGCCGCGCCGGAGCACGGTACAGCGACACGCGGCGGTCGAACGCGCAGCCGGGCAGGGACAACGCGTCCACCTGGTCCCGGTCGCCGTGCACCAGGATGGTCCCGCGGTCGAATTCGAGTCTGAGCATGAGTTCGGGTTATTCCCGTTCTTCGAACAGCTCGTCCCGCCGGGTGGCGAGCACCTCCTTCAACGCGTCGATGAACCGGTCGATATCCTCGTAACTGTCGTAGAAGTGGGTGGATATGCGGAAGACGGGCAGATGGCCGGCCCGTGTGCCGGCGATCTGTATGCGATACTCCTTCCACATGAGCTCTACGACTTTGCTGAGATCGCAGCCGTCTATGGTGAAGGAAGTCAGGAATCCGGACATCTCGGGTCCGGGGGGCACGGTCATGCGGGCGCCTTCGATCTCCGTCGTGATCAGTTCGCGCAGGTACCGGGCCAAACCCAGGCAATAAGGCCTGATCCGGTTTTCCCATCCGATGCCCCGTTGAAAATCGATGGCGGCGCCCAGTCCGGCGAAGTGCGTCGTGTCGTGGGTCCCCGT
Source organism: Gemmatimonadota bacterium (assembly GCA_009837395.1). Lineage (GTDB taxonomy): Bacteria > JAAXHH01 > JAAXHH01 > JAAXHH01 > JAAXHH01 > JAAXHH01. Next base: position 92,203 of record VXTP01000015.1, read on the forward strand.
CACGTCGAACCGGCGTGCGTGGGTCGCAGGGAAGGTATTGTACCCCAGGATGGGCGCCGGCAGCGCGCTCAGATAGGGATCCGCGACATAGCAGATGCCCGTCCCCTTGGGCGCCAGCAACCACTTGTGCGTACTGCTGGCATAGAAATCGCACCCCCAGGCTTCGATATCGACCGGCACCATGCCGACCGCGTGGGCGCCGTCCACCACGGCCACGGCACCGTGGCTGTGGGCCAGGGCGGTCAGCTCGCCGACAGGCGCGACAAGACCGGTGGTGCAGTAGACGTGGGAGAAGACCATGACCTGGGTACGCGGCGTGATATGGGCGGCGAAGGCGTCGACGATCTTTCCCGGTGAATCGGGCGGTGTCGGCAGGGGGACCTTCCGGATCAGCACGTGCTGCGTCTTCGCCATATGCTCCCACATGCGTTGGACGGAAGGGTATTCCTGGTCGCTCATCAATACCTCGCCGCCGGGCTGCAGGGGCAGTCCGCGAGCGGGGACGTTCATGCCCATCGTGGTGTTGAGCACCAGGGCCATGTTTTTCGCGGAAGCCCCGGTAAAATCGGCGACTTTTTCGCGGGCCGTCTCGACCAGGGGTCCCATGAGCCTGCCGCCCTGGTTGCGTAGCGGGTTCGCCTCCACCTGGCGCAGCCACTCGATCACCTGCTCGATGACCGGTCTCGCCGATGGTCCCACCGAGCCGCCCTGGAGAAAGGTCACGCCGTCCTCGAGGTAGAACTGGCGCCGGATATCCGCCCAGAATGCTCGCTCTTCATCGGTAATGGGTTTGTCGCGTGCGGCCATGGGGCGCTTGCCTCCTTTGACGGGATCCCGAGGTCTCGAATACCGACGGTCCTGCCCTGCATGAAATGTGGAGGAGACCGCCCCAATGTCAAGGGGATTAACGGCTTAACGGAAGTCGTATACCGTGGTCAAATACCGTGATGCGAGGAGGGCTTCCGATCTTGACAGCAGACACGGGACACGTAAGTTATGAATCCCATCCGCCCGGCTCATTGCCGGACTCCGCGTTATCCAGGAGCGCGTCATCCAGGAGCAGAAAACCATGTCCCGTCCGAACGTCATTTTCATCATGGCGGACCAGATGCGCGGCGACTGCATGAGCTGCGACGGCCATCCGGTGGTGGAAACGCCCAACCTGGACCACCTGGCCGCACGGGGCGCGCGGTTTCCCCACGCCTACACGGCGGTCCCTTCCTGCATTCCCGCCCGGTCGACCGTGATGACCGGCATGGACCAGTGGCATACGGGCGTTCTCGGCATGGGCCGGGGGCAGGGACCGATACCCAACGACTTCCCCCATACCCTGGCCGGCACGCTGGCGGACGCGGGATATGCCACTCACCTGGTCGGGAAGGGCCACTTCACGCCGCAGCGCGCGGACATGGGCTTTCAATCGTCCGAACTGGACGAGTCCGGCCGCCTGATCGCCCAGGGCCTGCGGGACGAGTACCGCCGGTGGTTCGACCGGGAGAAGAAGCGCGACATCTCGCCGGACGATCACGGGGTCAACTGGAACTCGTGGATCGGGCGTCCCTGGCATACGGAGGAATACCTCCATCCGACGGCATGGACCATGAGCCGGGCGATCCATTACATCGCGCGGCGCGACCGCGCGAAACCCTTCTTCCTCAACGTCAGCTTCGCCCGGCCCCATTCGCCCTACGTGCCGCCCGCATGGTACTTCAACCTGTACCACGACCGGGAAACCCCGGCGCCGTACATCGGGGACTGGGCGGTCATGCACGACGTGCCCTTCGACGCCACGGACGTGAACGCCTGGCACGGGAAGCAGTCGGCCACGCGCATCCATCGCGGCCGGGCCGGGTACTACGGGGAGATTTCCTTCATCGACACGCAGATCGGCCGGCTCAAGAACTGGATGGAGCGGCACGATCCGGCGGCCTGGTCCAACACCTGGGTCATCTTCACGTCCGACCACGGCGACATGGTGGGCGACCATCATCTCTGGCGCAAGACCTACGCCTACGAGGGCAGCGCGAGGATTCCGTTGATCGTATGTCCCCCGGCTGCCTGGAGCGAAGAGATCAAGGCTACTGTTCCGGACGGCGTGGCCGAACTCCGCGACATCATGCCCACGATCCTGGACGCGGCCGGCGTGGACGTGCCGCCCACGGTGACAGGACAAAGCCTCCTCTCATTGATGCGGGGCGCAACCGAAGGCTGGCGAGACTACCTGCACGGCGAACACTGCTGGTGCTACGCGCCTGAACAGGAGATGCAGTACGTGACGGACGGCCACCGGAAGTTCGTCTGGCTGCCGCGAATAGACGAGAAACAGTTTTTCGACCTGGACGAGGATCCCGGCGAGTGCCGCAACCTGGTGGGCGATCCGGCCTATGAAAAAGAAAAAGAAACGTGGGAGGGGTATCTCGTGTCGGAGCTCGAGGCGCGAGACTGCGGATGGGTCGTGAACGGCCGGCTGCACTGCCCGGACGGACCTCTGGTATCCCCTTACAAGGACCTCCGGTACCAGGGTTGAGCCGTGGCGGAAGAAGACGAAGGCCGCCAGCAAAACAGCCGGTAGAATCAGTATTCCCGCGATTTTCATGATGTCCTCCTGCGATCGGGCAGCGATACACTAATCGTCCTTGACTGAGCATTGCCGAGGTGATACACAATAGTCAGTCAGCACGGCATTACGTATTCTCGAACACTACGTGAGGGAACACACTTTGGACGAGATCGGAACGCGCAAGGAAGACCTGGATACCCCGGTGCTCTGGGTAGACCTGGATCGTCTTGAAAACAACATTCGTACGGTGGGACAACGGCTGAAGGAAGCCGGCGTGGACTGGCGCCCGCACATCAAGGGGGTCAAGATTCCGGCTATTGCCCACAGGCTATTGAAGGCCGGCGCCATTGGCGTCACCTGCGCCAAACTCGGCGAGGCCGAGGTCATGGCCTCGGGCGGCGTCGAGGACATCCTCATCGCCAACCAGGTGGTCGGCCCGCCGAAATATATCCGCCTGGCCCATCTCTGCAGGCAGGCGGACGTGAAGGTCGCCGTCGACAGCGACGCCACGCTGGAGGACCTGGGCCGCACCGCGATGGAAACCGGTGTCGAGGTCGGCGTGCTCGTCGAACTGAACACGGGCATGGAACGCGCCGGCGTCCGGCCCGGCAAACCGGTCGTCGAACTTGCCCGGAAGGTCCACCAGACCCCCGGCCTGCGGTTCCGGGGGGTAATGGCCTGGGAGGGGCATGCCTGCGTGGACGAAGGTTCCGACTGGAAACACGGAGAAATCAAGCGGGCCGTGGGAGATCTCGTGGACTCCGCGCAGCGTTGCAGGGCCGCGGGACTGCCCTGCGACATCGTGAGCGGCGGCGGGAGCGGCACGCTGTCGGTCACCCCCGATCTGAAAGGGATCACGGAGATCCAGGCGGGCGGCGCGATCTTCAACGACGTGATGTACACCCTGTGGGGGGTTCGGACCGACCCCGCCATCTTCGTGCACGTGACGGTCACCAGCCGCCCCGAACCGGATCGGTTGATCGTGGACGCCGGGTTCAAGACGGTGCCCGCGTGGTTCGGCATGCCCATGCCGGTGGGCGTCGACGACGTGGAGAGCGTGCGCATGTCCGCGGAACACGGGACCGTGACCTTCACCGGTCCGAACCACGAGATCGCCGTCGGGGACAAACTCGACCTCATGGTGGCCTACACCGACGTCACCCTGTTCCTCCACGACCACCTCTACGGGATCCGCAACGGGGTCGTCGAGACGGTCTGGCCTATCCTCGGCCGCGGAAAACTGCGCTGAGCCAGGAAACGCTTCCGGCATGACTGAAACGTCCAGATACACTTCACTGACCCCGTCCGGTTTCGGGTCCGAACTTGGGGAAGTGGACCTCGCACGGCTCGATGAAGCGATGGTCAAGGAGGCCGTGGACGCTTTTCACGAGGCAGGCGGACTGGTGGTCCTCCGTAACCAGGGACATATCGACCCCGCCCGTCTCCGCCGTTTCGTGACCCGGTTCGGAACGCCCGAGGGCAACGAGAAGTATGATCCGGCCTTCCTGGTTTCGGGGTTCCCCGACATCCTGCGCATCGGGAACGCGAAGGAGAACGAAAAGTACACCGCGCTTTTCATCCAGGCGGACCCGCCGCCGCTGCTGTGGCACATGGACGATTCCTTCCGCCATCCCCAGCCGATCGGATCCTGCCTGTTCTGCGTCCGCACGCCCCCCGAGGGCGGGGAAACGGGCTTCGCCGGCATGACCGCGGCCTATGAGGACCTGCCGGACGACGTCAAAGCACGCATCGATTCCATCCGGACCGTCCATTCCTACAACCATCTCAACGAGCTGCTCAGGAAGAAGAACCCGCACCGGCCGCCGCTTAGCGAAGCACTACGGGCACAGTTTCCCCCGATCGTCCGGCCCCTGGTCGCGCGGCATCCGGAGACCGGACGGAAGTCCCTCTACCTGCCCCTTTGCCACATCGAATCCGTCGAAGGGATGTCGCCCGCGGAGGGATCGGCGCTGCTGAACGACCTGCAGGTCCACGCGACCGGAGAAGATTACACTTACATGCACCGCTGGCGTCCGGGCGACCTGGTGGTCTGGGACAACCGGTGCACGCTGCACGCTCCGACGCCCTTTGACGACACGCGTTACGAACGGCTCATGTACCGGCTTACCTTCAGCGGGCGCCAGATTGCCGGGTTCTGACCGGCCGGGGCCAGGAAGAGGACGAGACCGCTTTGGCGAATCGCATACCCTACCGGCAGTGGGGACGGGATCTGGACGCGCAGTCGATCCAGCAGATGGAGCGGGCCTGCGCGCTTCCCGTGGCCGTGGCCGCCGCGCTGATGCCGGACGCCCACGTGGGTTACGGCCTGCCCATCGGCGGCGTGCTGGCCACGGACAACGCGGTCATTCCCTACGCCGTGGGCGTCGACATCGCCTGCCGGATGAAGCTGACGGTCCTGGACCTGCCGCTGGGGACGTTGCGGCACGACCGGGGTACGGACCGTCTGAAGAAGGCCATCTCGGCGGAGACGCGCTTCGGCCTGGGAGCCCGTTTCAAGAAGCCCCGGCACCACCCGGTCCTCGACCGGAACTGGTCCGTCTCACCCGTAACCCGAAAAGCGAAGGACAAAGCCTGGAGCCAGCTGGGCACCAGCGGGAGCGGCAACCATTTCGTCGAATTCGGCGAACTGAACCTGAAGGAGCCGTTGAAAGGGCTCGATACCGGCACCTACCTCGCCCTGCTTTCCCACAGCGGAAGCCGGGGGACCGGCGCCATGGTTGCCTCCCATTACAGCAGGCTGGCCATGTCCCTGCGCCCCGAGCTGTCCCGGGAACAGCGGCATCTGGCCTGGCTGGACCTGGACACCGAGCCGGGGCAGGAATACTGGGCGGCCATGGAGCTCATGGGCCATTATGCGGAGGCCAACCACGCATGTATACACCGGCACATGGCCGGCCACCTCGGTGCGGAAGTGTTGCTGGACCTGGAGAACCACCACAATTTCGCGTGGAAAGAAAAGATCTCCGTCCCCGGCCAGCACGTCCAGCACGGCCAGCACGGTCAACCCGGCCGTAGACCGGACCGGAAAGCGATCGTACACCGGAAGGGCGCCACGCCGGCAGGCCCGGGCGTACTGGGCATCATTCCCGGCTCGATGGCGAGCCCGGCCTTCGTGGTCCGCGGGAAGGGAAACCGGGACGCCATGAACTCCGCCGCCCACGGCGCCGGCCGCGTGATGAGCCGGAAACGGGCGATCCGGAGCCTGGACTGGCAGGACGCCAACCGGCTGCTCCGGGAGAAAGGCGTCACGCTCATGTCTGCCGGTCTCGACGAAGTCCCCTTCGTATACAAGAATATCGAAGCAGTGATGGCGGCGCAGACCGACCTGGTGGAGGTGGTGGCCCGCTTCGAACCCAGGCTGGTGAAGATGGCGCCGGCCGGCGAGCGTCCGGAGGACTGAGATGATGAAAATATCGAACGTCGAAGCATTCGCGGTACGAATCCCGAGAGAAGCCGGCCAGGAATTGCGTGAAAGCGGCTCCGGTGCGTCTTCCACCTATTTCATCCCGGAAAACAGGCATGCCTTCAAGTCCGACAGTCACGAGACCCTGGTGGTGCGCATAACGACCGAAGAGGGCCTGGTCGGATACGGCGAAGGGCAAAGTCCCATCTTGCCCGATACGACACGGACCATCGTGGAAGACCTGTGCCGTCCCGTTCTGATCGGCGCGGACCCCTTCGACGTGGAGTGTCTGTGGCAGCAACTCTTCGACGGCATGCGGGAAAGGGGACATCCGACCGGTTTCTACGTCGACGCCCTCGCCGCGTGCGACATCGCCCTGTGGGACCTGAAAGGAAAGGCGCTGGACCTGCCGGTCCATAAACTGCTCGGGGGAAGGTTCAGGGACCGGGTCGAAGTTTACTCAGGATGCGCCGGCCGCGACCCCGCCTCCGCGGCGGACCGGGCCGAAAGACTCGTGGCCGCGGGCTACCGCGGACTGAAACTGTCCCCGTCAAGAGACCGCGCCGGTACCGTCGCCTTCGCCAGGGCCGTCCGCGAGCGCGTCGGTCCGGACATCTCCGTCATGGTGGATGTGCATACCGAGTTCGACGTGGCCGAGGCGATCAGGCTGGGCCGGGAACTGGAGGCACTGGACATTTACTGGCTGGAAGCGCCTACCCTCCCCGAAGACCTGGCAGGGCATGCAGAGGTGGCCCGGGCGCTGGACATGCACGTCGCCAACGGCGAGTGGTACCGCACCCGGTTCGAGATGAAAGAAGCCTTCGACCGGAGGACCTGCGACGTGGTCATGCCGGATATCGGGCGTACGGGGCTGACCGAGGGGAAACGCATCGCCGTGCTCGCGGAGACCTACAACATCCCCGTGTCACCCCACATAGGAGGAGGCGGGGTGCTTGCCACCGCCGCGACCATCCAGCTGTCCGCGGCCATCCCCAACTTCCTGATCATGGAACACGGCCACGAATCCTTTCCCACGCGGTACCGCTACGCGCTGGAAGCCCCGCAACCCCAAGGTGGCGCTTTTCCGGTGACGGACGATCCCGGTCTGGGCGTCCGGATCGACGATGAAGCACTGGAAGGTTTTTCAAGTCCCGCATAGCGCGCGCCACGCCATTCGAGCCACGGCGATTACAGAAAGATGAAGCGCGGAAATCGAATTAATCAGTCCAGGGCGGACTTGAGCCAGTCCCAGAGGCCGCGGCTGCGCGGCTGATCCGCCGCGTCACGATCCGTATCCCTGAAATACCCGTTCATCCATGTCAGGTTGGACCAGACCTCCATGCCGAGGCGGTTGGGCTGGAGCGTAGGGCTGTGGAAATCGGGTTTCCACAGGCGGTGCTCAACGGGAAACCAGAGGAAAATGCCGCCCACGTCCTCCACGAGCCTGCGTTCGGCGGCGTGGTAAATGGCGTACCTTTCCTCGGGCGGCCCCATGAACTCGTTGCCCTCGTGTATCAGCCGTTCGAAGGTGTCGTCGTGCCAGGCGTGGCGCCCCCTGGACCGCCAGAGTCCAAGCAGGTTGGCCGGATCCGGGAAGTCCTGGCTGTAGGCCACCAGGGCCAGCGTCACCTCGTGGTTGTTGAGGCCGTCGGTGAACACCTTACGTTCGATGACCCTGACCCCGACCCGTACGTTCAGCGCTTCGGCGATCATCGCCTGGATGGCCTCCGCGGGCAAGCGGGTGGCCTGGTAGTCGTGGGTGCGGATCCAGATGTCGACCTGGGGAAAGCCCTTGCCGTCGGGGTATCCGGCTTCGGTCAGCAACTGCCTGGCCCGTTCGGGATCGTAGGGCAGCAGATCGCGGAAGACCTCCGGTTTCGCGCCGGGGAAACCGGGCGCCAGCATGCTGTAGGCCGCCACGCCCACGTCCTTCAGGGCGGAGTCCATCAGGGCCGTGCGGTCGATGGAGTGGGCGAAGGCCTGCCGGACGCGCAGGTCGTCGAAAGGCGGATTGTACGTATCCATAGTCATGTAGAACGTGACGAAGTTGACCATGGAATGCAGTTCGTGGCTGAGCACCGGGTCGCTCTTGACCCGGCCGAGCGCCGCCTGTCCGTTCAGGAGAATCATGTCCACCTCTTCGGCCGTATAGGCCGAGAGCATGAGCGGCACGGCCGACTGGGAGAACACCCGGATGATCACCTGGTCGAGCAGGGGCGGCATCGACCCCCGGTACATCGGATTGGCGTCCAGGATGATGATCTCGTTCTTGCGCCATTCCGTAACTTTGAACGGACCGGACGAAATATGGGTCTCCGCCCGGGTGGACCACTCTTCGCCGTACTTGGCCACCGCGTGCTCCGGCGAAGCCCAGCTCATGATGAGGTTGAAGGGCAAGTACGGGACGGGCTGCTCGGTATGGACGGCCAGCGTCGTATCGTCTATCGCCTCCACGCCCAGCGAATCCACGGGAAGCCGCCGGCCGACCACGTCACTCCAGTTCTTGATGATGCGGTAGTGCCATTCGAAGTCGTAGGCATTGTCCGGATCCGCTCCCCGGCGGAAGGTAAAGACGTAGTCATGGGCGGTGAAGGGCCGGCCGTCGTCCCATTGCATTCCGGACCGCAGGTGGAAGAGCCACGTATTGCCGTCCGGCGTCGCCTCCCAGGACTTCGCGGCAGCCGGCACCAGGTCGTAGTTGTGGTCCTGGCGGACAAGCGGCTCGGAGATGAGGTTGGTGGCCGGGCTGCGCTTGTAAATGGTCTTGAACCACTCCATGTACGTCCCGTCCATCTCGAAGAACCGCAGCCTCTGACGCTCCGGCGGCGCCGCGTCTTCGGGCATCTCGACGCCGATGGAGTTGACCCGCTGGGCGGAGAGTTCCGGGGCAGAAAGAAATGCGAATAAAAAGAGGAATGCGGCGATTCGTCGCATGGTCTGATACGAAGACACGTAGTGGATTTGTCCGGCCAGGGTGAACAGTTCCGGCAAAGATGGATTGACCCTCAAGTAATATCTCAATTTAACCGATATAGACAAGGAATACCGGCCTCGTTATCCCATCACCCCAGGACGGCTTGCAGCATCCCTGCCGCTGCAAAGAACGCGACCAGCGCCAGGATCGGCAGACGCAACACCCTGAGCAGGAAAAACCCGACAATGGCGAGCGCGAGATCCAGGGACGAAAATACGGCGTTTACGAACACGGGCTGGTAGAGCGCGGCCAGCAGGAGTCCGACCACCGACGCGTTGACCCCCGCCACCGCGCCCGCGGCGCCCGGCTTTCGCGCCAGGGTCTCCCAGGTGTCGTGGAAGGACAGGATCAACAGGAATCCCGGCAGAAAAATCCCGAGGACCGCGATCAACGCGCCTGTCAGCGCGTGTTCCGGGCTCATACCGGCGCCCAGGAACGCGGACATGGCGAACATGGGGCCTGGTATGGCCTGGGCGGCGGCGTAGCCGAGTAGGAAACGATCGATGGGAAGCGCGTCGCCCACGGTTTGCTGGAGCAGCGGCAAAACGACGTGTCCGCCGCCGAATACCAGGCTGCCGGCCTGGTAGAACCGGGAGAGTAGATCGAGGTCCGGCGACAGGCTTGCCAGCAGCGGAAGACCGATGAGGAGCAGGAAGAAGAGCGTCAGCGGCAGCCAGGAGAAGTGAAGCCGGCCTCCGGGCGATGCCTCCGGCGCGCGCAGAAAGCGCCAGCCGGCCAGCGCGCCTGCCGCCAGGACCGCGAACTGGGTCGCCATCAAAGGGGCGACCAGAAGGGCCGACGCGGTCAGTATGCACAATGCCCCGGTGAGCCGGCGCCGGCAGAAGGTGGCGTACATGCCCAGCACGGCGTCGGCGACCACGACCACGGCCAGCAGTTTCAATCCCTTGACGAATCCGCCGAACCAGACCGTGTCCGTCACCGTGCTCTCGGCGATGGCAAGCAGGTACAGGAGCACGAAGGACGGCAGCGTGAACCCCAGGAACACGGCGACGCCGCCGGCGACGCCCGCCCGCTGGTACCCGATGGCAAAGCCGACCTGGCTGGAAGAGGGTCCGGGAAGAAACTGGCTCAGGGCCACGAGCCGGCCGTAGGCAGCTTCGTCAAGCCACTTCAGCCGGTCCACGAAGGCGGTCCGGAAGTACCCCAGGTGGGCGACGGGACCGCCGAAGCTGATGCATCCCAGGGCCAGGAATCGCCAGAAGAGTTCCCACATGATTCAGGGTGTCCCGCGGCATGGCGCCGCTTATGTCCCCGCGCGGGCAATGAAGGTTCTGAAGAGGGCCCCGAACCAGGCGTCCTAGTCGGACAGCGCCGCCCGGGCCGCGGCCAGGCAGGCGATGGGCACGCGGTACGGAGAGCAACTGACGTAGTCCAGGTCCACGCCGTGGCAGAATTCGACCGAGGCGGGATCGCCGCCGTGCTCGCCGCAGATGCCCACCTTCATGCCGTCCCGCGTGGCGCGGCCGCGTTCGACGCCGATTTTCACGAGTTCTCCGACGCCGCTTCCGTCAATGCTCACGAAGGGGTCTTCCGGCCAGATCTCGGCATGCAGGTAGTCAGGGATGAACCTCGCGTCGTCGCGGGAGAGTCCGAAGGTCGTTTGCGTCAGGTCGTTCGTCCCGAAGGAGAAGAACTCCGCTTCCTCCGCGATCTCGTGGGCGGTCAGCGCCGCCCGCGGCAGTTCGATCATGGTACCGATCTGGTAATCCACCTCCACGCCGGTCTCCGACTGCACTTCCCGGGCCGTCCGGCGGACGACCTCGGCCTGCAGGCGCAACTCGTTGATGTGGCCGACCAGGGGGATCATGATCTCGGGGATGGCCTTGATGCCGCGTTTCACGCAGTCGCTCGCGGCTTCGAAAATCGCCCGGGCCTGCATCTCGGTAATCTCGGGGTAGGCGATTCCGAGCCTGCACCCACGGTGCCCGAGCATGGGATTGGCCTCCCGCAGGTCCTCAAGCTTGCGCTGGTAACGCTCCACCGGCACGCCGGTCTGCGCGGCGAGCTGCCCGATGGCCTCGTCCTCGTGGGGCAGGAATTCGTGCAGGGGAGGATCGAGCGTGCGAATGGTAACGGGGTAACCGTCCATGACTTCGAATATCCCGATGAAATCGCTTCTCTGAATCGGCAGCAGCCTGGCCAGCGCCTTCCGGCGGCCGGCTTCGTCATCGGCCAGGATCATCTCCCGGACGGAATCGATCCGGTCTTCTTCGAAGAACATGTGCTCCGTCCGGCAGAGGCCGATACCCTCGGCGCCGAAGGCGCGCGCGGTGGCCGACTGATCGGGCTGGTCCGCGTTGGTTCGCACCTTGAGCCGGCGGTTCCGGTCGGCCCAGGCCATCAGGCTCTCGTATCGTTGATAGACCTCCGAATGCTCGGACGACATGGATTTCTGCAACAGGACCTGAAGCACTTCGGAGGGAATAGTCGGAATGGCGCCGGCCATGACCTCCCCGGTGGACCCGTCGATGGAGATATAGTCTCCTTCGGCGATGACCTGGTCGTCGACGCGCATCTGACGGGCGGCGTAGTCGATATCCAGTTCCCCGCAGCCGGCGACGCAGACCTTGCCCATCTGGCGGGCGACCAGGGCCGCGTGGCTCGTCATGCCGCCCCGGGCGGTCAGGATACCCACCGCGGCGTTCATGCCGCGTATGTCCTCGGGCGACGTCTCGATGCGGACCAGGATGACCTGGTCGCCACGGTCCGCCCAGGACTCGGCATCGGTGGCGTTGAACACCACTTTGCCCGACGCCGCGCCCGGACCGGCGTTGAGGCCCCGGGCCAGCACCCGCCCCTCGTGCTCCGCGCGGCGCTTTTCCTCCACGTCGAATACGGGGCGCAGCAACTGGTCGAGCTGGTCAGGCTCCACGCGCCGCAGGGCTTCTTGCTCGTCGATCAGCCCTTCCCTGACCATGTCCACCGCGATCGTGATCGCGGAGAAACCGGTACGCTTCCCGACGCGGCACTGCAGCATCCACAGTTTGCCGCGCTGGATGGTGAATTCGATGTCCTGCATATCCCGGTAATGGGACTCCAGCGTATCGCAGATCTCTACCAGTTGATGATAGGCGTCCGGCATCTCGCCCTGAAGCTGCTCGATGGGCCGGGGGGTGCGAATGCCCGCCACGACGTCCTCGCCCTGGGCGTTGATGAGGTATTCGCCGTAAAACCGTTTCTCGCCGGTCGCGGGATCGCGGCTGAAGGCGACCCCCGTGGCGCAGTCGTCGCCCATGTTGCCGTAGACCATGGCCTGTACGTTGACGGCGGTGCCCCATTCATCCGGGATGTCGTTCAACTTCCGGTACACCACGGCGCGTTCGTTGTTCCACGAGCCGAACACGGCCCCGATAGCGCCCCAGAGCTGCTCGCGGGGATCGTCAGGAAAGTCGGCGCCCGTGCGCGCCTTGATCTCGGCCTTGAACTCGGCGACCAGCGCCTTGAGGTCGGCGGCCCCGAGATCCATGTCCTCCGTGACGCCGGCGCTGGCCTTCCTGCGTTCCAGCAACGCCTCGAAGGGATCGTGATCCTCATCGTCCGACGGGCGCACGCCCATGACCACGTCGCCGTACATCTGTACGAATCGGCGGTAGCTGTCGTAGGCGAAGCGTTCGTCACCCGACTGTGCGATCAGTCCCTCGACGGTTTCATCGTTCAGGCCGAGATTCAGAATGGTGTCCATCATGCCGGGCATGGAGGAACGGGACCCGGACCGGACGGAAACCAGCAGCGGGTTTTCCGCACTGCCGAAACCGGCGTCCATGACGCTTTCAACCTGCGCCATCGCCTGTTGTATCTGTTCGTCCAGTTCCGCCGGGTACCGGTGGTCGTGGTCGTAGAAATAGGTACAAATCTCGGTTGAAATGGTGAAGCCCGCGGGAACGGGAATGCCGAGGTGGCTCATTTCGGCCAGATTGGCGCCCTTGCCGCCCAGAAGCTCCCGAAAGTCCGCGGATCCATCCGCCTCGCCGCCGCCAAAGTAGTATACATGTTTCGCCATAACGCTACCGTGCTCCTTTACTCCGTTCTGCTACTTTTTTCAGTCCCGTCTACAGGTCTTTTCGCCCAAAAACACAGGGCGGTAGCATAACGCCGCGAAGCAACCGTGTCAACCGATTTACCCGTCTTCTGTATCCCGGCGCTGGCGAAAGACCTCGTACAACACGAGGGCCGCCGCCACGGACGCGTTGAGCGAATCCACGTGCCCGGCGACGGGAAGCCGCACCACCTCGTCGCAGTTGCGCCGGACCAGGGGCCTCAGCCCCTTGCCCTCGCCGCCGATGACGAGTGCCACGGGGACGGTATAGTCCATTTTGCTGAAAAGCGAAGGACCGTCCGCCGCGAGGCCCACGAGCCAGACGCCCGCTTCACGAAGTGCCTGCATGGCGTGGTTCATGTTCGCCACCCGCGCGACCGGAACGTGCTCGCTGGCCCCGGCCGAAGCCTTGACCGCGGCGGCAGTTAATCCCGCCGCGTTTCGACGGGGTATCACGACGCCGTCGACGCGGACCGCATCGGCGGTGCGAATGATGGCGCCCAGGTTGTGGGGATCCTGTATGCCGTCCAGCAGGACGAGGAAGGGGGGAGATTCGGACCTCCCGGCCGAGGCCAGGATATCCGCCATTTCGGCGTACTGATGGCCGGCCACCGTGGCGACGACCCCCTGGTGCCTGCCATCGGTCAGACGGTCCAGCCGACGGCGTTCGGTGAACTGGAACACGACGCCCTGTTTCCGGGCGAGGTCAAGGATGTCGGCCACGTCCTGGCGCGCAACTCCTTCGGCGATGTAAATCCGGTTGAGGCTCCGGCCCGACTGCAGGGCCGCCCTGACCGGGTTCCGTCCGTAGATGACTTCAGACATGGCTTCGTCCGTTCATGAGGGATATTTGAACATCCCGCTCGGTACCCGGTCAAGATAAGGTACCGGCGCCGCCGCAACGAACCTTTTTCACCCGGCGGCGTTCAATACCGAAGTCCGGCTGTGCCTACGCGACAAGGATTCCGGCGGTCGAGCCCACCCGTAATTGCTTGACGTCCCGGGCGGCCGCCGGTACCATATCGGTGCTCAGCGCCTGGCTTCCGCCCCCTCCCGAGGCGGTGAGAACCCTGACCGCCCGCAAACTCAGAATCCATGTTCCAAGGCCTCAAAAGACTCACCACCCATTCGGCGATCTACGGTCTCAGCGACGTGCTGGGCAGGTCCATGGCCTACCTGCTGGTACCGGTGTATACCCATGTCATGCCCGTGGAAGAATTCGGCTACTACGGGCTCGTATATACCTTTATCGCGCTGGCGAACGTCGTCTTCCTCTACGGCATGGATTCGGCCTTTCTCAGGTACTACGTGCTCGAGGAGGACCGCAAGCGGGATACGCTGAGCACCGGCTATCTCACCATGCTGCTCACGTCAGCCGGGCTCGCCGTGATCATCGTCCTGTTCTCCGCCAGGATCGCGCCCCTGATCGCCGTCTCCGCTTCCCTGACTTCGTACGTCCAGCTGGCCGCCGCCGTCCTGGCGCTCGATGCCCTGAACGCCATTCCCTTCGCGCGGCTGCGAGGAGAGGGCAAGGCCGCGACGTTCGCCTCCCTCAAATTGATGAAGGTCATGATCGAACTGGGGGGAAACTGCTATCTCGTCGTCGTGCTCGATATGGGGCTGCAAGGCATACTGATCAGCAACATCGCGGGGTCCGGGATCGTTTTCCTCATCCTGGCGGGCATTACCCTGCGGCACATGTCCTTATCCTGGTCTCGAGGTACCATGGGCCGGCTCCTGGGATTCGGCCTGCCCTACGTGCCCGCCGGCGCCTGCATCATCATCATCGAAACCATCGACCGCCTCATGCTGGAACGGATGGCCGGCACGGAGACCCTCGGCATCTACCATGCTGCCCGCAAGCTGGGCGTCGGCATGCTCATCTTCGTCACCATGTTCAGGCAGGCCTGGCAGCCCTTCTTCCTTGAGACCTCCAGGGAGGAAAACCCCAGGCCGCTGTTCGCCCGCGTGCTGACCTACTTCCTGGCCATCGCGGGCGGCGTCTTCCTGGCCCTTTCCTTCCTCATCGACGACCTGGTCCGCATCTCCATCGGAGGCTATACTCTGATCGAGGCGTCATACTGGGAAGGGATCGACGTGGTACCGATCCTGCTCGCGGCGTACGTGTTGTATGGGATATACGTCAACCTCACCGTGGGCGTCTACCTGGAGAAGAAGACCATCCTGCTACCCTTCATCACGGCCGCATCGGCCCTGGTCTGCATCCTGACGAACCTCTGGCTCATCCCGGAATTCGGCATGTACGGGGCGGCTACGGCGTCGGCGGCCGCCTACGCGGTGATGGTGGCCGGGTTGTATCTCGTGGGCCGGAGGTATTACCCGATACCCTACGAATACATCCGCCTGCTCAAGGTAGTCTTCGCGTGTGGAGTGCTGTTCGCGGTGCGCGAACTAACCGGAATCGCCTGGCCCGGGGAGATCGCCTGGCCCGGGGAGATCGCTCTGATCGCGGCCTACCCGGCGGTCCTGTGGGCGATGAGATTCTTCAACGCCGGAGAAATGGCGTTCGCGAGACGATACCTGCGCCCTCGCGGATCGTGATGAGCTGGCCGCCCTCTACGCCGGTTGCGACGTCTCTCGCGCCGCCGGGCCAGTCCACGATGACCGAGTCCGCCCCGGCGTATGCGCCGAGCCCGAAGTGAGCCCTGAGATCGTTGGCCGCCAGGTAACTGTAGGCGCTTCGAATCTCCCGCGACTGTCGCACGGCATCCGTGACCACGGTTACGTGCGCGCCAATGCCGTTTCGATTGCTCCGGACGCCCTCGGTGGCGACGAGCAGGCTGGCGGGACCGGGCTGACCGGGCTGATCGCCGTTTCCGCCGCCTTCTCCGGCCCCAATTACGCCGGCCGCACCGCCTGCACTTCGCCCGTTAATCCCGTCGTTCCGCAGCAGCAGCGGGACGTCATTCACCGTGGTGACCAGCACGTCGACGTCGCCGTCGTTGTCCACGTCCCCGAAGGCCGCGCCGCGGTGCACGCGCTCTACCTGGAAGGGTGGGCCCGCTTCAGGGCTGACGTCGGTGAACACGCCGCCCCCCTCGTTCCGGAACAGCTGATTGGTCTGCGCGTAGGCTATCGTCGAATCGAACAGGGAGATGTTGTCGATCACGTGGCCGTTCGCCGCGAAGATGTCCAGCCACCCATCGTGGTCGAAATCCTTGAAGGCCGTACCGAAACCCAGGAACAGGAGCGTGGGATTGCCCACACCTGCGCCGAAAGTCGTTTCGGTGAAGGTGCCGTTCCCGTTGTTCCGGTGCAGCGAGTTGGGTTCCAGGGAGAAATTGGTCACGTAGAAATCCGGCGACCCGTTCCGGTCGTAGTCTCCCATATCCACCCCCATGCCCGCCCGGGCGACGCCGTCTTCGCCATAGGCCACGCCCGCCAGCAGGGCCATGTCGGTAAACGTGCCGTCGCCATTGTTCCGGTACAGGAAATCCGGCGTCAGGTCGTTGGCCACGAAGATATCCGTCCATCCGTCGCCGTCGTAGTCGCCTCCCACGACCCCGAGGCCCTTGCCGTCCGGATTCGAGATACCCGACTCCACGGAGACGTCGGAAAACGAACCATCGCCGTTGTTCCGATACAGCAGATCGGCCGCTCCCTCGTAGATGTCGGGTCCGCAGTAGGACTGGATGCCGTCCCGGGAGCAGCGCCTGTTGGCCTCGAAGTCGAATTCGACGTACGCACACACGTAGAGGTCCAGGTGCCCGTCCCGGTCGTAGTCCAGGAACGCCGCGCTGGTGGAGAACGTGGGGTTAGCGGGTACCGTCAGATTCGCACGGGCGGTCACGTCCCTGAATGTCCCGTCCCCTTCGTTCCGGTAGAGGATGTTCGCCCCGTAGTTCGTGACGAACAGGTCGTCGTCGCCGTCGTTGTCGTAATCCGCGACGGCCAGGCCCATCCCGTAACCCCCCTCGTTGCCCACGCCGGCCTGGCCGGTCACGTCCGTGAAGGATCCGTCGCCGTTGTTGCGATAGAGGACACTGGACAGGGGCTGGTCGGGCACGAAGCCCGGTATGGACGCGCCGTTGAGCAGGTAGACGTCGAGGTCGCCGTCGCCGTCATAGTCGATGAACCCGCCGCCGGACGCCACCGTTTCGAGGAAATAGTACCGGCCCGATTTGCCGTTGGTGTGCCGGAACGTGATCCCGGCCGAAGGCGCGATGTCCGTGAACTGCACGACCGGCCGTTCCGCATCAGGTCGATGATCGGGCTGGCCAGGCTGGCCAGGCTGACCGCAGGAAGGGGAAAGGAAAAGGAAGGAGAGAAGTACCAGCGCCCATTTCAACGGCGTTTTCTCATGAGTACGACGGTCAAGGCCACGAGAGCAAGCACACCCAGGCTGACCCCGGCGACGAGAAAGCCCGATATCGGTTCCCTGACCAACGGAACCTCGAAGGCGACACTCGCCTTCTGCTCGCCGCGCACCGCAAACTCCACCTCGACGTGATGTACGCCTGGAACGCGCCGGGTCCACATGATCGGACGGTCGATGGCCTCGGCTTCGGCGCTGTGGTAATGCGTGTATACGTTGCCCTGCGGATCCGTGATCCCGATCCGGAGGACGCCCGCGTAGTATTCGCCCGACGACCTGCGCTGGACGTAGGTCACGAACCGCGCGTCGCCGCCGAGATCATAGGCCTTGAAGGTCAGCGTGTACCCGGCGTCCATCTCCCGCGCTTCATCGACGACGGCCTGTTCGGAGAAGGTATATCCGACGAACGTGCCGCCCGCCACCTGATCGTCACTGGGCGCCCCGTTGCAGCCGGGGGCCGTAACCGCCAACGAGAACGCCGCCGCGAACGCCAGCAACAAGCCTGTCAAGTTACCCCGCACTAGTTGTACTCCTCAGGAAAAACAAAGTGGTACCGGACGACCCGGTCCTCTTCCAATTCCGCGAAATAGATCCGGCCCTGCCGGTCCACGTGCATGGGAACGCCGACCACGTCGAACTGCGCCGTCATTTCCCACTTTCCATCCGGCCGGAAGAAATCGAACCACCGATCCAGTTTCGTCATCTGCAGTCTGGGCATGCCTATCGCGTTGAGACCAACCTGTTCGAATTCCTGGTACTGGATAGAATTGACGATCCGTCCGTCGGGCAGAACGGCCAGGCCGCCGGACAAGCCCACGGGCGGCGGCCGCCGCGTGGTCGTCCAGCGCGCCATGGGTTTCATATCGAAGGAAGTTGTCCTGTTGAACTCCAGTTCCAGTCCGTTTACCCGGTCGAACTTGCGGATCCAGTAGGGGTGTCTCGCGGATACGACCACGTATCCGTCCTCCGTCGTTTCCATGGCCGCGTCGGAATACGCGATGAATTCCTTGAGCGTTCCCGATCGCCGCAGGGTCTCCATCGGATTGTAGAACTTGGTGATCGGATCTCCTTCCGGACTGTATTTGTAGATGAGATCGTGCTGCGTAATGACGAAAATAAGCACGTTGCCCTCGGCATCGATGCGTATGCGGCGAGGCTTCGTAACCTGCGTCGACCAGATGTCCGCGAAGGTGAGATCCGGATTGAATACCGTGACCCGGTCGAGTTCGAAGTCCAGCACGAACAGTCTGCCTTCATCATCCAGCGCCATGTCTACCGGAGACCTGAACTGCAGCGGTCCCACGCCTAAAGACCCTACGGCCGTCTGAAAGGCACCGGACTCGTCGAATTTGGAAATCTGTTTCCGGTCCGAATCGGCAATATAGATGTTGCCGCTTCGATCCGTGGTGATCCCGAATACCGAAGCAAAGGACCGGCCCTCGCCTCCTTCGATCACCAGGTCTTCTTCGAGCGTGACGTCAGCCGTCTGATCGGGTGCATGACGGACCGGGGCGTCGCTGATGACCCTGGATGCGCCCGCGACCACTTCCGTCCTCCCACGCCACATCCCGTCATCGTCTGCTTCCGAGCAACCCATCAGAAGTACCGCGGCCAGGAGCGGCAACGCTCCGGACTTGAACCCCTTCATCCGCTTCTCCTTCCGGTACGTCCATTCATGTTCCGTCCCTTTCCTGCCTGATCTGCTCCCATCGCTGCTGCAATACCTCATTCTCCGGCTCGATGCGGACGGCATTCCCCATCGCCTCATCGGCCCCGCTGTAATCTCCTCTCGCGTTCCGCACGATGGCCAGCGTTTCGTAGGCGACGGCGGTAGGCGCGATCTCGACCGCCTTGCCGGCCAGTTCGAGGGCACGGTCCAGGTCCTCCCCGTGCCGGGCGATGAGCCAGGCCAGGTTCGTATAGGCCTCCACATAGTTCGAATCCAGCAGGATCGCCTGCTGGTACGCGTCGCGGGCCTCATCGAACCGGCCCAGCTCCACGTAGGCCACGCCCATGTTGTTGAAGGCGTGAACGAAACGGGGCGACAGTTCCGTCGCTATCCTGAAGGCCCGCACGGCGTCCTCGAACCGCCCCAGGCGGGTCAAGGCCGTAGCCATGTTGTAATGCACCTCCGCCACCCGGGGATTCAGCCGTACCATGGATTCCGCCTGCGACAACGCTTCCCTGTACTCGTTGAGCTGCTGAAACGTATCGAGAAATCGCCGGGCGTCGTCCTGTCTACCCATGGCGTTCAGGGTGTTTCCGATGGCAAGATAGGGTTCGGGATACGCCCGATCGAGTTCGACCGCCCGTGAGAACGCTTCCAGGGCTTCTTCATGCAGTTGGGCAGCCGCATAGGCCGTACCCCCATGGTAATTCAGGACAGGCGACTCGGGATCCATCTCCAGGGCTTCCCGGTACAGCGTAATCGCCTGTTCGGTCCGACCGGCCCGCAGCGAGGCCTGTGCAAGACCCGCGATGGCCTCCACCGATGCCTCATCGATGCGCAGCGCGTTCTCGTAGGACCGGACCGCGTCATCGACACGGCCTTCGCTCAACGCGATCACGCCGAGCTGGCAGTAGGCCTCCGCCATGCCGGCATCCACCTGCAATGCGGCGCGAAAGGCATCGCGCGCTTCCTGGAATTTCCGCTGATCCAGCAGCACGCGCCCCAAAGCGTACCGGGCGTCGACGTAATCCGGATCGATGGACAGGGCATTGGTATAGGAAATGGCGGCCTCATCCACGGCACCCAGTTTCTCTTCCGTGGTCCCCCGGCCGTAGTGAAACAGGCTGTTGTCGGGGTCGCGGTCCGTCGCCTCGACGAAGGACTTGATCGACTCGACCAACCGGCCCGTGTACTGATAAGCCTGGCCCAGGTTGTAGTAAGGTTCGGCGCGATCGGGATCCATTTCCATGACGCGGTGGAACGCATCGATCGCCTCGTCGTACCGTTCCTGCTGGGCGTAAACCAGACCCAGGTTGAAATGGGCATCGGCGTCCCCGGGACGCAGTTCGGTGACGACCAGGAAAGCCGCTTCCGCCGTGTCCAGCTTTTCCAGCGCGACGGCCGCCAGGCCCAGGTTGAAGAAGTTGGCGGGTTCGCTCCTGTTCTCCTCGATCTGCCGACGGAAGTACATCACGTCTTCGAGCAGAAGGGATTCGTCCTCGGGCGACAGTTGCCTGAGCGCTTCATCCGGACGGGCGGTGGTGATGTTCGTGAGGTAGGGACCGGTGTCCGTAAGCAGAGGCGTGTAAAGCAGAAGGGCTGCGAGAAGGATATTGCGCATTCCGTACCCGTCAGTCGAAGTAGGATCTGAGACGATCGCGGAGACTCAGTCCTTTCGAAGGCGTGGAAACTTCCAGTTGTCCGACCGGCCTTACCGTGGTGACGTCCGAAGCCACGGCCATGTCTTTCTGCGTCCACTTCTTGAGATCGGCCAGCGGCTTGAACGCTCTTCTGTAAATCAGATCGGTATGGATATCCACGCGATCGACATCCGACGGGACTTCGAAAGAATACACGGAGCGATCCGCCTCGCGCGCCTTGATCCGCGTGTCTTCAACGATGCGGGTCGCCTGCCAGTCCATGACGTGGGTGTTGCCCGCGTCGTCACCGAAGACCAGGGCGAATCCCTTGCCCGGGTAACCCGCGTAGTTTCCTTCGGCCAGGTCGCCTTCGCCGCCGTAGGACGGTACGCGCTGGTCCCCCACGTAACGCAGGGTATCGCCGTTTGCCAGCACAGGCGTCACGAGCAACAGCATGTTCCGGATGGTGATCCCCGACGGGATGTGATGGCCGGTATTGACGTTGCGCACGTCCACGGTCACCGTCAGCAGTCCGCCTGAAACAACGGCGTCGATGGCCAGGGTGGCGGCGTTTGGCAGGAGCTCTTCCGTGGCCCCGGGGAACCCGTGCGTCTTAACGGTGGTCGGATCCCGGTACCCGATGGGTGTCCAGAACTTCTCCGCGTCGCCGTTTACGAATGAACCAAAGGTGAAACCGTCGGAATCGGGCTCCATGTGGCAGTCCTGGCACTCGATACCCATGGCGGAATAGGGACTCTCCTTCCATTCCCGGTACGTATCCATGAACGGAAGGCCGTGCTTGTTCTTGTGCTGGTGGCAGGCGGAGCAGTAGTCGCTGCTCGTGTATTGCGGATTGTAGCTCGCCACCATGGGCGAGGTGTTGACTGATCCCGGCAAGGGGGTGAAGTTTATGACGTCGTCATAGGGTCCGTAGACGAAGATCGGCGGGAACTTCCCCTTGATGAGCCGGGCCTGCCTCTCCTCCTCCATGGCCACCAGGTTCAGGGTGATCGATCCGTTCACGCCCGCATGGTCATTGACCTCCACGTGCTGAATCTTGTGGCAGAAATCGCAATGTATCCCCGCGGCGTCGACCGAACCGGCCAGCTTTTCGTACTCCATGCGTTCAAGCGTCTTGTAGTCCTGGACGGTCGGATAGGCCAGCGAACGGTTGTACACGACCTTCAGGTCGGTATGACCCGGCGCTTGCACGGCGGCCGACGGAGCGTGGCAATCGGCGCATTCTCCGGCTTCGTCGGGAAAATCCAGCCGGAAACCAGGTCCCACGTTTTCATTCCCCTCCGCGTCCGTACCGTCGTACAGGTTCAACGTCCACGGATTGGTCACGCCTTTCGCGTGCTGGGAAGTACTCCACTGATCGTAGAGGTCTCGATGGCAGAGGTAACAGGTCGGTTCGAAATGGCAGAGGTTGCATCCCTCTTCGAAGCCCGTGTGGGATTGCGTGCGCAGACGTTCCAGCTCTTCAGGATCCTCGCGAAGATCGACCAGCGATTTGTGGGGGGTGATGAAATTGTAGGCGTCGTCTTTCTCTTCGGGTACTTTTTGCAATACGATCGTCGTATATGATGTTTTGGGATCCACCATGACCCCGCCGTTCAACCAGCCTTCTTTGCCTGCCGTTACCGCGTAATGCTGCACGGGGTCTTCAATGATGTTCAGGGTAAACCTTCCTTCGGAATCGGTAAGCACGAAATCCGGCTTTCCATGTTCTCGCACGCGGACACCCGGTATGGGATCTTTCCCATCGATGACGATGCCGCTCAACTGCAGGGCCTGGGCCCTGGCCTCCGGGCCGATCAACACTCCGGCGGCCGCGATGCATCCGATCACGAAAACCCTCAGCAACTGCCTGTATCCGGTCAGTCCATTCAACTTCATTGAATTCCCCGATTCTCTCACAACATAAGAGAATCCCTCATCGAACGGACTGAGGGATTCTCCTGGTGCTTCAAACGATAATGCTTACATCCATCGGTACTTCCTGGCTTGATGTTTAGAAGCCTACGCCGACGGACACGCGATGCAGATCGTCCAGCAGTTCATACTGCGTATACGCGTAATCAACGTTGAGACTCAATTCACCCTGGCTGAACCGGAGACCGGCACCAGCGGAAACGCCTTCGTCCTGGCCGCCGCTGTATCCGGCTTTCCAGCCTACCCGGCCCGCGATGTAGTCATTCACCCACCACTCGATACCGAGATTGAGCACGGAATCGAACTCGCGGAGCTTCCAGAGTTCGGCGCTGGTCATGATGCTGCCCACCGGCAGTTCGGTCGGTTCAATGGCAAAACCGATACGGAACGTCGTGGGCAACTGATCGCGAGCGCTCGACTCTTCGATGAATTGCATGTCCGGACCGAAGTTCTGGAACGAGGCGCCAATACGGAAATTACGGAAATCCGTCGTATAGATGGTGCCCACGTCCACCGCAACCGCCGTGCTGGTATAGTCATCGTCTCCGGCGCCGCTCGTGCCTTCCGACACGTACTTCAGCGATCCGCCGACCGCGAAGGAATCCGTCAGACGACGCGCGTAACTCGGACCGATGGCCAGGTCCGTCACGTTGAAGTTCTGGCCCTGGTTGGCGAATTGACCCGTCGGATCTCCAGAGGTGGTATAGGGTATGTCGCCCGAAAGCAACGAATGCACACTCACACCCACCGCCCCGTTGTCGCCGAGATTCCAAACGAGACCTGCGCTGAACACGGTCATTTCCGCGAAATACGGTGCATAGGAAACGCCGACCGCGCCCCTGCCCTCGACGAACACCATGGTAGCCTGGTTCGTCAGTGCCGAGAACGCGCCCAGATCCGTATAGGACGTGGCGGAGGATCCAACACCCGCGACACGGGCGCTAGCATCCAGCGTCAGAAACTTCGTCGCGGCGGTTCCACTTTTGGAAACCTGAGCATGTACCGGTGCTGACAGTGCCAGCAGGAGTCCGGTGACCACGCCCCAGCGAAACAATACTTTCATTAGAAAACCTCCCTGAATCGGACCGCCCCGCGCCATGACCGGTCATGGCCCATGGCGCAGGACGTAACCGCAGTTTACCGCCGGACGTAGAGTTTCAGTGTTTTCGCGTAGTCCACGCCACCGATCTCGGCTTCTACCACGACAATATACAGACCGCTGGAAACCGGTACGTTGGAATCATTCTTCAGATCCCAATCCGTCACACCACCGATCGTCGTGGTCTGGTCACCCGGCACAGAGAACTGCTTCACCAGCAGGCCGGCCGCATCGAAGATCGTGATGCGGGACGGTACCGGAGCGTTGAAGAACTTGACGGTTTGCGACTTCGTTGCCAGATCCCACTGGGCCTGGAAGACGAAGGGGTTGGGCGCGACCGTAATCAGATTCTCGAATTCGGCCACACCGCCCACAACCTCGTTACGGATCACGGTAGTCGGGATAACGTCCTGTCCCGGTACCTGCGGTCCCACCGTCAAACCCCGGTACGGATACTGGCCGTGCCAGCGTCCGTCCGTACCGTTAGCGTTCATCGTGTAGAAACTCTCGAGCCCGTTGATCGTACGGGTGATCACGCGCTGCGTAGAGCCCTGATCTGCCACGTAGTTATCGAAATCGTGCTGTTGCGCGCTTTCGTTATCCACCGAGGCTACGTAGTACCAGTAGCTGAAACCGATCAGCACGGAACGATCTTCGAACATATAACCGCTCTTGCCGACCAGTCGGGGATCCGTGGGAATACCGCCGACACTGGTAATCTGCGCATCGCCGGATCCGATGGCATCCGGATAGCGATCCGAGAAGCTGGTGGCGATGGCCGTCGTAGCGCCCAGTGCATTGTTCGCTTCGACGATCTGTGCCGAACTCGGCTTGGTTTCGATGAAATCATCCTCGAAACCCGGCAGCCTGTTGCCAGCCGGATACGGGTTCGGATAGGAAACGGATTCCGGCGGATTCAGGCTGTTGGTCTGATTACCGCCACCGCCGCCGAATTCAGCGATCTGGACATACGGACCGGAGAAGTTCGGCGCCGCGAAGCGCTTCACCAGGTCGTCGGCCACGAAGTCGTAAACCCGGCCGATGTTGTAATCGGCGCCGAGCGTCAGTCCTTCATGGATGAACCGGGCGTAGGGATGGCCCTGCTTCACCGCGGCACTCGTCGGATCGGTTACGTCCGTGACCGGTGCGGCGCCGTCGCTCAGACCGAGATTCGGCGGAATCACCGTACTGTTGTAACCGACATCATGGGCTACTGTAGCGGTCGGGAACTGATCGATGAAACCGGAAGCGCGGTACACGCGGTACTTCGCAAAGTCCGCGGTGCCCCGGCCCGGATCGATAGCCGTTTCCGCATTGTTGGCCCACGCCAGCGCGATCGTACCGTTGGCGGTCGGGAAGACCGACAGGGTAGGAGGCGGAGGCGGGTGGAACAGCGTGCCGCTGGCTGCGCCGCGACCGAAGTTGATGGTCTGCGACATGACCGCGCCGTCGCCGTCCCGCATTACGGAACCATCGGCGTTGTACATGGGGATGGTCCGGTCATTGGAGCCGTCCCAGTAGTACGTATTGTTCGCCATGTTGTACTTCCGCTGCATCCAAACGTCCATAGCGCGGAGATACACGTCATAAGCGCCGTCCTTGCCGGCGCCGATGAGGTCAACATGCCAGATGGTCAGGTCTTCGCCGGGCGCCTTGGTGTAGGGGCCCCAGCCCAGGGCGTTCCGGATGCAACCGGCGCCCGAGGTCTCTTCCTTCGTGTCGCTTCCGTTGTACGGATCGGGCACGATGCCCCTGAACACGCCGTCGAGATCGAAGAGCGTAAAACTGTCGTACTGACCAGACTGCACACCCTGAGCCGCACCGGGATTGCCGGGCTGGGTCAGGTTACGCGGGTCGCCCCACATTAAACCCATGCCCGCGGCCGATCCACCCGGCTGCGTCTTGGCGGTCCAGGTGCTGATATCGGTCGTTCTGCCGAGGGGCGAACCGCTGGTGAAGAGATCCGGATGCGGCGCACTGCTACCGCCCGGAACGTTGACCTTCTTGTTCTCGAGGTACTTGGTAAGCGAGCCCTCGTACCAGCCGAACACGCCTCTCAAGTCGGCGATCCACCATTCGTGGGTGTTGAACAGGCCGACGGACGGCGCATCGTAAATATCCAGCGCCGCGACGTTGTTCGTGTCACCAAGCGCATCGTCGTCGCCGGAACCTTCGAGGATCATCAGGGAGGCTTCGCCCACGTGCAACGGATTGAAGTTACCGTTGGTGGTATTCCACACGTAGGAATCGATACCCGGATGTCCAGGATTGTCCTCGTCGAACATGGTGACCAGGCCGGAGTAGAACCGGTCGCTGTAAGGCGCCTGGTTGTAACGGCCCGAGTTGATCAGCCCTTCCGGTACGGCGAGAGGCATCACGCGGCTGAACATGGCGGGCGGCTGCTTGTCGTCGCCACCGGTACCACCGCCGATCGCCCCGCCCGTCAGGAGGGGATTGTTCGTCCATGGAATATCGAAGTCGTAGTTGAAGATGATCAGGAAGTTCTTGACCGTGGCTCCGTTTAATTCCGGACTATTATCGGTATTCACATCCACATCGCCATGCGTGTTCAATACATGACGCAGCAGGATGAAGTCATTCGTATGGCCATAGCCGTAGCTGAAGCTGTACGACTGACGCAGGATCCGAATACCGGCGTTCGTGTTGAAGGTGGCTTCCGTGATGAAGGGCTCGCGGTATCCACCGGGGCCCACTGTGCCGCCACCAAAACCGGGGCTCTGCGAGCCGCCTTGATCGGACCAGAAGCCCGCGGGCGGATTCTCACGCTGGTGAGGCGGAGCCCGGTATACGTTGTTCGTACCGACGAAAGCACCTTCGGCCCGGCTTGCAGGCATACCGGCCACGGCGTCAGGCAGATAGGCCGTGATGCCGAAGGCCGACGCCCACAGCGGCGCGTCCAACCCGCCCGCCGGGAAAGTGTACGAAGGATAGCCCATCGTCGGACTCATGGAACGGCCGGACCCACGCCAACCCCAACCGGTGTAGGTATCGGTCAGTTCCGAATTCATGACGGCCATATAGGTCTGACCGCCGATATAGGCAGGCTGCCTTTCACCCACGCCAAGCTCGTGGGGAACCGGAACTCCCTGAGCCGTCGCGGAGTTTGCCGGCGCGTCCGGCAAAGCCGTGAGATATGAAGCTGTCCCAAGGATTGCCGCCGAAGAAATCACCAACGCTCCGGCTGTTACGTATCGACGCCATTTCTTCAAAATGAACCTCCTTATGCCGGCAACGTTCCGAGAACGCTGCCAACCTTGCGGGAAGACGCGCTTAACCTGCGCGCCTCCCCGCTTTGGATTTACCATGCTAAGTTGAGACCTATCCAGATATCGCGTGGTCCGTTGCCCTGCGTACCGATACCACCTACCGGACCGCCTACGAGACCCACGGGATCGCCGCGGCGTTGCCAGCGATCGCCGGCCGCGTTGTTAGAGGCGCTGGCGACGGTATAGATGTTCGCCCGGTCGAAGAGGTTGTTGACCTGGGTGAACACGCCGAGCCGCACATCGCCGAGATCGAAATTCTTCTGGGCGAACAGGTCGGTTGTCCAGGTCCAGGGCGAACGATGCGCAGCAGCAAGCAGACCGAGCGGATCAATCGCCTGGTCGCTGGACGTGCGGTACTGGTTGCCGCTCTGCGCCTTGGTCAGGAATGAAGCGCTGATGCCATAGGGCAGCTCGAGCAGGAGGTTCGCGACAATACGATGACGTCGATCGTTAGCGGTGAACTCGCGGATGTAGGTATCCGGAGTCGGCGTCCCGTCCACGAAGTCGGAGAATACCAGCACCGTTTCGCCGCCGCGTTCGCGGACGGTTTGCGGCGTGGTCAGATCCGATGTAAAGGCCAGGGTGTAGTTGGCCCGTACCGAGAACCGGTTGGCCATCTGGCGCCGTACCGACAACTCGAGTCCCCGTGCGTCCTGGGCAAACGTCGGAAGCAGGATGGAAACTTCGCGTTGCGATCCGCCGATGAAGGCTACGTCCGGTGCGAAGAGCCAGGTAAGCGGCTGGTTGTTCGCATCACGGAAATAACCGGTAACGTCCACGTAGTAACCGGGATAGAGCTCGGCCTGCAGACCCATCTCGTAGTTCGTGGACTTCTGGAACGGAAGGTCCGGATTGCCGTGGTTACGCTCGAACGGCGAGGTCTGAACCAGGCCCATGTACAGATGCTGCAACGGCGGGCGCTGGTTGAAGATGCCGTACGAGTAGTGCAGCGCGGCGCGGTCCGTGATCGGATGCGAGATACCGATGCGTGGCGCCAGACCCGTCTTCATCGACGGATCCAACGTACGGTATTCCGGATCGTCGTGCTCCGGACCCGGACCTGAACGCGGACGGTACGGGTTGATCGCGTTGGCGTTGGCGTTGAAGATGTCCAGCCGCAGCCCTGCGTTCACCACGAGACTTCCGTACTCGATCCGATCCTGCATGTACGCGAAGTACTCGACCGGATACACGTGCGCCTGCCTGCCGGCGAGGGGCAGCGTGCTGGCGGTCGGGTCCAGATTCAGGTCGTTGAAGAGCGACACGGCGTTACCCCGGGCGGGGCCTCTCGTGCTCTCTTCATAGTCGTTCATCGTCACGCCGAAACCGCCCTTGAACTGGTGGTTCGAGTTCACCTGGCTGGTAATGGCGAAGTTGATGTCCGTCTTGAAAGGCCGCACGCTCGAGTAGTTGCCGAAATCGATCGAAGAGTAAGCTTGGTCGCCGTACAGGATGTAGGGCACCTGCGTACCGGCGCCTTCCTCGAGTGCCGAGTAACCCACGGAGTTGATGAACGCGGAAGTAAGTGCCGGCAGTGGTTCCTTGCCGTACTTGGGATTATAGCGTTCGTTGTACTCGCGCAGGTGGCTGAAACGGATCTCGTAGAATGTCCGCGGACTGAGCGTATGGGTATACGCCACGTTCAAGTGAAAACGGCCGTTGTAGTTCTGGTTGAGGCCATCGGCGTTGTACTTCCAGCCATAGGCCGTGCTCCGCTGACCCTTCTTGCTGAAGAAACCCTGGTCTTCGATGAGTCCGGACATGGACAGCTTCATGCTGGTCCGCGGCCGGTAGGTCATCTTCACGAAGGTGTTCATCAGGCGGGAGTAGTCATTGGGATTGCGGCCCCAACTCTCGGTGAACCGGCCTGAAGCGAACCAGTTCAGCTTGTTGCCCAGCGGACCGCCCATGCCGAAGTCGATCTGGACCGGGCGCTTCTCCGTCCGGTTGTTCCGGGCAAACTGGTTGTACTTGTCCGGGTGGAACGAACGATCCACCGGTGCATCGCGGTTCACCGCGACACCGCTATTCGCCTGGGCTTCCGGCAGGCCGTCCGTCAGGTAGGACCAGAGGATGGCTTCGGGTTCGGGAATGACCCGATCGTAATCCCAATAATAGGTGTCGCGCTTATAGATGGCGGACCAGCTGTCCGGCGCGCCGGTCATGTCCAGCACGTCGAAGGGGTCCTGCATCCTGAGACCGTCGTCCGCGCGGGCGGGATCGCTGTTGAAGGCGTTCGTCTTGTCGATCGCGCCCTGGATGATCTCGCGCAGATCCTGCTCCGACCAGGAACCGGCCCGGTAGGCGTCGACGATATCGAGATCGGGCGGCTTGGTCCAGTTGAGGCCTTTCTGGCCGAGCGTACGGTACTCGAAGTTACCGTTGTAACTGGAACCGCCTTCGCGGGTCACCACCGTCGTGATGCCAGCCAGCGCGTTCACGTACTCGGCGTTGAACGTACCCGTCTTGACCTGAAGCTCCTGGATCATGTAGGGGTTGATCGTAAACGCCTGGCCCGTGTTGTTCTGCTGCCCCGTCACCGTGGCACCGTCGATCGTGGTCTGCTGATCCTGGGGACGGCCGCCGCGAAGGTTGCCGGCGAAGCTGCCCGCGGTGGTCAGGACCACTTCGGCGATATTCACCACCGGCAGCGCCTGGATTTCCTCGGCCTGCACGATGGTCCGGGTGGAGGTCAGACTCTTCTCAACCAGGTCCCGGGTCGCCACGACTTCGACCGCCTCGGCGGACTCGAGAATCGTGGACTCCAGTTCGAAGTTGAGCGTCGTGGTGATATCGGCATCCACCTGCGTACCTATGGCACGCACCGGGACATAACCGATGACGTTCACCACCAGGGTGTAGGTGCCGGGCGGTACGTTGAGGATGAAGTACTCACCCATGTCGTTCGCCATCGCACCCATAACCGTGCCCTCGACGCGGACACTGGCCGCAGGCAGCGGTTCCCGCGTCGCACTGTCGACCACGACACCGGAAATCTTACCCAGCGAAATCTGCGCCTGTGCTTCCGTCGAGATGCTGAGCACTAACGCGAAAGCGAATGCGAAGCGCAAAGCTCGTGAAATTGTTATAGACATCTAATTCACTCCTCGTTTAACAGAGCCCTTCTGATTATTGTCAGCTTGCCCCGGCCTGCTGACGGTATCGTAATGTTGCAGACTCGACTTCAGATTCCAACTGTACTTCTTTCGACACTCACCTCCCTCCAGCGATGGTATTGGGGCAATCGTATATAAATAAGTAATCTGAATACCTTAAAATAACTGAAACGACATACACAACGGCCGCGTGCAAGGGCATGAACACGCGACGAAACATCGATTTTGAATGTCAGTGATCCGAGTACCTATCAAATGCAAACAACGTGCCAGATTTCGAGCCGCCCGACGGCGCGCACGGGTCCATGCCCGAAACCCCTTGGAACTCTAAGAGAAACAAGACCAAGGGCCGTATTTTGCCACCTGTATGGGGCCGTTCCGGATGACACGTAACACGAAATAAATTTCATCCTTCGATATGGGCTGAAACGAATTGCACAACACGGCCCGAATCCATTACGCTATCGTACTCATCACAACCCCCGCGGACGCCGCCAAATCTTCCTTGACTTTGTACACGGCCCCGCATAAGGTGTTGCGCTGGTAATGGTTCGGCTGTGTTTGGTAGTGCGCCATTCAGCGAGTTATAAGTATATATCCGGTCCCGATCATAGTCAACATTTTATTTCATTTTATTCAAAAAACAGCATTGCCGTGTACAAAAACGGGTTCCCCATGGAATACAGGTCCTGGTTTTACTGCATCGAAGGCTGCGGCGAGACCTATCCGTTGAATGAAATCATCTACCGGTGCCGGGCCTGTGGGGGCCTGCTCGATGTCGCCCATGACATGGACAGCCTGAGGGTTCGGGGCGCCGCAGGCTGGATGAGACTGTTCGACGAG
Organism: Gemmatimonadota bacterium; assembly: GCA_009837395.1. Taxonomy (GTDB): domain Bacteria; phylum JAAXHH01; class JAAXHH01; order JAAXHH01; family JAAXHH01; genus JAAXHH01. Next base: position 123,143 of record VXTP01000015.1, read on the forward strand.
CGGTACCGGCGGACGGAGTATCCGTACGGGAGTTCGGTCTGGGGCAAGAAGGAATGGGTCTGTCCCGCGGTGGACGACCAGCACGTCGTCTCCATTTACGAGGGCGGCAGCAACCTTTTCTGGGCCGAACGGCTCGGCGAGGAACTCGGCCTGGGCGACCTCTGGGTGAAGCAGTGCGGCAACAACCACACCGGTTCGTTCAAGGACCTGGGCATGACCGTGCTGGTCTCCATGGTCAACCAGATGATCGAGGAAGGCCAGGATATCCGGGGGATCGCGTGCGCGTCGACGGGAGATACCTCGGCTTCGCTGGCGGCCTACTGCGCCTCGGCGGGCATCCCGGCCATCGTGTTCCTGCCCCGGGACAAGGTCTCCGTGACCCAGCTCATACAGCCCATCTCCCACGGCGCGCTGACCCTGTCCCTGGATACGGATTTCGACGGATGCATGGAGATCGTCCAGCAGGTGGCCGAGAGCGAAGGCATCTACCTCGCGAATTCCATGAATTCCCTCCGCCTGGAAGGCCAGAAGACGATCGGGATCGAGATCTGCCAGCAGTTCGACTGGGAGGTGCCCGACCTGATCATCATACCCGGCGGCAACCTCGGCAACGTTTCCGCGCTGGGCAAGGGGTTCCTGATGATGGAGGAACTCGGGCTGATTGACAAGCGGCCGCGTATCGTCTGTGCCCAGGCCGCGCGGGCCAATCCGCTCTACCAGAGCTACCTGAAGGGATTCGATGAATACGAACCGATCCACGCCGAGTCGACGGTGGCCAGCGCCATCCAGATCGGCAACCCCGTCAGCTACAAGCGCGCCGTCCGCGTGCTGAAGGCCTTCGACGGCAAGGTCGAACAGGCCACCGAGGACGAGATCGCGAACGCCTCCGCCCGCGGCGACCTGACCGGTCTCTACAACTGTCCGCACACGGGCGTCGCGCTGGCCGCGCTCTTCAAGATGGTCGAACAGGGCGAGATCCGGTCCACGGACCGCGTCATCATCATCTCCACGGCGAACGGACTGAAGTTCACCGATTTCAAGGTCGGATATCATGAAGACCGGCTGGACGGCGTCAACGTGAGACACGGACAGTCCCCCCTGGAACTGCCTGCCCGTTACGATGACGTGGTCCGGGCGATCGACCGGGTGCTGTCATGAAAACGAAACCGACACCCGGCGCGGCCGTCTTTCCCACCGCCGCCGCCATGAAAGCGCCGTCCGCTCCCGCTGCCGGTATCCTGCTGTCGGTCCTGGTGCTGGCCCTGCTCGTGCTCGCCTGCGGCGGTCCCCTGCAGTTCCGTGGGGGGCCTTCCGGGCCGGAACGCAGCCTGGCGGAGGACATAGGCCGGATCCTGGACCATCCGGACCTGGCCCCCATGTCCGTTGGCGTGAAGGTCGTTTCACCGGTCACGGGCCGGGTACTCTTCGCACGGCATTCCGAAGGGCTGTTCCATCCCGCGTCCAATACCAAGCTGTTCACCGCCCTGGGCGTCCTGCGGACCATGGGCCCCGACTACCGCTACCTGACGAGCGTCTTCGCGGACGGAGACGCCTATGCCGCAGACGACACGCTGCACACGTCGCTGTACCTGCTCGGGCGCGGGGACCCCATGCTGGAATCGGCGCACCTGGACAGCCTCGCCGGCCTGGTCGCCGGGTCGTACGGCGCACGGGTCATCGCGGGCGACATCGTCGTCGACGACGCCTACCTGGACCGCGTACCTTACGGCGAAGGGTGGATGTGGGACGACGTGCAGTACAGTTACTCCGCCTCCCTGAACGCGCTCTCGGTAAACGGAAACAGCGTGAAGATCGGCATTTCGCCCGGGGCCGCCGTCGGCGCGCCCGTAACGGTCCGGGTCGATCCGCCGACGACGTCCGTATCCTTTGTCGTGGAGGCCCTGACGGCGGCGGCGGGGGATACCTCGTCCGCCGAACCGCTCAGGATCGAGCGGGACTGGCCGTCGCGGTCCAACCGGATCACCATATCCGGCCGGGTCGCCATGAACGCGGGCGAGCGGGAGTACTTCCGGTCTGTCGAAACGCCCGGTCTGTACGCGGGGAAACTGTTCCGGGACAAGCTGCAGGCCCGCGGCGTTCGCGTGACGGGACCGGTCCGAAGGGGCGTCACGCCAACCCGCGCCCGGACGGTGGCGACCTACCGTTCACCGCCGGTGACCGGGGCCCTGGCCCGCCTGCTCAAGTACAGCCACAACCTTACGGCGGAACTGCTCATCAAGACCATGGGACGCCACACGACGGGCGAGCCGGGCTCGTCCGCCGACGGGCTGGCCGCCCTGCGTCAGGTCCTGGCGGACTATATCGGCCTGGACCCCGATGCCTACCGGTTCGCGGACGGTTCCGGGCTCTCGTGGTACAACTACGTATCGCCCGACCAGGTCGCGGCACTGCTGACGGCGGCGTACCACGACCCCGAAATCGGCGACGACTTCCGGGAGGCGCTGCCCGTCGCCGGGGTGGACGGAACCCTGGCCAACCGGATGAAGGATACGGCGGCCATGGGCAATCTCAGGGCGAAGACCGGCACGCTGACCGGCGTGAGCTGTCTGAGCGGCTACGTCCATACCCTGGACGGCGAGCCCCTGGTCTTCTCGATCATGATAAACAACTTCGTCGGCCCGGCGTCGACGGCGCGCCGGGCGCAGGATGCAATCGGCGTCCTGCTCGCGGGATTCAGCCGCTAGTGACCTGTGTGTAACGCTGCATGTGACACTATTCGGGAAGGAACCTGATATGGCGAAGTCCAGGGATCCTCACGTGGAAGGCAAGGTCAACCGGGCGCACTACTCGAGCAAGACGGAACTGTCGGCGCGCCTGTTCGCCGTGCTGGACCTGACCACGGAGGACCGGGGCCTGAGCCTGATCCCCCAGCTTTCCCGGGCGGTACGGCGGGGCGATGTCCTCGAACTCATCTGCACCGACGAAGAAGACGCCGGACCGGGTTCGAACGTGGACCGTGCCGCCTATATCGGATTCGCGGAAGTTTCGGAAGCGGGGCTGCTGCTGTGCGGGGACGCGGTCTCCGTCCGGGAGGAAGAAATCGGGGCGATAACGGGGTTCGACGAGACGCACCTGCCCAACCACCTGAACGTCGTCATCCGATCGAAGCGTCTCGTATCGGGCCGGGAGATGGAACTGCCCCTGGACGAGTTGATCACCTTCTCCGGGATTTGCGCGGACCCGGACCGGGGCATCGGATTCTAACGACCATCCAGTTCTTTACGCAACGCGACGTAGCTGTCGTATCGCTCACGTGTCACGTCGCCCGCTGCCACGGCGGCTCGCAGTGTACAGTCCGGTTCGTGGACGTGCGTGCAGTCGTGGAACCTGCAACCCGCCAGGTGACCGCGCATTTCGGGGAACAACTCCGGTAGTTCGCGCGGCGACACGTCCCACAGGCTGAATTCCCGGATCCCCGGAGAGTCGATCACCAGGCCCCCCGCATCGAGCCGGTGCGCGGCGAGATAGGTGGTGGTGTGCCGGCCGCGGCCCGTCGTCCGGTTCACCTCGCGGACCCGCAGTCCAAGGCCGGGTTGCATGGCGTTCAGCAGGGAAGTCTTCCCCGCTCCGGACGGGCCCGCGATCGCGGAAACCCGGTTCCGAAGCGTGGCTTTCAGCAGGTCGACTCCTTCCCCCGTCACGGCGCTGGCCGGGATGACGCGGAAACCGCACCGTTCGTAGATCGCCGCGATGTCCGGGTCCCCGTCCTTCGACAGATCGATCTTGTTCAGGCAGATGACCGGGGCGAGGTTGCCGGCCTCCGCGGCCACGAGCAGCCGGTCCAGCAACTGCTGGTTCGGACGCGGGTCCCGCACCGAGAAGACGGCGACGAGATGGTCGGCGTTGGCGATCATGATCTGTTCCATGCGCCGCTTGCCGGGGGCGAGACGGGAGAGTTTGGAGCGGCGCGGGAGCACTTCCTCTATAGCGCCGGTCTCGCCCTGGTCCTCCACGACGCGCACGCGATCGCCGATGGCCACGGGATTCACGGCGTCGATACGGCCGACCTGCTCGACGGAGTGATGCTGGTCGTCCCGTTCCGGATAAATCAGCGCCTTCTTCATCCTGCTGCGCAACGCGCAGGCGAAGATCCCGTGCCGGGTCTCCACGTCGAACACGCCCCGGTGTTCCCTGATTACGATGCCTTCGGTCGGTTTCACAATCGCGGCGCCCGTGGCGCCTGGCCGGCCCTCCGTGTCTTTGCCGCTATGCCGCGTGCCCGGTGCACAACGTATACAACAGCCGCCGCATGACGTGTTCGGGCGGCAACGCGCTGGATTTCAGGGCGGTATCGGCTTCGTAGAGCGCCTCGAACCCGCTGAGCAGATCCCGTCCCGCCAGCAGCCTGGACTGGGCGGCATAGCGGTTGTAGAACCGGTTGAACCCCCATCCCAGCTGCAGCTTCTTCTTGATGTCGTCGTCCGTCCGACGGTCCCTTTTCAGGAACCTGATCTTCCAGAGGATCACCAGGTGGCGGACGAAGAGCGCCACGATGGCCTGGGGCGCGTCTCCGCCGTCTATCGCACGCTCGTAGGCCACCAGCGCCCGGGCCAGGTCCTTCTCGCCGACGGCTTCGGCGATGTCGAACACCGTCCCCGCGCGAACGGGCCCGAGCGTACTCTCCACGTCGCCGGCCGCAATCGCATCCCGGCCGCCTACGAACACGGCCAGTTTCTCCACCTCTCCGGCCAGTTCCCCCAGGTCCGTCCCCACGATGGCCTGCAACTGGTGCGCGGCCTCCGGGGTCAGCCGCTTTCCGTACCGCTTCGCCTGCTGCTGAAGCCACGAAGGGACCTTCTCCGGAAACAGGGGGTAGAACACCACCGTGACCGCCGAGGCCGCAAGCCGTTCGTACAGCCTGGTCTTCAGGTTCACCCGGGGCGTCTCGAGCACAAGGACCGTACTCGGCACGGGCCGTTCCGCATAGTCCGCCACGGCTTCCTTGTCCTTCTGCGGCAACTTGTGGAAATCCCTGACGACGACCAACCGGCGGTCGGTCATCATGGGCACGAGGGAGGCGGCGGTCAATATCGCCGCGGCGTCGCTTTCGTCGCCGCGAAGCACGTCCATGCAGAACGCCTCCGTCCCCGGCTCGACGATCCGGGCGACCAGCGTATCCACGGCTTCTTCCTTCCGGTACGCCTCGTCGCCGGAGAAGAAGTACACCGCTTCGATCCGGCCACGGTCTATTTGCTGAATCAGCTGCTCGGGGTTCATTAGAGCACCTCGCCGCCGGACCTCGGCCATCCTCTGCAGGAGCGGCACAGGGCCGGCACAGGACCGGTGAAGGCCCAGCGCAGGACCGGCGCGGTACGGGTACGAATCGGGTTACGGAAGTCGCACCTTGCGAATATATTCAAGTCAAGCCGCATACGCCATCTCTTAACCGGACCCAGGCTTCGAAAACCTGGCCCGCAACACGGACGATTCACCATGACGCGTATCGACTGGACCGCGATCGGAAACCGGCTGGAAGCCCTGTACCGTTCCTTCGATCCTTCCATGATCGCGCCCGATCCGCTCGAAGTGGTAAGACGCTTCGAACGTCCGGAGGACCAGGAGATCGCCGGGCTGGTCGCGGCTTCGCTGGCCTACGGCCGGGCGGAAACGATCACGGACGCGGCCGGCGACGCGTTGCGGAGGATGGGAGGCGCGCCCTGGGACTTCGTCATGGGTTTCGACCACGGGCGGGACGGCGTGCAATTCGACGGATTCGTATACCGGTGGACGCGGGGACGGGACCTGTCGACGCTGGCCGCGGTCATGGGGAAGGCCCTGCGGCGGTACGGCTCCCTCGGCGCGCTCTTTGCCGCGGGCCACCGCCCTTCGGATACCCACACGGGTCCGGCGCTTGCCCATTTCTCCGGTACGCTGCTCGGATACACGCGGGAGGACCATCCCGGGGAGCGGCACGGGAAGCAAACGGGGATCCGCTACCTGTTGCCCTCCCCGGTATCGGGCAGCGCCTGCAAGCGGATGAACCTCTACGTCCGGTGGATGGTCCGGCGGGAAGACCCGGACCTGGGCCTCTGGCCGCGTATACATCCCGCCCGCCTGGTGATGCCGATCGACACCCACGTGGCGCGGATTTCCAGGCGGCTGGGCCTGACGTCCCGAAAGCAGGCGGACTGGAAAATGGCCGAGGAGGTCACGCGGGCGCTACGTAGATTCGACCCGGAAGACCCGGTGAAGTACGACTTCGCCCTTTGCCACTGGGGCATGCTGGAGTACAGGAACCGTTGAACGGCCCGGCCGGCGCGTCCAGTGCCACCGTTTCGTTTCTGCTTGCCGGGCGCGGAGGCCTCTTCCTATTTTACCGTGATTTATCGCAGCAAGACAACAATGAATACCCGGGCAGCGGCCCACCCGACAGGCGCTTGGGCAGCGGCCTTTCCAACAGGTGCCCGGACACGGAGGGATCATGTTAGACCAGCGATTCGTCAGGAATAACCCCGACGTGGTAAAACAGGCGGCGGCGAACAAGAACGAGCGGGTCGACGTCGACGGGTTCCTCGACCTGGATGCCCGGCGGCGGGAACTGCTGCAGACGAGCGAGTCGCTCAAGCAGCGGCGGAACACCGTGTCCGACGAAATCGCCCGGATGAAACGCGACGGCGAAGACGCTTCCGCCCGGATCGAGGAGATGCGGGAGGTGTCCGCGCGCATCAAGGGTATCGACACCGACCTGGCCGGACTCCAGGACAGCCTGCAGTCCGTGCTAGAGCGCCTGCCCAACATACCCCATCCCTCGGTGCCGGTCGGCGCCGACGAAAGCGCCAACGTGGAGGTACGCCGCTGGGGGTCCACGCCCGAGGTGGAGTTCGAGCGCAAGGCCCACTGGGACCTGGGCGAATCCCTCGACATCATCGACTTTCAACGGGCGGGCAAGATATCGGGCAGCCACTTCGTCCTCTTCAAGGGCGAGGGCGCGCGGCTGCAGCGCGCATTGATCCAGTTCATGCTCGACCTCCACATCCAGAAACACGGATACACGGAAGTCATTCCGCCCTACATCGTAAACCGACAGAGCATGTTCGGCACGGGCCAGCTGCCGAAGATGGAAGAGGACATGTACCGGACCGACCTGGACGACCTGTTCCTCATCCCCACGGCGGAGGTCCCGGTAACCAACATGCATCGCGACGAGATCCTCTCCGAGGACGACCTGCCCATCTACTACACGGCCTACAGCCCCTGCTTCCGCCGCGAGGCAGGTTCCTACGGTCGGGAGACCCGCGGCCTGATCCGGGTGCACCAGTTCGACAAGGTGGAGATGGTCAAATTCGTCCGTCCCGAGACCTCCTACGATGAACTGGAGACGCTGGTGAACGACGCGGAGGAAGTGCTGCAGTTGCTTAACATCCCCTACCGCGTGGTCTCGCTGAGCACGGGCGACCTGAGTTTCGCGGCGGCCAAGTGCTATGACCTGGAAGCCTGGGCGCCCGGGGTGGACCGGTGGCTGGAGGTCTCTTCCTGCAGCAATTTCGAGGACTTCCAGGCGCGGAGGAGCGGGATCCGGTACCGGAACAAGGCCGGTAAGAGCCAGTTCGTGCATACCCTGAACGGATCGGGCATGGGCATGGCGCGGACCCTGATCGCGGTGCTCGAGCACTACCAGACCGGGCGCGGCAGCATCCGCATCCCGGAGGTGCTGATCCCCTACATGGGCGGACTCAAGGAAATCGGGTGAACGCTTCGATACATGGGGACGCGCAGTCCCGGCCCGTACGGCGCAGTTTCGACACGGACGGTCCCGGTCAGACTGCGCGGGTCGGGAGACGGCTTGCGGCGTGGCTGGCGCCGGGGGACACCGTGCAGGTGTCCGGCGACCTGGGCGCGGGGAAAACCTGTTTTATCCAGGGGATCTGCGCGGGCCTCGACATCACGGAACCGGTCACGAGTCCCACCTTCACCCTCGTGAACGAATACTACGGTCAGTCTGGTCAGTCTGGTCAGCCTGGTCAGCCTGGTCAGCTTGGCCGGGTTCCCGTGGCCCACTTCGATCTCTACCGCCTGGACGACCCCGAGTCGGTGCTGGACCTCGGCTTGGAAGAATACCTGGACACGTGCGTCTGCCTGGTCGAATGGGGAGACAAGTTCCCGGGGATCATGCCGTCCGACGCGGTAACGGTGAATATCGAAATCGGAGCGGGAACGCGGAGAACGCTGGAAATCGCGGGCGGTAGCGAACTGGTGTCCGATCTGGAGGCAGCGGTGCGGTGAACCCTCTGACGGGTTGGTTGCCGATCTGGAGGCCGCGGCACAGGCGGCACAGGCGGCCCAGGTGGACCGCTGACCGCTAGACCGGCTTGATGGACGGTTGGGCGACAGACTGGGCGGGGAGCAAGGCGGGCACGCGGGACTCCACGACCGTCATGCCCATGGTCCGTTTGAGGACTTCGTCCATGGTCGATACGGGGATGATCTCGATCCCGTCCTTCACCTCCGGCGGCACGTCCACCAGGTCCTTCCGGTTGCGGAGCGGAATCGCCACTTCCTTGATGCCGGCCCGGAGCGCGGCGATCAACTTCTCGTTCAGTCCGCCGATGGGCAGGACGTTCCCCCGGAGCGTGATCTCGCCCGTCATGGCGATGTCGCACCGGACCGGCACGCCGGTCAGCGCCGAACAGAGCGCCGTCGCGATCGTGATGCCGGCGGAAGGTCCGTCCTTGGGGATCGCGCCTTCGGGCATGTGCACGTGGATCTCGACGTTCTTGTAGAAATCCGGCTCGAGTCCCAGCGAGGCCGCCCTGGACCGGGCGTAGGTGAGCGCCGCGTGGGCCGACTCCTGCATCACTTCTCCCAACTGGCCGGTCAGCGTCAGTCTCCCGGCGCCGCGGCGGTTCAGGACACTGACCTCGATGGTGAGGATGTCGCCGCCCGACTGCGTCCACGCGAGCCCCGTGGCGATCCCCACCGAGTCCTGTTTCACCACTTCGGAATCCAGGTAGCGCGGAACGCCGAGATAGCCTGAAAGCTGGTTGCGCGTCACCTGCATCCGCTTGCCGGACTTTCCTTCCACCACCTTGCGGGCCAGCTTGCGGCAGACCGCGGCGATGTGGCGCTCCAGTCCCCGGACGCCGGCCTCGCGGGTATATTCCCGGATGACGGCCAGCAGGGCGTCCTTCCTGAAGGTGACCCGTTCCTTCGTCAGTCCGTGGGCCTTGATCTGCTTCGGCACGAGGAACTCCTTCGCGATGGCCAGTTTCTGCGTTTCGAGATAACCGGGCAACTCGAGGATCTCCATGCGGTCGTTCAGTGCCGGAGGGATGGTTTCGGTGGTGTTGGCCGTCGTGATGAACAATACCCGGGACAGGTCGTAGTCCACCTCAAGATAGTGATCGTTGAAGGCATTGTTCTGTTCGGGATCCAGCACCTCGAGCAGGGCCGACGCGGGGTCGCCGCGCACGTCCCGGCCGAGCTTGTCCACCTCGTCGAGCAGGATGACGGGATTGACGGACCTGGCGCGGCGCATCGCCTGGATGATGCGTCCGGGCATGGAACCGATGTAGGTCCGGCGGTGCCCCCTGATCTCGGCCTCGTCGTGCACGCCGCCGAGGGACATGCGGACGAACTTGCGGCCCATTGCGCGCGCGACCGAACGGCCGAGGGACGTCTTGCCCACGCCGGGCGGGCCGACCAGGCACAGGATCGGTCCCTTCAGGTGCCGCGTCAACTGGATGACCGACAGGTACTCGAGGATGTGTTCCTTGGGTTTTTCCAGCCCGTAGTGATCGGCGTCGAGCACGGACGCCACCCGGCCGATGTCCCGGCTGTCCCGCGTGCGTTTCCTCCACGGGACTTCGACGAGCCATTCCAGGTAGTTCCGGATCACCGTCGCTTCGGGTGAAGTCGGGTGCATCTGCTGGAGCTTTTCCAGCTCGTTCATGGCCTTTTCGTGGGCCTCTTTGGGCATCTTCGCGTCCGCGATCTGCTGGGCCAGGCCGTCCGGGTTCTCCGGCAGGTCCTCCAGCTCGCCCAGTTCCTGCTTGATCACGCGCATCTGTTCCTGGAGAAAGAACTCCCGCTGCGACTTGGTGATGCGGTCCCGGACTTCCCCGTCGAGCTGGTTCTTGATCTCCAGGATCTCCAGTTCCGTGGCCAGGAGGGCCGCCAGTTCATCGAGCTGTTCGATGATCGACGGTGCTTCGATGAGCCGCTGCTTGACCTGGGGGCTCTGCTGGATGAAGGCCGACATCGTATCCACCAGGCGCTGGGCGTCGTCCATGTTCTGCAGGGACAGCAGGATCTCGTCGGGCGCCTGCTGGTTCAGCTTGATGTACTCCGTGAACTGGTCCACGACGGTCCGCAGTCGCGCCTGCACCTCCGCCTCGGTGTCCCCCGCCTCCTCCACCAGGGTGATCTTCACCCGCATGTAGGGGTCCGTGGACAGAAACCGGACGATCCGCGCGCGGACGATCCCCTCCACAAGCACGCGGATCAGGCCGTTGGGCAGTTTCACCACCTGCAGGATGCGGGCTACGATGCCGGTCCGGTGCACGTCCTCTTTCGCGGGCTGCTCGATATCGGGGTTCCGCTGGGCGGTCAGGAAGAGCAGCCGGTCGTTGTTGACCCCATGCTCCAGGGCCTTGATGGAAGCGTCCCGCGCAATGATGAGGGGGTATTCCATGTAGGGGAACACGACCACTTCACGGAGGGGAATGAGCGGCAGCTTGTCGTCGAATGTAATGGGTTCGTTGCGATTCAGGGTGATCATGGGATTCCGTTGATGCCGCGGGGTGGGGATCAGGCGCTTTGCTTGCTTTCCTTGCCCTGAACGTAAACGGGCGGCGATTTCTCCGTGACGGTCTCCCCGGTGACGATCACTTCACTCAGGTCTTCCTGCGTCGGCGCGTTGAACATCACGTCCAGCATCACTTCCTCGAGGATGGACCGCAGCGATCGCGCGCCCGTCTTCTTGTCCATCGCCTCGTTCACCACCGCCTGGAGCGACTCGTCCGTGAAGGTCAGCTTGACGTCTTCCATTTCGAGCAGTCGCTGGTATTGCTTCACGAGAGCGTTTTTTGGCCTGAGGAGGATTTCCATGAGGGCGTCGGCGTCCAGTTCACCCAGTGTGGCGATTACCGGCAGGCGGCCGATGATCTCCGGGATGAGGCCGTACTGCAGCAGGTCGTCCGGCTCGACCCGGGCGAGGAGTTCGCTTGTGTTGCGGCTCGCGGAATGCTTCGATACCCCGCCGAATCCGATGGTCCCTTCCGCGGTCCGCCGCTCGATGATCTGGTCGAGGTCGTCGAACGCGCCGCCGCAGATGAAGAGGATGTTCCGCGTGTTGATCTGCACGAAGTTCTGTTCGGGGTGTTTCCGGCCGCCCTTCGGGGGCACGTTGGCGATAGTGCCTTCCAGCATTTTGAGCAGGGACTGCTGCACCCCTTCTCCCGACACGTCGCGGGTGATGGAGGGGTTGGCCGACTTGCGCGCCACCTTGTCGACCTCGTCGATGTAGACGATACCGCTTTCGGCTTTCGGCACGTCGTAATCGGCGGCCTGGAGCAGCCGGACCAGGACGCTTTCCACGTCTTCGCCCACGTATCCGGCTTCCGTGAGCACCGTGGCGTCCGCGATGCAGAACGGCACGTGGAGCATCTTCGCCAGGGTCTGGGCCAGGAGCGTCTTGCCGGTGCCCGTGGGACCGATCAGCAGGATGTTGCTCTTCTCGAGTTCCACGTCGTCCAAGCCGGCCTGGGCGGTCTGGGCGGTCTGGGTGGTCTGGGTGGTCTGGGCGGCGCCGTGCTGTATCCGCTTGTAGTGGTTGTACACGGCCACGGAAAGCACCTTCTTGGCCTGTTCCTGGCCGATGACGTATTCGTCGAGCGCCTCCTTGATCTCCGTGGGCAGCGGCAGATGCTCGACCGTCGACAGGGTACTGCGGCTCATCTCCTCCTCGAGGATCCCGTTGCACATCAGGATGCACTCGTTGCAGATGTACACGTTCGGACCCGTGATGAGGCGTTCCACCTCGTCGGCGTTCCGGTTGCAGAAGGAGCAGCGCAGGTCCCGCGGTGTCGATCGTTTCTTCATGGTCCGGTCCTAGGCGGATTTGCCATTCAGCGACTCGGCGATAGCTTTGGAAGCGGCGGTTTCGACCACGTGGTCCACCAGTCCGTATTCCACGGCCTGTTCCGGCGACATCCAGAAGTCCCGGTCCGTATCCGCTTCGATCTTGTCCACCGACTGTCCGGTATGGTGAGCCATGATCTCGTTCATGGTACGCTTCATGCGCAGCATTTCCTCGGCCTGGATCTCGATGTCCTTGGCCGTGCCGGCCATGTGGGGGATGGAAGGCTGGTGGATCAGAATGCGCGAATAGGGCAGGGCATAGCGTTTGCCGGTCCCGCCCGCCGTGAGGAGGAAGGCGCCCATGCTCGCGGCCATGCCCAGGCAGTAGGTCTCCACGTCGGGCTGGATGAACTGCATGGTGTCGTAGATGGCGAGTCCCGCGGTGATGCTGCCGCCGGGGCTGTTGATGTACAGCTTGATGTCCTTTTCGGCGTCTTCGTACTGGAGGTAGAGCAACTGGGCGATCACCAGGTTCGCGATGGTGTCGTCGATCGGCATGCCGATGAAGACGATGCGGTTCTTCAGCAGCAGAGAGTAGATGTCGTAGGCCCGTTCCCCGCGGCCCGTCTGTTCAATCACCATCGGCACTAACATGATGCGCTCCTTCTACTCCGTTTGTATGTCGGCGTGCTCCACGAGGAATTCAACGACTTTCTCTTCCTTTAGATCCGCTTCGATGCGGTCCAGCCTCCCGTTCTCCCGGAAGAGCCTGCGGACCTGGTCGACCGAGGCCTGTCCCCTTGCCGCGACGGCCTCCAGCCGTTCGTCCAGCTCCTCCTGGTCCACCGCCAGCCCTTCCTGCTCCGCGATGGCGTCCAGGATGAGGTGGCGCATGATCTGGCTGTTCGCCACCGGGCGGTACTCCTGGCGAAGGGCGTTCTCGTCGACTTCGTCCCGGCCCCGCGTCGACCGGCGCGCGTCGGCCACGACCTGTTCGAGAAAGGCCGTCATCATGGATTCGGGCACTTCGAAATCGTGGGCGTCCACGATCTGCGTGACCAGGTCCCTGCGCAGCTCCAGGTCCGGTTCCCGCTCGATTTCCTCGCGGATGGACTGCTTCAGGGCGTCCAGGTTCTCCATGCCGATGTCCACGGCGAAATCGTCGTCCGCTTCCGGCAACTGCCTTTCCAGCACTTCGTGGACGTGCACGATGAAACAGGCCTCCTGGCCCGCCAGGGTTTCGTCGGGGTAATCGGATGGCAGTTCGGTCTTTACGGTACGGTCCTCGTCGGCCCGGACGCCGGTCAGCTGGGTATCGAACCCCTCGCCCAGCCGTCCCGAACCGACCTGGAAGAACTGGTTCTCCTCCTTGCGCCCGATGATCGGCACCCCGCTGGCATCGGCGTGCTGAATATCGGCACGGATGAAGTGATCCTTCTCCGCTTCCCCGTCGATCCGTACCACGCTGGCATAGCGTTCCCGCAACCTCTCGAGCCGCTCGTCCACATCCTCGTCCGTGGTGTTCACGGTCCGCCGGGTCACCCGCAGTTCCTTATACTGTTTCAGTTCGATGGCGGGCTTGACTTCCACGCTGGCCCGAAGTTTCAGGTCCTGCCCTTCGTCGAATTCGATCTCTTCGATCACGGGTTGGCTGATGGGCTTGATCTCCGCGCGCTCGTGGGCGCTGTTCAGATACTCCGGGATCTTCTTTTCCAGCACTTCCGCGCGGATTTCATTGCCGAGTTGGGCCTTGAGCACGCTCAGGGGAACCTTGCCCCGGCGGAACCCGGGAAGGCGCACCTCTCTACTGTAACGCGCGTAGGCCTCGTTCAGTTCGGATTGAATCGCGTCGGAGGGCACTTCGATCTCCAGGACGCGTTTCCAGGGTTTGGGTTCGGAAACCGTATAGTTCAAGGCGATCGCTCCCTGCGTCTGCCTGCCTGCTTGCCTGTCCGGTCCGGGTGGACCGGATGGACCGGGCTTAGCGCACTAACCGGCCGGCGCCGTGTAGACCGGCCGCGGACCCGAAGCGTCGCGGCCGCCGTTCATAAAGCCGTCGTAATTAACGGTGGAGGGGGTGGTGTGTCAACGGAAAAGCACCCCGGATCCGGGGCCTTTGACAAAACCCGGGGCAAGATGCGAGGGGGGGGAGTCGAACCCCCATGGGTTGCCCCACTGGATCCTAAATCCAGCACGTATACCAGTTCCGCCACCCTCGCGAAGCCCGCGTACTTCGTTGCCCGGGTCTCTGCCGGCGGTTTGCCGCCGCCTCTATTCCGCGGGATCGTCACCGAGCAGCTTCCGGTATTCCCGTTCGTCATTCAGGATCTCCAGGGACGCCCTGATCTGGGGGTCGTGCCTGGCGGCGAAGGCATAACGGCCCGCCGTGCCCCAGAGTTTCGCACTGATCTCCGTACCGATGCGGGCCACGAGCAGGTCCCGGTGCCTGGTGTACTCCAGTTCGCGCTGACGGTTCAGTTTGCCCCGCAGGTCGGCAAGCGATGCCATCACGTCGTCGGCCGGCGCACGGTCCCGAACGATCTCTTCCAGTTCGTCGAGCGACTGTTCCGCCACGGAGGTGTAGGTGAAGGACCGCGTCTCTACGAACCGGCGAAAGGCTTCGATCATCTCGTCCGTGACGTCGAAAGCAGCCTGGTCCGCTTCGGGGTTGTTCGACACGTAGTGGATGGCGAACTTGATGAACATGCTCTGGTTGTTCAGGGCGCGGATCAGGTTGGGGTATGCCGGGACCTCGATCTCCACGTCCGGCGCGATACCGCCGCCGCCGTACACGGTCCGTCCGATTCTCGTCTCGTACGACGTACTGTCGGACCCGTCCGTTTCACCCGCCGCGGAATCCGACGCGACGCTTTCGTCCTCGCGCTCCCCGGTCTTCTGGATGAGCCTGCCGCTCGGTGTGTAGTACCTCGCCGTCGTGATCTTCAGGGCCGTCCCCTGGTTCATGGGGAATATCTGCTGCACCGAAGCCTTGCCGAAGGTCGGCTGGCCGGCCACGACGCCGCGGTCCCAGTCCTGGATCGCTCCGGCGACGATCTCGGACGCGCTGGCGCTGAATCGGTCGACGAGCACCACCAGCGGCGCGTCCTCCAGCGTGTAGGATTCCGGCGCGTGGTACGACCGCTGATCCGAACCGGGCCTGCCCATCGTGTACACGATAAGACGGTCCTCCGGCAGGAACTTCCCGGCCACGTCCACGGCCTGTTCCAGCAAGCCCCCCGGGTTGCCCCGCAGGTCCAGCAGATACCCGCCGGCGCCTTGCGCCTGAAGCTGCTTCAACGCCTGTTCCACCTGCATGGAGGCGTCTTCGGTAAACTGGTTCAGCTTGATGTAGCCGGTATCGCCTTCCAGCATGCCCACGAAAGGAACCACCGGTATGGTGATGATGGCCCGCGTCACCGTGAAGTCGATGAACGCGTCCTCGCCTTCCCTGCTGACCGAGATCTTCACGGAAGTCCCGGGACTTCCCCGGAGGAGGTCCGCCGCCTGCGACACGTCGATGTCGGCCGTGGACGATTCCTCGATCCGCACGATGCGGTCGCCGGTCTGCAGGCCGACGTCGAAGGCCGGCGTGTCGTCAAACAGCGCGACGACGACCAGGGCGTTCTCCTGCTTCTGGATCCTGATGCCCAATCCACCGTACTTCCCCTGGATCTGCATCATTTTCATCTCGTCGCTCTGCTTTTTCGCCAGGAACTCCGTGTAGGGATCGAGCGTGCCGAGCATGCCGCGGATGGCCGCGTCGATCGCTTCTCCTTCGTTCAGGTCGTCCACGTACTTGGCGCGGATGCGGTCCACGACTTGCTGCAGCAGTTTCAGGTCGTACTGCTGATCGCCGATCGCCTGCGCCCGGTCGTGCCTGATGACCCATACGGCGCCCAGCAGACCGATGAACACCAGCAAGGCCAGGGTGATCTTCCTGTTTTTAGCCCACATGAACCCAACTCCTGTGACGTTAAGCCGTCACGCTTCGTATTGGGGACCGCGTCAACGAACGACGGTCCGCCTTCCCGTTTTCCCGCGCACCGGGGATTTCCCGGATCCCGGAACCTTCCTCACCCCTTCGATGTCCTGCGTATGTGGAACAGGCGGGTGATGGCCGTGTAGTTCGACACCACGGCAATCAGGACCAGGGCGACGGGCAGGTACGTTTCCCCAAGCAGCGCGCCCAGCCCGAGACAGACGATCCGTTCCGGCCGCTGCATGAGTCCCACGGTGCATTCCTGGCCGAGTCCCTCCGCGCGTGCGCGTACGTAACTGACCATAAGGGAGCCGCTGATCGCCATCACGGACGCCAGCACCCAGTAGGCGTTCAACGCGCTGTCTGCCGCGTTGAAGAGATAGAAGGCGATGATGCCGATGAATACGGCGATCTCAGCGTAGCGGTCCAGCGTGGAATCGAGGAGCGCCCCGAAGGTGCTTCGGGTGCCCGTCTCCCGGGCGAGATGCCCGTCCAGCACGTCGCAGCTGCCGCCGATGAACATGACCAGGCCCGCCCACCTGAAAGCACCGAGTCCGAAAAGACAGGCCGAGACCAGGGTGATCCCGAAGCCGATTATGGTCAGCGCGTTGGGATGTATCCCGAATCGCACGGACGTACGGACGAAGGGGCCCAGCATGTTCACGTACCATGTCTTCACTTTCGAACTCAGCATGGCAAACTCCCGCATCGGGCCGCGGCGCGTTCCCGCCTGCTTCCTGCTCCGTCTTACCCGCCTTGCGGCATACCGCGCAACCGGGTCGACGGACGGAACCCGGCGAGGGTTTTCATTGCCGGATACATGTTGCGGAAATATAGCCGGGGCGCCCCTCGCAGTCAAGTAAAAGTCATTGCGTGCCCGGGGGAAAGGCGTCCCTTCCACCCCGCTTTTCGCTTGACATCGACCGGTGCGATTCGTAAATAGAGAATCAGTTTTTTGCGGGCTTCGCCGCTTCCGAATCGGACCCTTGACCGTCCTCCTTTCAGACCATGCTGTCCGCAGGATCGAAATGGCATACACCCTTCAGACCGACCGGGACAAGGACATACTGCGGAACCTGGTGGAACACCACGTGTCCACGGGCCAGCCCGTCGGTTCCCGTTCGATCGCCAGCCAGGGACCGCTCGACGTCAGTCCGGCGACGGTGCGCAATACCATGGTGAACCTCGAGGACGCGGGCTACATCACCCGCCCTCATCCCTCCGCCGGCGGGGTGCCGACGGACAAGGGTTACCGGTATTACGTGGACGCCCTCCTCCGCATGCGGCCCATCAACAAGCGGGACCGGGAACGGATCCATCTCGAACTGGAGAACGACTGGCTCAGCGTGCAGGAGCTGCTGAGCCATACCGCGCAGATTCTCGGCCTCGTATGCCGGGAAGTCGGCGTGGCGCTGGCGCCGAAACTGTACGACGGCCGGCTCGAACGGGTAGAGTTGATCCCGGTCGCCCGCCGCAAGGTGCTGCTGGTGCTGACCCTCGCTTCCGGAATGGTCAGGAGCATCGTCGCCGAACTCGATGCCGATATCCCCAAAGACCGGCTGGACAGCGCGAGCTGGTTCCTGAACGAGCGGCTGTCCGGCTGTTCCCTCAGGGAGATCCGGGGCCAGCTCGACGAACGCCTGGAAGACGCGCCGCAGTCCAGGCGGAAGATCGTGCAGCTGTTCATCCAGTACAGCGAATATCTCTTCGATTTCGAGGAAAACGAAAAGACCCATATCGGCGGCACGACCTATATCGTGTCGCAGCCTGAGTTCGTGACGGACTACACGAAGCTGTCGTCGCTGCTGCAGTTTCTCGAACACAAGCGGACGGTGGCGCACTGGCTGAGCGAGCGCCATCACGACAACCGGATCGCCGTCACCATCGGGCGCGAGAACGGTCAGCGCGAAGTGACCTCGTGCAGCGTGGTTACTTCGACCTACCGAATCGGCGACATGACGGGCGTGATCGGGGTGATCGGCCCGACCCGCATGCCCTACGCGCGACTGATGTCCGTCGTCGGCTACACGGCGAGGTACCTGAATACGAAATTCGCTTGAGTCCCAGGGGTTTTCGCACCGGACCGGTTTACCAGCGGACGTGAGCGATCACGCCCGCTTCGTTTTGATATGCCGGTCGCGTCCGGGCGCTACCTTTCGAAACGGGCGGAACCGAAGGAACAGTCGCGCGAACTGAACGGGTGGAACCGAAACGATCGTCCGAACTGAATTCCGGCGTAGTGACAGGAGGTTTGAGGTGACTATGGGTAAGGAAGAAAAAGCCGCACTCGAGTCTGCGGCGTCGCCCGGTGAAGAAGCCGAAGAGACCGGGACCACGGAGGAAGATAACGACCCCGCGGCCGGAGAGGATTCCGCGGAAGGGACCGATTCCACGGCCGGGGTCGATTCTACGGCCGGGGCAGATTTTGCGGACGAGCCAGACCATGACGCTGGAGCGGGTAACGGACCGGCGGCTGGACCGGACCATGGCGCCGGAGCGGGTAACGGACCGGCGGCCGGGGCGGAGGATCAGTCCGGTGGGGCCGCGTCCGGCACCGTAGTGGAATCCGGGAAGCCATCGGATGAGGATGCGGTCGATGGGGAGGAAGATGAGCAGGCCAGACTGTCCGAGGAGGTCCTGCTTTACAAGGACCGCCTGGTACGTCTGGCCGCCGAGTTCGACAACTACAAAAAGCGGACCGGCCGCGAGTTCACCGCGCTGGTAAAGAACGCGGGTGAATCGCTGATCACCGAGTTGCTGCCCATTCTCGACAACATCGAAAGAGCCCTCCAGGCTCCGCAGACCTCCGACGAGACCCGGTCCTTCGCCCAGGGTTTCGAAATGATCCGGCAACAATTCCTGGAGAAACTGGAGAAGGCGGGGATGAAGGAGATCGCCGCCGAGGGATCGTCCTTCGATCCCACTCGACACGAAGCCGTCATGGCCGTAGAAAACGACGAACATCCGGCCGACACGGTAATCAACGTGGTCGAAAAGGGCTACACGCTTAATGAAAAGGTCCTGCGCGCGGCCAAGGTCATCGTGACGCGCACGCCAGCGAAATCACCGGACCATGCGGATCGGGCGGAGCAGGCAGACCAGGCGGGGCAGGCCGACCAGGCGGAAACGTAGAACCAGGACGGTAACCAGACGTGGGGATCCTATTATAAGATGAATAAACAGGACTACTACGATACCCTGGGCGTGGCGCGCTCGGCATCCGAGGACGAGATCAAGAAGGCGTACCGGAAGCTGGCCATGCGGTATCATCCGGACCGGAACCCGGACGACAAGGCGGCGGAAGATAAATTCAAGACCGCCGCCGAAGCCTACGAGGTGCTCAGCGATCCGGACAAGCGCACGCGGTACGACCGGTTCGGCCATCAGGGCGTGGCCAGCGACTTCGGATCGGGCGGCTTCCAGTGGACGGACTTTTCACACGCCGGCGACTTCGAGGACATCCTGGGAAACCTGTTCGGGGGCGGCATATTCGGCGACCTCTTCGGCGGGCGAACCCGTGGGAGGGCAAGCAACCGCGGCGAGGATCTGCGGGTGAACCTCAAGCTGACCCTGGAGGAACTGGCCCAGGGCGTCAGCAAGACGATTCGCATCAAGCGTTACGTGCCCTGCGACAGCTGCGAGGGTGTCGGTGCCGCCGACCGGGACGGCGTGCGGACCTGTCCCACCTGCCACGGTCAGGGCCAGGTGCAGCAACGCGCGAACTCCCTCTTCGGCGTCGTGATGAACGTGACGACCTGCCCGAGCTGCCAGGGCCAGGGGAAGACCATAGACCGGCCCTGCAGCGCGTGCGAGGGGCAGGGCAGGCAGGTGAAGACCGTTACGGTCAAGGTGGATATCCCGACCGGCGCCGGCGACGGAAACTACATGCGTCTCCAGGGCCAGGGCCACGCGGGGATTCGCGGCGGACCGGCGGGCGACGTGCTCGTCGTCATCGAACAGGAGCACCACGAGTTCTTCGAACGGCAGGACGATGACGTCATCTACGTCATGCCGCTCAGTTTCAGCCAGGCGGCCCTGGGTGACCAGGTCGAAGTCCCGACCCTCTCGGGCAAAGTCCGTCTCACCATCCCCCCCGGTACCCAGTTCGGCAAGGTGTTCCGGCTGCGGGGCAAGGGCATGCCCCACCTCAATGGATACGGCCAGGGCGACCAGCTCGTAAAGGTCATCGTGTGGACGCCCACGGAACTCACCGGCCAGGAAAAGGAACTGTACCAGGAGTTGTCCCGCCTGAACAGCGGGAAGACGCCGGAGAACGACCGGGGATTCTTCAACCGGATCCGGGACGAGTTGTTCGGCGACTAAAGCCGCCGCGGAAACTCGAACTCCGATCCGCGTCCATCCGATCCTCGCCTATGCGCCACTGGGTTGAAGTTACCATAGCGGTCTCGCCCGAAACCGAAGAAGCGATCGTCAATGCCTTCTGGGAACTGGGGTCCAGCGGGGTCCAGCAATCCGGGGGCGGAAGTACCGGCGCATCCGACCGTGTGACGGGCTTCTGGCCCGATCGACCCGGCGTGGACGAGAAGCTCCACCGGGTCGCCCGCCTGTGGGAGGAACTTCACAACCTGGGCATGGCGGAAGGTCCATGCCGGATTTCCACGGGCAGGGTCTCCGAAGACGACTGGTCCGGGAAATGGAAAGCGCAGGTGGGGCCCGTCCGGGTCTCGGAGGGGCTCATGGTCGCTCCGCCGTGGTCCGAGGTGTCCCGGCCTGAGGCGCCAGGGTCCGAGGCGCCAGGGTCCGAGGCGCCAGGGTCCGGGCCGTCCCTGCCCGGCCGACCGCTCGTGGTGCGGATCAATCCCGGCACCGGGTTCGGCACGGGCAGCCACGAAACCACGCAACTGTGCCTGCGACAACTGGAAAAGCGGATCAGGCCGGGAGACCGGGTGCTCGATGTGGGATCGGGTTCCGGCGTGCTCTCCATCGCCGCGGTCCTCCTGGGCGCCTCCCGGGCTACGGGTATCGATATCGATCCCGAGACCCTCGGAAACGCGCGGGAGAACGCCCGGTTGAACGGGGTGGCCGGCCGGGTCGACCTACATGTCGGCCGCATGGATCATCCCGCGGTGAGCGGCCGCTACCGGGTCGTGGTCTCCAATATCAGCGCGGCCAGCCTGACCGCCATGCTTCCCGGATTCGCAGCCCACCTTCACCCCGGTGGCGAACTGATCCTGTCCGGTCTGCTCATCGAAGAAGCCGGGCCATTCGAAGCCGCGCTGGCCAGCGGGGGTTTTTCGCTGATCGAGCGAGAGACCCAGGGCGTCTGGTGGGCCGGCGTGGCGAACCCGGCAACGAGCCGGACGGCAAGCCCGGCAACGGACCGGACGGCGAGCCATGATCGGCGGAACTGATGGAATACAGCTACGTGCCCCCGGAACGGATCACGGGGAATACGGCCTTCGTTGCCGACAAGGACGAACAGCATCACCTGGCCCGCGCATTGAGGAAGAAACCGGGGGACGCCGTGCATTTTGTGGACGGTGAAGGCTGGATCTACGACGGCGTGCTCGTAAGCTTGAAACCGGAGATTGAAATCGAGATCCGGGACCGCCGGAGAGACCGCGAGACGGATTCGCCCGAAGTCACGCTCGCGCCGTCGCTGCTCAAGGGGACGCGGCTGGACACCGTCGTCGAGAAGGCGACGGAACTGGGTGTCTCGGCCATCCTTCCCATGCGAAGCGCACGGACGGTGGCAGGCGGCAGACCGGCCGGCGGACCGGCCGGCCAGCGGCTGGACCGCTGGCGGCGCATCGCCCTGAGCGCGATGAAGCAGTCGCTGCGCGCCCGGTTGCCCCGGATCGAACCGGTCATGAGCTTGGAGGACGTCGTGGGGACCGCGGCATCCTACGACGTGGCCCTCATCGCCTGGGAAGAGGAAGGGGAAAGGCGCCCGGGCCTCGCAACCGGCCTCGACGCGAAGGCAAGGCGCGTCCTGCTGATGATCGGTCCCGAGGGAGGTTTCGCCGGAGAGGAGATCGCCATGGCCCGTGAGGCGGGCATGGTGACGGTCTCCCTGGGACGCTCGCGTCTGAGGTCCGACACGGCGGCGATCGCGGGACTGGCCCTGCTCATGGCGGCGCTGGACGCCCCGTGACCGAGGCCACCGGGAGTCATCGCCCGATAACCACGGCTCCCGAAGTCATCGCCACTTGCCCGAAGCCGCCCGAAGTCACCGCCCCGTGTCAAGCACAAGGCGCAATGGAGGACGATAACATGCCCGAGTGTCTGTTCTGCCGGATCGTCGCCGGATCACTGCCCACCGAATTCGTCTACGAAGACGAGCACGTCGTGGCCTTCCGGGACATTAACCCCGCCGCCCCGGTACATATCCTGGTCGTGCCGCGGGCCCATATCGAAACGGTCGCCGACCTGGGCAGCGATGGGGACGGAGTCATGAGCCGACTCACGGCGGCGGCGAACCGGATCGCCCGGGAAGCCGGCGTCGACGCCGGCGGATACCGGCTGATCGTCAATTGCGGCCGGGACGGAGGCCAGACCGTTTTCCACCTCCACATGCACCTGCTCGGAGGACGCAAAATGCCCGAACTGGCCGCTTGAGCGGCGATGGGCGGGACGATGGGCGCGTATCGGGACCAAACGAATTAATCTCCTTGCTTTTTCAACCGGTCCGTGGCATATTAGGTAGGCTTGAACAGAGACGGAGAGTAAGACTTGGTTCACCCGATTCGAGAGGCATGAGAGGGGGTGTGAGGATGCCAGGTATTCGTGTCAGGGAAGGAGAACCGTTCGAAAAGGCCCTGCGGCGTTTTACCAAGACTTGCGAGAAAGTCGGCATCATGTCAGAAATACGCAAGCATCAGCATTTCGAGAAGCCAAGCGCGAAACGCAAGCGCAAGCTGAACGCGGCGAAGCGGAAGAATCAGAAGCGGCTCCAGCAGGAAAAATACTGATCGACCGGAGCAGGTCATGGCGCTTAAAGAGCGTTTGACGGAAGATATGAAGTCGGCACTCAGGAACCGGGAGACCGTACGCCTCGGCATGGTCCGCATGATACGCGCGCAGATCAAGAACCGGGAGATCGCCAAGGGGAGCGACCTGGTGGACGAGGAAGCGGTCGAGGTGGTCTCTTCCCTGATCAAGTCCCGGAAAGAAGCGCTGGAATTCGCCGTCAAGGGCGATCGACAGGACCTGGTCGCGCAGGCCGAAGAAGAACTGGAGATCCTTGCGTCCTATCTACCGGAACAGTTGTCCGAGGAAGAGATCAGATCCGTGGTCCGGGAAGTCATCGAACAGTCCGGCGCCGCGGGACCGGGAGACCTGGGCAGGGTCATGGGCGCGGTCATGCCCCGGGTAAAGGGCCGGGCGGACGGCAGGCTCGTCAATACCATCGTGCGGGAATGCCTGGCCGGCCTGGCCACGCAGGACGTGCAGTCCATGCAGACCGGATGATTCCCTCAAAATCGCGGTCAGCGGCGGTCCTGATTTCGAAGCCTCTCCGATTTCCCGGGGAGGCTTTCCGTGTTTTGATGCCATGAACTGGATTGATATCGCCATCGGGATACTCGTATTCTTCCAGGCGGCAACAGGCTTTCGCAAGGGATTGGCACGGAGCCTGCTCGACCTGGCGGGAGTTGTCGCGGCGGTGGTCATATCTCTGACCCAGTTCGGCCTGGTGTCCGATTTCCTCAGCCGCTTGACCGGCATTTCCACCGGCTGGCTGCACTGGTTCAGCCTGTTCGCCTGCCTGGTCCTGTCGCTCGCGTTGGTCAACGCCGTGACCGGCGTGGCCGGCCGGTCGTTACGGGACGCTTCGAAGTCCCTGCTCGACCGCGCGGCCGGCTTGCTGCTCGGCGGCGCGCGCGGTTGCGTCATCGCGAGCCTGCTGTTGATCCTTTATGCATTCATGCCGTTCTCCGGTACGGCGAAGACCCAGCTCGACCGGTCGTCCCTGGCGTCTGAGATCATGCCCATCATACCGGCGATCATCGATACCGTCATGGACAGCGTGGCGCCCGGTTCCCCGCCTGTCATGGAGAAACTGGAACAGTACCTTACCGGGCGGTGACGATTCGGGAACGACTGTACATGAAACCCGGAATACCTTCCCACACGCTGAAAGTACTGGAATTCGACGCCGTCAGGACCATGTGTTCGGAGCGGACGGTCTCCGCGTCGGGCCACCGCAGGGCCATGTCCCTGGAACCGGGCAAAGACGTCGTCGTGATCCGGAACAACCTGCAGACCGTCACCGAGATGCGCGGATTCCTGGACCAGGCCGAAACGGTTCCCCTGCGGGGCATCAAGGACATCGGCGTTGCCCTGGAACAGGCCGGCGTGGCCGGTGCGAGGATGGAACCCCAGATCCTGCTCGACGTGGCCGACACACTCCGGGTAAGCCGACGCATGCGGGCGTTCGGCCAGCGG
Organism: Gemmatimonadota bacterium; assembly: GCA_009837395.1. Lineage (GTDB taxonomy): Bacteria > JAAXHH01 > JAAXHH01 > JAAXHH01 > JAAXHH01 > JAAXHH01. The sequence continues at coordinate 147,567 of VXTP01000015.1, forward strand.
TTGCGTAACCGTTCCACGGCCCCCCATGTCGCGTCGCTCACGGCCGGGCTGGGAGACTTCCAGGAGATCGAATCCTCGATCGGGCAGGCCATCGACGGCGACGGCAACATACGCGACCACGCAAGTCCCGGGTTGCGGCGCATCCGCACGGACCAACAGACCATGCGGGAGCGCGCGCGGAACTGGCTGCAGCGGTTCATCCAGTCGGAAGCCGGTGCCAGAGCGCTGCAGGAGCCGGTCATCACCATGCGGGACGGGCGGTACGTGGTCCCGGTACGCATGGACCACCGCGGCCAGGTGCAGGGCGTGGTCCACGACCAGTCGGCCAGCGGCGCCACGGTATTCATAGAACCCATCGGCGTCGTCGAATTCAACAACCGGCTGCGCGAACTCATCGTGGCGGAAGGCCGTGAGATCGAGCGTATCCTGCTGTCCCTGACCGACCAGGTACACCAGCAGGTGGAAGCCATAACCGTCTCGTACGGCCTGCTGGGCCAGCTCGACTTCTTTCACGCGGCGGCCGTGCTTTCCATCGACCTCCGGGCCGCGCCGCCTCGGTTGAATACCGAAGGACGCATCGTCCTGCGCAACGCCCGGCACCCCATCCTACAGCTGTCCGACCAGTGCGAAACCGTTGTCCCGTTGAACCTGGAGGTCGGGGAGAGCGCGCAGACGCTCGTGATCACCGGTCCCAACATGGGCGGCAAGACGGTCGCCCTGAAGTCGATCGGCATCCTGACCATGATGGCCCAGGCCGGACTGCACATACCGGCGGACGACGACACCGAGATCGCCGTGTTCGACACCATCTTCGCGGACATCGGGGACGAGCAGTCGATCGAGGCGAACCTGAGTACCTTCTCGGCCCACCTGGTGCATATCCGGACCATACTGGACGAGGCCGGCGATGACACCCTGGTGCTCCTCGACGAGCTGGGCGCCGGCACGGATCCGTCGGCGGGATCGGCCATGGGCATGGCCATCCTGGAGTCGCTGACCCTGCGGGGGACCGTCACCGCGGCCACGACCCACTTCGATACGCTCAAGGCTTTCGCCACCCGGACCGAGGGGGTGGAAAACGGTTCGATGATCTTCGACGTGGACACCCTTACGCCCTCCTACCAGTTCAGGCAGGGCATCCCCGGCGCCAGCTACGCGCTGGAAATCGGAAGCCGGCTCGGCATGCCCGGTGACGTGCTCGAGCGCGCCTCCCGGTTCATGGGCACCGCCGAAAAGCGCCTGGACGAAGTCATCATGGAAGTGGACCGGAAGCACGAACTGCTGGTCGCCGCGCAGGAGCAGGCGGACCGGCTTCGCGCCGAACTGGATGGACTGAAACGTACCTACGAGGACCGGATCGCTTCCTACCGGCAAAAGGAACGCGACACGCTCGCTGCCGGCCGGGAGAAGATGGAACGGCTGATGAAAGACGCCCAGGCCGCCATCGACCAGGCGGTGGCATCGGTCCGCAGGGAACAGGCCGCGGCTGCGGCCGTCGAGGCATCGCACAAGACGGTCGGTGACCAGCGCGCGCAGCTTCAGCACCTGCTCGATTCCATTGATTCCGGAATCTCTTCCGCTGAAGGAGACGCCGGGGAGGCCGCCGCGGACACGTTGGACGCCGCCGCGGAGGCCGCCGCGGACACGTTGGGCACCGCCGCGGCACGCGCCGGGGAGGCCGCTGCGGAACCTGCCGGGGAGGCCATTTCTGCGGGCGACGAGGTGTGGGTGGCGTCGCTGGGACAGGCGGGGAGCGTGATCCAGGACCAGGGAGACCGGCTGCGCATCCGGACCGGCAGAATGGAGATCACGGCCCGGCGATCCGAGGTCCGTCTCCACAAACCCGACCCCGCGCCATCAAGCGGAAAACCGGCAGGCCGCGTGGAAGTGCGGATGGACCGACCCCGCGCTGCTCTGACGGAACTGGACGTGCGGGGCTTCCGCGTCCGGGAGGCCATCGACGCCGTGGATCGCTACATCGACCAGACCGCCCTTGATGACCTCAACGAAATCCGTATACTTCATGGTAAGGGTACAGGGGCCCTGAGCAGCGCGATTCAGGAGTTTCTGCAACAACATCCCCTGGTCAAGTCCTCCCATTTCGCCGAACAGCGCGACGGGGGGACCGGGGTGACCATCGTGGAGATGAAGGATTAAGCGCGTTCGCGCGCTGACGCCGCACTTTTTTCGCGGTAACGCCGCAACGGCCGGTTCGGTACGGGGCGTCCGGTACAGGCCGTGGCAAACGGACGATCCATCTTCGATATCAATAAATGTGCTCGAGACAGGAGGACAATCATGGCCTTTACGCTGCAACTGGGCGAATCCGCGCCGGGTTTCACGCTGCCGGCGACGGACGGCAGGACCTACAGCCTGGACGATTTCTCGACCGCCGAGACGCTGGTGGTGTTCTTCACCTGCAACCACTGTCCCTACGTCACCGGATCCGATGAAGTGACGCGCGTTTCCGCGGAGAAATTCGGGTCCCGCGGCGTCCGGTTCGTCGGGATCAATTCCAACAGCGAAGTCACCCATCCCGACGACGATTATGATCACATGGTCGCCCGGATGAACGTCCATCGCTTCCCGTGGGTCTACCTGCGCGACCTGAGCCAGGATACCGCGCGGGCGTACGGCGCTCTGCGGACCCCCCACTTCTACGTCTTCGACCGCGACCGCACCCTGGTCTACACCGGCCGCGGCGTCGACAGTCCCCGGGACGCGGACGGCATAACGGTGAACGACCTGGAAGCGGCCCTCGACGACGTGACGGCGGGCCGTCCCGTGCGGACGGCGCTCACCAACCCCATCGGGTGCAACGTCAAGTGGGAGAACCAGGACGCGCACTGGATGCCGCCCGAGGCGTGCGACCTGGTGTGAGGACCCTGAACAAGCCCGCCCCAGGCCGGCGGGAAACGCGGGGAGAGCGCCTTGGCGCGGATACCGGAAGAACTCGTCAATTCGATCCGGTCGCAGGCGGACATCGTGGACGTCGTGTCCGACTACGTCACGCTGCGCAGATCGGGTAAAAACTACATGGGGCTCTGTCCGTTTCACGACGAGAAGACCCCTTCCTTCAGCGTCAACCCGGAACGCCAGATTTTCCACTGCTTCGGTTGCGGGAAGGGCGGCAGCGTGTTCACCTTCCTCATGGAGCACGAGAACGTCACGTTCGTCGAAGCGGTCCACCATATCGCCCGCCGCCTTCATATCACCATACCCGAAACACAGGGGGAACGGGAGGCCGGCAGCGAGGCGGAAAGCCTGGCGCGCGTGACCCGGTTCGCCGCCCGGTTCTTCCACGACCGGCTGCTGAACAGCGATCGGGAATCCGTCGTCCGTCAGTACGCCGAACGGCGCGGACTGTCCGAAGAGACGATAAAGTCCTTCGGGCTCGGCTACGCGCCCGATTCCTGGAACGACCTGCTAAGCGCTGCCCGGGAAAAGGGCATCGGCGCGGACTGGCTCGTCAAGGCCGGACTGGCCAAGACGGGCGAGCAGCGTACCTACGATGCCTTCCGGAAACGGCTCATCTTTCCCATCCAGGCGCCGAGCGGCCGCGTGGTCGGATTCGGCGGGAGAGCGCTTTCCGACGAGGACCAGCCCAAGTACCTCAATTCACCCGAATCCCCCATCTACCGGAAGAGCCAGGTGCTCTACGGGCTGTACCAGGCCCGGGACGCGTTGCGGCGGCAGGGGCAGGCGCTGGTCGTGGAAGGATACATGGACCTGCTCGGCCTGCATGAACAGGGGATTCAGGGTGTGGTCGCCCTGTGCGGAACGGCGTTGACGCGGGAACAGGCCCGGCTCCTGGCGCGGTACGGGCAGCAGGCGTATCTCGTCTACGATTCGGACCAGGCCGGCGTGCGGGCGACCTGGCGCGCCATCGAGCCTCTGGTGGAAAGCGGTCTCTGGACCCGTATCGTGCGGCTGCCGGAGGACTACGATCCCGACTCCTACGTGCGGGAACACGGGCCGGAGGGGTTCATGAAACTCGTCGAACAGGCCGATTCCCTGGCCGATTTCATGGGCTATCATGCCAATCTCCAGGCAGCGGGCGATCGGGACGAGGTATTCCGGACGCTGGCCGGCCTGATCCGGAAGACGACGAACCTGGTCCACCGGGAAATGTACCGGGAAGAAGCCGAACGCAGGTTTCCGGCGCTGCAGGGCCTGCTGGCCTCTGAACTGCGGCATCCTACCGGACCGGGCGGACCGGGCGGTTCGAGCACCGTGGGGCGTGATCGCCACGCGCCTTCCGCCGCGCCGGCGCGGGACGGCGACGAGCGGGTGGAACGGGACCTGGTCCAGCTCATGCTCAGCGACCGGACCATCGCCGAACTCGTCGAAGGCCAGCTGGAACCGCAGGATTTCAAGTATCCCCTGTACCGCCGGATCGTCGAACAGTGTCTCGCCGGACTGGGCGGCGAGAATGCCTACGATCTTTCCGGCCTGATCGATACCATCGGCGACGAAGAGGCCGCGCGGGTGATCACGGAACTGATCAACACGTCGGACTCCGGCGTGCACCTGGAGCAAAGAGCCCGGGACCATATCGTCCGGATCAAGCAGAAACGGCTCAAGGAAAGCATGGCCCGCCTGATGGAACAGATCAAGCAGATGGAAACGGGGGGGCGAAGCAGCGAATTGAACGACGCCATGGCCACCTACATGGAACTCAAGCAACAGGAAAAAGTCCTGCTGCGGTCGGCCCGCGGCGACTGAAATGGCCCCATCTTTTGCTTGACGATGATCCTCCGTTCGCCTATATTGGTCGCGCTTGTCGGACATGCTGACTGGGCGTCTAACATGGGCCTGTAGCTCAGTTGGTTAGAGCATCCGACTCATAATCGGACGGTCCCAGGTTCGAGTCCTGGCGGGCCCATTTGCCGGGCGCTTAGCTCAGCCGGTTAGAGTGCCACGCTCACATCGTGGAGGTCAGTGGTTCGAGTCCACTAGCGCCCATCGGTTGAAAAGGTTTACGACGAAAAACGGAGGCTTTCCTGAAGTCTCCGTTTTTTAATTTGGTTCTGCCATGTATCGTCTCCTCGCCCTGGACATCGACGGCACGCTGCTCGACGGCAGGCGGGAAATGTCCGATGCCACGGTCGACGCCGTTCGCTACGCGGCCGGCCGCGGCGTCCGCGTCACGGTGTGTACCGGGCGAAGCCTGCCCTCCGCCGAGGAGGCCGTGCGGCATCTGCCGCTGAACACCCCCTACGTACTGAACAACGGCGCCTTGATTTACGACGCCCCCGGTCGTCGCGCAAGGTATCTGCGAAACCTGCCGAGCCATCTTGCAATGAACGCCGTCCGGGTCTTTCGCGGCATCGGGTTTCATCCCATCGTGTACGGCCCCCTGCCCGAAGTGCAGTACTTCTATTATGACTCCTTCGATCCGGACAACCACGCGTTTATAGATTATGCAAAGCAGAATGCCGACCGCGTTCACCGGGTAGACGACGTCTGCGCCTTTCTTCGGCAGGACATTGCCTGCATTACGGTCGCCGAGCGCAACGAACGGGTCTATTCCCGGGAATCCTACATAAGGTCCCAATTGACGGATACGGGGGTGGTCTTCGAAATCAGCCCGTGGGATCCTGGCTACCATGTCATTACGGTGATGCCCTACGGCGTGTCCAAGGGGGACGGGCTGCGCAGGCTGGCCCGGTTGCTCGGGATCGGCCTCTCCGAGGTCATGGCCGTGGGGGACAACCTGAACGACCTGGAAATGCTCGACGTCGCGGGCCTGGGCGTGGCCATGGGCAATGGTCCCCCCGAAATCCGCGCCCGGGCGGATCATATCACGGCTTCGGTGGACGAAGAGGGCGTCGCCCGGGCTATCGAGCGCTTCATCAGGTAATTTGAAAGAGTTACGGGCATGGCCTACGACCTGATCGCCATCGACATCGACGGCACGTTGCTGAACTCGCGCCGCGAAGTCTCCCCGGTAACGGGCGAGGCGCTTCAAAGGGCCGTCTCGGCCGGGAAGCGCGTGGCGCTCTGTACCGGGCGAAGCCTGAACTCCGGGCGGGCCGCGGCGGAACAGGTGCCGTCCTCCACGACGTTGGTGTTCCACAGCGGCGCGCTCATACTCGAGCACCTGGACGGCCCGCTGCTCCGGGCGGTAAACCTGCCCAGGGGCCTGGCGGCCGACCTGGTCGATTTCTGCAGGCGGCGCGGTCACGACCCGCTCGTCTATGAACCGGTCCCGGAAAGCCGGTATATCTGGTTCGAACACCCCCGTTCGGCGAACGGCTGGCGGGAACGCTACCTGGAGGCCAATGCGGACAAGGCTTTTCAGGTGGACGGCCTGGATCAGGTGCTGCACCGGGACCCGGCGCAGATCGCGGTGGCCGGAAGGGGATCGTCTATGCATGAATTGAAGGCGGAGCTGGCGGATTACGGCGACCGGATCGGCGTCATACTGTCGCGCAGCACCCTGGTGGGCGACTACTGGTGCATGGAGATCGTACCGGCCGGCGTGTCCAAGGCGAAGGCCCTCGCCTTCCTCGGTGAACGCTACGGAATCAATGCGGAGCGGATGATCGGCATCGGCGACAATTTCAATGACCTGGACATGATCGAATACGCCGGCCTCGGCGTGGCCATGGGGAACGCGCCCGACGACGTGCGGCGCGCGGCGGACCTGGTCGCGCCGGACAATGACGCCGACGGGGTCGCCCACGTCATCGACACCTGTCTGCTGTGAGCGCTTCCCCGGTCCGGCCGGTCCGGGGAGAATCATTTGATTTTTTAACGGATTTCCCTATCTTCCTGTATAACCCTGTTGACGCAGACGACGAGATAAGGCGACAGATGGTGTCTGTACCGAGACAACGTGACCCGAACCGGGACAAGGAGATTTTCAAAATGACTCGTATGGTTATGGCTACCGCGGCGCTTTCCGCGCTGTTGCTGCTGATCGGAACCGCAGCGCCCCTGCATGCCCAGCATGACGATCCGAACATGGAATGGGTGATGGACGGCCCCCTGTATGACCGTCTGGGCGGTGAAGAAATGATCATGGGCGTGATCGACGAATTCGTTGCCGCGGCCGTGGAAGAGGAACAGTTGAAGGGTCATCTCGAAGGGGTCGACCAGGATGCGTGGAAGGAGACCCTGCTGGCCCAGTTCACTTTCGTCTCCGGCGGTGAGATCGAATACGAAGGCAGCAGTTTCAAGGAGAGCCTGGCGGAGATGGGTATCGAGGAAGCATCCATGGAGACCGTCGCCGATCAACTGACGATCGCGCTGGAGCTGAACGAGGCCTGGCCGGAAGACGTGGATGAACTGCTGGTCGCCCTGGAATTGAAAGAAGCCGAATTGACCGAAGAGGAAATGGCCGAAGAGGGGATGACCGAAGGGGAGATGGAAGCAGGAAGCGGCCAGGACGGTGAGGCCGGGGACGCCGGCGGGGAAGCGACCGCGGACAGCGAAGCAGGAGACTCCGGTGACGTAACCGTGGAAGCGGACGGCGAAGCCGGCGGAGATGCCGAAGCCAGCGAAACCAGCGACGCAGCGATGGACGCCGGCGGTGACGCCGCGGCCGGTGAAACCAGTGACGCCGCAACGGACGACGGCCCCCGCCATTAGACGGACCCGCTTTTCCCGTTATTTCGCATGACCGGACGATGCACGGTGATCGTCCGGTCATTTATTTATGGGGCGTATGAATGGCCATAGCTTACTTCGACTGCTTTTCCGGCATCAGCGGCGACATGATTCTTGGCGCGCTGGTGGACGCCGGCCTGGATTTCGACAGGCTGAACTGCGAACTGGAGAAACTCCCCCTGGACGGTTTCCGGCTCACCCGGAAGACCGTGACCCGGCAGCATATCGCGGGAACCAAGATCGACGTCCTCGTCCGGACCGCGGAGGGCCGTGAAATCATCGAAGGTCCAGGCGAATCCGGACCCTTCCACGACCACGGGGAAGCGAGGCACCTGGACGATTTGACCGCCATCATCGAAGGCAGCACGCTCGACGGGGCTGTCAGAAACCGGGCCATCGAGGTGTTCGATCACCTGGCAACGGCGGAAAGCAAGGTGCACGGCATCTCGAAACAGGAAGTACACCTGCACGAAGTCAGCGGGGTGGACGCGGTCGTGGACGTCGTGGGCGCCTGCATCGGCCTGGCCCTGCTCGACATAGACCGGGTCTTCGCGTCGGCGCTGCCGGTGGGACGGGGTTTTATCCACTGCGCGCACGGCCGGATGCCCGTCCCCGCCCCGGGCGCGCTCGAACTGATGCGCGACATGCCGGTTTACCACACCGGGATCGAAGGTGAACTGGTCACCCCGACCGGCGCCGCTTTCCTTAAAGCCACGGCCAACGGGCACGGGGTCCTGCCCAGGATGATATTGAGAAATATCGGTTATGGCGCCGGTACGAAGGACCTCCCGGAACACCCGAACCTGCTTCGGGTATGTATCGGCGACGGTGTGGACTGACCGGGTCGAAGCGTACCGGTTGTCCACCGCTGCCCATCGGACACGGCCATCATGCTGCTCCAACTCGCCCTGGACACGCCGCACGCGGGTACGGTTCGTCGCCTGTTGGACGAGACCGCCGGCTACGTGGACATCATCGAGCTCGGAACGCCCCTGCTGATCCGTTACGGGGTCGACATCATCGGCGAGATCAGGCTGGACCATCCCGGCAACAAGATCCTGGCGGACCTCAAGATCGCCGATGCCGGCGCCGTGGAAGCGGGCCTTGCCTTCGATGCGGGGGCGGACATTGTAACCGTGCTCGGTTCGGCCCATCCGGCCACGCTTCGGGAAGCGTGCGAGCGGGCGAAGCGGTCCGGCGGCAGGGTCATGGCCGACCTGATCACCGCCCGTGAAGTGGACGAGGCGGTCTCCCTGGCCCGCAGGCTGGATCGGTCCGGCGTGGATTACATCTGTCTGCACACGGCTTTCGACGCCCGGAGACCGAGCGGACCCGTCGAACCGGGCGGACCGGGCGGGCCGGGCGGACCGGGCGAACCGGGCGGTCCGGGTAGACCGGGCGATTCAGCGCGAAACCTGGAAGGCATCGGCCAGGTCGGCGCAGCGGTCGAACGGGCGGGGCTGGCCGTCGCGGGCGGTCTGGATCCCACCTTGATCGAGCGGCTGATACCGCACGGCCCGGACATCGTGGTCGTCGGCGGTTACATCACCGGAAACCCCGATCCCGGTCGCGCGGTCCGTGCGATCCGGCAGGTCATGGAGAATGTGCATCGAGCCGATGGATAACGAGAGGACCTCTCCCCCATTCGATATGATCGCCCGGTCCATCCTGGACGAACTCCGGCGGACGCTGAATCGGATCTCATGCGATGAGGTCGAAGCGCTGGTACGGGAAGTCACTGGGGCCCAGCGGATTTTCGTTGCCGGCGCGGGGCGTTCCGGGCTGGTCATGGGCAGCTTCGCCATGCGGCTGGCGCAACTCGGCCGGCCGGTCCACGTGGTGGGTGAAACGACCTCGCCGCCCATCCGGCCGGGCGATCTGTTGCTGATCGGATCTGGATCGGGGGTGACGGACCGCCTGGTCCACTATGCGGAGAAAGCCGCCGAGACCGGCGCGCGCGTGGCGGCGGCCACCGCCGACCCGGATTCTCCGGCCGCCCGGTTGGCGGACGTTGTCGTCGTCATACCCGCGCCCACGCCGAAATCATCGAAAGCAACCGGCGGTAAGGAACATCGGTCGCACCAGCCGATGGGCACGCTCTTCGAACAGAGCCTCGGGGTGATGCTCGATGCCTGCGTCTTGCTGCTCATGTCGCGGCTCGACGAAACCGGTCGGAGCATGTTCAAACGCCACGCCAATCTGGAGTAGGCGCCGGTAGTTCGGGCAGGCGCCGGTAGTTCCCGAGTGTGCCTGCGAACCCTGGCCGCGGGTCCGTGTCGCTGATGCTATGCCTTCGACAGGCGCTTGAGCACTTCCCGGTCCAGGACGGCCTTCAGGAATCCACACCAGTGGCCGTTGCGGTCTCTGTCCGCCGACCGGTAGGGATCGGTGCCCATGTACAGGGCGCCGCCGGCCTTGTGCGGCTTCAGGATCACCGCGGGCGAACCGTCGCCCCACCGTCCGATGACGCGCACGTCGTCGTCGATCTCCGCCGGCCGGACCCGCCACTGGTGCGCATCGAGCGCGGCACCCTCGGGCAGGTCGGGCCAGCCGGCGGTGAGCAGGATCCGGTCCGGATCGTTGAGGACGGACTCCGCCCGTATGCCGAACACGTGTGCCCGCCCGTCACCGTGACGCATCCCCTCGTCCAGGCGGAAGTCGTCGGCCGAACCCACGATCCATCCACCTGCCCGCATGTAACGAATCAACCGTTCGACGACCGCGCCTTTGACCGTCGGACAGGGCGTGCAGCAGAGCCATTCACACCCGGAGAGTTTGTCTCCGTCCGATACCTGGTGATCGGACGCGTACCCCACCTCCCGCCCCGTGCTCTCTTCGAGGATGCCATGGGGTGTCCATACGTCCAGCACGGGCACGCGGCTCGCGAAGGAATCGTACGAAAGCAGGCAACGGTATTCCGTGGACGGCCCATTCGCGCGTTCCGTCTCCGTCACCGATCGACTCAGCGCGGAAATCGCCGTCCACTGCTCCGGGTTCGACTCCGCCAGGGACCTGCCCCGTATGGCCCGGCCTTCCCACCACGCGGTATCGTCCCAGTTATGCCAGCCAACGGCCGATACGCCCGGTGCGCAAGCCGCAGCCGTCCATTCCCGCAGCTCACGCAGCGTAGCCTGGTACCGGCCCCGCATCATCTGCGATCCGACGACCATCCAGACGTCCTTTTCCGCCAGAGACCCGGCCGCGCACGCCGCCCAGCGGATCAGTCGGCCGGTATCCGCCGCGGACCGGACCGGCGGGGATCCCGGATCGATGATGACGAAGTCCAGCGCGCGGGCCGTATGCTGGAAGTGGACCAGCGTTTCGGCCGGCAGGAGGGCGTCGAGATGGAAAGCCATGGTCGTCTTCAGGTTCGATTTCACCTTCTTCACGGCCCGGGCCACCTCTGCCGTATACAGCGCATACTGTTCCATCTGCCAGATCCTGCGCCCGTGCCGGTATCCGTCTTCGGTCATTTCCATCGTCAACAGGCGGCCTTCGACGGACTCCATCACCTGTTGCCAGCGGTCCTCGGGGTACTCGCTGCCTCCCGTGGGCCCGTCCTCCAGCTGAAGCGCGTACAATCCCTTGCAGGACCCGAACACTTCCGACACGCGCCGCACATAGTCGAGGCGCCACGCCCGGGTGTCGGACAACAGGTACAGGGCCTTCGGGTTGCCGATGTGCAGGATGGACCGGAGGCCCGCGTCCGCCGCGGCGCCGATCATTTCTTTCACCCGGTCCGTCTGGTCTTCCGAGGCCAGCTGGTTCCTCAGATCGAAACCGTCTCGGAAGACGACGAATTGAAATCCGCCGGCCTTGAGCTCGGCGAAGTCGTCGCGCCATCGGTCCGCGCGGTCGAACTCGTTATAGTACGTAAAGGCCTGCAGTCTTGATTTAGCGAACATGTCTCCCTTCCCGGCGTATAACCGCGATTGAAATCGCGATTGAAGTCGCGTCGGTTAATGGGTGATTGAAGGAATGGCGGAAAGGCGCCGTCGGGTCAAAATCAGAACGCCTGTCCGAGACCGAAGTAGAAAAAAGTCCGGTCGTACTTTCTTGAATTGGGAGGGTCGATCTTGCTTTGATTGTGAAAACCCACGTCGCCCCGTATCAGCCCGATCGGCGAACTCACACGGACTCCCGCCCCGTAACCAAGCAGGAGATCTCCGAAACCGAAAGAACCCACCGTCTTTCCTACCCCGCCCCAGTCCGCGAATACGGCCAGGTCAAACCGGGAGAAGGGTACCTGGATTTCATGCTGCGCGCTGATGGCGATCAGTCCGCCGTCGGGCTGGCCGATCCTGTTTATGCCGAACCCCCGCACCGATCGGTCGCCTCCGATGAACAGTCTGCTGTCGAGGGGTACGCGGTTTTCGTTCAGCGCCCTCACGTAGGCGAACGAGACCGCGGTGGAAAAATCCGGCGCGTTGGGAAAGGTCAGGTATTTGCGGGCTATGGCCCTCACCGTAAGTATCGAGTTCCGGTTGAGCGTGGAACTGCCGAGCAGGGGGCTGGCCACGCTGCTCTGGAATTGACCGAAGAACCCCGTCTTCGGATTCAGGATATCATCCCGCGTGTCGTACGTCACAAGCCCGGTCAGACTGCCTTCGCGCCTGGACCGGAGGCTGTCGACTTCCGAACCGCTTCGCAGGAGTTCGGCCAGTTCGTCGCTGAGCGACGACACCTCGATGTTCTTCAGCGTATAGGTCAGTTGACTGCGGTAGGTGCGGGAGAGTTCGCGGTTGACCGCCACGGACACGCCCGCTTCCTGCTCGGTATGGCTGATGCGGTCCTCGCGCCGGAAGAACGCGCGCAGGATGCCCGTCGTCCGGGTCCGGAACAACCACGGTTGCGTGACCCCCGACTCGATGTGCTGGAAGAGCGAACTGATCTGGCCGTTGGCGCCAATGGTGATCCCCCGGCCCAACAAGTTTCGGTATGCGACACTGAAGCTGCCCCTGAAGCGTTCGGCCGTGGCGAAGCCGGCGCCGAAACTCACCTCTCCCCCGGGCAATTCGGTGACCTCCACTACCAGGTCCCGCACCGTAGCTGAGGTGTCGCTCCTCAGGGGAGACAGGCGCACGCTGCGGAAAAGGCCCGTCTGGAAGAGCCGGGTCTGGCTCAACGATATCTTCGCGTTGTCGTAGAGTTCTCCCGGTTGGATCTCCAGTTCGCGGATCACTACGTTTCTGTGGGTCTTCCGCAGACCTCGGACCTGTATCGCACCCACGCTGACGGGATGCCCTTCGATAACCCCGAAGTTGACGGTAACGGAATGGTCCTCCTCGTGCACTAAGAATTTCGAGTCCACCACCACGTCCAGGAGCGCCCGGCGATCGGCGAGACGCTGGATGTAGCGTTTGTCCGTCGCGGCGGAGAGTCGGAAGAATACCTGGCCCTCCCGCGTGATAAGGTTCTGCCGGATCTCGTCTTCGGACAGGTATCCGAAGCCGTTCAGATTTACCGCGCGCACGGTGTACCGCGGACCTTCGTCTATGACGATCCTGAGCGCGACCCGATCCGTGTCAATCTCTTCGCGAACGTGCCGGACCCTTGCATCCAGAAAACCGCTGTTCTGGTAAAAGCTCTCGATCGCCGACAGGTCGGTCCGCCAGGTGGCGTTATTTATACGTCTGCGTTGCCAGAATCTGGGCTTTAGAAAACTGTCCGTTCTGGTTTCGATCAGACTGAGTATACGGTCGCCGGCGATGGTCGCGTTGCCTTCGACGACGATGCGATCGACGATGAGGGACTGCTGGGCGTCAACGGGGAAAGCGTACAGGATCGCCAGGAGAAACAGCGTCCGGTACGTACCGGAATACCGCGTCCGGGATGAACCGATACGACCCGATTCGGCAACGGTTGGCTTCGAGGGAAGCCTCATTCCCTTTACCATGTGCATTGCCTGACCGTTTGGTCCCCTGTCGTCCTTGCATGCAAAGGCGCAGGTTTACCGAAACCGGAATTTGACCCGGAGGTCTATGCCATTCTGAGGATGTTCGCCCAGTTGTTCGGAAAAGGTCTCGATAAACAGGAAATCCGTCAACTGGTAACCGACCCGCAGCGAGTATTCCGAAGATTGGAACAATCGGGTAAAGCTGACCCGGGCGCGCCGGTTGATCCGCTTGCTGAGGGTAAGTTGTACCGGCGATCCGGCCTGAATGGCGCTGTTCATTGAGAAAGGATCGCCTTCGACCTGGACTTCGTCGAGATTAAGCAAGGCCTCTGCGAGTGCTTCTCCGGTCATCAAAAAGGCCCTGTTTCTCATGCCGGCGTATTCATCGGGCGTGCCCAGACTGGTGAGTCCGGCCGTGCCGAAAGTCAGCAGGGAGACGACCTCGGGACCGTAGATCACCTCGGGGCCGGCAAGCGACCGGGAACCCGAAGCCAGAATCTCCGTAGCGTTGTCGTCGCGCGGCGCTGCGCGCAACTGGGGTGTCACCGTCGACACCGGTCCGGACGCGAGCAGTTCCACTTCGTAATAGGTATCGTGAATGTCGCGCACGCGGGGCGCCCAGGCCTGAATGTTCAGGACCGGGTCGAGCTGCGCCACCGGGTACTCGATCAGCGCGGTAAAGCTTTCCAACGGTACGCGCCTGGTCAGGTCGATCCGTCCGGTTTCCAGTTCGAAGGTGGCGCCCAGGTACCTGATTACGCCGTCATCCTCGGCGACGGCGTTTCCGGTCAACAGGGGATTCTGCACCGTATTGCCGAGGGCCACCCCGCCCTCGACGGTCAGTTGGGCGATATTGTTCTCGACGGCCAGGTCGGTCACGTCCACGGCTACGTCCAGCGCGATGCTTTCCAGGAACGGGTCGGGCGTGTCCTGCGGACGTATGATCGCGTTGTCGAGGAGCAATTCGCCGATATCCAGCGAATGTGTGACCACTCCGGTCACGACGATCGGATCGGCTACATTGTAAATCCGTGAACGGTCCCTGTTGCCGGTCCAGGCAAGCGATCCGTCGATTACAAGCATGGCCGAACCGAGCCGTTCCACTTCAGCCTGGCTGAAATCGGCATAGGCTTCGATTTCGGCGAAGGCCAGGTTGTCTGTCAAGAGGTCACCAGAAACCCGGACCGTGCCGTCCCCGGCGCGGAACGCTGTGGGTTTTAGCGCGAAGGCGCCTCCATCGACGTCGACCTGCAGCACGTCTGCCCGGAACATCGGTTCGAACTCACGGAAACGCAACGCCGCGTCCCGAACGGTGACCTGACCGACCGACCGGGGTGAAGCGGGTGTTCCTCCGATGGACAGGCGGATGTCGGCCTTCCCCTCGATGCGTTCGAGATCGTACACGACGCCGCTCAGGAAAGACAGGTCGATGTCGTCTCCTTCGACGGTCAGGGCGATATCTTCCACACCGGTCGCATCGCCGGTCCTTTCAGTACGGGCCGGGTCATAGGGTATGGAGCCGTGAGCGGTTATGGTATCGCCGCCTTTGCGAATCCTCAGGTCCCGGATGGCGATTTCCCCGCCGCTATACACCATGTGGGCGGCGAGGCTGTCCAGGGAGGCTTGATTGTATCTCGGTTGATCCATGGAAACGCGGGCGTCTATGACCCGGGCGGAGGCCGGACCGGTGACTTCGATCCGGGTATTCACGTTACCGCCCAGGGGAAGGTCGAGATTCGCCAGTGCCATTACGGCGTCCATCCTGATCTGCTCACCCAGGATGACGAAATCGGACGCGCCCGCCTCCGTTCCGCCATCGACGTACGCCAGGCGGCCGTGCATCGAAAGCCGGCCCCGCTCGTCACCGGGTTGGTTGATGCGGCGAAACGTGGCGGACATGGATTCCATATGGATGTGGGCCCCGTCGAAATGCAGCCTGACGGGTTCCGTATTCACCAGCTCGTTCTGGAGACCGAACAGTTTCAGCGAGTCCAGCGCCATGACTCCGTCGACGTCGCTGCGGTCCCGGACCGAACCGTTCACGTCGATCCTGCCCCGGATGTACCCGTCCAGATCGGCGGGAACCACCTCGAAGAACTCCCGCAGGGGCGCCACGGCCAGATTGTTCACGACCATGGACGCCGTGTATCTTTCGCCGGACGGAAGCGACTCCGGTTGGACCTCCGTCGCCCATCGCAGATCGACCGGATAGACAAGATCGATCTCCGATCGTCCCACCGGACTCTGCACGGATAGCATGGGAACCCGCAGCAACCGGTCTTCGTAAAGCGCCGATGCGGCCACCGTGCCAAGCAGGTTGGTTCTGTTTCCTAGTGTATAGCTCACGTTCGATACGGTCAGCTGGCTGTTCATCCTGGGATCCTCCGGCGTGCCCTCCAGGGAGATCACGCCGTCCATGGCGCCGCTGAACGTGCCGGCCGACACCAGGAAAGGCGAGAAGAACTCCAGCTGCACGCCTTCCAGGACGGTTTCAAGGTCGACCGGTCCGTCCGCGGCGAGACTCGCCGTACCGTCGACCGTTACGCGCCCGAAATCGCCCGCCAGTCTGAATTCGTCCACGGTAATGACCTGGTTCTCCAGCTTCACGGTGGAGGGAGCCGCGGAATGCAGTATCCGATCGTTCATCAATACATCCAACGAATCAAGGGAGACCGTTATGGTGGACAGGTCCGGATACCCGGCCAGTCCCACGGCGTGTACGCTCCCGCTGAACGTGCCGGTGCCGCCTTCGACCGGTCTCTTGGAGAGAATGGAAAGCAGCGGAGACAGCGAAGTCTGCAGCAGATCGACCCGCAGATCGTAGGGGTACTGCCCGGTCAGTTCGAGGGATCCTTCCGCGCGCACGGTGGGACCCGGCACCCGGTTCAGGATAAACGCCAGGCGGTCCGTGTCGATCGTCATTTCCAGATCGGTGTCGCCCAGGTCTTCGTTTTGAATCGCCAGGTTCCGGACGGTGCCCTTCCCCGTTGCGGACGGCTGTTGTATGGTGCCGGAAATCTCCCCCTGCATGCGGAGGATGGCATCCAGCCCCCACCAAGATTCGCTTTGGAGGTAGTCTCCGAGTCTGAGGTCATGCACGTTGAAGTATCCGGACACAGCCCGGTCGCCGGCCAGGTTCGTCCTCGCCCGGAGCTCCAGCCTGTCCAGTACGGCATTGATCGTCAGGTTGCGTCGCTCGTCCAGAAAACCTTCGACTTTCGTTTCGCCGAGGAGGACATCGCCATAGGCCAGATCGCTGACCCAGCCACCGAGCCGAACGGTCGGCCGCCGGAGCGTGCCCAGCAGGTAGAGATCCAGGTCGCCCGAACCGCGGAGTTCTTCGAAATCCAGCGGCGGGGGCAGCTTTCCGACGTCTTGCACGTCGACCGAACCGGTCAGCTGAATGTTCCCGTCCGTGCCGAGTTGTCCCTCGGTGTTAACCTGGAAAGACGCTTCCCGGAGGTCGGTCCGCAGCAAACCGCGCCGGTACGTGGCCGTCGCCGTTACCTCCCGCAACGGCAGGCCGCTTATGCTCACCAGGGCGGAAGAAGCGCTCAGATCGGCCCTGCGGGGCGCGTCGTCGAAGCCGTCGCCTTCCATTTCGAAGGCCAATTCCACCTCGCCCTCCAGTTCGCTTTCGTCGCCGACGAGGACCGTCGGCAGGGCGGGGAGCGCGATCCCGGGCGACTCCAGCTGCAGGCGGTATCCGGTAGATTCTCCACTGAAATCGAGCCGGCCCCGTCCCGATATCCATCCGGCCTCATGCCTGCCCCGAAACCGGTTGACCGTGAGCACGTCCCGCGCATAGGCCATATCCAATGCGGCCAGGTCGAAGGCGCCGTACTCCGATCGTACCACCGGCGACGTGAACCTGGCCTCGATGGCCGGATCGGACAGGCTGTTGCGCAGCGACCCGGTCATGGTGAAGGTCCCCGGCATGGTGTTTTCGAACCCGATGATTCGCAGTATGGCGCCGACTTGTCCGTTCGCGGCGAAATCCAGCGTGGCCGGATTCTCGTCCGCGGTCGATATCTCGCCGGTCACGTGGTATCTTATCGGTGGACCGTGGGCGGATTCCATGGTCAGGTCGTGAACCGTAAGGTCGTCCCCTTCGAAGTACACGTCCGCGCGCATATTCGTTGCCGCGTCTTCATAGCCCGCAATACGGTAAGCCACGTGCCCCGCGTCGATCTCGCCTTCCACCGTGAAAGGCCGGAGCACGGAGCCGATGAAACCGACTTCCCCGGCGCTCACCGCCGTGGAATCCCCGGGATCGTAATAGCGGAACGTGCCGTTCCGGATCCGCAGGTCGCGCAGATCGAAGGGCAGGCCGGACGTTCCTTCATCCGCTTCCCCGTCCTGCGCCGCTTCCCCGTCCTGCGCCGCTTCCCCGTCCTGCGCCGGGCCGCCGAACAGTAGATCCACGGAATTCATCCCGCTGCCCGCGGCGTCTTCGATATAGGCCATGCGGAATCCGTCGATCCAGACGCTGTAGAGCGGCGCATCGCCCACCGCGGCGTCCCAGAGGTTGAAGTCTATCCTGATTTCGTCCGCACCCGCGACCTCCCCCCCGCCATGGACCTCCGCCAGGCGCAGGGAAACGCCCCGCATCGCCAGGTGCGTCCGCAAGCCGGTTTCGACGCGCTCGATCGCTACCTGTCCGTTGAGCCGGTCCTGGACGTTCCGCACCACGGCGCGGCGGATCTGGTCATTGCCCCAGCCGGTTCCCAGCAGGACGAGGACGGCCAGGCTTGCCGCCAGCGTCAGCGCGGCGAGCAGGCCCAGTCCCATGGTCCATATGTTCAGCCGTAGTTTCATCGTGCCATACCGAGATGTGAAGTCCGAAGTCGTCAGACCGAAGCCGCCGGACCGAAGTCTCAATCGAACAGCTTGTGGACGAACCGGGTCCTCAGCGCCCTGGCCGCCCATTCCATGTTCCGTTCAATGTCCCGTCGCAGTCGTTCGCCCGGTCCCGCGCCGTCTCCCTCCTCGTATCCCAGGCGGCGGGCAAGGAACAGAAACTCCTGGGAAGACCAGTCCGGAAGGACGAGGTCCCGGGCATTGCCGCGCACCATGCGAAGGGCGTTGATCAGTCTTACGAGGAACCGGTATGCCCGGTCCAGCATGCCACGCTCTTCGTCCGAAAGGAACCCGGCTCGGTTGAGGGCTTCCATGGCCTCCAGCGTGTTCGGTCCGCGAACGGAGTCGTTCCGGGCGCCGTAGAGGATCTGCAGGTCCTGCACGAAGTACTCGATGTCGATCAGGCCGCCGTAACTGTATTTGACGTTGATGGCGCCGGTTTCGACCAGTTCGTCGTTCTGCCGCTCGCGTAGATGGGTCCACGACCGGCCGTCGACCGGGGCTTCGTGGTACACGAAAGCATCACGTGCAGCCTCGACGTCCCCACCCAGGACCGGATCGCCCCCGATGGCGCGCAGCTTGATCAGCGCGTGGCGCTCGTAGGGCAGGGCGCCGCCTTTTTCATTGAAATACGCGTTGAACTTCTCCAGGGAGGAGGCCAGGGCGCCCTTTTCGCCGTAGGGCCGGAGCCGGAGGTCGATCTCGAACAGGCCTTCTCTCCGGGATTCGATGGTGCTGCAGATCATGCGCACGAGCCGCTCGTAGTACTCCGAATTCAACACGACGTGGGGGCCGCTCGTACTGCCCTGTCCGGCGTAGACGAACATCAGTTCGATATCCGAGGCCCAACCCAGTTCCCGGCCGCCGCATTTACCCAGTGCGCAGATGCTGAATACGCAGGGCTCGCCGGAGGGAAGCGTGGGCTCGCCGTACTGCCGGCGCTGCTCCTGGTCGCATATCTCATACGCAGACTCGAGGACCACCTCCGCCAGCGTGGTGAGTTCGCGGGAAAAGGCCTGGATGTCTTGCTTCTTCTCCAGGATCTGTCGCATGCTGATCCGGAGCATCTCCTTGTCCTTGTACCGGTTCAGCAACTCCTTGCGGCGGGCGTAACTTCCGACTTTCGACAACCGCGCGGCCAGTTCGCCTTCCATCTGCTCCCGAGACCTGACGATCCCGACCACCTTGATGTCCTGCAGCACGGGGAACAGGTTCTTGTACTGCATCCTGAGAAAGTCCTTCCACAGGAAATCGCTCGTGCCGAAGAGGGTTGCCATCGCGCTGATCACTTCCTGCTTCTCCAACTGGTCGAACATCTCCTCCATCGCTCGGCCGGGCGGTACGTTGGCCAGGACCTGGTCGATCAACTGGTTGAAGTGTTCCAGGGCCTGGGCGGGATTCGGCGCCCGGGTCAGCAGATGGGTAAACTGCTTGATGAGGGTGATCACGAACCGCAGTTCATGGAGTTTCCTCGGGTCGGTAATCTTGCCTCCGCGCCGGTCGGTCACCTCGAGCGTGTCCTGCACCTCGGCTCCGGCGGCCGCGATATCGATCCTTCGAATGTTGATGTCGCGCAGCGCCAGGGCGGTCGAAAGGGCGTACAGGAACGCAGGGGTATCCTGGCCCGTGATATCGAGGCGGGTCGCCCCGGTCCCGGTATCGTTGTCGATCGCCACGCGCACCGGGAACATGGAGGAGCCCTCCGCGCCCTCCTCGTGACGAAGATAGTCCACGACGCGTTCGTTGATCCTTCGCTGCTGCGCCCCCGCGCTGTTCATCCGCAGGCTGTGCATGGCATCCTTGATTTCCCGCGTAATGGCGGGCCAGTCCGGAGGATTCTCCGACGACGCGTGCACGCGGAAGACATCCACGATCTTACGCTGCGTCCTCAGCGAGGCCGAGGTGATGTCCGGCAGCGCGGCCGGCGTGCCCGGTCTTGCGCGGCGCCGCCGTCTCGGCCGCAGGGGCCGTTTGCGCCCATCAACCGCCGGCGACGCATCGGCGTAGGTGAACACGTCACCCCGCCGTATGCTCAGTCCATTAGACGCCAGTAGGCCCGAAAGGATCGAGATTACCGTCAGATTGTCAAAAGCCACGATGGTCAGCCGCCACGTGGATTCGTCCAGGGACTCCACGTCGATCTCCGCGGCGTTGTCCGGTCCCAGCCCGTTGATCATTTCGATATGTCGCCGGACCACTTCAGGCTCGTAACGCTCGAAGTAGGCCGGCTCCATCCGGTCGAGATGATCCCGGACCAGCATATCCGGCAGATCGGTGCCCTTGAGCTGCTCCGAAAGTTCCGTAAAAGGGATCGTATTCGTCATGCCGAGGTTCCGAAGGTTTTGGTCAAGGGCACAATACGCCTTCATACATAATACATCCAACCTTTCGTAAACACAACCACGGAACACATTTAGGTACACGCGCAGGTACACGCGCCCGGACGTGCGCGTGCGTACGAGACCGGGCGTGCGCGTGGGCGATAAGGCGTGGCCAGTCGCGGTCCGCGGACCGCGACTGGCCAGGCGGGATCGCCGGACCGAGAAGGCGGAACCACAATAAACTTGCGGATCGTCTACTTTTTTCTTGACAGCCCCATGAAAGGTTATATTATTCGAAGCCATATTTGATAAGCCAAACTTTTTATAGTGCCGGCAATGCGATGGTTGCCATAACGAATCGGACAGTGAGATGGATGTCTGGAGAGAATTCGAGCACAACGAGATCACCCACAGCGGCGCGCACTACCTGATGACAGTCCAGCAGTTGATTGAAGAACAGGGCTATGCACGGGTTTCGGACGTGGCCCGGGAAATGCACATCACGCCGGGCAGCGCGTCGATCATGATCAAGTCGCTGCGTGAAAAGGGATACCTCGAGGAGGACAGGAACAGGTTTCTCCTGCTGTCGGATGAGGGAAACCGGCTGGCGCAGTCGGTATGGTCTCACCGCCAGATCCTCATCGCCTTTCTCAAGGGCGTCCTGCATATCGACGCGGAGCAGGCGGAGATCGACGCGTGCAAGATCGAGCACTTGATCAGCACGAAGACCGGGGAACGGCTGCTGCTCTTCCTGCAGTTCCTCCTCTCGGACGATCCCCACGGCAAGGCGTTTCTCAAGTCCTACTGGGACGCCAACGTGCTGGCGATCTGCGACTTCGAAACCTGCGCTGTATGCGAGGAAGTGGGCGAATGCCTGGTCATCCGATCAGAGTCGGCGTGAGAGACGCCGACTTTTTCAGGAAAGGGGACCTCAATCTATCTTCATTCACCGTTCAGTTCATGAGCTCGTAACGGCTTTTGACCTTATTCCACGGGATAATCCATGTATTCCGAAATCCATACCAGTACCTCAGTACAGACGATCTGCCTCGATGAATTGAAACCGGGCGAAAAAGGGACGATCCGGCAGATCAAGGGCACGGCGGGAGAGGAAGTACACCTGATGGAAATGGGTCTGCTTCCCGGGACGTCCGTCGTATTGATCAAGCGCGCTCCGATGGGCGATCCGATTGAAATCCGCGTTCGGAACTATCACCTGTCCATTCGATGCGCTGAAGCACGTTCGGTAATGGTGGAAAGAGGTTGAACTGGAAGGTAATCCAAACTGGAAGGTAAATAAAAAGGACTATCGGTTCGGCTGGCTGGCTCTCCCCGATAGTCCTCGGACCAGGGGGATTCGTACACATGGCGCGTACTTTCCGATCCCGGCCTTATTAGGGAATATACATCCCCTGGTTGCCACTGTCAATTCCAACGGTATACCGGGGGTTGTTTCATGTTTCGGAAGTGCCTGTTCTGGTTGCATCTTTCGTCGGGCGTCGTTGCCGGCGCGGTCATACTGATGATGTCCGTGACCGGCGTGCTACTCACCTTCCAGCCTCAGATCGTCGACTGGGCCAACAGGAAATACAACACGGTCCAACCGCCCTACCCGGGCGCCGAAAGCCTGGAACTTGACGCCTTGCTGATGGCGGTAAGAAGCGTTGAAACGGACGCCGAACCGACGTCCATTACCCTCCGGTCGGATCCGGACAGGGCTTATGTCGTTCGCTTCGGACGTACAAAGACGGTGTATGTCGATCCCTTTACAGCCGAAGTCCGAGGGCCGGGAAACGAGGCTGTACGCGATTTCCTCCGGGAGATCATGTACTGGCACCGCTGGTTCGGCGCGGAGGGAGAGAACAGGTTGGCCGCCCGTGCGGTAACGGGCGCCGGCAACCTGGCCTTCTGCCTGTTGACCGTAACGGGGTTCTTTATATGGTGGCCGCGCAGATGGACTTTAAAGTCGTTCAAGGCCATTGCTTTTCCGAACTTCAGGATCAAGGGCAGGAGCCGTGATTTCAACTGGCACAGCTCAGTCGGATTCTGGTGCCTTCCCGCCCTGTTCCTGATCTCGCTTAGCGGGGTCGTGATTTCATACCGGTGGGCGGGAGACCTGGTCTACACGCTGACCGGTACCGAGCCGGTTCCCCGGTCATCGGCGTCCGTTACGGATCCGTCGATTCCGAAGGACGAACAGCCGGACCCGCATATTGCGCCCCTCGGGTCCTTCATAGACGCCGCGCGCACCCAGGTACCCGGGTGGGCGTACATCACGCTGAATCTGCCGAAGGATGGGTCGAAGACGACTACGCTGTCGATATCGGAAATGGACAATCGCATACCGCTGGCGCGTTCGACGCTGACCGTATCGACCCGGGACGCCCGGGTCGTCGACTGGGTGCCGTTTACCGGCGAGAACCTCGGCCGCCAGGTCCGGACGTGGCTGCGCTGGATTCATACGGGCGAGGCCGGTGGATGGCCGGGTCAACTGATCGCCGGCCTTGCGACCTTCGGTGCCGTCATCATGGTTTGGACGGGACTGTCCCTGTCATGGAGAAGATTACAGCGGTATAGAGACACCCTGAAAGACGAGACTTGATGCTGCGCAGTCTACACTGCCACAGTGAACCTTTCATATGACCGAAACCACCGGGACTTCCGAAACCCGCAAATCCGTCATCGACGTGCTCCTCGTCGGCAACCCGAATACGGGCAAGACGTCCGTGTTCAATTCGTTGACCGGACTCCGCCAGAAAACGGGCAACTATCCCGGCGTAACCGTGGAGAAGAAGACGGGTATCGTGACGGGGCCGGACGGCGCTACGCTTCGCCTGCACGACATGCCGGGGATGTACAGCCTTACCCCGAAGTCCCTCGACGATTCCATCGCCCGGGAGGTGCTGATCGGGGAGGCGGACGAGGAGCTGGACATCCGCCTCATCGTGGTCGTGGCGGACGCCTCGAACCTCAACCGGAACCTCTACCTGGTCACCCAGCTCATCGACCTCGGCATCCCCGTCGCCGTGGCCATGAACATGATGGACAATGCCGTCAGCAGCGGCGTCCACATCGACCTGGACGCCCTGTCCGAACAGTTACAGGTCCCGATCGTTCCGGTGGTCGCTTCCCGCCAGCAGGGCATAGACGAACTGCGGAGGATGATGTTCGACCAGATCGGTCCGGAGGATCGGGATGCCCGGCCGGCCGGTTCGACGGGGTCAGCGCCGTCCTCGGTTTCCTTCGCCGAACGGTTTCCGCGGAGGCGGCTGCTGGGCGGCCTCCTCGACGAGGCGCTCGCCCCTGCGGCGGCGTGGTTCGGAGAACATACGAACCTGAACGAGGTGGCGCAGACCTCGGAAGCACTGCGCGTGACTTCGAGCGACCAGGCGCTGCAGACGTGGATGGAAGGCCGCCAGGACCCCTCCTGCAAGGAAGACCTGAAACGCATCGTGGAGCAGACTCGGGGCAGGCTGGACGAGTTGCAGGTTCCGTGGCGGATGCTGGAGACCATCCTGCGGTACGACCAGATCGACGATCTCTATTCCAGGGTCGTGCGGGAGGATCGGGATGTCCAGGACAACCTGAGCGTCCGGCTGGACCGTGCGTTTACTCACCGGGTGGCCGGTCCGGTCATCGTCCTGGCCGTGTTCGCGCTGGTTTTCCAGTCCATATTCTCCTGGGCCGAAGCGCCCATGACGCTCATCGAGGACGGGATCGCCGCCCTGGGCGCCTTCGTCTACCAGTTCCTGCCCGCCGGCATGCTGCGGGACCTGCTCGTGGACGGCGTCATCGCCGGCGTGGGCGCCGTGCTGGTCTTCCTCCCCCAGATCCTCTTCCTCTTCTTCTTCCTGGCCCTGCTCGAAGACACGGGCTACATGGCCCGCGTCGCCTTCATCATGGACCGGTTCATGAAGAGCATGGGACTGTCCGGCCATTCGGTCATGCCGCTGCTTTCGTCCTTTGCCTGCGCGATTCCCGGCATCATGGCGACCCGTACGATCAAGAACTGGAAGGACCGTCTCATCACCATCATGATCGCGCCGCTGATGAGTTGCAGCGCCCGCCTGCCCGTGTACATCCTGCTGATCGGCGCTTTCTTCCCGTCCATGACGATTCTGGGTGTATTCACGCTGCAGGGGCTTATGCTGTTCTCCATGTATATTTTCGGGATCGTCGTCGCCATCGGCGCCGCACTGGTGTTCAAGCGGTTTTTCATGAAGGACGCCGTTCCCACGAGTTTCGTCATGGAACTGCCGCCCTACCGGCGGCCCTCCCTGAAGTGGGTGCTCCTGCAGATGTTCGAACGGGCCAAGGTCTTCGTGACGGAGGCGGGCCAGATCATCCTCGCCATATCGGTCGTCCTCTGGTTCCTGGCGTCCTATCCGCAACCCGACGACTACGATTCCATGACGTCCCGAACGCGCATACAGCAAAGTTACGCCGGCCAGCTCGGTCAGCTGATCGAACCGGCCATCGAGCCGCTCGGGTTCGATTGGAAAGTGGGCATCGGACTGATCACCTCCTTTGTCGCCCGGGAAGTGCTGGTCAGCACTATGGCCACAATATACAACGTGGAGGAGGCCGATGAGACCTCGGTTGATCTGAGGTCCTCGCTTCGAAGCGAGGTGGATCCCGAGACGGGCGAACAGGTCTATACGCCGCTGGTCGCCGTATCGCTCATGGTGTTTTTCGCGCTGGCCTGCCAGTGCATGGCCACGGTCGCCATTGTGAAACGGGAGACCAACGGCTGGAAATGGCCCATCGTCATGGTCCTGTACATGACGGCCCTGGCCTACGTGGGGTCCCTGGTCGTCTACCAGGGGGGATTGTTTCTGGGGTACGGATAACCGTCGCTGGACCGCCTGGCAGTCGTCGGACCGCTTGGCTTTTAACCCGTCCGCCATTATCTTGCTATCATGGACCTTCAAACTCTGATCGTCGCCATAGTCGTGGGGGTCGCGGCCGCGTCTGTCTTGCGCACCTTTACCCGGCAGTTCACCTCCCGGGACCAGAAGGGATGCGGAAGCTGCGCTCACGGCGGCTCGGTGCTGACCGGGCTGACCGGGCTGACCGGACAGACCGGGCAGTCCAGGCTGACCAGCGCATCGCGTGACGATGTACTGATCCAGGTAGAGCCGATCCAGGTAGAGGAGTCCTTCCGGGAGTAGCTTGCGCCTTAGAGGCAACGGTCGACATCCAATCACATGTCCGTATTCGATACGATCCGTAACAGACGGTCGATTTACGAATTCAAGCCGGAACCGGTCCCCCGAGAGGTGATCGCCCGCGTGCTCGAAACCGCCGTGTGGGCGCCGAACCACAAGCTGACGGAACCCTGGCGCTTCCTGGTCGTCACCGGGAAGACCAAAGAGACCCTGGCGAACATCTACTGCAGGATCCAGCGGGCAAAGACGAAGTCGGACGATTCCGGCATCCTGCGGAAGGCCACGGAGAAGGGCTATGCCAAGATCATGTCCAAGCCCGTGATCATCGGTGTGGCCTGCAAGAAGGATGCGGACGCCTTTCGCGCCCGGGAGGATTACGCGGCAACCTGTTGCGCCATACACAATATCGCCCTGGCCGCCTGGGAAGAAGGCATCGGCATGCAGTGGAGCACGGGAGGGCTGATACGGGATCCCGAGACGCTGGAACTACTGAAGATCGACGAAAGGGAAGAAGAGATCGTCGGGTTCCTCTACACCGGCTTTCCCGCGCAGGTCCCCGCCCAGAAAAGAGTGCCCGCCGCCGAACGGACCGAGTGGTTCGCCTGACCGACCGGTCAACCCGTCCCTTCAACCCGTCCAAGTCAACCTGACCATCCCGTCAACCTGTCCTAATCAACCTCGAAACAGCCTGGAGACGCCATGTCCGTAGTTTCCGAAGAACGATTCGCCTCGGGATTCCTGTGGGATGACTACATGCGGAACAGCGAGAAGAATCTCGAGCGATTCCATGATAATTACGACAAATTCACATTAGAAGGGGAGGACGCCGGTTTCTTCGCCGCCGTCGATACGCCCGTGAAGGTGCTGATCCTCGCGGAGGACTGGTGCGGCGACGTGGTGCAGAGCCTTCCGCCCATCATCCGCATGCTGGAGGCCAGTCCTTCCATCGCGTACAGCATCTTCCGCCGGGACGAGAACCCCGATATCATGGACCGGTATCTCACCGACGGTTCGAAGGCCATTCCCTACCTGGTCTTCATGGATGCCGACCGGAACGAACTGGCGCGGTGGGGACCGCGGCCCGATGCATGCCAGGCGATCATGCGGGACAACAAGGGCAGGATCCCCATGGAAGACATCTACCCGCGCATCCGAACCTGGTACCGGCAAAACGGAAACGGTCCCCTCGTCTCGGAGATCCGGGACGTCCTCGAACGGATCGAGCGGACCGAGCGGACCGAGCGGACCGAGCGGACCAAGCGGACCGCCTGATCCATCCATGGCCGCCACTATCACGGAAATCAAGCACAACCCGGGCAAGCCCGACCAGTCCTTCCAGTGCGGCCTGCTGCACCACGGCGGCAGCCGCCTGGTCATCTCCTACCGGTCCGACCGGCCGTACAGCCAGGGCGACATCCGGATCCCTGCCGGCACGCTGACCCTGGCGTACTACGAAGAGGGGCTTCCGTACGTCCTCTGGAAGATGATCGGACCCGCCGGCCGCCTCGTCGGGCATTACGTGCACCTGTGCGACCGGGTGCGGATCGGACCGGACCGCGTGGAATACGACGACCAGTTGCTGGACCTGTGGTTCTTCCCGGACGGCGGCTGCCGCGTGCTGGACGAGGACGAGTTGAAGCAGGCCTGCGACGACGGGCTGGTCGACGGGCAGACGGCAGATCGCATCAGGACGTCCGCCGCGGAAGTCCAGCGCGGCATACACCGGATCATGGAGGATTTCGACGCATTGCTGGACCATATCGGCATCGAATCGCATTCGGAATACGCTTGACACGGACCGGCTTCAGCCTTAGATTTTAGTTACGGAAAACGTGGCGAAAGCGTGGCCTGTCCGGACAATCGGAAGTGGCCGGCGAATCGCACCGTACACGCATCGACCTTCCAATATATGCCATCATTGAAAAACACGGTCACGCAACGCCTGTCCGCCAAGGGCATCGATCCCCTCGCGCTCTACGGCCAGTTTGACTCCAGGCTGCGCGCCATCGAAAGCGAATTCGACGCCAAAATCACCGCCCGGGGTGAAGAGGTCGTGATCACGGGCAAGGCGGAAGAGGTAAGGCAGATCACCCGTGTGCTGCGCGAAATGATCAAGTCCGTCCAGCAGGGCCGGGCGAAGGAAGTGGATGACATCATCCGGGCAACGCGAACCGGGACGAAAAGCGGCGAAGACCAGGGATCGGGTTACGGCGAGTCCATCGACGTGCTCTCCCGGCGGGAACGGATCCGGGCTCGGAGTCCCAATCAGCAGAATTACGTGGACCAGGTCCGCAAGTGCGATATCGTCTTCTCCATCGGACCCGCCGGCACGGGGAAGACCTACCTGGCCGTCGCCATGGCCATCTCGGCCCTCCGCCACGGGGAAGTCGACCGGATCGTGCTGGCGCGGCCGGCCGTTGAAGCGGGAGAGAGTCTCGGCTTTCTGCCCGGCGATCCGCGGGAAAAAGTGGACCCGTACCTGAAGCCGCTCTACGACGCGCTGCACGACATGATCCCGAACCACAAGGCCGGGCGGCTCATCGAGGACGGAACCATTGAAATCATCGCCATGGCGTACATGCGCGGCCGAACGCTGAACAACGCCTTCGTCATACTCGACGAGGCCCAGAACACGACGACCGCGCAGATGAAGATGTTCCTGACCCGCCTGGGCGCGAACTCCAAGGCGATCATCACGGGGGACATCACCCAGATCGACTTGCCCGAGGAGAAGGTTTCCGGACTGGTGCACGTGCAGGATGTGCTCGCGGACATCCGCGGGATCTCCTTCGTATACCTGACGGAGACGGACGTGGTCCGGCACCGGCTCGTCCAGGACATCATCAAGGCCTATGAACGCCATGAAAACCCGTAATTCCACCCGCGACGACACTTGAATATCGAGATCGAGACCGTCCTGCCCGCGCCGGACATCCCGCGCGAGGCGCTGTGGACCGCAGTCTGCCGGGTACTCCGGGGTGAAGGCCGGGATCGTGCGGCCGTGACCGTGGTGCTGGTCGATGACCCCTATATCCGGAAGTTGAATCACAAGTACCGCCATCTGGATCGCGCGACGGACGTGCTGTCGTTCGGAATGGACGACGATCCCGGATCCGAAGGGGAAACCCTGGGCGACGTTTACGTATCCGTCGACCGGGCCCGGGACCAGGCCGCCCGTCATCACGTGTCCATGGACGACGAGTTGCACCGGCTTGTCGTCCATGGGTGCCTGCACCTGCTGGGATATGACCACCACACCGCTTCGCAGCGCAAAGTGATGCGGGAAAAGGAACAGGTCTATTCCGCGGATGCGGCAGCCCGGGCCGACCTGGCCGAACAGGCCGTACTGGCCGACTTGGCTGGACAGGCTGACCAGGCTGGCCAGGCTGACCAGGCTGGCCGCGGGATTCCGGAAGGTCAAGTGGGAGAGAAACGTTGTGGATGACGACATTCCCCTATTGGTCGAATGGCTTGTCCTCATTGGCTGTACCCTCTACGCCATGCTCCTGACCGGAGCGGAATCCGCGTTTTCCAGCCTGCCTAAAAACACGCTCCAGGAACTAAAGGCCGCGCACGAAGGCGGACAGTCCAACCGCGTTACCCGGTGGCTGGACAACCAGGAACGCCTGTTCACCACGCTGCTGATCGGGAAGATCATCACCACGGCCGGCGTCGTGATCTCCGTGGTGGCGCTGTTCCTGACCCCGCCACTCACCAACTCGTTCGGCTCGATACTGACCCTGACCCTTTCCGGGCTGTTCGCCATCGGGCTCCTGCTGGTGCTCATCGAATGGCTGCCCAGACTGCTCGTGTTGCACTACTCCGACCAGACCGTGCGCGTCTCCGCCGTACTCGTGCTCATCAGCTACTGGCTGTTCTGGCCGCTGATCACACCGCTGCTGCTCCTTAACCGGCGCATGGCGCGCGAGGGGCTCTTCAGCAGCGGGCGCAATCCATACTGGCTCGACGACGAACTGCACCGGGTGCTCGAACTGGAAGAAACCCGCGAACTGAATCCCGACGACAAGGAGATGATCAGCAGCATCATCGAAATGCACGACACCAGCGTGCGCGAGGTGATGGTCCCGAGAGTGGACATGGTGTGCGCCGAACGATCCAGGCCCATTCCGGAACTCCTGGAGCTCATCCGCGAGATGGGACACTCCCGGATTCCGATCTACGGCGATTCCGTCGACGATATCGTGGGCGTCGTCTACGCCAAGGACCTGCTCCAGCTGAGCGAAGACCCGGATGGGGAGAAGGACCTGGACGGGTTGCTTCGCCCGCCCTACGTCGTGCCGGAGACCAAGAAAGCCGCCGAGCTGCTGAAAGAGTTCCAGCAGGAGAAGATCCACCTGGCCATCGTCGTGGATGAACACGGGACCACCGCGGGCCTGGTGACCCTGGAGGACCTGCTCGAAGAGATCGTCGGCGAGATACAGGACGAGTACGACGACGAAGATCCCATGTACGAGGCGACGCCCGACGGCTCCTACATCGTCCACGCCCGGCTCACCATCGATACGCTGAACGACATCCTGGACCTCGATATCACGCCCGACGGGTTCGAAACCGTCGGCGGGCTGATCTTCAACGAGCTCGGCCGGGTGCCCGAACCCGGTGAGGAAGTGCCGTTCCGGAACGCCCGGATCGTGGTGCAAGAAGTCGAAGGGCAACGCATCATCAAGGCGGAGGTGACCCGGCTGCATCCCCGGACCGAAGAGGACGGCGACGGCGAGATGGAGGACCGCGTTGCCTAGCCCACCTGGCCCACCTGGTCCGCCTGGCCCGCCTGGCCCGGACCGTCCGGACCGCCCCAACATCATCCTCATCATGACGGACCAGCAGCGCATCGATACGATCCGCGGCTGGGACCAGCCCCACATGATCACCCCGGCCCACGACCGGCTGGTCGCCGAAGGGGTTTCCTTCCGGCAGGCCTACTGTCCGGGCGCCACCTGCGTGGCCTCGCGGGCCGCCGTATTCACCGGCATGTACCCCCACAACACGGGCGTCTACAGTTTCCAGCCCTGGGGAGACCACCGCAACTGGGTGCAGGACCTGGCGGAAAGCGGCTACTGGTGCGCCAGCATCGGCAAGATGCATTTCATGCCCCGGGACATCCCCGGTGGGTTCCACGAGCGGGTCGTCGTCGAGAATCCGACCGGGATGAGCCTGGCCAGCGGCGGCGCGGACGACGACTGGGGCCGGTACATGACCTTCCACGGCGTGGAGCGGCCCAACGACCGCCACCTGACGGACCCCGACTGGTGGACCAGACTGCAGGGCGTGCCGTGGCACGAGGAGGAGCGCTTCCACAGCGACGTCTTCATCGGAAACTCGGCGCTCAACTGGATACGAAGCCACCGCGGCGAGAAGCCCTTCTTCCTCGAAATCGGATTCACGGGTCCCCACGAACCCTGGGATCCGCTCCCCCGTCACCTGAGCCTGTACGACAATGTCGAGATACCCATGCCGGTAACCCGGGAGAACGAACTGGCGGGAAAGCCGCCCCAGCATGAAGCGCTGAAGAAGATGT
Organism: Gemmatimonadota bacterium; assembly: GCA_009837395.1. GTDB lineage: Bacteria > JAAXHH01 > JAAXHH01 > JAAXHH01 > JAAXHH01 > JAAXHH01. The sequence goes on from VXTP01000015.1 coordinate 178,965, forward strand.
TCTCCACGGCCGGCCACGAATCCGGCATCAACATGTACCTGGCCAACGACGAACGCATCGACCGCATGCGCCGCCACTACTACGCCAAGGTGACCACGGTGGACGAGAAGATGGGGGAGATCCTGGGCGCCCTGGAGGAAAGGGGTTACCTGGACAACACCCTGGTCATCTTCTGCTCGGACCACGGCGAGAACCTGGGCGACCACGCCCTGGCCTACAAGTGGCTGATGTACGACACCATCACCCACATCCCCCTCATCATCCGCTACCCGGACCGCCGGCGCCGGGGCGACCACGTGAGCGACCTGGTCTCCCTCATGGACCTGGGTCCCACCATCCTCGAGGCGGCCGGCGTGCCTATCCCCACCTACCTGGAAGGGCGCTCTCTCCTGCCCTACGCCGACCCGGACGCATCCGTCACGCCGCGTGACTATGTCTTCTGCGAGGACAACTATCAGATCATGATGCGCAGCCCGACCCACAAGATGGTTTACTACATCGGCCAGGAGGAGGGCGAGCTCTACGACCTGGTGGCCGATTCCGCAGAGCTTTGGAACCGGTGGGACGACGATGCGTATACCGGGATCAAGGCGAAGATGAAGGAAGACCTGCTGGAATGGCTGGCGGCCAGCAACTACTGGCACGCCGGATACAAGCGGGACCGCTCCGCGCACTACAACGTGCGGTGGCCCACCGGGGACAACGTCAACCTGCAGGGGCCGGCCGCGGAAGACGCGAAGAAGCCGGGGTTGTAGTTCGGCATCCCGACTGACACACACTCGTTCTCTCCAATTCGTAACGCGAGATCACGCGCTGAAAGTAGGGTAACACCCTATTGATGGCGGTGGTTCTTCGTGTTTTGTTGTCTGTTACCCAAAACTTGGGATCATGTGAGTGGATCATTCCGGGTGAACCCTATGCATTCTTTATTGACGGTATTTGCCGTTACGACCGTGTTTCCGGAGTTATTGACGGGTTGTGCCGAGGAAAGAACGCTCGTTTTCGACGACATTTTCCGGGAAGAATCCCGGATTGTCCTGGATTCGCGCGACGAGTTTCTCATCGGGCCACTCCCCCGTATCGGCACGGTAACCGCGGGCGGAGACATCGTCATACTGGATATCACTCCCCGTACGGGGATCTACGACAGAACCGGGGCGGGCAAGGGCGTGATCGGCGGACCGGGCGATGGCCCGGGAGAGTACCGTAATCCGGTCTCGATAACCTCTCACAACGGGGATCTGTACCTGTACGACAGCATGTTGTCCCGTATATCCCGCTATGACAGGACATTCCGGTTCGTCAGTTCCATGCTGGTATCGGAGCTTCTGGATGAAATCGACTTCTCCGAAGAAGGCAGGCTGTACGGTTACTGGTCTACCCATCCCTCTGAACTGGTGTGCGAACTGGATGATGCAGGCCAGCTTTTGCGAAGATTCGCGCCTCAATCTGAAAACCACAATGAAGCAGCCAGATCAGCGGGCGGGGGCGTGGTGATATCGGGGGGATTCCTCTACACCATATCGCCTTACGAGTACACCCTTTCGAAGTATTCGCTGGATGGCGTCCTTGTCGACTCGGTTCAGGGTCGGTCGGCGTATTATGTCCCACCGCCGGAACAATTCGACGTACGTATCCTGAACGACATTCCCCGTCTTGACGAGTACCATGACCAGTGGAGCCATATCCTTCAGATCCTGCGGATCGGTGACCGGGCCCTGGCCGTGGTGTTTGCGGCACCCGGTTATTCGCGGGCGTTCCTTGCCCTCTATGATTCAGACCTCAACCCAATCGCGGAAGATATCCAGTTGCCGGATTACACGAGGGCGCCCGGTGCGTTGTTCTCCCGCGGAGATCGGCTCTACATGCTGCTGGAACCGTCGGACGACCAGGCGAATCCATCGGTGGCCGTCTACACCCTGAGACGGTCTCTCGTCGATTTATAGGCCCGTTTCTCAATCACTTGCCTGGCTGAAGCACGGTGCTTTGCGGCTTGACAGAAATATTTGGAAACGGTAACGATTTGATGTTTCCCGATTTTTAATGGTCCGATCCTCCATAATTGGTCCGATCCTCTTTCAATGGTCCGATCCTCAAGGACGAATACCTGTGAAAATACGAGTAACAACCTTCGCTGTCTTGGTTGCGGTCGTCGTGACCTTCGCAGCCTGCCTGAGTGCGTGCACGGCAGATCCCGGGGAGGAAGCTGCCGAGGGGGTTGCCGAAGGGACTGCCGAGGTAAATCCATCTGAGAACACCGTGCAGCCCTTTCCGGTCGAGGCCGTGGTGGTGAGTCCCCGCACACTGACCCGTTCGATCGTCGCATCGGGCCGCCTCATGGCCATCCGGCGTACCGAGTTAAGTACCGGCGTCTCGGGCAGGGCAGCAGAAGTACGGGTCCGCGAGGGCGATCGCGTCTCTACGGGCGACCTGCTGCTGCGCCTGGACGATGCGCCGTTCAAACTGAGTGTCGAGAAAGCGGAAGCGGATCTGCTGGACAAGAGGATCGACTATGCGGTTTTCATCAGTGATACCACCGCCGTCCTGAACTCGGACTCAACCTGGGTGATACGTGAACGCGATGCACTCGAAAAGGCTCGTCATGCATTTGAGCTTGGCGAAATCGATGACGGAAAACTGAAGTCGGCGCAAAGGAACCTGGATGCCGCGGAATTACTCAGTGGTTCGCGGTTGGATCTCTTAGCGCTGAACTCGGGACTCATCCTGGCCGAAGTTGAACATGCCCGCGTGCGGTGGGAACTCGAGCAGACCTCCGTTCATGCTCCGTTTTCAGGCGTCATCGCAAAGCGGATGGTAGAGGAAGGACAGCAGGTGAGCTCGGGGGAGACCTGTTTCGAACTGATCGACCTCTCCAGGGTACGCGTCAGGGCCGCCGTGCTGGAAAGTGACCTGGGCGCCGTCGGCGTCGGTCACGGGATACGCATCAGCGTCACCACGTGGCCCGGCGAGTTCTTCGAAGGCAGGATATCCCGCATACACCCCACCGTCGACGAAGAGAGCGGGACGGCCATCGTCGAAGCGGAACTCGCCAACCCGGGAGGACGGCTCAAGCCCGGCATGTTCGCCGAGGTGCTTATCGAGGGTACGTCATACGAAAACCGGATCGCCGTGCCGGACGAGGCCATCGTCAGCCGTGACGAACGCACACTGGTGTTTGTCATTCAAGGTGGAAGGGCGCAGTGGTCCTACGTCACTCTGGGGCAGGAAGGCGACGCCTGGAGGGAGGTGACCTCCGGGGTCAGCGAGGGCGACACGGTGGCCGTCACCGGCAACATCACCCTGGCCCACGACGTCCCGGTCCGGGTGCGGTTGAGGGAATAAGGCCTCCTGCCAGTATGGTGTATTCCAGAAGAAAGGCGATATCGTTTTGAAAAGGATTATCACCGTCGTTTCATCTATTGTATTAACTGCTGCTTTGGGTTCTGCGAATGCCCAACCATTCTCGATCGAGAAAGTCAGGGCGATCCCGCTTCAACTAGGAGATGAGTTTGTCGGATTAATCTCAGATCTGATTCAGGACACGGACGGACGGTACTATCTGACGGACTGGCAGCAGCATTCCGTTTGGATTTGTGACTCGGAAGGCAAACTGATCCGACGTGTCGGGCGGGAGGGAGCCGGTCCCGGCGAGTTGCAGCATCCCACCGGAACCGCTGTATTTGAAGATAAGGTTATCGTGCTGGATACCGGAAACGGCCGGGTAATGATATTCAAGAAGGATGGTACACATTCAAACGACTTCAGATTAGACTTCCTCCCAATGACATCAGGGATTCTGGTGAGCAAGGATGGCCGGATCGCGGTCAATTCTCTCTGGGAGCCAACACTCTTCACGGTTTACGATATGGATGGCGGCATCATTGGCAGCCGAGGTGAAAGAGTGCCGGACCAGGCGGTTGGTTATACCATTGGTGATCAGCATTTCAGCCAGACACCGGACGGCCATATTCTGTACTCCACGGTCAAGGAATATCCCGTTTACAGAATGCAGTGGGACGGAACTGTTATAGCAACTTACGAAGCCGATTCCCCGGGTTACGGCAAGCTTACCTATCCGCCCGGCGCCATGTTTATAAACCACAAGGAGATCATGAAAATCTGGACGCCCATACTGCGAGCCCTCGTTGTCTCTGATCACGTACTCACGCAGCGAAAGAAGGAAAACGTCGAGAGCGACGGAACTATTGACTACTTCGGCGATCTCTTCACTATGGCCGGCGAACCTGTTCAACTCGCGATCGAACTTCCCATGCAATTCTATGCCGCTGATGGCAATCTCCTCTACGGCATCGACACGACGCCCGTGGACGAGGGGGAGGACAACCCGCATATCGTGGTTTATCGGTTGGTTGAATAGTAGTTAGGTGAATTCGTGCTGTTAAAACCCCTTCTCCGTATGGTAAGTAAACCGTTTTAATCATTCGCTCCGAACCGAATAGGGAGATCAATGTATGAAGATGATCACTGCTGTCCTTGTAGCCGGGTTGGCTTTGATACCCGTTTCAATCGTTTCTGCACAGACTTTCTCCATCGAGAAAACCGGCGATATTGCCCTGAATCTCGGTGATGAGATTACCGGACAAATCGGAGACCTGATTCAGGACACCGACGGGCGGTTTTACCTGACGGATTTTCAGCAGAATACGGTCTGGATGTGTGACTCGAAAGGCAGACTGATCAGGCGAATCGGCCGGGAAGGTTCCGGTCCCGGAGAGCTAAACTTTCCGAGTGGAACAACTGTATACGAAGACAAAGTCATTGTGCTCGACAAAGGTAACAGTCGAGTAGTGGTTTTCAAGATGGACGGGACGTATGTAAACGACTTCCGAGTAAACTTTTTTATGGCAACAGGGATTCTGGCGAGTAAAGACGGCCGTATAGCGGTTAATTCTCTCTGGGAGCCAACGCTTTTTACCGTTTTCGATATGGATGGAAACATTGTAGGGAGTAAAGGTGAAAGAGTGCCGGATCAGTCGTTTTTTACAATGATGGGGGATCAGCATTTCAACCAGACATCGGCCGGTCACATTCTGTACTCCACTGTTAAAGAATACCCCGTACTCAGAATGACATGGGACGGTACTGTACTTGCGGAATATGAGGCCGATTCCCCTGGATACGGGAAATTCGAATTCCCGTCCGGCGTTCAGTTTCCACATGTCAACGACATCTTGAAAACCTGGACCCCGATTCTGCGTCCGCTGGCCATTGGTGATCACGTTCTGGTACAACGTAAAAAAGTAGATGTTGAGAATGGTATAAAATACTACGGCGACCTCTTCACCATGGACGGCACGCCGGTACAGTTGGCCATGGAACTACCCTTTCAGTTTTACGCGGTGGATGGCGATCTCCTCTACGGTATCGACACGACGCCGGTGAATGAAGGAGCGGACAACCCGCACATCGTGGTGTTCCAGCTGAGGGAAAGTGCAGGTCAGTAATGATGTCATTCCTCCGAGCTGTTTTTCTCATCCTGATTACAATTACAGTTACATCGGTCCATGCACAATCCTATGTGATTGAAAAAACCCAGGTTATCCCGCTCGAGCTGGGCGATGAAATCGTCGGTGAAATCGCCGATCTCACCCGGGACGCCGAGGGGAACTTCTACCTGCCCGACTGGCAGCAGCATATGATCTGGGTAGTGGACTCCCAGGGCAGGTTGATCCGGAAAATCGGGCAGGCGGGAAGGGGACCGGGCGAACTGACCAATCCCCGCAGTGTGGCGTTGCACGATGGTAAGGTTTTCGTGCTTGATAACGACAACGACAGAATCTCCGCTTTTTCAATTTCTGGACAGCATCTTTCCAGCCATCGAATCGATGTGTACCTATCGACCGGCATGCTGATAAACGACGATGGCCACATCGCCGTTTCTTCTGTGCTGGCTCCGTCATTTTTCACGGTATACGACACCGATGGCGCGAAGCTCTACGATGGCGGCAGCCGTGAGGTCGAGGCCAGGCCCGTCGGGGTCATCGGCGGATCCTATCAGCTGTTCCAGCACATATCCAGCACACCTAATGGAGACGTGCTTTTTTCGCCGGTGAAACGTTACGAAGTGTCGAGACTTCACTGGGATGGCACGGTGCTGGCAACCTATTCGGCGGAACCTCCCGGATACACTCCTTTCTTCGTCACTCCAACGGGAAGTGGATTCAAGCTCGACAACACGTGGTCAAGGGTTGATCGGCCTATGGCTGTCGGCGATCATGTTTTGATCCAAAGATGGAAAGTCCTGGAAGACGGCGAACAGAGATTTAAAGGCGATCTCTTCTTGGAGGACGGTAGCGTCGTCCAACTTGGCATTGAGTTGCCCTTCACTTTCATCTGCGCCGATGGTCGAACCCTCTACGGCATCGATACAGCACCTGTTGAAGAAGGTGAACCCAATCCGCATATCACTGTCTACCGATTGAGCGGCGGGCCAGAATAACCGTGATTGGTCCGTGCGGTCGAATCATCTGGAGGAGCTTGATGAGATACGTATTACTATTCCTGGCAACCATGCTTCTTCAACACTGGACCACCCCCGCTTCCGCGCAGGACTACAGCCTCGAAAAAGTACGGGAGATCCCGATCGATCTGGGGGATGAAATCGTTGGTCAAATCTCCGATATCGCCCGGGACGGAGAAGGTAATTTTTACCTGCCCGACTGGCAGCAGCATACGGTCTGGGTAACGGATCCGGGCGGGAAGTTGATCCGGCGCATCAGCCAGGAAGGATCCGGTCCGGGGGAGATGTCGAAACCTCAAAATGTTACGGTATTCGAGGACCGCATCGTGGTATTCGACAAGGAAAACTTCCGTGTGGCAACGTTCAACCTGGACGGAACCCACCTTGCTTCGTTCCGAATCGACAGACCCGGACCGGATAACATCATTTGTGGAAGTGAAGCGCGCTGCGCCGTGAGTTCCCTCATGGGCGAATCGCTGCTTACAGTGTACGACTCGAACGGCAACAAGAGTCACGATATGGGCAACCGCCCCTGGCCGCCGGACCCTCCCATTCCGGTCCGGATGGGCGGCTCGTTCCTGCACATGTCGCTCACCCCTGAAGGCCGCATTCTATACTCATCCGTCAAGACCTACCAGGTGTACGATATGGAATGGGATGGCAGTATCGTCGCGACGTATGCAGCCGAACCGCCAGGATACTATCCCATGGTGATTACGAGTCGGGAAACTGCGTCGGAAGAGTTGAATAGATCGACCCGTATGTTTCGACCCCTGATTGTCGGTGATTTCGTGCTCGTACAGCGGGACAGAAACGGTCCGGACAATACCCGCGTCCGGCATATCGACCTGTTCGGAAGAGACGGAACGCTCATCCAGTTGGATATCGAGTCACCCCTTCATTTTGACCACGCCGAAGGCGATGATCTGTACGCCATCGACACGTCCCCGGTGGAAGAAGGGGAACTCAACCCCAGTATCGTGGTCTATCGACTGAGCGGCGGGCCATAAACTGGCATCCTATTTCTCGTGACTCAATACGTAACCCGTCGCGCCGGGGAGCACCGAATGAGATTCGCTGTGATTATGCTGGCCATCGGTCTGATTTCGACGTGGACCGCACAGGTTTCCGCCCAGCACTACACCATCGAAAAAGTGCGGGAGATCCCGCTCGATCTTGGGGATGAAATCGTAGGTCTTATCGCCGATCTCGCCCGTGATGTAGAAGGTCATTTCTACATGCCGGACTGGCAGCAGCATACGGTCTGGGTAACGGATCCGAGAGGGAAGTTGATCCGGCGTTTCGGACAGGAAGGATCCGGGCCGGGGGAATTGTCGCGGCCGCGCAGTATCTCCGTTCTGGAAGACAGAATTGTCGTTCTCGATAGAGACAACGCCTGGATTTCGGTCTTTACTAAAGATGGAGAAAGTATGGCCACCTTTCGTATTGACCATTCACGACCGTCCGGTATGGCTGTTGGTCATGACGGACAGATCGTCGTGAGTGCCCTGGTAGGTGAATCGTTATTTACCGTATACGATTCGGAAGGGGTAAAAGTGAACGACGGCGGCAGTCGTCCCTGGCCGCCGCCTCCGGGAACGATGATCATGTTCTCCGGTCCAGTTCAGCATCTCTCGCTCACTCCAGATGGCAATATCCTTTATTGTCCTGTCAAACGGTACGAAATCCAGGAAATGAGATGGGATGGTAGTATCGTCGCGACGTACACAGCCGAACCGACAGGATACTCTCCCCTGGTGATTACGAGTATAGAATCTGCATCGGAAGAGTTAAACAAAGCGACCCGTATTTTACGACCCCTGATTGTCGGTAATTTCGTTGTCGTGCAGAGAGCAAGGAATCGAGGCGAGCCCGAGGAGGGTTCAATCTTCCATCTCGACCTGTTCGAACGGGACGGCACCCTTGTCCAGATGGATATCGAATCTCCATTGAGTTTCATCTACGCCGACGGCGATGATCTTTACGCCATTGACACGTCCCCCGTGGAAGAAGGGGAACTCAACCCCAGTATCGTGGTCTACCAGTTGAGAAACTGAGCCGGATCGGGACCGATCATGAACCTACCCCAGATCGCCGTCCGGCGGCCCGTCGCCACGTGCTGCCTGACGTGCGCCGCCGTCCTCATCGGGTTCATCGCACTAACCCGCCTGCCGGTCAACCTGCTGCCGCCCCTCGAGATACCGGCCATCACGGTATGGACGACGTGGGCCGATACGCCACCGGAGATCGTGGCCCGCGAGATTACCGAACCGATCGAGTCCGCACTGCGGAATCTGCCCGGTGCGATGCAGGTCCGTTCCATATCCCGCGAGGGCGAATCGCTCGTAACCGTCGAGCTCGACTGGGGCGCAGACCTTCAATCCACGCTGCTCGCCGCCCGGGAAAAGCTCGACACGCAGCGATTCCTCCTTCCGGCCGATAGCGATCGACCGGTCCTGCTGGATACGGACCCTGACCGCGCGCCCATGATGGGACTGGTGCTCGAGTCCGGAACGCGGAACGACGACGGTGCCACTTCCTCCCTGCAACGACTGGCCGAGCAGGTCCTCCGGCCGAGACTCGAACAGCTGCCTGAAGTGGCCCGCGCGAGCATCGTCGGCGGCGCCAGACCCGAAGTACAGATCAACATCGATCCTGCCCGCCTGGCCGCGTATGGGCTGTCTCTCGACACGGTCCAGGACGTGCTGAACGCTGCCAATCGCGACCTGCCCGCCGGCCTGATGCGCCGGGGCAACTACCGTTACACCCTGCGTATCGACGGCGCTTTCCGATCCCTTGACGACATGCGCGCCACGGTGCTGGCGACCCGGCCGGACGGCGCGCTGATCCGGGTCCAGGACGTGGCGACGGTGCGCATGGGCGAAAGGGACCGGCGCGGCGCCGTACTCTTCGACGGAACGCCCGCCATCGGCGTCCTGGTACAGAAGACGGCCGACGCCAACCTGCTTTCGGCCAGTGATGCCGTCAATGCCTTGGTACGACAGTACAACGTCGAGTTTGCCGATGTATCGCTGACGGTCGCCTTCGACCAGGCCACCTTCGTACGCGGTTCCATACGCAATGCGCTGACCGCGCTGGCCGGCGGGGGCGTCCTTGCGCTGATCGTCCTGCTGGCCTGGTTCCGCAGTTTCCGGTACGCCATACCCGTGGCGCTGACCATGCCGGTGGCCGTCATCGCCGCCTTCGCCGTGTTCGACGCTACGGGCGTAGGGCTGAATATCATGTCGATCGGCGGACTGGCCCTCGGCATCGGCATGCTGGTGGACAACGCCATCATCTCGGTCGAGAACATCGTGCGGCACCGGGAGACCGATCCCGACGTTCAGTCGGCCGCGGGCAACGGCGCGGCCGAAGTGGCGCTGCCCATGGCCGCCTCCACGCTGACCACCGTCGCCGTGTTTCTGCCCATGGCCCTGACGCCCGGGGTCGCCGGGCAACTCTTTCGAGACCAGGCCCTAGCGGTCACCGCGTCGCTCATCCTCTCCTGGACGGCCGCGTTGACGCTGTTGCCCGCCCTCGTGGCCCGGTGGAGCCGTGGCGCGGCAACCGGCAGAGCGCGGCAGCCCGCCAGGCTGTACGGAACCTATCGCCGCGCCGTGGATGCCGCCATCGATCATCCCGTCCGGGGCCTGATCCTGCTGCTGGGCTTTGCCCTGATCGCCGGATTCATCGGACGCAACCTGCCGCGGTCCTTCTACCCGGAGGTGGATCAAGGCGTGTTCTGGATGGACCTTTCGCTCGTGTCCGGGACGTCGCTGGAAACCACGGTGGAACGGGCGCAGACGCTTTCTGAACTGGCGCGTACCATCCCGGGCGTGCGCCATACGTTGACGACGGCCGGAGCGGCGGGAGCGGCCTTCGTGCCCGGAACGGCGCCGGGTGCCACCAAACTCGAAACGGCCCGGGTGCAGGTTTTCCTGGATGAAGGGCAGCCGGACACACCCGCCGTCATGGCCGCCTTACGCGAAAGCATCCCTCCCGGACTGCGAAGCCAGGTTGACCTGAAGCCGCCGGTCTCGGCGCTGTCCACGATCCTCGGCGGGCGCCAGCCCGACCTGTCGATACGTCTGCACATGGATGAACGAACGGCCGGGCCGGTCGACACGGGCCTGCGGCGCATGTCCGATACCGCCGGATTCATCCGGTCGCTTCTGTCCGATTCCACGCTCCCGCTCGCTGACATCACGCTGCGCGGCGTCGATCTTCGGCCTTCCTACCGGATCGACATCGACGCGCGCCAGGCCGCGCGCCTGGACGTGAAACCTGAAGGAATCGCCGATATCCTGCGCACCTACCTGGGCGGCCGGACGGCCACATACCTGGACCGCACCGATGAACGCATCCCGATCGTCCTGCACGGCATGGGCCAGGATGACACGGACATCCGTGCCTTGCTGGACCTTGCCGTGGATACGCCGAACGGACCGTTCCCTCTGCGTGCGCTGGCCAGGATCGAACCCGTCGAAGTCGCGGGAGAAATCCTGCGCATGGACCAGGCGCCTATGGTCATCGTCGACGCGGAGATTGCCAGTGACGACCTCGTCGGCGTCGCGGACCGGGTCCGAAGCCTGCTCGAGCGGGAAGGGCTGGCCGACAACCGGCTGAACGGGCACTACGTGGAGTTCACCGGCACCCATCAGACGCTCAGGACCGCCTACCGTTCCCTGCTGATCTCACTGCTCTTCTCCATCGTGGTCGTCCTGCTCATACTCGCCGCCCAGTTCGAGTCGCTGCGCCTTCCCTGGATCATCATCGCGGTGATTCCCCTCGCGCTGGCCGGTTCGGTCTACGTGCTGACGCTGCTTGGTGAAAGCCTGAACATCATCACGTGGATCGGCGCCATCGTTCTCGTGGGTATCGTCGTGAACGACGCCATCCTCAAGGTTGATTTCATCGTCCGGGCCGAAAGAGACGGCCTGTCCCGAAGGGATGCGATTCACGAAGCGGGCAGGCGGCGGCTCAGGCCGATCCTGATGACTACCGTCACCACGATATGCGGCGTGCTTCCGCTGGCCCTGGGATTCGGGACCGGGGGAGAACTCGGTATGCCCCTGGCCCGCACGCTGATCGGCGGTCTCATCCTCGGTTCGGGGCTGACGTTGTTCGTCGTACCGATCCTGTACAGCCTGTTTGCCAGGCCGGCGACCTCCGGGACTGCAGAATCCCGGTAATCGCTACTCGCGAAACCGAATCATGGAAAGATTCCTCACATCCGCGATCCACAGGCCCATCGCCGTAACCGCCGCGGCCCTCGTCGTACTTGCCCTCGGAACGGCGGCCGTCCTGCGCCTGCCACTGTCCCTCGAGCCCGATAAGGATTATCCGGGGTTGAACATTGCGGTCGCCTGGCCGGGGGCTTCTTCGGAAGCCGTCGTCAAGCACGTGACCGCCCCGATTGAATCGGAAATCTCCTCCGTGCCAGGCATCGTCCAGATACGATCGGAAACGAAGGAAGGCATGGCAGAAATATACGCGAATTTCGATCATACCCTGTCGATCGCATCGGCCCGGGCCCTGCTCAGGGACCGCCTCGCTTCCCTGCGGGAGGAATTGCCCGACGGCGTCGAGCCCCGCATATCGGAAGTAATCCCGCAGATATTCCAGGAACTTGAAGGGTTCATGGGCTATCGCCTGTCCGGACCCATGACGGACTTCGCGTTGCGTGCGCTGGCCATCGAGGATATCCTGCCGTTCCTGTCCTCCATCGACGGCGTTCGGAACGTCGAAGTCTACGGGGGGCGGGAGGAAGAGCTGGTCCTGCGACTCGATGCCGACCGGCTGCACAGTTCCGGCCTTACCGCTGCGCAGGTGCAAATCGCGATCAACGACACTTTCAAGTCCCATGCCGCCGGGGCTGTACACGGAGAGTCCACCTCGATCCCGCTGTACACGAAACCCATGTCGTCGGCGATGGGCGATCTTCCCGACCTGCCCGTCGCGGCGGGCCGCGACGAGTTCATCCGCCTCGGCGACCTGGTGGAGACGCGCATGGGACTGACGAAACCGCGCAGCATTTCGCGATTGAACGGCCAGCCCGCCATTTCCATCGAAATCGACCAGCAGCCGGGCACCAACATGCTGGATGTCGCCGATCGTGTACGCACGCGCATGGATGAACTGGCACGGAGCCTGCCGGCGGGCGTCCGGGCGAACCTGGTCACCGACCGGAGCGAAGACGTCCGGCAGGCGCTGGACGACCTGTTCGTGCGCGTCGCCATCGCCCTCATCGCCATCATCGCGCTACTCCTGGTCTTTATCCGTCAGATCCGGGCTTCGATCATCCTCTTCAGTTCCATCGGACTTTCCATGCTCGCCGCCATGATCTGCTTCGAGGCCATGGGACTGGGTCTCGATCTGCTCACCATCTCCGGCCTTGCGCTGGCCTTCGGCATACTCGTGGACAACGCGGTAGTGATCTACGAGAACATCCGCCGGCGCCGCGAAGAAGGCGATGAACCGGACTCGGCCACCGTGCGCGGTACATCGGAAATGCTGATCCCCGTCGCCGCCACCACGATGACCACGATCGCCGCCCTGGTCCCGATCGTCTACCTCTCGGACGAATTCAGACGGGACTTCGCTCCCTTCGCGCTCGGTCTCGGCCTGACCCTCGCCGCGTCCATCGTGGTCGCGGGCATCTGGGTTCCGGTGATCACGCATCGGCTGGACAGGAAGGTGTCCCCGGAGTTCCGACGAGCGCATGTGATGCGTTTCGTGGACCGGTATGGAAGCGCCGTATCGCGCATGGTCCGCTGGCGGTGGCCCGTAGCGCTCTCGACTTTCGGGATCTTCGGGATCAGCGTCTTTCTGTTCGCGATTGACGTATGGAAGGGGCCGAGTTTCAGTTGGCGTGCCGGAGACACCCTGATCAGCGTCTACATAAACGGGCACCCGGGCGTGGAGACGTCCACGATCGATTCGGTGGCGCTCGCCTTTGAACGCTATGCGGTGGAAGCCGGTGGGAAGAACGTGGAAGTAGTGACCCGGATTGACGGTACCAGCGCCAGCATGCTTGCCAGGTTTTCGGAGGAATCCGCACTGACGGCACTGCCCCATGAAATGCTGGGCCGGATGATGAACCTGGCGACCTACTACGGTGGATTGTTTATCAGCGTCTCTGGTTTGGGAACCGGTTTCTCTTCCGGAAGGGGAGGGTCCGCGACTTTCAGATTGCAGATGGTCGGATACAACTTCGACGACCTGCGAGACCACGCGGAGCGGGTTGCGCGGCAACTGGAACGGAACAGGCGCGTGCGAAAGGTCGAAACCACCAACAATCGATGGGGTTACGGTGAAGGGCCTTTCTACGAATTGCAGTTCAATCCCGCGCAACGTACGCTCGCAAGGGCCGGCGTCAATCTGGGCGATGTGGACGAATTGCTTCGGCTTTACGGAGACCGGGAACGCCCCGACGGCGAGTTGCACCTCGACGGACGGCGGGTTCCGTACCGACTGGTCGTCGACCGGTCCGCCTCGGCGTCCGACTTAGGCCGCCTTCCGATCCGAAGCTCCGACGTCGCCCTTGACATGGGGGACGCCGGATACCTGGCGTTCAACCGGGTCCCCACGGCCATCATGCGCAGTGACCAGCAGTATGAGCGGTGGATAACGTACGAGTTCGTAGGCGCCGGGCGACTGGCCGGCCGATTTCAGGAAGCCTTTCTGAACGCCGTCGAACTGCCGCCGGGCTATCGGCTGGAACGGCAAACGTGGGCGGGGTTCGACTGGGGAGACGAGCGTGACCTGTACCTGGCCGTCTGCCTGGCTTTCGTGCTGGTCCTGCTTGTGACTTCCGCCCTGTTCGAATCCTTCCGCCGCGCCGCGGTCGCCCTGTTGACCGTACCCATGGGACTCACCGGCATCTTCCTGGTATTCTGGATCTTCGAACTGGCTTTCGACCGGGGGGCTTTCCTGGGGACGATATTCATGGTCGGGATCGTGGTCAACAACGCGATCCTGCTGGTGGACCGCATGGCCAGGCTGCAACGGGAAGGCATGCTCCTTGACGAGGCGATCATCACCGCGGCCAGGCAGCGCCTTCGTCCCATCCTGATTACTTCCCTCACCACGCTGGTGGGACTGACCCCCTTGCTCTTCGCGGGACACCCCTCGACGCGTGACCTCTGGATCAGCCTTTCCTACACCGGTCTGAGCGGGCTCACGCTGTCCACGCTGCTGGTGCTGTTCGTCACACCGGCGCTCTACCGCTTGATCGCGCCTGGAGACCGCGGGAAGCAAGCGTGACGACGCGTCTCATCCTGATCATCACCCATGCGCACCGGCTGGCCGACAGCCGCTATGAACCCGAAGAATCCTCGGTTGCAGGTGCGGAGAGCCCGGGGCTTTTGATGTGTGCAAGGGGCGTTACGGTTATGTCCTTTCCGATCGCATAGGTCTTGCAACCCGGATAGACGACGTACAGATGATCCAGGGCCAGATCCTCCAGCGCAACACGCATGGAACGCGTCACGCGCGGCGCGTCCTGCCGTTTACACTCCACGCCGATCCTTCGGCCGTCCCTGACCAGATAAAGGTCCAGTTCGGCGCCATTGTGGGTCGCCCAGGAATAGGTCTCATCAGGCTCGAAGGCAGACAGAACCTCCTCGACGACGTACCCCTCCCACGAAGCCCCCGACTTCGGATGCGACATCAGGTCCCTTTCCGACCGAATGCCCAGAAGCGCGTGAAGCAGACCGCTGTCCCGGACGTATATCCTGGGCGACCTGACCTGCCGCTTCTTCAGGTTGGCGAACCATGGATTCAGCCGCCTGACCATGATAATCGATCATGTCAAGATGGATTTTCATGGTATCTGGCTGACAGCCGCCGAGGACGCGGAGAAACCGGGATTGTAGTCCCCCTGGCCCCTTCAGTCCTGGACTACGATGAAATCGACCGTCTTCGTGTCCTGCTGTCCGGTATGGAGATCCGTGACGGTCAGCGTCATGGTATAGGTACCGGGATCCAGATCCGCCGTTTCGATCGAGGTGTACTTGAAATCGTCCGGCGTCGTACCGCTGTCTTCGAAGGTCACGTAGGCTGTCTGATCGTCGGACCGTTGGCTGACCATGCGCCCCAGTGCGGTGAGGAATCTGAGGACGACATTGCGCCGGGGTTCCCTGGTGGCTATCTCCAGTTCCGTACGAAAGCCCGTCCGGCCTTCGGCATCCCGCTCCAGGTTGTAGATCTCGTAATAGATGAACACCGGCGTCGCACGGGAATAGAGGCGGGCGGGGTGAGGCGTGATGAACAGGCCGTTGCGAACGAGCAGTCCCGCCGCGTCGGTGGGCACGATGGATGCGGCGAGCTTTACATCGCTCAGCAACATTCGGTCCGCGCTGTAATTCGAGATCTGAAGCGGCGCGGTAAAGACTCCGACTTTCTGCGACAGCGAATCCCGCAGGGAAACCGCGGACCGGTACGCCCCGGGCTGTGCACTGAACCGGAATGCGCCTGTAGAAAGCTGCAGATTGTCCTGTTCCGACACGGGGCGGCGAAGCGGTCCCATCCTGAAGGGCATGGCCTGCACGTAGTTGAAATCCATGTCCTGCAGGGCGATTCGGCCGGACAGCCAGGTCCTTTCGCCGAGCCCGTCCTCCACGTTGCCCAGCTGAGCCGCGGGAAGGCTGTAGGCCACTTCGATGTCGGCCTGGTCGCCGGGGCCCTTGAAGGCGGCCAACTGGTATACGAACGAGAGCGGTTCGCCGCCGTATTCGTGCCGGTGGGATTCGGGTACTTTCCGGATGAGCTCTTCGGCCTGTTTCCTCGTCGTATTCAGGAAGCTGTACGCGAGCCGGTCCGTCGTGCCGAAGTTGGTCGACTGGTCGGGAAGATCTATCACCTCAAGCGGGTAGTCGAACACCTTCGAATTCCGCTGATCCGTAAAGAAGATCTCCAGGCCGAAGGGAACGTAGACCCAGCTTTCCGTCGGGAATGCCACCGACTTGGTCTCGCGTCCGGCCCGTGCGCTGAATATGCCGAAGTCCTGGATCGGCGCCCCGGTGCTGACCTGCATGTCCAATCGCTGCCGGCTGGTTTCGCGGATCATGTCCACGGCCCGCAACCCGGTCGGGAAAATCGCGTTGACCACGTCCTCCCCGGATTTGAGGATGAACTGCTGTCGGTCGTCCGGTTGACCGTACCGGACATAGATCTCGCCGCGGCGGTCCCACGGGTCCTTGCCCGTTGAAAAATGCAGCCTGGAGAAGATCACCCGGCGGTAGTGTTCCACCAGCCGTTCGTTGATCCGCGTCGTGGGATCGGGGTCACGGGCCGCCCAGTAGGTACGCCACAACTCCTCCCTTTCCTGTTCCGGGGCTTCGAGAAAGGCTTCGGCTTCCTTCGAGGAGGCTACGATGGAGAGATCCCTGTACAGGGCGACGCTAACGGAGTCGATTTCCGACAAGACCGCGACGTACCGCCTTATGGCCCGGTACGCGCGCCTGTGCTGGTCCAGGGTATGGTACCGGTAGGCTTCGAGTTGTGCCGCCAGTCCCTCGACCAGGGGATTGACGGCCGAATCCTGGGCCGCGGCGACCTGCTGCAGTTGCGCGTACCCCTTCTGGTACTCCCTTAACTCGACAGCGCATGCGGCCAGGCGATAGACCGCCTCATCGTGCGCCGGATTCACGGATGCCTGCCTCACATACCATTCCATCGCGGATTCCGGGTCGTCCCGGATCTCCTCGATGGCGTATCCCAGTTGAAAGTAGGCGTCGGGATGGCTCGGATTCAACGCGATGGCGCGCCGGTAGGACACGTCCTGGATCCTGTATTCCCGTTCGGCCGTACCGGGCCGGAACCGCGCCATCCGGATCTTTCCGTACGTGCGGCCGCGGTAGTAGTAAATGTCCGCCATATCCGGCGCTAGTTTCTCGGCCTCGTCCAGGAACTCCCGTGCATCCTTCTTCTTGTCTTTGAGAATGTAGACCCGCGCGAGTTGGATGAGGATTTCAGGGGACGCGCTGTCGATCTCCAGCGCTTCCTCTGCGGCGCGCTCGGCCTCGTCATACCTTTCCAGCCGGTCCAGCGCTCGGCTCAGCCAAAGGTGGGCTACGGATGATCCTGGTTGCGCCGCGAGCAGATTTCTCAGCGTGGACTCCGCCCCCTGGAATTCGCCCTGGTCGTATTGTGCCCTGGCCCGGTCCAATAGGAACTCCGCCTCCTGGCCGGCAGCGGGCGTCAGCCAGGTGAATGCCATCAGCAGGACAAGCAGCGCGAGGATTTTGCTTAGATTGGACATATTGCGCCGTCCTTCAGCGCGCGGATGTAAGCGGGAAGCTATTCCGGGTCCGCCTTGAATTCCGCGACCCGGTCATTGGTCACGACGAAGACTTTCTGCCGCGTGGCGGTTTGTCCGGAATGCAGATCCGTGACGCGAACCGTCATCTCGTAGGCGCCGGTGGGTGTGGCGCCCGTATCGATGGAAGTGTAACTGTACTCGTCCGAGCGGTTGCCTTCGTTCTCGAATACCATGAGCACGGACTGTTCGTTGTCCGTACGCCGTACCAGCCGGTCAATCCCCTTCAGAATACGCCAGAAGAGATTCTGCGGCCGGTCCTTGTTCTTCACTTCCAGTTCCACCCGGTAAGCGGTTCGACCGGACTCAGGCAGGGCGAGGTTGTAGATCTCGTAGTAGAAGTGAACGGGGTCGGTGCGCTGGTACATGCGCGCCGGATTGGGTACGATTTCAAGTCCGTTGCGCACGAAGGGACCGGGGTTTGAATCGGCCGGCGCGATGGATACCGCCAGCTTGATATCACTCAACACAAGCGCGTCGCCGGCGTAATCGGGAACGGCATACGCCTGTTCGTAAATTCCGATGCGCCGGGTGGTCTCGTCCTGGACCTCTATGGCGGCATGGAAACTGCCGGGCGGCGCTTCCATCTCCATCATACCGGTATGAAGTTCGATGCCCGGGCCGTTCCCGGTCGCCGGTACGAGCGGCCGGTCGATGGGTCCGATACGCCTGGAAGTCTGGGCTATGCGGTTGTAATCGTCATCATGAAACACCATGTGGCTGTCAAACCACGTGCGCAATCCCTGCCCGTCATTCACCGTTTCCAGTTGTTCGGCCGGGACCATGTAGGCGGTTTCCACTTCGGCCAGGCCGTCCCGACCCTTGTAGGACACGATGTCGTACATGAACCGCAGCGGTCCGCCGCCGTAGTCGAACTCGTAGGACTCCGGAGTCTTCTCCATCAGCGAGGCCGCGATGCGCCTGGGATTATACTTGTCCTGGACGATGGCCTCGGTAATGTTCGTCTCGTGCACCTGCAGCGGATAGTCGAACTTGCCGACCCCGACCTGGTCGACGAAGAACAACTCCAGGTCGTGCTCCAGGTATACCCAGCTTTCGGCGAGAAAGCCCAGCGATTGTGCCCTGGTGGATATGTTCGAAAAGGTGGCTGTGTTGGCGACTTCCTTTCCCCCCGATACCGCGGACGAAACGATATTTGAGTAGTCGTCCTGCTGCGCTTCCAGTTCGTGCAGGTAGTCCCCCGCATCAGGATCGCTGGTGCCGCGCGTTGCCGGGTCGCTCCACGTCGTGCCGGAGTTATCGATCTTCAGGCGGTACCGCAATATGAAATTACGCTCGCGGATCGCATCGATACGGGCGTCTCCGGTCGGCTGGTAGTTCTTCATGGCGTTCTCGCCGGTCTGCATGATGAAATGCTGCAAATCGTCCGGTTCGCCGTACCGTATATAGATCCCGCCGCGGCGATCCCATGGCTGCTGGCCGCTGGAGAAATGCTCCCGCGCGTGCATGACCCGCCGGTAGTGTTCCACGAGCCGCTCGTTCACGGCGGTGGCCGGCTTCGGATCGCGGGCCGCCCAGAACCTGCGTCTGAATTCCGCTTTCGCTTCCTGCGTTTCCAGCGCCTGGTACTGCCGGAATTCTTCTTCCGACGTCACGTGGGCCAGATCAATGTAGTGCGCGCGTTCCTCCGGCGCCGCGTCGACCAGAAATTCGCCGTAGGCCCGGTCCGCTTCGGCGTACCGGCTCTGTGACTGCAGCGACGTGGCCTTAAGCTTGTTGATCAAAGTATGCACGTAGTCCGGCACGGCGTCCCCGTGGACTTCAACCACCTGCGTCAGGAGGTCAATGCCGCCCTGGAACTGCTTGAGCATGTAACTACATCGCTCCAGGTGGTCGAGCGCATCGCGGTGATCCGGTTTTACCATCAACTGCCGGTAGAAGAAGGCCAGCGCCTTCTTGTAATCGCGAGAGGGGTTTTCGTAGGACAGCCCCAACCGGTAGTAGGCGTCCGGGTGCAGGGGATTCGCCGCCGCCGCCCGGGAGAAGGATCTCCGGGCCTGCATCACGTAGAGCGGCGCCGCAGGATCTCTCTTGCTCTGCGCCATGTACGAGACGCCCAGGTAGTAGTGCACTTCGGAGTGTTCCGGATCGTACCGGAGGGCCTGCTTGAGGCTCTTGCGCGCGTCGACCATGCGGTTCTTCATGCGCATGTACGTCCGGCCCAGGGCGAGGTGCGCATCCGGGTTCTTCCGGTCGTGCCGTACGGCGATTCGCAGTTGTTTCGCCGCTTCCCGGTCTTCACCGAGTTCATAGTGACTGACGCCCAGCCAGTACCGGGCTTCGCCGGATTTGGACTTGAGGCGGACCGCCTCCTCAAAGACCGTTTTCGCTTCCTCGAATTTCTGCTGGTCGTAGAGGGATATACCTTCCGCCAGCAGGGCATCCAGCGTTGCGGTCGGCCTGGCTTGAACAGGCGGACCTGCAGACCCGGCTTGTCCGGGATCGGGCTGCGTATACGATGCTGTCGCGTCCGCGATGGGACTCATCAGGCAGCAGGACAGCAGGAATCCGGCCAGGGTACGCCAAAGGAGCGGTCGTGGAGACAGGGCGGACATAAGATCAGCGGGGGGATCGATATGGTTGGATGACAAGCCGTTCCCGGTCGCACGGGATACGTTAGGCTTGTCCAGACCCTGATTGAATATCCCGGCTATAGGGCCTGGTGTCAAGTTAAATCCGGGGATGAGACGCGGGGCGGGCGACGGCCTGGACGACCCGCAGCATGCGCGCATACGGCGAGTCATGGGTTTCCGCAATCAGGACCCGCACGTTGAACACGCGCCCCCGTTGCGGATCGTCCATACACAGGCGAATCCTCGCTCCGATTCTCTGGCAAAGCACGGCGGGCAGCAGTTCCGCCCATGGATTCAGATCGACGGCCAGGTTGAGCCCCGCTTCCGACAACCGGTCGACGATCGCGAAGGAAGGCAGGCCGAACCACCATCGGGCGCTCCGGTCCAACGGCACCACGGTGATACGGGCATCCGAAGGGTCGCAAAACTCGACGGCTCGTGGTTCGCCGACCACGAAAACGGCCTCCGCGTCCAGACACGCGACCAGTTCGGGGATGATCTCGGTCGCTTTACGGGCTTCTTCGGAACTCGACGGGAGGCAAATCAATAGCCGGACCGGCCGGTTGCGGATGTCGGAAAGATTGAACGCCGCGTTGCGGTATCGGCCCCACCAGGTATGCAAGCCGTAAATCCAGCGGTCTCTTCGGGACATCCCTGCCATAGGTTTAAACCGGGTTGACGCTAGCACTGATGACGTGATTCCGTCCGGCGCGGCCGCGGCCTGGTTCCGGCGCTATTCCTGTTCTTCGCCCATCTTGCGGATGTCGTAATTACCGTACATCTGACGGACCATGTCGTTGCTCAGGTTTGTAATGGCACTTTCGACCGATGCGGCATATTCTCTCTGGCCTCTGCTGAAGAACCCGATTCTCTCGGAAGCGATGCCGATGCCCGATGCCATGACGGATGCGAACTGGATCATCTCCGTGTCATAGAACATCAATTCGACCGTGATCGCCGTGTTTCCCCGGGCGTCGTCCTGAAACGGACCTTCTTCCTTGTTCAGCGTTACCATGGCCGCGGTCACCCTGGGAATCATGACGAGGTCGAGTGCGCTTTCCTCGATCATTTCGCCCGTGGGTTGCGCATCCAGCATCGTAACCCGCGAGAAAACACGGTTCGCTGATTTCGTGATAATCGATTCGAGGGATGCACCGATTTCAAAGATGTATTTGTCGAGATCTGATCGGTCATCGATAACGAACTGGCTGACATCCGGAGGAATATACACTCCGACGCGCAAATCCACGGGCCTGGCGATATTGGCCGAAGGACCGATGTTGGGATTCAACTTGATGCTGTGGGTACATCCCGTCAAAAGGACGATCGCCACCAGACCAGCCGCTGTTTTCAATACATGCATGTGCCGTTCCTCCCTGGTACGTCCATCCGCTCCGGGGAAATCCGCACCCCTGGCAATCGCCTTGAAAGCATGCTCGCACACAACTTCTCAAGCTATTTGAAACCTACGGATTCCCGAACGAAAAGTCAAGCGGCTACGGCGAATATCCACGGGCCGCGCAAGCGCCGCGAAACCCCGATAACACTTGACATTTCAATGGATTATCCCTAATTTCAATGACCGTTGATGAGACGGTAGAAGCCGTTTTCAGAATGTCTTGAATGTTTGATGAACGGGGCTGGATTCCACCCCTTTCTCGGAGACCGCGCTCCTCATGGCGAGTATCTACCTGGATCATAACGCGACCACGCCGGTCAGGTCCGAAGTCTTCGATGTCATGGAACCCTTTTTCAAAGACCGGTTCGGCAACGCGTCGAGCATCCACCGGTATGGCCAGGATGCGCGCGCGGCCGTGGAAGAGGCACGGGCACGGGTGGCCGGCCTCGTGAACGCACGGCCCGGCGAGATCTATTTCACCAGCGGCGGCACCGAGTCCGACAACCTGGCGATCAAGGGCACCGCCTACGCACGCAAGGCCTTCGGCAGGCAC
Organism: Gemmatimonadota bacterium; assembly: GCA_009837395.1. Lineage (GTDB taxonomy): Bacteria > JAAXHH01 > JAAXHH01 > JAAXHH01 > JAAXHH01 > JAAXHH01. The sequence goes on from VXTP01000015.1 coordinate 201,312, forward strand.
ATCATCACGACGAACATCGAACATTCGGCCGTACTGAACAGTTGCGCTTTTCTCGAGCGGGAAGGTTTTGAAGTAACTTACCTTCCCGTGGACGAATTCGGCCGGGTCGATCCCGGACAGGTGGAGGACGCCCTGACCGACCGGACGATCCTGGTCAGCATCATGCACGCGAACAATGAGATCGGCACGGTCCAGCCCGTGGGCGAAATCGGAAGGATCGCCCGGCTGCGCGGCGTGTGCTTCCACACGGACGCGGTACAGTCCGCCGGCAAGCTGCCGGTCGACGTGGAAGCGATGGGCGCGGACCTCCTTTCGCTTTCCGGCCACAAGATCTACGGCCCCAAGGGCGTGGGCGCGATTTACATCCGCAAGGGCGTCGAGATCGAACCCACGGCCCACGGCGGCCATCACGAAAACGACGTACGGTCCGGCACGGAGAACACCGTGGGCATCGTGGGCCTGGGCAAGGCCTTCGAACTCGCGGCTGAAGAGCGGGAAAGCGAATACCGGCATCTGTCCGGAATGCGCGATGCCCTGGAAACGCGCATCCGGGTCGAGATCGAGGGCGTGCGGGTGAACGGGCATCCGGAACGGCGCCTGCCCGGCACGCTGAACGTGTCCTTTCCCGGCGCGGAAGGCGAATCGCTGATCATGAGCCTGGATATCGCGGGCATCGCCGTATCCACGGGTTCGGCCTGCACATCGGGCGCCATCGAACCGTCCCACGTGCTGCTGGCGCTGGGCAGGGACCCGCGCACCGCCCTCGGTTCGGTCCGTTTCAGCTTCGGGCGGGACAATTCCATGGAGGACGTGGACTGCGTCATGGACAGGCTGCCCGGCATTGTAGCCCACCTCCGCGAGGTTTCCGCCGCGCAGGTACCCGGTTGAGGCGCGTTTCATGTACTCATCCACCGTAATGGACCACTTTCACTCACCCCGCAACGTGGGGGATCTTCCCGACGCGGACGGCGTGGGCAACGCCGGAAACCCCATCAGCGGGAATACCATTGCATTGTATTTGAGGATCGCGGACGGGACCGTCACGGACGCGAAGTTCAGGACCTTCGGCTGTGCGGCGTCTATCGCGGCGAGCAGCATGGTCACCGAATGGGTGATCGGCAGGACGACCGAAGAGGCCGCGTCCATCGAAAACCATACGATCGCGGTGGCCCTGGGGGGTCTTCCGCCTACCAAGATGCACTGCTCCGCCATGGCCGCGGACGGCGTGCGGACGGCGATCGAGGATTACCGGTCCCGGCACGGCACGGTTCGGAAGGACTGATATGATGCCGGCGACAACCCATGCTACTGTCCGCGGCGAAGACGCCACGGCCTTCGCTTTCGATCCCTCGGTCAACCGGCTGCCACCGGCAGGGGCGAAAGTCGTCGTGGCCATGAGCGGCGGCGTGGACAGCTCGGTGGCGGCCGCGATGCTCAAGGAAGCGGGTTGCGAGGTCATCGGCGTCACGATGCACCTGTGGGACTACGACCGCGTGGGCGGCAATGCGCAGTTCGAACACGGCTGCTGCACGGTCGAGGACCGCAACGACGCGCGGGTCGTGGCCGGCAGGCTTGACATCCCCTACTACGTGGTGGACTTCCGCGAGGAATTCGAGCGGGGCGTCATCTCCAATTTCGTCTCCGAGTACGTGCAGGGGCGCACGCCCAATCCCTGCGTGGCCTGCAACAGCCGGGTCAAGTTCGGCGTGCTGCTCGACCGGGCCCGTGAACTCGGCGCCGACTACGTGGCGACCGGCCACTACGCCCGCGTGGCGCTGGACGATACGGCGAGTGACGCGGGCCAGGCGGACCGCTTAGTCTTGAAGCGTGGCATCGACGGAAACAAGGACCAGTCCTACGCCCTGTGGGAGATGACCCAGGAAGAGCTGGCCCGGACCGCCTTCCCCGTCGGCATGCTCACGAAGGCGCAGACGCGGGAAATCGCCGAACGACTGGCGCCGCGGGTGGCCGCCAAAAAGGACAGCTACGAGATCTGCTTCATCCAGGACCGGGGTCATGAGAGGTTTCTCAGGGAGTGGACGGCGAATAACCCCGTGAATACCGGGGAAGGGCTGCTGGCCATCGAGGACCCCATACGGCCGGGACCGATCGTGGACACGAACGGCCAGATCCTGGGTGAGCACCGGGGCCATCCCCTCTACACGATCGGGCAGCGCAAGGGGCTTGGCCTGGCCGCGGGACGCCCGGTGTACGTGGTCGACATCCTGCCCGAAACGAATACGATCGTGGTGGGCGACGACGAGGATCTTCTCAGCGACCGGCTCATCGCGGACGGGGTCAACTGGCATTCCGCGGATGCCCCGGCGGGAGAGGTCCGCGGCCAGGCCAAGATCCGGTACCGGCAGGAAGCGACGCCCGCGGTCATCACGCCCTGCGAACACGGCGTCGCGAGGGTCGAATTCGAGTATCCCCAGCGGGCGGTCACGCCGGGACAGTCCGTCGTATTCTATGACGGCGAGACGGTCCTGGGAGGCGGCATCATACGCGAATGAGGTCGTTATGCGCTTCAATGGGGCACCTGCGCGAATATCCAGCTATCTTCGTTCCTTGTGCCTTGGACTGGCCTGCAGCGTGCTTGTGCTGCTGCCGGGTCTCGGGGCAGGCGCGGAAGAATCCGTAAGAATCGCCGACGGCGTTCGTTTCACCTTCGATCCCGTCGACGCCCCCTTCGTGGAACACGTGCTGGGCGTCGTGCGCGAGGCGTCACCTGAACTGCGCGCCACACTGGGCCTGCCCTCCGCCGATACGATCCACGTGCATATCGCTCCCACGCAGGAAGACTTCCTTACCTATACGCCCGGCGCCATACCCGATTGGGGCGCGGGCTACGCCGTGCCGCACAGAAGGCTCGTGGTGCTCAGGTCTCCCCGGATAACCGGTACGTATGACGGTTCCGAAGAACTCGTGGTGCACGAACTGGCCCACGTGATGCTGCACAGTGCGCTCCGCGGCGCGGATATCCCCCGCTGGCTGGACGAGGGGTTCGCGATGCACATGGCGCGGGATTGGGGATTCTGGGACCGGGCGTCCCTGGTGGTCGCCGTCGTTTCGGGAAACCTGGTCCCCCTGGGCGCCATCCAGGGCGTGAACAGGTTCCCCGAACATCGGGCCCATCTGGCCTACCAGCAAAGCGCCCTCGCCGTGCAGTATATACTAAGGAGCTACGGCGAAGCGGGACTGCACGCCCTGTTCGACAGCTTGCGGCGGACCGGATCCATCGACCGGGCCTGTTTCGAGACGTTCGGCGTGAGTGTCGTGGAGTTCGAACGGGACTGGCTGGCTTACATGGAACGCAACTACGGCTGGCGCATGTTACTCGGCGAGAGCCTGTCCCTGGTGATCGCGCCCCTGTTCGGCGTGCTTTGCCTGTTCGCGTTCCTGCAGATCCGAAGGCGGAGGCGGGCCACGCTGCGCCGCTGGGCGCGTGAGGAAGAAGGCGACTGGCGCACGGACGATGACGACTGGAGAAGGAAGAACGAAGAGTGGGTCATGTCCAGGGAGCGGGATGAATGACCGTGCGCAAATGAGAGCGCGTTTCGAATGAAGCTGTCGCACCGGCTCGAATACGCGGGACTTCGGGTGTTGATGTCGCTGACCAGGCGGCTTGCGCCTGCCCGCGCTTCACGGGTGGGCGATGTACTCGGGGCACTGGTCTATCACGTGACCGGCATGAGGAGGAAGCTGGTCATGGAGCACATGGGCCGGGTCTTCGGGATGTCCGGGGATTCCGAGGAGCTTCGAGCCATGTCCCGGTCCGTCTACCGCCAATTGGGCCGGACCGCCGTGGAACACGCCCGTCTGCTCGCAGGGAGAACGGCGGATCTGCGGGACCGGGTCGACGTCTCGGGAGAAGAACATATCGCCCGTGCCCGCGAGGGGGGCCGCGGGGTCATACTGATCACCGGCCATTTCGGTTACTGGGAGTTGCTTGGCGCGACGGTCGCAATGCTCGGCTATCCCATTACCGTCGTCGCGAAGCAGCTGCACAATCCCGCCGTCGACCGCCTGGTGCACGCGGGACGCGAGCGGTTGGGCATGGCGGTGGCCACGATGGACAAAGCGCCGGCCGCCGTCTTCAGGGCGCTTCGGCGCAACGAATGCGTCGGGTTGCTCGCGGACCAGGACGCGGGGGCCGGCGGGGTGTTCGTCGATTTTCTGGGAACGAGGGCGTCCACCTACCAGGGACCGGCGCTTTTCGCGTTGCGCACGGGCGCTCCCATCGTGCCCTGTTTCATCATTCGATCCGGTCCGGAACGGCACCGGGTCTGTTTCGAATCCCCGATCGAGGCGATTCCAACCGGTGACGAACCGGCCGACATCGCACGGATTACCCAGGCCTACACGGACGTGCTGGCCCGGTACATCATGGATTATCCCGATCACTGGTTCTGGGTACACCGGCGTTGGAAGACCCCGGCGCCCGAAGATACAAATCACGTATAGTAAAGGAGACTCATTCCATGCCACGCCACCCGGTCATCGCCATATGCATCGTATTGCTGTTCGGTATCTCCGCGGCCTGCGGAAACGGAGGGGAACAGTCCGCACCACGGTCGCCGGAACCGCCGGCCGATCCTCCTCCGCTGGTGGCGGCGCCTGCCGTCGCGGAGAGCCCGGGCGCCCCTGGCCCATCTGGCGCGGTACCGGTGAACGCCCAGGAGCAGTCGACAACGGGCGAAGCCGCGGGGGTCGCCTGGACCGTGCCCGCGCGATGGGAAGTGCAACCGCCCCGGATGATGCGCGTGGCGACCTATCTGATCCCGAAGGACGCCGAAGATGACGAACCGGGCGAGTGCGCCGTGTTCTATTTCGGCCGTGGGCAGGGAGGAAGCGTCGACCTGAATCTGCAGCGTTGGCGGGAACAGTTCGAGACGGATACGGGCGGTCAGCCGTCACTGGCCGAGCGGAAGTCGACCATCAACGGCCTGGCCGTGACCACGGTGTCTCTGGCGGGTACGTACCTCGCCTCCATGGGCCCCATGTTCCAATCCGGCGCCGTGAAAAAACCGGGCTACAGGATGCTCGGCGCCATTATCGAGGCGCCGGAAGGCAACGTGTTCGTCAAGCTCACCGGACCGGAGAAGACGGTCCTCAGCGCGGATGGCGAGTTCCAGGCGTTCCTGAATTCGCTGAAGTAGAACAACTGCGCGGGCCCCTTGAATCCGCGCGGGTCCCTTGAGTCCGTGCGGGCCCCTTGAATCCGCGTTCCGACGAGGCATCTTGAGCGGGTTGAGCATACTTGTCATACAAACCGCATTCGTGGGCGACGTCGTGCTGTCCACCCCTTTGTTCGAAGCGGCCAGGACGCGGCTGGGCGCCAACCGTATTGGCGCCGTCGTGCGGCCCGAGACGGCGAACCTGCTTCGGAACAGCCCCCACGTCGACGATATCGTCATCTACGACAAGCATGGCGCGCAAAAAGGACCCCTGGAACTGCTTCGCCTCGCCCGCGGGCTGCGCGGCGCCGGATACGATGCGGCATTGATCCCCCACCGATCCTTAAGAAGCGCACTGCTGGGTTTCCTGGCGGGCATACCTGTCCGGGTGGGATTCGATCGAAGCGCGGGCAGGCTGGGCCGGCTGCTCCTGACAGACCGGGTCCCCTACCGGTCCGTCCACGAAGTCGACCGAAACCTCTCCCTTCTGGCTTCATGGGAGGGGGATACGGATGGGATTCGCCCGGCCCTGTACCCGGATGACGAGGACCGGATGCGGGTGGATGCGCTGATGCGGCAATCGGACGTCGCACCGTCTGAACCACTGTGCGGAATCAGTCCCGGTTCGGTCTGGGCGACCAAGCGATGGCTCCCCGGCCGATACGCCGCGCTGATCCGCCGGCTCGCTCGAGAATACGGGTATCGTTCCGTGCTCTTCGGCAGTTCCGGGGACCGGCCGCTTTGCGCCGAAATCGCCGCCGAGTCCGGTGTCGACCCGTTGAACGCGGCCGGAGCGTTGACCCTGCTGCAGTCTGCGGCGCTCGCCGCTCGTTGTTCCGCCATGGTTTCAAACGACACGGGGATGGGCCACGTGGCGGCCGCCATGGATACGCCCGTCGTGGCCCTTTTCGGCCCCACGGTTCCCGCCTTTGGTTTCGTCCCTTACGGACCGGGGCATCAGGTCGTCGAGACCCCCCTGGACTGCCGGCCGTGCAGTGCTCATGGCGGGAACCGGTGTCCCATCGGAACCCACGACTGCATGGGCGGCATCACCGTGGAACGGGTGATCGAAGCCGTGGCCGTCCAACTCGGGCTATCCGGGAAACCCGGGCCGTCCGTGAAAGATTGAACTGGGAACAACATGCGCGTTGGCATCATCGGCCTCATCAACCACGACACCATCTTCATGGCCGGCGGCCGCCGGATCCAGGACCTCGGCGGGATATTGTACAACACCACCGTAATGGCCGACCTCGTGGGCGAAGGCGACGCACTTTATCCCATCAGCCGCATCGGAACGGATTGTTACGACGCCATGCACGCCATGCTGGACCCGCGCCCCGTCGTCAGCAACCGCGGCGTCCGCGTTTCACGAACGGGTACCAGCCGGAACCGGATCCGTTACGACGAAGACATGGAGAAAGTCGAGCAACTGACCAACCACATCGGTCCCATACCCTTCGAACAGATCGAACCGTTTCTGGACCTGGACGCCCTGCTGGTGAATTTCATCGTGGGCGACGATATCAGCCTGGAAACCATGGCGGCCGTGCGGGAAAGGGCCACCGGGTTGCTGTACCTGGACGTGCACAACCTGTGTCTGGGCATCGACGCGGAGGGTTACCGGCGAAGACGGGCGCCCGAGGACTGGCAACGGTGGATCGAAATGTTCGACGTCATCCAGATGAACGAAGTGGAGGCCCGTCTGCTGGCCGGCGTGGCCGGCGCCGGTGACCAGGCGGCGGATGCGGAGGACGGTCCTGGCGGACTGCTGGAAGCGGAGGATGATTTTATCGCCTTCGGACGGTCCGTAATCGCGCTCGGTCCTTCGGTATGCGTCATCACGCGGGGGCCGATCGGTCCCGTCACGGTATACCGAACGGACCGGGAAACCAGGGCCATCGCCATACCTTCCGAGCCGGCCCGGGAGGTAGTCGACACTACCGGATGCGGAGACGCCTTCGCCGCCGGCTTCGTCGTCGAATACGCGGATACGGAAGACCCGGTCGGTGCGACCCGTCTCGCGAATCGTGTCGCGAGCGTGAACTGCACCGTCGCGGGATTGCCGGAACCCGGCACGTTCTCCGATATCCGCCCTACTCGCCCGAGATGATGAAGCTGGCTGATTCGGACACGCTTTCACCGGAATGACGGTCCACGAACGTCACCGTGAGGACATAGACACCCGGCGTCAGGTTGGTGGTATCCATCGCCGTGAACTCGGCTTCCTCCCTCGACGAACCTTCGCCTTCGAAAGTCAGCAGGACCGTCTGCATGTCATCCAGTTGACGGGATGGGCGGAATGGCCGGGCAGGCGTACCTTCGGGCACGATCTCGTATTGGGTCTCGTAGGAGGTCCTCCCCGACGCTTCTCCGAGACCCAGGTTGTATACCTCGTAGTACACGTACACGAGTTGGCCGCGCCTGTATACGCGCAGGGGATGGGGCACGATATTCAGGCCGTTGCGCACGAAGGGACCGGTCCGGTCGGTCTGGGTGATCCCGGTGGACAGCTTCAGATCGCTGATCATCAGTGCACCGCCCCGGTAATCGCGGACATTCACCTCTTTACTGTAGACGCCGACCCGTTGGGAGGCTTCGTCCCGCATGTCCACCCACGCCGTAAACGCTCCCTGGGGCACTCTTACGTCGACGGCAAGCGTGTAGGTGGAAACCCTGGCCTGGTCCGGACTCAACCTGCGCGTGGGCCGTTCTATGGGACCAAAGCGGAACCGCTGGTTGAAAACCGGGCTGAATTCGTCGTTGCGCATCGTAGCCTGGTTATTGAGATAGGTCACCAGACCCTTTCCGTCACTCGTGTCCCCGAACTGCCAGACCGGGATGCTGTAGGACAGTTCGACTTCCGTCCTTATCCCGTCTCCCCGGAAGGTGACGACATCGAAGGCATAGTCCAGGGGTTCGCCGGCGAAATCGTGTTCGTATTCCTCGGGGATTTGTTCAATCAGACGGTCGGCGACTTTCATGGGGTGCAGCGTTGCCTCCCTGCGCATCTCCCCAAGGGCCGCGATGGCCGAGGAACCCGCGTCGACCTGCAGCGTCCGCTGGGGATATTCGAACCGGCCTCCTCCCGTCGGATCGACGAAGAACAGTTCCATATCGTGCGGCACGTAGACCCAGCTTTCCGCCCTGTACGTGGATCCCATGCTTCTTCTCTGGGTTACGGAGGTTTCGAAGTTGACCTGTTCGATCTCTTTGGTCGCATCGTTATCCGCGTTCAGGTTGTTCGCCGTCAGAATGGATTCCGTACCGAATCCCACGCGTTGCGCCACATCCTGATCCAGCAATACGGCCACCTGCCCGGGATCTACTTTCAACCGGTAGCCGAATTGCCAGTTCCGTTCGCGTATCCCGTCCACCTCCGGTTTACCCGTTGGCGGATACAGGTTTCTGGGATCCTCGTATGCGCGGTACAGGAATTGCTGGCGGTCGTCCGGTTCGCCGAACCTGACGTAAATCTCACCTCTCCGGTCATAGGGGAACTGCGTGGCTGAGAAATGGATCCTCGCGTACATGACCCGCTTGTAATGTTCTACCAGGCGTTCGTTCTCGATGGTGGCGGGATTCGAGTCCCGCGCATTCCAGAATTCCGTCCAGAGGTCCTCCTGCTCCCGGCCTTCAGCCGATCGCCATGCCTTCAGTTCTTCATCGGTGGCCACGTGGACCAGGTCCCTGTAAACCGCCTGCTCCTCGAGGTCCAGCGAGTTGACATAGGTCTCCAGCGATCGCTGCAGCAGGTCGTACTGTTTCTTCGTACTCATGGATAGCGCTTCGAACTGCGTCAACAGCGTCTGGATCAGGTCGGAAGAAATACCCTCCATCTCACTAGCCAGTTTCCTGAGCCGTTCAGCACCCCGTTCATAGTACTCGAACCGGTGGCATATGCCCGCGAATCGCTGCAGCGCCTCGGGATGTTCCGGGTTGACCTGGTACTGCTGAAGATACGCGTTGAGGGCCTTGACATAGTCGTCGTACCGGTCCCTGACCTGCTTGTGCTGGTCCGACAGTTTCAACTCCTCGTAGCAGCGGCCGAGTTGAAAGTGGGCATCGGGATGCAGGGGATCCAGTTCGACGGCCCGCTGGAAAAAGTCGCGGCCGTCCTGGTGGCTGCCGATGAGCCAGCTTTCCTCGCCCTGGTCCATGTAGGTCATTCCCAGGGCATACAGGTACTCCGCGTTTCCCGGATCCAGCTTTATGGCCTCGCGCATCGCCTTCCGTGCGTCGAGTCTTCGATTGGGCACGCGCATGGTTGCGAGTCCCAGTCCCATGTGTCCGGGCGCCCAGAACCGGTCTCTGCGCACCACCTGCTTGAATGCCTCGAGCGCTTCGTCGTTCCGGTTCAGGGCGTAGAGGGTCATACCGAGCCAGTACTGGGCGCGGGACGACTTACCATCCTGCTTGACTGCCTGAACCAGTAAAGGCAGGGCTTCGGTGTACCGGTCCAGCGCGTAGAGCCGTTTGCCCTCTTCCAGCAAAGACGGGTTTTGAGGCATTGCGTCCGGCGTCATCGCGTCCGAAGGCATTGCGTCCGGAGGCATCGACGTGGCCGGTGTTGCAATTATCGAAACCGCAATGGTCATCACGCCGGTCAGGATCATCCGTCTGCCGGCAGGAAAGTTGGATTTTGACAGGGAAATCTTCATATCTAGTTGCCTACCCGGTAACCATAACCTACGACGATCCAGGCCTTGACCGCCTCGCCTCTGAGCGTGGCGGGATGATACCACGATGTGTATATCTTCGCGAGCAGTAATGCGTCGATTTCGTCGTGGCCCGTTGATTCGACGATTTTCGCTTCACTGACCTCGCCCACCTCGCTGATCAGCAGTTCGAACTTCACCAGGCTATTATTGATGTGACGGAGGTTTCCGGGTATTTCACTCCGGGATATGCTGATGTCCACGCGCCGTGGTACAGGCGGCGTATCGAAGCGCAGAAATCCGGATGAAGCACCGCTCATGTCGCCTTCGGCACCGCCCCCGGAGCCGACCGCTCCGATTAACTCGGCCATCGCGCCGCCGCGGGAGCCGTCGTCGCCGGAACCTTCACCTTCGCTGGAACCGGCGAAGCCCGTGGATCCGTCCCCGCTGTCGCCTGAGCCCTTTGAGCCGTCGCCACTGGAACCGTCGCCACTTGAGCCTGCGCCGCCCGAACCTGCGCCACTGCCTCGATTGGAACCGCTGTTTCTGCCCGAGTCAGCGCCGTCTACCGCCCCAAGGCGTCTGGAATCTCCTTCTCCGACTGACTCGGTTATTCCTTCCGTAGCGCCGCCCCTGGAACTGCCGCCGGATACGCCTTCGCCCGTCGACTCACCCATACCTCCTCCGGCCAGCGTACCATCGTTTCCCAGGGGCACTGGCGTTGCGATGGCGTGGGATACGGCCAACCCGGTGGCTTCTACCGGTGAGGGGAGGGCAAACGTGGTAACTGGATGGGTACCGGACAGGCCGGCAGTTTCCACCGGGGTGGGCAACTCGAAGGTCCTGACCACGTGCGTACCGGAAATCTCGGCAGCTTCCACCGGGGAGGGCAAATCGAACGTCGTGATGGCGTGGACCTCCGATATCACGCTGGCCTCCACTGGTGACGGTAGGTTGAAAGTCGTGACCTCGTGGGCCTCGGAAACATCGCCGACCTCCATCGGCGAAGGGAGGTTGAAGGTCGTGATCTCGTGGGCTTCCGACAACGCGACCTCCTCGAAGGGCGTGGGAAGGTTGAAGGTCGTGACCTCGTGAGCCTCGGAGATTTCACTGACCTCGACCGGAGTGGGCAGATTGAAGGTCGTGACCTCGTGAACTTCCGATATCGCCACGTCTTCGATCGGCGTCGGAAGGCTGAAAGAGGTAACCTCGTGGGGTTCTGATATCGCCAGGTCCTCAATGGGAACGGGCAGGTTGAACGTCGTGACTTCGTGCGCTTCCGAAACCGCCTGTTCTTCGATAGGAACGGGCAGTTCGAAAGTCGTGACCTCGTGGACCTCCGACAGGGCCATGTCCTCCACTGGTTCCGGGATGTCGAACGTCCTGAACTCGTGCGCCTCCGATACTACAAACTCCTCTACCGGTTCCGGGATGTCGAACGTCGTGACCTCGTGGGCCTCCAATATGGCCAAGTCATCAACAGGCACGGGGAGATCGAATGTCGTGGCCTCGTGGACTTCCGACAGGGCCACGTCCTCCACCGGAGGAGGGACTTCGAAAGAGGTGATCTCGTGGGGTTCCGAAATCGCGATCTCTTCGAAGGGTTCAGGCATTTCAAATGTCGGGGTTTCTTCCGCCTCCGCGATCGCGCTCTCCTCGACGGGCGGCGGCAACTCGATGGGCGTGATCTCTTCCGGCTCCGACAACTCGTCCATCTCTGATGGCGGGGGCGCTTCGGCTGGCAGGGGCACCTCGGCCGGCGGGGAAATTTCCGCTGAAGCGAACGCTTCCGGTTCCAACCTTTCGCGGTCCATCGCAAGCGAGGGTGCCTCGACGGGGATGACCTCTTCCATCTCCGTCATCTCGCTCTCCAGCACCGGCGGCGGCGCTTCTGCGGCCAGGTGCGCCGGACCGTCCTCGCTAATGGCTTCGTCGCCCGATTCTACCGTGCCTTCGGTGCCTTCCGTCCCACCACCTTCCGTCCCGGCGCCTTCTTCCCCGGCCGTCCCCAGGATCTCATCTTGCGGATCACTGGCCGCCTCGTCCGGGTCCTCGCTATCGACCTCCACCTCGTCCGAAACGAGCGTGTCCTCGATGAGTACTTCGACCAGGAAAGGAGGATAGGGCGTCAGTTCTATCAGTTCTTCGACCGTCGGTTCCAGGAACCTGTACCAGTAAACCGTCCCACTGACGATAAGGTGAACCATAGCCGCCAAGACAAATCCAACACCTAGGAAACGCCGCGACAGGCGTTTCAACCGGTGAGGAATCAGGTCTTCGAATTCGAGCTTTGCCAGCGCTTGCAGAAGTCGCCGGGCTATATGTCGCATAGAATGGTTCATGGCGGCTTTACTGATAATCAAACCATTTTAAATCGCAACTATCTACATCAAAAGAAGCGGTGAACTATGCTGGTGTCAAGGTCGGGTTGAGCCTGACCTGCATCACGACGATCGTTGTATTATGGTGTGCTGGTTGTATTTTCAGTCATACCGGCATCGTTTGCTCCAGGCGTACAGGGCAAACCTGATACCTGGTGTATTTCCGGGCATTTCAGGTTGCGTGTTTACATAGATCACCGCTTCAACCGAAACCGTAAGGGGGATTTCATGACCGGGCGGGACGAAAACGTAATCATTCTCTTTCGAGGGGGTCGTCTGCCGGAATGGCACCAGCTGGACGAGGCCCGGCGGACCGACTACGAGCGCCGGCACGTCGACCTGATGCTGTCGGTTGCCGACCGTCACGGCCTGATCGGCATCCACGGATACCGGCTGGTGGGACCTCGTGGGAGCTGGGAGCGATTCTGGACTATCGAATTTCCGGATCTCGCTGGCGCGGAGACCTGGATGACGGCCGAGGCGGAACCGCCATACAAACGCTACGGTTACTACGACTATACCCTCGCCCGCCGCTGGCGGCCGGAGTGCCTTAACTGGCTGCCGCGCAAGGCCGAACTGCCAGTAAGCACCGGCACCGATCCACATATCATACCGGCCCTTTCGGCCGATCCTACGTCGATCGTCCTGCTGGCCTTCGGCGGGCGGCACCGGGGCGCGGAATCGGACGAGACCAGGGATCAGCGAGAATCCGGAGAGCACGAGGAAGAGAGATGGCGACGCATGCGTAAGGTGAACCGGGACCACGGCCTCGTCCACGGCGAGGTCTTCCAGCTGATGGGCGCTAGCGACCGCGGCGAATTCGCCTGGATCCTGGAGTTTCCCGACCTGGCGGGCATTGAAGCCTGGATCCAAGCGGAGACGGCGCCACCGCTGGCGGCCGGTCAGCGCTACGACTTCCATGTCGCCAGGCGTTGGGCGCCTGAATACTTCGCCACATGGGCGGCGGGAAAGGATGGGTGATGGGGACGAGTGTAAATTACGACATGGACCCGTTGTCGCATACGTTGTCAACCGATAAGCATGCCGCATAATTCCCTTGGACGCGGCGTCCGGAGTGGTCATTTTACAACGTCGAGCACCCCGAGACCTGATTGACCATCATTACTGTCCAGGCCAACATGTCTTCAGCCCCCAACTCGAGTGTCCGGCAGCGGTTGCTGTACCTCCACGCGCGGACGCCCAGCGTTTTCTCCGAGATCCTGGGATATACACCCGTTGAACCTATCAAGGACTACCGGGCGGAAATCACGGCGGACGTCCCTGACTGGCCCTACCACACCGTACACGACGCGCTCGTCGACGGGTGGCAGATCGTGCAGTTCCCCCATCTCCAGGCGCCCATCGACGATCGGGACCTGGACGTCGTGGGATACGAGTTCATCTTGCAGAAACTGGAGGAGGTCCAGGATGGATAAGTCCCATCTGCTCACGGATATGGAGATGGTCGGCTTTCTCGTGAACGGCTATCACCTGCTCGAGCTCGATCTTCCCGAGGGGCTCAACGAGCGCATCGCCGGCCGGCTGGACGAACTGGACCACAATCCCGGCGACGCCATCGCGGAGGAAGTGCCTGAGCTCTGGCAGGCGGTCGAGCATCCCGCGGTGAAAGGCGCCCTCGTCAGCCTGCTCGGTGAGGACTACGAGGTACAGGGCCACCGCCACTGGCACTGCAAGCAGCCGCACACCGGCCACATGTCCTGGCACCAGGACAGCACGAACAGCCGTGACACCCGGATCGACCGACTGCTCGGGCTGTTCTATCCCACCGACATCACCCCGGAGATGGGACCCACGATCATAGTCCCGGGCACGCAGTTCCGCAACGCGCCCACAGACCGCATGGCCACCTATACCAACATCCATGGGCAGGTACCTATGGTCGTCAAAGCCGGGACCTTTGCCCTGACCCATTACGACCTCTGGCACGGCACCGCGGCCAATCGAACTTCCTTGAAACGCCACATGATCAAGTTCCTGTTCAGGAGGGTGCGGGACAACCGCGCACCGACCTGGAACCACGATCCCGAAGCCATGGACGTGCCCACTGCCTGGGGCGGGAAACGGGACGACCCCAAGAACGTCCTGTCTTTCGGCAACCCCATCGGCGTCGGACAGAGCGATCACTACAAGGAGCGCCAGATACGGTGGAAATGCTGGAACAACCTGCTGGGAGTCGCCGATGCGACTGACCGTTAGCAACCATTCCTTCGAATACCTCGACCTGGAGGGCACGCTGGCGCTGGCCCGGTCCATCGGCTTCAAGGGCGTGGACATCGCCGGGTTCCACGACCGGGGGCGATGCAGCCTGGAGCCGGATGAAGTGGGCGCGGACCCGCTGGGCCATGCAAACCGTCTCAACCGCTTGCTGGCTAAATACGAACTGGAAGCCGTCGATTTCTTTCCGCAGTTCGGCGCGTCCCTCGACGAACGGTCCTTCAATGCCCCGGACCCGGCAGTGCGTAATCAGAACAGAACTTCATTCGAGGGGATCATCCGCTTCTGCGAGGCCGTCGGCATACCGGGATTCACGATCAGCCCGGGCACGCACCACCCGGGCCGCTCCTTCGAGGAGAATCTCGACACGGCCGCCCTCGCCATGAACGAATTGACCGATCTGGCCGGCGAACGGGACATCACGGTCCGTTTCGAACCCCACGTCCAGTCCGTCGTCGATACGCCGGAAAGGGCGCTGGACCTGCTGGAGCGTGCGCCGGAGGCCACCGTCACGCTGGACTACTCGCACTTCGTCATGCAGTATATCCCCGAGGAACGGATCCACCCGCTCCTTCCCCGTACCGATCATTTCCACATCCGTGCGGCCCGGCCCGGGAAACTGCAGTCCCGGCTCGACGAGAACACCATCGATTTCGTGGACATCGCCCGGCGGCTCGAAGGACTGGGCTACCGGGGCTGCCTGTCCATCGAGTTCGTGTACATGACCTGGTTCGACTGCAACCGGATCGACTGCCTGACGGAGACCATCTTCACGAAAGACCTCATGCAGCCGCACGTGCCGGTGTAACGCGACATGCCCGACCTCTACGCCGGCGCCGTCCGGCGCGTAATCAACCCTCCACTGGGTATCCGGACCTTCGGCTTCAGTTCGCGGGAAGGACTCGTCCAGTCGATCGAAAGCGACCTGACGGCCACGGCGCTGGTCCTTTCGGACGGAAGGACCAAGGTCGTGATCGTCGCGACGGATACCGGGTGGATGGACCTGCCCGTGATGAACGGCCTGCGGGAGCGCGTCGCCGAAGCGGTTGGAACCGTCTCCTCCCACGTCATGGTCAATCTCAACCACACCCACAGTTCGCCCGCTATGCCGGAGTGGTTCCCCGATGAACCCGGACAGAACGCGCTGCAGTCCCGCTACCAGGAGGATCTGTGCGGCTGGATCACGGAGGCGGCGCGGGAGGCGGACGAACGGAAGGTCGCGGCGCGCATAGGCGCGGGGCGGGGCGACTGCCGCATCGGGGTATACCGCCGGGAAACCGATCCCGACGGCGAAGTCTTCCTGGGCGAAGTACCCGGCCATCCGACCGACCCGTCCGTGGGGGTCCTGCGAGTAGACGACCTGGAAGGCCGTCCCATCGCCACGGTGTTTTCCTACGGCTGTCACCCGGTCACCGTCGGGCCCCGGTCCATGGTGGCTTCGCCGGATTTCCCGGGCGCGGCCAGGGACCTTGTCGAGCACGCTATGGGGGGACTTTCGCTCTTTCTCCAGGGATGCGGCGGGAACATCATGCCGCGGGGCGGCCTGAGCATGGAAGCCGACTGCAGGGACGAGAAAGACCGTATCGGGGCCACGCTGGGCGCCGAGGTCGTCAAGACCGCCGCGGCCATCCACACCCACCGGCAGCGCGGGGAGCGCCAGCGCATGGGATCGCTGTCCCGCATAACCGTCTGGCCCTGGGAGCCGGTCAGGGGCGAGACGTGCACCCGCCTGGCCGCCGCGGACGAATCCCTTTCGCTCGGGTTCATCGACCTGCCGCCGCTCGACGAGGCCCGGGCCATCAGGACAGAATGCCACGAGGCGCGGGACAGAGTCCGCGCACAGGGCGGCGAGGTATGGGAGATGCTCGTAACCACGAGGTTCGCGGACTGGAGCGACCGGCTCGTCGAGGCCGTCGAAACCGGCGGCGCCTCGATCGACGTGGTGGTCCAGGCCATACGGATCAACGATATCGTCCTGGCCGCAAACAGCACGGAGACCTTTTTCGAAACCGGACTGGCCATCAAGGCTGGATCGCCGTTCCCCCAGACCCTGGCTATGGGCTACACCAACGGATGCGTATGCTACCTGCCCAGGGCGGAGGATTTCCCGGCCGGCGGCTGGGACATCCGCAAGCGCTGGTACGGCGTGCCCGACCTGCTGTTCCAAGCCTACAGCATGCCCACGGCCATCCACCCCGAATCGGAGCAGCGGGTCGTCGACGCCACGCTGGCACTGATCGAAGGACTGCGTTGAGCGAAGGGCGAAGGCGAGGACTGTAGATGGGTGATAAACCGATCAAACAGTACAGGAAGTCCCGTCCCAGGGCCGAGGAACTTTATTCGCGTGCGTTGGAATCGCTGGCCGGCGGGGTGGGTCACGACCTGCGCAGGGGCCATCCCCTGCCGTTGTACATTTCCCGTGCGGCAGGCTCACGAAAGTGGGACGAGGACGGCCGGGAGTACATCGACTATGGCATGGGCAACGCCGCCCTGCTGCTGGGGCACGCGCCGCCGGAAGTGTGCCGGGCCATGGGCGACGCCCTCGAACTGGGCTTTCATTTCGGCAACGACCATCCGATGCAGCTGGAATGGGCCGAACTGATCCAGAAGCTGGTCCCCTGCGCGGAACGCATGCGCTTCGTGAACTCGGGGTCCGAGGGCAGCATGCTCGCGCTGCGCGTTGCCCGGGCCTTCACCGGCAAGACCAGGGTGCTGCGTTTCGAGGGACATTTCAGCGGATGGCACGACGGCGTGGGCAAGGGGGCCATGATCCCCTTCGACAAGCCCGTCTCGGCAGGCATCCCGCCGGCCGTCCTCGATACGATCGAAGTCATCCCGGCGGACCTCGACAGTGTCGCCGAAGTGCTGGAGAAGGACCGGGACATCGCCGCCGTCATGCTGGAGCCCTCCGGCGCGTCCTGGGGTACCGGACCCCTGACCGTGGCCTTCAACGAGGGGCTTCGCGATCTCACCCGGAACCACGGCGTGCTCCTGGTCTACGACGAGGTCATTACGGGGTTCCGCTACGCACCGGGCGGCTACCAGGAATACGCCGGGATCACGCCGGACCTGAGCTTCCACGGCAAGATCGTGGCGGGCGGCATGCCCGGTGGCGTTCTCGCGGGCCGCGCCGACATCATGGAAGTGTTCGACTACACCGGCGACGCCCACCGGGACCGGTACGAACGGGTGCATCACCTGGGGACCTTCAACGCCAACCCGGTCTCCACCGCCGCCGGCATCGCCACTCTGAAACGCGTGGCCACCGGCCTGCCTCACGAACGGGCGAACCGGCTGGCCAGGCAGTTGAGACAGGGCATGGACAGCATCCTCCGCGAGGAAGGCGTGGCCGGTTACGCCTACGGCGATGTGTCCATCTTCCACGTCTACCTGGAAGCCTTTCCGGGAAGCGGCGCCTCCGACCGTGAACGCCTGGTCACCCGCGACGTGAACGTCCTCAAGGGGATCCCGGCTCCCGTAGTCTCCGCCTTCCAGAAGATGCTGCTCGCACGCGGCATCGATCTGGTCTCTTACACGGGAGGCGTCACCTCCTCCGCTCATACCGACGAGGATATCGCGCTGACGCTGGACGCCTTCGGAGACGTCATTCGGGCCCTGGTCCGTGAGCGCGTGATCGCGACACTCAAGTAGAAAGGAGCGATTGGTCACATGGAACTCACCCTGATTTCGCCGCGTTACAGAACAGCGCAACTGGCTGCCATCCCGGCGCCTGATGGCTGTGACGCACAGGTGCTTCGCCTGACTGGAAGCGGCGGTTCGACCCTTCTGGCCGAACGGGATCCCCTTTCCGCCATATACCACGCCATCCTGCCGTCCATGGAATCGGGTGAAGTGGCGGCCTGGGATGCGGCCGGCGTCGATGGTCCGGCGCCCCGCTGCGGCATCGAACACGTATGCCGTGAAGACCGGGTGGAGGTGTCGCTGGGCGGCGCGCCGTTCATGACCTTCCATCACAGCGCCGCGTATCCCAAACCCTTTATCAATCCCATTCTCACGCCGGGCGGCGTCAACATGTTGAGGGAGCCATTGCCGGCTTACAGCGAAGGAGAGCACCCCTGGCAGCGGGGACTCACCCTGATGCAGGGCGCCATCAACGGCGTGGATTGCTGGGGTGAATTCGACCGGCCCGGGTTCGGGCGGACCGCACAGGAAGAGATGTCCATCCAACGGGGGCCGCTATCGCTCACGATCGCCACGGGCAACACCTGGTACGAGGCGGACCGGCCGCTCATGTCCGACCGCCGGTGGTACCGCCTCTTCGACACCGGCCGCGACGCCGTGATACTGGATGTGCTCTTCACGCTCGTCACCGACCACGGTCCCGTGACGATCGGGTCCACGAAGGAGGGCGGGTTCCTGAGCATCCGCGTCAATCCCACCATGAACGCGTCGGGCGACGGCCGGATGCGCAACGCCTACGGCGCAGACGACGAGACCGGTTGCTGGTCCCGCCGGGCGCACTGGATGGACTACTGCGGCCCGGTGGGTGGCGAGACCGGGCCGACCGGTGAGACCGGCGAGACCGGACTGACCGCAGGCTTCGCCGTCTTCGACCACCCGGACAACCTCCGCTATCCCACGGCCTGGCACGTTAGAGGGTATGGCCTGTTCGCCGCGAACTGCTGGATGGTCTGGGACGACCACCACTGCGAAGCGGATACGGAGACTACCTTTCGGTGGCGCGTCGTCATACACACCGGCGATACGCGTGATGCGGCCATCGCGGACCGTTTCCTGGATTACGTGGACGGACCGCGGGCGCAGTGGGACAGATAAACGGCCAGGCGGGGCACCCGATCGGGTGATCCCTGCTCGGTATCTGAAGACATAAAATTCCTCGCATTGCACGAGATAACCACCATGGCTCCGACTAATCCTGTGAGAGGCACATCCGCGACCCTATTTAAATTGCACTCACAGGAGGCGTCCATGTTGACCCACGAAGATCTAGACAAGCGGTTCGATGTCTTTGAGAAGAACATGACCGAGCGGTTTGAGGTCTTTGAGAAGAACATGACCGAGCGGTCCAATAGGTTTGAACAAGATGTGATCAACAAATTCAACCTCTTCGGAAGGGAATTAACAAGGAAGATCAGTGCGCTGCACGGGTGCGTTGACCGGCGGTTCGAGGCCGTTGACCGACGCTTCGAGGCCGTTGACCGGCGGTTCGACGCCATGGAACAGCGACTCGATGCCGTGGAACAGCGACTCGACGCCGTGGAACAGCGACTCGATGCCGTGGAACAGCGACTCGATGCCGTGGAACAGCGACTCGACGCCGTGGAACAGCGACTCGA
>VXTP01000015.1:221180-410480 GCA_009837395.1 Gemmatimonadota bacterium
GCCGTGGAACAGCGACTCGACGCCGTGGAACAGCGACTCGACGCCGTGGAACAGCGACTCGACGCCGTGGAACAGCGACTCGATCGGATTGAAACCGACGTGGCGGAGATCAAGGACCTGCTGGTCAAAGTACTGGCAAAACTGTAGTTCGAGTCCACCTGGACAGCGTATGAGGAGACCCCGCCTGCCGCTTAAACTTCTTGAAAGCCCTTCCGGTCATCCTGTATCTTGTCGGGCTGTATCTTCACCGCATCGGCGCGCTGACGGGCCGGGTCTCCGAGGACTGTCGGACCGGGTCGGGCTCACGGTATGGACCGGCATCGGACACCGATGTCGCGCGGCGATGGAAACGGATTCGCAAATTCGAAGGAAGTGCACATGAATGAAGAACAGCAGCACGACGATCTGAAAATCGTCGAGGAACTGAAAGTGGCGGGAGATCGCATACGGACTGAGATTTCCAAGGTCATCATCGGCCAGCAGGATGTGATCCAGCAACTGCTGACTGTCCTCTTGGCAAACGGCCACGCCCTGCTTATCGGCGTTCCGGGGCTGGCCAAGACCCTCCTGATCAATACGCTTTCCAGGACGCTGGATCTCAAGTTCAATCGCATTCAGTTCACGCCCGACCTGATGCCGTCCGACATCACGGGAACGGAAATCCTGGAAGAGGACCGTACGACCGGTCACCGGGAGTTCAAGTTCATCCGCGGACCGATATTCGCGAACGTGATCCTGGCCGACGAGGTCAACCGCACGCCGCCCAAGACCCAGGCGGCCCTGCTGCAGGCGATGCAGGAGCACGAAGTGACGGCCGCTGGCGAGTCCATGAAGCTCGACGAACCGTTTTTCGTCCTGGCGACGCAAAATCCCATCGAACAGGAAGGCACCTATCCGCTGCCCGAGGCCCAGTTGGACCGCTTCATGTTCAGTATCTACATGGATTATCCGTCCCGTACCGAAGAGATCGAAATCGCCCGGAGCACAACGAGCGTTCAGGAGGCCGAGCCGGAACATATCCTGAAGGGGAGCGACGTAAAGAAACTGCAGCAGTTGATCCGCAGGGTGCCCGTGGCGGACCACGTGGTCGAATACGCCGTCTCACTGGCGCGCATGACCCGTCCGAACGAGCCGGATTCCCCGCCCTTCATCCGGGACAGGGTCAGTTGGGGCGCCGGACCGCGGGCTTCCCAGTACCTGATCCTGGGCGCAAAAGCCCGGTCGGTGCTCATGGGAAACTATACGCCCACGCCGGAAGACGTGCGGGCCCTAGCGTTGCCCGTTCTGAGGCACCGCATCGTGACCAATTTCAACGCCGACGCGGACGGGGTCACCGCCGATGACATCATCACCCAGCTGATGGATGAAACGAAAGGCGCCTGATCCTGACGATGGGCGCCTGATCCTGATGCAAGCTCAAATAATAGCTCGACAGCACACCATGAATTCGACCGAACACCGCAAGTACCTCGATCCGATGACCGTGTCCCGGCTCGCCCGGTTGGATCTCAAGGCGCGGCTGGTCGTGGAAGGGTTCATCGCCGGGCTGCACAGCAGTCCCTACCACGGGTTCAGCGTCGAGTACGCGGAACACCGTCAGTACATGCCGGGCGATCCCATCAAGCATATCGACTGGAAGGTCTTCGCCAAGTCGGACCGGTTCTACATCAAGGAATACGAAGAAGAAACCAATCTGAAGTCCTATATCTTCCTGGACGTCAGCGCGTCGATGGAATTCGTGTCTACGGGGATAAGCAAGCTGGAGTACGGGAGATACCTGGCGGCCGCGCTCACCTACCTCATGCTGAGCCAGCAGGACTCCGTGGGCCTGGTGCTGTACGACGAGCGGATCAGGCAATACGTTCCCCCACGGTCGGTCCGCAACCATCTGCACATCATTCTGCAACGGCTGCACGCCGCGACGTCCGGATCAGGAACGCGAAGCCGGGCGACCTTTCACTCGCTGGCGGAACGTATCAAGCGGCGCGGGCTTATCATCATCATTTCCGATCTGTTCGACGAACCCGGGGACATCGTCGACAGCATCCGTCATTTCCGCCATCGAAAACATGAAGTGATCGTGTTTCGACTGCTGGATCCCGCCGAGAAGGACTTCGAATTCCGCCATCCCGCCCGTTTCCGCGACATGGAGACCGGGGAAGAAGTATACACCCACCCGCATGTGATCCGTGAAGCCTACCTGGGGGACCTGAAGGAACAGGACGAACTGTATACCCGCGTCTGCCGGGAGAACGCCGCGGACTATCTCAGCCTGGACACCGGCACGCCCTTCGACCAGGCCCTGTTGACCTTCCTCGCCAAGCGCGCCCACCTGGGCTGACGGCCGCGCCCATCTGGGCTGACGCCTGTCGCCTGTCGCTAACCGATCAGACAATCACCGCTTCATCTTCCCTGGAAAAGAAGTGGGCCCTGGCCATGTTCACCAGGAGCGGCAGTTCCGTGTTTATGGCGGGGTCTACGAAGGCGTCCACCCGGGCGATGAAGGGATACCGGCCGGTCGTCATGTAGAGGAAAGTCTCGCTTCCCATCGGTTCCACCACCTCGACGGTTGCCTTAATCTGACGAGCTTCCCGCCAGTCCTTGTTCGCATCCACGGAAGTAATGTCCTCCGGACGGATGCCGAAAGTGACCTCCCGGTCCCGCCAGGGCGACAGCGCCTCCCGCATGCCGTCCGGAATGGGAAGCCGGAGGCTGCCTTCGTCGAAGGCCGCATGTCCGTTGTCGAAAACGACCCTGCCCTCCAGAAAGTTCATGCCCGGACTGCCGATGAAGCCCGCGACGAACCGGTTCGCCGGTTTCTCGTAAAGCTCGAGGGGCGCGGCGACCTGCTGCACCTCGCCGTCTTTCATCACCGCGATCCGGTCGCCCATAGTCATGGCTTCGACCTGGTCGTGGGTGACGTAGACGATGGTCGCGTCGAGGCTGTTATGGAGCTTGCTGATCTCCGTCCGCATCTGCACGCGCAACTTGGCGTCCAGGTTCGAGAGGGGTTCGTCGAAGAGAAACACCTTGGGTTTGCGCACGATGGCGCGGCCCACCGCCACGCGCTGACGCTCGCCGCCGGACAGCGCTTTCGGCTTGCGGGCGAGGAGATGGCCGATGCCCAGGATACCGGCGGTCTCGTTGACCCGCGCCTCGATCTCGGAGCGGGGATACTTGCGCAGCTTGAGCCCGAAGGCCATGTTTTCGTAGACCGTCATGTGGGGGTACAGCGCGTAGTTCTGGAACACCATGGCGATGTCCCGGTCCTTCGGCGGGACGTCGTTCACGCGTTTCCCGTCGATGTGGATTTCGCCGGAGGTCACTTCCTCCAGCCCAGCGATCATGCGCAGCGTGGTGGACTTGCCGCAGCCTGAGGGTCCGACGAGGACCACGAACTCCCGGTCCCTGATCTCCAGGTTGACGTTTCGGACCACGGTGTTCTTGTCGAACCGCTTGTCCACGTTCTTCAGGACCACATCCGCCATGAAGGCACTCCTCCGGGACTCTGGCCGGTAGGTCTGTAAGACTCCCGTATTGTGTGACACGCCGGGGGTTTTGTCAATACAATATCCCCGCCTGCCAGGCGCGGCATACAAGCGGTTTTATTTGACTTTGCTCCCAAAAAACGTTATTTTGTCTGCTCATTTTCGGGAAACAATCCACTTGCCTGTTGCGCCGTGCGCAAACCCCAGATAACCGGACTGCCGGGAGGAGTCTTACCATGCCGCTCATCGTCGAGCTGGACCGCATCAAGGAAGCCGTAGAGGGCATCGACGTCATTCAGGATATCGAAGATGGTTTCGTCGCCTATTCGCAGGGGAAGGTGCAGGTGCCGCCGGTCGGCGAAATGCACTTCGAGGATCCTCCCGGGAACGTGCACATCAAGTACGGCGCGATCAACGACGACGACTATTACGTGATTAAGCTGGCTTCCGGATTCAACGACAACCCGACGGTCGGACTGCCCCGCGTCCAGGGCATGATGCTGATCTTCAACCAGCGTACGGGCCAGCCCGTGGCCTTTCTGCTCGACCAGGGCTACCTCACCAACGTGCGCACGGCCGCCATGGGGCCGGTCGTGGCCAAGGCCCTCGCGCCGAAGAACGTCAGCCGCATCGGCGTATTCGGCACGGGTCTCCAGGCGCGCATGCAGGTCGAGTACCTCAAGGGCGTCGTCGATTGTACGGACGTGATCGCCTGGGGTCGTTCCGCCGAGAGCAAGGCCTCCTACAAGAACGAGATGGAAGCCCAGGGATACACCGTCGAGATTACGGATGACGCCGGCGCCGTGGCGGCGACGAGCAATCTCATCATCATGTCCACGCCGTCCCTGTCACCGCTGCTGACCGCCGACCAGGTGCGTCCCGGTACGCACATCACCGCGATGGGTTCCGACACGCCGGACAAGATCGAACTCGATCCCGGCGTCCTCGCGAAGGCCGACGTGGTCGTGGCGGACAGCATTCCGCAGTGCAGGCTGCGCGGCGAAATCGCACAGGCGATGAAGGCCGGCGCCATAACCGAGGACAAGGTGGTCGAGCTCGGAAACGTGATCCAGGATCCGTCCCTGGGCCGCACTTCCGACGATCAGATCTCGATCGCCGATTCGACCGGTGTCGCGGTACAGGACATCCAGATTTCCAAAGCCGTCTATCACGCCGTAAAGTAGCGGAGCAGGTAGGCTGACCGGCGCAACAAACCAAGGAGCAAGCACATGGCAGCGGCCTTCCAGCCTTTCGAACTGGAACGCATCATGTCGGACTGGGAGCAGGTCGTGGAGTACAACCTGTCCGAGAGCGGCGCGCACCCGGTTAAAGTAAGAGAACTGATCGAACACGATCCGGGCATCCTGGACCGTATGCTGGATACCGAACTGGGCTACGGATACGCGAACGGCTCACCGGAACTGAGGGAGGCCATCGCCCAGTACTACCCCGGCGCGACCGCCGAGAACGTCCTGGTGACCATCGGCTGCATCGAGGCCAATTTCATCACGTTCCAGACGCTGCTGGAAGGTGGCGGCGAGGTGGCGGTCCAGGTGCCCTGCTACCTCCAGAGCTGGGGACTCGCGCACAACCTGGGCGCCGTCCGGCGTACGTTCCGCCTCGATCCCGACCGCAACTGGGCGCTCGATACGGACAGCCTCGAAGCCGCCGTCTCGAACGAGACAAAGCTGATCTCCATCTGCAATCCGAACAATCCGTCCGGACAGATCCTGACGGAAGCCGAAATGGACGCCGTCGTCCGTGTGGCCGAAGGGAGCGGCGCCTACCTCCTCGCGGACGAGATCTACGCCGGGTCCGAACGGGAACGCGAGGAAGTGTCGCCCACCTTCTACGGCCGGTACGACCGGGTCATTTCGGCGGGCAGCATGTCCAAGTCCTTTGCCATGCCCGGCCTGCGGATCGGCTGGCTCGTCGGTCCCGAAGACCTGATCAGAAAGCTCTGGATGCGCCACGAGTACCTGACGCTGAGCACGGCCAAGCTGTCCAACCACTTCCTCGCGCCTCTGGCGCTGCGCCCCGACGTGCGGAAGGCCATCTTCGATAGGACGCGGGGCTATATACGCCGGGGATGGGATAACTACCGGACCTGGATCGACGACAACGCGGACATCCTGAGTCTCGTGCCGCCCCAGGCGACGGCCATTTCATTCGTCCGGTACAACCTGAAGACCGATTCCACGACCTTCGTGAACCGGCTTATCCAGGAGAAATCGGTACTCATCGGGCCCGGTGACTACTTCGGCGTGCCCAACCATCTCCGCATCAGCTACGGCCTGCCGCCCGACTACCTGAACGAGGGGCTGCGCCGTATCTCCAGTCTGCTCCGCCAGGTCGCCGAGGAAGAGGCCGCCGGATCCGAGAACGAGCGCGGCGCGGCCGCCGGCTGATCACGGGAAGGGCCTGCCATGAAGCCGTCCCTCGCCCTCGATCCGCTGGTACCGGTCGACGAGTTCCCCGTAGCGCAGACCTGCACGTATATCAACGCGGCCAACGTGACGCCCATGTACCGTCCGGCGGCCGCGGCGATCGCCGAATGGTACGGGGACGTCGCCGAGCACGGCAGCAACCACTTCGACGAAGAAGCCGAAGCCACGGTCTTCGACGAACTCCACCGGCAGGCGGCCCGGCTTTTCAACGCTTCTCCGACGGACATCGCCGTCGGTTCCAGCACCACCGAACTCCTGAGTTCCCTCGCCTGGGCGGTCATGCCCGGTGAGGAGACCAACGTCGTCAGCACCGACGTTTCCTTCCCCGCCTCGGTGTACCCCTGGCGGCGCGTCGCCAACCACACGGGCTGCGAGATCCGGCTGGCGCACGCGCGGGGAGAAACCGTCGATCCCGATCGCGTCAGGGACCTCGTGGACGATAATACGGCGGTGGTGGCCCTGTCCCACGTGGAGTTCCGCAGCGGCCAGCGCTGGGACCTCGCCGCCTTTGCGGATATCGCACACCGCCACGGCGCCCTGCTGGTCGTGGATGCCACGCAGTCGGCCGGGGCGGTGCCCATCGACGCGCCCGCCATGGGCGTGGACGCCGTGGCCGCCGGCGCGTACAAGTGGCTGTGCGGCCCATTCGGCGTGGCCGTCATGTACCTTGCGCCTCACCTGGCCACGGGTCTCGAGCCCGGCCTAGTGGGCTTCAGAAGTCAGAAGGACATCTGGGATATCCGCACCGATCCGCCGGACTACCCGGAGGATGCATCCCGTTTCGAGTTCAGCACCATGGCTTATGGGCTGTCCGGCGGGTTCGCGAATTCGATCGAGTTCCTCGTAGACACGGGTATCGACCGGATCTTCGCCCACAACCAGGTGCTGGCCGACCACCTCATCGACGGCCTTGCCGCCATCGGCGCCGAGGTCACCTCCCCCCGGGACGCCGAAGAGCGTTCGGCCATCGTCACCGCCCGCTTCCCCGGCCACCGGGTTGCCGACGTGGCGAAACACCTGAAGAAAGCGGGCGTCATGGTCGCCCTGCGCGGCCCCGTGATCCGCTTCTCGCCCCACCTGTACAACAGGACGGCCGACGTGGAACGGGCGCTTGAAGTGATTTCCGGCATGCCCTGATTCCGCCGGCCGTCCCGGCGTGGTGTCGACATCAACGAGTTTTCTCCGGCCGTCCGACGCCGGGCGGTCCGACACCGGGCCGGTCATAGCGCCGGTTCGAAACGGAACAACCATGTACAAATTTAAGTGGTACCAGTCGATCTACGACAACTTTCCGGGAATCGTCGAGGAGGCACGACGCTACGGCGAGGAAATCGGCACACTCAAGCTGAAGCAGGACATCGGCCTGTACGCCGGAAGCTCGGCCAGACCGGGCAACCTGCCCGACTATGTACTCGACGCGATCGTGGAAGCCAACCGGGGCGGCAAGACCTACCCGGTCCGGGTGATCGAAGACGAACTCCGTGAAGTCGTCAAGGACGTCTACGGCGACGAGTACGACGCGGTGGCCGCCAATACCTGCGAAGCGCTGCTGCGGCTCACGCTCGAGACCCTGTGCGCGCCGCCCTCCATGCGTCACGGAGACATCTACCGTGGCCGCGTGCTCATGCCCTACGGGGAAGACTACGAATGGATCGGCGGATACGGCCGGGCCTTCCCACCGCGATACAAGAACCTCCTCGTGGACCGGACCATCGCCGGCGGCGAACTGGGCATCGAGAACAAGAGCCTGGCGAACCTCGAGACCCTTTACGTCCGCATGACCGGCGCGAAGTACGATCCCCATGGGATCCGGTATAATCCCACCTCGCTGCTCACCGCCGTCGACGTGGACGGCACCATCGAAAACGTGAAGAAAGCCGCCGGGCGAAACGCTTCGCTGCTCACGGGCATCGCCACGGTTGGATACGACACCCCCAGCTACGGGCTCGGTGCGCAGGACGAGAAAGGCGCGCCTATCCTCCTGAAGAAACTGGCCGACGTGGCCCAGGATTACGACGTACCATACATTGTCGACACCGGCGGCTCGATTCCCTTCGTCGGCATGGACCCGCGGGACATCGGCTGCGACATCATCACCTACAGCATGGACAAGCCGGGCCGCGCGCCCGCGTCGGGACTATTGATCGGCAAAGAGGAGATCATCAACCCGATCCGCAAGGGCATGGGCCTCGGCGGCCAGCGCTACGGCGAGCTGTCCTCCCACGGAAAGGCGGTCTATACCTTCAGCGATCCGGGCCGGGACACCCTGGTGGGCCTGACCGCCTACCTGAAGGTCCTGCGCGACCGGCCCCGCCTGGTCACCGACCCCATAGACCGGTTCCACGAAATCATCGTGGAGGAATTCGCGCAGATGAAGCCCGCGCGCTTCCGCGACGACCTGATCTTCACGAAGACCTATCAACTGGGCGGCACCGAGCTCAACTACGAACGCACGTGGAAAGACGGCGCCTTCGGCATCCCGATCTTCAACCTCGAAGACCTTTGGGCCAACACCAATCCCATCGTGCTCGCCCAGGAGCACATGGGCGTCGAACCCGCCACGATCTACAGCGGGAAGATGTTCCTCGGTCCCGGTCTGGGGACGTTAGACCAGGAAGGCAACCTGATCGAGGAATACGCGGTACTCGGCGCGAAGACCCTGGTCAAGGCCGTGGAAATCGTGTGCCGGCATGCGGGGCTGGGGGATTGAGTTCGTCGGTTACCGCACCATTACCTGTACCGCGCTTCACTCCCACCCCACGCCTTCCAGCACAAGAGATTCCATTTCATTCCACTGGCCGGAGGGCAGGTCCTCCTCGCATAACTGCGCCAGTTCCTTCTCGAAGAAAAACGATTCCTCGCCGAAGGCCGGCTCCAGGTCGTCCAGCCAGATGGCTTCTTCGTCGTACCGGGCAAAGAACGGCCGCAGGACCCAGTCGGGATTGCGTCCCTGCAGGAACCGGAGGGCGATGATCTTCTCCCCGTGGACCTCGCTGATGCCCAGTACGTGGACCTTGCCAGGATGGGCCGACATGCTGGGTCCGCGCACGGTCCGGCAGATGCCGCTTACCTGCTGATAGGCGTTCTGGAAGATCTCCCAGGCCCGTACCATCGGCACGGCGAAGAAATGCTGCACGCCAGTGTCCCGCACCATGAACATGTAGTACGGTACCATCCCCAGGTCCACCTGCCTGCGCCACATGGCCGCCCACGTGTCCGGATCGTCGTTGATATTCCTCAGGATGGGCGACTGCGTGTACACCTTCGCTCCCGTACCGCGGATCCGGCTGACCGCCTTTGACACCACGTCGGGCTGGAGTTCGGCGGGATGGCTGCAATGGGCCATGACGGCCAGGTGCTTGCCGGCATGGGTGACCCGTTCGAACAGCTTCAGCACGTCGTCCGCGTCCGGGTCCGTAACGTACTTATAGGGCCAGTAGGCCAGCGATTTCGTCCCGATCCGAATCGTGTGCAGATTGGGGAGATCCGCCTTCAGCAACGCATCGATATACACGCTGAGGTTCTTTGCCCGCATGACCATGGGATCACCGCCCGTGAAAAGCACGTCGGTGACCTGGGGATTGTCTTCGAGGTATCTGATTAGACTTTCGACCTCGCGGCTGGCGAACTTCAGCTCATCAATGCCCACGAACTGGGGCCAGCGGAAGCAAAAGGTACAGTAGGCGTGGCAGGTCTGACCCTGGAAAGGGAAGAACAGGACTGTTTCCCGGTACTTGTGCTGCATGCCGTCCAGTTTCTCGTTGTCCTCCCTGGGGACGTTGTGCTCGAGTTGACCCGCGGGCTGCGGGTTCAGATCCCATCGGATCCGGTTCACGGTCCGCTCCATTTCCGCTTCACCCGCTCCCTTTTTCACCAGGGCCGCCACTTCGTCGAAGTGGGCCGGCGACAGCATATCCCGCTGCGGAAAGGTGAGCTGGAACATGGGATCGTCGGGGATATTGTCCCATTGGATCAGGTGCTCCACCACGTGCGAATTGGTCCGGAACGGAAGAACCCGCGCCACGACTTCCATTTCGAATTTCAGGTCGTCCGGGAGTTTGTCGATCTGCGGTATTATCCTGTAGTTCCTGAGATCGTATATCTGAAACCTGGGGGCATTGCCATTCATGCTTCTAATCATGGTGCCTTCCTTACTGATTTTCGAAATCCGGTGCCCGGTGAGTGGAACCTGTTCTGTGTGCTCCTCGCAGCCCGACTCGTTCTCGGGTAGCGACGGATCTGGGCGCAAGACCCACAAATGGGGTCAGATTCCTAAATGGCGTCGGACCCATAGAGGGCGTCGGACCTACAAACGGCTCGGACCCATAGAGGGCGGCTCGGACCTGTAACGTTCGATCCGCACGGTGCGGAGACAAAGGTTGCGACTGGATCTGTATCCAGGCGGCTACAAGCAGGGATGCCCGTGCATCCACGAGCCGCCATCGCCCCGGGTGGTACGAACAAGAAGGCCGCCCGGGCCGCAGATGGAGAGAAAGCCGTTTCGCGAGGACTATCGGAAACGCTCAACCGGAGACGCTCAATGAGCGCGAATCCCGAGGGAGACGTCTTTAACGCGCAATTGCCCGCTGTCGCCGGTTATGTGGGAGACAAGTTTCGGCGGGGGCAACAACCGCGATAGAGCAGACTACGCAGACACTGCCTCGCGCCGCGGGAGGACGATACGTCCACCTAATACCTCCTTTGGGTGAGGGCGTGTTTAGAGGAAGATAGGTACAGTCTCAAGATAACCGCAGGCGCACCGCGCTTCAAGTCTTTTCGACCGAATCCGCGAACCAGTCCGTTCCGAACAGACGCTCCGCCGCCGCGATGCGGTTCACGCTACCGAGATCCGCCCACCGGGCTTCATCGGCCCGAAAGGCCTGAACGGTCTCGCCCGTGCGCGCCAGATCCAGGAAGAAGTCGATAATCGAAAAGGGACCGGGCTCGGTCATCTTGCTCAACGCTGCCGGCGACATGACGTAGACGCCCAAGAAGGGCAGGGCGGTAACGGGACCTTCCATCGGCCGGACCGTGCGCGTCTCTCCCGTGATATCCGAACGCCAGCCGCCCAGCCGTCCCACCTTGTCGAATAGCAGGTGGCGCGAACTCTTCCTTCCCTTCACGGCCAGGGTGGCCAGGGCGCCAGACGCCGAATGGGTGCCCGACGCCGAACCGTCATCCGAAGCGCGGTGGGCCGTCATCATTTCGGACAGATCCAGGTCGGTAAGCACGTCTACGTTGTGCACGAGGAACGGCTCCTCGCGGTCGAAGAACCAGCCGGCCTTGCGCACCCCGCCACCCGTGTCCAGGATCTCCTCCTCCACGGAAACGGTCAGCGAAACGCCGGGGCCACCGTACGCGGCCGTGAAAGCCTCGATCTGTTCCGCGAAATGGTGGGCGTTGATGATGATGTCGGTGAATCCATGGCGGGCGAGCCGCGCGATAACCCAGTAAAGCATCGGCCGGCCGGCGACCTCTACAAGGGCTTTGGGCCGGGCGTCGGTGAGAGGCTGCAGGCGGGTGCCCAGGCCCGCCGCAAGGATCATGGCCTTCACGAATCCTCCTGCTCCCGGTGTCTCAGCCGGACCACGACCCCCTGCCGGCCCGCCAGATGCGCCGCCAGCCGCTCCGCGAAGTACACCGATCGGTGCTGGCCGCCCGTGCATCCGAAGGCGACGGTCAGGTCCGTGAACTCGCGTCGCAGGTGGTGATCGACCGCCCGGTCGACCATGGTCTGCGCATCCCCCAGGAAGGACCGTGCCTCCTCGAGTTCATCCAGGAAGGCCGCCACCGGCGCGTCCTTGCCCGTCAGGTCCGCGTATTTCGGAATGCGTCCGGGGTTCTTCACGATCCGGCAGTCAAAGACGAACCCGCCGCCGTTTCCGCTCGGATCACGAGGCAGGCCTTTGTGATAGGAAAAACTCCAGAGGTGGACGGTCAGTCCTTCGCCGGAAACCTTGCCCATTCGCCGGAGCGCCGGATTGTCGACGATGCGCGACCAGGCCCGGTTCAGTTCAGGCAGGTCGACCGGCAGGCCGGCCCGCACGAGCAGCCCCTCGAGGTTGCGGACGCCATGGGAGATGCTGGTGAGGAAGTGGGACTTGCCTTCGTAAAGGCCGCGGTACCCGTAGGCGCCCAGCGCCTGCATGAGACGGACCAGGGCGTAACCGTAATAGTGTGCGAGGAATGCATCCCGGCGAAGGGGGGCATACTCGCCGGCCGCCGCGATGTAGTAGTCCAGGAATTCGTCCCGGATCTCCCACGGGATTTCGGTCTTGGCATCCTGCAGAAGAGACGCCACGTCGTATTGAAGCGCGCCCTGCCGCCCGCCCTGGTAGTCGATGTAGTGCGGGCGTCCCTCATGCCACATGATGTTGCGGGACTGGAAGTCGCGGTACAGGAAATAACGGGTATCCGCTTCCAGAAGGAACGCCGTGAGCCGCTCGAAATCGTTTTCGAGGGCCTGCTCGTCGAAGTCGACAGGCACGAGCTTCAGGAAGTGGTACTTGAAGTAGTTCAGGTCCCACCGGATGGACTGCGCGTCGAACCGGCTCCTGGGGTAACAGACCGAGAAGTCCAGGTCCGCCGCCGCGGTGACCTGGAAACGGGGCAGGTCGTCGAGCACCTGCCGGTACATCGCGACCAGCCGGTCCGAGAAAGTACCTTCCTGCGCGCGAGCGGCGGCCACCTGGCTGAACAGGGTCTCGTCACCCAGGTCCTGCTGCAGATAGACGCCTTGTTCCAGGTCCTCGGCGAAGATCTCGGGCACCGGCAGGCCATGGCGGCGGAAGTGGCGGGACAGGGAAAGAAAGGCGACGTTCTCCCGGCGGTCGTCGTTTGCCGTCCCGATGACCGTCCTTCCCCCATCCGCCAACCGGAAGTACTTCCGACTCGAGCCATCCGCGCCCAGGGAGGCGATGCGTACCGGCGCGCGGCCGAACGTGTGGTGGAAAAGACGTACCAGCCTGTCCTGGGCATCACGATTCATGGCCGCCGTTCCTTTCCCGGCGAGCGCAACCCGGACCGCTTCACCCGGGCCGCTTCATGATCAGGAGCAAGGGTCTGTGATCGGTGGGATACATCCGGCGCGCGTCGTTATTGTTGTCGAGGATGACGTAGACCCGGTCGCGGTCCATGGCGAGCCCCTCCGCTGTTTTCGCGCCGAACTGTTCGTGCTGATATAGGTATTCCGGGTCGTTGACAATATGGGCGAAGGACCAGATCGTCGAGGGGCTGTCCACGTCCAGGTACCGGATGGTCTTCCGGATGGTCGCGGTGCTTCGCTGCAGGATGTATACGTTCTCGACCTCACGGTGCAGCCCCGTGTAACTGTTCGCCGAGCCATGATTGGCGATCTCCACGATCCGCTGCACCGGGGCCATGTCGACTTCGATCAGGCCGCAGGGCTCCCGTTCCGCGGTGACCAGGAACCGGTCCCGCGCCATCAGCGTGATGCCCTCGAGATATCCGCCGCGCGTCTGGAAGAGTCCCGCCGATGCGCCTGTTTTGCGGAGGCTTGTGGTGACCCAGGACGCCTTCTTTCCGTCCGCCTCGACCTTCAGAATGGCGAACGCTCCTTCGCTGGCGAGATAGAAGGTTCCGTCGTCATCGCGGGTGATGCCTTCCAGATCCAGCCTGAACACACCGAAGGGTTTGGGCACGTCGAACCGGATATGTGGTACGAATACCGCGGCGTCCTCCCGGAGCTCGATCCGGAAGATGGTGTCGTCGTGCTTGTCGGAAACGGTGTACAGGGTGTCGTTATGGACGAAGAGTCCCGATGGCTGGTTGGATTCGGGACCTTCCACGGGGAGAACGCTGATGGCTTCGAGGAGGATCGGGCTTTCCTGGGCTGCGGCCGCCCCGGGCATCCAAAACAAGGCCGAAGCGCATAGGACGAGCGGCACGAAAAGGAGGTGGAATCCGAGCGGCCGGCGTAGCCCGAGCGACTGGCGAGGGGCGGCCGGGCCCCGCTTTCCCCCGGAAAGACCCCTACTCCCCATCTTCCACCTCGGCGATGTATAACTTGTGCCAGCGGAAGGAACCCACGGTGCCGTCGTCGTTTACGGCATAGCCCTTCAGCCAGGGCTTCCGGAGCTGCAGGCCCATCTTGTGATAGAGGAAGGCGCCGGGATAGTCCGCCACGTGGACGGCCGAAGCTTCACGGTACAGGTTTTCCCGGATCTCCGGATTCAGTTCGGCCGCGGCCGCATCCACGAGGCGGTCGAAGGTGGGATTGTGCCAGTCCTGCCGGCCGTGGCCCCGGGGCTGCGAGTGCCAGATCATGTCCAGTATGTTGCGGGGGTCGAGGAAATCGGCGCCGAAGGCGATCAGCCCGAGGTTCATGTTCCACTCGTACAGATGGTCCATGTAGGTGTGCAGATCGGCCGTCCGGATGTCCACGTCGACGCCGAGATGCTCTTTCAGCATGCTCTGTATCGCCACGCCGATCAGGCGGTCGGAGGGCGTAGGCGCCCTGAGCCACAGTTCCTGGCGGGGGAATCCCTGTCCACCGGGATATCCTGCCTCGCGCATCAGTTGCCGCGCCCGTTCGGGATCAAATCCCTGCACCGCGGCGTGCGTGTCGCCCTCGAATTCCCTGAAGCCGGGCGGGATCATGGAATAGGCCGGTACGGCCCCGCCCCGAAGGATGATGTTGCAGATGTTGTCGCGGTCCATCACCCGCGTGAAGGCTTCGCGGACGCGTATGTCGTTGAAGGGCGGCAGCTGCGTCCTGAAGAAGAGATACCATGTATTCAATCCGTGAAAG
The DNA here is from genome assembly GCA_009837395.1 of Gemmatimonadota bacterium. Lineage (GTDB taxonomy): Bacteria > JAAXHH01 > JAAXHH01 > JAAXHH01 > JAAXHH01 > JAAXHH01. Next base: position 235,886 of record VXTP01000015.1, read on the forward strand.
CGCACGAGATCTTTCTTCAGGTCGGGGTCACGCTCGATGCGTTCCAGGTCGTTCACGTCCACGTTCTCCATGTCGACCTCGTCGCTCTCGTAGGGAAGGATGGTGGCCGCGGCCGCGTTGCGAAAAGGGTGTATCACCTTCTCCAGGAAGGGCTTGTGGGGGCCGTTGTAGTAGGGATTGGGAACAAGCGTCATGTGGCTGCCGTTGACCCACTCCGTGACCATGAAGCCGGAATTCGTGATGATGTTCTGCGGTTCGGTCCACTTGCGGCCGTATTTGTCCACGAGCCGCTTCGGCACCGGCATGGCGTCGCCGAAGGAAACGATATGCGGCAGGTAGGGTGCCCGCTTTTCCGTCTCGATGACCAGGGTCGTATCGTCCACGGCCCGGATGCCCAGGGACTCAAGATCCTTGTTCTCCCCCTTGACGATCGCTTCGGCGTTCTTGATGTCGTAATAGAAGAAGGCGTAGATGTTGGTGGATTCAGGATCGAGCATCCGGCGGTAGGAATACACGAAGTCATGGGCCGTCAGCGGCGATCCGTCGCTCCAGCGCATCCCGGACCTGAGATTGAAGGTCCAGACGACCCCGTCATCCGAACCCCAGCTGTGCGCGGCGCCCGGGATCGGGTTCCAGTGCTCGTCCTTGAACAGCAGGGCCTCGAAGGGCAGGATCGTCTGCTCGGTATCGTAGGGCTCGATGCTGGGGTCCAGGCTCTTGGGCTCCGGACTCATGGATCGCAGCACCTGGCGCGATGCGTCCACGGCGTCGTCCGGGAGGACCACGCCGATCGAGTTGACGCGTCCGCCTTCCGTGGTGGTCCCCGTCTGTTCCCCGCCGCGTTCACTTTCGCCGCAGGAGACCAGCAAGAGGATCGATATCAGTACTACGGGAGTGCGCATAGTGTACCGTAGTCTCGCTTTGCCGCGTCCCGGCACGCTAGATCCGGATCAGTTCCTTGACCAGCAGGTCGTTGATCCGGCCCGCGAACCCCACGGGATCGTCGAGCTTGGACCCCTCGGCCACCACGGCCTGCTCGTACAGCAGGCGGCCGATGGATTCGACGCGGGCGTCCTCGCCGTCGCTGTCGTGGAGCTTCTGCAGGCCCTGGACCACGGGATGTCCGGCGTTGAGTTCCAGGATGCGCTTGGAGGTCTGGCCGCCGCCCTCGCCCATGCGCTGCATGAGCCGTTCCATGTGGGCGCTCATGGCGCCCTCGTCGGCCACCAGGCAGGAGGCGCTGTCCTTGAGGCGCGTGGACAGCCGGATATCCTGTACCTCCGGGATCTTGCCCTTCAGGGATTCGATCAGGGCCTTGAAGTTCCTCTCGTCGTCCTCCGCTTTGGCCTTGTCGGTTTCGTCCGCCGCAATGTCGCCTTTGTCGGCCGCCTTGTACTTCTTCTCGCGGTACTCGTCCACCGACGACATGACGAATTCGTCGATGGGGTCCGTCATGAAGAGGACGTTCCAGCCGCGGTCCCGGAAGACCTCCAGGTACGGCGTCCGCTCGAGCATGCCGCGGTGCTCGCCGATCAGGTAGTAGATCTCCTCCTGGTCGGGCGGCATCTGGTTGACGTATTCATCCATGGAAACGTACTTCCCGGCCTCGGTGTTCATGGATTCGTACACGGCCAGCGTGGTCAGGGTGTCCCGGTTCTCGAAGTCCTGCGCCATCCCCTCCTTGAGGATCGGGCCCAGTTCCCTGTAGAACGCCACGTACTTGTCGAACTCGTCCTTCTTCATCTCCTCCAGTACGGTAAAGATCCGCTTGACGATGTTCTTCCGGATGCGGTCGAGGATGGGGTTCTGCTGCAGGATCTCGCGGGAAACGTTGAGGGGCAGGTCCGCGCAGTCCACCACGCCCTTGATGAAGCGCAGGTAGGGCGGCAGCAATTCCTCGCAGTTCTCCATGATCTGGACCCGCTGCACGTACAGCCTGGGTCCCACCTTGGGATCGCCGAACATCATGTCGAAGGGCCGCTTCGCCGGGATGAAGAGCAGCACCTTGAACTCCGTCAATCCCTCGGCGGTGTAGTGGATCACCTTCGCAGGATCGCCGTAATCGTGGGAGATCTGGCGGTAGAAGGCGTTGTACTCGTCTTCTTCGATCTCGTCCTTCGAACGCAGCCAGAGGGCCTTCATGGAATTGAGCGTCTCTTCCCGGACCACCGCCTCCGTCTTGTCGTCCTCCTTGTCGTCCGCTCCCTCGACAGGTTCGTGCCGTTCCACGTCCATGACGACCGGGTACTCGATGAAATCGGAGAACTCCTTGACCACCTGCCGGAGCCGCCATTCCTCCAGGAACTCCTTCTCTTCCTCCTTGAGATGGAGCGTGACGTCGGTCCCGTGATTCTCCTTCTCCACCGACTTGATGGTGAACTCGCCCTCACCCGCGGAGACCCAGCGGACACCCTGGTCTTTCGGATCGCCCGCCAGGCGGGAGACCACCGTCACCCGGTCGGCCACCATGAACGACGAGTAGAACCCCACGCCGAACTGGCCGATCAACTCGGGACGGCTGGCTTCGTCCGCCTGCTGCAGGGTTTCCAGGAAGGCCCGGGTGCCGGACTTCGCGATCGTGCCCAACTGGTCGATAACTGTTTCGCGGGACATCCCGGTGCCGTTATCGGATACCGTCAGCGTGTTCTTGTCCTTGTCTGCAATCAGCTTGATCTTCCACTCGGTGTCGCCGTCGAGCAGGTCGCTGTTGTTGATGGAATTGAAGCGGATCTTGTTGATCGCGTCGCTGGCGTTGCTGATCAGCTCGCGGAGGAAGATCTCCTTGTTGGAGTAGAGCGAATGGGTAATCAGATGAAGGATCTGCCGCAACTCGCTCTTGAATTCCATGGTTTCGGTGGATGCGGTAGGTGCTTCGGACATCGGCTGGCCTTTCCTCCTGGGCAGGGAGCGGTCTGCTCCCGGATAGACATGGCGTTCCGGACCGAGATTAACGCCCGGATACTACGGGTCTGGTTAGTTTTCCACATGCAGAACATGGTGATTTCTGCCGGTATGCGGCCCGATCGATCCGGACCGGACAACAAGCGTATTATAGGGATTCAAGCCGGTATTGTCAACACGGGGCTTCCTTCAAAAAAGGCTTTGGCGGCTTCGTGCCGGGGGGTAAATTGTTAACCTGGAATACATACGTTTATGATCACCGCAGATGCGTCATCAAAGGAGACAGAAATGCATCGTTGGCATGGGTTGTTTCCGTGCTTCGCACGCGAACGAAACAGGAGGCGCCGGGATGCTCACCGATGAACAGGTAGCCGAATTTCACCGCAACGGGTTCCTCAACGGCGGCCGCGTCCTGGACGACGCCGGCGTCCAGGAACTACGCGACGAACTGCAGCGCGTGCTCGACACCGGCCCGGAAGGCTTTCCCGAGGACGGGCCGAGGCCGGTGCTGTTCCACAACATGGTCCGCGATCGGGAACCGGAACGCTGCGTCTGGCAGATCGTGAATATCTGGGAAGTGTCCGGCGCCTACCAGCGCTTGATCCACCATCCTTTCATCGTGGATGCCATCAGCCGGCTCACGGAGGCGGACGAACTGATGGTCTGGCACGACCAGATCCAGTACAAGCCAGCGGGCTACGGCGGTGTAACCAGCTGGCACCAGGATGCGCCGCTGTGGCCCATCATACGGCCCATGACACCGGTATCCGCATGGGTCGCCCTCGACGACGCGACGGTGGAAAACGGGTGCATGTGGATGACGCCGGGCAGCCACCAGTGGGGCAACCAGATCGAGTTCCTGCGGACGCAAGCCCACCTGAATCAGGTCGAGGACTTCGGGCGGATCGAAGGTTTCACGCCGCCGGGCGGCAATGGCGCGGAGAAGGCGAAAAAGGTAGCACCGCGCCCCTGGCCGGTGAAGACCGGAGAGGTCTCGTTCCACCACTCGCTGACCTGGCATGGCTCGCCCTTCAACCGGTCCGATCAACCCAGGCGCGCCATCGCCATGCATTACATGACGGGCGCGTCCCGCTTCGTCGCTTCCGGGCAGCACGTCATGAAAGCCTTCGTCGACCTGCCGGACGGGGCGCCCATGAACCAGGCGGGCGAGCATTTCCCCTTCGTGATGAGAAACGGAAAGCCGGCCGCTCTCGCCGGTTAGCGAACCTGGACGGGTGAAGGAGTGATCCATGGACGTCGTACGCATCGGTGTGATCGGCCTCGGGAACATGGGCGGGTTCCACATCGATTACCTCACCGGGAACGAAGTGCCGGGCGCGGAGCTGAAGGCCGTCTGCGATGTCGATCCGGATCAACTGGCGCGGGCGAAATCGCTCGCCGGCGACGACGTCTCGACCTACGGAAGCGCCGATGAACTGCTGGCGGAGGCGGCAATCGACGCCGTAATCATCGCGACGCCCCACTACGACCATCCGTCGCTGGCGATAAAGGCCTTTGGCCGGGGGCTGCACGTGCTCTGCGAAAAACCGGCCGGCGTATACACGCGCCAGGTGCGGGAAATGAACACGGCGGCCGAGAAGAGCGGCCTCGTCTTCGGAATGATGTTCAACCAGCGGACGCTGGGCGAGCACCGGAAGCTCAAGGAACTCGTGTCATCGGGCGAACTGGGCGAGCTGCGCCGGACGAACTACATCATCACGAACTGGTTCCGCGCGCAGAGCTACTACGATTCGGGCGGCTGGCGCGCCACGTGGTCCGGTGAAGGCGGCGGCGTGCTTGCCAACCAGTGCCCCCACAATCTCGACCTCTGGCAGTGGATCTGCGGCATGCCCGCGCGCATCCGGGCCTTCTGCGGCTTCGGGAAGTACCACGACATCGAAGTCGAAGACGACGTGACGGCCTACGCCGAGTACGAAAACGGCGCCACGGGCGTTTTCATCACGACCACGGGCGAGTCGCCCGGGACTAACCGCATGGAAATCACGGGCGACAACGGGAAGGTAGTCATGGAGGAAGGGCGGATCACCTTCTGGCGCAATCGCACGCCGGCGGATGTCTTCAACCGCGAATGGAAGGGCGGGTTCGGCAGCCCGGAGACCTGGAAATGCGAAATCCCCTTCCAGGCCGGGGGCGAAGAGCATCGCGGCATCACGAAGGACTGGGTGCGCGCGATCCTGGAGGGCACGCCGCTCATCGCGCCGGGGGTTGAAGGCATCCGGGGCGTCGAACTGGCCAACGCCATGCTGCTTTCCGCCTGGCAGGACGACTGGGTCGATATCCCGGTGGACGAAGCGCTCTACTACGAGAAACTACAGGAGCGAATTCGGTCGTCCACGGTACGCAAGAAGGAGACCGGCGGCACGACGCTGAGCGTGGAAGGCACGTTCTAGGGGAGCCGGTTACAGCAGGGCCGCGCAGTCCCAGTCGTGGTACGCATCGGCCAGACATTGCATCTTGGGCCGCCAGTAGTCCCGCGAACTCCCGTTCTGCTCATCCCACACGGGAAGTTCGACCCGCCAGATCAACTGCAGGCGGTAATCCCTGCGCAGATCATCCCACGAGTAATCCTTGACACCGCGATTCACCAGCGTCTCGTAATACCGCTTCAAACATCGTAACTCCCGTTCGTTTTCCTGTCGCTGTTCACGCGTCCAGAACGTCGCGAACAGGTAGACTAGGTCTTCGGCGCCCAGGTAGATACATGCCTCCTCCAGATCCGACAGGTAGGTTCCGTGAGTCTCCGGGTCGTCGGGACAGAGGAACTGGGTGAAGTAACAGTCCGAGTGACACACCGTGAGCTTTGAGGAACGGGCAATTCGGTGTTTCAGGTACCGATCCCAAAGCGTGGGCAGCGCTTCAATTCGACAGTCGTACAACTCGACAAGTTCGCGGGGCAGTTCGGCAGCGGCCGATGCGCTGAATCGCCTCCATTCCTCGGCCTGGTCCCGCACCTCGGCCATGTAACTTTCTTCATCCGTGAAAGGGGTCGGGATTTTCACGGGGCCGTCTCCCAGGGCCGGGCCGTCCCTCAGGGCCGGGTGTTCCCACCAGTAAGCGTGCAGGCCGGCCAGGGCTTCCACGCAGCCGGCCAGTTCCCCTTCTTCCGGCACGCCGTCACCAGCCAGCAGGCGCGCACGGGAGACGGGGGCATGATGCGTTCCGGAAACATCGAGCATCAGGCAATGCGAAACCCCCGTGTCCTCGTCGTATGCGCCGTCGATGAAGGGGATCAACATGGGCAGCGGCAGCTTCTGCCCCGCAGCCAGCCGGTAAAAGGAGACTTCATCCCGTCCCCAGTGGTGCTGTTTGATCTTGATGAACAGGCGCTCGGGAACATCTGCCGGTGTATCCGCGGAATACACGGGCTCAAGGTGCGCCGCGACCGAATTGAATGCGGGATTGGGATGGATCTCGACGTCCAGGATCCCGCCCTGTTTCAGCATGCCTGTTTCCCGGAGCCTGGAAGTCAGCCATTCGGGCGTGACTGAATCTAATGACGAGATGACGTCAGCCATCGATGGCTCTTTGCGTGTTTCCCGTACCTGGCGTGTTTCGTGAATCTCGCGTATACGGATGGTCCACGCCCACGGCATCGGTGATCCGGTCGAGGCCATCCCGGGCCATCAGGCGGAGCAGGGCGCGGTTGATGCGCTTCACCAGGCCCGGTCCGTGGTAGACGAGGGCCGTGTAGACCTGGGCCAGGGTCGCGCCCAACCGGATCTTCCGGTAGACGTCTTCGGCCGTGAAAATCCCCCCGGTCCCGACGATCACGTGGCGGCCGCGATCCATCCGCGGATACCAGGCCTGGATGGACGCGTCGATCAGCGCCCGGGTCGGCCGGCCGCAAAGGGTCCCGGGCATGCGGTCGAGGACCTGTGGCGGGGTCTTCAGGCTATCATAGGGCTTTCCGGTGGGCAGGCCGAACACGATGCCCTTTACGAAGGGGAATGGATCCATGGCGGCGAGCGTCCCCTCGATCGTTGCGGGGTCAGTGGTCGGCACCACCTTCAGGAAGGTAGGCGGCATGGTGTCGTAGCCGGCGTATCCCGCGAGCAGCTTCCCCAGCGTGCCCGGATCGTCGAAGGGGCTGTGGCCCGACGTCGTGTTCGGGCAGTTCAGATTGAGCGTCGCGTAATCGGCCAGACCCAGAAAGGGACGCATCGCCGCGATCAGTTCCTCCACCACCTCTTCCGCGCCCGCCGGCCTTCCGGTGTTCGTCTCCACCAGGTTGATGCCGAGGGGAACAGACTGCCGAGCGGAAGCGAATCGCCGCGCCACCACGTCCGCACCGTCGTTGGGCACCCCGTAATTGACCACGATCGCTTTATCCTCCGGTATACGGAACAGCCGTGGCCGTTCGGGATTCCCCGCCGAAGGATGGGCCGAGACCGAACCCACCTCCACGAATCCGAATCCCGCCGCAGCGAGTCCTTCTATGGCCACGCCGTTCTTGTCGAACCCGGCGGCCAGGCCGACGGGATTGGGAAAGGCGAGCCCACCGGCTTCCACCCTGAGCCGCGGATCGTCCACGGTGAGGAGGCCCCGGAGCATTCCACGCACGGGAGGTATGCGACCCGCCCTGCCGACCGCGGCCAGCGTTGCGCGATGGATCCACTCCGGGTCCAGGCGGAACAGCAGGGGACGAATGAGGGGGTAGAGAGACATGGGCGGCGTGGTCCTGAATGATCGAACGGGCCATGACCGGAATCGTGCACCGGCCAAGGCGATCCGACCGAGGTCGTCGCTGTGTCTATGCACGATTATACGCGGCCGGCATGGGGCGCAAGCACAAAAAAACCGGGCGCCCCTGGAAATACGAGACGCCCGGCTTGCGTCTGGAGGAATGTCAACTGATCAGATCAGTCGTCACACCTCCGTTGTTCAGATATCATAATTCCTCCTTTCCTTTTTTGCGCCGCCGTGCTGCAGTACGAGGCGCGGTCCATGCCGATGCATCAACATGCCGGAAATGATCCGGCGTCAATTCCCCGATCGAGCCGGGGAATAACCCACAAGTCACACCATTTCATCGAGATAAGGAAACTCGAAACGCCTCCTGAGATTCCACGGGAGCGGATGCAGGTTACCCCGAAGTTCAGGTGTATTCCGGTCTCGGCGTGACGCCGAATCCCGGTCGGCCGGTCGGTGCGATGCGGCCTTCCGACACCACGGGCTCGTCGAGCAGGACCTCGTCCTTTCCACCGCTCCACCGGTCCGGGTGGGTCTCCGCCAGGTCCATGCAGTCCGTGGCCGCGATCAGGTGCAGCCCCCAGATCTCACCGCCGCGATGGGGGCAAACGGGCACGCCGTGTGATCTTGCCAGATCCACGATTCGCAGTCCGGCCGTTATCCCTCCGCACCACGTGATATCGGGCTGCCACAGGTCCAGGGCGCCGGCGCGGGCGATGGCGGCGAAAGCGTGGTGGGAGAAGTCATGCTCGCCGCCGGCCAGCAGCACCGGAGCCAGCCGGGGCCGGAGTTCCGCCAGTTCGGTCAGATGGTCCGGTGTGACGAGATCCTCGAACCAGTAGGGCGCATATTCGTCCAGGATCTCGCGCATCCGCAGGGCAACCGCAGCGTCCCAGGACATGTAGCAGTCGAACATGAGCAGCGCGTCCCGGCCGAACATCTCCCTGCAACGGGCCGCCTGGATCACGGCCGATTCGTAGTCGGCCTCTGACCGCCACTGGTGCGAGCGCTTCACCGCGGTGTAGCCCAGGTCGCGGACACGGGACAGATTGCCCCCTGTCGCATAGGCGCGGATCTTTTCCTTCTTCAAGCCCCCGATCAGATCGTACACGGGCCGGCCCTCGGCCTTTCCTAGCAGATCCCACAGGGCCAGGTCGATCCCGCTCAGGGCCATGATCGCGATGCCGCCGCGGCCGTACGGCAGGGACATGAAGTAAAGGTGGTCCCAAACCCGGCGGATATCTTCCACGCTCCCGATGGACCTGCCAATCAGTGCATCGCGCAGATGGCCGTTGACGATCAGTCTGCCGGGCTCGCCGCCCCCGCCATACCCGTATCCGGTCACGCCCGCGTCCGTATCCACCCGGACCACGATCTGCCAGTAGTATTCCTGCCAGGCACCCGTCCCTTTCTTGTCCCGTGACAGGTAGACGGCCTTGACGTCTGTGATCTTCATTCCGTAATGGCATCAAGCTGCGGATAACAGCAACAGGATGCGGATCGGGTGGGCAAGAGAAACCCGGCCGGGGAGACCCGTGCCGGGCAGTTTTACGGTTCGGAATCGAATGGGCGCTAGTGGGATCGAACCACTGACCTCCACGATGTCAACGTGGCACTCTAACCATCTGAGCTAAGCGCCCTGCGAATCAGCATTCACCAGTGTGTTCATGACCCCGAATGCCGAGGGCCGGACTCGAACCGGCACGGACTATTGAGGTCCGGGAGATTTTAAGTCTCCTGTGTCTACCAATTCCACCACCCCGGCAAACCGTCCCCGGATCTCCCAACACAACTGCACCATGGTAGGGCGCGAGCCCCTACAAGTCAAGGGAAAAGAACCACTGCGCAATGAAGGAGAAACGCCGGAAACGATCGTGTCTGAGGCACTGGAAACGAACGTGCAGAGGTCGTTGCCAGTCACGGATCCAGGGCGCTATTCGGAAGCTTCCCCCAATGCCCCGGACCAGCACGCGTAGGGCCGGCCCTTTCGTTCGTCGTCCTTGAAGAAGGCCAGGTAGGTCATGACGTCGTAGGCGATGAAGGCACGGCCTGAACGGGAGGACCGGGCGAGGCGATGCACCCGGCGCCAGGTACCCGAGTTGAAGTAGACCTGCGCGCCCCGGCGTCCGTTCTCCGGCGCGACGCCGAGGGGCGCGACGCCGAGGGGCACGATTTCGTGGTGATGGGTGTGTCCGTACACCACGAAGCGGGCTTCATGGTCCTCAACCGCTTTCTCCCTGGCCGCGTGGGCAAAGTAGGAGTCCGCAGAATCGCCCGTCACCCGGTTCCACCATGCACCCAGCCTACCGGACAGCCCCAGCGGAACGTCCCGCGTGAACCGGAGCGCGTACTCCAGCTTATCCACGCTCTCGAAGGGGTTGAACATCGAACCCCGGTCCCGTATGAAATCCAGGCCCAGGAAGTCGTCCACCAGGTTGTTCCACGTATCCTTGACTTTCCCGGCCTGCATCGCGGACACGCCGTGTTCATGCAGCAGCGCGTCGACCCAGACGGAGGCGGCGGCCAGCGGACGGACGTTGTCCAGTTCGCGCAGGCCTTCGATAAAGGTCCGTGGAAGCAGCGAGCCCATGCGGTTGCGGACTTCGAAGGGGAATCGATTCAACAGCTCGATCAAGATCGCGTCTCCCAGGGAGGGTTGGTCCCGCGAACCGGAGTAGTTGAACGGATCGTAGATATCGCCATGGCACGCCCGGACGCCGTGCGCCCGCAGTATCCCGGCAATGCGGGTCGAATCTTCGGGCCCGTGGGGAAAGGGCTGTTCAGGGTCGTTTTCCAGTCCCAGGGCGGCTGCGACCTTTCTGCGTAGGAGCTGGCAGGATCTGCCGGGGACGCAGTAGAACCAATCGTGGTTCCCCACCATGTAGTGGATGCCGACTTCGACCGGCACGCCGGGTTCGGAAGGCCGTGGGTCCCCATTGGCGCCGCCGGGCGGAGGCAGCAGGAGACCACCGGGCTCGGCAAGGTTCCTGAGGCAGGTGAGCGACGGTTCGTTGTGCGCAAGGATAGCGGTGGTTATGTCGTTCAGCTTCCCGATGTAAGGCAGATCGTCGGGATCGCTCCAGGGGCGCGGTCCGTAGTCATTCTCCAGCCACGCGGTGGACCTGAGGACGTCCAGGATATCTCCGAGAAGGAGGATGTCGATTCGTTCGATCGGCTGGTACCGGCCTCCCTTGCGCCATGAGGCCGCGATGGCCATGTCCCGGACCCGCCTGGCAAAGATCCGAAAGGCGTTTTCCTTGATGGTCTGCCCGGTCGTGCCGTCCGTAAGGTGAAGATCGCTGATGATTACTATCATGACGTTTCCGGTCATCCATCCCGCTGGGTGAGGTCGAAACCGATCATGTAGGTTCCACCGGTGCCCCGGCCGTGGACCGTCAGGCGGGCCTTCTCCCCATCGGTCAATTCCCCGAGCGGGGTTGATCCCCTGAAGAGGATCGCGTCGCCACCCGCGATCTTCTTCAGGAGGAAGGACTGCAGGTCGTCCGCGGCGCCGCCCAGGGATTCGGGCAGGTTCAGGGGCAGGCTTTCCGGGATCGTTCCCTTGATTCTGCCGATGACGGCTTCGACGATTCCGCCAAGGAAATCCTTGATCTTGTCCCAGGCGTCCCTGCGGTCCACGTCGAAAACCTTGAACTGTATGGAATGGATTCGCTTCCCCCGCACCAGCAGGATCAGCTTGTCCCAGTCGTCTATCGCCTCCATTTCGAACCGGCCGCATCGGTCGGGCGAACCTTCGCCGACCTTAAGGTTCTCCTCCCCGGCGCTTCGAACGTAATTCGGCTTGCCCGACCTCCCGGTATCACACTCCCAGAAAGTGTCGAGACTGGGCATCACGGCATGTTCGGTGGCGAACTGGCTTCGGTGGTTGATGAAGCGCAGATCGACGACGAAGCGGAAATTGGCCTTGTTGTCCGGAAGATCCGCGGGAAACAGGAAATCCGTGAGGGTGAATTCATAGAGCGGCAAGGCGATGCTCCACGTATGCACACGTGTGCGTGACCGGTCAAAAAAAAGTACGACTCGGCATTCCTGGTTCAATCAGGAAGACGGATGGAAAAACCTCGAGGCGCAGGTATAATCGACGTCTCGCAAGTCGGATCCATCCGTGAGTCGATGTTTCGGGAGGAGCCGGACCGGACGATTCGACCGGACCGGCCCCCGTATTTCGGATTTAACCTATGGCGTCCTTTAACGCTTTGCCGGCCGTAAACTTGGCCACGTTTCTCGCCGCGATCGTAATGGACTCGCCCGTACCGGGATTTCGCCCCTGGCGAGCAGCGCGGTTCGATACGCTAAACGTGCCGAAACCGATCAGCGTGACGGAATCGCCGTCGCTCAGACTGCTCTTGATGGCGTCGAGTGCTGCGGCGACTGCGGCGTCGGCTTGCGCTTTGGACAACCCAGTAGCATCAGCAACCTTACCGGCCAATTCTGTGCGATTCATTGATTACCCTCCAGATGAAATAATGGGAGTAATGCACCCGATAGAGTGCGAGAATTCCCGCGACAGACCGTTTAAAGGTCCTGTGCTTGCGGGTGAATTACGAGAAATGTACGTGCAATATATTTCGTACGCAGTTTCGTAGGCAAGTTTTTTTTCGCTATACCTGTGTATGGTAGTGCGACAGGACGGGCGATTTCATTGATTTCGGTCCACGGAATTTCTATTTTTTAATCTAATCATGCCAGCAGAAAATCCATCCAAAAGACTGCTTCTCCTGATGCCGACGACGACCTATCGTGCGGATCCGTTTCTGGAAGCGGCGCGCCGCATGAACCTTGAAGTCGTCGTGGGATCGGACTTCTGCCAGGTGCTGGCGAAGGAGTGGGACATCCCTTTGTCGCTCAGGCTTCGGTACGTGTCGCAGGCCGTGGACGAAATCGTGGACTACGACCGTGAACATCCCCTCGATGCCATCGTGCCCGTCGACGACTATACCACCGAAATCGCCGCCCGGGCGTGCAAGGTCCTCGGCCTTCCGCACAACACGCCCGAAGCAGCTATCGCCGCGCACAACAAGTACCGTATGCGCGAAATGCTCTCGGCCGCGGGGGTATGGTGCCCCTGTTTCGCCCGGTTCGACCTGTCGCTTCCCGTCGAGGAAATCGCACTCGAACAGCGTTACCCATGTGTGCTCAAACCCGTCCTGCTATCGGGCAGCCGGGGCGTAATCCGGGCCGACTCGCCAGACGGCTTCATCGAAGCGTTCCGCAGGATCGGCCGCATACTCGAAAGCGCGTCGGACCGGCCACCGAGTCTCGATCCCGACGCCCACCGCATCATGGTGGAATCCTATATGCCCGGCCAGGAAGTAGCCCTGGAAGGCCTGTTGAACGGCGGCCGCCTGCGCGTGCTCTCCCTGTTCGACAAGCCCGATCCCCTGGAAGGACCCTTTTTCGAAGAGACGATCTACGTTACGCCTTCGCGCTTGCCCGAAGAGACGCAGGAGGTCGTGGCCGATGTCGTCCAGCGGGCTTCCACGGCCATGGGGCTCACGGAGGGGCCGGTCCATGCCGAATTGCGGGTCCACCACGGCGAGGCCCGGATCATCGAGATCGCGGGACGTTCCATTGGCGGCCTCTGCTCGCGCGTTTTGGAATACGGACTGGGGATAAGCCTGGAGGAACTCATCCTGCGCCACGCCCTGGGGCAGGACGTGGGCGGCGTCGGCCGCAAGGCACAGGACTGCAAGGCGCATGATGGCAGGGCGCAGAGCGCAAGGGCGCAGAGCGCAAGGGCACGGGGCCACAGGGCACAGGGCCGCGGCGGCACAGATCGCGGGACGCATGGTCTCGACCGGCAGGACGACGGCGGGAACGAACCGGGGGCCGCGGGCGTAATGATGCTGCCGGTGCCGGAAGGCGGATTGTTCCAGGGATTCGACGGCGTCGAAGAGGCGATGACAATCCCGGGCGTGGAGGACGTGGTCATCACCGCGAAGGAAGGCGATATGCTGACCCCGTTGCCGGAAGGGGCCGGCTATCCCGGTTTCATATTCGCAAAAGGGGATGAACCAGGCCAGGTCGAGCAGGTCCTTCGAAAGGCTCATGGCAGGCTTCGAATGCGCGTCAAGACGGTCCTGGCCACGTAGGTCCTGGCCACGTAGCGGGTTTAAAAAAGGGAGATGCAACCGTGCCAACGCACTACGAACGAGTTATGGAGATCTACCGCGAAGTGAGCGACCTCTACGGCGCCCTGGCCCTGATGGGATGGGACCAGGAAACCTACATGCCCCCCAAGGGCGCGGCCAGCCGGGGCCGGCAACTCGCCACCCTCTCCGGGATGGCCCACGAGCGGATCACATCCGACGAGATGCGGGCGGCACTGGATGCCGCCCGGTCGGAGTCGCTGACGGCCGACGAGGAGGTCAACATTCGCGAGATCGCCCGTTCCAGCGACCGGGCGGTCAAGATTCCCGTGGATCTGGTCAAATCCATCGCGGAAACGAGTTCGGCGGCCATCGGGGTGTGGATCAAGGCCCGGAAGGAAGATGATTTTACGGCTTTCGCGCCGTGGATCGACAAGCTGGTCGCCCTCCAGCGCGAGGTCGCCGAAGCGGTCGGGTACGAAGACGAACCCTACGACGCGCTGCTCGACGAATACGAACCCTATGCCACCACGAAAGATACCGCGGCGGTCTTCGACTCGATTCGCGGCCCCCTCGTGGACCTGGTGCAGCGCATCGCGTCCTCCGGGGTCAGGCCCCGTACCGATTTCCTGGAACGGAACTACGCCGTTGACGACCAGCGGCGCATGGGCGTCATTGCCGCTGAGCGCATGGGCTTCGACTTCGAGGCCGGGCGCCTGGATATCTCTCCCCATCCCTTCTGTACGCACATGGGCGTGCAGGACGTCCGCCTGACGACCCGGTACTCCGAGACCCTGCCCATGCAGTCCTTCTACGGTGTCATCCACGAGGCGGGACACGGCCTCTACGAGCAGGGCCATGACCCGGTCCACGAAGGTACGCCCCGGGGCGCGTCCGTGTCCCTGGGTATCCACGAATCCCAGTCGCGCCTGTGGGAGAACATGGTCGGCCGCAGCCGGGCCTTCTGGCGTTACTTCTTCCCCGAATTCTCCGCCGTGTTCCCGGAGCAGGCCGCGGACGTGACCGAAGCGGAGGTCTACGCCGCGGTCAACGAGGTGAAACCCTCGCTCATCCGGGTCGAAGCGGATGAGATCACCTACAACCTGCACATCCTGCTCCGATTCGAAATAGAGCGCGGCCTGTTTACGGACGAATTCACGGCAGGCGACCTCTCCGCGGTCTGGAACGAAAAGATGAAGGCCTTTCTCGGCATCGAACCGCCGGACGACCGGGACGGCGTGCTGCAGGACATCCACTGGTCGCACGGGAGTTTCGGCTACTTCCCCACCTACACCCTGGGCAATCTGTACGCCGCCCAGTTCTATCGCGCCGCCGAGCGCGACTTGCCCGGCCTGTCGGACCAAATCGCCCGCGGGGAACTGCTGCCGCTGCGGGACTGGCTCAGGGAACACATCCATCGGCCCGGCATGACCTATCGCGCGGGTGACCTCGTGCGGCACGTCACCGGCGAGCCGCTCACCGCGGACTGCTTCCTGGCCTACGTTGATGAGAAATACCGTTCCCTGTACCGCCTATGAACGTTACGGCCGAAACTTCCACGACGGGCGTCGCGACGCCACGAGCCGTGGTGATCGGCCTGGCGCTGGCGATCGCCGTGAACCTGGGCTCGGTGGCGAGCAACTTCCTGGTCGGGTACGTTCACCTCACTTTCGCGCATATCGACCTCGCCCTGCTGATCCCCTTTCTCGTGGGCGTCATGGGTCCCAACATGCTGGTCAAGGCAGTCAGGCCGTCATGGGGACTGCGGACCCGGGAACTGTTGTTCATCTTCGTCCTGGGCTGGATCGGATTCATGGTACCCACGTGGGGGATGTCGAACTACGTGGTGAACGTCATGTCCACCGCGGAATACCATGCCACGCCCGAGAACCAGTGGCGCGAATTGTTCTTCGCCTATCTCCCTGACTGGGTCATCCTTACGAACGAGCAGAATGCCAACCGGGACTATTACTGGGGACTTCCCGATTCTATGCCGATACCGTGGGCGGCCTGGATCATCCCCTCGTTTTGGTGGCTTACTTTCTTTGCCGGTCTGCTGTCCGTCGGCATCTGCTTCGTCATACTGATGCGCAAGCAGTGGGTCGAGCACGAACGCCTTTCATATCCCATCTCGCAGGTACCTGTCGTCATGACGGATACAGACGATGATTCAGATGCGATCCTGCCGTCCATCATGCGCAATCGCCTGTTCATCACCGGGCTGGTGATCACTTTCTCCGTCATGTGCTGGAACACCGCCTCCTACTGGACGCAGTGGACGGCCTTTCCGGTTGATGCGAGTACCGTTATCAATCTCGATCTAGGGAGGGCCTTCCCCGCCCACCCCATTCGCATGAACGTGCTGACCCTGGCCTTCTCCTACTTCATCAACGTGGATATCCTGTTCAGCGTCTGGCTGTTCCAGATCATCAATACCCTGGAGCAGGGTGTCCTTGCGCGGGTCGGTATCGTCGCCGATTCGGGGACCGCCGTGCCGGGCGGACTCGTTGCGGTTCAGTTCATCGGCGGCATGATCGCCTTTGCGCTCTGGGGATTCTGGATCGCGCGGCGTCACCTGAAGACGGTCTGGCGGCACGTGTGTGGGCATGACACGAACCTGCGCGACGAGGACGAGTTCATTTCCTACCGGGCCGCCCTGATCACAGGTGCTTGCGGACTGGCTTACGTGATCTGGTGGCTCCACGCGATCGGCATGTCTTTCCCGGTCATATTCGTATTCCTCATGCTGCTTTTCCTTTTCTATTTCGCCCTGTGCCGCGTAATGGCGGAATCGGGCCTGGTGTTCCTCGATCTGCCGATCAATGCCCACCAGTTTACGGTCGGCATGCTCGGATCCGCCTCGCTGTCTCCGCCGAACCTGACGGCCCTGGGGCTAGGGAGCGCTTTTGCCCGCAACTGGAAGACCTTCACCATGATCATCCCCTCCCACGTTGCCCAGTTGAGAACCGCGCTGGGCATCTCGGGGCGGGTATTGTTCTTCTGGTGTGTCGTCACTTTTGGCTTGAGCGCGATTACCGCCATCGGTTTCTCGGCCTATTCCGGGTACCGGTTGGGAGGGGCGGCCAACTACTACCACAACATCGCCGGAGACCCCGGTTTTTATAACCTGATCGTCACCTGGATGCAGAACAGTACCACCATATCGGGTACGGAAGTGTTCTTCCTGGTGGCGGGCATGGTCGTAGTCCTCGGTATGACCGCGGCGCGCTACTATTTCAGCTGGTGGCCCATATCGCCCATCGGATTTGTGGTTGCCGCCGGAGGACCGCCGCGAAACGCCTTTTTTCCGGTCTTCCTGGCGTGGATGCTGAAAACCATTCTTATCCGGATAGGCGGTGTGAGACTCTACCAGTCGGCGCAGCCACTCATGATCGGCATCATGGTCGGTTATGTACTGGGCGCCGCCGTTGCGATCCTGGTGGATTACCTGTATTTTCCCGGTTCCATCCACGAACTCCAGTTCTTCTAACCGGAGTCCCGCGTGAATTCGCAAGAAATACACGGCATGCTCGAGGCACTGGGCGATCCCGCGATCGCCGCCCATTCGCAGCGGTTCTTCAAGACCGGTCCGGGAGAATACGGCGAAGGGGACCGTTTCCTGGGAATCAGGATTCCCGTGATACGCGCCCAGGTGCGCAAACACGGCGATCTCTCCATGGGCGAGACCCGGTGCCTGCTCATATCTCCCTATCATGAAGTTCGCATGTTTTCGCTGCTGTGGCTGGTCATGAGGTTCAACAAGGGCGATGAGCCGGAGAGAAGGACAATCTACGAAGCGTATCTCGGCCATACGGCCTACATCAACAACTGGGACCTCGTCGACTGCTCCGCTCATCCCATTCTGGGCGGCTACCTGGACGGGCGGGACCGGAAACCTCTCTACGTACTGGCGGACTCGGAATCGATATGGGAACGCAGAATGGCCATCATGGCCTGTCTGCATTTCATCAGAAAGCTCGATTTTGCCGATGCGCTGAAATTGTCCGAACGTCTGCAGAACGACGGGGAAGATCTGATCCACAAAGCCGTGGGCTGGATGCTCAGAGAGATCGGAAAACGGGATCTGCCCGTTGAGCTGTCGTTTCTGAAGACCCGCTACAGGCAGATGCCCCGCACGATGCTGCGCTACGCGATAGAGCGGTTCCCGAAGGAGGAAAGAGGCCGATACCTGCGGGGTGAGGTGTAGTCGGCCCTGGTAGTCCGGGAATGAGTATGGGTCTCGTGGAGCGGACCGCATGGCCATCCGGAAGCTCGGGATTCCTGGACGCTCGCCCCGGTGGAGATCACGAATGAGTGAGCAAGCCGTCCAGAAAATCAATACGTGGATCGGCGATGGCACCCTTTCCCGGACCGCGGGCGAGGCCATCATGCAGTGGCTGGACGACCCGGCCTGCGCCGCCTTTGCCGGCGCGATTCTTACACTGATCGATGCCGGGAACACCGGCGAACTGGAGGAGGCCTTCGGCACATCCATCGCCTTCGGAACGGGCGGCATGCGTAGCCCGATGGGCCCGGGGCCGAACCGGTTCAACACCATTACCGTGGGCAGGGCGGCGCAGGGCCTGGCGCGGTACGTCTCCGGGATGGGCGATGGTGATGAGCCAGCCGGTGATGAGCCATCTGGCGAGGGGCCAGACGGCAGGGACCGTCGGGCCGGCGGCAGTGGGCCAGACGGCTGGCACAACCGATGCTCCGGCGGGCGGGCCGGCGCATCCGTCGTCGTGGCGTGGGACACCCGGCACAACTCTGAGACATTCGCGAAGGAGACGGCCCGGGTGCTCGCCGCCAACGGCATACCGGTGCTGATCTTCGACGGTTACCGATCGACGCCCGCCCTGTCCTTCGCAGTACGGGAACTCGGCGCCGCGGCCGGGGTCGTGATCAGCGCGAGCCACAATCCGCCCGGCGACAACGGATTCAAGGTGTACGGTCCCGACGGCGGCCAGGTGGTGGCGCCCCGCGACGAGGCCATTACCAGGGAGATGCACCGCGCCGGAGAGATTCGGCGCATTCCGTTCGACGAAGGGGTCGAGCGGGGCCTGATCCGGATGATCGATCCGCAGGTGGACGCCCGATACGTCGCCGTCCTCGCGGACCTGTCGCTGGACGACGCGCGGGACGTACGGTTGGTGTATACCCCCCTGCACGGCGTAGGCATGACCTCGGTGGTCAAGGCACTGGTGCAACTGGGTTACCGGGACGTGCACTTCGTGGATGAGCAGTCCGCGCCCGACGGTGCGTTTCCTACACTCGAAGGTGGTATCGCGAATCCTGAAAAACCGGCGGCCTTCCAGCTTGGCATTCAGAAGGCGGCGGAAACCGAAGCCAACCTCGTACTGGCCAGCGACCCCGACGCTGACCGGATCGGCTGCGCGCTTCCGTTGCCGGACCGGGGATGGGAGGCGGCGCCGGAGGATCTCGTACTGAACGGTCACCAGATCGGCGCCTTGCTCTGCCACTATATTCTCAGCCGGAAACAGGCGGCAGGAACGTTGCCGTCGAGAGGACTCTTCTGCAAGACGGCGGTGACCTCCGACCTGGCCGCCCTCATTGCCCGGTCCTGCGGCCTGGAAGTCGTGGACGACCTCCCCGTCGGGTTCAAGCACGTGGGCGCGGAAATCGAACGCATGCCCGAGGGGACGACTTTCGTCTTCGGCACCGAGGAAAGCCACGGTTACCTGGCGGACGCCCGGATCCGTGACAAGGAGGCCGCCACCGGCATCCTGCTTGCCGAGTACACCGCCTGGTTGAAGCGGGACAACCGGACCCTGCGGGACGAACTGGACGATATCTACCGGGCGTACGGGTATTTCAGGGAAGTCCAACGGTCGGTCGCCTTGCCCGGCGCGGAAGGCGCGCGCAGGATCGAAGGCATCATGGCCGCCCTGCGCGCATCTCCTCCGGAGCGCATTGGCGGAAGGGCCGTTTGCCGCATGATCGACCGGCTGAGCGGCCAGGCGCGTGACCTGCGTACGGGTACGACCGGCCCCGTTGCAAGCGAACGGGTGAATATCCTGGTCTTCACCTTATCGGAAGCCGGCCACACGCGGGTGATCGTGCGTCCATCGGGCACCGAACCTACGATCAAGTACTACGTATCCGCGTCATCGGTCGACATGGGCGGAACCCGTATCTCGATCGACAACCTGGCGGCATCCATGCTCACTGATATGATCGATTTGTGCGAAGGTATGTAACGGACCCGCTTGGTCCCGGCCGGACCCGCTTGGTCCCGCTCGGTCCCAGCAGAAACCGGGCCGGTTCAGCACCCGACCCTGACCAGGATAACCCACCCATCTCGAAAGGCTTCATTCCCATGCGCATCATCGACTCCGGCGTCCTCAGCCGCAGCGTACCCGGCACCGACCGCGCCAACCTCACCTTTCCCGCTGTCCTCAGCAAGTCCGACGGCGCGTTGATCGCCACCTGGCACAGCGGTTCGACCAAGGACTGCGCGGACGAAGTGATTGAAGTCAGCCGGTCCTCTGACCTCGGGCGGACCTGGACCGCGCCCGAACGGCCCTTCGAATCGCCGGTACTGCACGGCGTCCGGGGAACGGTCAAGATCGTCTACCTCACGGAACTGGCGCCCGGCCGGATCATCGCCGCCTCCATGTGGATCGACCGCGAGACCTATCCGGAAGCGCCCGGTCTCTTCAATCCGGAGACCGAGGGATGCGTGCCCATGTCGATCCTTCTGGCGGAATCAGAGGACGGCGGAGATACCTGGACGTTGTGGCGCGAAGTACCCATGCCGGAGGAGATCGGGCCCGCAAGCCTGACCAACCCGGTCATGCCGCTTCCGGACGGCACCCTGGTCATGACCATCGAGACCAACAAGCACTACCTCGACGCCTCGAAATGGTACCAGCGGGTCGTCGCCTTCCACTCCACGGACGGGGGAAGGACCTGGGGCGAACCGATAGACATCGGGTTCGATCCCACGGGCCGGATCTTCAACTGGGACCTGCGGTCGTCCGTGGCGCCGGACGGACGCATCGGCGCTTTCGCGTGGACCTACAACACCGAAACGGAGTCCTACCTGAACATCCACCGCCGCATCAGTTCCGACGGCGGCCGGACGTGGTCGGGTCCGGAGGACATCGGCGTCACCGACCAGGCAGCCCATCCCGCGGTGCTGCCGGACGGCCGCGTCGTCCTGGCCTGGGTGGACCGCTTCCGGGACCAGTCCATCAAGGCCCGCGTCGCGCCATCCATCGACGGCCCGTTCGATCCGGAGTCCGAGGTGACCCTGTACACCCACGAGGCCCCGAAGGAAGATCCCAAGGGCGCCCTGGGCTTCTCGGTGTGGTCTTTCGGACTGCCCTACGCGGAAGCCCTGTCCGACGGCACGGTCCTGGTGGTCTACTACGCGGGAACCGAAGCCGCCATGGACGTGCACTGGACCCGGCTGGCGCCATAGTCTCGAACCGTCACCCCGGCGGTTCATCGACCTGGACTGCATCCTCTTTCGAAAAAGGTATAGTCGCCTCTCGCCAGTTTCGTATCTTGGGGAACATCGAGCCGTTGTTCTTATGGCCCATCCCCACTACGGCGGTTCCGGATCATGATCGGACACTACCTCCTCACCGCCTGGCGGAACATCCTCGCGTCCCGGTCCCACGCGGCGATCAACGTGATCGGGTTCGCCATCGGCATGGCCTGCTGCCTGGTTATCCTCCTGTACATCCGCGACGAGTTGAGCTACGACCGGCACAATACGCGGGGTGACCGCATCTACCGTGTGGTGACGGACCGCACGGCGCGGACGCCCGGCGTGCTGGCCGACTTCATCGGCAACCAGCTCCCCGAAGTGGAGGAAGTGCTGCGTATTCGGGCGACGGTGGGGACCTGGCTGTTCACGACCGAGGAAAAGCAATTCTACGAGCAGCGGGTCTACTGGGCGGATGGCAACCTCTTCGACGTGTTCGATGTGCCCCTGGTGCGCGGCAATCCGGAATCCGCGCTCACGGCGCCGAATACGATGGTCATCAGCGCATCCATGGCCCGGAAATACTTCGGGGATGCCGACCCGATCGGCAAAACGATCACCGGAGATCACCTTTTCCCCTTCACGATTACCGCGATCATGGAAGACCCCCCGCCCTACGCTCATTATCACCCCGATTTCTACGTATCGATCGCTACCACGACGGGAAGGGGCGATCCGATCCGTCTGCTGACGAACTGGGCTAACAGCCAGTACTACACGTACCTGCTCCTTCCGGAAGGCGCTTCGCCCGACGGGATCGGCGCCTTGCTTCAGGCACGGCTGAATGAACATGTCGACGCCGTCGAACGGGCAACGGCCTTTACGCACACCTATACCTTCCAGCCGCTTTTAGACATCCATCTCTATTCACAGCTGGAGTTGGAAATGGAGGGGAACGGCGAAGTCTCCTTCATCTGGATGCTGATCGCCATCGCGGTGTTGATCCTGCTGATCGCCTGCATGAACTTCACGAACCTGGCGATCGTCCGGTCCATTACCCGTGCCCGCGAAATCGGCATGCGCAAAGTCTCCGGCGCTACGCGGAGCCAGATCATCCGGCAGTTCCTGGGCGAAACCATACTCCTGAGCGCTGTCGCGTTCCTCGTTGCCCTGGCCGCCGTCTGGGTGATCCTGCCCGTTTTCAGATCCATGACGGGCCATGTCCTCTCCATGCCCTCCCTGGAACCCTGGTCCGTACTGGGTGGTACGGTCATCGTCCTGTCCGCCGGTATCCTCGCCGGCGCGTACCCTGCCCTGCTGCTGTCCCGCATCAGTCCCGCGGCGATCTTCCGGGGTCCTTCGAGTACCGGTGCCGTAAACCTGCGTAAAGCCCTGGTAATCGTACAGTTCTCCATGGCCATTCTGCTGATGATTGGTACGGGGACCGTTTTAGCGCAACTGGAGTACATGCGGGAGAAACACCTGGGGTTCGAGAAGGAACACGTGGTGATCCTGCCCGATCTCGAAGGCATGGACTTCGACCTGATCCGGGACAGGTACCCGCAGCATGCCGGGGTAGTCAGCGTCTCCGGGGCAAACTACATGCCCGGCCGCGCGGCGGGCCGCGGGAGGCTGCCCATTCTTCCCGTGGGCCGCGTCGACGATCCGGCGGTTGGTACCGTGGAGATGCAGCATATCCATACCGAAGGAGGCATGGTCCGGACGCTTCGCCTGGACTTGCTGGAAGGCAGGGACATTTCTTGGGACCGGGACTTCGAGTGGGTAGAGGGCCCGGACGGAGGGGGATGGGGGAGATCGACCGGAAGTCTCCTCAACGAGGAGGCGGTCAGGCGCCTGGGATGGGGTTCGCCGGGAGAAGCCCTGCATCAGTTTGTGCGAATGAGGAACAGTGAGTTGCAAGTCGTCGGGGTGGTGGGCGACTTCCACCTCAGGACCCTGCACGAGCGGATCGAACCGGTGATCTTCACCTTCGGCGGCTCCGGCTACTGGGCCGTGCGGTTCGTTCCCGGCGATCCCGGAGAGACCCTGCGGGACCTGGAATCCATGTGGAAGGCATCCATGCCGGAAATTCCCTTCACCTACTCGTTCCTCGACCAGGACGTGGATCGGCTCTACCGTTCGGACCAGTTGCTGGGCCGGCTCGTGACCATGTTCGCCGGGCTGGCGGTATTCACGGCGTGCCTCGGCCTGTTCGGGCTGGCGGTCTTCACGGCGAAACAGCGTACGCGGGAGGTGGGCATACGTAAGGCCCTGGGCGCATCGGCACGTCAACTCGTCCTGCTGCTGTCCCGGGAGTACACCGTCCTCGTGGTCATCGCGAACGCCATTGCCTGGCCGGTGGCCTACTTCGTCGTGCAGCAATGGCTTCGGCAGTACGCCTATCATACCGAGGTCTCGCTGCTGCTGTTCCCCGCGGCCGGTCTGCTCGGGCTGTTGATCGCGTGGCTGACGGTCAGTTCGCAGACGCTGCGGACCGCCGCCATGAACCCGGTCGACGCCCTGCGCCGCGAGCACTAGGAATGGGTTCAGCGGGTCGCAACGCTGGTTTCCCAGGCTATTCGAAGAGCAGCTTTATTCCTGCCGCGATGTATTCCGGGGGGTCGCTCGGATGGAACCGGTAGCGCAGGCGACCTTCCCGGTCCACCAGGAACAGGGTGGTCGTGTGGGCCACCAGGTAGTGACCCGCCTCGTTCGGCTCCTGCAGTTTGTACAGCACACCGTACCGTTCGGCGACCGCGTCGATCTCCTCCCGCGATCCCGTGAGACCGCGGACGTCCACCGTGGAGAAGTAGGCCAGGTACTCCCTGAGCTGCTCCGGTGTATCGCGCAATGGATCGACGGTGATGTAAATCGTACGCACGTCCTGGCCGGGTTCGAGATCGAGCACATCGTAGACGGCTGCCAGCATGGAGAGCATGAGTGGACAGGCGTCGGGGCAGTAGGTATAGCCGAAGAAGATCAGAAAGGCGTCACCGGGGTACTCCGACAGGTTGAACCGCTCCTCGTCCTGGTCGGTTAGCGTGAAATCACCGCCGAACCGCTCGCCGTAGTCCAGGAGTTCGGGGATGTCGATCTGCGGCGGCGGCGGTTCTGCGCGGCAGCCGGAGGAAAGCAGCAGGGCCGTGGCGGCCAGAATGGCCAGACCGGTACGGGTGACCAGACCGGTGCGGGTGACCAGGCCGGTGAGGTTCGAGGTCGTCGACTGATACAACTGATGACCAGGCTTCTTTGCACCCAATGGAACACCTTCCTACGGACGGCTCTTCAGCACCTCGACCGTGACCGTCCGGGTCGACTGGTCGTCGAAGCGCAGCGTGAGGGACACCGAGTCGCCTTCCGCCAGCTGCCGTTTCACGCCGAATAACATGATGTGGTTTCCGCCGGGTTTCAATGCCGCCTCGCCTTGCGCCGGAACCACCACGCCTTCGATCTTCTCCATCTCCATCATGTCGTCGACCTGGCGCATGGTGTGCAGTTCCGCGTACTCCGCGGCCGGCGTCTCCACGGCCAGCAGTTCCCGGGGCTGGTCCGACCGGTTCCGGATCACCAGATAGGCCCCGGTAACGTCCCTGTCCGGCGGCGTGGCCCGTACCCACGCGCCGTCGATCTCCATATCGTACGCCGGCTGGCATCCGGTCGTAATGATCACCATCAGAATCCAGATACCTATAACACATCCATGAATAGTCTTGATCGTCATATTGAGTACCAGGGTTAAGGTGAAGGCGCGTCCGCAGGCGACTCATAGAATGACGGCACGTCTGAGGGCGGCTGAAGAGAAGCCACGTACATGGCGATCTTGAAGCGCTCTTCGTCCTTGATATGGGGAAAGGGTACCATGGACGGGCTGTCGGGCATGCCGTCCCTGAGCGTACGGGCGATCGTGACCACGTCGCGGCCGATGCGGTAGGCCCCCGGGTCCCGGAAATCGCGGGGCGGGGGTTTCAGCGTGTAGGAAATCGGTCCGTCGCCATGACCGTCCATACCGTGGCACACGGTGCAGCCGTACCGGGCATACAGCGCTTTTCCTTCCTGCACGAACTCCCAGGGGATCTCGTGGAAGCCGATCGTCCCCGGCGTGACCGTGCCTTCGACCAGTTGGGCCAGGAACGCCCGGGCAACGGCCGCCCTGTCATCCGGGTCCGCTGGCTCCGTGTCCGAACCGGACGAGCCGCATCCAGTGTAAAGGAGCAGCAGCACGACGACGAACCACATGCCGGCGGCGAACCATGGACCGCCTCGATGCCATCTGCCGCTCCAGCGCTGCATGCCGCCCCGAAGCCGAAGCGCCCGTGACAGTTTCAACCACGTAGTCCCAACTGAAAACATGTTTCTATCCTATGGGAAACCCGCTTCCCTGTCAACGACTACCGCCTTCGTATTCACCACTGGATCGGGCGGTCCGAGGCGCCAGAAGAGGATGGTCCTGGACGGCGGGAGATGATGGTCAGGGGCACCAGGAGACGGTGGTCCTATCCCTTGCAATTCAATTGACGATGCATGAGGGGGTGCATACATTCCCGTCGTCTTCAACGCCCCATCCCACCCACGGCCGGACCGGGCACGCACCGCAACCGGGGAGACACCTTGCGAAGCTTCAGGGAATCGCTGTCGATCTATTTCGAGCGCCGCATGGCCCGCATCCTGCTGCTCGGGATCATCAGCGGATTCCCCTGGGTGCTCATCGGCAGCTGCCTCAATCTCTGGTTGAAAGAAGACGGGCTTTCCCGCACGGCCATAGGCTGGGCCAGCCTGATCTTCGGCGTGTATGCCTTCAACTTCCTCTGGGCGCCGCTGATCGACCGAATCCGGTTGCCGCTGCTGACCGGATGGCTCGGACACCGGCGCGCCTGGATCGTTACGCTTCAGGCCGTCATCCTGGCCTGCCTGGTGCTCTGGAGTCTCGCCCAACCGACGGCGGACCTCAGCGTCGTCGTAGCTATCGGACTCGTCATCGCCATCGCGTCCGCCACCCAGGACATCGCGATCGACGCGCTGCGCATCGAGCAGATCGGCACGTCGGAATCGGAATCCATGGCCGCCGGCGCGGCCACGGCCGTCGTCGGGTGGTGGACGGGGTTCAAACTCGGCGGAGTGATCGCCCTGGAGACCGCGCAGGCCTTGCAGAACGCCGGCGTCGAAGACTACTGGCAGACCACCTTCCTCTGTCTCGGGGCGGTGGTCATTCTCTGCAACATCGGCCTCGCCTTCGTTCGGGAAACCACTGCCGCCGATCGCATCGCGGCCCAGGCCGAGGACGACGAACGGATTGCCTCCGGCCTGGCGCTGCCGAGTGGATTCGGACGCGTCGTCGCGTGGTTCGCGGGTACCGTGGCAAATCCGTTGACGAGTTTCTTCCGGCGCAACGGATTCGCCATTGCATTCGCCGTGCTCGGATTCGTCTTCCTGTTCAAGATCGGCGAAGCGTTCCTGGGCCGCATGTCCCTCATCTTCTACCGGGAGATCGGATTCACCCTGTCGGACATCGCGCTCTATTCCAAGGGGCTGGGATGGGTCGTCACCGTAGCCTTCACCGTGCTGGGTGGTTTCTTCGCCATTCGGGTCGGACTGGTGCCGGCCATGTTCGCGGCGGGGATCGCCATGGCGGCCACCAATCTGCTCTTCGCCACCCTGGCCTGGACGGGCAAGTCCGAGTTGATGTTCGCGATCGCCGTCGTGGCGGACGATATTACGGGGTCCTTCGCGACAGTCATATTCGTCGCCTTTATCTCGATGCTCGTCGACCGGACCTATACGGCCACGCAATACGCGCTGCTCGCCTCGATCGGGACGGCGGGGCGAACCCTCTTCGCGGCGTCCTCCGGCGCGATGGTCGACTGGCTAGATGGCGACTGGGGAACCTTTTTCGTCATCACGGCGCTGATGGTCGTCCCCTCTCTCGCATGTCTCTGGGCCATCCGGACCAGGCTGAGGGACCTGCTTACCGGCAAGCGCGTACGGATTTTCGGCAAGACCATGCAGGAAGAACCGGAAGAAGCGACCTGATCACCCCAACTATGGAGGACATACATGTACATCGGAACGCAGACCCGGTGCAGAAACGACACGGACATCGAGGTCCTGGCCCAACTGGGCGTATTCAACGTGGACCAGACGCCGTCGGAACCCTGGGCCGAGTGGACGACCGATCTGCTGAAAGCCCAGCGCGAACGGTTCGACCGGTACGGGATCAACCTCGAGATGATCCATATCCCCCTGGGTTCCGCCAGTGCCTTCCACAACGAGGCCGGCGCCATATTCCTGGGCAAGAGCGATGCGCGGGACCGCGCGCTGGACCGCATGTGCGAGACCGTGCGCATGGCTTCGGAGGCCGGGATTCGGGGACTGAACTATAACATCACTCTGCTGGGCCACCTGCGTACCGAGCCCAGTTACGGCCGCGGCGGCGCGAAGCTGTCGACCTTCGACTACGACAAGCTGGACCAGTCCCGACCTGAATTCGAAGGCGGTCCCGCCGACGAGGACGAGATGTGGGAGCGCATCGACCACTGGCTGAAGACGATCATCCCCGTGGCCGAAGAATACAAGGTACAGATGGCCTGCCACCCGTCAGACCCGGGCATCGGGCACGGCCGGACGTACCGCGGCGTCGCCCGCGTGCTGGGCATGTCGGACGGTTTCAAGAAGCTGATCGACCTGTACGACAGTCCCTACAACGGGCTGAACTTCTGCCAGGGCTGCATGTCGGAGAGCCTGGAGAACCCCGCGGAGGAGATCCACGAAGTAATCCGTTATTTCGGCACCCGTAAGAAGATCTTCAACGTCCACTTCCGGAACATCAAGGGACGGCTGAACAAATTCGTGGAGGTCTTCCCCGACGAGGGCGACGTCGACATGCTGAAGGCGATGCGTACCTACAAGGAAGTGGGATACGAGTACATGATCATGCCGGACCACGTACCCGGGATATCGGGGCCCGAAGCGGGCCAGGTGGGGTTCGCCTACGCCTACGGGTACATCCACGCGGCGATCCAGGCGGCGAATGCTGCGGATTAGCCTGGACTAGATCGGATTAGCGAGCCGGGGTGGCCTGTGCGGCATTGTAGGTCCGCAGCCCATCATCCCCGATCGGCTCCAGCGGCGTGAAGTCCCGGTTGTTCTGGTACCAGGGCCTGACCTCGCGCGTGCAGGCATTGCCGACGGCGTTGTAGATCAGGTAGAAGATGGCCCGCCGCCAGGGCGAGACGTTGTCCGCAGATCCGTGGACGATGTTGCTGTGGATCAGGGCGACCGAGCCCGCCGGACCGATCAGCGGTTCTATGCCGTTCTCGTCGGCCAGTTGCTGCAGCGTCGTCTCGTCGATATGGAACAAATCGTAACCACGGCCTTTCGCGTCCTCGTGCAGTTCCGAGTCCAGCAGGCCCCACCGGTGGGAACCCGGAATGATCAGGAGCGGCGAAGTGACGGGCGTGCAGTCGTCGATGAACACCGACGCCATGATGCAATTCGGCTCGGGCATACCATCGACCTTGTACCATGACGGGAAATCCTGGTGCCAGGTCCACGACGCCCCGCTCCCGAAGCCCTGCTTGGGATTCATGCGGGTCTGATGGAGATAGACCTCGTCTCCCAGCAACTGGCGGACGGGGTCCATCAGACGGGGCAACCGGGCCAACCGGCTGAAGGGCTCAGAGTATGTATGGGCGCCGAAGGCCAGCCGGGCGGCCGTGGGATCGTCCTTTTCCCGTACCACTTCGGGACCCTGGCGACCGAGCACGTCCGGCACCGCGTCTTTAAGCGTCTTCACTTCCTGTTCATCGAGCAATCCGGCGAAGAACAGGTATCCCGATTCGCGGAACGCGGCAATCTGCTGGTCATTGAGCGTCATACTTTACCTCTTTATCTCTGCACCCGCTCCCTCTTCCTCTCTTCCACCCGCTCCATCAAACGTTCCATCGTCCGCGCGGGGATCTTCGATTTGTCATAGACATACGCCAGGGGTACCAGCCGGGCGCCGTCGGCGTTGGCCACGGCGTAACTGTCCCGTCCGGGGAAGTACTCCAGGTATTCATCCGGCATCTGGTACATGGTCGCCCCGCCGAACCGGCCGTCCTTGGCCACGGCGTAGAAGTTCAGGCTGAACATGGGCCGGCCGTCGTCCGTCAGCAGGCGGTCCTCCGTCATGGCCACGGCCCGTTCGAGGGTAGCCAGGCAGGCTTCCTGGGGCGATTTGCCCTGCCGCATGAACTCCACGATCAGAAAGGCGCCGCAGACCTTGATGTTCGCCTCGCCGCGACCCGTGGAACCGGCGGCGCCTACTTCGTTGTCGCAGTACTGCCCCGTGCCGATGATGGGGCTGTCGCCCACGCGGCCCGGTATCTTCCAGGACAGGCCGCTCGTGGTCGTCACGCTGCCGATATCTCCGTTGGCGTCTACGCCGCACATGTTGATCGTGCCGCCAGGACGATCGATTACGATGTCATCCTCGTGGTCGAGCCAGTCGTCGTCCGGACTGAGCTGGGAACGCCAGCGCAGCCAGTCCTGCCGGCTTTCTTCGGACAACAGGTCCTGTTCCTTGAAACCCATGCCCAGGGCGAAACGCTTCGCGCCCTTGCCGACCAGCATGATGTGGTCGGTGTAATCCATGATCGCCTTCGCCACCAGCGACGCCGAGGCGATGTCCTCCAGCGCGGCGACCGAGCCGGCCCGCCGGGTGGGTCCGTGCATGACGGACGCGTCCAGGGTGACGACGCCGTCCGCGTTCGGACGCCCGCCCAATCCCACGGACTGGTCGTTCGGATCCAGCTCCTGGATATTCACGCCGGCGATGACCGCGTCGAGCGGGTCGGCCTGGTCGTTCGTCATCATCTCGTAGGCCTTCCTGACCCCGCGGATCCCGTTGCGAGACGATACAATGGTCGGCGGTGCGGGTGCACCGTGGTTGGTGGGTACCGGTGCGGCGTGTGCCTTCGCAGACGCGGCATGACCAGCGGCGAGGCCGGACAGCGCGAGGGCGGAAGTTCCCAGAAAAGCGCGGCGGGTAACAGGCATGGGAGTACCTCGTTGTTTTTGGGATGAACGTGCTGGGTATGCGAAAGTCAGGCGGGTATTATACGTCGGCAGGTACATCGATGACAAGGAAAAGTAGCGATTCTGGATAGGTCAATCGGCCGCTGCGGTATGGGCGTATGCGGCGTAAGGTTCGAGTGGCCTGCGGTCCGGAAGGATTGGTCGTACCTTGGGGGATTTACCGATTAACTGACATCAACATTAAAGCCGGGCGCGCACCCCAACCCAGAGGGTCTGTCCTGAATGTTCGTTATACGAGACGTTAAACATCGGGGACAGTCTAATCCTGCTGGTTCTCGAGCCGGGGATTTCCTCCCATTGGTCTCTTTCGATTACCGCGCCGACCACCATGCCAACCGCCCCACTGGTTAATCCGAAAATGCCAGCGAGCATGGCCGTTGTTTCGAGTCTCTCCTGGGTACCACAGAAGAAAGAAATCAATCCGCAGTCCTCTTCGGCCAACAAACCTGCCGTTATCCCGGCCAATGCTCCTGCCCCGCCGCCTATCAGCAATCCACGTTTCTTGTAGGTCCGCTTCCCCATGTAGCGTTCCAGCAACACGATATCTTCTCGCGGTACCGATAGCAGGTTGCTGTTTGTCAGCCTCAATTGCAAACTGTCCGAAGGACTTTCCTGTACATATCCATCGAAACGCGCATCGGGTGGCGAAGTAGTGACCCTCACGCGTTCTCCCAAACTCTGAGCTGTTGCAACCGAGGATACAACGCTTAAAACCAGTAACATGCAAAGACGAAATAACCAGTGCATCGGGAAGTCCCTTATCACGGACGTCAGTTAAATTCAGTATTGTAATCAGCGGGTCACGAGGGAGGCGGTCTGTACGAGACCTTGGATATTTCATGTAATGACACAATTGCCCAGATGTCAATATTTTAGTATCGATCATCGCGTGTCCCGCACCCGGCCCGACACTTCGTACAGCATCACGCCCGCGGCCACGGCCAGGTTCAGGGAATCGGCCCGACCGGCCATTGGGATTCGTACGACCGTATCGCAGGCATCCATTGCTTCATTTGAGAGACCGTGCTGCTCGCCGCCGAGGAACAGGAGGAGGGGTGGGGCATAGGTCGCGGTCCGAAAGTCTGCCGCCGCGGCGTCCGAAGTGCCGATCATGGGGATATTGATCTGGCGCTTCCACTGGATCAGTGCTTCGAGCGAGGAACGGACAATCTGCTGCGAAAAGACGGCGCCCATGCTTCCACGCACGGACGCGGGGTCGTAGGGGTCCACCGAATCGCCAAGCAGGATGACGCCCGTAGCGCTCGTGGCGTCACTCGTCCGCAGGATCGAACCCAGATTGCCGGGATTGCCCACGTTCTCGAGGACAACCCAGCCCAGGGTGCCGGCGGTAGCGGCGTAGTTTGTGGAAGCATCGTTTGTGGACGCATCGCCGCCTTCCAGCCCCACCCCCGTGTCGTCCAGGGCGGTCCATCGCTGCCTGGCGACGACCCCGATGCCAGAAGGTCCGTCCTTTCCGGACAAGGATCGAAAGACCTCGGCGCCGACCTCCAGGATTTCGACGCCTTCTTCCCTGGCACGGCGCACCGTGTCCCGTCCGAAATCGCTTCGAAGCAGATCCGGCGCGACGACGAGGGTTTCGACGTCCGCCCCGGTTTGCACCGCCTCGCCGACGAGCCGGATGCCTTCTGCGAAGAACAACCCGGTTTCCTGCCGCCGCTTGCGCCGTGAGAGCGCGCGTATCGCCTTGATCCGGGGATTCTGCAGACTGGTAATGGCCATGATTGACAACCGTACAGGAGTACCTGGACAGCGTCAAGCCTATCTTCCGGATCTTCAGGCGCCGCATGCCCGCGCCACGGCCCCGCATGCCCGGGCCACAACTTCACGCGCTCGCGCCCCGGCTCCACGCACCCGTGCCGCGGACAATCACCTTGACACAGGCTTTCGACCGGCTATACCCTTTCCCTTCACCGGTCGTCCCCGATGACCGACTGCGAAACATCTGCTTTGCGCCGGCCCGAAAGGCTCCTCCATGTCGGTCACCTCGCCGGAAGCAGCCCGGGAAGCCCATCGCGTATCTACGCCGAGGGAGATGGTCACGCCCCGCGCCGTGGCCGTCGGCATGGCCTGCTCGCTGATCCTGGGCGTCGCCGATCCCTACTCCAACATGATCATCCAGGGTTCGTACCTGGGCAGCAACTTCACGCCCATCGGCGTGGTCTTCCTCTTCGCCGTCCTCGTCGGCATCGTCAACACGCTGCTGCGCACATGGACCCCGGCCTACGCCCTTACGCAGGGCGAACTGGCCGTCGTCTACATCATGTCGCTCATCGCGTCGGCCATCCCGTCGTATGGACTGACCGAGGTCCTGCTTCCCGCCATGGCGTCCATGTACTACGCCACGCCGGAAAACCGCTGGGTCGAGACCATAACCCCCCACGTCGAGCCCTGGCTGCTGCCCCAGGATTCCGAGGCCGTACGATCGTTCTTCGAAGGCCTTCCACGGGGCGGGGCCATCCCGTGGGGCGAGTGGGCCGGGCCCATCGCCGCCTGGCTCAGCTTCGTCCTGGTGCTGTACTTCGTGGTGTTCTGCATCACGGTCATCCTGCGCAAGCAGTGGGTAGAGCGGGAGCGCCTGGTCTTTCCCCTGGTCAAGCTGCCGGCCGAGATGATCGATCCGGGCGAAGACGGCGCCCGTTCCCGCCTGGCGCCGTTCTTCCGGAACCGGATGATGTGGGCGGGTTTCGCCATACCCTTCCTGATCAACGCCTGGAACGCCGTACACAATTACATCTACTTTTTCCCCACCATCTACTTCCAGGAGACGATCAGTCTCTTCGGCAACCAGCTGGTGCTGCCCATAAACCTGTCCTTCCCGCTGGTGGGTTTCGCCTATCTGCTCAGCCTCGAGATCTCCTTCAGCCTCTGGCTCTTCTTCCTCATCGGCCGGTTTCAGAACCTGGCGAACGCGAGCTTCGGCATCGACCTGGCGGGCAGTACGACGCTGCCCGGTGAGTACCAGATGTTCGGCGCCCTGCTGGTCCTCGCCCTCTTCAGTCTCTGGCTGGCCCGGGCCCATATCCGCGAGATCCTGGGCAAGGCGTTTCGCGGCGGAGCCACGCCGGACGATGCCAACGAACCCCTCTCCTACCGGTTCACCGTGATCGGCGGCGGACTGGGCGTACTGTTCCTGCTCGGATGGCTGTGGATGATCGGCCTGTCCGCCTGGCTGGCCATCATACTGCTGATCCTCGTGCTGGCGGTCTACGTGGGTTTCGCGCGGATCGTGGCCGAAGGAGGCGTCCTCTTCGCGGAGACCTTCAATCCACAGGAATTCATGATCCACGGGTTCACCGGGCCCGTCCTCGGCGCGCGCAACCTGGTCGCCATCGGGCTGACCAAGTTCTGGTTCACCCACACCCGCACGCTCATCATGCCCTCCATGGCCAACGGCCTGAAGCTGGCCGATACCGCGGGGCTCCGGAACCAGCGCTGGCTCACCGCGGCCATCGGCCTGGCCATAATCTGCAGCCTGGCCAGTTCGATCTACACGGTCATGTACCTGGCCTACGAATACGGGGGCATCAATCTCAACTGGCAGTTCTTCGGGGAGCTCCAGCAAACCCGGTTCAACTACTACGCGACCACCATCACCGCCACGTCCGAACCCGCCGGCCGGTGGTTCTTCTTCGGACTGGGCGCCGCCATCATGTGGGCGTTGATGTTCCTGCGGCAGAAGTTCATCTGGTGGCCCCTTCATTTCATCGGGTTTCCCGTAGGCGCCTCCGCACCGCTCCTCACCGCCTGGTTCTCCATATTCCTGGCCTGGATGGTCAAGGGGCTCATCCTCAAGTTCGGCGGGATCGACATCTACCGCAAGATGCTGCCCTTCTTCCTGGGCCTGATCCTCGGCGAGTTCGTCAGCGCCGGATTATGGGTCATCATAGATGGATTGACGGGGGTAACGGGCCATATCATATTCAACTGAAAACAAGAAGACCCGGAGCATCGCATGAACGGCGCCTGTGAACAATCCGTCCTGTGGACCAGCGGCACAGATGGATACGATACCTACCGCATTCCCGCGATCATCGTGACGACGCGGGGAACGGTCCTCGCTTTCTGCGAAGGCCGGAGGAACAGCCGGAGCGATACGGGCGACATCGATATGCTGGTGAAGCGCAGCGCGGACGGCGGGCGCACCTGGTCGGACCAGAAGGTGGTCTGGGGGGACGCCGGGAACACCTGCGGCAATCCATGCCCTGTCGTCGACCGCGAGACCGGAACCGTCTGGCTGCCGATGACCCACAACCTGGGCATCGACCACGAACCCCGGATCATCGACGGAACGAGCGAGGGCACGCGGACCGTGTGGGTCACGGCGAGCGAGGACGACGGCCGCACGTGGCGCGAGCCGCGGGACATCACCGCCACCGCCAAGCGACCGGAATGGACCTGGTACGCCACCGGACCGGGCAACGGCATCCAGCTTTCGTCGGGCCGGCTTTTGATTCCCTGCGATCACATCGAGGCCGGCACGAAACGCTACTATTCCCATGTCGTCTACAGCGACGACCACGGGGAAACCTGGCGTCTGGGCGGTTCCACGCTGGTGGACCAGGTCAACGAATGCTGCGTCGTCGAGCTGGAGAACGGGGACGTGGTGCTCAACACGCGGAACTACGACCGGACCCAGCGCACCCGGCAGGTCACCGTCAGCGGCGACGGCGGGATAACCTGGCAGGACCAGCGCCACGATGAAACCCTGATCGAACCGATCTGCCAGGCAGCCCTCATCCGGTATCCCGACAAGGGCGACCGGCTGCTGTTCTCGAACCCGGCCAGCCGGGAGGAGCGGAGCAACCTGACCGTGCGTCTCTCCGGCAACGGCGGCAGATCCTGGCTCCACGAGCGGGTGCTGCATCCGGGACCGGCCGCCTATTCATCCCTGGCCGTGCTTCCGGACGGGACCGCCGCCTGCCTGTACGAGCGCGGGGAAGACCATTCCTACGAGACGATCACGCTGGCCCGGTTCGACCTGGAGTGGATGATGGATGGTTGAGGAGCGGGCGGGCGATGAACTAAAACAGCTAGCGGAAGTTGGTGATCACCTGCGGTAGTTTAGGATGACTCGTTTAGCGTTTCGTACGGATGTAGGAGTGGCCTTGACTTTTTTACCATGATGTAGACTTCAATCTGCTACCAACATTCATGAGGATTATTGAATCAGCACATCACGCTCTTTTGTTATTTCATCAATCACTGAATCTATTTCTTCGTAACATCTCCACGCTGATATCCGCAATACCTTCCAACCAAGATTGGAAAGAACTCGATCGCGAGTTACATCTTGTCTGCGTTGCCACCCTCGAACATCCAAATGATGATCACCGTCAACTTCTACATTGAGTTTTATTCCATTTTCCAATAGTGCAAAGTCCAACTCGTATCCTTCCACATTAAGCTTGGCATATGGTGAGAGATTTCGAAGCTGCATGGCTTCTAGCAACAGTTCCTCCGATCTGCTGTCTGTGCGGAAACTGGCGATGAATCCTACGTCACCTTCTTTCTGGACTACTGTCTCGCGCAGAAATACCCGCAGAGAAGAAAGGGTTGGACTTCCCAACTCACCAATACACGGGTGCCCTATCACCATCAGCGCTCGCTTGGCGCGGCTAACGGCGACATTAAGTAAATTCCTCTCTTTTTCAATCCAACGGGTACCAGCCTTGGACATTCCGGGAGATAACACAGAAGATATTACAACCACATCACGCTCGTCTCCTTGTAGGCGGTGTGCCGTACCGCATACGAAATCGATTTCGTCTAAGGTATCCCTAGATATGTGTTTCTGAGTGATTTTCGTAATAAGATTTGCTTGCGCTACGAATGGCGTGACCACACCGACGTTCTTGTAGCCGTCACGTATAACTTCGAGGATTACTTTTACGGTCTGTTCAGCCTCGAATCTGTTCACCCAGCTTCCATCCTTAGGCCGCTCCGCTACACCTTCGACATCGATCCAGGTGATAGCTCGATGCCGTCCATCTAGATTAGAGACTTCAGTCAGAACTGTAAGTTCATCGTTATAAAAAACGGTATTGAACCAACGGGCGATGTAGGGATGGCAGCGGTAATGTTCATTGAGGAGAGCTGGTTCTGATGGATTTGCAGCAAACTCAAACGCATGATAGGCCGAACCGTCTTTGTGATGGATTCCACGTTCCCGGAGCTCGTTGTTATCGAACTCCAATTGTGTGGCGATTTCCTGTAAATGACGATCACTCAATGGAATGATCGGACTAAGTTGATTCGGATCTCCCACCAGTACTAGTCGTTTTGCACGATAAGCTAGAGGAAGCACAGCTGCAAGACTACACTGACTGGCTTCGTCAACGATAACAAGGTCGAATAGACCAGATTCCAGTTTGAAGTTTCTATGGGCTGAGAGGGCTGTACATGCCCACCCTCGTAAATAAGGAAGCGAATTCGCAATGGCCTTCTTGAATTGATCAACATTTGCAGGCATTGTACCGAATGCCGCTAGTCGGCCGGAACCCGATCGAATTCGTGCTGCAACATCCGTCTGGATAGTACTGAGGCTTGCTACGTTCCATTTATTATCCGCGTCCCGAATACTCGCTACTGGATCGCCTACAGCAGATTCCAGCTGTTTGCATAAATCCAGCCCAACCTTCATTTGGTTGGCCAGCCATGCCATACGCTGGTCTTTCTCAGCCCAACGAACCAGATCATCCAGTGATGTAGTTTCGTTACACTCCACTCGCCGATATAGCCGTCGTATCCTGAGACGTCGAAACAACCAAGCCCTAATCAATCGTACGGCGCGTTGCTTGATCTCATTCGAACTGATAGACAGTTTGGGTGGATTCTCACTGCCCCAGATTGACAACGACGCGCTTTTTTGTTTCAGTTCGAGTTCTTCCCTTTCCTCTACTACGCACAGCAGTTCCTCGTTTACTTTGTCGAGACGGGTCAGTTGAGCCTGCAACTTTGCACGCTGATCAGCTATGCGTTTCAGGTTTGCGCGTACCGTTGATTGGTTATTGCTATGTGAAGCTGCTCGTGACGAAGCAACGGCGATTCGGTCTGGTATCTGTTCACGCGTTTCACGATTACCAGTACGTACCAATAGGCCATTAAAAACGTCTTTTTCGGCTCGATCAACAGCGACATCAACGGCTGCATTGTTGGTTGAGGTCACCAAAACACTATCGTTGTCCAGCCACGCATTAGCGACGGCATTCACTACTAGTTGCGTTTTACCCGTTCCAGGTGGACCGGTCACGATGGTCAGAGGCTCTTTGCGAAGCATCTCCAGAGTTTCCTCCTGAGACTGATTACAGATAAGCGGAGCTACAAGTGGCCCAGATGGTGCTCGACTGTTTAGGTTTGAAGCAATTCTATCGGAAAGGAGATGAGCCGCTGCAGTTGTAGACCAATCTTTACGCGCTTGCAATTCACGCAGTTCCTCGCGAAGGGTAGCCTGATACTCACTGGACGTCTCGATCACAACCGAAACGGCAGTATTGTATACACCCTGTTTACGACTCACTGAAGTATCAAGCGAGAACGGATCGAGTCGTGATATGATATCCAATCCAAGCAAACCAGCCGTACGACCGGCTATGGAGACGAAGGCATCGGCATCGCCAAACGGTAGGCCATCACTTAAAAGTTCGAAGATGTCTTCCGCGACAGAGGGATCGAAGACATTGCTAGCCGTGATAGCTAAATTGTACTCCGGTTCGACAGTCGCGTGAAGTTCCCACTTTTTTTCTCCGTTCCTTTCAGGTTCGATGTTGACTATAAAAAGAGGGGCGACCTTTGATGAATTATCCCGGTCAGTTAGGACTACTGTTGGCCAGCCGTAAATTATTGATTGTCCATCCCGCTGTTGGCTACGGGCCAGGTAATCAACGAGAGATTCCGGTGCAGGAATAGCGTCATTCTGCCCGACCACAAGTTTCTCTTGTCCGCAGTGCATGAACCAATGTGAGTTTTCCTTTACGTAAGGTACTAGTGATTTAGAAGCCTCCGCCTCGATACATCGTTGAGCATATAGACACAGTTGCCTCCACTTAGTATGTTGGTTATTGACATAAGCAGTCTCGGAGCGTTTGGCACCGACAAAATCGACTGAATTACCAACGTATCCTGAATCTCCCATTTCACTTTGGGATGATTCTCGGGAGTTGTTAACAGTACGAACACATTCCTCACACCAGACCTTTTTCGAGGAAGGCGACCAGTGTGCTTTTTGACCAGCTTTAATCGGTTTCGAACAGGAAAGACAACGTCCGTCATACTTCAATGAAATGAACCGAACATCGTTTGGGAGTTTCATCGATATTCTCATTGAGTGTGGTCTGTCAATTTGACGCTCAAATGCAACCTCAAACTACACTGTTGAAAACATCAATACATCTTATGCCGAATTCACATTTTGCATTATACCTCTAACAATGCGCGCATCTGTGTGTTTTTGATCTACGAAGAATATGTTTGCTGTTTCTCACTGTCTACACAAATTGCCATTACGTTGTTTGTAGTTCAAACCGGAGACCGTACATGAAGGGCATCATCCTCGCGGGCGGCCACGGGTTGCGCCTCTACCCGCAGACCCTGGCCATATCCAAGCAGATCATCCCCATTTTCGACAAGCCGATGATCTACTACCCGCTGTCCGTCCTCATGATGGCGGGCATCCGGGACATCCTGGTCATCTCATCCCCCGAACACATCGACCTGTACCGGCGGCTCTTCGGTGACGGGAGCGCACTTGGCATGCGTTTCGACTACGCCGTGCAGCCCGCGCCGGAGGGGGTGGCGCAGGCCTTCCTGATCGGCGAGTCGTTCATCGGGAATGATCCCTGCGCGCTGATTTTCGGCGACAACTTCTTCTACGGAAGCAGCCTGCCGGAGCTGGTCGAGCGCGCCGCGCTGCACAGGGAAGGAGGACTCGTCTTCGCCTGCTACGTCAAGGAGCCCGAACGGTACGGGGTGGTCGAATTCGACGAGCGTCAACGGCCCGTCAACATCGAGGAGAAACCCCGCCATCCCCGGTCCAACTACGCCGTCACGGGCATGTACTTCTACGACAACGAAGTCGTGTCCATCGCGAAGACCCTGCGTCCATCGGGACGGGGCGAGCTCGAGATCACCGACGTGAACAACATCTATCTGCGCAGGGGCATGCTGAAGGTGGAGCGCTTCGACGAAGGGATCGTATGGATGGATACCGGCACGCCGGAAAGCCTGCTGGAGGCGAGCAATTTCGTCCAGGCCGTCGAGCACCGGCAGGGGTTGAAGATCGGATGCGTGGAGGAGATCGCCTTTCGCAAGGGCTTCATCGACCGGGACCAGGTGCTGAGGATCGGCAACCTGGTGGAAGACAACCCGTACTGCGATTATCTGAGGCGGCTATGCGGTCCGGGCGGTCCAGACGGTCCGGCCGAGTAGGGGCGGGGCAGCCCGCGCCTGATCGTCCCGAGCGACCCGCGCCCGCCCCGAGCGGCCCGGCTACTCCGCCTGGACCGTCTGTCGCTTCAGCCGGACGCCGGTCAGTACCGCGCCGTCGAGCAGGGCGCTGCGCATCTCCGTCTCGTACATGTGGGCATGGGACAGGTTGGCGTTTCGCAGGTCCACCCCCGTCAGGTCCGCCTCCCCGAAGAGACACCAGGTCATATCCGCGCCGTCGAAACACGTGGCGGCGGCGAAGGGATCGTCGGACTGGAACCTGGGCACGCCGATCCGGGCCGCGCGCAGGTCCGCCTTCCTGAAACTGGCGCCCGACGCGGTCGCGCCGTTGAGAAAAGCACCGACCATGTGAGCGCCGTCGAAGCGTGCTCCCACGATGTGGGCGCCGATCAGCACCGCCCGCTCGAGCTTCGCGCCCGATAGATCCGCGCCGTTCATCTTCGCGTCGCGGAACTCCGATTCAGTCAGATCGGCGTTGGTGAAATCGGTTCCTTCGAGGTTGGCGTCCCGGAAATCGACCCGGGGCAGAATGGCCTCCGACAGATCCAGGCCGCCCAGGTCCACACCCGTGAGGTCGCCCGTGTCCGCCGCCCGGGCCAGCGCCTGTTCCCTGTTCAGCTTTTCCATGATTATCCTCTATCGCACGTGGTTCTTCAACGTGCCGATGCCTTCCACCCAGGTTTCCATGTAGTCGCCGGCCTTGAGCAGGATCTTCGGATCGCGGAACACGCCCACGCCCGCGGGCGTACCGGTCGAGATCACGTCGCCCGGCAGCAGGGTCATGGCGCTCGATATGCGCGACACCAGCGTGGGCACGTTGAAGATGAGGTTGTCCGTGTTGCTGTCCTGCAGCACCGTCCCGTTCAGCGTCAGTTTGACGGCGAGCGCGTTCGGATCGGGAATCTCGTCCTTCGTCACCAGCCACGGGCCCATGGGACAGAACGTGTCGTAGCTCTTGCCCTGGTGCCACTGCTGCTGCCGGAACTGGATGTCGCGGGCGCTCACGTCGTTGGCCACGGTGTACCCGGCGATGTAGTCGTAGGCGTCCGCTTCGGACACGGCCGTGGCGGTTTTGCCGATGACCACGGCAAGCTCCACCTCGTAGTCCACCTGCTTGCTTTCCGCCGGCAGCACCACGTCGTCGTAGGGACCCACTACGGACGAGGTGGCCTTGGAGAAGAGCAACGGATGCTCGGGCAGCGGTACGTCCTGCTCCGTCGCGTGATCGAGGTAGTTGAGCCCGACGCACACGATCTTGGGCGGACGGGGTAGGGGAGACGCCAGCCGCGCGCCTTCCAGGGGCGTTCGCGTGCCGGCGCCGCTCTCCACCGCACGGGCGACGGCCCCGACGGCATCCGCTTCCAGCACGCCCAGCACGGTGCCGGGCAGAGACGCGTCGGCGGACCCCAGATCTACGATCTCATCGCCGACCACGGCACCGATCCGTTCCTGTCCGCTTTCTCCGAAGGTCACAAGCTTCATATCCGGCTCCTGTATCTGATCATTCCGATGATGTTGAAGGTTTAAACCGCTTCCATTCCGGGTTCACACAGTTCGGCGGGTCCTCCCCGCTGACCATGGCGATCAGGTTGGCCGCGGCCGTGTTGCCCATCTTGATGCGCGTGGCGACCGTCCCGCTGCCGACGTGAGGCAGCATGACGACGTTTTCCAGGTCCGCCAGGCCCGGTTCCAGTTCCGGCTCCCGCTCGAAGACGTCGAGTCCCGCACCGGCGATGGCGCCTTCGCGCAGCGCCCGGACCAGGGCCTTCTCGTCGACCACGGGTCCGCGGGTCGTATTGATGAGGTAGGCCGTGGGCTTCATCAGGTCCAGTTCCCGTTCGCTGATGAGGTGGGTGGTCTCCGGCGTGAGCGGCACGTGCAGCGACACGAAATCCGCTTCCCCGAGCAGGTCGTCCAGCGGCAGGTACCGCGCGCCCGTGCACTCGATGGTCGCGTTGCGTTTGCGGCTCGTATAAACCACCGGCATGGAAAACCCGGCTGCCCGCCGGGCCGTGGCCGTACCGATGCGTCCCGCGCCAATGATGCCCAGCGTCTTGCCCGTGACGTCGCTCCCCAGCATCAGCAGGGGACCCCATCCCGCGAAGCGCCCCTCCCGCACGAACCGGTCGCCTTCCGCCACCCGCCGGGCCGTGGCGAATATCAGGGCCCAGGCGATGTCGGCGGTCGTGTCGGTCAGCACGCCAGGGGTATTGGACACCGGAATACCGCGCCGCGTGCAGGCGTCCACGTCGACGTTGTTGTACCCGACCGCGTACATGGCAATGCCCTTCAGGCCCGGAGCGATGTCCAGGACCTCATCGTCGATGTCCTCGGTCAGCAGGCAGAGCAGCCCGTCGCGGCCCTTTACCGCCTCGAGGAATTCACCGCGGGTCATCGCCCTGTCGTGGGGGTTGACGTCCACCACGCCGCAGGCCGCTTCCAGCATCCGGATGGACTCGTCGGGGATACGCCGGGTAACCAGTACGTTAGCGCTCACCGGAATCGGGTTCCTCTTTCCATCTTCGCAGGGCCTCTTCGTACTCGCTCCGGTAGTCCAGGTCGATGAGTACCGCATCCGTGTCCACCGGTACCGCGCGGACGCTGCCTGAGTGCCGGTCGCGCAGCGCCTTCAATCCGCCCGGCATGGCTTCGAACAGGATTTCCTCGCGGTACGCGGGCGACAGGATCATGGGATGTCCCCGCTTCCCGTCGTGCACCGGGAGTACCATGCCCTCGGGTCGCCCCTCGTATTCGTCGAATAATCGGTTCACGATCCCGGTAGTGACCAGGGGCTGATCGCCGAGCGCGATCATGATGGCCTGTTCAGGTTCGATGTACGCCAGGCCGCATCGGATCGACGAGACCATGTCGCCTTCCGGGTCCGGGTTGTACGCGAGGCGGACCGGCAGCCCCGAGATCCGCTTTACGATGTCCATGGCGCGGTCGCCCAGTACGACGACGACGTCCTTCCCCAGGCGCGAACGCGTCAGTGTGCGGACCACGTGTTCGATCAGCGTGACGCCGCCGAAAGGCAGCAGCTGCTTCGGCGTCCCCATGCGCTCGGACCGGCCGGCGGCGAGAACGAGACCCGTAATCATCGGGTCTGCGGGACCGTCGCCCGCGGTTCGCTATTCAGAGTATGCTTGACTCGCGACCCGTTCATCAATCGTCCGCGTGCGCGGCGTCTATGAAATACACCTTGTCGCGATCGTACCATTGCTGGTCCTCTTCCCGGAACCAGGTGTAGACGGTCTTCCCGTCGGGGCTGGCCGTGATGAAACGCTGTCCCATATTCGTGATCGT
Source organism: Gemmatimonadota bacterium (assembly GCA_009837395.1). Classification (GTDB taxonomy): domain Bacteria; phylum JAAXHH01; class JAAXHH01; order JAAXHH01; family JAAXHH01; genus JAAXHH01. The sequence continues at coordinate 278,897 of VXTP01000015.1, forward strand.
GGATCCCATGACGATGTTCTCGGCCATGGCCGGCCGGGGATTCAACGGCGTGGTCACGATGGACAGTTCATCCTTGAATACATTTGCCAGCAGGCCGACGGCGATCAGCGTCAACACCACTTTCGTGTATCGATCGACTTTGATTTCCATGTGGCTTGGATCCTCCACGCAGGTAGGTGAACAACAGCTGAACAGGGCCTTCGATCAAGGCGTTCCGAGCACCTGTTCATACATTCGTTCCGCGGAGAAGATGCCGTACCTCGGGACGGTTTTCCTCCCGCGATTTTCGAATGCAGAATCGGGGTGAATCTATCCCTTTGCGACGGTCCAAGTCAATCAAAAAATGCTTGACGCCAACCACATGGAAGTGTATGCTCTACGCACTTTTAACCGCGTTGTAAGTCAGTTACATACATAGGGTTTAGCACGACGTAAACCGAACTGGTCCGTGTGTTGCAGAGTACCCCGGGGAGCCCGTAATGGCCACTGAAATCATCATGCCCGTTCTCGGCATGACCATGGAATCCGGAATCATCGTGGAGTGGATGAAAGAGGAAGGCGATTCCGTAGCGGAAGGCGAGGTGCTCTTCAACGTCGAAACGGACAAGAGCGTGATGGAGGTGGAGGCCAAGGCTTCCGGTACGCTGCTCAAGATTCTGCACGGCCCGGGCGACGACGTGCCCATTCAGCAGGTCATCGGTTACATCGGCGAAGCGGGCGAGGCCATTGCCGAAGCGGTCGACGCGAGTGCCCCCGGCGACGCGGCAACCAACGGTACAACGGCCGGTACAGCGAATGGCACTTCGGGAGGCGAGGATGCCCCGGCCACCCCAACCGACGGCGCAACGGACGGCACCACAGGTGGCCAGGATGATGCCGCGGCCGCCGGCGCCACAACGCCCGGACCATCCGGCCGCGTGAAGATTTCCCCGAAGGCGCGGCGACACGCCCGTGACCTCGGCATCGCCATCGAGCACATCGCGGGGACGGGGCCCGGCGGGCGGATCGTATTCTCAGACGTGGAAGCCTTCGCCGCCCGGACCGCCGCAGCGGCACAAGCGCCGGCCACGGCTCCTGCAACACCCGCACCGGCATCGGCTCCCGCAGCGGCCCCTGCCGCGGCCGGCCCGGGTTCGAAACGCGTCCAGCGCCGCGCCCCGCTCAGCGGACTGCGCAAGGTCGCCGCGACGCGACTGGCCGAAAGCGCGTCGACCGTTCCCCACTTCTACCTCACCATGGACGTGGACATGTCCCGCCTCACCGGGCTTCGCGAACAACTGATCGCCTATGGTGAGAAGCGCGGCCTGGCCAGGGTTTCCGTGAACGACCTGATCATCAAGGCCGCCGGCATCGCCTTGCGGTCCTTTCCCGAGGTCAACGCCTCCCTCGAGGGCGGGGAGGTCGTGGAATACGCCGACGTGAACGTGGGCTTCGCCGTCGCCCTCGATGACGGACTGGTCGTGCCCGTGGTGGCATCGGCCGATCAGAAATCGGTCTTCGACATCGCCGCGGCGACCCGGTATCTGGGCGAGAAAGCCCGTGGTAAAGGCCTGGGTCCCGAAGACTACGGTTACGGCACTTTCACCATCTCCAATCTCGGCATGTTCGGCGTGGACCAGTTCACGGCCATCATCAACCCGCCGGAAGCGGCCATTCTCGCCGTGGGGCGGGTCAAGGACACCCCCGTCGTGGCGGACGGCAAAGTCGAGATCAAGGCCATGATGTCGATAACCCTGTCCTCCGACCACCGGCTCATCGACGGCGCGGTCGCCGGCCGATTCCTCTCCCACCTCAGGGAAATCCTCGAGCAGCCGCTCGAACTGTTGATCGGGCAGGACGGCGCGTGAGCCACTTCCGCGGCGAGCGATTGTAAAAGCGATAGTAAAGAAGTACCGCATGCCCAACGACCACCGGCACGATCAAGACCATACGGACCCGCCCCCGGATATCGAGTTGCGCGTGAAATCGCTCGAATCGCTGCTCGTGGAGAAAGGCCTCGTCGATCCGGAAGCGCTGGACGCACTCATCGACCTGTACCAGGACAAGATCGGCCCGGCGAACGGGAAACACGTCGTGGCGCGTGCATGGACGGATGAAGCGTTCAAACGCTGGTTGCTTGACGACCCGAATGCCGCCATCGCATCGATGGGCTACGTAGGGGCGCAGGGCGAGCAGATACGTGTCGTGGAGAACACGGACGACGTGCACAACCTCGTGGTCTGTACGCTCTGCTCCTGCTACCCGTGGCCGCTCCTCGGCCTGCCCCCCGTCTGGTACAAGTCCGCGCCCTACAGAGCACAGGCCGTCGTGGATCCGCGCGGCGTGATGGCACAGTTCGGTATGGAAGTTGCTGAACGGAAAGAGGTGCGCGTGTGGGATTCCACTTCCGAAATGCGCTACCTCGTGCTGCCGCAGCGTCCCGAAGGCTCGGAGGGATGGAGTGAGGAAGAACTCATGGAACTCGTGACCCGCAACGCCATGATCGGGGTCGAAGAGGCGCGCCGTCCGGAATCGGAGGTCCTCAAAGCATGAGCGGTGTACACGATATGGGCGGGATGCGGGGATTCGGGCCGGTGCGGCCGGAACCGGAGTCAGAGGAGCCGGTCTTCCACGAGGAATGGGAGGGCCGGGTGTACGGAATCGTCCGGCTCATGGGGCTACTGGGACTATGGAACATCGACATGTCGCGCCACAACAGGGAACAGCTGCCACCGGCCGACTATCTCGCCAACTCCTACTATGAGAATTGGTTCGCGGGGATCAGGCAGCAACTGGTCAGGTCCGGTCTCGTTTCGAAGGAGGAACTGCGGACAGGCAGGGCGTCGACCCCCGTGCCGGAGCACATCATGGAGAAAGTTGCCCATGCCGAACAGGTGCGTACGGCCCCTTACATGACTACGAGCTACGCCCGGCCTGCGTCCTCATCGCCCCGGTTCTCTACGGGCGACCGTGTGCGCGCGATCAACCGATATCCGTCCGGGCACACCCGGATTCCGGGCTATGTTCGAGGTCACACGGGGATCGTGCGTGAGCACTACGGATCGCAGGTGTATCCGGACCTGAGCGCCCAGGGCGTGGAAGAGGGTAGGCACCTCTACAACGTACGCTTCGAGGGCCGTGATCTGTGGGGGGAATCGGCCAATGTGAACAGCGCCGTATACGTCGACCTCTGGGAGACGTACCTGGAGCCTGCACCATGACCGACCCGCAACCGCCAGACGGCACGCATAGGCTGGGCGACATCCCGCCGGGGCACATCCCGCCGGGGGACGATGGCTCGCCAGTATTTGCCGCGCCATGGGAGGCATCGGCGTTTGCGATCACCGTGCGTCTCTCCGCCCAGGGTCACTTCACGTGGGACGAGTGGACCGCCACGCTGAGCGAGGAGATACGTATGGCACAGCGGGAGGGCGACCCCGACCTGGGCGATACCTATTACAAGCACTGGCTCCGGGCCCTGGAGCGCCTCTGCATAGCGCGCGGGCTCGTGTCGCAGGAGGAGGCATCCGACCGCAAGGACGCGTGGCAAAAGGCGTATCTCAACACCCCGCACGGAAAACCGGTCGAACTGATATGATGTTACCGCGCTGCGCCGGACCACGGAATGAACCCTCACCGCCACATGCAGGAGGTAACGGATTGTGATACGAGTCGTAGCGGTATGCTGCATGGCCAGTCTGTGTTGGAATACGGAGGCCGCGCAGGACCAGGCGGACTCGCCGGAAGCGCTGCTCAACGCGTACTATGACCTCTGGCAGCAGTTGGAACGACAGCCGACTTCCGAGGAAGTAGGTGCCCGGTCGCCCTATCCCGCCGGCAGATACCTGGAGGAATGGGACAACTGGGAGAACGTGCGCCTGGCGCTGGCGGAATACCTGTATCAGCAGGCCCTGGTTGCCGCGTTGCGGGAGGATGGGGAGACCGCTGCGGAATACTACCGGAAAAGCCTCGAAATAGATCCGGGCCACCCACAGGCGAGCGCGGCCTACGGAATAGACCTGGACGAAGCCGCCCTGAAACGGGATGAGTTCACGCAGGAGAAGGCCGGACCCACCGCGCAATCCTCCTTCCTTACGTTCCTGGCATTACATGAGCGGGGTGATGAGCAGGCTGCCCGCAATAACTTCCTGCTGGCCCAGAGCCAGAAAGCGGCCTATATCGCCTTGGAAATCGCAAAGCTCCAAGCCGTTTACGATAACGCGGTCGAGCTTTTCAACCAGGAAACCTTTGGTGAAGCGGTAGACCTGTTCCGGATACTGATCGAAATCAGGCCGAACCAGATCGGTTACGAGGAATTTTACCGTCCGAATGCCGGCAGTATCCGGCAGTACCTGGCCGACGCCATATACCGGTACGAAACGGAACGGTCCGCCCGGTTCGTAACCCGTTCGAAGGATGCGCGATTGGCGGTGTGGTATACCGGAAACTGGATGGCACAGTTCGGCGAACTGGGCCTGGAGGCCACGAGACTGGCGCCAACCGGAGCCAGCCAGGCCCGCGTGCCGCTGCCGAATCTCAAGATGGCGGCAAGGTCCTACCTGGGCGGCGACCTGGGCGTTTCAGTCCGCTTAACGGGTTTTCTCTGGGCGGGCGCCAGTTGGTCGCAGTTCATGATTACGCCTCATGCCGAGTTTACGTTGAACAACCTGGACCACACCCCCAAGGTATCTGGTGCGCACATTTCGGCATTGTCTTTCTTTGCAGAAACCTCCACCATGGTCTCGCGGACAACCCGAATGTATCTGCAGGCCGGGGCGGGCCGCTATAGTGCGAGTTTTCCCAGCGTTCTGTTGGGGAACATCGAACGCCCGCCCAGGTTAATGGCCCACAGGAGCACGTCGATCGGCGGGTTCGCAGGCGGGGGATGCGACGTATGGTTTTTCGCCAACGATACCGGGCTTCTTGGCGTTCGACTGGATTTGAAATACCATCGCATGAGCGGCGACGACCAGGATTCGGATCGTTCGATCACCCTGAGCGGGCTCCGGCTTGGCGCAGGTATCACGTTTTCTCTGTAGCGGTCTTCGGTGGATCGAGAAAGTCACTATACGGGCTCGTGCCAGATCCTGTAATCCATCCAGATCACGAAACCATCCAGGTCAGGAGAAGTTCAGTTACGAGGTTTGGTGGGACGACCCACACTAACTAAGAAAGCGGTGTTCCCATTCAACCTCAATGAAAGGACCTGACCATGGAAACCATCGGCATATTCATTCAGGGAACCACGGCCGTCGGCGTCCTCGTCGTGGCGATACTGACCTTCCTGGGGCGTTCGACGAATGTACTGCGGGAGGACATCGGGGTTTTACGGGAGGATATCAAAGGACTACGGACCGAAATGAACGTCAAGTTCTCAGAGGTTCGGACCGAAATACACGATATAAACACCCGCCTGGATCGGGTGAACACTCGCATGGATGGGGTGAATACCCGCCTGGGCAGGGTCGAGGGTCATCTTCGGATTTCCGACGACCATCAGGTCGACCGCTAGTTTCCAGGATAGTGCATTCCATGCCGGACTCTGTAGGCGAAGCGTTTCAAACCGTGCGAGACACCGCACCGGAGCATACCTATCGCGGCGCAGTGGTCGGTTGCGGGAGGATGGGCAGCTCCATCGACGACGAGCACGTCGGTCAGCCCCACTACCCGTGGCCGTGGGCGCACGCGCCGGCCATGATGGAGGCGAGGGGGATCGATCTCGTGGCCGCCGCGGACGAGGACCCCGCCAAGTTCGCAGATTTCAGGCGGCGCTGGGGCTGTACGGCCCTGTACACCGACTACCGCGAAATGGTTGAGAAGGAAGCGATCGACGTGGTCTGCCTGACCACCCGGCCCGAGCCGCGCGCGGAGATCACGGTGGGCCTGGCCGAACTGGGCGTGAAGGCCATCTTCGCCACGAAACCCATGTGCCGCACGCTGGCCGAGGCCGATGCCATGATCGACGCCTGCGCCAGGCACGGCGTCATCCTCGCCATGGCCTGCCATCTAAATTGGTACGGCTACTATACGACGGCCCGCAGGCTCATTGCCGAAGGCGCCATCGGACCTCTGAAGACCATGATCTGCCACAGCCCGTCGACGCTGTCCAACATCCAAAGCCACACCCTGGCCCTGCTGCGGCTCTTCGCCGGTGCGCCCGCGCAGTGGGTCGTCGGCCTGATCGACACGGACGAGCTGGCGCGATCCGAAGCCGATATCCCGGGAACGGGGATCGTCGTGTACGAAAATGGGATCCGGACCATCCTGAACTCCCGGTCCGAATCGCATGTCTACTCCTGGTCCCTCGAGTTCATCGGCGAAACCGGCCGTATCGTATCCCGAAACTCCCACGCCCAGTTCGAGTTGTGGACACAGAATCCAGTGACTGGCGCGCCCGCCCAGACCCACCTGCCCGGGCCCTGGCATCCCCGGAGTTCCATGGTCGATGCGATAGAGGGTGTCTGCCGATCCATTGAAGCGGGAAAGGAGACGACTTGCCCGGGCGAGTTTGGCCGCGAAGCCCTCGAAATCGCCATTGCCCTGAGGGAATCCCACCGCCGGGGAAACGCGCGGGTCGATTTGCCGCTTGAGGACCGGGGATTGCGGATGGGGTAAGTGCTGTGCGAAGCACCAAAGACTTGTGATTGCACAACGTTATTTACTTGTGATTGCACGTCATCAATTACAAAAAATCACAACTCCTCGATCTCATCCGGCTCCGGCATTTTTTCGAACCGCACCGCTTTGACGGTCTTTTGTCCTTCAAGCAATGCCCGGGCCAGCCGATGACCACCGTCCATCAGTTGACCGTTGTCGTTTATGATCAAGGGGTAGCGAGGGTCGGTCTCGTTGATTCGTCGGCAATGATCGGCCACCTCTCGTATGGTCGGCGGCCTGCCCTCGCCGAACCAGCAATCGCGGTCCAGCTCCTCGAAAAGTTCGACTTCAGCATCGTATTCCGGTAGATCCTTCGCCAGCTCCCACAGCCGTTCGGTGTACCAGATGTACCGCTTGCCGTCGCGCTTTGTCGAATGGGTTTGGATGGTTCTCCGCAATTCGTTAATTCTCCTGATTCTTCGGCTTCTTGTCCAGGGACCTCAGCAGCTTCACGACTTCCGCGGCTTCCTTGCCTCCCTTTCTTGCGTGAGCCATGAGCGAAATTCCGTGGGGACCCGGCTTGTCCTTTTCAGATAGATTGTCGGCGAGAACGGCCTGCACGACGCTCAGCTTCCCCAACATGGCCGCGGCATAGAGGTCGATGCGCGCCCCATGCTGAAGCAGGTATTCCGCGATGTCCCTGCGCCCCATATGCGCGGCCGCCCCGAGCCCGGTTTCCCAGTCGCCTCCGCCCCAGTCCCAGCAGGCATTGACCAGTGCAGGCTCTTTGTCCAGCAATGCCTTGACGCTCTCGAAATCGCTGTGGGCGTCGTAAACGAACCGATGTACCATTTCCGAATCTAATGCTGACTTCTTGGGAGCCATATGCTTGTCCTTTCTCACGTTGTTGGTTTCGTACGACGGATCATTGTGTAGCAATGGTGTATCTTCTGTAAATCCGTTCGCAATACTGATTCAGATCTGGTCTAATACGTTGCGTTCCTCCACCATTCAAGTTAATTTAGATTAGTCGTTTTCAAGCCAAACGTCCCCGGTTAGGAGTAATGATGAATGCATATGAAAGGATTTCCATCGATTCCAATGTCTGCCATGGTCAGGCATGCATCAAAGGTACCCGCATCCCGGTACACCTCATCCTTCGTATGCTGGCCAATGGGGATCGGGTCAAAACCATCCTCGATGAATATCCTTCGCTGACATTGGCCGATATTCATGCATGTTTCGAATACGGAGCCTCGCTCGCGGAAGAACGTGTATCACCTCTTGAAACGTCGTAAGGCGATTCATGAAGATCGTGGTCGATGAACATATTCCATTGATGACAGTGAAGGCTCTCCGTGAGTTGGGACATGAAGTACGGGATATTCGCGGAAACCTCTCTGGAAGGAATGCAAGATGATGATCTTTGGAAGTTTGCCCAGCGACATCACTGTATGTTAATCACCACAGACAGAGGATTTACAAGGTACCGTTTTTCAGAACACCATGGAATGCTGATTGTTCTACTTCGCCAACCCAACCGGCAGAGGATTCATCAACGGATCATGCAAGGATTGAGTCAATTCTCCGAAGCCGATTACTCGGGTTTATTGGTCGTCATGCGTGACCGAGCACAAAGTATCTGGAAAAACGTCTCACAGTCATAGAGCCTCTATCCCTTCGTCTTCCTCTAGCAGTTAAGGTACCTGACCGGATTTGCTGCGCCTTGGGCTTGTAGATGCCAGATGGACTTGCGTACGAGTTGATCGCGAATACCTTCATTCGCCACTACGCCTATAATAGCCCATCTCGTTTTTCCTTGATACTTTACCGGATACCAGTTCTCAATGAAATACGCCTCGATGGTCCTTCCTCGGTAAGCAGGTACCAAGTATTTCGCTTCTTCTCTTCGCGGACCAACAACCCAGTATTGCCTTGAGATTTCGTATAGTTCCTCTGATGACATACCCGGACGGTATTTCTGGTTTAGCTTCACGATCAAGATGGGTTCGTTGGTTTCAAGTCTTTCGATTCTGTTCATCACTCACCCCTCCCTCACCGCCGAAAACCGCAACCGGATGTAGTCCGCCGTCCACGCACCATCCTTGTCGCACAACCTCGGCCGCATGGCTTCCCGGACCTCATCGAGAAATCCCGGGAGATCCACGGCCGGCACCCGGGACGTGAAGCTCTCGGCGAAGGTCTCGAGCCAGCCGCCGATATCTCCGGGCAGCGGGGTGGGCCGGGGGATGAGCGCGATGTACTGCACGTCGAACCCCTGCCGGACCAGCCGGCCCCTGTACTCCTCGTCAGTAGCGAAGTACCAGGGATTGACGTTTTCCTCCCACAGGCCGCGCCGCTTCAGCGCCCCGGTAAGCGCCTTGACGATGGTGTCCACGCACCCGTGCCCGCCGCATTCCGCCACGAATCGTCCACCGGGTTTCAACGCGCGGCGCACACCCGAGATCACCTCGTCGGGGTGGCCCATCCAGTGCAGGGCGGCGTTGCTGAACACCGCGTCGAATTCACCTTCGAAATCCAGCGCGTGCCCGTCTGTGACGTGGGCGTCGAGACCGAGCTTCCGCGCCGCCTCGATTTGCTCCGCACTGCTGTCCACGCCGACGACGCTGCAGCCCATATCCACCAGTTTCGCCGTCAGCGCCCCGTCGCCACATCCCAGGTCCAGAATGCGTTCTCCGGGCTGCGGATCCAGCAGCTCGACCACGGGCATGCCCAGGTCCGCGACGAACCGGGCGTTGAGGGCGTAGCGTTCCGGGTCCCAGGATTGTGCAGATTTAATCGGGCCTTCCACCCGGTCTTCCATCCGGTCCTCCATTTTCACTCGCTGCGCAGCACTTCCGCGGGATTAGCCAGCGCGGCCCTGATTACGTGATAGCCGATGGTAGCCACCGAAATCAACAGCGCGGCGCCGGCGGACGCAAAGAAAATCCCCCAGCCCATCTCGATGCGGTAGGCGAAGTTATCCAGCCAGCGCCCCATGATCAGCCAGGCCGCCGGCCAGGCGACGAGATTGGCCACGAGCACGAGCACAACGAATTCGGCGGACAGCATGCCGAGCAAACGACGCACGGAAGCGCCCAGCGCCTTTCGAACGCCGATCTCCCGGGTGCGCCGCTCGGTCGTGTACGAGACCAGGGCGACCAGACCCAGGCCGGTCAGGAAAACCGCCACCAGGGCGAACACGCCGAAGAAGTAGCCGATACGCAATTCGTTCCGGTACTGGCGGTCGATGTCCTCGTCGAGAAACGTAAAGGCGAAGGGGAAATCGGGAAAGAAGTCCGACCATGCCGTTTCGATGTGCGCCAGCGTGCTCCTGATATCTTCCGGCCGGATCCGGACCACCAGGTGAAGGCCGGTGCCGTGAAAGAGCACCAGCGGTTCGATTTCCTGGTGCAGCGTCCGAAAGTGGAAGTCCCGTACCACGCCGACCACCGCGTGCGTGTATCCACTGGCGAACCGGATCTGTTGCCCGACGGCCTCTTCGGGCCCTTCCCAGCCCAGGACGCGCAGAGCCGCTTCGTTGATTACGATGTTCTCCCACTCCGTGTCGTTTCTGAATGCCCCGCGATGGGAGCGGCCCGCGAGCAGTTCCATGCCCATCGTCTCCACGAAGTCCACGGAGGCCTGGAAACCATGGACGGCATGCCTGACGTGGTCCGGGTCCTCTACACGCTGCATCGTGCCCGTCGACGGTCGGCCGACGGTGCCGAACAGGCCGGGCAGGGTGATGGCCTGGCTCACACCCTCCACACGGGGGTGCTGCAGCAGGACGTCTTTCCACGGCTGGTAGTTGGTCGCCACTTGCTCGACCGTGGGAATCACGATCACCTGGTCCTTTTCGAAGCCCAGATTCTTGTGCTGAATGTAGTTCAACTGGCTGAACAGGATGCCGGTGCCGATGATCAGCGCGGTGGAAATGGCAAATTGAAAAACGACCAGGATCTTTCGGGACCACGCTCCGCCGGGCAGGTACGGCCGTCCTTCCTTGAGCCCCGGAATGGCCCGCACGGAGGAAAACACGAGGGCCGGGTATGCGCCCGACAAAAGCCCGATGAGGATCGCGGTGACCGGCAGGGCGAGCCACCACAGGGGGTGCAGCCCATGGGCCGAGGCGATCGGCTGGCCCAACATTGCGTCGAAATACGGTGCGATGAAATAGACGGCCGCCAGGGCAACCGACAGGGCCATAATGGTCATCAGGACCGACTCCCCCAGGCACTGCCGGATCAACTGTCCCCGGGACGCCCCGAGTACCTTGCGCATGCCGATCTCGCGGGCCCGGTGCACGAACTGTGCGGTGGACAGGTTTACATAATTCACCGAGGCAATGACCAGGATGAACAGCCCGATGGCGAGCAGGATGTACACGTAGGCCACATCCGTGTTGGCGCTGTGCTCGTTTTCGAGATGGGAATAAAGGTGGATGTCGGTGACGGGCTGCAGCGTCAGCTCGTAACGGTCGAGGTCTTCCAGGTAACTCGCGTCGACGTGTCTTTCCACGAAACCGGGCAGTTTACGCTGGGTCTCCTCCGGCGGATGGCCTTCCGGCAAGACGATGTAGTTATAGAACAGCGTGGTGTACCAGATCCCCGCAGACCTGTTCCATTCGAACTTGTCGTATGCCGAAGCCAGGGATATGAGAAAGTCGGCGTGGAAGTGGGCGTTTTCCGGGATGTTCTCCATGACTCCGGTTACGGTGAGCAGCATGTAGCCGTTGTCGGCAATAATGGTCTTCCCCATGGGATCTTCATCGCCAAAGTATTTCCGGGCGGTGTCTTCGCTGATGACCACCGTGTACGGCGCTTCGAGGGCGTGATCCGGGTCGCCTCTCACGAGCGGAAAGGTAAAGACGTCGAAAATGTCACTGTTGACCCAGTAAACGTTCTTTTCGTAGTAGATCCGGTCTTCGTGCTTCATGATCCACGTGCCGATAGTGGGTAGCATCCGAACGAAGTGCTGGATTTCAGGGAAGTCGGACTGGAGCATCGGACCCAGTTCACGGGGCGACCGCGCGCTGTCGTTGAGCGTCACCCGGTAGATGCAGTCGGCCTTCTCGTGGTAGCGGTCGTAACTCAGTTCGTAGCGTACGTACAGGAAGATCAGGATGGCGCATACCAGGCCGACGGCGAGACCGAGGACGTTTATGGCCGTGTACCCCCTGTACCGGCCCATGTGCCGCAGCGCTGTGGTGATCTGGTTCCCCGGCATCATTCCTTACCTTCTGTCCTTGTTTCGTCCGCGGCGGGCACGGTCTTGTCCTCCCGCCCGCCGAACCGCCACTCCCGCTCGACGATCAGCCGGGCGCCGCGCCGGAACGTCACGTAGGACCAGGCCCAGTGCAGCACGACGAGCAATCGGTTCTTGAAACCCACGAGGAAATAGACGTGAACTACCAGCCACGCGACCCACGCGAACCAGCCGAAGAACCGGAGCCCGCCGATTTCCGCCACGGCGCGGCTGCGTCCGATCGTCGCCATCTGGCCCCGGTCGACGAACCGGAAGGCCTCCCGCGGCTTGCCCGCGAGGTCGCGGCATATCGTCCGCGCCACGAACCGGCCCTGCTGGATCGCCACGGGCGCCGTGCCGGGAAGCGGAGCGCCGGTCTGGTGGGTGAAACAGGCCTGGTCGCCCGCGACAAACACGTTCGGGTGTCCCGGTATGCTCAGGTCTTCGTCGACTACCACACGGCCCCCACGGTCTAGCGTCAAGCGGCCAATCGGATCCGGCTCTGCGCGGCCCCCGCGGTCCGTCACGACGCCGCTCTCACGGTCTGTTTGAGCGCGTTCCGGTTGTTGTCCAGGTCGGCCGATCAGGTCCGCGACTTCAACGCCCCGTACCCCCGCCGCCCAGAGCACCGTTGAGGACGCAATGCGCTCCGGGCCCGCCTGCACGCCGTGTTCGTCGATCTCCGTCGCCAGGGTGTTCGGCCAGACCTGCACGCCGAGCTTTTCCAGGTCCCGGGCCGCCCGGGCCGCCTGCTGCTCGGAGAACATCGAGAGGATGCGCGGACCGGACTCGATCAGGATGACCCGCGTAAGCCGGGTGTCGATGTTGCGGAAGTCCCGCGCGAGCGTGAACCGGCTCATCTCACCGATGGCGCCCGCCAGCTCCACGCCCGTCGGGCCGCCGCCGATGACGACGAAGGTCAGCAGTTTCCGGCGTGTCTCGGGATCGTCGGTCCGTTCCGCCGCCTCGTAGGCGCTCAGCAGGCGCCGGCGGATCTCCGTGGCCTGCGGAATCGTCTTCAGGCTGGGCGCGTGCTCCTCCCAGTCTCCGTGGCCGAAGTAACTCGGCATCGACCCGCAGCAGAGCAGCAGGTAATCGAATTCGAGCCGGCCGAAATCCGCCGATACGGCCAGTGCCTGCAGGTCGACCCCCTCGACCGATCCCTGCAGCACCGAGATGTTTCGGCAACGGGCGAGCACGCTCCGAATGGGCGTGGCAATATCGGCGGGCGACAGGCCCGCCATGGCGACCTGGTAGAGCAGAGGCTGGAACAGATGGTAGTTCTGCCGGTCGACCAGGGTTACGCGGACGTCGCGCCTACTGCCCAGTTTCTTGGCCGCGTTCAGGCCGGCGAAGCCCCCTCCGACGATGACGACGTGTTTCATGAGTTCACTCGCTTCGCAGCACGTCCGCCGGATTGGCGAGTGCGGTCCGAACCACGCGATAGCCGATGGTGACCAGCGTGATCAGCAGGGCGGTGACGCCGGAAAGAAAAAAGATCTCCCAGCCGATCTCCGTGCGGTAGGCGAAGGACTCCAGCCAGCGTTGCATGATGAGCCAGGCCGCCGGCCAGGCCAAGACATTGGCGATGAGCACGAGTCCCACGAATTCACCCGACAGCAACGCCAACACTTGTTGGACGGTAGCGCCCAACGCTTTGCGTACGCCGATCTCCCTGGTTCTTCGTTCCATCGTGAAGGAAACCAACGCGAACAGGCCCAGGCAGGCAAGGAAAACAGCCACCAGGGCGAATACGCCGAATACGTAACCGATCCGGACTTCCGACCGGTACAGGCGTTCGATGTTCTCGTCGAGAAACGTATACGCAAAAGGAAAGTCCGGGAACATCCGCAACCACTGGTTTTCAATGTAATCCAGTGCTCGTCCCGGATCCCCTGGGTGAAGCCGGACGGCCAGATGGAGACCGCCGCCCAGAAACAGCACGAGCGGCTCTATCTTCAGATGCATCGATCGAAAATGAAAATCCCTGACCACACCGATAACCGTTCCAGTCCAGCCTCTACCGAAAAGCACTTCCTGGCCAATGGCCTCCTCCGGCGTGTTCCAACCCAACACCCGCTGCGCGGTTTCGTTGATTACGATGTTCAACGCTTCGGAATCCCTCGACATCGCACCGCTATGCGACCGGCCGGCGAGCAATTCCATGCCCAGGGTCTCCACGAAATCCAGCGCGACGTTCAGGCCCTGCACGTCATGTCGGATATTGCCCGGATCATCGACCCGCTGAATCGTACCGGTCGATACCTGGCCTATGTTGCCGGCCAGCCCCGGCAAGGAATTGCTATGGGTCACCCCGGCCACGCCGGTGTGTTGCAGCAAGGCTTCTTTCCAGGGCTGGAAGTTATCCAAGACGTCATTAAAAGTCGGTATCACGATCACCCGATCTTTATCGAAACCCGGATGCTTGCTCTGGAGGTATGCCATCTGATTGAACAGAATGCCCGTACTGATGATCATCGCGATGGAAATCGTAAACTGGATGACCACCAGGACCTTCCGCGAAAGTCCTCCGGCCGCAGCGAGTTGCGACCCTCCCTTCACGCTTTGAACCGGCTGCAGGGCGGAAAGCAGCATCGCCGGGTAGCTTCCGGACAACAAACCCACGAGCAGCGCACCGGCGGGAAGGACGAGCCACCAGAAACCGGATCCCGCGAATTGCGTCGTTACCGGTTTTCCCGCAAAGCTGTCGAAATACGGGGAGATCAATGAAATGGCCGCCAGGGCAATCACCAGCGCCATGGCGGTTACCAGGACCGATTCTCCCAGGAACTGCCGGATCAACTGGAAACGATACGCGCCAAACACCTTGCGCAAGCCCACTTCTCTGATCCGGCCGGCAAACCGGGCGATGGACAGGTTGATGAAATTGATACAGGCGACGGACAGGATGAAGAGCGCTATGGCCGATAGGATGTAGACATAGGTGATATCGCTGTTGGCGCCGGTCTCGTGTTCGAGATTGGAATGGAGATGGATGTCCGTCACCGGCTGCAGAAAGAGTTCGAAGCTGCCGCCCCGTTCCCTGAGCCCTTCCCCGATGTGCCGGTTCACGAAACCAGGAAGCCTCTCCTCGGTCGCGGCCTGGGAATGATCCTCGGACAGCGCGATGTACGTGTAGAAATTGATCCACGACCAGTATCCGAGATCCTCCTGAGAAGCGGAGGCCAGCGAAATGAAGAAGTCGGCCTGAAAGTGGGTATTTTGCGGCGTATTTTTCATGACCCCGGTAACGGTCAGCATCATGAAGCCGTTGTCGGCGATAATCGTTTTGCCCATCGGATCTTCTTCGCCGAAGTATTTCCGGGCCGTGTCTTCGCTGATTACGACGGTGTAAGGCGCTTCCAGGGCCGTTCGGGAATCGCCCCGGTTTAGCGGAATGGTAAAGATGTCGAACAGGGCGTTATCTGCCCAGTAGACCCGGTTCTCATAGTAGATATTCCGTTCGTGTTTCATGATCCACGTACCGGTCGTCGGGAGCAACCGGACGAAACCCGTGATCTCGGGGAAGTCTTCCTGCAGCGCCGGACCCAGGGCCGGAGGCGTCCTGGCGTCGTTGTTGACCGCCACTCTGTACAGGCGGTCCGCCTTCTCATGATAGCGGTCGTAACTGAGTTCGAAGCTGACATAGAGGAAGATCAGCATAGCGCAGACCAACCCGACTGCCAGACCGAGGACGTTGATGGCCGTGTAGCCCTTCTCCCTGGCCATACGGCGAATCGCTATGGTGATGTAGCTTCTGAGCATTCGAAGGTCCCGCCGACAGCGTAGCGGTTGAATGTCATTTGAGTCGGTAATGATACCGGATTCGAGATGCACAATGTATATTTCAATTCGCCATTGATCTATTTGATTTAATCTCGTGAACGAAATGAACATGTATCAGACCGTCGGCACGCAACAGGGAGTACCCTTAATGTCCATACCCGCGATCAAGACCACCGTCGTCGGCAGCTATCCCATCCCGGACTGGCTGGCGGCCTATCCCACCACACCCAACCTGATCGACGCGGCCAAGGTGATCCTGAAGACCCAGGAACTGGCCGGGATCGACGTGCTCACCGACGGGGAGTTGTCCCGCTTCGACGTCGGCCACCCGGAGACCAACGGGATGATCGAGTACTTCATCCGGCCCATGTCCGGGATCACGACGGAGGTCTCCCGCGAGATCCTCGCCGATTTTCGGAAGCGTGAGGGCATGGCTTTCCGGAGTACCCCGGGCGGCATCGTACACGGCAAGATCGGGGAAGGTGCGCTCAACCTGCCGGCCGCGTGGCAGACCATGCGAACGCTCACCGACCGGCCGCTCAAGTTCACGGTCACCTCGCCCTACATGCTGGCCAAGACGCTCCTGGACGAACACTACAGCGATCTGCGCGCCATGACGATGGACATCGCCGAGGTGTTGCGCAGGCAGGTCGCCGAGATCGACGCGCCGTTCCTGCAGGTGGACGAGGCCAACCTGACCGGCCATCCGGAGGACGCGGACTGGGCCCACGAGCCCGTCAACCACGTGCTCGGTGCCGTGCGGGGCGAGAAGGGGCTGCACCTCTGCTTCGGCAACTACGGCGGCCAGAGCATCCAGGCCGGCCTGTGGAACGACCTGATGGGATTCCTGAACAATCTGGACGTCGACCATCTCGTCCTGGAGTTCGCGAGGCGGGGTTACGACGAACTGCCGATGTTCAGGGATCTGCGCGAAGACATCGCGCTGGGCGTAGGTGTGGTCGACATCAAGGACAACGGCGTGGAATCGCCGGACGAGGTCGCCCACCGCATCGAACACTCCATCGACGTGCTCGGACCGGAGCGCGTGCGCTGGGTGCACCCCGACTGCGGATTCTGGATGCTTCCCCGCAGCGTGGCGGACCGCAAAATGGCCGCCCTCGTGGCGGGGCGGGACCTGGTGCTGGACCGGGCGTAACTCCCCGTCTGGCCGGTCACGTGTCTCCGTGGATCCCTGCCTGGCCGCGAGATCCGGCGCCGGCTCTAACCCTAACTCACTCGCCCCGCAGCACGTCGGCCGGATTGGCCTGCGCGGTCCGGATTACGTGGTATCCGATGGTCAGCACCGTGATCAGAAGGGCCACGCCCCCGGAAGCGAAGAAGATCCCCCATCCCAGTTCGATCCGGTAGGCGAAGGACTCGAGCCAGCGGCTCATGAACAGCCAGGCGGCCGGCCAGGCCAAGGCGTTGGCCAGAAGCACGAGGCCGACGAACTCGGCGGACAGCAGGGCGAGCACGCGGCGCACGGAAGCGCCCAGCGCCTTGCGGATGCCGATCTCCCGGACCCGGCGTTCGACCGTATACGAGACCAGGGCGAAGAGGCCCAGGCAGGCGAGCAGCACCCCAACCAGGGCGAAAACCGCGAAGACGTAGCCGATGCGCTGTTCCGCCCGGTACAGCCGGTCGATGTCCTCGTCGATGAAGGAAAAGGCGAAGGGGAAGTCCGGAAAATACCGCGTCCAGGCCTGTTCGATGAATTCCAGCGTGCGCGTCGTCTCCCCAGGCTGGATCCGGACCACCATGAGCTGCCCGCGGCCGTATAGGATCACGAGCGGTTCGACGGGCAGGTGCAGGGACCGAAGGTGGAAGTCCCGGACCACGCCGATGACCGTCTGCGTCATGCCCATGCCGAACTGGACCTGGCGGCCCAGGGCCTCATCCGGCGAATCCCAGCCCAGGACGCGAAGCGCGGTCTCGTTGATCAGGATCTTGTCTTCATCCGTCCAGTCATCCAGTGGACCGGTAAAAGTCCTCCCTGCCAGCAGTTCCAGTCCCAGCGTCTCTACGTAACCGGTTGCGACGATGATGCCCTGCAAGTCATGCTTGACCTGGCCCGGGTCATCGACCCGCCAGGCCGTCTCGGTGGTGATATTCCCGATATTGCCCGCCAGGCCGGGCAGATAGATACCCTGGCTCACGCCGGCTACCCCGCTGTACCGGAGCAGGTCTTCCTTCCAGGGCTGGTATTCGTAGGCCACCTCGGCGATCGAGGGGATGGCGATCACCTGCTCCCTTTCGAAGCCCAGGTGCTTGTCCTGTATATACCTGATCTGGCTGAACAGGACGCCTGTGCCGATGATCAGCGCAATAGAAACGGCGAACTGGACGACGACGAGCAGCTTCCTCGTAAACGCGCGGTCGGTTTCGTGCGGCCGGTCTGGCCGGCTTGATCGGCCTGGCCGACCGGTCCGCCCCTCCTTGAGGCCGGGAATCGCCCCAGGAGACGAGAGCTTGAGGGCCGGATATCCGCCGGCCAGCAGGCCGATGAGGATCGCCACGGCCGGCAGGGCGACCCACCACCAGACATGCCCCATGAACCCGGCCGATGCCGGCATGCCCGTCAGCCCATCGAACCAGGGAGATACCAGCCAGACCGCCAGCAGTGCGATCAGCAGGGCCGCGACCGTCAGCAGCACCGATTCGCCCAGGTACTGGCGGACCAGGTGCAGACGCGTCGCGCCGAGAACCTTGCGCATGCCGATCTCCCGAACCCGGTGGGCGAATTGCGCCGTGGACAGGTTCACGTAGTTGATGCAGACGATCACCAGTATAAAAAGCCCCATGGCCGACAGGATATAGACATAGCTGACGTCGGTATTGACGCCGGGCTCGTTCTCGAGGTGGGAATAGAGGTGAATGTCGGTGACCGGTTGAAGCGAGAACTCGTACCGGCCGCCGCGCACCTGGAGCTGCTCCCCGACGTGCCGGTCCACGAAATCGGGAAACTTCGCCGCCAATGCCGCCGGCGACTGACCGTCGCCCAGCATGATGTAGGTGTAGAAGAAAAACGAGTCCCAGTTCTCCCGGGACCACCGGACCTTGTACACCTCGAACCCCGATGCCAGGGAAATGAAGAAATCGGCCTGGAAATGGGTGTTGGCCGGCATGTTCTCCATGACCCCGGTGACGGTCAGCAGCAGGAAGCCGTTGTCGGCGACGATCGTCTTGCCCATCGGATCCTCGTCGCCGAAATACCTGCGGGCCGTATCCTCGCTGATGACCACGGTGTACGGCGCTTCGAGCGCGCGGTCCGGATCTCCCTGTACCAGCGGCAGCGCGAAGAAGTCGAACAGCGTTTTGTTCGCCCAGTAAACCCCTCTTTCGTAGTAAATGCGGTCTTCGTACTTCATGACCCAGGTGCCGGTCGTGGGGTGCATGCGCAAGAAGCTTTGGACTTCGGGGAAGTCGGCCTGCAACGCCGGTCCCACGCTGCGGGGCGTCTTGGCGCTTTCGTTGAACACGACCCGGTAAATCCGGTCGGCCTGCTCGTGGTAGCGGTCGTAGCTCAGTTCGTGCCCGACATAGAGGAAGATCAGGATGGCACAGGCCAATCCGACCGCCAGGCCCAGGACGTTGACCGTCGTATAGCCCCTGTGCCGGCTCAAGTGCCTTAGTGCGATGGTCATGTCGCTGTTCAGCATGTGTCAAACACCCAGCATCCGCATCATCACCGTATATACGAGCACGGTAATCAGGACGACGCCAAGCAGGTTCAGCCAGAACCCGGCGCGAATCATTTGCTGGATGGTGACGTGGCCGGACCCGAAGACGATGGCGTTGGGCGGCGTGGCGACCGGCAGCATGAAGGCGCAGCTGGCGGCGATGGCGGCTGGTACGATCAGCATGAAGGGGTGCAGGTCGAATACCGGCGCCAGGGCGGCCAGGATGGGGATGAACGTGGCCGTGGTGGCCGTGTTGCTGGTCAGTTCGGTGAGGAAGATCACAAGCGCGATGACGGCCATGACGAGCAGCAAAACAGGGATGCCGGACAGGATCCCCAGTTGGTGCCCGATGTACTCCCCCACGCCGTTGACCCGGATGGCCGCCGCCAGGCTGAGGCCGCCTCCGAAGAGCAGGAGGATCCCCCAGGGGAGCTTCAATGCCGTTTCCCAGTTCATCACGAACACCCGCCGTTTCACGTCCACCGGCACGACGAAGAGGATCAGGGCCGCGACCATGGCGATGACCGGATCGGACAGGCCCGCCAGCGGGTGCATATCCCCGATCCGGACGTTCACCAGCAGCGGCCTCGTAATCCACGAAAGGGCCGCGAGCAGGAACACCGCCAGGACGACCCTTTCCCCCCGCGACATGGCGCCCAGTTCCCGGTAGGCCCTTTCCGTCACTGCTCTGCTTCCCTCGATGCGCTCGCCCCGCAGCGGATACAGGACCCGGGTCAGCATCAGCCAGGTCAGCGGCAGGAAGACAGCCACCAGGGGAAGCCCCACGCCCATCCACCGCACGAAGCTGATCTCCTGGCCGAGGTTGGAATGGATGAAAGATGCAAGGAAGACGTTGGGAGGCGTGCCGATGATCGTGCCGACGCCGCCAATGGACGCCGCGTAGGCGATGCCCAATAGCAGGCACAGGGCAAAATGAGGCCGCGTCTTCGTTCCGGGACCGGCGTCACCGCTGCTGCTTCCAGTGCCGTCGTTCCCACCGTCGCCTCCCATGCTTCCGGGCTCCACCTGCTCCACCAGGCTGATAATGCTGAGTGCGATGGGCAGCATCATGACCGCGGTGGCCGTGTTGGACACCCACATGCTGAAGAAGGCCGTCACGCCCATGAAGCACGCCACGATGCCCGCCGGGTGGTCGCCCGCCGCACGCAGCGCCCTGAGGGCCATGCGCCGATGAAGTCCCCAGCGCTGCATGGCCAGGGCGATGAGAAAGCCGCCCATGAAGAGGAAGATCAGCTCGTGGGCGTAAGGCGCGGCCGCCGCGCGCACCGAAGCCGCGCCGGTCATGGGTAGGGCGACCAGGGGCAGGAGTGCCGTGGCGTAGAGCTCCACGGCCTCCGTCATCCACCAGACCGCCATCCACACCGCCAGGGCCGTCGTAGCCCGGCCCGCGTTCGAGAACTCGACCATCTCGCCCGCACTGTTCGGGTACGCGTGGGGTAGCAGGCTGTAGAGCAGGATCGCGAGCAGCGGACCCGCGATCAGACCGATCCACTGGATGGTGGTTTTGAGGGTTTTGGGATTCGTCGATATGTGAGACCGCCTCCATGTGTAATTGGACTGGAACGACTAAGGAATCGATGGAGAGGGCACACCGAAGGAACGGTCATGCCTGAACGGCATGCATGGGTTACTAAAGGAACGATCACGGAGATTAGTCAAGAAATATGACATGCTGGAACGACCTGTCCACTCGATCAGGACCGCAAGCGATAATGCTTGCAGATAGGTCGTACTGGGACTAATTTAATACTTCTGTTTTTGGAAAATCAGAAAACCGGCCCCCATGGCCCAAACCTACCGGAGAACCCATGAAAGACCAGATCGCACACTATGAGAACAAGCTGAAATACGAGACCGATTCCTATGACCTGTGGGAATCCATCACCCTGGGCAAGGACGTCGTCGTGGTGGACGCGCGGTCCGAGGAAGCCTACGCGGAACGCCATATCCCCGGCGCCGTCAATATACCTCACCGGACCATGGATCCGGAAACCACCGGTCACCTGGACAAAAACACCATTTACGTGACCTATTGCGACGGCATCGGGTGCAATGCGTCGACCAAGGGCGCGCTCAACATGGCCCGGCTGGGTTTCAACGTGAAGGAACTCATGGGCGGTCTGGACTGGTGGATGAGAGACGGCTACGAAACCGAAGGCCTGCAGGCGACCGAGGGTAAGGCACTGGTCTGCGGTTGCGGATAGAAGCTCTAGTCCCGCCTCCCCATCCTCCGGAACAGCGCCCGGATATCCCCCAGGGCGCCCACGCTGACATAGACCGCCACAACCGCAAACAGCAGCAGGCAAAGCACAAAAACCACCGCCCAGAACGTGCTCCAGAATTCCATCACGCCTTCTCCTTCCGTACCGGGCGGGCCGGACGGGCCGGTCGCTCCACACGGCCCGAGCGCTCCTGACTCGCCAAGCGATCGGGAAACACCAGCGACCCAACGAACATGAGAACCAGGGCCAGCACGGTGATGGCCAGTCCGATCTCGTCACTTTTATACATGCCCAGCCCCAGCGCCTGGTTCACGGGCCCCAGGCCCGCCACGGCGCCGATGCCGGCGGTGAGCGCAAGGTAGGCCCCCACGGTGCTCGCCCGCTTCCAGTACAGTCCGGCCAGCAGCAGCGTGAAGGCGCCGGTGAAGTAGATGGCGCCGCTCACGGCCATGTAGTCCCACAGGTCCTGCCCCAGGTCGTACCAGAGTCCCCATACGAGCAGAAAGAGGCCGATCACCAGGATGAAGATGCGCGACAGCGCCAGGCGCCACCGGGTGGTCAGGCGCTCGTTCGTGGCCGGCGCCACGACGTCGTGGGTCAGCACCGACGCCCAGCAGAGTAGATAACTGTCGTGGGTCGACATGAAGGCGGCGAGAAGCCCCGCGCCGACGAGTCCGATGATGCCGGTGGGCAGGATCTGCGAGAGAAAGAGGGGCATGGCCTGAAGCGTCATCGTGGGATCGGCGGTGGGCGACCCGGTTTCATCGAAGAAGAACCCGCGGAACTCGGGGTTGTTGAAGAAAAACGTGAGTGCGCAGATGCCGAGGAACTGGGGGATCATGAACCGGATCAAGAAGCCGATGGAAGACCACCGGTACAGCCTGCGGACCACTTCCACGCTTTCGGCGGCGCAGGCGCGCATGACCGAGGTCTGCCACACGGCGCAGGATACGAGGCCCGCCGTGAAGATCATCCACATGATGTAGGAGGGTCCGAAGCCGCTGCCTTCGAGCAGGGGGTTGAAGCCGGACTCGCCGTGGACGGACGCCACGGTTTCGACGATGGTCGGCCAGCCGAGGGCGTACACCGCCATGCCGCAGGTGAGGATCATGCCGAAGGAGAGGACGACGAACTGGATGTAGTCGGTGATCACCACCGAGACCATGCCGCCCATGATGGTGTAGGCGATGACCAGCGCGAGCATGACGGTCATGACCACGGCGACGGCGTTGGGATCGGTGAGTCCCGTCAGGCCCGTCACGAACAGGGCGCCCGCCTTGAGGAACAGGCCCATGTTCAGGATGCCCGCGAAGGCGAGGAGCAGGCCCCCGAAGATCCGCACGCCCCGGCTGAACCGTTTCTCGTAGAACTCGGGAATCGTCATCACGCCGAGGCGGCGCAGGGGTACGACGATGAAACCTGTCATGCCCACGATGAAGGTGACCACACCGGCGATCACCGCGATGTGGAAGGCCGCGAACCCGCCCGTGAACCCCTTCTGGGCCGAGTACATGACCGTCACCAACCCGAGCTCGCTCCCGATCATGGTCGCCACGGCCAGGCGCGACTTGAGCGACCGGCCCGCCACGATGTAGTCCCCCATGTCCCGGATGTACCGGTTCATGTACAGGCCCACGCCTACGGTGGCCGCCATGTAAACGGCGACGATCAGCCAGTCCAGGATACCGAAATTCGTGGGGAGAGACGGCATTTATTGGGCGATGTGCCTGGCCAGTACCGGCGCGAGACCGACGTAGTCCGGGGGCGTCAGGGCGAGCAGGCGAAGCTTGTCGTCGTCCGGCAGGTCCAGGTCGCGGATCAGGTCCTCCATAATCTCCTGCGTGATGACCTGTCCCCGGGTCAGCGCCTTCATCCGCTCGTAGGGGTTCTCGTGGCCGGCCTTGCGCATGACCATCTGCACCGCTTCCGCCAGCACCTCCCAGGCCCCGTCGAGGTCGGCGCTCACCGCGTCCCGGTCCACTTCCACGCGACCCATGCCCTGGATGGCCGAATGGATCGCCAGCAGCGAGTGGCCGATGGCCACGCCGACGTTCCGCAGGGCGGAGGAGTCGCTCAGGTCGCGCTGCTGCCGCGAGATCTGCAGCTTTCCGGCCAGGTGTTCGAGCAGCGCGTTGCTGACGCCCACGTTGGCCTCGGAATTCTCGAAATCGATGGGGTTAACCTTGTGGGGCATGACCGAGGAACCCGTCTCGGTCCCCACCACCTTCTGGCGAAAGTAGCCCAGGGAAATGTACGACCACATGTCCCGGTCGAAATCGAGCAGCACGGTATTGAAGCGCATCAGCCGGTGGAAAAGCTCCGCCAGGTAGTCGTGGGGCTCGATCTGTATGGTGATCGGATTGAAGGTCAGTCCGAGGCGGTCCTCGACGAAGTGCCGGGCGACGGCCTCCCACGGCACATCGGGATACACCACAAGGTGGGCGTTGTAGTTGCCCACCGCCCCGTTGAACTTGCCGAGGTATTCACTGCGGGAGACCTGGTCGAGCTGGCGCCGCCAGCGGGCGACGAACACGGCGAGTTCCTTGCCCACGGTGGTAGGTGTGGCGGATTGCCCGTGGGTGTGACTGAGCATCGGGATGTCCGCCGTTTCGCCGGCGAGGTCGGCCGCGGCGGAGATCAGGTCCTGACTCCCAGGCAGCCACTCCTGCTGGATCCCGTCCCTGAGCATGAGGGCGTAGGCAAGGTTGTTGATGTCTTCGGAAGTACAGCAGAAATGGACCGATTCGGTGACGTCCTCCACGGAGGTCCCGGCAATGGCTTCCCGTACGTAGTACTCCACCGCCTTGACGTCATGTCGGGTCTCCCGCTCGATTTCCTTGATCCGCTCGGCCTGCGCGTCGGTGAAATCAAGGACCAGCGACCGCAGGAAACCGGTCTCTTCCTCGGAAAAGGCGCGCACGTGTTCGATCTCGGGCCGCTCCGCCATGGTGATCAGCCATTCGATCTCCACGTGCAGCCGGTACTTGATCAGCGCCCATTCGGAGAAATAGGAGGAAAGGCCCTGCAGCCGGTCGCCGTATCGGCCGTCCAGGGGAGATAGTGATCGCAGAGACATGAGTCGCCCCGAATCCGGAACCTGCCTGTTTTCGCGTTCCTGCGGTTTCAGTATACTTTACGACCACGGGAATCGGCAAGGTTCTTTATCCCAGCGGCAGTTGAAACCATCGTTTCGTGGACGTCGATCTGCTTGATTCGGTACGTACCGGTCTCTATATTCAGCCCACTTTATGACTCCGTACGTGTATACTTTGTGACACCGCGCGTGTACGCTGGGCACCACAAGTGCGCTGGGCTCAGCGCGTGTTCCCTGGAGCGTCTGATCCGTGACCCATTCATCCTCCACATACGACGTCATCGTGATCGGCGTGGGCGGCATGGGCAGCGCCGCGGCCTGGCACCTTGCCCGGCGCGGCTACCGCGTGCTGGGCCTGGAGCAGTTCAACATACCGCACGACCTGGGTTCTTCCCACGGACAGACGCGCATCATCCGCCTGGCCTACTCCGAACACCCTTCCTACGTGCCGCTGCTACGGCGCGCCTATGCGTTGTGGCGGGATATCGAGGAAAGGGCGGGCGAACGGCTGCTGCATATCACGGGCGCCCTCGACGCGGGCCCCGCGGACGATTGGGTCTTCCAGGGCTCGAAGATTTCCTGCGAAGAGCACGGCCTTCCCCACGAGATCCTAACGGGCGCGGATGTGAACCGGCGGTTTCCGGGCTACCGGTTGCCGGAGGACATCATGGCCGTGTTTCAGACGGACGGCGGCTATCTGTTGCCGGAACGGTGTATCGTCGCCCACGTGGAGGTGGCCCAGGAGGAAGGCGCCGAGATCCACGGATGCGAACCGGTGCTGGACTGGACGTCCGACGGAAGCGGCATCACCGTTAAGACCGCAAAATCGACTTACACGGCCGGCCGGCTCGTCATCACCGCGGGCGCCTGGATCGGCAAGGTGGTGAAACCCCTGGATGGGCTGGTGCAACCGGAACGCCAGGTCCTGGGCTGGTTTCAGCCTAAGCGACTGGAGCTTTTCCAGGCTGACCGGTTCCCGGTGTTCAATCTCCAGGTGGCCGAGGGCCGGTACTACGGTCTTCCGGTGCATGGCGTGCCGGGGTTCAAGATCGGCCGGTACCATCACCTGGACGAGCAGATCGACATGGACCGGATCGATCGGTCAGCCCATCCCCGCGACGAGGCCGTGCTCCGGACATTTGCCGAACGCTACTTCCCCGACGGGTCGGGCCCCACCACGAGCCTGCAGGTCTGCGTCTTCACCAACACTTCCGACGGCCACTTCATTCTGGACGCCCATCCGGAGTATGGAAACGTATTCGTCGCCTCCCCCTGCTCCGGCCACGGGTTCAAGTTCTGCAGTGTCATCGGAGAGGTCATGGCCGACCTGGCCATTACGGGGGAAACTTCGCACGACATCGCCCTGCACGGGCTGGCCCGGTTCGCGTAGGGCGTAGGTGCCTGTCCGCCCGGTTCGTGTAAGACGTTGGTGCCTACCCGCGCGGCTCGTAGTCCAGCCTGACTGCGGCGCCTACCCGCGCGGCTCGTAGTCCAGCCTGAGATAGGTGACCGTGGCGTGGGCGACCCGGGTTCCGGCGTCGTTGGTGATCACCACTTCGCCGTAAAGGACCTTGCGGCCGTTCTTGATGACCCGGGCCTCGGCGTTCAGGGCTTCTTCGCTGGCGGCATAGAGGTATGTGACCGTCAGGTTGGTGGTCACCGTGTCCCGCGTGATCCCGTTCAGCGTGGCGTGGGCCATGTACGCCATGGTATCAGCCAGGGAGGCCGTCACCCCGCCGTGCACGAGGTTGTAGGATTGGGCGAACCGGGGCTGATACGGCAACCGGCCGCGGCAGACTCCGTCCTCCACCTCGACGATCCGCAGTCCGAGATCATGGACGAAGGGCACGCCATCTATGAAGTCCTGTAGTTCGGCTACGGTTACCTTGGGCATATTCTAAGGTGGCCTGCTTAAGCTTCCTGCGGGATCGGGACGAGGTCGAAATTGCACGTCGGATGATAACCAGAACGCCCTTGCCTGTCCATCACAATATGGATCGGCCGGATCGGGCGGTCCAGGTGGATCAAATCTTCGGTGCGGCCCGGACCGCCCGGTTGAACCCTTCCTTGCTGTACGCGACACACCCGGCGCCGAGGGAAGCCGTCAGCGCGTCCACCAGGGCGTGATGAGCGCCGAGCCGGTACCATTCCCCGTAACCGAACCGCTCGTACATCTCCCGCACCTGGAGTCGTTCGGTCCGCATGCCGCCCGATCCGTCCCCGTCGAAATACGTATCCACGACGACGGAGTGGCAGCGGTCCCGGAGCGTTTCCACGAAGGTATCCGGGTCGTTGGGCAGCATGGGACTGATCGTGACCCGGACCGGTAGCCCGGTTTCCATGGCGGCGTCGAGGGTCTTGAGCCGCGAGGCGACGGAGGGGGCATGGGGCGTGAGATTTCGTCTAACGGTCTCGTCGTGGGTTTCGAGCGTCAGGTTCAATTCGACCCCTTCGATGCGCTTCAGCACGTCGAAGTCCCGATGGACCATGGGGCTGCGGGTCTGCACGACCAGCCGGTCCGGATGCAGGCTGGCGAACACCTCCAGGCACTGGCGCGTGATCCGGTACTTCGACTCGGCGCCCTGGTAGGGGTCCGTGGCAGAACTCAGGAACACCCGTACCGGTTTGCCCCGCTTCTTCAGACGGGCCATCTCGGCCTCCAGCCGTTCGGGCGCGTTGATCTTGACGTCCACGTAGTCGCCCCAGGCCCCGCCGTGGTAGAGGTGGACGGGCAGGGCCTGCACGTAGCAGTAGGGGCACCGGTACACGCAGCCGACGTAGGGCTGCAGGGTGTGGGTATAGCCTTCCAGGAACCCGCCCGTGCGGGTCAGGATCGTCTTGCAGGTTATTTCGCGCACGTCTGTTGTGGCCATTCGCTTCGACCTCCGGCGTCCGGGACTTCTCGATGTGCCGGGCCATCCCATTATGCCGGATCTTCCCGCCGGACCGGGTCCGATCACACCAGCCCCACGGGATCCACATCGACTTTCAGATGAACGCGCCGGCTGTCGGCGGCGCGCTCCCACTGCAGACGGGATTGCCGCACGGCGTCGCGTAGCCGCCCGGAATGGCAGCTTCGCGCGATGATCTGCCAGCGGTACTGGTTGCGCACCCGGGCGATCACCGGGGGCGCGGGCCCCAGGATATTAAGTCCCCCCGGTTGTTTCCGCATGAGCTCGGCGAACCGGCGCGCCTCCCGCATCACGTATTCGTCCCGTTCCCCCTGAAACAGGATCCCGACCATGCGTCCGAAGGGCGGATAACCCAGTGCCTTGCGGTCGGTGATTTCCCGGGCGTAAAAGGACTCGTAGTCGTGGGCCTGCGCGCTGGCGACGCTGTGATGGCCCTGCGAATAGGTCTGGACGATCACCTCGCCGCCCAGCTTTCCCCGCCCGGTCCGGCCGGCCACCTGCGTCAGCAACTGAAAGGTCCGCTCGCTGGCCCTGAAATCCGGGAGATTGAGCGACGTGTCGGCCGAGATGACGCCCACGAGCGTCACGTTCGGGAAGTCGAACCCCTTGGCCACCATCTGCGTACCGAGCAGGATGTCCGCTTCGCGGTTCAGCACGCGGTGGAAGATGTCCTGGTGGGATCCCTTCCGCGACGTGGTATCCATGTCCATGCGGACGATCCGGGCGTCCGGGAACCGCTCCTTCAGTTCCTCCTCGACGCGCTGGGTGCCGACGCCCCGGTATCCGATCGATTGGGAACGGCACTTGGGGCAGACCTCCGGCGCCTGGTCCCTGTGATCGCAGTAGTGGCAGCGCATGAACAGGCTGTCGGCGTGGTAGGTCATCGTTACGCTGCAGTGGGGACAGGACACGGAGAGCCCGCAGTCGTAGCACTGGACGAAGGGCGAGAATCCCCGCCGGTTCAAGAAGAGGATGATCTGCTCCTGCCGGGCGAGCCGGTCCTTGATCCGGTCGGCCAGGGGAGCGGAGAAAATCGAAAAACGGCCCAGCCGGCGCTCTTCCCGCATGTCCACGATCCGCACGCCCGGCAGGGGGCGCCGGTCCACCCGCTCGGTCAGGCGGCTGCATTCGAATTTGCCGGTCTGCGTATTGGTGTAGGTCTCCAGGGAAGGCGTTGCGCTGCCCATGACCGTGACGGCGTTCACCGTGCGCGCCCGGACGACCGCCACGTCCCGCGCATGATAGAGCGGGGGGTCGTCGAACTGCTTGTAGGACGGTTCGTGTTCCTCGTCGATGACGATCAGGCCGAGGTCGGACAGCGGTGCGAACACGGCGGACCGGGCGCCCACGACGATGCGGTAGTCCCCGGCGCGGGTCCGCCGCCAGGAGTCGTACCGCTCCCCCGGGGACAGGCCGCTGTGCAAAACGGTTACGAGATCGCCGAAATGGGCGCGGAACTGCCGCACGGCCTGCGGGGTCAGGGCGAGTTCCGGCACGAGCACGATGGCCGACCGGCCGGCTGCCAGGGTCTTCTCTATGGATTTTACGTAGACGTGCGTCTTCCCGCTGCCGGTGACACCGTAGAGCAGCAGGGACTTGAACGCGCCCTGGCCGATGGCGCCATGAATCGTCCGCAGCGCTTCGGCCTGCTCCGCCGTGGGATCGACCTTTACCGGTTCGGGCAGTTCGGCGTCACGGTAGGGGTCGCGTACCGTCTCCACCTCCCGGAGCGACACCAGGCCCTTCTTCTCCATTCTCCGCACCACGTCCCGTTCGATCCGCCCCAGGTGACGGAGCTGCTCCGTGGTCAGGCGGCCACCGTGCCGCGCCAGGAGGTTGATGCAACTGGCCTGCCGGGGCGCGCGGGGGATCAGCCTGGTCACGATCCGGTCCGCCTCCTCCATCGGCGGGACCAGTTCGACCCAGGTCTCGTACCGGATGCCCGGACCGGTGCTGGTATCTCCGATCGAAATCGTTACCAGGCCCTTCGCCTCGAGGCCGCGAAGGGCGGCGAAGGGCTGCCGGATGCGGGTCCGGCGCCGGAGGATCGACAGGGTGACGGCGCCCTGTTCCGGTACCTGGGCGAGCAGTTCGGCCTGCCGGGGCGCGGCGCGACGAAGCCGGTCCATGCACTCGGGGGGGCACGGTTCGTCCCGGCTGACGATCTGTTCGCTTTCCGACAACATGCCCGCGGGCAGGGCGGCCTTGATCGCTTCGCCCCACGGGCAGAGATAGTACCGGCCGATCCACCGCGTGAGTTCGAGCAGCGAGGCGTCCAGGACCGCATCGCTGTCGAGGACGTCCGACAGCGGCCTGTACCGCGGCACGGGACAGGTGTCCGAAAGCGCCGTGATGACGCCGGTCATCCTGCGGTTCGTGAAGGCGACGGATACCCGGCGTCCCGGCAGGGCCGTGTCGAGGAGATTTTCAGGAATGCTGTAGGAGAATACCTGGTCGACCGGTAGAGGGAGGGCTATTTCGGCAAACCGGACGGAAGCCGCCATAGGCTGTGACCGCCGTTTCAATAAACCCGGTAGAGCTGATACCTGCCATAGCCGTCGAAATCGACGAAGACGAAACTACGGCTTATGTTGTTGTAGTGCCATACCTGGTACGGATGGGAGAAAGATCGGTCCCAAGTATGCCGCTCGATCTCGTCCGGCGGTCCGTAGACGATATAGACCCGGCCCTGGTCGCTGCGCCAGCCCTTACGGAGTCCGTCGTCGAAGTTTTCGTTCGCGTACGCGATCCGCCTGTAATAGGTGATCATGTGCTCGTTCCGGTCCGTTTCGGGCGTGGGGTCCCGGCGTTTCCAGAACGCCTCCAGGGCGACTTTTTGTTCTCCCGCAGGCGCGTCCCTGTATTTCTTCAACGTATCCAGCTCGTCGTTCTTGGCGATATACCTCAACTGCTCGGTGATCTCCCTGAAGTTCCTGGCCGTCGTCAGGGGCAGCAGGAACTGCCAGGTGATATGGAATTCCGATTCGGCTTTCGCCCGGTTACGCACGGCGCGGTCATCGACTTCGATCTCGAGGGAGTACACCCCCTGGGGCAAACCGCTGGTATCGAACCGGCCGCTGTACGCGCCGATATGGCCCTGACGATCCAGGGGTTCCTCCCGTTCCAGCATCACCTTGCCCGACGGCGACTTGATCTTGTATACCGCCGACAGCGGCAGTTTCGCCTCCCCGGCCGCGTCCGAATACACCTCGTAGTAGATGTACATGTCGGTATGGTCTTCGCCGAAAGCCCGGGTCAGGTTGGGAACGATCCGGATGCCCCTGCGTTCCAGGCCGACGTTGGACGACCCTTCCAGGACCAACCCGGCGAACTGGATGTCGCTAACGCTCAGCCGGTCCTTGTAGTAATCTGGGACCTCGAAGGGCCTGGCCATGTCATGCTGGCTGCCGGTATCCTGGTCGTAGAGCTTGATCTCGAGATCGTACTTGCCGGGGGGAAGGTAGGTGGTGTACAGTTTGGCGCGGGAATGGTCCATCACCCGCATCTCGACTTCCGAGTCCACCAGGACAGAATCCCGGATGGTCTCGGCGGTAACCTGGTAATCGTCATCGTCGATCACGATCAGCGAGAGTTCGAAACGGGCAGCATAACGGTCCCCGGACCGGACGAAACTGAACAGTTCGTTGGAAAGGCGGTAGTAGCAGTCGACACGCGTGCTGTCCACCGTATCGCCGCGCGAGGTGACGATGTCCACCACGGCTAGACTCGGATTGATCCTGCCCGATTGATCGGGAACGCGGTCCGCCGGAGCGGGAGCGTCCGGTGTCGCCACCGCCGCCGGAGCCGCCGGAGCAGCCGGAGCCGCCGGAGCAGCGAGCACGGTTATGGCCGGCACCGCGAGCAGCATCGCTACGGCCGGCATCGCAAGCCCTGAAAACACCTTGATCCACCTTCCAGCGTCGAACATCGAAACTCCACTGCGCGTAAAAGAGGCACGCGGCCTTGCCGGCGCGGACCTCGATCGCAAACGCCCGCCAAAGCGCCTTCCCTGGTGCCTTGATAGAGTTGTGTCGGGGTTTACCTTGCAATATATTTGCATTTCGTCGACCGGCAAAAGTATTATTTGCGTTCGCGAGCGTCGCGCATTCGCATCAACGTTCCTTATAGTATTGAATACAAATGCATCGATTCAGTTCCCCGCATCGGCTTGTCTTTCGGCGACACGGGCGGCGAAACGGTCGTGAAGATTCATTGGGAAACCTGGTCCGCAGCATGAAGAAAGGATGGCGGTGTGCCTAAAACGAAAATCGGTTTCATCGGTGGGGGCGGCATCGCCCGCGAACACATGCAGCACCTGTCCCGTATGGACGACGTGGAATTGGCGGCGGTCGCCGACATCAGCGGCGCCGCCCTGGATGCCTGCCGGGAATCGTACGGCATCCCCCACTGTTTCGAGGACTACCGGGAAATGCTGGCGATGGATTCGATCGACGCGGTCACCGTGGGCACGCCGAACAGCGCCCACTGCGAACCGACCATCGACGCGCTCCGGGCCGGCAAGGACGTCCTGGTGGAGAAGCCCATGGCCATCACGGCGGAAGAAGCCGCGGAAATGGTTAAGGCAAGCCGGGACACGGGCCGCATCCTGGTGATCGGGTTTCAGCACCGGTTCGCGCCGGAGGCCCGGATGCTCAAGCGCTTCATCGACCGGGGAGAGTTCGGGAAGATCCTGTACGGACGATGCCTGGCCCTCCGCCGCCGCGGGATACCGAACTGGGGCGTCTTCGGCCGCAAAGACCTTCAGGGCGGGGGCGCGTTGATCGATATCGGCGTGCACATGATCGAAGCGGCCCACTATCTCATGGGCTCTCCCCAGCCCGTAAGCGCCTTTGGGAGCGCCTACACCTACCTGGGAGACCGGCCCAGCGACACGGTTTCCATGTGGCCCGACTGGGACCACGAAACGTACTCGGTCGAGGACCTGGCGGTGGGGATGATCCGGTTCGACAACGGCGCCACGCTCTCCGTGGAGGCTTCCTTCGCGGCGCATATCGGGAAGGGAGAATGGACGTTCTCGCTGATGGGCGAAAAGGCCGGCGGCCAGTTCAGTCCGCCACGGGTCTTCAAGGACCAGTCCGGTACCATGATCAACATCAAGCCGGACTATCTACCCGATATGGATGGTTTCCGTTTCAAAATGGAACATTTCATTAACTGCGTGCGGACCCGGAAACCCTCCGAGGCGCCGGGTGAGCACGGCCTCCTCGTGCAACAGATCCTGAACGGCATCTACAGGTCCGCCGAAACGGGCCGTGAAGTGCCCATTGAACCCTTGATCTGAGCCGCTGGAGATGCCGGGCGTGCTGGATTAAAAGGCGGACCGGGCGCGCCGGCGCGCCACTTTAGCCTTGTCACGATATTCCGGGAGGGGTTGCGTTGTTCACCGACGATCAGTGGTCCTGCTGGGACGAAAACGGTTATGTGATCATTCCCGATGCCGTACCCGCCGCTCACCGGGAAGCCACGATTTCGGCCATCGCCGCGTTTCTGGACCTGGATCCCCGCGATCCGGAGACCTGGTACGCCGATCCGCCCCGCCGCCTCGGTTTCGTCGAAATGTACCATCACCA
Source organism: Gemmatimonadota bacterium (assembly GCA_009837395.1). Classification (GTDB taxonomy): domain Bacteria; phylum JAAXHH01; class JAAXHH01; order JAAXHH01; family JAAXHH01; genus JAAXHH01. Next base: position 312,026 of record VXTP01000015.1, read on the forward strand.
GGCGATGTGGGACAACCGGCAGCATGAGCGGGTGTACGAGGCGTTCAAGACCCTGTGGAACGAGGAGAAGCTGTGGGTGAGCATCGACCGGGCCAACATGACGCCGCCGGAACGGGAAGACTGGCCGCACGGGTTCAAGGAGTCACTGATTCACTGGGATATGGACACGTCGGTCCATTCGGAGACGTTCAAGGTCCAGGGCGTGCTGTACCTCACCGATACGGACGTCAACCAGGGCGGTTTCCAGTGCGTACCGGGGTTCCACAGGCGGTTTTTCGAATGGGTGAAGACCCAGCCTTCCGACCGCGATCCCATGCGGCCGGACATGACTGGACTGGAACCGGTCGCCATCCCCGGCAAGGCCGGCGACCTGCTCATCTGGCACAGCCTGCTGCCCCACGGGAACAGCCGCAACACCTCCGACCGGCCCCGCTGGTGCCAGTACATTTCCGCGAGCCCGAGCGCGGAGGAGGACGAGAACCTCCGGCAATACCGCATCTCGCTCTGGAAGAACCGCATGAACCCGGACGCCTTCCCGGGCGATCCGCGCGGCGTCGAGCGCAGGAGCGGTCCCGCGCGTCTCACCGCGCTGGGACGCCGGCTGCTGGGCCTGGACCGTTGGGCGTAAAGCGCCCGAGCGCCGGGACCTAATCCTTGTTCCCGCCGCAGGACTCCCGGACGATGAGGCGGGAGCGGAGCGTGACCTGCTCGGTCGTGTCCTCTCCGCCGATCTTGCGCAGCAGCAGATCCATCGCCGTCCCGGCTATTTCCTGGTAGGGGACGGCCATCGTGGTCAGCGCGGGCGACAGGTAGGCCGAAACGTCTATGTCTCCGAAACCCACCACGGCCACGTCTTCCGGTATTCGAAGCCCCCCGTCGCGCAGGCCGCGGCATACCCCGATCGCCGTGTAGTCGTCCCTGCAGAGCAAGGCAGTGAACCGGTCCCGCAGGTTCAGTCCCTGGATATAGCCGCCTTCACCGCGACTGCCCAGGGGAGGGATGATCTCATGGGCCAGGTCGTTGTCCCCCATCGCCCTGCTGTACCCTCTTCCCTTGGATGAAACCGGGCTTTCGAGGTCCAGGTTCCGGCCGATATACCCGATCCTCCGGTGGCCCAGTTCGATCAGGTGGTTCGTCGCGTGATAGAAGTCGGCCTCGAGATCCAGCACGACACCGCTGATATGCTCCGTGGGATAGTGGTACGTCACCACGGGTATGTGGTTCCGCACCATGTCCCGTATCCGGTCCGATTCCCCCCGGTCGCCCCGCGTGTTGATCAGGAGCCCGTCCACGCCCCTTGAGATCAACTGCCGGATCTGCATGCCCTGGTCGTCCTGCGAAGACCGGGAAGTCCGGTTCACGGCCATGCCCATCAGCAACTGATAGTGCTCCCGCTCGGCCGCCCTGAGAATCTGTTCCGTCTGGTTTCCGTAGGTTTCAAGGGAGATCTGGTAGGTGAGCAGGCCCAGCGTGCCCGTCTTGCCCGTTACGAATCCCTGCGCCATCAGGTTGGGTGTATACTGCATCTCGTCGGCGGTCTGCTTCACGAGCATCCGGGTCTTCTCGCTGACGAGATAGGCCGCGCTGCGGGACAGGGCCCGCGAAACCGTGGAGTGGGAGATCCCCAGTCTCTGCGCAATGTCCTTGATGGTGACCTGCTTGACTCTCATGGACCGATCCGATCTAACCGAGGGCCGATCTGGCTTGGACTGCAATCCCACGACGGAACGGGCTGGCCGAAATGGGCAGGCCGGAACGGACCGTGACCGCGCAGGAAACCAGAACGGCCGAGTTAGGACGTGAACGCACGGGTTGGGATGACGAAACGCGTTTTCGAATCAGTACGACAGTAGAGAATGACACCACCCATAAAGATAGAATGGGGCGGTTCCGTGTCAAGGATGTTGAGACCGCGGCCGGAAGGACGGGCGACTGCGGTAGGAGGGCCTGCGGCGGAAGGGCGGGCAGTGCCGGAATCCCGGGCAGCGGCGAATGGACGGGCGGCGGCGAAACCCCGGATCCCGCGCGGGTCACCACGGCATCGCGGTGGGGTCCACGGCGGCGGATCCACAGGATTCCCTTACGATCAGATTGGATGCCAGCACGATCTGGCACGCCACCTCCCGACCTTCGAGAATCTTCACCATCAGTTCCATCGCCGCACGGGCGATACCCCTGGTGGGCGTCGACTGCGTCGTAAGCGCGGGCGTCACGAATGCCGATATGTCCGAATCGCCGTTGCCCACGATGGCCACGTCGTCGGGCACGCGGATCCCCGATTCGCCCAGGCCGCGGTATACGCCGATGGCCGTGTAGTCGCTGCAACACAGGAGGGCGGAGAACCGGTCCCTTACCTCCCTGGACAGCCGATAACCGGATTCCGTCTGCTGGCGGCCGACGGGCAGGCAAACGGGGTGAAGACCGTGTTCGGTCATGGCTTTGAAATACCCCCGGCCCCGGGCGGCGTCATGACCGGGGCCTTCCCAGTTTTCGCCGAGGAACCCTATGCGCCGGTGACCCAGCGCGATCAGGTGTTCCGTCGCCCGGTGGAACCCCGCCGCGTAGTCCAGCACCACGCCGGGGAAACCCCGGGCGGGATAGTGAAAAGTCACCACGGGCACCCGGTCGTCGACCGCGGCCAGGATACGCTCCGACTCTCCCGCGTCGCCCATGGTCTGGACCAGGAGACCGTCAATGCCGCTTGATATGAACTGCTCCATCTGCGCGGCCTGACCGGTCTCCGGGGACGAGGTTCCCCATTCGGCGGACATGCCCACCAGGAGCCGGTAGTTCCGTTCATCCGCGGCCCTCAGGAAGTTTTCGATCTGCGTGCCGGCCTGCTCCTGGTAGCTTTCGCCGGCCAGCAGGCCCAGCGTGCCCGTCCTTCCCGTGGCAAATCCCTTGGCCATCAGGTTGGGCCGGTAGGAAAACTCCTCGGCAACCTGTTCCACTTGCCGGCGGGTTTCCACGCTCACCATGTGCGACTTGTTCCGGGACAGGGCGCGAGAGACCGTGGTGTGGGAGACGCCCAGCGTCTTCGCGATGTCTTTGATCGTCACCCGCTTCTTTCTCATCGGCCCTTCCGCACCGGTTTCCCGGACGCGTTTCGGGCAGCCGGTTATCCGCCTGAAGTCCGGGAACGGCGCCCGTTTTGCTGATTTGAGCAGCGTATTACACACGTTTGCAAAACCGAATTTGGCCAAGCCCGTTGCATGTGTCAAACGGTTTTTTCTAAGGTATGGTCTTATCCGCGCCGCAGGATTCCCGGACGGTGAGATGGGGTTTGAAGACGCTCCGACCCGGGGTGGAATGGCCGTGGATCTGGCGAAGGATGCCCCGTATCGTCCGGGCGGCCATATCCTCGAAGGGGATGGAAAGCGTAGTCAGGGATGGCCTGACATAAGCCGAGACCTCGCTGTCTCCGAAACCGGTTACCGCCATGTCGTCGGGAACCCGCACCCCGGATTCGATCAGTCCCCTGCAGACGCCGAGGGCCGTGTAGTCGGAGCAACATACAAGGGCGGTATACCGGCCGCGCAGCGCCCTGCCCAGATTGTAGCCGGCCCGGGCGTTTCCGGTTTCGACGGGAACGATGCGGGGTGCCAGCCCGTGCCTGCGCATCGCACGGCGATAACCCTCTACATGGGACCGCGGACCGCCCGAACCGATCGGATCTTCTCCCAGGAAACAGATCCGTTCATGCCCGAGACCGATGAGATGCTCGGTAACCGCCTGCATGCCCGGGGCCGGGTTCAGGAGAACGCTCGAGACATCGTCCACGGCGAATCCAAAGGCCGCCACGGGCAGTTGGCCTCCGGCGGCATGGACGATCCGGGCCGACTCGCTTTCGTCGCCGAGAGCCTGGACCAGGATGCCGTCCACGTCGCGGGCCTTCAGATGCATGAACTGCTCGGCCTGCTCGGCCTGCTCGGCCTGTTCGGCCTGTTCAGACCGTACAGACCGTTCGGCCCCTCCGATTTTCCCGGAAGATGCGGTCCGGCTCGAGACCGCCGCGATCAGCACCTGGTAACCGTCCCGGGCGGCGGCCTGCACCAGGTGGTTGATCTGCCTGCCGGTAAATTCCCGGCCGATCCGGCTGGTCACCAGCCCCAGGACGCCTTCCGTTCCCTGTACGAAAGCCTGGGCCATGAGATTGGGCGAATAGTCCATCTCCGCCGCGGTCCGTCTCACAAGCAGGCGCGTCTGTTCCTTTACGAGGTGGGACATGCGGGGAGACAGCGCCCTGGAGACCGTGGAGTACGAAATGCCCAGCCGCCTGGCGATGTCCTTGATCGTGACCGGCCTGTTCCTCACGGGTCTGGCTCCCGTGACTGTGCGCGGCACACGACGGCAGGTTGAATCAATGCCTCTCCCACCCAGCGCACACGTGTGCTTAACTGGCCGTGGCGATATGCTGGTTCATGGATAGTGTATCTCGAGTGCATTTGTGGTGATCCGGATCTTGAGGTGTGGGCAAGCGGTATGGGTATCCTGCGAAAGGTAGGTATCTGCCGGGACGCTTGTCAAGCGGCAAGGTGGGGCTGGCGCCCGGCCGGCCGGCACGTTGCCTGCCGGGAATAAAACTGTGGCGTACCTTTCCCATCGGATGGTATCTTCTTTTCCGTGAAACCCGATTCATCCAGTCCTTTCCAACTCGAAACCGAACTCAGACGCGATCTGGGCGTGGTATCCGCCACGACCATCATCGTCGGCGGTATTATCGGTTCCGGCATCTTCGGCGCGCCGGCGGGCATCGCCCAGCAACTCGGCAACCCCGGCCTGTTCCTCCTGGTATGGATCCTGGGCGGAGCGCTGGGCTTCGCCGGAGCCCTGTGCTTCGCCGAGCTCGGTACCATGATGCCCCGGAGCGGCGGGCAGTTCGTCTACCTCAACGAGGCCTTCCCGCCCATCATCGCCTTCCTCTACGGATGGGTGGAGTTCGTGCTGCTCCAGAGCGCCGGCATGGCCGCCATCGGCGCCATATGCATCAGCTACATGGGGTATTTCATCCCGGCGATCTCGTCCCAGATCATCGTGCTGGAACTCGGTCCCCTGAGCATCTCTTCCCAGCAAGTCGCCGTCTGGGCGCTGATCCTGTTTCTCTGCTATGTCAATTACGTCGGCGTTCGTTTCGGCGGGCTGGTGATGAACCTGACGACCTTCGCCAAGGTAACGGCCCTGGTCGGCCTGGCGCTGCTGGCCGCCTGGATCGGCGGGAACAGCGAACATTTCGTGCCACTGGTGCCGCCGGACATCGACTTCAGCATCCTGGCCGTGCTCGGTCCGGCAATGATCGGCGGGCTCTTCGCCTACCAGGGCTGGGTCAACACCAACATGGTCGTGGGCGAAGTGAAGGACCCGCAGCGTATCCTGCCCCGTGTGATCTTCTTCGGCCTGGGTCTTTGCACCCTCGTTTACCTCGCGGTCAACTGGTCCTACCTGTACGTCCTGAGCATCGACGAAATCGCGGCTTCCGAGCGTGTGGCGGCCGACGCAGCGAGCCGGCTGATCGGCCCCGTGGGCGCGTCGCTGATCTCGGCGGCCGTCATGATCTCGACCTTCGGCACCATGAACGGCACCATGATCATCACCCCCCGGATCCCCTACGCCATGGCGAGAGCGGGCCTGTTCTTCAAGTGGTTCACCCATGTGCACCCCCGGTACCGGACGCCGTCCCGCGCCGTCGTGGCCGTGTCGATCATGGGATTCGTGTGGACCTTCCTGGGCGGATTCCAGGCCATCATCAACGCCTTCGTCTACATCGTCTACCTGTATTACGGACTCAACGTCCTCGCACTCATCGTGCTCCGGCGCAAGCATCCGGACGCGCACCGTCCGTACAAAGTCCCCGGATATCCCTACGTGCCGGTGCTGTTCCTGGTGGTGGTGGCGTGGGTCGTGGTGACGGTCGTCACCCAGAACTTCCTGCAAGCGCTGCCCGGACTGGGATGCCTGGGCCTGGGGGCCGTGGTGTACCTGGTCTGGTTCCGGAAAGCCTGACGCACCCCGGATCCGCCGCACCCCTCTTCCTAATCCTGCCCCAACGGGCGATTTTACACTGACAGGCGCCTCTACCCCGACGGACTCTCCAGCACCGACGGCTCTTCTAGCCCGACGGGCGCTTTTGCCCCGACGAGCTCATTTCCGCTTTGAATCCCGCCGCGAAGAGGATCAGGACCAGTATGACCAGGGCGGCGGGCAGGATCCAGAATACCTGCCAGTCCGACAGGCTGAGGCTCCCCGTCGAACCGAGAAAGGCATTGTAGACCCGGCCGGCGATCTGGGCGCCGATCAGCATGCCCAGTCCGCTGGAAACGAGGACGAACAGCCCCTGGGCCTGCCCCCGGTTCGCGGGTGTCGCCTGCTGGTCCATGTAGACGTGGGCGGTCACGAAGAAGAAGTCGTAGCAGATGCCGTGGAGGATGATCCCCGTGACGATCAGGGTCCACAGGGCGTCCGGCGCGCCGAGGGAGAACAGCCCGTACCGGACGATCCAGGCGGCCATGGCGATCAGCAGCATGCGCTTCACACCGAGCCGCCGGAAGAAGAAGGGCATGCACAGCATCAGGAAGACCTCGGAAAACTGGCCCAGGGTCTGCGTGCCCGCGATGTTCGTGAATTCCGTCGCGCCGAGGTAGATCTGCGTGAAGTTGTAGTAGAAGGCCAGCGGGATGCACAGGAGCAGGGCACTCAGGATGAACAGGTAGAACGACCGGCTGCCCAGTTCCTGCAGGGCGTCCAGCCCGATCACGGACCGCAGCGACGCCTTCCTCCCCGCCGCGGCCGGCGGCGTCCGGCCGAGCGTGAAGCTGTACAGCCCCATGACCAGGCCGGCGACCCCCGTCGTGTAGAGCGGCCAGGCCGTCTCCTCGGGAATGATCCCGCCCGTGAACAGCCCCAGGACGAAGCTGATGAAGAGTCCCGCCGCGATCCAGCCTACCGTGCCGAACACGCGGATCAGCGGATACTGCGCTTCCCGGTCCTCGATCCTGTGAAACGTGATGGCGTTCACCAGGCCCAGGGTCGGCATGTAGCAGATGTTGTAGGCCAGCAGGAGGAGGATGAAGAGGAGCGGCGAATCCACGGCCCGGGGTACGAGCAGCATGACACCGCCAGCGAGAATGTGCAGCCAGCCGAGGATCCGTTCCGGCGCGAAATAACGGTCCGCCACCAGGCCCAGGAAGAAGGGGGAGATGATCGCGGCCACCGGGTTCACCGTGTAGGGCCAGTGGGTCAGGTCTCCCATCCCGTGGGCGCTCATGTAGACGGCGATCGTCGTGAACCAGGCCCCCCAGATGAAGAACTGGAGGAACATCATGAGACAGAGGGATGGGGACATGGAATCCTGGTTCTATGGGCCGACCGGGACGCGGCCGGCGACAGACACCGGGACGCGGCCGGCTGTGGACACCGATACTATCTGCCGACCTTGTAGCCGTAGCCTACGGCGATCCACGCCTTGACCGGCTGCTGCTTCAAGGTGGCGGGATGATATCGGGAAGCGTAGATCTTCTGGAGCAGCAGATCGTCGATCTCGGCGTATCCGGTCGATTCGATCATGGTGGCGTCCACGACCTCCCCTTGTTCATCGATCAGCAGCTCGAACCGGACGATGCTGTCCTTCACGTGGCGCAGATTCCGCGGGATTTCCCTCCGGGAGATGCTCATGTTGAGGCGGCGCGGAATGGGCGGCGTGTCGTATTTCCAGGTGCCGTCTCCCCCTTCGCCGAGGCCGCCGGTACCGCCGCTCCCGCTTCCCCCTTCGACGCCTCCCGCGACACCCGAACCTGCCATGCCCGTCTCGTCGCCGGGTTCGCTTTCGGATTCCATGGCGACGGCCACGGCTCTTTCCATCTCCTCCTGGGAAGCGATCTCGTGCTCTTCGGCGATCAGGCTGTCGTCGATCGGTTCGGGTATCCCCACGACCACGGGAACGGGCACACCCTGGCTCATGATATCGTCACCGGGATCCTCCGGCGGCTCGAGCCGTCCGGGACGGCCACCACCCTGCTCCGACGTGAGCAGCCTGGCCGGATCGATGAGGTCGATCAGGTGATCGGGATAGGGCAGGATCTCGAGCTCCACCATGGGCTCGAAGTCGATCCGGCTGTAGATGTATATGCTACCTGCGGCGAAGAAATGCAGGAAGGCGGCGAACCAGACTCCGGCGCCGAGAAACCGGCGCGAGAACCGCTTTAGCGGGTGGGGAACCAGATCCTCGAACTCGTACCGATCCAAGTACCGTCCGATCCGGTTTGCGTACTGTGCGGACCACGCGAACCATGCGGTCCGTTCGGACCGTGCTGACCGCTCAAATCGCCTGTTCATGGGAGGTCATCTCGGGGGCCGGCCACGAAGGCCCGACGGGAGAAAACTGACTGCTCGGTTTATGCCCATAAGTTCCACTGCGCCAGTCGTACTGTCAAGGTTTTTGCCCGTGTCGACTGGGTGCCGGAACCCCACTGACTGCAACCATAAAACGCTTGACAGGGACCCACCCCGGTTTCATCATGCCTTACGTTTTCAGGTTCGTCCCGCCGTGCCGGGTGAACCGGTATCCGCTGCTGTTTCCACGTATTCACGACGGTGTTCATCCCACGGTCATCCGGACCGGGCGTCACGGGTGGCCGTGATGCCGTTTACCGGACGGGGATCATGCTCATGAGAATTCCGGCGACTGGTATGAAACGCATCCTTGCCGGTCTGCTGCTTTGCGGTCTCTTCGGCGGAGCGGGCGGACTGACCGGACCGGGCGGACAGGTCCACGCCCAGGAAGAGGAAATCACCCTGGAGATGACTACGGAAGCGGGGACCATCGAAATCGTCCTCGACCCGGTCCGGGCGCCGGTTACCGTGGCGAACTTCATGCAGTACGTGGATGCCGGACAGTACAACGGCGGGGTGTTCCACCGGACGGTGACCATGGACAACCAGCCGAACAACGACGTGAAGATCGAGGTGATACAGGGCGCCGTAAACCCCGATTACCGGGACGACAGCTATCCGCCCAACAGCGGATTCGATCCGATTCCCCTGGAACGGACCTCCGCGACCGGACTGAAGCACGTCGACGGGGCCATCTCCATGGCGCGCATGGGGTCCGATACGGCGACCTCCGGGTTCTTCTTCTGCATCGGCGACCAGCCTGAACTGGATTTCAGCGGAAAGCGCAACCCGGACGGACAGGGATTCGCCGCATTCGGCCGCGTGACCCGGGGCATGGACGTGATCCGGAAGATCCAGATGTCCCCCCGCGAAAACCAGCGTCTCACGCCGCCGGTCGTGATTACCAAAGTGGAGCGTAAGACACAGTAGATAGAACCGACAGGACAATCTCGGACAGGACAACCACGGACAGGACAACCACGGACAGGAGCGCTGTATGGCCGAGCGTGTTGAACGACCGGAATCCTTCTTCGGCTTCCGGCTCGGCGACGACCGCAAGATGGCCCGCTGGGACCGCATCGCGGAGTATTTCTACCTGTTGAACCAGCAGAGCGAGAATATACGCGTGGCCAACCTGGGTCCCACGACAGAGGGCAACCCCTTCCTGTTGGCCATCATCACCTCCGCGGAGAACCAGGCCAGGCTGGAGGAGCTTCGGGAGGTCAACGGGCGGATCGCCGATCCGAGGGGCCTGTCCGATGCCGAAATCGACGGCCTGGTGCAGGATGGCAAGGTCATCGTCTGCCAGTCCATGAGCCTCCACGCCAATGAGATTGCCGCGACGCAGATGGCGCCCCAGCTCGCCTACAACCTGGTGACGGGCGAGGACGAGGCCACGAAGCACATCCTGGAAAACGTTATCTTCCTAATGGTGCCCTGCTTCAATCCGGACGGCCAGCTCATGGTGACCGACTGGTACAACGAGCACCTGGGCACGGAATTCGAGGGTTGCGACCTGCCCTGGCTGTATCACCGATACTGCGGCCATGACAACAACCGGGACGCCTTCATGCTGAACCTGGTGGAATCGAAGTACATGGCCCGGATCATGTTCCAGGACTGGCATCCCCATGTCTTCCAGGACCATCACGAGATGGGCGGCTATCAGCCCCGCCTGTTCGTCTGCCCCTACTGCGAACCCATTCATCCCCACGCCGACCCGCTCGTATGGCGCGAGATTAACTGGTACGGGGCCCACATGGTGTACAAGCTGGAGGAAGCGGGCCACCAGGGCGTCATCAGCGGCGCCATGTTCCCGGCCTGGTACCACATGGGGTTTCACTGGCTCGGCAACTACCACAACATCGCAAGCCTGCTTTCCGAAACCGCCCAGGCGAAACTGGCCAGTCCCCTCTACGTGCATCCTCATCAGCTCAGGGGCGAGGACGGGAACACCCTGCACACATTGCCTCATTACAAGCCGCAGACCAATTTCCCGAATCCGTGGCCGGGGGGATGGTGGCGGCTGCGCGACATGGTGGACCAGCAGCTCGTCGCCGCCATGGGCATCATGGACATCGCGGCGCGGTGCCGGGAAACGGTGCTGCGTAACGCCGTGCAGAAGGCCCTGCATCAGACCCAAAGAGGGCGGGAGGACGATTCAGCGGGTTTCTTCATTCGCCCGGACCAGCACGATCCGGCGGTCGTGACCCACTTGGTAAACGCCCTTCTACGCCAGGGTATCGACGTGCAGCGCACCCGGACGCGGGCGACGGTGGGAAGCCGGGTCTATCCCGCGGGTACCTGGTTCATTTCCAACGCCCAGCCCAAGCGCGGCGTGGTCAAGACGCTGCTGGAGCAGACCTTCTGGCCGGACGACGCCTGGGCGCGCAAGGCCGACGGCTCGCCCACCAGGATCTTCGACACGACGACGGACACGCTGGCGGAGATGATGGGCGTCCGCGCGGAACCGGCGGAAGTGTCCCACGCCGCCCTGGACGAGGATGCCCTGAACCTGGACGCCGTGACCGAACCGGCGCCGGCGAACGGTGCGGTGACCGGCGACGGAGCGCACGGCATGGCCATCGACCCTCGGTTCAACGCCGCCTTCGCCGCGGTCAACGCGGCCCTCGATGCGGGCGCGGAAGTCTACCGTGCCACTGGCCCCCTTTCCGTGGGTGGCCAAGGCATGTCGGCCATGCCGGCTGGCGCCTTTATCGTCAGCGGGATCGACCAGGCGAGGTCCGAGGAAATCGTCCGGGATGCCGGCGCCGCCGGCTACCGCCTCGAAGATCCGGTGGAAGGCGATCCGCTCGCGAAGCCGCGCATCGCCATGTACCAGCGGTACTGGGGCGGCAATATGCCCGAAGGCTGGACCCGCATGACGCTGGAACAGTCGGGTTTTTCCTACCGCTCCGTTCGAGACGCCGATATTCAAGGCGATCTCAGCGACCTCTGCGACGTATTCATCCTGCCGGACGACACGATGGACATGATGGCCGGCACGGAACAGGAGATCGAAAGACGCCTGAAGACCGTGCCCCAGCCCGAAAAGTACCACAGCGCCCTGGGGGATTCGGAAATCGAGGCCATCGGCGCTTTCGTGAATAAAGGCGGCACGCTCGTGGCCGTCGGACGCGCGTGCCAGCTACCCATCGAGAAGTTCGGCCTCCATATCACCGACGTAACGGCCGGACTGTCGGAAAGCGCGTTCTTCTGCCCCGGTTCCATGCTGCGGATCCGGGTCGACAATACCCACCCGCTTGGATACGGCATGCCGGACCGGGCCCTGGCCATGCACCGCGGCAGCCCGGTGTATTCGATCAACCCTTCGCACTTCAACGACCGGTACGAGGTAGTTGCCGCCTATCCCGAGAAAGACGTGCTCGAGAGCGGGTGGCTGATCGGCGAGGAACATATCGCCGGCAAGCCCGCCATGATCAGCGTGCGGCACGGCGAAGGCCGCATCGTACTCTACGGGTTCCAGGTCAATTTCCGCAACCAGACCCACGGTACCTTCAAGCTGCTCTTCAACGCGTTGTACGGGAGCTGACGCGCAATCGAGCAGAGAGGACAGGCTCACCCCATGCCCATCGTCGATTTTCACAACCACGTCTATCCGCCCCGGTACGTCGAGGAGATCCGGAAGGGTCCCAGCGCGTACACGGTGACCGACGACGAAGACGGCAACCCGGTCCTGCACTCTCCCGGCGACTACAACATCCTGGTGCCCGGCCACCGCCTCATGGACGTGCGCCTGGAGGTCATGGACGAGGCCGGCGTCGATACCCACGTCATCACCTTCACGGCGCCCGGCACGCTCATCGAGACGCCGGACCGGTCCGCCGAACTCAGCAGCAAGGTCAACGATCTCTTCGCCGAAATACAACAGGCGCATCCGGACCGTCTGCCGGCCCTGGCCACGCTGCCGCTGAACAAGCCGGAGGCCTGTGCCGCCGAACTGGAACGGGCCGTTGGTTCGCTGGGTTTGAAGGGGGCGTGCGTGTACAGCAACGCTAATGGCGTAGCGCTCAGCGATCCGTGCTTCTGGCCCATGTACGAGATAGCGGACGATCGCGCAATGGCCGTCATGATCCACCCCACCTTCCCCCTGGGCGTGGAGGCCATGAAGGACTACATGCTCATGCCCGCGGTGGGGTTTCTCATGGATACGACCCTGGCCACGGCCAGCCTGCTCTTCAGCGGCGTGGTGGAGCGCTTTCCGAATATCCGCTGGGTGCTGGGCCACCTGGGCGGCGCCGTGCCCTACCTGGCCGAGCGCTTTGACCGGTGCTACGAGGCCTTTCCGCAGTGCCGCGCCAACCTGGAGCACCATCCCACGGTCTACCTGAAGAACCAGTTCTACTACGACACGGTCAATTTCGACGTGGACGCGCTGCATTTCGCCCTGGGCTTCGCCGGCGCGGGACGGATCCTGGCCGGGAGCGACTATCCCCACCAGATCGGCAGCATGCCGAAGATGATCGAAAGCATCAACGCGATGGATCTGACCGCAGAAGACCGCACCGCTATCCTGGGAGGGAACGCCGTCCGCCTGCTGGGGTTGTGATCGATCCACCGCCGACCGGGCCGCGGGCGGAGGCAATCCGGTCCCAAGCAACCCGGTCCGATGGGGCGACGGTGTGGTTCCTATCTTCGAGATCGGAGCGTTTAAGCCGGAGCGTTTAAGCCATGGACCTGAAACTCCGCGGGAAAAGAGCGATCGTCACCGGCGCCAGCCGGGGCATCGGACGTTGCTGCGCGCTGGCCCTGGCCCGGGAGGGCGCCCGCGTGTGCGTCACGGCCCGGAACCTGGACCTGCTGGACGACGTGGTCCGGGAAATCGAAGCAGCGGGCGGCGAGGGACACGCGGTCACCGCTGACTTGGTCTCGATGGACGGCTGCCGCAAGGTGGTCCGGGAAGCCGCCGGCACCTTCGGCGGCATCGACATCCTCGTCAACTGCGCCGGCGCGGCCCGGGGCGGTGACATCCTGGACCTTCCCACGGAACAGATCGACGAGGGGATGGCGCTCAAGGCCCACGGATACCTGCGGATGTCGCAACTGGTGATCCCGTACATGCGGGAGAACCGGTGGGGGCGCATCGTCCATATCGCCGGCGGCGCGGGGACAAGCCCCGGACGCGGTAACATCCCCTTGAGCCTGGCCAACATCGCCGTCCTCAACAGCACGCGGGCCTTGACGGACGCGGTATCCGGCGACGGCATCCTGGTCAACGCCATATGTCCCGGCATGACGAACACCCAGCGAGCCCGGGACCTGCAGCAGGTGGAGGCCGACCGGCAGGGCCGCGACGTCGAGGACCTGCTACGCGAAGCCGGCGAGCGGATTCCCGCCGGCCGCATCGCGGAACCGGAGGAGGTCGCTACCGTGGCGACTTTCCTCGCGTCCGAACCCTGTTCCTATGTCTTCGGCACCGCCGTCTACATGGATGGAGGAGAGCGGAGGGGCACGCCCTGATGCCGTTTGGGCGAGTGTCCTGTAGCGAGGCACGCCCTAAAACCGGGGCACGCCCTAGAACCGTCCAGGCGAGCACCCTGGCATCTGTCGTCCGCGTCGGTCGTCAGTACCTGTCACTCGCCTCTTTCCAACTGTCGTCAGCATTCATCGTTTCCATATAATAGGAGAACCATCATGGCTGAGAACACGTCCAAGTCCTTCGCGGCCCATGCGGAAGGCGCCGACTGGGTCAAGGGGCTGCGCCCCTATTTCGTATACCGCGACCTGGGCATGAAGTCCGCCACCGAAGGCCGGGTGATGGCTCACGTCATCCGGGCCGCCCAGTCCTGCGACGGTCCCATGGGCTATCACTCCCACGAACTCGAATTCCAGATGAACTACCTTCTCAAGGGCTGGGCGCGCATCGACCTGGCGGACGTGGGCGAGATCGAGGTGACCGCGGGCGACGCGTGGTACCAGGCGCCCGGCGTCGCGCATGAGCTGATGGAGTACTCCGACGATTTCGAAGTCATCGAGATCACCATACCGGGGGACTTCCCGACCATCGACGAAACGCGATAGGGCCGGCCATGAACGTGGGTTTCATCGGGCTGGGCAACATGGGCAATCCCATGGCCGCCAGCCTCCTGCGCGCCGGACACGCCTTGCGCGTCCACGACCTGGACGAAGATAAAGCCGCTAACCTGGTTGAGGCCGGGGCGAGTTGGGCTTCGTCCCCTCGCGAGGCGGCCGTGGGCGCCGAAGCGGTCCTCACCTCGCTGCCCGGTCCCGCCGTAGTGGAGACGGTCGTCCTGGGCGAGGACGGCGTGTTCGAAGGGCTCGCACAAGGGACCGTCTATATCGACACAAGCACGGGTGAACCGGGTCTCGCCCGCCGGATCGCCAGGGAAGGTAAGGCGCGGGGTATCGACGTGCTCGACGCGCCCATCAGCGGTGGCGTATTCGGCGCCAGGGACGCTACCCTGACCGTGTTCGTCGGCGGTCCGCAGGCGGTGTTCGGTCGGTACGAACCTCTCTTGCGGGGCGTGGGCGAAACGGTCGTCCGCATGGGAGATACCGGCAGCGGCGTCGCGACCAAGCTGGTGAACAATCTCATGATGTTCATCAATTTCATCGGCGCGTGCGAAGGGATGGCCATCGGCATTCAGGCGGGCATCGATCCGCGTAGGTTAATCGACGCCATCCGTCCGAGCATGGGCCAGAGCCGGATGATGGAGCGGTGCCTGACCCGCTTCCTGGACGACCAGTCCCTGTATTCCGCCGTCGACCTTGGGGTAAAGGATATGCACCTGGGCGTCGAGCTCGGCAGGTCGCTCGATGTCCCATTGGAAATCGCCCCGATGGTCGAGGACCTCCTGAGGCGTTACCAGGACCGGGGGAACGCACAGGCCGACCTCCTCGAGTACATCGGAGACTACCTGAAACGGGCGGGCGTCGACCCGGCCGGAAAGCCGTGAGGACAACCATGCACTGGAAAACATCCATCATACTGACCTTGTTCCTGGTACCGGGCGCCGTCATGCTGGGCGCCACCGTTCCAGAGGCGGCCGGTACGGGAGCCGCCGCGGCCGCCAGCCCGCAGTCCGAGGCCGGGTCGCTCGATCTCCGGGGCGCCTGGAAACCGGAAACGTATCGGCTTAAATCCGGACCCGTCCACGAGGTGACCGGGCTGATCTCCTTCACCGAAAAGGACTGGTCGGTCCTCTTCTTCATCGTGACCGACGAGGGCCCGCGGAGGGGATCGGGCGAGGGGGGCACCTACATGCTGGAAGGAGACAAGCTGACCTTCCGCCACCTGTACAACCTCTCCGGCGGCCACGCCGTCGACGGGTTCGAGGCCAGCGAGCTTTCGATGAGAGTGAGGCCGACAGACGCCGAAGACGCACCCGCCGAGCCCTGCACCATCACGATAGACGAAGATCTCCTTACCATCTTCTTCCCCAGCGGAAACCAGATGACCTTCCGCCGCAGTTCCCGTTGAAGTGCGGGCCGTCTCACGACCCACGACACACCGGAGGCCCCATCCTTCTGCCAGGCCGGTTCGCGCCGCCGGCCCGCATCTTCGGCCCACGGCCCGATCTCACGCCGGCCATCCCTTGCAGCCTTACGCGCAATCTGTCAGATTCATGTGCTTAAGGAACCGGAATCAGTTGACTTAAACAGTCGATCCGGCTTATCTTTGGACGCTGTCTAATAGCCGGTTCGAGACCCGGAAACCAGTACATGCCATCCGAAGACCTGACCCGAGACATGAAGAGGACCGTCGGTATCGAGGCCGCCCGTATGGTCGGCCAGGGCGACGTGGTCGGGCTGGGCACCGGATCGACGGCGGAGTTCATGATCGAGGAACTGGGACGGCGCGTGCGGGAGGAGCAACTGGACATCGTCGGCATCCCCACGTCCTTCGACGCGTCGGTGCTGGCCCGCGGGAACGGCATCCCGGCGGGCACGCTGGACGACGTGGACCGGGTCGACATCGCCGTGGACGGCGCGGACGAGGTCGATCCCGCGATGAACCTGATCAAGGGCCGGGGCGCCGCCCACCTGCGCGAGAAGATCGTGGACAGCATGGCCGAACGGTTCATCGTCATCGTGGACGAATCGAAACTGGTCCAGTGGCTGGGTACGAAAAGCCCCGTGCCGCTGGAAGTCCTGCCCATGGCCGTCCGGCCCGTCATGCGCGCGGTCGAAGCGATGGGCGGGGAACCCGTGCTGCGGATGGCGGTGCACAAGGACGGACCGGTCATCACGGACCAGGGGAACATGGTGGTGGACGCCCGTTTCGACGGGATCGACGACCCCGGTGAGATGGAGCGCACGCTCAACAACATACCCGGCATCCTGGAGAACGGTCTCTTCGTCGGACTGGCGACCGAAGTACTCGTCGGGAGGATTACCGGCGAGGGCCGGATCGAGGTGGAAAGACGAACCTGAAACCGCGCGGACCCATCTGGCGGCCATCTGAGTGAATAAATGAACGATATCGGATACTTCAGTCTCCTGCTCGCCTTCATGGCGGCGGCCTACGGCGGCGTGACCAGCGTGGTCGGCGCCCGGGCGCGGAACCCGCAGATGATCGCCAGCGGGGCCCACGGCGTCCTCGCCACCTTCGGCCTGCTGACCCTGTCGTCCATCGTGCTGATATACCACCTGTACACGGGCAACTTCCAGGTGGAGTACGTCGCCTCCTACACCAGCAGCACCCTGCCCGAGTTCTACCGCGTCACCGCGATGTGGGCCGGGCAGAAGGGCTCCCTGCTCCTGTGGGTATGGACCCTGGCCCTCTTCGCGCTGGTGGTGCACCTGACGAACCGGGACCGGAACCAGACGCTGATCCCCTATGTACACGCGGTGATGATGTCGGTGGTCCTGTTCTTCATCGCCCTGCTCATCTTCATGGCCGATCCCTTCGAGCTGCTGCCCTTCGTACCCGCCGAGGGCCGCGGCCTGAACCCGGTGCTGCAGATGCCGCTCATGATCATCCACCCGCCCATCCTCTATCAGGGCTACGTGGGGACCGTGGTCCCCTTCGCCTTCGCCATAGCCGCGTTGATCACGGGGGAACTGGGCGACACGTGGATCCGAACGATCCGCAGATGGACCCTCTACGCCTGGTTCTTCCTCGGTTTCGGCCTGATGCTGGGCGGCCGGTGGGCCTACGTCGAGCTGGGATGGGGCGGTTACTGGGCCTGGGACCCGGTGGAGAACGCGGCGCTCATGCCCTGGCTGACCATCACGGCCTTTCTCCATTCCGTGATGATCCAGGAGAAGAAGGGCATGCTGAAGATCTGGAACTTCATCCTGATCATCCTGACCTTCGGCCTGGTCTACTTCGGCACCTTTCTCACGCGGAGCGGGGTCGTCTCATCGGTCCATTCCTTCACCACTTCGGGCATCGGCCCCATGTTCCTGGGTTTCGTCATCGTCTCGATGGTGTTGTCCTTCGGACTCCTGATCAGCCGGCGCAACGCCCTGAAGGCCCGCAGCGAACTCGACTCCTTCGTTTCGCGGGAAAGCAGCTTCCTGCTGAACAACCTTGCCCTCGTCGGCGTGTGCTTCGCCATCCTGTGGGGCACCATATTCCCCGTGCTTTCCGAGGCGGTCAGCGGGGAGAAGATCACGGTGAGCGCGCCGTACTTCAACCAGATCAACGTGCCCCTGGGCATTTTCCTGCTCTTCCTCACGGGCGCGGGTCCGCTCTTCGCCTGGCGCAAGACGTCCGTGCAGAGCCTGAAGCGGCATTTCACCATTCCCATAGCCTGCTTCCTCGCCGCGGCCGCCATCCTGCTCGCCTTCGGCATCCGGCACGTCTACGCCGTGCTTTCCTTCAGCATGTGCGCCTTCGTGGTCGGCGCCATCGGCCTGGAATTCTACCGCGGTGCCCGCGCGCGCCGGTCGACGAACGAAGAATCCTGGCCCGCGGCGTTCTACCGCCTGGTCATGAGCTACAAGCGCCGGTACGGCGGTTACGTCGTCCACATCGCCATCGTGCTCCTCTTCGTGGGCTTCACGGGAAAGGCGTTCGACCGGGAGGAGAACTTCGCGGTCCGTGAGGGCGAGTCCTTCCAGATCAAGAACTACACGCTGGACTTCGATTCCCTCACCGAGACCAACATGGGCGAGTACGTGTCCTACGCCGGCATGCTCCGACTTTCCGTGGACGGCGAGCCCGTCGTGATGATGGCTCCGGAGAAGCGTCTCTACCCCATACAGGACCAGGTGACTTCGGAAGTTTCCATCTGGTCGACGGTGAATGAGGACCTGTACGTGGTCCTGGCGGAACTGAACGAAACGCTTGACGTAGCTACATTTAAGGTCTACATTAATCCATTAGTTAACTGGGTCTGGATCGGTACGGCGCTGCTCATGCTGGGGACGATCATCCTCTTCCTGCCGGATCGATTCGGAAGAAAATCAGGCACACGCGAGCGGCCCGCATAGCCGCGTCGCAGATTGAAGCACGACTATCCGGATGATGCACCGGTAGCTATATAATGTAAGACCTGATTGGGTAACTCGATAAGCAGGATGGGGGCGCTCGGGAGGAAGAACGGGCGCATCGGAACACGGATTTCACAAGCAAAACGCATGACCGATACCGTTCCTGGCGAACAGGTGGAATCAGAATCAGTTCAACTTCGGATTTTACTTTGCTGAATTATGCACGCACTTTCCCGGCGCCGGATGGCGAAGGAACTTTCTTAAGCGGAAATCATTGCAAACGCTTGACGACAGATCGTCGGGAATACGCGCATAATCGCCCCTTCGGCGGAACGGTTCGTAAGATACGGGTGCCATCCCTTCCTCACCCGTAAGCAAAACGCCCCTGCCGGCGAAAGCCGACCCGGTCACCACCCGGTCCGGCGGCCAGCTTATCGACATTAGTCCCGGGCTCGACGCCACTGCTCGACGCCACTGCGCTCGATGCCACTGCGCTCGATGCCGCTAAAGGGATAAGCTGCTCTATCGCAGGGGGTGTTGTATGGAATTCCCATTGGAAAACCTGAACGGGTTATTGCTGCCCCTGGCCGCGCTGACCGTGATTTCCGGTCTCGTCGGGCTGGTCATCGGCATGCTCTGGCGGCGCAGCAAAGCCGGCGAAATGGAGGAGAAGGCCCAGAAGCGCGCCCAGCGCCTCTTCAAGGAAATGGAAGTACAGCGCCGGGCGGAGATGCTGGAGGAAAAGCGAAAGTGGCACGACGCACGGGAGGCCCAGGAGGAGGAAATCAACAGAAGGCAGTCCGCCCTGGTAAGCCAGGAGCAGGATATGATGGACCGGGAGAAGGAGTGCGAGCAGCGGTATGACAACCTGAAGGACCGCGAAGATCAGACCGGCCTGCGGGAAGACGAACTGGAAAAGACGGAAGAGAGGCTGAACGCGCAGGAAGTCCGCCTGAAGGAATCGGCATCGGAATACCGCAACCGGCTGGAGTCCCTGGCCCGGCTGACCTCCGAGGAAGCCAAGCAAAAGCTCCACGGCGAACTCATCCGCGACGTGAAGCAGGAAGCCGAGCACCAGGTGAGGGACATCATGAAAACCGCGCAGACCAATGCCAACCGGGAAGCGAGAAAGATCGTTACGCTGGCGATCAGCCGGTGCGCGGTGGATCAGTCCACACAGACCAGCGTCGCGGTGGTCCCCCTGCCCAACGACCAGATAAAGGCCCGAATCATCGGGAAAGACGGCCGCAACATCCGGACTTTCGAGGCGGCCAGCGAAGTGAAGGTGATGGTGGACGATACGCCCGAAGCCGTGGTCATCTCCTGTTTCGATCCCATTCGCCGGGAAATCGCCCGGACCGCCATGGCGGATCTCGTATCCAACGGGAAGATCACCCAGAGCCGCATCGAGGAAATCATCGGGCGGGCACAGGAACAGATCGACAGCCGCCTGCTCTCGGAAGGTCAGCAGGCCGTCAACGAGCTCAAACTGAAATCCATGCATCCCGAGATGATGAAGCTGGTCGGCCGGCTGCGGTTCCGTTCCAGTTACGGCCAGAACGCCCTGGATCACTCGAAGGAGGTGGCGTTCCTCACCGGCATGATGGCCGTCGAGATCGGCCTGGACGAACCGCTCGCCCGGCGCTGCGGGCTCCTGCATGACGTGGGCAAGGCCCTGGACCACGAGATGGAGGGATCCCACCCGGAAATTGGCCTGGCCTTCGCGGAAAAGTACGGCGAACCCGAGGAAGTCAAGAACGCCATCATCGCCCATCACAACGACGAGAACGAGGAAATCACCTCGCCGATCACCTTTCTGGTCGCCGCGGCGGACGCCATTTCCGGCGCTCGGCCCGGCGCCCGCCGGAACGATCCCGAAGACTATGTCCGCAGGGTGGTGGAACTGGAAGAACTCGCCCGTGCCTTCGACGGGGTGGCCGACGCCTACGCCATCAATGCCGGTCGCGAGATCCGGGTCATGGTCCGTCCGGACCAGGTGGACGACGACCGGACGCACACGCTGGCTTCCGAGATCTCCCAGAAGATCCGCAACGACCTGACCTATCCCGGGCACATCAAGGTGACCGTCATCCGGGAGAAGATCGCCCACAGGATGACGAACAAGCGGGACGACCAGCAGCACGGCGGACGTCGAAGGTCGTACGGACGAAACCGGAACCGGCGTCATGCTCCGGCGTCCAGCGGACAGGCGGCGGGATAGCCACTCCGCGCAGCGGATTCCCGTGTCTCTTACCGAAGAAATCAAGGCGCATGCCGCGTCGCTCGGATTCGATCTCGCCGGCGTAACGACGGCCGATCCTCCCCGCCACGGGGATTACTACGCCGAATGGGTCGAGCAAGGCCTGGCCGGCGAGATGGCCTACCTGGAACGCCAGATCGAGAAGCGCCAGGATCCTCGGAAAATCCTGCCGAACGCCCGGTCCCTCGTCGTGGTCGCCATGAACTACCGTTGTCCGGACCCGGATCCCGTATCCGGCATGCAGGCCGCCGCGCCTGATGACTCGCCCGAAAGCGCGCCGGGCCAGACACGCCGTGATTCGCCCGAATTCACGCCGGACCGTTCCCCCCGCGGCAAAATCGCCCGCTATGCCCGGGGCGACGATTACCACGACGTGATGAAGGAGAAGCTGCTGGCGCTGCTTCGATTCGTGCAGGACCGGACCGGCCGCCCCGTGGAAGGGAAAGTATACGTGGACACGGGGCCCGTGCTGGAACGCGAGTTTGCCGTCCGCGCCGGCCTGGGGTGGTTCGGGAAGCACACCAACCTCATCCACAAGCGCGTGGGTTCGTGGCTGTTGATCGGAGAGATCCTCCTCGACATCGAACTGGACCCGGACGGGCCCGCGGCCGATCACTGCGGCACGTGCACCCTGTGCCTCGAAGCCTGTCCCACGGACGCCATCGTCGAGCCTTACGTGGTCGATTCGCGCCGCTGCATTTCCTACCACACCATCGAACTGAAGGGCGCCATTCCCCCGGAGTACCGCGCGGCGATGGGAGACCGCGTGTTCGGGTGCGACGACTGCCAGGATGTCTGTCCCTGGAACCGCAGCGCGCCCGAAACCGGCCATCCGGCCTTTGGTGCCCGTCCTTGGAATGAAATGCCCGACCTCATCGAAATGCTGGGGTTGACGCCGGAGGCGTTCAGAACCCGGTTCAAGGGCAGTCCCGTTAAACGGACGAAGCGGCGCGGCCTGCTGCGGAACGCCGCCGTAGCCCTGGGCAACACGAAGGACCCCGGAGCGGTTCCCGCCCTCGCCGATTCGCTGGGCGACGACGAACCGCTGGTCCGGGGCCATGCGGCCTGGGCGCTGGGAAACATCGGCGGCGACGGGGCGTTGGCGGAACTGAAGAAAGCGCGGAAGACCGAAGAAGATCCCTGGGTTGTCGAGGAAATAGACCGGGCCCTTGCCGAGTGCGAGGCGCGCTGATGAACCATGTTTTTTCCAAAAGCCCTTGCCTCCCCGGAGGTTGACCATATATTTCAGGTGGCTTTGGAGGCAGTTGCCGGGCGGTGGATCGATGTCCGGCGGCTTCATCGGTATCTGAATCGCAGGCACGGATATGATTAGACACCTCCCGCTCATAGGCCTTGTATTCGTCGTCGGTTGCGCCGCCCCCCGGACCCTTGAACCGGGTGCGCGCACCACGCCCCCGACCGGAACGGCGGATACCTCCGGGAATACCGTCGCGGTGGAGGAACTGCCCGACCCGGATCTTACCCTCGATCATGTCGCCCCGGCCGATTCCCTGGCAATACGGGATCCGGCCAGCCTGCTCGCCGACGCCAGGCTGGGTTATGACGAGGCCCTCTCGGCGCTGGAACGTTCCGACACTACGGCCGCGCGCGCCGCGGTCGATGAAGTGCTTGAACTGCTCGTCCTGCTGAGCGACGACCAAAAGCACGCCGCCACCCCCGCGCAGGCCGAACTCCTCAGGAAGCTCGGACCGCTGGTGGACCGTATCCAGGCCAGGCGCCGTGCCGCCGCCGAAGTCCGGGGTTCGATCCCCAGAGTACTCAACCGCCGTGTCAGGCAACAGATCGATCTTTTACTCAAAGACAGAGGCCTGAACATACTCAAGGCCTCGTACCAGCGGTCCGGGCGCTACACCCCCATGATCCGCGAAGAACTGGCGGCCCGGGGGATGCCACCTGAGCTTCAATGGCTGCCCATCGTCGAAAGCGGTTTCAAACCCAGGGCGTTCTCGTGGGCGTCCGCGGCGGGCATGTGGCAGTTCATTTTCGATACGGGAAAACGGTACGGACTCCAGCGGTCCGGCTGGGTAGACGACCGCTTCGATCCCATTAAGGCCACCCCGGCCGCCCTCGCCTACCTGGGGGACCTGTACACCATGTTCGACGACTGGTTTCTCGCCATGGCGGCGTACAACTGCGGAGAGAACCGGGTGCTCCGCGAGATCAACCGGACGGGGAACCGGGATTACTGGAAGATGCGACTGCCCAGGGAGACCCGAAACTACGTGCCCAAGTTCCTCGCGGTGCTGCATATCATAGAGAACGCGGAGAAATACGGCGTCGAGTGGCCGGAAACCCATGATCCCCACCTCTTCGAAGAGGTGCGTATCGACAAGTCGGTCGCGCTGCAGCATGTCGCCGATCTGCTCGCCATGCCGCAGGACGATCTCAAGGCGCTGAATACCGACATCCGGTATGGCGTGACGCCGCCCACCGGGTTTTCGCTGCGCGTGCCCCTGGGTGCGGGTTCAACCCTTCTCGGCAGTCTCGACGAGCTTCCGGAGTCGAATTTCAAGCCCCCTCCCGAGGTACGCAGGTACCGCGTGCGTCGGGGTGATACACTGGGCCACATCGCCCGCAGATTCCGGACCTCGGTCAGCAGACTCCGAAGCATGAACCGGATCCGGGGCAGCCTGATCCGTGTCGGCCAGCTCCTCAGCGTGCCCGGAAGGAACTACGGTGGACAGCAATGGGCAGGGCAGACGGCTTCGTACGGTACGCCGAGGGACGCCACTACACACACCGTGCGCCGCGGCGACTCGCTGACCCGCATCGCCCGGTATTACGGGACATCCGTCACCGCGCTGAAGCAGGCTAACGGTTTGCGGCGGGACATCATCCACCCCGGCCAGGTGCTTCGCCTTTCAGGAAATGGAAGTGGAAGGGGATCAGGCGGTGCGGTGACCTACAACATCCGGTCGGGGGATACGCTGGCGCGGATCGCCCGGGCCTTCAAGGTTACCCTCGCGGCCCTCATGCGGGCGAACCCCGACGTGCAGGCCAGGCGGCTGCAAATCGGTCAGCGGATCATCATTCCCGGCTGATCAAGGAGTATGCGCACATGGGATACGTCAAGGCGGCGGAGCTGGATGAGCTGAGTCCGGGCCAGATGAAGATGGTCTCGATCAGCGGGAAGGAGATCGTCCTCTGCAACGTGGACGGGAAGTACTATGCCGCCGACAATTTCTGCCCCCACATGGGCGCGCCTCTGAGCGAAGGGGAGTTGGACGGCACCGACCTCTGGTGTCCGTTCCACGGCGCGTCTTTCGATGTGACCACGGGCGATGTCCTGTCGCCTCCGGCCTACGAAAACCTCACCTGCTTCCCGGTCCGGGTGACCGAAGAAGCCGTGGAAATAGAAATCTAGCCGCCAGCCGCTGACTTCAGCCGCTGACTTCAACCACTGAAATGTTCGTACCCCTTCGGGCGCAGGGGCCGCGATCCGGTTTGATCCGTAATGGTGTATCCCCGGGCGGCGGTCACGCATTCGCCAATGGGGGTCAGCGGCGTTCCGGTACGCTCCGCGAGTTCGGCCGCCAGGCGCTCCACCCCCTCCGGCGCTACGGCGCATAGCAGCTCGAATTCCTCACCGCTTTCCAGGGCCGTCCCGACGGGATCGAGCCGAAGCTCCTCCATGGCCTGCCTGGTTTCCTCCGTGATGGGCAGGGCGTTTCCATCCAGGTTCAATCCTACCCCGCTGTCACGAGCCACGTGCAGGGCGTCTGAACTGAGCCCGTCGCTCACGTCGATCATGGCGTGGACCCACCCACTGTTTGCCAACAGAACGCCTTCGCGGACCCGTGGAACGGGGGTACGGTGACGGCACAACACGCCTTCGAACCGGTCCACCGGCCGCTCCCGAGCCAAACGGAGCAGGCGGAGGCCGATCTCGCTCGCGCCCAGGTGTCCGGTCACGCACAGGATGTCTCCCGCCCGGGCGCCGCTGCGCCGTGCGATGTGTTCCTCCGAGGCTTCTCCGCTCACCGTGATGGAGATGACGGTCGGTCCGTCCGTCGAACTCAGATCACCTCCGACGATGGACACCGGGTGGCCTGCGTGCCCGGCCAGGTCCTGAAAACCCGCGTACAGCGCCTCCACGTCGTCCAATGCGCGATGGCCCGGAAGGCAGAGGGTCGTCAACGCGTGCCGGGGTACGCCGCCCATGGCCGCGATATCGCTGAAATTGGCGGCCATGCACTTCCATCCGATCTGCCGCCAGGACGAGAAGGCCAGGTCGAAGTCCACGCCTTCCACGAAGGTGTCGGTCGTCAGCAGAGTCGTCATGCCGGGCGCTGGAGTGATGGCCGCGGCGTCATCGCCGATCCCCAACAGGACGCTCGGATCCGGCTCCGGCAGCGCGTGCCCGATTCGCTGGATCACCTCGAATTCGCCGGGAAGACCCGCACCTTTCTTACGATGCTCCACGTTTCGTCTTTCCCTTCTCGCGCGGCCGACCGCGCCACGCCCGCGCATACGCGCCGCGTCTTCGCGCGCACGCCTACCCGCCCTTGCCGAACCGCCCTTCGACGCGCTCCCTCGAGCGCGTGAAGATCTCGATGCCGGCCGTAACGCCCCCACCGAAGAGCAGTCCCTCCAGGGCGCCCAGGGCGACCTGGGTGGTGCGGCCGAATTCGCCTTCCCCGAAGATTGTCGCGATGGTCTCGAGCCGTATCTGCGACGCATCGAAGGACTGCCGCAGGGTTTCCAGGCTGGCCGTGAACATGTTGCCGCCCATCACGGTCAATACGATGCTGGCAATCATGCCGCCCAGTGCGCCGAAGACGATGTAGAGCAGGCTTCGCCACTGCCCGGGCCGCCTGGCCAGATAGTACGTGACGACCGGTCCGAGGGCCACGCCCGCGCCGATGAAGGCGCCTTCGAGACCGCCGGTCAGGTCCGCGGGCTGCCGGCCGAACAGGGTCTGAATGGTATCGGAACTGTACAGGCTGAACGCGGCGCCTACCATGCCGCCGCCCAGCGCGCCGCCCAGTACGCCGAGCCACCGGCCGTATTTCCCGGATACGCGCCGCAGCGCGACCATGCCGAAGGACACGCCCGCACCGCCGAATGCTCCGCCGAACAGGCCCAGGCCTGCCAGGACGAAAATGGGCGTGAGCGCCTCCGACGACAGGCCGGAACTGACGGCGGCCAGGGCGGTTCCGAGAAGAAGCCCGCCGAACAGGCCGGACACGGCGCCGCCGAACGTTCCTCCGATGCCCTGCTGCATGATGTCGATCCCGCCCTGTTGCAGGCGCATCAGTATGAACCCGACCATCACCATGACCCGGTACAGCCGGGAAAGCTTGACCGACCGGTTCTGTTCCCGCAGGAAGGCCAGGCTGACCGCCCGCTGGAGACGGCTTACGGACTCGTTGCCCGTGGGCCGGGTCAGGACCGATTCCACCGCCGAACCGAACCAATCCGCCAGCTCGATACTTGCCGCCCGGCGCACACTCAACATGGGATCCCGCAACGCAAGGTGCCGGAGCCGGTTGTTCAGCGCCGCGCAGCGCACGGGCCGGGATGACTCCACCGCCCGCTTGCGTACTTCCCGGCGATCGTTGTACATGGCCTCCAGGATCACGTTCACCGCATCCGGCACCTTTTCGACCAGCCAGGGCGGCACGGGCCGGTCCCGGTTGAGCATGCTGATGCAAAGCAGGTACGCTTCCTGGCCGGAGACGCCGATTTCTTCCAGGTAAGGTGCGAGCAGGTCCAGGCTTTCATGGTCCATGATGAGCTGGTAGGTCCTGTAATTCTCCACCGACCGTTCGAGCAGGCTCCGTGCCTGCTTCGCTTCGTAAACGCTGCCGGTCAGCCAGCGGGACACCTCCGAAATCATGCATTCGTGGGCGAGTTCCAGCCACCCTTCCCCTTCCTGGTTTCGTCGCCGGACGATACGGGCGTCGACCAGTTCCCCGAGCAGCGTTCCCAGGGTGTCGGCGTCATGCCGATCGCCGGCCTGGATACGCGTTGCCAGATCGGCCTCCCGCACGACGATGAGCCTCTCCTCCGCGGAGATAAGCGCCAGCAACACCTGCTGCACCACGGACAGGTCGGCCGCCGAAAACCGGCGGAGGACCCTTGCGAGATAGTCGGCCAGGATCTGCGAAGCGCCGCCCAGCTGGTCGTAGGCCGATTCCGTGATCATGTTTTTCATATCGCGTTGATCGTACAGCGTATCGCAAACGATCTGCAGGTGCGGCGGATCGACGGTGTCCTCGTCGGAGAGGTCCTCCAGCAGGCGGTCGACGAGCGTGTCTTCGTACCGGCAGCCGACCCGCCAGGCGGGACCCGTGATGGCCTGTGCGGCCTGTTCGGAGGTCAACCGGCTGAGGCGGTATTCATGGTGGAAGATCTCCGGGACCGCCGGCTTGAGTCGGCTCATCTCCGCGAGCATGTCCTCCCGCATCACGAAAACGAACTGCAGGGGCAGCGCATCGTCCTCCATGATCACGGCGAGCTCATCGACGAACGCCTCCCGGCCCGGTTCATCGAGCAGGAGAAAGAACTCCTCGAACTGGTCCAGCATGACGACGATCCGGGATGCGGGGCGGGACCAGTTCCGGTGCAGCAGTTCCTGCAGAGAAACGCCGTCCGGATCGACGAAGCCGCCCGCACTGTTATCCGATACGAGCCTTCGGACCATCCGCCGCATGTGCTGCAGGGGATCGGTGAAACTCCGGATGATACACGTCAGGTGGCCCTGGTCCTGCAACCGGGGGATGAGGCCGGCCCGGAGGATCGAACTCTTGCCGACGCCGGAACGGCCGTAGAGGAGAAACGAGCGCCGGGCAAGGATGCGGGAGCAGATGTTCTCGATCTCCTCCTCGCGGCCGAAGAAAAGACCCTGGTCGTTCTCGGTGTAGTAATCGAGGAACTTGTACGGACGGGTCGGTTTGTCTTTGGCAGCCTGCGGGGACGGTTCGTCCACGATCTCCACCGCGTCGCCGATGAAGACGTATCCATGCTTCGGCACCGTTTTGACGTAACGGGGATTCGACGCGTCATCCTCCAGCTGCTTCCGGATCGACTTGATACACTGGGTCAGCGCCGTATCGCTGACGATCACGTCCTCCCAGACTTCGTCGAAGATGCGGTTTTTCTCCACCAGTTGCCCCGCATTGGATACCAGCAGCACCAGCACGTCGAAATACCGGGAACTCAGCGGAAGCACGGCGTGTTTCCGGCGGATCTGGCGGTTCTGGATATCCAGCACGAAGTCGTCGAACCGGAAGCCTTTTGCGGCGGTCTGTTGCGTCATTTGGGGCTCAAATTGCGGATTCCGACGAAAAAAATGAGGGATTCATACGTTCCTCACAGAATACTCACGGGGACCCCATGCAATTCATACTTGATATGAATATAATCCCCATATGAGCATAAGTCTAATTTTCCACCGAGACACGGCGGCCAAAGCGTCCTTCATGAAAACCGATTCACTTGCGAATCCGTTTGTGAGTGCGCGCCGCTCGTGTTTAATTACACCTTAGAAAAGGGGGTAAGCGAGATGTTATCCCATTTCTGCACCATTCCCGAAGCCGTGGAAGAAGTAAGAGCAGGACGGGTGCTGATCGTCATCGATGACGAGAACCGCGAGAACGAAGGCGACTTCATGGTGGCCGCCGAAAAGGTCACGCCCGAAATCATCAACTTCATGTCGAGGCACGGACGGGGGTTGATCTGCCTGCCCACCACGAAACAGCGGCTCGCAGAGCTGGACATCCCCATCATGGTCGATGGGAAAACGTCGACGGGGGACACACCCTTCACGGTATCCGTGGATGCGGTAAACGGCGTGACGTCCGGCATTTCCGCCCATGACCGGGCGATAAGCGCTCAGTTGTTCGTGCACCCGGATACGGCGCCGGAGGACTTCGAGCGGCCGGGACACCTCTTCCCACTGCAGGCACGCGACGGCGGCGTGCTGGAAAGGGACGGACACACCGAGGCCACGGTCGACCTGATGCGGCTGGCCGGCCTCTACCCGGCGGGGGTCCTGTGCGAGGTGCTGGACGAGGACGGCTCCATGGCCCGTCTTCCCCGGTTGGTCGAAATCGCCGACGAGCATCACCTGAAAATCGCAACCATCAAGGACCTCATCGAGTACCGCCTCGAAGAGGAACTCGTACTGGAATTCGCCTGCAGCGGTGGGTAAGGCGGCAGGCGTTCCAGGCGTTCCAGGCGTTCCGGCAGACCAGGCGGGCCGGGAGACGGTCTTTTCGCGTCTTATTCATGTCCCAATTACCCGACTATCTGCCGGAAGCCGTACTTCGGTTCAATGATCTCGCGCTCGACGCGCTGCCCGGCCCCGGGGACGCCTCCCTGGAGTCCGCCCACAGGTACTGCAGTCACCTCGCGCGCCGGCACTACGAAAATTTCATCGTCGTTTCCCCCTTTCTGCCCACCGAGCTCCGGCGGCACTTCTACCATGTCTATGCCTACTGCCGGTGGTCCGACGACCTCGCCGACGAAACCGGAGACACCGGTCTGTCTCTCGAGCTGCTCGACTGGTGGGACGGCGAATTGCAGGCCTGTTACGAAAACGAATTCCGTCATCCGGTATTCATCGCACTTCGGGAAACGATCGACCGGTTCGATATACCGATTGCCCCGTTCCGGGACCTGCTGACCGCCTTCCGCCAGGACCAGGTCGTGACGCGTTACAGGACCTACGCGGACGTGCTCGAATACTGTCGCTACTCCGCCAATCCAGTGGGCCGTCTCGTGCTCTACCTGTGCGGCTACCGGGACAGGGAACGCCAGTTACTGTCCGACGCCACGTGCACCGCGCTCCAATTGGCCAATTTCTGGCAGGATGTGCGGGTAGACCTGGAAAAGGGGCGGATCTACTTGCCCCTGAAGGATCTGGGCCGGTACCATTACACCGAAGAGGACCTCGAAGCCGGGGTCGTCGACGATCGATTCAGGGGACTGATGTCGTACCAGGTGAACCGGACCCGCAGGCTGTTCGACGAGGGACTCGGGCTGTGCGGGATGGTGGACGCAAGGGTCGGGCTGGACATCGAACTGTTCAACCGGTGCGGTTCCGCCCTGCTGGACCAGATCGAAAGACGGCGTTTCGACGTGCTGTCCCGGCGCCCCACCCTGTCATCCGCCCGGAAGGCCGGTCTTTTTCTGAAATACGCACTGAAACGACTATGGATTCGCTAGCACGTTCCTATGATTTCTGCCGCGCAGTCGCGAAATCTAGGGCGAAGAACTTCTACTATTCCTTCCTCGTCCTGCCGGCCGTAAAAAGGCGGGCCATGTGCGCGGTCTACGCCTTCATGCGCTACTGCGACGATATCGTCGACGAGGAGTCCGGGGAGGCCGGGACGGTGGACCGTCAATCCCAGCTGAAGGTCTGTCGCGAGATCCTGGACAGCGCTTACGACGGGATGCCGGCCGGAGACGGCGCCTTTGCCGGGTCGCCGGGCGGAACGCCGGGTGGGTCGCCGGGCGGAACGCCGGGCGAAGACGGCATGTTGCCGGCGTTCAGCGACACGGTGCGGCGGTTCGACATCCCCAGGGCGTACTTCAACGCCATCATCGACGGCGCGGAAATGGACCTTACCGTGACACGATACGCCACCTTCGCGGACCTGTACCAGTACTGCTACCGCGTGGCTTCCGCCGTCGGACTGGTGTGCATACGCATCTTCGGATACCATGGTGATGAAGCCGAGCGGTACGCCGAGTCCTGCGGCATCGCCTTCCAACTGACCAATATCCTCCGCGACATCCGGGAAGACGCCGGGATGGGCCGCGTATACCTGCCGCAGGAGGATCTCGACGCCTTCGGGTACCCGGAAGAGCACCTGCGGAACGGACTGTTCAACGACACGTTCCGGCGGCTGATGGGTTTCCAGGTGGAACGGGCCAGGAGCTTCTACGACGAGGCGCTGCCGCTCCTTCCGCTCGTTCAACCCTCGAGCCGGGCGTGCCTGGCGACGATGATCGGCATCTACCGGGCATGCCTCGAGGAAATCCCCCGCCGCCAGTACGACGTCTATAGCCAGCGCATCGGCCTGTCCCCGTGGAAGAAACTCTCCATCACGGCCCGGGCGCTGATCCGAAAGCGCGTATGACCCAGGCAATCGTCATCGGAGGAGGGCTGGCCGGACTGGCCGGCGCGGTCGCACTGGCCGATGCCGGCTTACAGGTCGAACTGTACGAAAGGCGTCCGATCCTGGGCGGCCGCGCCACCTCCTTCATCCACCCGTCGAGCGGCGAAAGGGTGGACAACTGCCAGCACGTGCTCCTGGGCTGCTGCGTCAACCTCCTCGACTTCTACACGCGCCTCGGCGTCGCGGAACACATCGATTTCCACGAGGACATCCCGTTCATCGACGAATCCAGCCGGGTCTCGGTCATCGGGCCCTCGGCGCTCCCGCCGCCCCTGCACCTGTTTCCATCGTTCCTGCGGCTGAAAACCATGGGCATCCGGGACAAGCTGTCCATCGTCCGCACCGTGGCCGGCATGATTCGCCACGTTGCCAGACTACGGAGAACCGGCGATCCGGCCGTGGAGCCAACCCCGGTTTCCATGGCCGCCTGGCTCAAGGCCCACGGGGCAACGGACCGGGCCGTCGAAGCCTTCTGGAAACCCTTCCTGATCAGCGCGCTGAACGACGAACTGGACGACATCGATGCCGACTACGGAATCGGAACGGCCGTCCGGGCCATGCTGCTTAATCGCAGCGGATACGAGGTGGGACTGCCCGCCGTTCCGCTGGGGGATCTTTACGCGCCCTGCATAGACTACATCGAACAGCGGGGCGGCCGCGTGGTATTCAACCGGGGGGTTACCGGCATTTCAGTCCACGACGGCGAAGTGGCCTCCATCTCGCTGCAGGACGGTTCGTCTGTCGAAGCCGGGGCTTACCTTTCGGCCCTGCCTTTCGACGTCCTGTGCAAGCTGCTTCCTCAAAGCAACGCCTCGGATCCCTACTTCTCGATGCTGGACGGGCTGTCGGTTTCGCCCATCACGGCCGTGCACGTCTGGTTCGACCGGCCCGTGACGGAACTGGGCTACGCCGCGGTGATCGGCCGGAGGATACAGTGGATATTCAACCAGTCCAGCCGGCACGCCGGCGCCTTCTCCGCGGATAACGGCGGCGCCTATCTCGGCCTCGTGGTCAGCGCTTCCGATGACTGGATGAAAACGCCCCGGCAGGTCATCATCGACCAGGCCATGGAAGACCTCGAATCCCTCTTGCCCGCCGTGCGCCAGGCCAAACTGCTCAAGGCCATCGTCGTCAAGGAGGGCCGGGCCACCTTCGCGCCCCGTCCCGGCTGCGACGCGCTGCGCCCCGGTCCTTCCAGTCCCCTTGCCAATTTCTCCATCGCCGGCGACTGGGTGCAGACGGGCTGGCCGGCGACCATGGAAAGCGCCGTGCGCAGCGGTTACCAGGCCGCCGAGGTCCTGTTGCGGGCCCGGGGCGTCCGGACGCCCATCCTGAAACCCGACCTCCCCGCAGAGGGCCTGATGAAGTGGGTTACGGGACTGCGGGGCTTCTGACCGCTACGACACCTTGACCCTCTTTTGTACTTCCGTTATATTTCGAACAGTATCCATTCCGGTATCTGTCCGCACCGTTTCCCATTCGTAAGGATCTATCCGAAAGAAGGATCTCTATGCCCGCCAACCTGCTTGCGTGCCGAACGGCAAGCTACGGAAAGTTCAGTGAATCCGCCTATGCCCATCTGCCCACGACCGGCGTTCACCACGTGGAAATTGACGCACCCGCGCCGGACCAGGTCGCCGGGGTCAAGTCCAGGCTCGAAGATCACGGGCTTTCGGCCAGCAGCCTGCAGTGCCCGGTGGAGATCCAGTACGACGACGTGGACGCGCGGCTGACCCCGCACCTGGACGCCGCCGCGGCCCTGGACGCCGGCGTGCTTTTCGTAAGCGTCCAGGCCGGGGAACTGGATAAGCGCGTGGTTTACGAGCGATTGCACCGTTGTGGCGCAAAGGCCGCCGGATACGGGATCACCATCGGCATGGAAACCCATCCCGACCTGATCACCAACGCGGCCGTCGCCACGGAGACCATGCGCGGCGTCGACCATCCCAACGTCCGCGTGAACTACGACACGGCCAACATCCACTACTACAACCGGGACGTGGACCACGTCGACGAGATGGAAAAGGTCATCGACTATATCGGCAGCATGCATCTCAAGGATACGGACGGTCAATACAAGACCTGGTGCTTTCCCACTTTCGGCGAGGGCATCGTCGATTTCAAGACGGTATTCGACCGGCTGAACGCTCACGGGTTCCACGGACCGTTCACCATGGAAATCGAGGGCGTGGAAGGGGAATCGCTCAACGAAGAGGAGACCTGCCGGCGCGTTGCGGATTCGGTGGCGCACCTGCGGAGCGTCGGATGTGACGTGTAGGAAGCGGGGCGTCCATGCCTGAACAACAGCTCCGGATGATGCGCCCCGACCTGGAAGACCTGCCGGAAATCAGCGTGCCGGACGGGTATGCGCTGAGGACCTACCGGCCCGGCGACGAAGCCGCCTGGTCCGAGATCATGAACACGGGCATCGGGACGGACTGGACGGCGGAGAAGTGCCGCAAAGAGCTGACGGAAACGGAACCGTTCATGGCGGACGGGTGTTTCTTCGCAACACGATCGGGGGTCGCCGTGGCCACGGCCTGCGCCTATGACGTCCAGCCCCAAGGCATAAGCGCCGCGCAGGTTCACATGGTATGCGCGAAACCGTCCCACCGCGGAAAGGGACTGGGCCGCCTCGTTACCCTGGCCGTGCTCCATTACATGCGGGAGCGCGGCTACGCCGCCGCTTTTCTGGGTACGGACGATTTCCGCGTGCCGGCCGTCAAGACCTATCTCGGACTGGGGTTCATTCCCGACTATATCGAGGACAGTCACCGATCGCGCTGGTCCGCCGTGTTCGCGAAAGTCGGGGAACAACCGTCCTGAACCACGACAGGCTCGATTGTCCCGTGCCCGTGGCCAATCAACATGACGCGAACGACCGCGTGCAAACCAAAACCTTCGACACGGACTTACGCTATGCAATGTATATCCCGCTGTATATTCAGCCGCATATCAGGCCGCGCCCGTAAATCAAACCACGACTGCATATCAGGCCGCGCGACGTATCCCGCGTACATGACGGCCCTGGCCGTCCTGGCCGTCCTGGTCGGCCTGGCGCGGACGGCCCCGGCCAACGCGCAGGACGCGGAGATCGTGGACGTGCCTCCCGTCGTCATCACCGGGTTCGGCATCCTCGGCGGTTTCCCGACGGGCGAGTTCGGGGAGAACGTCAAGAACCCGGGGATCGGCATATCGGGATACGTGGGCTACATGATCCCCCGGACGCCCGCGGTGATCGGCCTGGACCTGGGCTACCTGATTTACGGCCACGAGCGGCGCACAGAGCAGTTCAGCCTGACGATCCCCGATGTCCTCGTCGGCGTGGTCACCGAGAACAACATCTTCTCGATGAACGCCTTTCTCCGCCTGCAGACCACTCCCGCCCCGCTGCGTTTTTACGTAGAAGGCGTCGTGGGCTTCCACTACCTTTTCACCAGCACGACGATCGAGGACCTCCCCCGGTTCAGCGGCGAGGATATCGCCAGTTCCACGAACCTCGACGACTTCGCCTTTACCAAGGGCGTGGGCGGCGGCGTCCTGATCGAAGTCTGGAACGGCGGCGAGGACCGGACGCCGCAGAACCGCAGCCTGCGGTCCGTTTCCCTGGAACTCAGGATGCGCTACCACGACGGCTCGGAAGCGGATTACCTGAAGCGGGGCGATATCGTCCGCAGGGCGGGTTCGGCCGAACTCAACATCACCAAGTCGACCACCGATCTCATTACGGCCCATTTCGGACTCGCGATCGACTTCTAGCCTGGACCAACACCCCACATCCGGAGGTTTAGGATGATCCAGAACGATTACGAAATCGAAAGCATACCGGAATCGGCGTGGCAGGTGTCCCGCCGATCGTTCATAAAACGGCTGGCCGGCGGGATCGCCGCGGGCGGCGCCCTG
Organism: Gemmatimonadota bacterium; assembly: GCA_009837395.1. GTDB lineage: Bacteria > JAAXHH01 > JAAXHH01 > JAAXHH01 > JAAXHH01 > JAAXHH01. Next base: position 347,144 of record VXTP01000015.1, read on the forward strand.
GTCTACGGCACTTCCGCCTCCGCATCGCCGAAGATTGACGCGCCCCAGGATCTTGAAACGGCGGTCTCGGACACGGATCCCGGCGACGAACGGTACTGGCACGCGGTCCGTAGCCAGTTCCTCCTCCGGGACAACCTGGCGCTGATGAACGCCGCGAACCTTTGCCCGTCGCCCTATCCGGTGATGGAGTCGGTCTTCAAGTACACCCGCGACCTGGATTACGACGCGTCGTTTCACAACCGGACCAAGTACCGGCAGATCAGAGAAGACACGCGAGAGAAGATGGCGCGCCTCCTGGGCGCACACCCCGACGAGATCGCGCTGGTGCGGAACACGAGCGAGGCCAACAACGCCATCAGCACTGGCTTCCACCTCGGGGCGGACGACGAGGTGCTGCTCTCCGACCTGAACCATCCCTCGAACAGACATGCGTGGGAGGTCAAGGCCAGGCGGTACGGCTTCAAGATCAACTACGTGACGGTCCCCGTGATTCCCGGCAGCGAGCAGGAAATCATCGATGCCTTCGACCGGGCGTACACCCCGGCGACGAAGGTCATGTCCTTCACGCACGTCTCCAACACCACCGGGCTGACCATGCCGGCCAAAGCGCTGTGCGCGGCGGCGCGGTCCCGCGGCGTGTTCTCCCTGGTCGACGGCGCCCAGAGTTTCGGCGCCCTGGAGATCGACCTCGCCGATATGGGCTGCGACGCCTACTCCGGCAGCGCCCACAAGTGGTTTATGGGGCCGAAGGAGGTCGGCGTGCTCTACGTCCGCAAGGACAGCCAGGACGCAGTCTGGCCGGCCATCGTGAGCGCGGGCTGGCGGGATGAAGTGGAGGGAAGCGCGCGCAAGTACGAGGTCCTCGGACAGCGGGACGATGCGGCGCTGACGGCCACGGGACGGGGCGTCGAGTTCCACGAGAAGATCGGGCCCGCCCGGGTGGAGGCCCGCATGCGCCAGGTGGCCACGGCCATCAAGGAAGGGCTGTCCGGCCTGCCGGGCATCGAGCTCAGAACTTCCATGGACCCCGTGCTTTCCGCCGGCGTCGTCATCTTCAAGCCGGGCGAACTCGATCCGCGCAAGGTCTTCGACAAGCTCTATACGACGTACCATATCGCCGGTGCGGGCATGGGACCCAACGTCCGGCTTTCTCCCCACATTTACAATACCCTCGACGAGGCGGACCGCGCCGTTACCGCGGTCGCGGAGATGCTGAGGGACGGGGTCTGAGCCTACCCGCCGGTGCAGGCCCACCGCCTGACGGGCCCATGTCAAAACGAAGCGCCGCCGTCATACTCTATGCCGCGCTGCTCATCGCGAGCGTGCTGCAGGTATTCCAGTCGATCGTCATTGCCCATTTCTTCGACCCGGAATACCTGGCGCCCTACCGCTATGGCATCCTGGCGGCCGGATTCGCCTACCTGTTCGCCACCGGACTGATCGAGAGCGTCTTCTTCTTCATTTCGGGGAAATACGCCCCGGACGCCCGCAGGTACGTGGGGAACACCCTGGTCAGCTGCACGCTGATCTTCCTGGTCCTCCTCCTGCTCTTCGAAGGCGTGCTCGACCCCTATGTGCTCATCCACACGGAACTGGGGCCCTATCTCCGGGAGATCGGCGCCTATCTCCTGATTGCCCTGTTCCTCTTCGTCAACATGACCGCCCACAACGCCCTGGTCGGTAGCGGCCACACGGCCGCCGCCAGCGCCCTGCGCGTGTTCCAGTACCTCCTGCGCATCCTGGCCATCGCCGGCGCGCTGTTCTCGGGCCTGATCGCGGCCATCCACCCCCTCATCCTGCTGATCGTCGTCCTCGAAGGGATCCAGTCCCTGCTCTACGGACTCGTCCTGCTCAACAGGAAGTTGCTGTCCTTCCGGCTTCGGGGCATCGAGACCCGGGCCCAGTACCGCTACGCCTTCGGGCTGGGCGTCGCGGGATTCATCCCCTTCATCAACGGGAGCCTGGACAAGATCATGATCAGCGCCTTCCTGGGCGCCTCCAGCTTCGCGATCTACAGCGTGTCGGCCATCGAACTGCCCATTGCAACCATCCTGATGAGCGTGTTCGGTTCGGTGCTCTTTTCCACCTACGTGGGATACGCCGAAAGCGGCGATCACTCATCCATGGCGGCCCTGTGGCGCAAGTGTTCCAAATACGGCATGATCGTCATCGTCCCCGCGGGGATCTTCGTCTTTCTTTTCTCGGATGTGCTGTACCGGCTCATCCTCCCGGACGCCTACTTCGAGGGCCACCGGGTCCTCGGCATCTACGCCCTGCTACTCCTGCTCCGCTTCAACAGCCCGGACGTCCTCGCCCGGGCCCTCAACCGGAACGCGATCATCGTCCAGGCCGCCACCGCCATGCTGATCGTCAACGTCGCGGGCAACCTGGTGTTCATCAATACCTTCGGCCTGTGGGGCGCGGCCCTGGCCACCCTGTGCGGGACCGCCGCGGGATGGATCTACTACCTGGCCCGCTACGCCCGACTGCTGAAGCAACCTGTAAGCGCGCTCCTCCCCTGGAAGCCGTATGTAAGTCTGGTCGTCACTTCGGCGGGCTTCTTCGGTGCGGCGCGTTGGACCTTCGACCGGGTCGAGGTCAGCGCCGTCCCGGTCATCCTGGGCGCCGCCCTAGTCATCCTGGGCGCCGCCGCCTACCTCTGGTACGCGTTTTCCTTGCTGGAGAAACCGGAGAAGGCGTTCGTTCGGGACCTGGCGAGGAAGATGGGCGTTCCGCTTCGACCTACGGACTGATCTTTGAATATGAATCCTACCGAGCCTCACGTAACGATCGTCATACTCAACTGGAACCGGGAAGCGGATACGCTGGAGTGCCTGGATTCCCTGGCGCGAATGAATTACCCTTCCTTTTCAATCGTGGTCGTGGATAATGGCTCGACCGACGGCTCGCCCGAGGCCATCGAGCGGTGGGGATGTGAGCACCTGCCCTTGACGCTGATCCGCAACGGGGAAAACAGGGGATTCGTCCGCGGCAGCAACCAGGGCATGCGCCATGCCCTATCCACAGACACCGAGTACGTGTTCCTGCTGAACAACGACACGGTCGTGGAGCCCGACGCACTTTCGTTACTCGTCGAAACGGCGGAACGCTCCGGCGAACGCTCCGGCCAATGCCCCGGCGAACGCTCCTGCGATATCGGCATGGTGGGTCCGAAGATCTACCAGTACGGAAAGGACAACGTGCTCGACAGCGCCGGTACCCGCGCCATCTGGTGGCTGGCCCAGGGATTCCTGATCGGACATGGTGAAGACGACCGGGGCCAGTACGACAATCCCGGCGAAATGCCCTATGTCACGGGAACGGCGCTCCTGGTGAAGCGCGCCGTCCTGGAGAAAATCGGACTGATGGACGAGGACTATTTCTGTTATTTCGATGACTTCGACTGGGGACTGAAGGCGCGGAAAGCCGGTTACAGGCTGCTTTTGGTGCCAGAGGCCGTTGTCCACCACAAGGGGTCGCAGACTGCCGGTTTCAATAGTCCGTTCTACGTGTATCACATGGTACGAAGCCGGATTCTCTTCGCGAGAAAAAACGTGCCGCTTCTACTGTATCTGTTCGCGTTCCTGCCCTACCTTTTTCTGTATCGTTATCTTCGGCCGGCGGCGCTCCTTCTCGTACATCGAAAATGGTCCCATCTTCGATCGCTTCATCGTGGACTACATGAAGGGTTCAAGAAACCGGTCAACTGAAGGACGAATACTCAAACGATGAACGATTACACACAGAAAACCAGGGAATGGCTCGACGCCAGATTCAGGCAGACGGATAGCCGTGGTGTCTATTTCGCCCATCAGCCAATCTATGGATTCCGATTGGGGCATAGTGAAAAAAGCCTGCTGCACCGTTATATTATCACTTATCACATCATGAATATGCTATCCCACTTCAGTTTCAAAAGTCTCATCGATGTTGGTGGAGCGGAGGGATATAAAGGCGCGATGGTAAAACATCTGTTCAACGCGGACGTAAAAAGCTGTGATTTGTCTCAAGAAGCATGCAACCGAGCGAATGAGATCTACGGAATGGATACTCAAGCCATAGATGTTCACGACCTGCCTTTTGAATCAGATTCCTTTGACATCGTACTGTGCAGTGAGGTGCTGGAACATGTACAGGAGTTCGAAACGGCCGTGGAGCAATTGGTTCGAGTATGCAGGAAAGCCGTTGTCATTACGCTTCCGCATGAATCCATAAAGCATGTCGAAAAACACAGTACTCAACCGCATTCTCATCTACGAACTTTTGACTTGAAATCACTTGATTACATTGAATCAAGCGGGTTTAAGATCACGCGACAAAAACTGAACAATCCGTTTATAAAACCACTAGGTGTCCTCGTGGAAGCAATGCCGCGTAACCCCAGTCAATTCAAGACTTTGTGGAATCTTTACAACCGCTCATTGCCTTTGTTGCGAGTCCTGTTTGGGCAACGTTCGATGGGGTTTTTAATCCACCTGGATAGCTATGCCAGTCGCGTTATGTCCTCCTACAATAGTATGATGTTTGTAATATTAAAGGACACGACCGCATACTCCACACGTCCATTAAAACAAATCAGAAGCAGCCATATAGTAGACTTTGCGGTGCCGTACCATTATGTTCGTAACCACACGTAACACCTATATCGCCGATAGAAGTTACGTCACACCGGTTGAAAAGAAAAACAAGCAATCTAAACATTTCTGATCAAGTACAGGGCACCTGAATTCGCGACCTCGCTCAGAACAGGTAAGTTTTTGATTCTGGAAATCCTTGTGCGCCAGCCATATCTGATCTCATGCGTGGGACGAACCAGGTAGTATTGTTCAAACTCAATGCTAAATCCCAGACGGACCAGCATCTTTTTGAAATTCCGTATCGTCATTCTGCTGTCTTTGATCTCCTTCAATAGATCATATGCATTAGCATCCTCAGCCAGAAGCCTGAGAATCGGTTTCAGGCTCCACAACGGCACACAGCCCAGGAATGGAACGAAACGCAGTTTGGTCTTAAGCAGAGACTGCTGATGAAGTCCAAACGGCGAATAGAAAGGTGGGAATGTCACCAGCATCATGGTGCCGGGATGGCAAAACTGTTTCAATGCGCTTAGAAACTGTTCCTTCTCGACTAGTGGTACATGTTCGATGACATCGTGCAATACGATGAGATCATAGTTCGTACCCACTTTTCGAGAAGCATTTGCAGATGTGATATCCTCAAAAACGTACTTCAGATTGGGCCTGTTGTTTATGCTTGGTCTTCTAATTTTGGTGTCTATTTCTACCCCAACACATTCAGCCGCTCCTCTATCGGCCATTGCCGCCGGGCATCCACCCAGCCCGCATCCGATATCAAGTATCCGCTTTTCCTCAATGCGAAAACCGTGTGCGTTCAGCAAAGGTATGTAGTAACCGGCGGCCAATCTATACTGGTAGGTCCAATAATACTCTTCCTGTGTGTCAAAATCCGATCGCTTGAGTGGATGCTCATCTTCAAGGTGAATCGTCATCTCGTCTCCCATGAGGAGGTCCTTGTTTCTGCAATTCTGTATCGCAAAATGGGACGAAAACAATCATTGCCAGGAACAATCTCTGTTTACCAATATCTGCCTATCAATTTAAATTGATCCTGACACCTATGTCATTCAATTTGACTTTTTTGTATTCAGGCTGATACCAACGCGGGCTTACACCAAACCACATGGCAAAAAACCTACGTTCACGAACGCGGTCCCGGCGGCCTGATACACCTTCAGGTGCGGGGCAACTGAGGAAGGACGGAGTCAAAGTACTTCATCCGGCGATTCGCGATGCGCTGATCTGTTTCATCTTCGTGGTGCTGGGTGTTTTTGTCTACCGCGCCTACATCTTTGAAGGAAAAACGGATATCACCCCGGATATCATCGGGGTAGGCGCCCCTTTCGACCGGTTCGTCCAGGAATACCACGATCAATACGACGAGTCGCCGCTGTGGTACCCTCACATTTTCGGCGGTATGCCCTTCCAGGCCAGCGGTTCATACCACCACCTGCAGTATAGCTTCGAGGCCCTGGTCAATGCCATCTTACCGAAGGGGCTTGTCGACGCGCTGCACGGGCGTTACCTCTTTCACCTGCTCCTCGGCGCGGTTTCCATGTTTTTCCTGGGACGAGTGCTGTCTCTTTCGCGAAGCGCATGCCTGGTCGCTGCCTCCGCTTTTGTTTTTTCTTCGCACATGATGGGCACAGAGCATGAAAACAGGTTCATATGCTTCATGCATATTCCGCTAGTCTTCCTTGCCACGTACCGTGTATTCGACCGGGGCAGGCTATTTGACGCTGTGTTGCTCGGCGGGGCCCTCGGATCGCAGCTTTGCTCTTTTCATCCGCAGATCGCATTTTATACGGCCATGCTGATAGGTCTTTACGCGGTGTATACATTGGTACACGACTTTCGAGATCGAAAACCCGTCAGCATGCTTCTGAGGAATTCCGCGCTGTTCACGGGAGGTGTCGCCTTAGCCGTCGCCATCGCGGCTGTACTGGTCTTCCCCTTACAGGAATACGCTCAATATTCCGTCCGCGGCCTTTCCGTGGGGGGCAGCGATGTGAACGTACCCTTCGCCACAAGCTGGTCGTTTCCGCCACTGGAAGTACTGACTTTCATCATTCCCTCCTTTGCGGGATTCGGCGGACCACTCTACTGGGGCGACATGCCCTTTACCGATTTCCCGAACTACCTGGGCATCGTAGTCCTCGTCATGGCGGTGGCGGGAATCGTCCTGAACAGATCGCGTATGACGATGTTCCTGGTAATCGCCGCGGTCCTGGCGTTGCTGGTCTCCTTTGGACGGCACCTTCCGCCCGTGTCTTACGTCATGCTTAACATCGTCCCCTTCTTCGGGAAATTCAGAGCACCGGTCATGATCCTGGTACTTCTGCAGTTCGCAGTCGCCCTGCTCGCGGGTTACGGTGTGCATGCCCTGGTCGAGCGAATAAAGGCCGGTAAAGACAACCTTCGCCTCTTCGCGGGCAGACTGATTACTGTCGTAGGCGGCGTGCTTCTGCTTGTTCTGCTGCTGACTATGTTCGAATCCTCCTTTCAGTCCTTCATGACAGGCATCTATGAAAGTGCAGACGCAGCGCACGGATCGCGGGGAGCACTGGTGAGCAACCCCGATTACCAGTCTCGGATCAACGACACACGTTTCGACTTGCTGATGCAAGATCTGTGGATCATGACACTGTTTTTTTGCGCAGCGGGCGGACTGATATTTGTGACGCGCAGGAATCCTACCCTGTTCGTGACCGGCATCAGTGTCCTGCTCGTGGTCGATCTGCTGCTGGTAGCCGACAAACTCATCGATCCGCAGGACGATCCAATGCGGATCGAAGCCTACTATTCCGCCCGGCAGACCGAAATCGTAAACGCCATGCAGGACGATACCGGTTTGTACCGGATACTACCCGTCAATGAGTTCAATTCGAACGAATACGGGTACTTCGGTATTTCGACCATTGGAGGCTATCATCCTGCGAAAATGGGTATTTACCAGGAACTCATGGACCAGGTCGGGTTCAATTCCTTTCCGGTGCTGGACATGCTGAACACCCGGTACCTGGTGTCCCGGCAACCCCTTCAGGGGACGGAACTTACCTCTGTGGTCGAGTCCGAAGGCGGTTACCTCTACAGGAACGAGACCGCCCTGCCGAGGGCCTTCCTGGTGGACAGCGTGCGCGTGGTCTCCGAGACGGACGCCATCTTCGAAGCGATGAGAGATCCCGGGTTCCGTCCGGGCGAATACGCGATTCTGGAGAAACCCGTCGGAAAACGGTTCGGTCCACTGGGAGACTCGTCTGTGGAAATCACGCTCCACACGCCGCACCGAATCGAGATGGCCGTGGATGCTGCCGCACCTTGTCTGCTGGTGCTGAGTGAGATATACTACCCAGCCGGGTGGCAGGCCACGATGGACGGCCAACCCGCCGAGATACTTAAGACCAACTACGTGCTTCGCTCCGTGGCCGTCCCGGAGGGGCGGCATGATGTGGTCATGACGTTCGAACCACTGAGCTTCACGGCGGGCCACCTGGTGAGCCGGATCGCCAGCACGCTGGTGCTGGCCGGTTTGATCGCCGCGGGTGCAATGCGCATCAGAAAAACCCTGAAACCATGAAATCCCTGATCATCGTCCCCACCTACAACGAATTCGAGAACATACAGCGGCTTTTGCCGGAATTGATGGCGCTGGACCCGGATATCAGGGTGCTCGTGGTGGACGACAACTCGCCGGACGGGACGGGGAGGCTGGCCGATAAACTGGCCGCGGAGAACGAACGGATCAGCGTCCTGCATCGGCCCAAAAAGCTTGGGTTGGGCTCGGCCTACGTGGCGGGATTCAAGTACGCCATCCAACAGGACGTGGACTGCGTATTTGAAATGGATGCGGACTTTTCCCACGACCCCGCCATGATTCCTAAGTTCATCGAAGAGATCGCGTCCTACGACGTGGTGATCGGATCCCGGTACATTAGCGGTATCAACGTGGTGAACTGGCCCATGTCCCGGCTGTTGCTCAGCTATTTCGCCAACATCTATACCCGCGTGGTCACGGGCATGACGATCCGGGACACCACGTCGGGTTTCAAGTGCTTCCGGCGCGAAGTGCTCGAGCACATCGACCTGGACCGTGTCCGGTCCGACGGGTACGCCTTCCAGATCGAGATAAACTTCCGGTGCTGGCGAAAGGGATACCGCGTGCGTGAAATCCCCATCATCTTCGTAGACCGGCGTTCGGGTACCTCGAAGCTTTCCCGGGGCGTGATAAACGAAGCGGTCTGGATCGTCTGGTGGCTGCGCCTGCAGCGCGTACTGCGCCGAATCTAGTCGCGCTTCATCGTACGGATGGAGGATGCATATGCTGACCGAACAGCAAGACCTGCACTTCAGGACCTTCGGGTTTGTCGTCCTGCGGCAGGTCTTCACCCCGGATGAATTGGACATCATCAACAGAGAGTTCGACCACGGTCTGGAAGCCGCCTATCGCCACCTGCCCTTCGACGGTACGGTCCGCCACTGGGTCACGATGATGGGGAATTCCACGCCCTTTTTCGCGAGCCTGCTGGAGGATGAGCGGCTTTGCAGTATCGCCGAGCAGCTCTACGGCGAGGATGCGCTGGGCATCGCCACCGACGCGAACCGGTACGTGGGCAACACGGGATGGCATCCGGATACCCACAGCATACACCAGTACGGCATCAAGTTCGCCTTCTACCTGCAACCTGTCGGTCCGGAAACCGGGGCGTTGCGCGTCATACCGGGTTCGCACCGCAACCCCTACCACAGCGAGTTGAGACGGTTCATGTCCGAATTCGACTGCCACAAGGAAGTGCCCTGTTACGTCTGCGACTCGGAACCGGGCGACGTGGTGGGATTCGACCTTCGCCTGTGGCACGCCAGCTACGGGGGCTCAAGCGACCGGCGCATGTGTACCTGCGTGTACTACAACAACCCGAGAACACCGGAAGAAATCGAAACCACCAGGGATCAGGGGGCGAACAACAGCAAGGCCACCGCCAAGTATAACCGTCCGAACGACCCCCCAGTCGACCCGTTCTGGCTCACGGATCCGGATCTCAGTCCGAAGCGGAGGCGCTGGCTGGACCGCCTTCTCGAGCTAGGTTATTATCAGGACATGGTCAACGACGACTCATGATGAACAGCCGCCTCAGGAATCTGCTGGACAACGGGAAACCCGCCTTCGGCATACAGCTCCGGTTCGGTTCGCCCGCCATCGCGGAACTGGCCGGTATGGCCGGTTTCGACTGGATCCTGATCGACACGGAGCACGCGCCGCAGACGCCGGTGACCGTCCAGGCCCAGATTCAGGCGGCGGGCTGCACACCGGCCACGCCGATCGTCCGGATCACCCGCACCGACCCTGACCTCATCAAGCTGTACCTCGACATGGGTGCCATGGGCATCGTCGTCCCCTTCGTAAACACGCCGGAGGAGGCAAAGCTGGGGGCCGATGCCTGCCGCTATCCGCCGCGCGGCACGAGGGGATGGGGTCCTCACCGTGCAGCGGGCTACGGACTGTTCGAAAAGGAATATACCGCTGAGATTGACGACATGGTGATATACGTGCCGATCATCGAGTCGGCTGAATCAGTCGGAAACATCGACGAAATCATGGCCGTGGAGGGCGTGGACGGCTGTATTGTGGGGCCCGTGGATCTGTGTATTTCCCTGGGAATTCCCTTCCAGTTCGACCATTCGAAATACTTAGGCGCGCTACGCAGAGTGCGGGAAGCCGGCCAGCGAACAGGTAAGCCCGTGGGCCATCCCCTGCTCGGTTCCATGGATGACGAGGAAAACGTCCGTCGCCAGGTGGAAGAGGGCGTGCGCCTGCTGCTCGTGGGAGGCGACGAACCGGTGTTGAAGGACGGGTTCCAGCGGGCGGTTGAAGCATTGGCGTTTCTGCGGAGCTAGGCCGTTGCCGCCGGTTTCCGCGCGATCACTGCCTGGGTCACGGTGGACAGTCCCAGCCAGATGGTCATCAGATCGATCATGCAGCTTACACACTTGATCAGGAAGTTATCGTAGCTGATTATGCTGTAAATGAATCCGGTCGAGCGAGGCGCATGGGGTTCCATGCCCAGTTTGATGCGAAGGCTTACGGACCATTGGCTCGCTTCGACGATGGCGCCGTGGAACGCGATCTCCAGGTCGCCTCCAAGGATACAGGCTGCGAGGGCCTTTCGAGAGAACAAGTGAAAGTGCCGCGGAGTGCTCAGGGGCTGCCACTGGTTCTTGAAGATGTAACGGGACAGCGCATTCAGATCGGGCGTTTCCAGATACAAAACACCTCCCGGCGCCAGATGATCCGAGATCCATCGGACCATCCGGCCGGGATCGGGCACGTGTTCGATGGCATGCTGGCAGATGATGGCATCGAACCGATCCTCGCTCTGTACTTCCTCGATCGGTCCTTCGATAAGCGTCACGCCGCGGTCGGAAAGATAAGACCGGGCTTCCGGTTCAAACTTGAGGTCATTGGCGAAGAGTTGGAGTGGAAAAGGCGCAAGTTTCGCCAGGTAGGTCAGGTTCCCGCCGAATCCCGCACCGATGTCCAGCACCTTGGATCCGGGCTGTAGATTCGCGATCACTTTTCGGTTCCATCCCCGGTCGAGTACGTTGAGCTTCAGCCACCTGAACGGAGCGAAGGCGGGGTACTCGGTTTCCGTGACGCGAACCGTGTAGTTCCTGGGATAGATACGATCGATGTCCTCTATCCGGACCCTCGGCGACAGATACACGTGCCCGCAGTCCGTGCACGCGACGAACCGGAACCAGTTGTCGCAGGTTCGGTACTCGTAGTCGTATCCCTCGAAGACCGGACGCGGTTTCGTTTCCGCGCTTCCACACATCGCGCATGCGACCGGGACGAGGTCCAGTTCGACACCACTGCCGATCGGATTCTCCAGTTCGTTCATTCGCAAGCTTCACGGTCCTAGTCAGGTATCTCCACGACGACTTCGATACTCGAGGTTACGGATTCCGATTCGGCGGTAATACGCGCGGTGCCGTTCGACACCGCCGTCACGAGTCCGGTCGAGCTGACCGTGGCGACGGTCGGATTACTGCTCGACCAGGTAACGGGCGCGACGGGGATAGGCGCGTTCCCGCTGTCGTACACCTCGGCCTCGAGCTGGACGTTCTCACCCAATTGAGCCAGCGTGACGGAAGTCGGGGCGATGGCTACGCTGACCGCCACCTGCGTGACCTGTACATTCGCAACAGCGGATACGCCGCCCGATGTAGCTTCGATCTGGACGATGCCACCCGACACCACCGTCACGAGACCGCTGCTGCTAACCGAGGCGACGGCCGGATTACTGCTCGACCAGGCAACGGTCGAGCCTGTCAGGACGTTGTTGTCCTGATCCAGTACCGTTGCGTTGATCTGCAACGTCTGCCCTATGGCGGTGATAATCACGGAATCTGAAGAGAGGACGATGCTTGAAGAAACCCGGGCCGGCTCCGTGGGACTGTCCTTCCCGCATGCCGCCAGGGTTGCCACGATCAGAATGACGACATAGCGTGTAAACAGCAATCCATAGCGTTTCATGGTCCGCTTCCTTTTAATGACTGTATTAGAGTATTCCTGGAAGAAGTCGTAGAATCGAATCGTCCAGGAAAACTCGTCTGATAGGGGAGACTATGGTCTATACAACGATATTAACGGCTATAAGTTCCGCTTCACCAGCCAGGAATAAACGTCGATAGCAAAGGAAGGTTTACTGCTGGGTCGCCTTGATGCGGTTGAGCGCACGGTCCAGCGAAGCCCTCGCCCGGTCGACATCGACGTCTTCTTCGCCCGATCCCAGGCGCTGGCGCGCCCGTTCCTCGGCCTGCTTCGCCCTATCTATGTCGATGGCGGTGACCTCTTCGATGGTCTCGGCCAGGACCGTCACCTGGGCCCTGAGCACTTCGACGAAACCACCGGACACGGTATACTCCGTACGGCCCTCGTCGTTCCGGATGGTCAGGAGACCCGGCCGCAGCGAGGTGAGCATGGGCACGTGGCCGATCAGCACCTCGAAATAGCCGTCCGTGCCGGGTGCGAGCACGCTGCGCGCCTCGCCCTCGAAGGCCATGCTCGAAGGCGTTACGATAACCAGGGGGAATTCGCCTGCCATGATCTACTGAAGCTCCTTGGCTTTGTCGTAGGCTTCGTCGATGGTACCCACCATGTAGAAGGCCTGCTCGGGCAGTTCGTCGCACTCGCCGTTGACCAGCTTTTCGAATCCCTCGACCGTATCCTCTACCTTGACGTACCGTCCTTCCAGGCCAGTGAAGATCTCCGCGACGAACATGGGCTGGGTCATGAACAGCTCGATCTTCCGGGCGCGGGAGACGATCAGCTTGTCGTCGTCCGACAGCTCATCGATGCCCAGGATGGCGATGATATCCTGGAGGTCCTTGTACCGCTGCAGGACCTGCTGCACACCGCGGGCGACGCCGTAGTGGCGCTCACCGACGACGGCGGGATCCAGGATCCGGGAGTTGGACTCGAGGGGATCCACGGCCGGGAAGATAGCCCGGGCGAAGAGGTCACGGGACAGGGCGGTGATGGCGTCGAGATGGGGAAAGGCCGTCACGATGGCCGGGTCCGTATAGTCATCGGCGGGCACGTAGATGGCCTGCACCGATGTGATGGCGCCCTGCTTTGTGGACGTGATGCGCTCCTGCAGGTCGCCCATCTCCGTACTCAGCGTGGGCTGGTATCCCACGGCGGAGGGCATGCGGCCCAGGAGGGCGGAAACTTCGGATCCCGCCTGGACGAAGCGGAAGATGTTGTCGATGAAGAGCAGCACGTCGCGGCCTTCCTCGTCGCGGAAATACTCGGCGATGGCCACGCCGGACAGGCCGACGCGCAGGCGCACGCCCGGCGGCTCGTTCATCTGGCCGAACACCAGGGCCGTCTTGTCGAGCACCTTGGCCTCTTCCATTTCCAGCCAGAGGTCGTTGCCCTCGCGAGACCGTTCGCCCACACCGGCGAACACGGAGATGCCGCCGTGCTCCCGGGCGATGTTGTTGATCAGTTCCTTGATGAGCACCGTCTTGCCCGTACCGGCGCCGCCGAGCAGTCCCGTCTTGCCGCCGCGGGTATAGGGCTCCATGAGGTCCATGACCTTGATCCCCGTCTCGAACATCTCCGCCGAGGTCGTCAGGTCCTCCTGTTCCGGCGCGCGGCGATGGATCGGGTAGTGATGATCCGATTCCACCGCACCCCCGTCGTCGATGGGACGTCCCAGGACGTTCATCATGCGGCCGAGGACGGCGGGTCCCACGGGAACGTTGATCGGTCCGCCGGTGTCGACGGCCGGCACGCCCCGGACCAGTCCGTCAGTGGCGTCCATGGCCACGCACCGCACCTTGTTGTCGCCCAGGTGCTGCTGGACTTCGAGGACCAGCGCGTCGCCGCCCTCCACGGGCACTTCGAGGGCGTTGTAGATCTTCGGCAGCGCGCCCGAACCGAATTCGACGTCCACAACGGCGCCGATGATCTGCGCCACGGTTCCTGTATTCGTTCCTTCCATGGTTTCCCTTCCCCGGTCAGCGGACGGTCGGCCGGCTAAGCGTTACTTCAGCGCTTCGGCGCCGCCCACGATGTCCATCAGTTCAGATGTAATGGTTTCCTGGCGGATCTTGTTGGCCGTCAGGGTCAGTTCGTCGATCAGGTCGCTTGCATTTCGCGTGGCGTTGTCCATGGCCATCATGCGGGCGGCTTCTTCCGCCGTATTGGATTCGAGCAGCACGCGCCAGAGCTGGAAACGGATATGCTGCGGCACCAGGTCGTTCAGGAGCTGCGGCTGCGACGGTTCGTAGACGTAGCCGGTGAACCCCGGATCGTCCTCCACCGCCATGGGCGGCACCGGGAGCAGCTGCTCGGTCACCAGGCTCTGCTGCCCGGCGGACTTGAACTCGTTGTAGAGCATGTCCACACGGTCGACCGTGCCGCGCTTGAAGAGCTTGGTCACCTCGTGGGCGATCTCGCCGGCCTGGGCGTACTCCAGCGCCTGGAACACGTTGGTATGGCGGGCCAGGATCTCCACCCGCTGACGGGAGAGCGTATCGGAACCCTTGCGTCCCACGCAGAACAACGCGGGCGTGGGCGAACCCTCCCGGACGCTTTCCATTGCGCGGCGCACGACGTTCGAGTTGAACCCGCCGCAGAATCCCCGGTCGGCCGTCACGACGATCAGCGCGGTGGCCTTCACCTCGCGGGGGGTCATGAGCGGATGCCGTTCGTCGGCCGTCTGCGCCGCCAGGTGCTTCATCATCTCGTCCAGCTTGCGGGCGTAGGGACGGGCGGCGAAGAGCCGGCTCTGCGCTCGGCGCAACCGGACGCCGGCCACCGTCTGCATGGCCCGCGTGATCTTCTGGATGTCCTTCGTACTCGCGATGCGTCGCCTGATTTCGCGAAGTGACGGCATGTTGCCCTTTCTACGCGTTGTACGTCTTGCTGAATGCCTCGACCGCGTCCCGGATGCGTTGCTCGGTGTCTTCGCTCAGTTCTTTGGTCTCGCGGATCTCGCGGCCCACGTCCGAATGATGCGTCTCCATGTGCTCCAGGAAGGCCGCCACGAAGGGCTGCACCTCGCCCACCTCGAGGTCGTTCAACATCCCGTTGACGCCCACGTAGAGCGAGAGGATCTGTTCCTCGACCGCCATGGGCCGGTACTGGGGCTGCTTGAGCAGTTCCACCAGCCGCTCTCCCAGGTGCAGTTCACGCTGGGTGGTCTGGTCCAGTCCCGACGTGCCGAACCGGGCGAAGGCCTCCAGCTCGCGGTACCGGGCCAGCGACGTCCTCAGCAACCCGGCGACCTGGCGCGATTTCATCGCCTTGATCTGCGCGGCGCCGCCCACGCGGGAGACCGACAGGCCCACGTTCACCGCCGGCCGCTGACCGGCGAAGAACAGGTTGGATTCCAGGAAGATCTGTCCGTCGGTGATGGAGATCACGTTGGTCGGGATATAGGTCGACACGTCGCCGAACTGGGTCTCGATGACGGGCAGCGCGGTCAGCGATCCGGCACCGTATTCGTCGCTCATCTTGGCCGCCCGCTCCAGAAGGCGGGAGTGGAGGTAGAACACGTCCCCCGGATAGGCTTCGCGGCCGGGCGGTCGCCGCAGGTTCAGCGACAACTGCCGGTAGGCCACCGCGTGCTTGGTCAGATCATCGTAGATGACGAGGGCATGCTTGCCGTTGTCGCGGTAGTGCTCGCCCATGGTCGCGCCGCCGTAGGGCGCCAGGAACTGCATCGGCGCCGGCGTGCTGGCCGAGGCCACGACCACGGTGGTGTACTCCATGGCGCCGTGTTCCTCCAGGGTCGCCACCGTCTTGGCGATCGTGGAACCCTTCTGGCCGACGGCGACGTAAATACAGACCACGTCCTGGCCCTTCTGGTTGATGATCGCGTCCAGGGCCACGGCCGTCTTGCCCGTCTGCCGGTCGCCGATGATCAGCTCGCGCTGCCCCCTTCCGATAGGGAACATGCTGTCGATCACCTTCAGGCCGGTATACATGGGTTCGTTCACGGGCTGGCGCTGCACCACGCCGGGGGCCTTCGTCTCGATCGGGCGGGAATCCGCGTCTACGACCGGTCCCTTTCCGTCTATCGGCCGGCCCAGGGAATCCACCACGCGGCCCAGCAGGCCGTCGCCCACGGCGCACTCGACGATCCGCCCCGTCCGCTTGACCGGATCGCCTTCCTTGATCAGCTGGTCGTCCCCGAAGAGGATGCACCCTACGTTGTCCTCTTCCAGGTTCAGCACCATGCCCACCACGTCGTTGGGAAACTCGACCAACTCGTTCGCCATCACGTTGGAGAGGCCCTGCACGCGGGCAATCCCGTCGCCGACCTGGAGCGCGGTACCCGTTTCGTAGATGTCGACCTCTCGCTTGTAGTCGAGCACCTGCTGCTTCAGGAGTTCGGAGACCTCGTCCGCACGAATTGCTATTTCATCAAACGCCATTGTATTCTCCATCGAAGGTCATTGTCGAACGAGCGCCTGCCGGACCTGCTGCAGCTGGGTCGCCAGGCTGCTGTCGAATACCTGGTCGCCCACGCGCACCACGAATCCTCCGATCAAGTCCGGGTTAACCGCGGTCCGCATACGAACGCTCTTTCCGGTCTGCGCTTCCAGCCTGGTTTTTAAGTCTTCTTCCTGCCCGTCGGTCAGCGCCACCGCGCTCGCGACGTCCGCGTTTACGATGCCGTCCCATTCGTCCAGGATCGTGTGGCAGGCGTCCAGGATCTCCGGCAGGTTGCGCGCCCGCCGCCTGGAAGCCAGCAGATAGAGGAAATTGAGGGTGATGTCCTGGACTTTGCCTTCGAATATCTCACCCAGCATGCGTTGCTTTACGTCTGCGGGAATGACTTTGTCCGTGATAAAGTCCACGAAGGGTTGCGAGTCCCGGCACAACTGCTCGAAAGCCGTGATTTCCCCGCGCACCGTGTCCAGGGTGTCGGTTTCCGCCGCGGCTTCCAGCCACGCCCCGGCATAGCGGTATGCGATGTCTGACTTGCTGGCCATCGGTCCCTTATTCCTTTGAAGGCATCTGAGCGATGAACTCGTCCACGACCTTCCGGTGTTCCGTCGCGTCCAGCTTGCTGTTCAGGATCCTGCCCGCGATTTCCACCGCCAGGTCGCCCGCCTGGGCGCGCAGTTCGGCCACGGCGAGTTCCTTCTCGCGCCGGATCGTGTTCCGCGCCTTCTCGAGCTCGCGCTCCGCGTCCTGCTGGGTCTGCTCGAGGATCCTGCCGCGTTCCTCGTTGGCGTGGTCAACCGCGGCCTGCATCTTCTCGCGGGCCTCGGTCTCGATTTCCTCGAGCCGCCGCCTGGCTTCTTCGTGCAGACGGTCCAGTTCCGCCCGGTCCGTATCCAGTCCGGCCATGCGGTCGCGTATATCCCGTTTCCTGTCCTCGATGGCCTGGGCGATGAAGCCGAAGACATACTTCCTCAGGACGAAGAACAGGACGGCGAACCCGATCATCTGGATGATCAGGGTGCTCAGGTCAATGCCAAGATCGTGCAAGATATCTAACACGCGCTATGCTCCTTCGAACGCCAACGGCACGCTCCTTATCAGGCGCGCACCGCAAGCCGCTTGTCTGCTACTGGGCGAGGCGGCTCAGTTCCATGACCTGTTCGAAGGACGGCAACTGGCCCTGGAGCATGAAGAACACCAGCAGGCCGTAGATCGCCAGCGATTCCATGAACGCCAGGCCGATAATCAACACCAGCTGGATACGACCGGCGGATTCGGGTTGACGGGAAATGCCCTGACAGGCCAGGCCGGTTGCGATCCCCTGACCGACACCCGAACCGATGGCCGCAACGGAAACGGCCAGCGCCACGCCAAGTCCTAAACCCATGTAGTACAGCATGAAGCGAGCTCCTTTCGGAATGGAGAATGAACTACGACAAAATCAAACATCTAAATTAAAATCAGTGGTATCAGAATCCGTGGTCTTCCTCCCCATCAGTGTTCTTCCTCCCCGTGGTCGTGATCCAGGAACTGGGCCACGTACACGGCACTCAGCACCGAGAAGATCATCGCCTGGACCGTCCCCGAAAACACGCCGAACATCAACATCGGAACCTGCATCGGCACGAAGGGCACCTCGAGGGCGCCGATAAGAAACACCGGGGACAGGCCCAGCAGCACCAGTACGATCATCTCTTCTCCGAACACGTTTCCGAAGAGACGGATCGACAGGGAAATGACCTTGGCGAACTCGCCCACGATATGAAGCGGGCACATGAGCACGCCCATCCACTTGGGCTCGCCCCAGAAATGCCAGAGATAGGCCTTGAGTCCGATCTCGCGCAGGCCGATGAGATGGGCCGAGACGATGGATATCAGGGCGAATCCGAGGGTGGTGTTCAGATCGGCGGTGGGCGACTGCATGCCGGGTATGACACCCAGCATGTTCATGAACCAGATGTAGATGAAGAAGGAGGCGAAAAAGGGAATGTACTTCCGGCCGCGCTCCCCGACGATGTTGAGGAAGAACCCGTTCAGTCCCTCGACGGCCATTTCGAACAGCGTCTGGACCGAGCCTTCGGGTATGCGCTTGAACGTTCGTACCGCGATGGTTACGAGAACGAGGACAATGACGAAGACGAGCAGGGTATTCAGCAGGAGATCCGGCTGCCTGGCGGGTTGGGGGATCCAATCGGCCAGCGGGCCCAGCAGGTAAAAAATACCATGTAGAATCGAGTAGTGTGCTTCACCGCTTCCTCCCTCGGTCGCCATCTCCAGAGAGAGGACACTCGACCACGGACCAGTCAAAGGACAACCTCCTTACCGGTAAGACCGCTTCGGCTTGTTCAACACGGCGGTCCAGTCTGCCCGATTATCCGATGAACCCTGTCTCATGACCAGGACGAGGCCGCACAGGGTCAGTGTGAAGGGAATCAGGGACACACCCGTCAGCAACCCGATGGGGTGGAACCAGTCTCCCGATGTCACGAAGTAAAGCACGATCCCAAGCAGCGGCAGCTTGGCCATCAGCAGCAGGAACAGCTTGTTGCGGTTCCGCTTGATTTGCTCGCCAGGCGTCACGAACCGGCGGACCAGCCAGGCCGTGGCGTAGAGCATCATCAGCCCGATCACCGACCCGACGAAGAAATTGACGGCAAGCAGGTCCGCGCCCGCCACCCGCGCCGCGATCGTTCCGACGATGGTCAGCACGGCGCTGATCCGGTAGACGCGTGGCAGGAACCGCCTCAGAGGTTCGCCGTCATGTTCAGTGCTTTCCGCCATCTCTCTCCCGTTCCTCCGCTTCGATCTTTCTGTTTAACCGTTTCAGCGTCCTCGCCATCTCCAGGAAACCGGCCACGACCCCGAGCATGGCGCCGACGACGCCGCCCCAGGGCTTCCACTCAGGCCAGACCCGTTCGACCTGGTGACCCAGGAAATACCCGATCGCGGTGGCGAAAACCAGGGTCAGGCCGATTACGGCAAGCTCCCCGGCTTCCCTCATGTACTGCCATTTGCCCTGCGTGTCCCGTGCCATAGCCCATCAGTCAACGCCCATCAGTCAACGCCCGTAGGGGTATTTCGATTCGCCTGTGTCGGATGCCGCGTCGTCTCCGCCGTCTCCACCGTTTCCGCCGTCCGCCTCGTCAGTCTGATTTGCCTGGTCCGTCTTGTTCGCGCGGCCGGCCTGGCTCACCTGGTTCGATCCGGCGGGTTCGTCCATCATGGCCGAATTCCCGTGGAAGACCGCCCCTTCCTCGATGACGAGGGTCTTGGTGTTCAGGTCGCCGACCAGGGTGGATTTGCCGCCCAGGAGAATGTGTTGCGAAACGATAAGGTGGCTTTCCACGTAACCATGAATGACCGCGGTCTTGGATTCTATGGACGAACCGACGATCCGGCCGGTCTTGCCGACCTCGACCCCTTCGGTGGCTTTCACGTCGCCGTGTACGGTGCCGTCTACCCGGACATTGCCCTCTACGTCCATCGAGCCGTTCATTTCAGCGCCTTTGGCTATGATCGTCATACCGCGCTCCTGGAATCTTTCCGCACCTGATGGTCAGCCTGGACTGCCTGATCAGAACGGGTCAGCGTTGCGTTCGCAGGCTCAACAGCAGATCGTCCCAGTGGATGACCTCGGGCAGATAGCCGCGGGGATCGACGGGAACGTCGTCTTTCCAGACCTCGTAATGCAGATGCGGCGCCGTACTACGGCCCGTATTCCCGACCAGGGCGATGATCTGCCCTCTTCGGACTGCCTGGCCGAGGTCGACGCGCAGCCGGGCGTTGTGACCGTAACGTGTCGACATATCATATCCGTGATCGACCTTGACCAGCCAGCCCAGGTTCTGGTCCCAGTCCGCGAACGTCACGATCCCGTCGGCCGTGGACACGACCGGCGTACTTTCGCGGGCGGCGACGTCCAGGCCGAAATGCGTCGAGACGATCGAGTCTTCCCCGGTTTGAAACTCCCGGGTCACCCAGCCCGCCACGGGCCATATGGACGGCACGTACCGGAACAGCGCCGCGCTTTCGCTTTCCGCGGCGGCCGCACCGGTCGTCTCGGAAAGGGCGGCCTGACCTTCCAGACCGGCCAGGTTGACCGCAGCTTCTGCCGGAAGGCCGTCATCCGCCAGGAAGGGCAGCCCGTCCCGGCGGGCGGTCAGGGCGGACCAGGCCGGCCGATGGCTGGTTTCTTCGCCCACGTTTGCCAGGTATCCCGAATCAATCGACTCTACACCCGCCAGCCTGCGAATGGTTCTGGCGGTGTCCTTCAATTCTTCCAGTTGCCGGGCCAGTTCCGTGGACTTGTCCTCCACCGACTGCATCTGTGCTTTCCAGGAATGGCCGAAAGTAACGTCGACTACACCCGCCGGAAGGACCAGGACAGCCACCGGCGCGAGTACACACAGGCCGATCACCACGACAAGCGCACCGAAGAGGAATCGCGGCATGCGCATTTCGCGCGCCCGGCCCGATCGGTCGGAGACGAAAACCAATGTCATCCAGTGCATTCTGAACATGGCCGACACCGCCCCGGATTCGTGCGTACCTCCCTTGTTCCGTTACGCCTCTCGACGGATTCAGCGCAACAGCATAAATATAGTCCGCCGGCCCGAAAAGTCAACGGATATCGGCAAAATAACGGGGCGGAACAGGCGTGGGGCGCGGGCGGGGTCAGGCGCGTGTCACAGCCGGACTTTCAGCAGTTCGAGGATGCGGTTCAGGTCGTCCGTGGAATAGAACTCAATTTCGATCTTCCCCTTGTGCTGCCTGCGATTGATGTTCACCTTCGTGCCGAGTATGCGCTGCATGATGGACTCGGCGGCCGCGAGGTCGTGGGGCTTGCGCGCCGGGGGGCTTTCCCGCTTCTCCTCGTAGCGTTTCTTGACCAGCTCTTCCACCTTGCGGACGGACAGGCCCTTCTTTACGACCTGCTTGCACAACTCGGCCTGCTCGGTGCGGTTTTCCAGTCCGAGCAGCGCCCGCGCGTGGCCCATGGTGATCTCGTCGGCCAGGAGGCACTTCTGGACCTCGGCCGGCAGTTTCAGCAGCCGGAGCGTGTTGGCCACCGTCGTCCTGTTCTTCCCCACCCGTGTGGCGACTTCCTCCTGGGTGAGGTGGCATTCTTCCTGCAGCCGAAGGTACGCCCGGGCTTCGTGGATCGGGTTCAGGTCGTCCCGCTGGATGTTTTCGATCAGCGACAGTTCCATCATTTCTTCGGGAGATGAAACCGCCATGACGATGGCCGGTATGGTCTGGTAGCCCGTTTGCCTGGCGGCCCGCAGCCTCCGTTCCCCGGCGATCAGTTCGTATTCTTCCTGCCCGTTCTTCCGGCGGACGGTGACCGGCTGGATTACGCCCTTCTCGAGGATGGACCGGGCCAGTTCGTCAAGCCTGGCCTGGTCGAAGGACTGCCTCGGTTGGTAGGGATTGGCCGAAATCCGGTCAATCGGCACCTGGAGCACGCTTTGCCGGCCTTCCTGGTCGTCCGGAAGGTCAGGAATCAGCGCTTCCAGCCCCCGTCCCAGCGCTTTCCTGGCTGCCATTGGCCATCACCTCCCTGGCCAGATTCATATAGCTTTCCGCGCCAGACGAGAGAATATCGTAGAGGATGATCGGACTCCCGAAACTCGGCGCTTCGCTCAACCGGACGTTTCTCGGGATGGTGGTCTGGTAGACCTTGTCCGCGAAATACTGCTTGGCTTCCACCTCGATCTGTCTCGAGAGATTGAGCCGCCTGTCGTACATCGTCAGGAGGATGCCTTCGATCTTCAGGTTGCGGTTCAGGTGCTTCTGGATCTTCCGGATCGAATTGAGCAGCTGCCCGAGTCCCTCGAGGGCGTAATACTCGCACTGTATGGGAATCAACACCGAGTCGGCCGCCGTGAGGGCGTTCAGGGTGAGCAGGCTCAGGGAGGGCGGACAGTCGATCAGGATGTACTCGTACTCGTCGCGTATGGGCTTGATCGCCTCTTCCAGTTTCCGTTCCCGGGCGATGGCCGATACCAGCTCGATTTCGGCGCCGACCAGCCGCCGATGGGCCGGAACGGCGTGAAGCGCGGGGATCTCGGTCTGCTGGACGGCTTCCCCGATGTCGCGCTCGTCCAGCAGGACTTCGTAAATCGTCACGTCCAGCGTCCGGTCCTGCAGGCCGAGTCCCGACGTGGCGTTCGACTGGGGGTCCAGGTCGACCAGCAGCGTCTTCTTCTCCGCGACCCCCAGGCAGGCGGACAGGTTGACCGACGTCGTCGTCTTGCCCACCCCGCCCTTCTGATTCGCGATCGAAATGACCTTGCCCATCAAATACCCCACGGCGGCGTGCGGAATCCAGGCGCGCGAAAACGCAAATCACCCGCCGTCTTCAAATACAAATAACGCAGGTCACCCGCCGTCAGCGGAACGGATCAGTACCACGGCGTGGGCCGCGATGCCTTCTTCCCGTCCCGTGAATCCGAGTCTCTCTGAAGTTGTGGCCTTGATCGACACGCGGTCGTCCGGAAGTCCGAGGGCTTTGCCGATCCGGCTGCGCATCTGTGACACGTAGGGCGACAGTTTCGGACGTTCCGCGACGACGGTGGCGTCCACATTCGATATAGTATAACCGGATTCGCCCAGTGCGTCAACAATCCGTTGGAGCAGTACGAGGCTGGAAATCCCGCGGTAACGGGCGTCGTCATCCGGAAAGTGAAATCCGATGTCGCCCAGCCCGGCCGCGCCCAGCATAGCGTCGCCGATGGCATGCGAAAGCACGTCCGCGTCCGAGTGTCCCTGCAGTCCGCGTTCGTGGGGAATGGTCACGCCGCCCAGCACGAGGGGCCTGCCTTCCGCGAAGGCGTGGACGTCGTAACCGGTACCTGCGCGTATATCATCCATGTCCTGAGCCTCGTTCGTCGGTTTTCTGTTGCCGCACCGTCAGATCCGCCCCTGCCGCCGCAAAATGCGCTC
Organism: Gemmatimonadota bacterium; assembly: GCA_009837395.1. Lineage (GTDB taxonomy): Bacteria > JAAXHH01 > JAAXHH01 > JAAXHH01 > JAAXHH01 > JAAXHH01. The sequence continues at coordinate 370,628 of VXTP01000015.1, forward strand.
GGCGATTTCCAGGTCCTCCGCCGTGGTCACCTTGATGTTGTCGGGACTGCCCTCCAGCACCCGCACCACGTATCCGGCCCGTTCCACCAGTTCGGCGTCGTCGGTACCCACGTAGCCTTCTTCGAGGGCCCGTTCATGGGCCGCCCGCAGGATCCTGTACTCGAACGTCTGCGGCGTCTGCGCCCGCCAGAGCGCCGAACGGTCCGGGGTCGCCTCGACCACGCCGTCGCGGATGATCTTCATCGTATCCGTGGCCGAGGTGGCCGAGATCACGGCACCGTGCCTGGCGCCCCCGAGGACGGACGCTTCGAGCGCGGCCTGTTCGACGCAGGGCCGCGCCGCGTCGTGAATCAGCACGGACCCGGTGCCCTCGTCAAGGGCCATCAGGCCGCGGTAGACCGACTCCTGGCGCGTGCTTCCGCCGGCGACCACCTCGGCCAGCTTCGGATAGGTGGCGCCCGGTCCGGCCAGATGCTCCCGGCAGGACGCTACCCGGGACGGCTCCACCACCAGCACGTAGCCGTCCACGGCCGGGCACGCCTCGAAAACGGCGAGGGTATGGGCCAGGATCGACCTGCCACCGATCGCGATATACGGTTTCTCCTCGACCGACCGCATGCGCAGGCCGGTTCCGGCGGCGGGGATGATGCCCATGACCGTATTCAACGGCGATGCCTCCTTCCGAGCCGAATCGAGCATCCGGCACGAGTGCCGGGGGACGCGTGCAATTTGCGAGCCGCAAGAACGATCGTTCACGCGCTCTGCGACGATCCTGCTCTAATGAATACTAATTAAAGCGATCGCGTGAAGGAATTTGAATGTTATTTTGGGGATCGATTCAAAATACGGGACGTGGACGTATCATTCCCGGATCAGGGACCGCCCAGATACCACCAGGCCAGCAGGCTTCCGGAGGTTCCGGCCGTGAGGATCGCCCCGACGAAAAACGCCAATACAAAGGCACGCCACAGCATGGCGCGTGCCCATTTTACGGCGTCCTCGACGCGACGGATCTTGCGGAAACGGACCAGACCCCGGTCCTGGGCCGGATTGCCCTGGTCTCGGGCGGAATCCACATTGTCTCCGGGCCAGGGTGTGGTAGAAACCGCGCCGATAGGGGTCCGCCGGTTCCAGGCGCGCCAGGTCAAGAGGATGGCCAGCAAGGCGCAAGCCAGGATAATGGCATCGGCCAGGGGATCGATAAGGCCAACATACTCGCGGGACGCGGCCGCCGCGCCGATCTCGTCAAGGGTCATGTCCACCCTCGTTGGTTGATGCCGCCAGGAACGGCGCCGGATTCGACCGCCGCGAACAATAGGGTACGGCACTCATCGGGTGATTACATGGTCATCTATTTCCGATGAGTAAAATATGAGCATAAACGTTAGAGTAAAGGATTTTGATGTTTAATTGTTTGAATTAACTCAGACGATCAGCATGGCGTCGCCATAACTGTAGAACCGGTATTTCTCCCGGACCGCTTCCTCGTACGCGGCAAGGATCAGCTCCCTCCCGGCGAAAGCGCTGACCAGCAACAGGAGCGTCGATTTCGGCAGGTGGAAATTGGTCAGCAGCGCGTCGACCAGCTTGAATTCGAAGGGAGGATAGATGAAACACCGGGTAAGACCCTCGTACCGGCGCGGTTCGAGAACGGATTCGGCCCCTTCGGCTGCCCCGGCCACGCCAGGACCTGCCTCTTCATCGGCGTTGGGCCCTGCATCGGCGTCGGATCCTGTATCGCCGCCGCTTCCCGCCGCGATCGTCTCCAGGGCGCGCACGGTCGTCGTCCCCACGGCGACCACACGTCCCCCGGACCGCCTGCTCCGGATCGTTTCCGCCTGGCGCGCTTCCACCCGGTAGTATTCCGCGTCCATCTCGTGGTCCTCCACGTCGCCGGTGCGGATCGGCTGGAACGTTCCCGGTCCGACGTGAAGCAGGACGGGCACCACGGCCGTGCCCCGCGAACGAATGCGATCCAGCAGGGGCGCCGTGAAGTGCAGTCCGGCCGTGGGCGCGGCCACGGCGCCGAATTCCTCCGCGTAGACCGTCTGGTAGCGGTCCCGGTCCTCCGCATCCGGCGCGCGGTGTATGTAGGGCGGCAGCGGCGTGCGGCCCACCTGCTCGATGACCCGGGCCACATCCGTGTCCCCTTCGAAACGGATGCGGCGAATCTCCTTTCCGGGGTCGTCCTCCACGGTGGCAGTCAGGACGCCGCCCTCCAGATCCAGGCGCGTACCTCTCGCGAGCCGCGCTGACGGCTTCAGCAGCGCTTCCCAGCGCTCGGGCGCGGTACTGTGGGTTGGCCCGTTTTCGCGAGCTGGCGCGGATGAGCTGGCGGGCGCGGATGCGCTGGCGGGCGCGGTTTCGGGTACCGGGCGAACCGGGCGGACCGGGCGGACCAGCACGACTTCAACCTTTCCGCCGGTTTCCGGCCGCACCCCACGGAGCCTGGCCGGCATCACCCGCGTCCGGTTGAGCACCAGCGTGTCGGCCGGGGCCAGATAGTCGACGATATCCCGGAAGGTCCGGTGTTCGATCTCGCCGCTTCGGTGGTGCACCACCATCAGCCTCGACGTGTCGCGGGGTTCGGCGGGATATTGGGCGATCAGGTCTTCCGGCAGGGTATAGTCGTATTCGGTTAGATTCACGGATTATCGAACAGTCCGGGCTGCGGCCGGGGCGGCGCGGCTATACCCAGGTGGTCGTATGCCAGTTCGGTGGCCATCCTGCCCCGGGGGGTGCGCTTGATCAGTCCCTGGACGATGAGGAAGGGCTCGTACACCTCCTCGAGCGTTCCACTCTCCTCGCCCACGGCCACGGCCAGCGTGTTCAGGCCCACGGGACCGCCCTCGTACTTCTCGATGATGGTCGTGAGGATCAACCGGTTCATGTCGTCCAGCCCCATGTGGTCCACGCCCAGCATTTCGAAGGCGGCCTTCGCGGTCTCCCCGGTAATGCGGCCGTCAGCCTTGACCTGGGCGTAGTCCCGCACCCGCTTCAGGTACCGGTTGGCGATCCGGGGGGTTCCCCTGGACCGCAGGGCGATCTCCATCGCACCGGATTCGTCGGTCTCCACACCGATGATTTCCGCCGCCCGCGCAACGATCAGGTAGAGCTCGTCCGGCGTGTAGAAATCGAGGCGGATGGGGATCCCGAACCGCGCCAGGAGCGGCGCCGTGAGCAGGCCCGTGCGCGTCGTCGCGCCCACCAGGGTGAAATGGTCCAGGTTGAGGGCGAGGGAACGGGCGTTCGGTCCGCGGTCCACGAGGATATCGATCTTGAAATCCTCCATCGCCGCGTACATGTGCTCTTCCACCACGTGGTTCAGGCGATGGATCTCGTCGATAAAGAACACATCTCCCGGCTGCAGGTTGGTCAGCAGGCCCGCAAGGTCGGCCGGCTTGTCCAGCACCGGTCCGGCGGTCTGTCGGATCTCCACGCCCATCTCGTTGGCGAGAATGGTGGCCAGCGTGGTCTTGCCCAGTCCGGGCGGTCCGTGGAGCAGCACGTGGTCGATGTGGTTCTCGCCGCGGGTCTTCGCGGCCTCGATGTAGAGCTGCAGCTCCGCCTTGGCCTTTTCCTGGCCGGGGAATTCATCGAAACGGCCCGGCCGCAGCGCGCGGTCGAACTCGGCATCCTCATCGAGCCGGTCGGGGTCAGTAAGTGGAAAGTCCCGTTCGTCCATCTATTGCCTTTTCTGGCTCTTGAGCACCGTTCGGATGATTTCCTCAGCGACGGGCGTCTCCGCGCTTTCGGACAGCACGCGGATGACCTGCCTGCGCGCTTCGGGATGATCGAGGCCCAGGGACACCAGGCCCGTGATCGCGTCGTCCACTTCGGGGGCCTCTCCCGCCGGCGCCACGGGCAGCGCCTGCGTTCCGCCGGTATCCATGGCGGCCAGCTTGTCGCGCAGTTCCATGATCAGCCGCTGCGCGGTCTTCCGGCCGATCTTGGGCAGCGAGACCAGTTTCCCGATGTCTTCGTTGATGATGGCCGCGGTGAACTCGGAGACCGTCGCGCCGGAAAGGATGTTCAGGGCCACGCCGGGACCGATGCCAGGCAGGGTGATCAGCACTTCGAAGAGGCGCTTCTCTTCCGCGGTGGCGAAACCGTACAGCTGCATGCCGTCCTCCCGCGCATGCAGCACCGTTTCCACGCGGACCTGCGCGCGCGGGGGGCCCAGGGCCTCGAGCGTGGAGAGGGGGACGTACATTTGCAGGCCGATCCCACCGACGGACACCGTGATGTTGTCGGGTTGCTTGTCGACCAGTTCACCTTCGACGAATGCGATCAACGGCCTTGATCCCTCCGGTTATCCGGTGATAGTGGCAGATGGCGACCGCCAGCGCGTCCGACGCGTCCTCCGGCAGGGGTTCGCTGCCGGGACCGCGGTCGAGGTTCAACATGGCGCTGACCATGTACTGTACCTGCTGCTTCGATGCGCCCCCCGCACGGACGATGGCCGATTTCACTTCGCGCGGGGCGTATTCCCAGATCTGAAGTCCCCGGTTCGCCGCGGCCAGGAGGGCGACGCCCCGGGCATGGCCCAGTACGAGGGCCGCCCTGGGGAATCGGCCGCCGAAGGTGGACTCGACGGCCACCAGTTCCGGGTGGTTCCGGTCGATGACCTCGCACAGGCCGTCGTAGATGACCTTGAGCCGGTCCGCGAGGGGTTTACGCGAACCCGGACGCAACACGCCCTGATCCAACAGCCGGTACTGCCTGCCCCGGGCCTCGATCACGCCGTATCCCGTAATCACGCTGCCCGGATCGATTCCGAGGATGATCATGGATACCCGCTACCCGTTCATTTCCTCCAGCACCTTGTCGTCCATGTCGAAATTGGCGTATACATGCTGGACATCGTCGAGGTCCTCGAGGACCTCCATCAACCGGAGAAGCTGTTCCGCCTCCTTGCCCGCGACGGCCACGGTCGACTGCGGGATGCGGCCGATTTCCGCCCGCAGGGGGGCGAAGCCGCTCTCCTCGAGCTGGACCCGCACCGCCTCGAAATCGGAAACGGTCGTCAGCACGTCCAGGGTTTCTCCCTCGTCCTGGATGTCTTCGGCGCCGGCGTCGAGGGCGATCATCATGACCTCGTCCTCGTCGACGCCGTCCTTGTCCACCACGATCGTGCCCTTCTGGTCGAACATCCAGGCCACGCAGCCCGACTCTCCCATGTTGCCGCCGTTCTTGGTGAAGGCATGGCGCATCTCGGACGTGGTGCGGTTCTTGTTGTCCGTCACCGCTTCCACCAGGAGCGCCACCCCGGCCGGGCCGTAGCCCTCGTAGACCAGTTCCTCGTATTGCACGCCGTCCAGCTCGCCCGTGCCGCGGGCGATGGCCCGGTCGATGTTGGCCTGGGGCACGTTCTCCGTCTTGGCGGCGAGTACGGCCGTCCTGAGCCGGGGGTTGGACGTGACCGATCCGCCGCCCTGCCGCGCGGCGATCGTGATCTCCTTGATGACCCGGGTGAAGATCTTCCCGCGGGCGGCGTCTTTCTGCTCCTTCTTCCGCTTGATCGTGCTCCACTTGGAATGACCCGACAACTTGGCCTCCTCAGGGCATCGTAACGACCCGTTTACCCGTTCCTGTATTGTTGGCTGTGTCCCTGGCGCGAATGGCGAGGGTATGCTCTCCGGACTCCAGGCCGTCCAGGGCGACCTCGAAGGCCTCCGTCTCCGAATCCGTTACGCCGTCCTCGGGATGGACCACCCGCCAGTCGCCTCCGTCAATCGCGTATTCGACCCGGTACAGGGGACTGGCGCCGTCCCGGACCATGAAGGACAACTGCCCGTCCGCCACGTCGATCCGGGTGACCTGCGGACCGGTATTGTCCACCAGGAAGGGTTCGCTGAGGAGTTCCGCCTCCAGGGCCTGGTCCGGGGGATTCGAGGGGGCGTCACTGGCCACGACGCGGAGGACGTACTCGCCGTCCGGAAAGGTCTCGGAATCCCACGAATAGGAAGGCGTGCGCCGCTCCGACTCCAGGAGTTTCCATGTTTCTTCCGCTTCGCCCCGAAAATAGATCTCGTAAGACAGTCCGTCCCCGTCGGGATCGCTCGCCCGGACCGCGACCGCCCGCATGCCCTTCCGGTAGGTGGGCGAACCGGACGATGCGCTCTGGCCGCGGCCGTTGCCCCGGCCGCCGACCTGCGCGGCGATGACCGGGGGGAGATCGGTTTGTGTGGATTGACCGACCTGACCCTGCGCAGAGTCCCGCAGGTACACGCCCGGCTCGTACACCGTGACCGCATGCACCCTGGGCGGATTGTTCCGCGTCAGGTACGAGGCCGAAACGGACGAGACGGTAGGGGCTTCTTCGTTCTCCGTGCCCAGGACCGCCTTCCACTGCAGGAAGCGGGCGGGCGGGCAGACCAGGGCTTCTCCTGCCGGATCGGTATAGGGTCCGGTCCACTCGCTCCAGGTCTGGTCCGGCGAATCCGTATTGCCGGACCGCGCGAACAGGCGGACCGACGTTCCGGGGGGCTGCTCGCTCTCCCACCGGATACGGCCCCACCGCGCCATGCCCCGGGTATCCCGGACATCGGACTCGTACTCGCCCTCGCTGACCGGCGTGGAACGCAGGCGGTACAGGTTGCCGCGATTGCTCGTTGCCACGACTACGCCGTCCGACGCGTCGGGCGACAGGGCCGTAATCTGCGACTCCTGCAGTTCGTTCAGCAACGTGCCGACACCCCGTTCACGGACGCTGTACAGCCGGCCGCTCGACCCGGTGCCGATGAGCAGTTCGTTTTCCCCGCGAATCGCCAGCGACAGGCCCACGTCCGTCTGAGACCGCCACCACTCCTCCACCCGGCCGTCCAGCTCGATCCTGAAGACGACGCTGCCTCCCGTGGCGAAACCGCCGACGGACGGCCGATCGGCGGCCTCCGCCGAGGCGGTCACTTGAACCGCGTTGAGCATCGGAGCTCCGCCCGGATCATCGGGCGCGCCAGTGGAAGGCGGAGGCATCGAAGCGCCCGCCGTTCCGGCCCGGCCGCCGCGTGCGCCCCGGCGCGGTCCGCTCAGCGCGCCGGCGTAGACCGCGCCGTCTTCGCCCACCAGGAGGGTATTCACTTCACCGTAGGGAGAATCATGAAGAACCGAGATGGCGCCGGCGGACGAAATCCGGTAGACTCTTCCACCCGGCTCGGTCCCGGCGATGAGCCGGCCCGATCCATCCACGGCCAGGGCCATCACATGGGCCTCCTCCAGCTCGGCCAGCAAGTGTACTCCGCCGTCTTCGTCGATACGATACACCCTTCCCTGCTCACCCGTTCCCGCGTAGAGCCCGCCCCCGGCGTCCAGCGCCAGCGACCAGATGTAGTTCGTGTCACCGCTTGGGCCGTTGCCTGGGCCGTTGCCCGTGCCGTTACCCGTACCGCCTTCAGGGTCGCTGTCCGGGTCGCTGCCAGGCTCGCCTTCCGGGCCATTCATGCCGCCATCCCGCGCGGGATCGAAAAACACCGCGTGCGTCCCGTCCGGGTCGATCCGGTGGATACGGCCATCGGGAAAGGTGGCGGCGTAGACCCGGTCACTCCGATCGATCACGATGCTGCGGATTTCCAACTCCTCCGCATCGAAAAACACCTCGGAACGGCCCGAAGGATCTATGCGGTAAAGCTTGCCGTCGTTCCCCGTACCCGCGTACAGGTTTCCCCTGGAATCGGCCGCGAGACTCCAGATCAGCGGCTCGTTGCTCTCGAAAACGAGGTCCAGGAACGGTGACAGGGTCAGGCGGCCCTTGCCGGTGATGGAAACACCCCGGGTTTCTCCTCTTATAAAATCCCCGTGTCCGGCCAGTTTCCAGATGACCGGCGTCGACGCGTGGACAACGAACGCCGCCGGCAGCATCACTGCGGCCATGCACAGCACTCGCCACCCCGGTACCTTGCTCAAGTATCGCTCCTAGCGCTTCACGGTCAGCCGGCTCCAGTTCTGCCCGGCGACGACGTAGTCCGTGCGGATCGTTTCTTCGGCCACCACCTTCTCGCGGATCGGTACGAAACTGCCCTTGGTACGCTCCGAATCCATGACGGCGAGGACCGACGGGGGCAGACCGGGCATTTCCCTTCCCTTCACCATGCCGCCCGCGCCGCCCTGGAACATCTTCAGGTATACCCGGTTTCCGGTCCGGCGGTTGTTGAGCAGCTCGATCAGCCGGGGGCCGTCCGTGGGCCTATACCTCTGGGGAACGGCATTCAGATCGTGGCGGGTGACGGCCTGTTCGGACCCGACCAGTACCTGTACCGGTCCGGCCGATACGGTCTTGGGGATCGTCACGTCCATTCGCCTGACCACGCGGTCGCCCCGGTAGGGCCGGAGGTATACCCTGACCTCGAGCGTGTCGCCCGGCTCGACGGTTTCCGAACCGAACCAGACGTCTTCGATGACGGCCGTACTGCGTGCGTCCGACGAATGGATCTCGATCCTGAGAGACTCGATCATCGGCGTGATGAACCGGTTGTCGAGGACGAAGTTGAGCACGCCGTTCACGTCCCTGGCCAGCGCCGACAGGGACGCCTGGCCGGAAAACTGGTCGTCGAAGACGACATCCGGATGGCCCTGCAGGGCGATCCGGCCACCGAGCGTAATGGTTCGCTCGCCGGCACTGCGGCCGTTCGCGAGAATCGTATTCGACACGGCCATGTTCACCAGCAGCGGTGTCCAGCCGTTCGCCATCATCACGTCAAATCGGTAGTTCCGGGGCGCGCGGCCGGCCTCGACATAGGAGAGCTCCACCGGGATCATGCGCGCCGAATCGCCGAGCTGGCCGTATATCCCGTTCGTATGGTCCCACAGGACCGAACCGACTTCGTCCGCCACGCTGCTGATCTTGGTGGAACCGGCCTGGTCCGGGATGACCGTGATGATTTCCGCCCGGTTCATCGGGACGTTCAGGGCGCCCGTCCACAGGAAGGGATGGCCGAAGGCCAGTATGGCGTCTTCCTCACGCCAGGTGACCGTGCCCGTGCCCGACAGATTGAAATCGCCCCGGATGAGCTGCGCGCTCACGGCGGATCCGGGTTCCAGGGGGGACGTCTCGCCGGCCGACGCCGGGCCTTCCTGTTTCGGGTCAGCGTAATCGCTCGACGCCGGGCCTTGCTGTTCCGGGTCCGCGTTATCGCCGGATACGTTGCCCGGCATCCCACTGGAAGCGCCGGCCACACTGCCGGTTTCTCCGCCGTTGGAAGCGCCGGCCACACTGCCGCCCGCCACCGGAACGAGCCCACGGCGGCGCAGTTCATCTTCGAAAAGGGATACGGTGCTCGGGTGGAATCCCGAAAACACCATCGGTACGGCAATGGGTTTGAGTCCGGACGGACCGAGTTCGGACGGTCCGAGACCGGACGGACCGGGTTCGAACGGACCGGGATTGGACGGATTGAGATCGTCCTGGCCGCCGCCCATTCCGCCCGGCGTCCCACCCGGTGCGTTACTTCCCGGATTCAATTCCGTCTCCACGGCCTCGCGTATGGCCAGCATATGGCCTATCGGCGTGACGCCACCGATCGGTTTCATCGGAAAAAACCCGAAGCGGTACGCCAGCGCACCGACGAGTTTTCCATCGATGTACACGGGGCTGCCGCTCATCCCCGCGATAACACCCGCATCGTCGACATAGGGCCCCGAGACCCCCACCATGATGATGTCGTGATCCGTGTAGAACTGGTTCTTGATGACGCCGATTACTTCGACGTCGAAGGTATCGATCCGTGCATCCTGAAAGACCGTGAGGCCATATCCCCGCATGCCCGGTTGCACGTCGTCGATGTCCATGAACCCGGTATGCTGGCCGGCGGACTGGTCTATGGCCGGCGAGGCGGACGGGTCCGTGGTCGGCGAGGCGGACGGGTCCATGGCCGGCGAGGCAGACTGGCCCCCGGCCGGCAAGGCGGGTGAAAGCAGGCCTGCGAAGAGGAAAAGCACGACCATCGATTGAATGATATTCATAGGGCCGCTGCGCGGTGAGCAGGGGATCGGAATATGACGCCAGACTACTGCAATATAAGGTCGCACCGCTTCCCCTGGCAACTGGTTTGTAGCGGCTTCCGGACGATCGCGGCGCAGCCGTTAATGACAGAAACCGCTTGACTTACCGCGATGGTTCCGCGAGATTCAGACAGCCGCGCAAGGGTACGGAAAGCCGGCCCCGCGCATACCTCGACACCTTCGGAAACCGGCAGGCGAAACCCGTATGGAGCACCATGGAACAATCACGTCGCAATAAGACCACGGAAGAGAAGCTGGTGCCGAACGTCAACATGACCATGTCCGAAACGCGCGACCAGATCGGCGCCCTTTCCTCCCAGATCGTGCAATCCTACGACACGATCGGCGGCCTGAACCGTATCGACGGCAAGAACCTGCCTTCCAGGGAACGGGTCTACGGCATCCTGAAGGACCTGCTGGCGCTATGCTTTCCCGGCTACTTCGGCGCCGAGCCCCTCGTGACGAAGAACGTGGCCTTCTACGTGGACGGACTGGTGGACACCATCTACATCCGCCTGCGAGAGGAAGTGACCCGAAGCCTCATGCACGACGCGCAGTGCAAGGGTAAGGACCCCGTGGCCTGCGAGGAGATCGCCGACCGGATCGCCCTCGAACTGCTGGAGGCCGTTCCCGGTATCCGGAAGCTGCTCATGGGCGACGTGGTAGCCGCCTACGACGGGGATCCCGCGGCGAAGAGCCACGACGAGATCATCCTCAGCTACCCATGCGTGGAAGCCATCTCCACCTACCGCATCGCCCACGAACTGTACTTGAGAAATACGCCGCTCATCCCGCGGATCATGTCCGAACACGCCCACAGCCGCACGGGCATCGACATCCACCCTGGTGCGACCATCGGCACTCGATTCTTCATCGACCACGGAACGGGCGTCGTCATCGGGGAAACGACGCTGATCGGCAACAATGTGAAACTCTACCAGGGCGTGACGCTTGGCGCGCTGAGTTTCAGGAAGGATGACGGCGGGCGTCTCATCAAGGGCGGCAAGCGCCACCCCACCATCGAGGACGACGTGGTCATCTACTCCGGGGCGACGATCCTGGGCGGCGGAACGACCATCGGCCACGATTCCGTCATCGGAGCAAACGTCTGGCTGACGGAACCGGTGCCGCCCCATTCCAAGGTTACCATCGGCGACCCGAACCTGGACGTGGTGAAGCACGACGCCCGTACGGCCTGACCAACCTGGCCGCCCGCCTCAACCTACCGGCCTAGCCCCCGTTTTCAGTGATGTATCTTTCCGCTTCCATGGCGGCGGCGCATCCCGTACCCGCCGCGGTGACCGCCTGGCGGTATACGTGGTCCTGCACGTCCCCGCCCGCGAACACGCCGGGCACGCTGGTGTGCTGCCTCCGGTCCGTCAGGATGTAGCCCTGCTCGTCCACTTCGAGCTTGTCCCTGAAGAGACCGGTATTGGGCGTGTGCCCGATGGCGATGAAGAGGCCCTCGGCATCCAGTTCACGGACCCGGTCCGATTCCAGTTCCCGCACGCGCACGCCGGTCACGCCGGTGGTTTCGTCGCCCAGCACCTCGTCGACCACGGACCCCCACAGGAACTCGACCTTCGCATGATCCAGGGCCCGCTCCTGCATGATCCTGCTCGCCCTCAGTTCGTGGCGGCGGTGTATGATCCAGACATGGCTCGCGAACCGCGTCAGGAAGAGCCCTTCCTCCATGGCGCTGTCGCCGCCGCCCACCACGGCGACTTTCCGGTCCCGGTAGAAGGCGCCGTCACAGGTCGCGCAGGTGGAGACGCCCCGCCCGAAGAACCGTTCCTCGCCGGGCACGTCGAGCAGGCGGGGTGACGAACCGGTACTGATCACTACGGCCTTCGCCGTGTACTCGCTGCGGTCTGTCCTGATCCGGTGCGCCCCCGGTTCGAACGTCACGGAGGTGACTTCCTCGTACTTCATTTCGGCGCCGAAACGTTCGGCCTGCTGCCTCATGCGGTCCATGAGGTCCATGCCGCCCAGGCTCTCGGGGAATCCCGGGAAGTTCTCGATCTCGCTGGTGAGCGACAGCTGCCCGCCGACCGTGCTGCCCGTCAACACGACGGGGGACAGGTTCGCCCGGGCCGCGTAAAGGGCCGCTGTATAACCCGCCGGGCCGCCGCCGATGATGACGACCTGCTCCATTTACTCGATCCGTTTGATGATGTGAAAACCCATGGGCGTCTGAACGACCTCGCTGAGCTCACCGACCTCCAGGTCCATCGCGGCCTGCTCGAATTCCGGGATCATTTCGCCCGGACCGAAGAACCCGAGGTCGCCCCCGCTGTCCCGGCTCGAATCGATGGAGGTCTCCCGGGCCAGTTCGGCGAAATCGGCGCCGGCCGTCAACCGTTCCATCACGGCGTCCGCGGCCTCCTGCGTGGCGACGACGATCTGGCGGACGCGGATCTTGTTGGATTCGATGGCCTTCGCCCGCTCCTCCACGATCCGTCTGACCCGGTTCAACGCGGCTTTCAACTGCGCGTTTTCCGGCACGAGCTCGAGGGCCTGTTCATAGTTTGTGATCGCCTGGTCGAAGTCTTCCCGCCGCTCGTATACCAGGGCGATTTCCGCGGAAATGCGCGGGTCTCTCGCGCCCAGATCCAGTATCTCACCGTAATATCCCAGGGCATCGTCAAGACGGCCTTCCGCAAAGGAAAGGCGGGCCAGCGCCACGCGGGGCACGACCGACTGTCCTCCGACCTCCAGGGCCCTTTCCCAGACGGCCCGCGTGCTGTCCGGCATGTCCTTGTTCTGGTAGGCGGTCCCCAGGTTCATGTAGGCGTCCATGTAATCCGGCGCGAGCGCGGCGGCCTGCTTCCATTCCGTTATCGCGTCGTCGATGCGCTCCAGGCCCATGTAGGCGACGCCGAGATTGAGATGGATCCTGGGCAGCTGGTCCTCCGGGGGAGACAGGGTGAGCACTTTCTCGTAGGCCTCGGCCGACTGTTCGTATTCCTCGGTATCTGAATAGACTTTGCCGAGGTTCGTATAGGCGTCGACGTAGGAGGAATCGTTTTCGATGGCCTGCCGGTAGTGATGGATCGCTTCGTTGAGGTACCCGCCCTGGTTGTAGGCGATCGCCATGTCGGTATGGGCCGCGGCCAGGTTCGGTATCCCCACCATCATCCGGTCGTACTGGCTTCGGGCCCAGGCATAGACGGTATCGGGGGGTACGGTACTCATGCGCGCGACACTGAGCGTATCGCCCTCGACGGTATTCATGAACGCATCAAGCGCCGCGGCCGAATCCCCCCTGGCGTGGTGTACCAACCCCATCGTGAGGTAGGCGGCGGCGAAACCCGGCGCGATCTCCAGGGCGTGTTCGAGATGCACCTGGGCGCTGTCGTACTGCCCCTGCTCGAAATACACCGCGCCGAGGTTGTTTTTCGTCAGCGCGACGGTGGTCAGGAACTGCTGCACCGCGGCCTGCTGGCGCTGCTCGAGGGTCAGAGAGGTGTCCGGCGGCGCGTCCTGCGGGCCGCCCGGGGTGGTCGGGGTAGCCGGGGTTGACGGAGCGCCCGGAGCTGGCGGAGTTGCCGGGACTTCCGCGGCGCCCGGTGTTTCCGTCCCAGTCGGCGGATCGGCGGTCGTTTGCGCACGGGCCGGGTCGGTCCCGATGAGTGAAAGACAGAGGATGCAAGACGCCAGCCATGTTCCCGGCCGGACCCATGCGGTTTCCCCTGTCTGGTTGACCTTGCTCATTCCTTCCGTCCTCCAGTATTTACCGCTTAAATGGCCTCTCGTATCTCTTCTATCTCTTCAATGGTATCACGTTTGTTTATCAACGACTTGCCGTTTCTTCCGGTTCCAGTTCGTTCAGCACTTCCAGGACCTCGCCCACCAGCGCGAAGCATCCCGTCACCAGGACCAGGTCGTCCGGTCCCGTCCTGCCCATCGCTTCGGAGAGGGCCGCCGCCACCGACGGCGCCGTCCGCGCCGGCGTTCCGGCACCCATGCAGGCTGCAGCCACGTCCCCGGGATCCGCCTGCCGTTTCCGCAGCACGCGCCGCTCGGGGACGATAATCTCGTCGGCGTAGCGCGCGATGACCGCGCATAGATCCTCTACGGCCTTGTCCCGGTGCGCGGAAAGCACGACGATGACACGCCGGGCCGGAAACAGGCCGCGCAGGCTGTCCGTCAGGCTTTCGGCCGCCAGCACGTTGTGGGCGCCGTCCAGCACCACCCAGGGCCGGTCCTGCAGGACCTGCATGCGTCCGGGCAGCCGCACCGAGGCCAGGCCTTGCCGCACGCCCCGGTCCGTGATCTCCATGTCCCCTTCGGACAGCGCCTGCGCCACTCCAACCGCCATGGCCGCGTTGGCGGCCTGGTACGTCCCGGAGAGCGGCAGCGCGAGGTCTTCGTACATCCGTCCCGCGGCCTCTATGTCGATCACCTGCCGGTCGATCGCCGCTTCCTTGAGCGCGTACCGCACGTCGAGGCCCACCTGGACCAGGGAACTCCCGTGGCGCCGGCAGGCTTCTCGGATGGCCTCGGACGCCTCCGGAAGCTGGGCGGCCGAAACGGTGCGGACGCCTTCTTTCACGATCCCGGCTTTCTCGCGGGCGATTTCCGCGATCGTCCCGCCGAGCCGGTCCGTATGGTCCAGGCCGATGGGCGTAATCGCGCAGACCAGGGGCCGGATTACGTTGGTCGAATCCAGCCGTCCTCCCAGTCCGCATTCGACCACGGCCAGGTCCACCCGGCGTTCCTTAAAATACACAAAGGCCAGGGCGGTGAGTACATCAAAAAAGGACCCCATGTCTTTCCACCGCGGCCCGGTTCCTTCGATAGCCGGCCGGGCGCTTTCCGTGAGTTCGGCGAATTCCGGTTCGGAAATGGGCTCGCCGTCGACCTGTATGCGTTCGCGCAGGGAGACGAGGTGGGGCGAGGTGTACAGGCCCACGCGGTAACCGCATTCGCGGACGATCGCCGCGATCATGGCGGCGGTGGACCCCTTCCCCTTGGTCCCGGCCACGTGAACCGATTTCCACTGCCCTTCGGGATGATCCAGGGCTTCCGTCAGGGCGGTTATGCCCGACAGGTCCATGCGTTCCGGGGCGGCGCCCGGCCGCTGTTCGAAGTCCACGAATCCGTACAGATAGTCCAGTGCTTCTTTATAGTTCATGCGGTCGCCCCGATTCCAGCCAGAACCCTGGCGTACTCGAAGGGACGGGCCACCGACCTGCGGCGTATCGCGCCATACCGCTGGCGGGCCGCGGCAGGGACGTCCGCGCTGCGGGCGATGCGCCTGAACACGTTCCGGCCGGGGCGGGCGTTGATCTCGATAATCCACGACAGGCCGGACTCGTCCGGCACGATGTCGAGGCCCACCTCTCCGATGGGTCCTAGTTCGGTGTCCAGCAGGCGGCAGGCCGCGAAAGACGCCTCCTCGGCACGGCGCAGGACCTCCTTCCTGAGCGGCCGGCCGTACAGCCCGTCGAGGACGGGTTCGGCCTCCTCGGAACGGGCGCCGTTGCTCAGGTTGGTCGTGGGACCGCTGTTCTGGCCGACGCGGGCCGCCAGGCCGGTAAGGTCCCACCGGGCCTGCCCGTTCTTCTGCATGAGCAGCCGGAGGTCGAACCTCGGGAAACGCCTTTCGCCCGCCGGTTCGGCCGATATCCCCTGCTGCACCAGGCAACCCATGGGTTCCCCGCGCGCTCCGGCGGTCAGCGCCATGATCCGGTCCATGGCCGGTCCAGTGCCCTGCGTCTCATAGGTTGCCTCCAGCGTCCTGATGACCTGGCGACCCCCCGCGGACCGGACGATTTCCATGACGCCCGTTCCCAGGGACCCGGCCCTGGGCTTGATGTACACGTGATCGTACCGCGCCAGAAACGCCCGCAGCGCATGCGCATCGAGGATCTCGGTATGGGGTAAGGCGAGGCCGGCGCCCGCCAGGCGCCGGTGCATCTCCAGCTTGTCCACCGCCAGCCGGACGAAAGACGCGGGATTCACGAAGGGTATGCCCGCCCGGTCGAAGAGGTCACGCGCGCAGTCCGCGGCGGGAGCTCCGGCGGGATCCAGCACAGGCGCCCGGTCGTAAATAAACTCCGGCCAGGGCTCGGGGCCGCATTCGACCCACCGGCCGTCCACGACCGTGGCCGGCGACACCGTCCCTTGCGCGGCATCCACGTCCGCCGCGTCGAACACGACCGCGCGCAGGCCCAATGTTGCCGCCGCCTCGCAGCACTCCTCGAAAAACCCCGTGGGCGGACCGAAGGGCCCGCCCTGCTCGTCGGGCGATCGGCGGGTCAGTATGCCCACGGTGAACATGGCTTTTGTCTTCATGATCCTGCGGACCTGCTGGCATGGACCGGTCGGGCCATTTGTTTCACTTCCTCCAGCGTGGACCAGGTCATGTCGCCCCGTTCCGACAGGCACAGTGCCGACAGCGCGGTGCCGTAGGACAACCCGGTCGCCAGATCCTCGCGCAGCAGGCCGTACAGCAGGCCGGCATCGAAGGCGTCGCCGGCGCCGAGCCGATCGACCGGTTCCACCACGTAGGGCTGCGTATATAGAAAGCCGGTCGCCGCGGACCAGCCCACGGCCCCGCCCTCGGCCAGCGTCAGCACAACAACCTCGTTTCCGAACCGCCCGTGGAGGGCTTCGACGGTTTCCTCCGGCGTCCCGTCCATCCCGAAGATCAACGCTGCGTCATCGGTCGTCGATACGAGGATGTCGACCTCGCCCAGCATCGTTTCCAGGACGGCGCATGCCTCCTCGGGCGACCAAAGCTTGGCCCGGTAGTTGATGTCGAATGAGGTCCGGTATCCGCCCTCCGCCCGGTGGTCCAGGACCCGGGCGACCGTCTCGCGGCACTCGGAACTCAAAGAAGCCGTGATGCCGGATGTATGCACGATACGGGCGTCGGATTGGAGCGCCTGTTCCACCACCGCGGGCGTCATGCCGGTCGCCGCGGATCCGGCGCGGTCGTAGACGACCCGACTGCCTCTCGGCGGCGATCCGGGCTCGAGAAAGAATACGCCGGTCCGCTTGGGACGACTGGGCCGCGAGGGCTGTTCGGGTCGCCCATCCGACCACGCCACGTGGGACGTGTCCACCCCGTGCAACGCCAGCCTGGAGGCGATCCACCGTCCGGCGGGATGATCGGGGAGGACGGAGACCCAGGCCACGTCGGCGCCCATCCTGGCCAGGGCCGCCGCCATGTTGGACTCGGTGCCCGCCGCGTCGGCCCGCAGGTAGTCGGCCTGTTCCAGCATCTCGCCGTCCACGGGCGAGAACCGGATCATCGTCTCGCCGAAGGTAATGACGTCGTACCGCGGTCGGGAAGGCGCGCCGGAAGGAGAGGAAGAGGACATGTTCGGATTAGTTGTGCGGACGCGGCGCCTCAGGTATGCGCGGCGCCTCAGGCAAGCGGCGCCTCAGGCGTAATGGCAGGCCACCCAATGGCCGCTGTCGTTCTGTTTGAGTTCCGGCTCGTGCTCGGCGCAGTCGGCCTTGGCGATGGGGCAGCGGGGATGAAAACGACAGCCGGAGGGCGGGTTGACCGGACTGGGGACGTCGCCCGTGAGCTGGATGCGCTGCTTCTGGCGCCGCTTGCTGATCTCCGGAACGGCGGAAAGCAGGCTCTGCGTGTAGGGATGCTGGGCATTGTTCGTCACCTCGTCGGTCCGTCCCGCCTCGATGAGCTTGCCGAGGTACATGACCCCGATGCGGTCGCTGATGTGGGCGACGACGGCCAGGTTGTGGGCGATGAACAGATAGGTCAGGTTCAACTCGCTCTGCAGGTCCTGGAGCAGGTTCAGGATCTGGACCTGGATGGACACGTCCAGGGCGGAAACCGGCTCGTCGCAGATGATCAGGCTCGGGTTCAGCGCGATGGCCCGGGCGATGCCGATGCGCTGCCGCTGGCCGCCGCTGAACTCGTGGGGATAGCGGTCCACGTAGGCCTCGCCCAGTCCCACCATTTCCAGGAGACTGACCAGCCTTGTCCTGCGTTCCTGCCGGTTGCCCACGCGATGGATGTCGAGGGGTTCCTGGACGATGTTCCCCACCGTCATGCGCGGGTCCAGCGAGGCATAGGGGTCCTGGAAGATCATCTGGAGCCGCTTGCGGACGGGTTTCAGGTCGTTCTCCGACATGTCCGCCAGGTCGTTGCCTTCGAAGAAGACCTTCCCCGCCGTGGGGCGGTACAGCTGCAGCACGGTCAGTCCCAGGGTGGACTTCCCGCAGCCGCTCTCGCCCACCAGGCCGAAGGTCTCGCCGCGGTTGATGGAAAAGGAAACGCCGTCCAGGGCCCGGACGGTGCCGCCTTCCTCCTTGCGGCCCAGTCCTTCTTCCAGTTCGAAGTGTTTGACCACGTTGTCCAGTTGCAGCAGAGGCTCGTTCAACGCATCCTCCAGTATTTCAATACAGCCAGCAGGCGCAGTCGTGCTCCGAGGCCACGTCCTTCAGCGCCGGATCTTCCTCGCACCGGTCGAAACGGCTCGGACACCGGGGCGCGAACCGGCAGCCGGCAGGCAGGTGGATCAGGTTCGGCGGTACGCCGTCGATGGGTTCCATGCGTTCCTTCACCGTGGGACCCAGCTTGGGCACGGACTGCAGCAGCCCGTGGGTATAGGGGTGCTTCGGATCGTCGAGCAGCGTGTCCACCGGGCCCGATTCGATGATCCGGCCGGCGTACATGACGATCACCCGGTCGCACACCTCCCCTACGACGCCGAGATCGTGGGTGATGATGACAACGGACATGTTCAGTTCTTCCTGGAGCTTCATCATCAGTTCCAGGATCTGGGCCTGTATCGTGACGTCCAGCGCCGTGGTCGGCTCGTCGGCGATGAGCAGTTTCGGGTTGCACGCGATGGCCATGGCGATCATGACGCGCTGCCGCATCCCCCCGCTGAACTGGTGGGGGTAGTCGTTCAGGCGCTGCTCCGGACTCGGGATGTTGACCATCTGCAACAGCTCGATGCTGCGGTCGGTGGCCTGTTTCTTGTCGAGGCCGAGATGGAGCTGGAGGGGTTCCCTCAACTGCCAGCCAATGGTCAGCACCGGGTTGAGCGACGTCATGGGGTCCTGGAACACCATGGAGACGATATTGCCCCGGATCTCCTGCATCTCGGGTTCGGGAATGGTCCGCAGGTCGACCGCGGGTTCGTCGGCGCCGGGCCGGAACAGGATGTTGCCGCTGACGATTCGGCCCGGGGGACTCGGGATGAGCCGCATGATGGAAAGCACCGTGGCGCTCTTGCCGCACCCGCTTTCCCCCACGATGCCCACCGTTTCTCCTTCCGCGACTTCGAAACTGACGTCGTCCACGGCCCGCACCGCGCCGCCGCGGGTGAAGAAATGGGTTGAAAGGTTGTCGACCTTCAGTAAAGGTTCCATGTGTTTACTTTTCCGGGCTGCGGGGCCGGCGGCTCACCGTGCCTGTTCCCGCCGTGCCGATCCCGTACAGCCGTTTCTAAAATTACGCCGCTATTCCTCTTCCATGGTCTTGGACTCTTCGATGACCTTGGTTTCGATTTCCCGGGGCATTTCCTCGTAGCGGACGAATTTCCGCGCGTGGCTTCCGCGACCGTGCGTGATGGACCGCAGCACGGTGGAGTACCGGTACAGTTCGGCCAGGGGCACTTCGGCCCGGACCACCTGGTTGCTCCCTCGGGGCGACATGCCCAGGATGCGCCCACGCCGGCTGGAGAGATCGCCCATGACGTCCCCCATGTAGTCTTCGGGGACGACCACGTCCACCTCGTAGATCGGTTCGAGCAGGACGGGACGGGCTTCCATGAAGGCCTTCTTGAACCCCATGGACGCGGCGACCTTGAAGGCCATTTCGGACGAATCGACCGTGTGGAAGGAACCGTCGTACAGTGTGGCCTTCAAGTCGACCACGGGATACTTGGCCATCACGCCCTCCACCATGGCTTCCTGGATGCCTTTGTCCACGGCCGGAATGAACCGGCTCGGGACGGCGCCGCCGACGATGCCGTTGTCGAATTCGTACCCTTCACCGCGCTGCCTGGGTTCCACGCGCAGCCATACGTCGCCGAACTGGCCGCGGCCCCCGCTCTGCCGCTTGAACCGGCCCTGGGCCTCGGACTTGCCCTTGATCGCCTCCCGGTAGGGGATGCGCGGCTGCACCATCTCGACTTCCACGCCGAAACGGCGGCTCAGGCGCTCGACGATGAGGTCCAGGTGCATTTCGCCGGCCCCGGCCAGGATCAGTTGCTTGATCTCGCTGTTGTACCGGAAGGTAAAGGAGGGATCCTCCTCGTGAAGCCGGGAGAGGCCGGTACTGATCTTCTCCTCGTCGTCCTTGCTCTTCGGCAGGATGGCCACGTTCGCCACGGGTTCGGCGAAGTCCACCCATTCCAGGCCGAAGGACTTCTGTCTGGTACTCAGGGCGTCGCCGGTGTGGGTGTCCTTCAGTTTCACCGTGGCCCCGATCTCGCCGGCGCGGATGACGTTCAGTTCATTGCGGGCGTGGCCGTTGGTGTGGTAGATCTGGCCGAACCTTTCGGACGTGTTCTTCGTCGAATTGTACACGTCGCCGCCGTGCTTGATTTCTCCGGAAAAAACCCGGAAATAGGTGAGTTCCCCGATATGGGCCTCGGAGACCGTCTTGAACACCAGGGCGGCCAGCGGCCCGGACGCATCCGGGTCCAGCACGACTTCCTCGTCGCCGCCCGAAGGGGTGGCCGTCACCGGCGGGCGGTCCGCCGGAGAAACCATGTACGCGGCCGCCGCATCCATCACGCCGGAGACGCCGATGTTTGCAGAGGCGCACGTTGCCAGCACAGGGTAGATGGTCCCATCCTTCACCCCCTTGCGCAACCCTTCCAGGAGCTGCTCATCGGTCAACGCGCCTTCTTCGAAGTATACCTCAAGCAGTTCGTCGTCGGATTCCGCCACGGTTTCTAGCAATTTTTCACGGTATTCTTCAGCCTGATCGGCGAGTTCGCCGGGGATCTCGGAGCGCTTGCCCTTGCCGTCGCCTCCCTCGAACGTCACCGCCTCCATGGCGACCAGGTCGACGACGCCCGAGAACCCATCGGCTTCTCCGATCGGAATCTGTACGGGAACGGCCTGCGTACCGAAGCGTTCCTGCAGGCGGCCCAGCGCGTCGAAGAAGTCCGCGTGTTCCTTGTCCAGGAGATTGACCACCACCATGCGGGGCAGGCCGTACTGGTCCGCATACTCCCAGGCGCGCTCCGTCTCCACCTCGATGCCTTCGATGGCCTTGACCACGATGGCCACGTTGTCGGTGACGCGCATCGCGCAGTGCACTTCGCTGGTGAAATCGGAATACCCCGGGGTGTCGAGAACATGGAGGTCGTGGTCGTTCCATTCGCAGTACAGCGGCGTCAGGTTCATGGAAATGCGGTGTTCGATCTCTTCCTCGCGGTAGTCCGACACCGTGTTGCCGTCGTCTACGCTGCCGAGCCGGTTCGTGGCGCCGGCGTTGAAGAGCATGGCTTCCGCCAGGGAGGTCTTGCCGCTCCCCCCGTGGCCCGCGAGGCAAATGTTTCTGATTTTTTCGATGTTATATTCCTTCACGAACACCCTCCTCTTCGGGACTGCGCTTTCCGCGTATTACGCTTTTTTCAGTATGATCGTCAGTAAGGTCGTCAACTTTCCGGGAAAACTCTAATATGTTGCGATCCGGCTTCAGGTGTCAAGGTTTTAGGGCGGTCCGGCAAGTAGATCCTGGCACCCATAGTTGACAGCAAACCGCTGGTCGACTATGTATGTTATTACATTACTACATTAAAATATGGCAGGATGCGAAGATTCCGATTTTAGGCATCTCGTTTATCCGTTGCCTACTCATCCATGTAGCCTACCGTTGAAACCTCTAAAAACAATCGGACTGCGTTACTTTTTGCTCAGCACGCTTGTCGTTGCGCTATGCGCACAGATGGGTCTGGTCGTGTGGACGCTGGTCCGGTTTACACAGATCGAGCATTGGTCGCCGGGCATCCAGTTCTTCGGAAATGAAATGATAAAGACGAAGGGACTGACGAGAAGCGCGGTGATCAATCTTCAGGAGGGCACGTGGTTCCATCTCGTTCGCATACGCGAGGACGGCGGTATTAAAGTCACGCAAGTAGACGCGGACAGCCCTGCGGACAGAGCCGGATTGCGACCGGGCGATCTGGTGATCTCCATTGATGGGACGGATCTCAGGACACGTCCGGAAGCTTATTTTCAGGCTCGTTTGCGGAGCAGGCCCGGTGATCAATTCAATCTCGCCTGGCTTCGTGACGGCAATAAACAAAACGGTATCCTCACGCTTGAGGGCACAGAACAGGTACGTTACGCAGTCGAGGTCAACCAGGAGAAACTCGTCTTGGGCGCAGGCGCGATGACCTGGTTCCAGCAAGGTCCCTATTTGATCTTTCCAATGGTCCTGCTGGTCTTCGGTTCATGGATTGGATTCAGGCGCCCAGGCAATAAAATCGCTTTTCAATGCGCATTGCTCTTCCTCGCGACAGCGCTCTCCGTGTCGCCCGCTTTCCATCCCATGATCGCTGGTTGGCCCGATTGGATATTATCACTCAGCATTCTCGTCATAACCCTGGCTAACTTTCTTGAGTTCTGGCTCTTGTTGAGCATTCTGACCGTATTTCCTATCGAAACCGAATTCGGATCATGGATGCGAAAACGGGCAGGGTGGATCCTGATACCGTTCTTCGCATGGATCGTCATTCGTATTATCTATCTTCTGAGTCTGACCAATGGCTGGAATAGTGATTTGATACAGACCATCATCTCTCTGGTTGAATCTGTTCCGATCCCCGCGTTACCCGTTCTTGTTGTTTTAATTGCGGCCAGCCTGCTTCTCGCCCAACGATCCGTCGCGCGTAGACAGCAGTACACGCGCCTGGCGTTCATCAACGTCGGATTCGTATCGGCCTTTATTTTGGCACCGGTGTGGACCATAATCCAACCAGGTACACTCATGGCCACATGGGTAATGGTACCGCTGCAAGGTGCCCTATTGCCATTGCTCGTCTGGTTGCTCGACCATATTGTCCTCGTTGGGTTGAAGTGCATTCTACCACTTTCCTTTGCCTATTCAGTGCTGGCTCACCGGGTATTCGGCCTCAGGTTCATCGTCGGAAAAAGCCTTCGGCGGTTCATATCCAACCAGGGCGTAAATCTCCTGCTGAGTCTCGGGTTGCTCCTGATTATCTATGAAACCATAACTTTCTGGGCTACTGGTGTAGAAGCCTCCGACCTGTTGATTACGGTGGTTACCGCGGGATTCATCCTGGCACTCGTCGGTGGCTGGACCCTGGCAAAACCGGCAGTCATCCGGTTTATAGACCAATACTTGTTTCGTGATGAAATCGAGAACCGGCAGCGACTCTTCAGGCTCAGACGCGAGTTAACGCATTTTCAGGATCGAAACGCTCTTCTTAACAGTACGGGAAGTGAACTACTCGAGGTGCTGGACATCTCGTATGTAGCAATCTACCTCAGTGATGGACCTCGGAATCCGATATCGGTGGCCTGGTACGACATAAGCAAGAAGTTCAACAGTGAGCCGAAAAAAGACGAAGCCTTCTTCAGTGATACATTGGGCAAAATCGAAGCGTTGTTGAAGTTGATGTCTCCAGAACGACCGTTAGTCGAATCTGGAGACCCTTATCTCCATAATCGGGTTTTAGATCTCGGATATGAACTCATCATCTTACTACGTGGTGAATTGCATACTCAAGGTTGTATCGCAATCGGAGCCAAAGTTTCGGAAGAGCCCTTTACCGGCGAAGAAAAAGAACAGTTACTGGTGCTGGCTGCTGAACTGGAGATGGTGCTCAAGAACATAAAAGCAACCACATCGCTGAGAATGCAGACGCAACGCCTCAAGAGACTTTCCAACCGGCTCATCAACATACAGGAATCGGAAAGACGTCGGCTGGCCAGTGATCTTCATAACGATACGGGCCAGGCGCTTACGGCGCTGAAAATGAGCCTGGAAATAACCCGGAACGAATTGTCCGGGAATACCGATCATACTGCAGAACGGCTGAATGACGCTGTGGCACTGGCCGACGATACGCTGGAGAAACTACGTGCGATCTCCCATAATCTCCGTCCCCCGACACTGGATACAGTCGGGCTGAATTCAGCACTGGAAGGACTATGCAATGGTTTCACACAACGAACTCAAATGCCGGTCTCATACGTAGGTACGGACACTTCAGAGATCTCCAATCCTATCGATATCTGCCTGTATCGTATACTGCAGGAAGGGCTGACGAACTGCGCCAAACACGGACAGGCCTCTCATGTGGAAGTCAGCTTGAAACGCGATGGCGATGCTGTACAACTTTCGATAAAGGATAACGGCAAAGGCTTTGATCTTGCTGATACACTTTCCGACCAGAATGAAACAGGAATCGGTTTGATAGATATGCAGGAACGCCTCGAATCGCTGAATGGCCGTATGAAGGTTCACTCGAAACCAGGTGCGGGAGCCCGTCTGGTCGCTACAATACCTCTGGAGGTAAAATGATTAGGATCGTTGTTGCCGACGATCACCAACTGGTCCGTCAAAGCGTCGTATCTCTGATCGAAAAGGCCGAGGATATGGAAGTCGTCGGCGAAGCGGCCGATGGGCATGAGGCCCTGAACCTGGTACATCGGAAGAGACCGGACGTAGCCTTGTTGGATATCGCCATGCCTTTGCTGAACGGTATCGAGACCACGCGGCGGATTCAGACGCTATCCGTCGATACCCGCGTCGTCATACTATCCATACATTCGGAAGAGGACGTGGTTCGCCAGGCACTCCGATGCGGGGCCAGCGGGTATCTCCTCAAGAACTCCGTCGTGGAGGAACTCCTGATCGCCGTCCGGTCCGCCAACAAGGGCGAAATCTATCTTTCTCCTTCGATTGCCCAAACGGTGCTGAAGGGATTCCTGCAGACGGAATCGACGAATGAGTCATCGACCATGTTGGAGCAGCTTTCATCCCGCGAACGGGAGATACTTCAGCTCATCGTCGAAGGACATACCAACCAGGCCGCTGCGGAGGTCCTGAGCATCAGCGCCAAGACCGTGGAAAAACACCGCGCGATCCTGATGAAGAAACTGGAAGTTCACAACCTGCCGGATCTCATACTCGTAGCGCTCAAGCACCGTCTTGCCTTCCTGGATGAATGATCCGTTGTCATCCCCCGCCTGGTAGCAATCCGGCCGGCCGCAGCGTTCCTCTCGTGCCTATTTCAACCTCCAATTCCGTCCGAGAAACGTGGAAATAGGGAAACACCCTATGGAAAATCCTCCTTTTCGGTGATAAGTATTAAGTATAAGTCGGAATTCGCCATGTAACGACTTTAAGAGGAGATCACGAACATCCTATGATACGCGTAGTGATCGCAGACGATCATCATCTGATCAGGCAGGGACTTCGGGATTTACTCTCGAAAGAAACCGACATACAAGTAGTCGCCGAGGCTACGGACGG
Source organism: Gemmatimonadota bacterium (assembly GCA_009837395.1). Classification (GTDB taxonomy): domain Bacteria; phylum JAAXHH01; class JAAXHH01; order JAAXHH01; family JAAXHH01; genus JAAXHH01. The sequence continues at coordinate 396,075 of VXTP01000015.1, forward strand.
CCGGGACGTGATAGATGTCGTGAATCGAATCCGGGCGGACGTCATCGTGATGGACGTCGAAATGCCCGGTATCGGTGGTATCGAAGCGACGAAGAGGATACGCGCGTCGTTTTCAGATATCCAGGTGGTCATGATGTCAATGCATTCCGATCCCGATCTGATCCGGAAAGCGCTGGACAGTGGCGCCAGGGGCTACGTGCTCAAGAAATCAGCCGGTGAAGAGCTGGTCAAAGCAATACGTACCGTCTGCAGAGGCGTCACTTACCAGTCCCGGGCCATGGATCATGCCGATTACCTGTATGGGGAGTACCCCCACGGCACACCACCCCGGCTGACTCCCCGGGAGCGCGAAGTCCTTCGACTGATCGCATCGGGGTTATCAAATCCCCAGATAGCCGAAACCATGCGAATCAGCATTAAGACCGTGCAGAATCACCGCATCAATCTGATGGCGAAACTGAACACGCACAGCCTTCCTGAATTGATCCGAACGGCGATTAAACTTGGTCTGATCAATCTGGAAGAATGAAATTGCTCTGTGATGAAGGTGACGCTCCTCCCCGCCCAAGACCATCCTCAGTTTTTCCGATATCCGGTGAAAAAACCCGCGAAATAGGGAAACACCCCATAGATATCCGGTCCGGCTTTCCGTTCCTTAATGGGTAGATCGTTCCAGTGTTCCATCTCTTCATGTCGGTGCTATTGCAAAAGGTCCGGTCGGTATACAACTCTGAGCAAGGAAGGTTCAAAATGAACGCCAGAGCAACTTCAAACAGGATGACAACCTGGTGTTTGCCGGTTCTGCTGTCTTTGCTTGCTACGGTTCTGATCGATTACCACGATGGAATGTGTGCCGAATGGAAAGTGGTAACGAAGAGATACGAGCCATCCGAAGTACTGTACGCCATTCGAAACGAGGCCCTTAAGAAGCATGCCGGGTTCTATTTCCCGGAATACAGAATGGACGACAAGGCGCTCTACTCCGGTTACAGACCGATAGAACCAGTTGAGGATGTCGAAAAGCACAGTGAGGCGGCGGATTTCCGGCATGTATGGAAAACCCGCTTCAGCAAACCGATAGTGCCGGGTGAAACCGTGTTCTTCTACAGTCGGATTTACGTTGAGAACGTAGACCGATACAGCATATCCCTGCACCTGTCGAAGAGTGATGTCTGGATTGAGAAGATGGTCACTATTCCCTTTACCGGCTATCAGCTCCCTTTGAACAGTCCACTGTCATCCTGGCGTGGCAAGATCGATAACGTGGAAACGAGCGGAAATACCAGGGAAGCTGATACAGTCGATAAGATGCTCGTTAAAATCTATCCTAAAGGAGATCAGTATGACTTCGTAATCGGTGAACTTAAAATCTACAAAGCCGAATGGGTAAGCAAAAACTACACACATCCGCTCTTTCGACCAATCCTGAAAGGTTACATCGACGATGCGCTCGATTTTGAATATACCCCTCCGGGAGTCCCCCTGGTATCCTCGTCGATTATGTGGCGATCATTAGTCGGTCATAACGGCGATCCGTATTACATAGAACCGGTCGCAAGCTCGACGGAGACTTCGTACAGTCCCGTGGATCTACGCGAACTCAAAACGACGATGTTTAGACAGTTTATCGACAAGTATCCCTTCTATAAAGAGCGCGGTTTAGAGAAAGCAGACCTGCTTGGCCGATTCAACGGTTTCGCGACCGTTCCCATCTCTCACCGAGAGGCGTTTAACGACAGCCTGATCGCCCTGGTCTCGGCATACAACGATCCGCATTTCAAGGCATGGAGAATCGCTGACAGGCGATCTCCGGGTCGAAGATCGACGCCTCCCGTTGTCTTCTATGACATCCTTGGAGTGGTTCGCGTTGGGGCGGTTTTCGCAACTGAATTGATGGACGAGGTCAAGCCAGGTATGCGACTGGTCAGCGTTCAGGATCAGCCGATAGAGGATGTCATTTCAAAGTTGTCCGAACAATTCCTTGGATCGGCATACAGCCGGCGGCAAAAAGCAATATCATCCATACCGAGATACATGCCGGATTCCGCGGAAATCGTAATCGGTCTGATGTCGAAAGATGAAAATGGGAAGACGGTAGAAGTACGGCTTGACACAGGCGGCGAGTACAGGATTCCGCCCGGTTTCGTACCGAGACATGGAGAATTCAGAATACTTGATGGAGATATAGCTTATTTCAGAATCAGCAGATGGCGTTTGGATGTCTGGACTCGATTTGTGAAACATATGTCCGACATAAAAAAAGCAAATGGCCTGATTATCGATCTGCGTTCCAATCCAGGTGGAGAAGCCGCCAGCATAATACGGGTTATCTCTGCATTCATAGATGAACCAACTCTCTACAGCCGGGAATACTCTCCGGCCGTGGATAGAGTCGAAGACCTGATCATCCGCCCAAATGAACAGTACCGTATCGACCTGCCCGTCGCGATTCTGGGAAATGGACTGACTACCTGTGCAAGCGAAGTTTTCATAGATACCATGCAATATGCTAAAAAGGCGGTCTTTGTCGCGAACCATAAAACAGCAGGTTCCGTATCTGGCGTGATTCGCGTTGTGTTTCCTGATGGCCTGGTGGTAGGAGTAAACTCCTGGTCGAATAGACTCAGCCCCACGGGAAAGTCTATCGAAGGGCGAGGTATCGTCCCAGACGTCCGGGTGGATATCAACACGGTTGATGATTTGGCCCACCGTAAAGACAAGATGCTCAACGTGGCGATGAATCTTCTGAAGCAGAAACGTCAGGTTGTTAACAGATAAGGCTTCCGAGGCCATAGTGTCGATGCCGCTGAAAGTACCCTCATAGTGTTGCCATGAAAGGAGAAGTGCCATGAAAGTACTGATCAAACCTGTAGTGCTCGACGTGGAAGAAGAGCAGGATCAGGACGTTGTCGCGTATTGCGATAACATATGTGGTGCAAACTCTAAGTCGTGCAGTGTGAATACCTGTATATCCAATAGCAAAGATGATGAGGTAGATGAAATCCTGTTCTGACGACAGTTCGTGATCAAGACCTGGCGGCATCGACACTAATCTCTGCATGGTCCGCGGGCATTTCTGAAATGGTCCGATTCAAATGGAGCATCGCCATGAGCAGCAGAACCTACAAGACGAGTTACTACAATTTCTATATCCCTGTGCCGGAAAAGGACTGTTATCTACTCTATAATTCCCGGACCAACGGGCTCGTAGAAATGAAACCGGAAGAAGCCCGGCAGTTGATACGCTGGTCTAAGCTTGATGAAGTCCCGTCCGGAGAATTGAGATGCTTCGGCCAGGATGCCGTGGACAGTTTAATTGAATCCTCCTTCATCGTAAACTCGCGGCTTGATGAAAAAGAACTCATTCATAAGCGCATTGTGGGACAACGGCGGGCATCGTACAGGAATGCGTCTTTCGAACTGACGATCACGCCGACGTTGTCATGCAACATGGGTTGTCCCTATTGCTTCGAGGGTCCCAAGCCGTACCGCAATTTCATGAATGAGGAAACCATAGATGACATCGTTCAGTTTATGGAAAGAGAAATCCAGCATAGCCGTATTGTCGAATCATTCGGAAAGATCAGGGTTACATGGTACGGAGGCGAACCGCTACTCCGGCCCGAAGTCATAGAGCGTCTCTCTTCGAAAATACTGGTGCTACAGGAGAAGTATGAGATCGAATACGAGGCCAACTGCGTTACCAACGGTCTCCTGTTGACACCGGAGAACTGGGCGATATTGGAGCGGGCCAGAGTTTCTTCCGTGCAGGTGACCATCGATGGATACAAAGATACGCATGATACGCTTCGACCGCTCCTGCCGATGTACGGTTCCGATGACCAGGGTAATTACGACAAGATCCTCGATAATCTCTCCGCTCTGAGCCAGTCAGCGCCAGTCCGAGTAGCCATCAGAATCAACTGTGACAAAAACATAATGAAACATATCGACCTCTTCTTCGATGATCTGGAAACCAGGGGAATCTGGCCGCAGCGACGCGAGCAGTTTTCAATGTACCTCGCCCATAAGACCCTCCCCCCTGATGGTTTGCCGGTCGATGAGATATCCGATTACTATTCGTCGCGGGAATTCGGAAAACAGGTCGATCAATTCAGTTTGCTCATGCTGGACCGATACAATCGTTGGGCGGAGAAGAACAGGAAACAACGGGCTCGAATCAGAATGAATCTTCCGAAGCCGGCCGCGTTTCTGTGTGGTTCCGCGTCACTACCCTATAGCATCGTGTTGGATTCAGCCGGCTATGTTCATCAGTGTTGGGAACACGTCAATCATAATACGACGCGCGCTCATCACATCAGTGAACCCTACGATCTGCAGCATCCCCGAAGAAGCCTGTTCGTCCACTGGGACAAATTCATGCAGAATCCCATGTGCCGGGACTGCAAGATCCTCCCTGTCTGCAACATGGCCTGTCCCCATCTCGATCCGCCGGATGCCTGCCCCGATATCAGGTGGTCCTTACCGGATCGTTTGAAAAGTCAGTATCTGATGACGAAAGATACACCGGAGCAAATCCAGTCATTCGAGGAGTTCGATAACGATCTGCAGGACACTTACTCACTCTCTGTGAAATGCGATGAGATTAACTGACTGTTTGAGGAACCGAATCATGAGCGATCACACCAGGGAAGAGATGATCGGTGTCGTGAAGGAAGGGCGCAAAGGGGTTTTCGCCTGGCGGGAAAGGAATCCGTTCGAGAGGATGAATCTGTGCCATACGAAACTTCCAGGGATTGATTTGGCACTCGCAAACCTGAGAGACTTTGACTTCGTTGGGGCTGATCTATCCATGGCAAAACTCGTTCGCGCATACCTGAGCGGAGCCGATTTGCGTGATGCAAAACTGGAAAACGCCGATCTTCGTTTCGCCGCCCTGGGATGGTCGAATCTGCATGGCGCCGAATTGAAACAGGCAAACCTTACCGGCGCCTACCCGTACAAGGCCGAGTTTGCATCGGCAGACCTGCGCGGAACCGATTTTACTGACGCCTATTGCAATGAGGCGGATTTCAGCAACGCCGTCCTGGGTGAGACCAACTTCTCATCGACAAATCTGACGAACGTAAGCGGCCTGGAATCCTGCACCTACAGTGCCCCGGTCTTTGCCGACCGAATGACGCTGTTGAAATCTGGGAGCCTGCCTCCGGTTTTCCTGGAACACTGCGTATATCTGTCGGAGAAAGACCACGACAAGTCGAACCGATTAAACTGACGGGACCTGGTCAGCATGCGAATCGCGATCATCGACAGTGGAATCGATATCAATCACAAAAGGCTGCGACGCTGTCGCTGTGCGGGCGTCTCACTCGTATTGAAATCATCCGGCGAATTGACGATTACGGATGAGTACGACGACTCGTTGGGACACGGGACCAGTCTAGCCGCTATAATACATCGAATTACTCCATCGGCGGAATTGGTTGCCGTCAAGATATTCCATCAGGAACTGGCAGCCACGGAAAGGCTGCTTTGTGAATCGCTCAGATGGTGCCTGAACAACAACATAGACCTCATCAATCTTTCGCTGGGGGTTCAAACGAGCTCTCCATCCACGGAACTGTACCAATTATGCGCCGACGCGTATAAACGAAACGTCGTCATCATCTCCGCGGCTCACACGGATCTTTCCTATGAATCGTATCCGGCTTATTTCCCTACGATATTCGGTGTTACCTGGGGCAAAGTCGGCAGTGACACGGAATATGGTTTCATTCCTGATTCGCCCATAGAGTTCATCGCAAGAGGGACGCTCCAGCGAATCGCATGGAAAAATGGTGGGTTTACCATATCTAGCGGAACGAGTCTCGCATGCGCGTACTTTACCGGCATAACCGCGAAGACCATGCAGTCTTTCAGCTGTACGTCGTCTATTGACGCCTTGAAAACCAGACTGAAGGAAGGCGCCACGCCCGGCCTTACGCCTTTGCAGTTCGGCGGGAAAGCCTATAACGACAACGTTCCCATCATTAAAAGCGACGGTGTCAAGACAGGTTTAGAGGGCGTCTTCAAACGACGTTTTTCAGACTGGATTGGAAATCTAGCCGTGTTCCCCGCCAGCGAGAAAGAGATGAACGCATTTTCAGATTTTCCGGAGTATTGTATCTCTCCCGTTGTTCAGTATTTCGATTATCCCCGGAACCTTGCTTACGCCTCGCCGGGCAAGGCAGAACCGAATGGTGACGTAACGCGCTCGGATCGATTCGACCAATTCGACACGCTTGTTACGGGTTATTTCACAGATCAGCTTTTCGAAACCAATATCAAGTATGGTTCGGAACTCCTGACCAGGTCGTTGTCTTGCGACAAGAACGTCTTCAGCTACGATCGCAGACTACATGCCCATATAGAGCAATACCGAACAAAACGGGGATACAGCGGTGCTGTCTATGTCCCGGAAGTAACGGAAGAACACTATGAGGAGCTACTTCCCTTTCGCTATCTGGGATCCGTCGATGTCCCGATGCTATGCGTTTTGGGTACCAGCAACCGTCAGGGGAAGTTCACTGCTCAACTGCGCATAAAGGGGATTCTCGAGCAAGAAGGGTACAGGATCGGCTTTCTTTCGACGGAACCCCAGGGCGAACTGTTCGGCGCAACGCACAGTTTTCCCTATGGCTACAGGGGGACGGTCTCGCTGGAAAAGAAAAAATGGACTTACTATCTCAGAATCCTCACCAGAGGGATGCAGGAGTACCTGGAACCTCATCTCATCTTAACCGGAACGCAGGGGACTTCCATACCCAGAGGCAAAAGCAGGAAACTTTTGGGAAACGAAACGGACACGCTGGATTACGTGATTGGCGTCAACCCGGACGCGTTCGTGTGCGCGATAAACCCGCAGGATACTATCAGTTATATAAAAGACACCTGCGAGACCTTCAGGATCTACTGCGGCGCCGAACCGATCTTCTTCGTCATGACTCCGTGGATGCGGGAGTTTCAGAAGCTGAAGAACGGTCGCATGATGGCCCGTCATCGATTCCTCGATGACGAAGAGAAACACACCAGAATGGGGTATTTTCAGGAGGGAATCGGAAAACCCGTTTTCGATATCATGGATAAGGCCAATGACGGGACGATCCTTGAACTTATTCAGAGGTTCTTTTCCAAACGTCCGTGAGAGGGAGAACACGAATGGTCACCAAAGCAGACATCAAAAAAACGCTGCATGACTTGACGAGCGATTTCGTTGCAAGAGAAATCAATACCGAAGCGGATGAGTCGTACGCGTTGCAAGAGATTGCCAGTGAATCCATGCAGGCCATAGAATACATCATATTGCTCGAAAGCGAATTCGAAATGGAGTTTGACGATAGCGACGTCAATATCGAGTTCTTTTCGAGTCTGGATAGCATTGCTGCTCTTATCGTTGAACAGTCAGTTGGATCAGACCGATGAAGGGCATCAGGAGGTACGCGACATGATCCGCAACTACATTACGACCGCCATACGGAATCTGTTGAAACACAAGGGGTATTCCCTGGTCAACGTAATCGGTCTCGCCCTTGGCCTGGCGGGCTGCATCCTGATGCTGCTCTACATTCGGTACGAAACCAGTTACGACGATTTTCATTTGAAGAAGGACCGCTTGTATCGGATTGAAGTTAATCATCTTCATGACGGCCGCGAGAACAAATTTACTACGACTCCATCGGCCTGGGGCCCCGTTCTACTTGCCGACTACCCTTCCATAGAAAACTTGACCAGGCTACGGCCCTTGTTGGAACAGCAGTCGGTACAACTTGAAGGCAGGTCGGTACGCGGCAAAGCGTCTTTCTTTGCCGATTCGACCCTGTTCGACGTCTTCACCCTGCCCCTGGTCAGAGGCACGCCCGCCACGGCCCTGACCCGGCCTCATACGGTCGTCATATCGGAATCCATGGCGAATACATGCTTTGGCGAGACGGATCCCATAGGTGCTCTGATCACCCTGGATCTGGAAAAATTGGGAAACCCGTTGCCGCTGACCGTAACGGGCGTCGCCCGTGACCTTCCGGAGAATTCGCATGTGCACTTCGATTTCCTGATCTCCTACGTCACGCTTGAGTCATTGGGTTGGGGCGAGCCCGCCAACATGCAGGATCATGGTGGCAATTACACCATCTATACCTACCTCCTATTGCGAGAAGGGTATTCCGCCCTGGAACTGGACGAGCAACTGCCCGGTTTCGTCGAAAGATATCGCGGAGATGTGAATCGGGCATTCGGCCTCGTAACGACTCCTTATCTGCGGCCTGTCGGGGATATACACCTGTACACCTACGATATGACACGAGGAGGCGGCACCGGGGATATCCGCACCGTCTACGTCGCCTTCCTTCTGGCGGCCTTCATACTGGTGCTCGCCTGCGCCAACTTCATCAATCTGACTACGGCCAGGTCGATGAGTCGCGCGAGTGAAGTGGGTATGCGGAAGGTGCTGGGCGGCACGCGGGCTCACGCCATACTGCAATTCATAGGCGAATCAGTGTTGTTGACTATGTTTGCGCTGGGATTGTCCATCGTGCTGCTTCAGGTCCTGCTTCCCGCTATCAACGATCTGTTCAACCAGCACATCAACCTGGAGTTTACGTCGGACACGATGCTGATGCTCGCGGGTGTGGTCCTGCTCGTCGGGATACTCGCGGGTACCTATCCCGCTTTCGTCATTTCGTCCTTCCAGCCGACGGCCGTGCTGCGAGGTTCGTCTGAATCCGGGGCCACGGGCGCGCTCTTCCGAAGAATACTCATCGTGTTTCAGTTTACCGTCTCGGTCGTCCTGATCATCGGCACGTGGACGATCTCGGACCAGCTTGACTACATGCTGAGTGAAGACCTGGGGTTTGAGGAAGATGGCGTCGTCCTCATCGATATGCCGGAGCGCGCCTATGAAGTATTCAGAGAAAACGCACTCAGATATCCCGATATCCTGGCGATGGACCGGTCGTCAACGATATTTGGAGACACGTATAATACCGGCGGAGTATGGCCGGAAGGCGTTCCGATGGACCGGCAAACGGAATTCCAGATTTTCAGCGCAGACTACGGGCTTCCCGATGTACTGGGGCTTGAGTTGGTTGAAGGGCGTTTTTTCTCCCGAGAACGATCTGCGGACGCCGGTGCGTGCCTGATCAACGAGACGGCGGTACGCGTCCTGGGTTTGGAAGACCCCGTCGGTACGACACTGCTGGGTCCAAGTGCCATGGTCCGCAATGGGTCAATTGTCCCGGTGCCGTGCGAGGTGATCGGAGTCTTACGGGACTTCAACATGGAATCATTGCGCCAGGAGATTCTTCCCATGAGGATCGCATTGGGTCAATTCGGTCAACAATACAGTGATGCTCATCGATACGGTTCTATTGTCGTCAAGATCAACAGCAGCAACGAGGCAAACGCGCTCCGCATCCTGAGGGAACAGTGGAACCAGGTTTATCCCGATCTTCCGGAGCCGGAGTTCGCGTTACTGGAAGATAAGGTGGCCGGGCTGTATGAAGACGATCGCATACTCCGGACCGTTTTCACGGCAGGGTCCACCGTATCGATTCTGATCGCCTGCCTCGGTCTCCTGGGCCTGTCCGCCTTCATGGTCCAGCGCCGTATCAGGGAGATAGGTATTCGTAAAGCCCTGGGGGCCACGGTCGGCCAGATCGTTGTTCTACTGTACCGGGAATTCACGCTGTACGTCCTCATCGCGTGGGTTGTCGGCGTCCCGTTGATCTACTATATGGCGGATGTGTGGCTGAGCGACTTCGCCTATCGCATCGAACCAAGTCCGTTGACGTTCATCTTCACCGGCGTCGTCGTGATGTTGATCACCTGGTTTACCGTGGGATTCCAGACCGTGAAAGCGGCAGAGACGAATCCGGTTGAAGTGCTCAGGGGATAGTGCGCGAGATCGATGCGGAATTCGGGAATAGCTGGAGACACCTTGAGGATCGAACTATTGAAAAGGAGTCTGGTGCCATGAACATCCTGATGGTTTCATTAGGGACGCCTGGATTCATCTATCCATCGATAGGCCTTGCCCTGAAACTTGAAGAGAAAGGGCATACGGTTCTCTTCGCTACCGACGCGCGGTTTCTTAACGTTTTATCGAAACATGGCGTCGAAAACGCAAATGGACAGGACAGGGCATATCGGATAAACGCATGGGGAGATCTGCTGACGCAGCGCAGGCAGATACGGCATCTCGAATCGATCATTGAGAGCAATCCCGTTGATGTTATCGTTACCCATGTTTTATCACTCGGCGCCGTCTTCATCAGTAGAAAACACAACATACCCCTCGCCGTAACGGGGCTTTCCGCCTATATCTGGCCGACGACGGAGCCCTGTCCGGAGATCATCTCGGAGCCCGAAGCAACGAACCGTCAATGGAATTACGATGATATGATGCGAATATACAACAAACTGCTGACGTCCTTTCAATTGCCAACCTGCGCGACAGACTATGAGGAATCGCCATTACTCGGGGATCTGTTTCTTGTTCAGAGCGTACCGGAATTCGAGCCGTATCTCCATCTTCTTCCCGGGAAGGTTCACTGCGTAGGGAATTGTCAATGGGAACCTTATGTCAATGACCTCGAGGTCGATACCTGGATCGAGGAATCACGAGATCTCGATATGCCGATAATATATGTACAGATAGGCAGAGCATTCGAAAAAGAAAGTTTCTGGCCATATCTGACGGATGTTTTCGGAGGACAGTCCGTGCGAGTCGCGGGATCTGCCGGACGATCGGATGACGAATTGGATATCCCTCGGAATTTCTTCGTCAGGGACCATGTACCTCAGGAGAGGGTACTCAGACATGCCTGTGCCGTGATTTCCAATGGACATACCACTTCGGTGCTGGGTGCCCTGTCTCATGGGCTGCCCATGCTGTTGTTTCCGAACGGCAGCGGGACCTACGAAATCGCTCTGCGCTGTCGATCCGCAGGAGTAGCCATCGGGCTATCGACCAAGAAAATCAATGCCGGAGTGGTGGAAGCGAGTTACCAGAAGATCATGGATGACGAGTTCAAGGCGAATGCGAGTTATTTTCAGACTCTGTATAGCAGATTCAATGGTCAGGGCTATGCCGCGGGACTCATCGAAGAACTTGCGAATACCCGAAAAGCGGTCCTGCGAGCTTAAAAATACTGGATACTTGATCATGCTTCGCGATGTCGGAAACAAACTCAAACTGTACGGCGTTGTCGAATCGCTTTACAACAGCGCGTGGCAGATAGCGGTATTTGTCGTCTTGTCCGTTGTTTCGGTCGTTTTGAACATTGCCAAGCCGATCGTGTTCTCCAGGATCGTAGATTCCGGTTTAATCGAACAAGACTGGGACAACGTATTGTACTACTGTATCGCCTTTTCGGTCATTGCGGTCCTGATAAGCGTCAATTCCCTGGGTTACGGAATGATCACCTCGCTGGTTTCAAATCGTTTTGCCGCGACCATCAAGAAATCGCTCATCAACCGTATCTTCCTGCTGGATTATCACTTCTTCAACAAGACGAGCGGCGGGGACATTCTGACCCGGCTGAATAGCGATACCGATAACATCCGTAATTTCTTCATGGCAGTACTCAATAACAGCATGGTCAGTTTCCTGGGTTTTCTTTCCGCCATGATATATATCGGCGTAGTGGAATGGAAGATGTTGATTCCGGGATTCGCGGTTGTGCCGTTTCTGATCTGGCGCACCCATGCTTTTCGGGACCGCATACATTCGGCCAGCACGCGTGTATTCGAATCGGATTCCCATTCCACCGAACAGATTGCATCGGGCATAAACAACATCATGTATCTGAGGCAAATCGGCCTTCATGGCTGGTCTCTTCGCAAGATTACGGCTTCATTCGACCGATTTCAGGCCGACAGCATAAAACTGGACAGATGGAATCTGATGAGCGAGACGAGCATCTCGCTCATCATGGCCGCCGGCTATATCGTAACCGTGGGTTATGGAGGCTGGTTGGTGGTAGACGATCAACTCACCGTCGGCAGCTTGCTTGCCTTTCTGACGCTCAGGCAGCGTTTTACGGCGCCGATGCAATTCGTAAGCCAGACGTACAACGGTTTCATCAATGCCAGGGCAGCATTTGAACGTCTATGGGAGTTCCATGCCAACCCGATGGAAGAGGGTATCGACCGCGGCGCGGAAGAACCGGACGTGGTTTTTGAAAAACTTTCCGTTGAAGACGTGGGATTCCGTTATGACGGGGACGGAAACAGGTTCGAAGGCTCCGCCACGTTTATCCAGGGATGGAACGAAGTTTACGGGAGCAATGGTTCGGGGAAGACCACCTTGATTCGATTGTTGATGAAGATACTGACTCCTCAGAAAGGACGCGTAGCGGTCGATGATCGGGATATAGCCCATATCAATAACCACGCGTGGCGAAACAACATAAGTATTGTACCCCAACATACTTATCTGTTCAACGAATCCGTCCGCGAAAACATTCGCTTATTTGATGACCGGATAGACGATGATATGATATGCGAAGTGCTGGGCAGGTTGAACGCCAAAGACGATTTTGTCGATTGCGCTCAAGGTCTGGACGCAGAGATTGTCGAAGGCGGAAAGAACCTGTCGGGTGGACAACGCCAGAAAATCGCATTGGCGAGAGCATTACTGCGAGATACGCCGGTTTACATTTTGGATGAACCGTTTGTACATATCGATAAGGACACCAAAGATCGTATAGGGAATCACCTGCATGAGACACTCCACAACAAAATAGTCATTTATATCTCGCATGACGATTTCAGCGATTTCAACGCAGATAACAGAATACACATCCGGAATGGCATGATACGCACAATGTCGGCGGTCGGAGAGCCTGCGTGATCTACCATTCATTGACGGGTATTTGCATTCCGAAGAAACAGGATAGTATGGTCACAGCCGTCACAGGATAGATAAGATGAAAAAGAAGATTCCCGTTCAAGAGCCCCCCGTAACGTCTTACATGTTTTATATGTATCCGCTGTCCATCATGCGTCCCCACGTGGCGTTTACACCGTGGATATGCAGTAACTACATCCAACTTTATCATTATCGAGGTCACGGTTTGTACTTCTACGTCAGCCCATTGTCACCGAAAGGAGGAAAGAAGAACTACTACTTCTCCACCTGTCCGTTCCTGGACGTACAAAGACTTGAACAGAGAATCATCCTGCGGACTTATGATGACGTTGTCCAGTTTGTCATTTCGAGTATTGATGAAGACTGCTATGCACAGCTGGACGTTGATTACTTCTATCTGCCATTCACGGAGCCATACAAGCGATACCATTACATGCATGAACTGCTGATCTCCGGCTATGACGACACCAACAAGACATTTGAAATATCCGGTTACAACAGGTCGTGGAACTATCATATCGCAACGATTACGTTCGATGAACTGTACCAGTCCGTGAACACCGTCAATTCCAATGCATCGGATGGCAATCTCTTTACGAACAACCAACTTGTCGAAAGCCCCATGACCTTTCTATACAGGATTGACAGTCGCAAAACATATGAAATCGAAATACGTCAAATCTGCGAATGGCTCTCGGATTATCTGGAATCGGTACATACGGCTGAAAAGTTCTGTATGCCATTTATTTCTCAGGAGGAGGGGCTTTGGGGAATATCGGTGTATTCGTACCTGACGGAAACACTGGACCGGGGTCGAAATTTGGAAACGCTTACTATTCCTTTGCGCGTCCTATGGGAACACAAGAAAATAACGTCGGAACGAATCTGGTATCTGGAAGAACAGGGATACATCGATTCTGGTAATTGTCTCTTCAAAGAGTATTTGGAGATAACAAAAATGGCGAACCACGCAAGATGGCTCTTTCTTAAATGCCGCAAGAAACCGAAAGCGTCATTAGTAAGGAGCGCAAAAGCTATCTTGCAAGATATTGCGGAACGCGAGTACCGGGTGTTGAGTAATCTCAGGAAACTGCTCGAAGAATGCAACATCGCACCCGTTGCGGCATCGTGGCCCCCCGATTCACTACAGGAAGCTAAACACGCGAGTCAATTTGGAGACCAGGCTAAATGATACGCGACTATTTCATGTCGGCAGTAGGGTATAATCTTCAAGAAACAGGGAAACACCCTATGGAAACGAATCCTCGTTCTGGGTATCATGCTGATAACACGTGGCGTAAATCGTGATCAGGGTGAGGAGGGCATAGTGGACGAGTCAACGAAGAACAGCGAACAGTCGAAAGGTCTCGTGGAGACGTTAGCAACAGAGGACCGCAAGGAACAGCACGGTACCATGGACCGCCGGATCGAGAAGAAGCGCTTCACGCCGCGCCGGATCGCCTTGGGCGGACTGGCGGCAGCGGTAATCGCCTTCGGGGCCTACGCGCTGCTCAGCGTCAACCCGTCCTCGCTGAACGTGG
>VXTP01000013.1 GCA_009837395.1 Gemmatimonadota bacterium
TTTTTAAAAAAATAAAATCAATGGTTTAATGCCAACCTTGTAACCATTGAAATGTATTCTTCAAATCTTCTGGCTTGCTCTTTGATAGGACACTCAAAATTAATCGCAACAGATCGGAAAAGCCAATCTGAGGAGAGACAAGAATACCGGCATGTGTTTTGCCTTCATTGTAAAATGTTTCTGCTAAATCGGCATAGTGGCGCACATTGAAACTAACTATCACGCGATCCTGAGCAGCAGCCCACTCAAGTTGCTCACGGTCTGTTTTACCTGTCATTTCAACATCATAGACACTGAGGACATCATAACCGTGACTTCTCAATACTGGTGCTAATATTCGAAAAATATCTTCATCCAAATATAACTTTATGGCATCCATGCACTATCTTGATATTTTGATCGGACTGCGTCTTCTGTATTTGCCTGGATGAGTTGATCAATTTCAGGTTTGTGATCAAAAGCATAAGATAGAGCATCTTGAACCTGTGCATGGGTCAAATGAGGATATTGTGCGATAATTTCATCCACACTATATCCACGGCGGTCCCATTCTACGATATGCCGCACGCCAATGCGTGTTCCTCGTATAATGGGTTCGCCTGAGAGGATATCTGGATTCCGTTCGATATGGGGATACGCGATTCGGGGAATATCTATGCGAGCCATTTGAGTCTCCTGGTCAACAAAGGTTCCTATTTTCTCTTTTTTAAATATTCACGATTTGTCCATTTCTGTCAAATGAGAAAATCGATCTCACTCATATCGCAGGGCGTGGACGGGATTGCGCTGTGCGGCTTTGAGGGCTTGAATGCCAATGGTGAGCAAGGCTGTTAAAAAGACGAGTAATCCGCCGAGCAGAAAGAGGCCCATACCTGCATCAATGCGGTAGGCAAAATCTCGCAACCAGTGCTCGACGCCGTAATGGGCGATGGGCCAGGCGATCAGATTGGCGATGAGAATAAGTACTACAAATTCTCTGGACAATAAGGCGACGATGTGATGGTTCGATGCGCCGAGTACTTTGCGGATGCCGATTTCTTTGGTGCGTCGGGTAATGGCAAGAGATGTGAGGCCCAGGACCCCGAGGCATGCGACAAAGAGCGCGAAGAAGGATGCGTATTGGACGATGGTGCCCCAGCGTTCTTCCTCGCGGTATAGGCGGTCAAAATTTTCGTCGAGGAAGACGTAATCAAACGGTGCATCGCTGGCAATAGACTGCCATTTTTTAGCCATAAAGGCGAGCGTTTCAGGTATGCGTTCTGGGCGAATGCGTACGAGAAAGTCCCTGCTCATGCTAGCTGCGTCTAAAAATATCACCAAAGGAGGCAGAGTATGATACAGTGACCGTAAGTGAAAATCATCTACGACACCGATAATTTGGGGATCTTTTATTCGCTGCACTTTTGGTAAGCTGTCTCCCGTCGCAAAAGAAGCCATCATTTTTGTCATGGGCAAGGTCGCGTTCAAGGGGTGTTCCAGTTGCGCGCGTTCGACAAATGTTTTATTGACCAGAACGGCCTGTGTTGCATCCGTGCCAAAATCTGGCGAAAAGTTGCGTCCCGCCAGTAGATTGATACCCAATGTGTCAAAGAAGTCGTAATCTACGGAAATGTCTGCTTTTTTTATTTTTTCTCCATTGGGAAATGTAATATTGCTTTTGCGGGTGTCTGAGTCTGCTTCCAGGTGGGAGAACAAACGCGATTGCGTCACGTTTATGATATTGGTGTGCCGTTTGAGTTCTTGTTTGAAAAGTTGCAGTATCCGATGGCGTTCCTGACGGTCTGGTGACGAGTAGCGTGGGGTTATCAACACGACCTGCGACTCATTTAAGCCCAGATTCTTTTCTTTTAAGAATGTTAGTTGCCGAGACATTACAAGGGTGGCGATGAGAAACAAAATCGCAACGACGAACTGACCAACAATCAGGACGCGACCAGACCAGGATCTGCCGCCGATATTGAATCGGTTCTTCAAAACGGCAATGGGATCAAAGCCCGATAGCACGAGTGCCGGATAGATACCCGAGACCAGGCCAATAAACAATAAGAGCGATATGCCAAAGAGCACGCCGGATGGGGAAGGCCGATAATCCAGTGTTAAATTCACTTGCGTCAATGTGTTGAAGGTCGAGAGAAAAAACTCTGTTAGGGCAAGTCCCAGTAACATTCCCACACCCGTGAGTAGCAAAGACTCGCCCCAAAATTGTTTCATCAGTTGGAAACGCATCGCTCCGACCACTTTGCGCACACCCACCTCTCGCGCTCGGGTCGCAGACCGCGCAATGGCGAGGTTCGTAAAATTGATGCACGCCACGAGTAATACGGATAGGGCAATGCCCGCGAGGATATAAGAATATGCGGGGTTACTCGGCGCTGAAAGTCCATTTGTTATTTCACGATCAAAATGGATATCCGCAATGGGCTGCAAGTGCAAGGTCAAATCTGGAGTCTTGCGTTTAGAGTTGAAATTGCCACTGGAAGTTTTGTTTGCTTCAACAAATGCATTCAGAACAGGAGCCACGTCTGCCAATTGCACGTTATCAATTAGCTGTATATAGGTGACATTTCTTCCCCTCATAAAGACGGGTGGGGTAATTTCTTTGCGTTCGGTTTTGCCGTCTGGTGTCATAATAAATGACGTTATTTTATTTTTAGAAGGAGGACGGCTTGCCTGAGAAAAAATCAGATCGAACTGAATGCTGGAATTTTCAGGGGGGTCATTTGCGATACCCGCTACGACAAATGTTTTCTCTTCCTCGTTCCAGATTTTGTCGCGGATGCTGATTTCCTGCCCCACAACATCGGTTTGTCCGAAATATTTTTTTGCCGCACTTTGCGTTAAGACAATACTGTTTGGATTTGCGAGTGCGGTTTTGGAATCGCCGTGAATGAGTGGAAACGTGAATAATTGAAAAAAGTCATCGTCGGTAAACAGAGATTTTACTTCAAAGGTATTATTGCCGTGAGATACAGTGCCTGGGCCTTCATTGATCCGCACAACATGGGCAAATTGCGGGATGTTTTCTCGCATGAGTGGTCCAATTTGATCCGATAGTCGGACATGTATGGTATTGTCTCTTCCGCCATACGTTCCGCCAGACATGCCGAGTCGAAAAATGCGGTCGGATTTTTCGTGAAATTGATCATAAGTCCATTCGTGCCGCACATAGAGAAATGTGAGCAGGCAAAATGCAATGCCCGTTGCCAGGCCGAGGGCATTGATCGCGGTGTATATTTTGTAGCGTACCAGATTTCGCAGGGCTATGGTCAGGTAATTTTTGAGCATGGGAACTCCTTTGAAAATTGGACTCCTTAAAGTCGCCGATAGATGCTATCGACAACCTTCTGCGTCTTTAGACGAGACACATCGCTTCTGAATATTTGGTCTCAGTGTGTCGTACTGGGCTCAGTTGCTCAGCGTTGTCGGGTATGGGGGACGCAAAATAGCGTTCATCACAAGTCGAACATATCGCAAGGGAAATATTGCGAATGGTAATGGTATGTTTCCCTTTGCCATACGTGCGGTCAAGTTTGTGGATGTACGCATTTTCACGGCCGCAAATGTCGCAGTGCATAAAATGAATTTCTCCTTCGGTTGTTAAAATTTAAT
>VXTP01000034.1 GCA_009837395.1 Gemmatimonadota bacterium
GGGGACGCGCGCGCGGAAGAGGGTGAGTTTCTCCGTGAACAACATTCTGCAGGCCAGGACCGAACACGAGGACCGCGAGAAGAAGTACAACCTGGTGTACGTCAAATCGTCGACCTCCTACGACTTCCAGGCCGATGACCGCAAGTTCGCGGACCTGCGGACCACCGTGCGCATCCCGAGCCGCCGGCTGAACGTGAACCTGACGCTGAACCACGATTTCTACGATCCCGAAACCGACGAGTTCCGCCGGCCCTGGCTGGACCGCATGACGCTCAACGCGTCCCTCAACCTCGTGGGGCCGCGCAGGGACGAATTCGGTAATGAATTAGGAGACAACGAGTTCGGTGGCGCCTACGGCGGGTATGACGACTATTCCGGCGGCAGCTTCGGCGGGAGCAGCTTCGGGGGCAGCAGCTTTTCAGGCGGCGGGTTCGGCGACAGCTACGGCGGGTACGGCGGGTACGGCGACGACCGGTTCAACCAGCGGTTCTCCCAGGTAAAGGGTCCCTGGACGGTCCGGCTTTCCCACCGCTATTCGATCCGGCGGTCAAATCCCGACGCCGAAGAGGGATTCACCACCAGTACCCACGTGATTAACGCCACGAACCGATTCGCCATAAACGACATCACGGACCTGCTCAGGCTGACCAACCGCGTGACCGACAAATGGCGTGTGCAGCACTCCATCAACTACGACTACCGGCGCAAGGAGATCGTCGCCCACAGCATCGACCTCTACCGGCCCCTGCACTGCTGGGAGTTCACATTCCGTTGGGTGCCGCAAGGCCTCAACAAGGGGTTCTACTTCCGGATCAATCTGATGGCCCATCCAGACGTGAAGTTCGAGCAGGAACGGCGGAGCGGCGGTGGGGATGACGAACAGAGCAGCTTCTTCTGATTCAGGCGGGTTCTGAGGTGGGAAATCCGGTACCCCTCAGGGGCCGGATTCGACCGAGCCGGATTCGACCGGGCCGGCCATGACACCCGCGGCGGTCTGGTTAGACAGGTTATGAGCCAGCGGTGGTCCCTCTCTCCTAATTCTGACCAGCGCAGCTTTAGTCCTTTTATCTCTCCCATACTAAAAAAGATAACATCCATACGAGAATCGCTTCCCGGCTTCCGACCATTTCTATTAAGGGCCGGGCAGGACGTGTCCAGCGTACCTGCGCATAGTACGATGACTCATATAAGGAATAGGATGGATCATATCATGCCTGTCATGCTTTCCAAAACTTATGTCGCACTCGTAGCCGCGGGTGCACCTGAAGCAGTCGCCAGCGAAGCCGCCGAAGTAATCGCGGACTTCGAACGGAGACTGTCCTCCATGCAGAGCGACATCAAACTGATCAAATGGATACTTGGCGTCGTGCTGGCGTGCGTCGTGGTTCCGCTGATCAGGTCGTTGCTGCAGTAGAGAGGTGTTCCAATGTCTTTGCCCAAACGCGAGTTAACAAGCGAAGCCGCCGGAGAAGGCAGCGGTTCGAGCAGTGGAAGCGGTAATGGGAATCGACTGAGGGATTTCAGGCTTGATCGGCTGGAAGTGTCCACGAACAACACAGCAGAAAAAGTAGATGATCTCAGAGATGCTGTGGTGAAGATTGAAGAGACATTGCAACATGTACCTACCAAAGCGTACATACTCACAGTCATTCTTACCCTGGGAATACCTACACTGATCGGCGTCGCGGCCATTGTTGTAAGGCTGTTCAGGTAATTCACTTAACTGCGCGAACAACCTTTCCAGGAATGCCTCCCGCGGCCTCCCACGGCCTCCAGTGGCCGGGCATCCCCGTTCCCACGGCCTCCAGTTCACGCGGCCCCTCCCGTGGCCGGGCATCCCTACCGCTCTAGCAGAAACGCGCCGGCCATGGCCCCGGCGGCGCAGATGCTGACCAGGCCGTAGCGGGCGTCGCGCCTGCTCATCTCGTTGGCCAGGGTCGTGAGGATGCGCGTGCCCGTGGCCGCCCAGGGATGGCCCACGGCGATCGAGCTGCCGTTAACATTCACGCGGGTCCAGTCCACCGGGCCCGTCGGCACACCCTTCCAACCCCTTTCCCACGCGGCCGCGCTGGCCAGGGCCTGGGCGGCGAAGGCTTCGTGGATCTCGACCAGGTCCATGTCTTCCATGGCAAGGTTCCGGCTTCTCAGGAGCCGGGGCACCGAGATGGCCGGCGCCATGAGCAGTCCCTCCGAGGGGTCGTGGGCGGCATAGGCCATGCCCCCGATGTACGCCAGCGGCTGCAGGCCGCATTCGGCCGCTTTCTCCTCGCTCATCAGCAGCACCGCCGCGGCGCCGTCCGTCACGGGCGACGAGTTGCCCGCCGTGAGCGTGCCGTGCTCCGGGTCGAAGACGGGCTTCAGCGCGGCCAGGGCCTCGAGCGACGTGTCGGCCCGCGGCCCGGAGTCGGCTTCCTCGCCCAGCAGCGGATGAATCTCCCCGGCGAGCTTCTCGCGCGCGGCCACGGCGTTGCGGTGGCTGGCCAGGGCTACCTCGTCCTGCCTTTCGCGCGGGATATCCCATTCCTTGCAGGTCAACTCCATGTGCTCGCCCATGGTCAGGCCCGTGGACGGTTCGCGGAAGAGGTCCATGGAAGCCCGGGTCAGCGAATCGACCCCGCCGGCCAGGCCCACGTCGATGCGGCCGCCGGCGATTGCGTCGGCGACGACCGTGACCGCCCGCAGCCCGGTGATGCAATAGGAGGCCACGGTGTGAGCCTCGGCGCGGATCGGCAGCCCCGCCTCGAAGACGAGCTCCCTGGCCAGGTTGGGCTTCAGCGGGTCGGGCGTCATCGTCCCGAAGACGACGGATTCGATCAGCTCCGGGTCGATCCCGCTCCGGTCCAGCATGCCGCCCGTGGCGTGAGCGGCCATGGCAAGGGAATCGATTTCGGCAAAGGCCTTGCCCGACTTGATGAAGGGCGTCCGGCCGCCCGCGACGATGGCGACGCGCCTGGGGGTCATGGGGGGTGCCTTTCGGTTTCGATGTGGCCAGGCGTGCTAGGGGTGCCTGGGTTGCATAAAATGACATTAGCCAATTAACAACGCAGGCAGCGTATTTGGCAAATCCCATTTAATACATGAATCGAGGGAGGAGAGGCTTCACCGTGCAGAAATCCGCGCGAAACCTCGACTAGCGGGGACCGCAACTAAACACAAAAAAGTACAAGGATTTCGGAACGGACTCCGACAATTACGATTAGGAAGGGTCGAATGGGATGCGGTGAATCGGATGCAACGAGCCGGATGCGGCCAATGTCTTCAACAGTAATCAATCATGAACGCGAAACGAAAGCGGGGAACGAAATGTATCAAAAGTTGATCGTATTTGTCCAGGCACTGGCTGCCGTCGGTATTCTCGTCATCGCCGTCATTTCATTGATGGGGCAGTCCACCAGTGAGCTGCGCTCCGAAATGCAGGAGGAATTCAGGTCGTTCAGGGAGGAGATGCGGGCGGGCACCGAGTAGATCCAGGAGGAAATCAACTACGTAAGGGCGTAAATCAACGAAGAATTCAACGAAGTCTAGACAAAAATAAAA
>VXTP01000038.1 GCA_009837395.1 Gemmatimonadota bacterium
TTCACCAGTCAGTCGCTTCACCAGTCAGTCGCTTCACCAGTCAGTCGCTTCACCAGTCAGTCGCTTCACCAAAAAAGCCGCCGGAAGTTGATACCGGCGGCTTTTTCGTAGTGGCATGAAGCGTTAAGGGATCGTGTTTCAGGCGGACATGGCGAGCTGTTCGCTGTATTCTTGCGTCTCGAACGACCGCTCGGCCGGTTGAAAGTCGATGCCATGCCGGTCGCACAGCTTACGCAGCTTGTTTACCGCGCCGCCGATGTGCTTACCGCCCCGGCAGATCCCGAACAGGTGCTGGCTCACGACCCTGCGGGAGATGCCCAGGATCTCCGCGGTCTCCTGCTGGGTCTTCTGGTAGATGAAATACAGCACCACGACCTCGCACTGTTTCTGGGTCAGATACTGGGAGAGGAAATCGTAGACCGCGTCGGCCAGTTCGTCCACACGGTCTTCGCGCTGGTATCTGTGCACCCGATCCTCCCCCGTCTCGTACCAGATATTCGCTTCATTGGGATACTTCTCCAGGTCAACCTGGTCCAATCGGATTTCCCAGAATTCTGGATTATACATGAAGTGATTCTACCTCCGGTTCGAATCGATAAAGGACAAAAAAAACACCGCGTGACGTAGGTCTCGCGGCTCCGGAGGACGTGCGTCAGATTCCCTGATCGGGTCCGGGACTCAGGGAATGTCCCAACAACACTCCGGAGACGAGAACGGCGTGCCTGCGTCAGAGACGAAGGTCTTCGGACGCGCGATGGACCGCGCTGCAAGGTATCTTCCTGCCATTTTGATGCCTCCTTTTGTGGGATTCAACCCGGGGAGGACGGTCGAAACGAACTGCTGTGATCATCGAGCCGTCCATGGTTTCAGCGAACTGTGTTCCCGCGGGTGCGACGACGGTATCTACATATATACATTACGGATGCACTTATATACACTCCGGATGCACTTTTTCTTCGATTCAATCGCAAAAAAACGAAAAAGGCCGAATCCCGTCCGACCCGGTTCCCTTCTCGCTAACGCCGAAGCCCCGATCCGGTTCCCTCGACCTGCGCTTCCAGGTCGTCCCGGGTGAACCAGTTGAGCGGTCCGGGGATGGAACAGGCCAGGGCGGCGGCGGCGACGCCGTACTGCAGAGCGGAACGGGTGCCGTCCTCCAGGTAACCGAGAAGAAAACCCGCCGAGAAGGCGCCCAGCGCCCCGTCGGTATCGACCGCCTTGATTTCCCCCGTTCGCTCCTCGAAGGTCTCTCCGGACGGGCAAACCGCGACGGCGGACCAGTCCGCGGCCCTCTCGGCGGTCGAGCGGTCCTCCACGACGGCCACGTGCTTTGCATCGAACCGGTTCTGTGCCAGGTCGACCGCCGTGTCCACCGGGCCTTCGAAACCCCAGATCGTCTCCAGGGTCCGCCGGGTCGTCACGAAGATGCCCGCGGTTTCCACGAGACCGAGCACGGTGCTGCCGACCGCGGCGTCGAGACGCCCCCCTTCCGGAACGTCCAACAGGATGCTGACCGGATGGTCCGTGCCCCGGGAGTACGCAAGGGCGGAATCCAGCCGGCCGGCGTTCGCGGCATCGAGCATGGGCGCTGTGAGATCCAGGTGAAGGACGGCCGCGTCGCTGGCCGCGGCCCAATCCTCCGCGCCGGGAGAGGCAGAACGAAAGGCGGTACTTTCCATGTCATACCAGCAACGGGCCGGCCGGGGCGCGCTGCCCGTCTCGGCGTAGCAGAGCCCGGTGCGGCCATCGGGCACGCGGACCACGTGCCGGGTATCTACTCCGTGTTCCCTTACCTTATTGACGAGTTTCATGCCCAGGGGTGTGTCGCCCACGGCGGAAAGCCAGGCCGTCCGCAGGCCAAGCCTCGCGAGACCGACCGCCGCCTCCAGCGCGCCGCCGGACACGGCCGCGTCGAAACCGCCGGCCTGCTCGAACCGCTCCCGCCCCCTTGGCGTAAGGCGCAGAAAACCTTCGCCCCAGGTCGTCACGTCATACTTTTTTCCATGTTTCCTCATGGCTTGCGTTTCCTCATGGCTTGCGCTCTTGCCCGTCCTCTTCGATGGACTCCAGGAATTTCAGCGACTTCAACTCTCGCCCGTCGTCCAACTGGTACAGGTAGAAGGCGCGGATAGCGCGCTGGATCTCCCGCCTGGACATCCCGACGGGTTTCAGCCGGGGCAGATGCTCCAGCGGCATTTCGCGCACACGGGACAGCAACCGGGTAGTGCCGAGGGAGAGTTGCATGGCCTCGCCGTCCTGCGCCTGGCAGTCCCGGCACAGGATCCCGCCCAGGGACGGACTGAACCGGACCGTGGCTTCCTCAGGGCGCTCCCCGCAACCCAGGCAGGCGGAGAACTCCGGACCGGTGCCGTAGACGTCGGCAAATTCGATCTGAAAGCGCCAGAACAGCATTTCGCACGCGTCCGCGGACAGCTGGTCGATCGCTTCCAGCGTACGGAAGATCAGTCCGAAGAGTTGCTCGCCGGGCTCTTCGCCGAGGACGAGCCGGTTCACCAGTTCACATACGGCGCTGGCATAACCCACCTTCGTGAGGTCTTCCCCGATCCGCCTGAAGTACGGTCCGGCCTCGACTTTCGAGAGATTCTGCAGCTCACGGTTTTCGCGATGATTGAACGATACGGTGATCACGCGGAGCGGTTGGAGCGAGGACGCCATCCTGCTCTTCGGGCGCCGCGCCCCGCGGGCCACGAGCTTCACCTTACCGAACGCCCGCGCGTATACCGTGACCAGGAGACTGGTATCCCCCAGCGGGATTCGGTTGAGAACAATGGCTTCCGAGGATCGTATGGCCATGGGGAGGCCCGGTGGTATCCCGGGAGGATGTCGTTTCAGCGGGCGGGATCGGACGTACCGGCTTCGGTGGAATCCGTTTCGGCCGAATCTACTTCGGCGGAATCCGTATCCGCGGGGAATCGATATATCAACTCGTCTTCCCGGACCATGCCGTGTTCCTCCCGGGCCCGCCTCTCCAGCTCGAAGCGCGTCCGGTCGTCCGTCTCGGCATCGCCCTCCAGCAGTTCCAGTTCGCCGGTCAGCACGCGCTCCCTGGATTCCAGTTCCTTCAAATCGGCCTTCAGCTGGGATCGCTGCTCCCTGAGTTTCCACATGTTATACCAGCCGTAACTGCCGCCGATATAAACGTAGCCGAACACGACGGCGATCACGCCGAGGACGATCCACCTCAGCCGG
This sequence comes from Gemmatimonadota bacterium, assembly GCA_009837395.1. Lineage (GTDB taxonomy): Bacteria > JAAXHH01 > JAAXHH01 > JAAXHH01 > JAAXHH01 > JAAXHH01. The sequence continues at coordinate 3,211 of VXTP01000038.1, forward strand.
GCCCTCTTTCTGGGCCGACGGCGCCGTCCTGCCGCAAACGCCCTCGAGGCATCGGACGCCGCTTCGGAATCGGGTTTGAAAGGTCCCGTGTCGGCCATGGGACGTGCTCCGCCTATGAGACCCGGCGCAGGATGGAACGGCCCGCGTAACTGGCCCGGTCGCCGAGTTCTTCTTCGATCCGCAGCAGCTGGTTGTACTTCGCGGTCCGCTCGGATCGGCAGAGGGAACCGGTCTTGATCTGGCCGGCAGATTTAGCCACCGCGATGTCTGCGATCGTCGTGTCTTCCGTTTCCCCGGACCGGTGGGAAATCACGGCCGTATAGCCCGATGACTGCGCCATGTCGATGGCTTCGAAGGTCTCCGTCAGCGTGCCGATCTGGTTGATCTTGATCAGAATGCTGTTGGCGACGCCGCTTCGGATGCCCCGGGAAAGCCGGCCGGTGTTGGTCACGAAGAGGTCGTCGCCGACGAGCTGCACTTCATCGCCGAGCTGGTCGGTAAGATGCTTCCACCCGTTCCAGTCGTCCTCCGCCAGGCCGTCTTCGATGGAAACGACGGGATACGTGCCGGCCAGGTCCGCGTAGTAATCGATCAACTCCTCCGCGGTTTTCTCGGGCCGGGCTTCCGCTTCCAACCGGTATATCCCCTGTTCGTGGAACTCCGAGGCCGCCGCGTCGAGGGCGATCGCCACGTCGGCACCCGGTTCGTAACCGGCATCGGAAATGCCCGACATCAGCATCTCGACGGCCTCCGCGTTCGATGAGAGGTCCGGGGCGAAACCGCCTTCATCACCCACGGACGTCGCGTACCCGTTCTTCAAAAGCACCGCCTTGAGGCTGTGGAAGACCTCGGCGCCCATGCGCAACGCTTCGGCGAAGGTGGAAGCGCCCACGGGCATGATCATGAACTCCTGCAGGTCGACGTTGTTGTCGGCGTGAGATCCCCCGTTGAGGATATTCATCATGGGAACGGGGAGCACGCAGGCCCCGTCGCCTCCGAGGTACCGGTACAACGGCAGGCCGGCCGCTTCCGCCGCCGCGCGGGCCACCGCCAGCGACACGCCGAGGATGGCGTTGGCGCCGACGACGTCCTTGTTGTCCGAACCGTCTAGTTCGATCATGGCGCGGTCCACCCCGGCCAGGTCGGTTCCGTCCCGGCCGCGCAGCGCCACGGCGATTTCACCGTTGACGCTGGCAACGGCACCGAGCACGCCTTTGCCGAAGTAGCGCGAACCGTCGCCGTCCCGGCGCTCGTGCGCCTCGTGGGCGCCCGTCGAAGCGCCCGACGGGACAATCGCCCGTCCGAAGGCGCCGCAGGACAGCCGCACCTCGGCCTCGACCGTGGGATTCCCCCTGGAGTCCAGGATCTCTCGACCTCGTATGGAAACGATATCCGTCATGCGGGTTCTTTCCGTGTCGCGGTCCGGGGTGTCGCGGGCCCGGGTGTCGACGCTGCCTGCGTTCCGGGTACCCGATCACAATTCACTGATTCAATCGCTCCATATGTTAACGGCTCAGGGCCATGCGTCAAGGACAAGACGGAAAGGGTCACGGCGGATGGTCTTCCGGCGTCTGAAGTTCCCTGAGCTGGCGAGTCACCCGGGCCAGTTCGATCAGCATTTCCTCCATGCGCGACGCGTACTCCCCGGGGTCTTCCTGGTCCTTCCGGGCCCTGAGCTCGTCTATACTCCAACGCAGATCCTCCATGCGCGCCTGCAGCGCCTGCCCTTCGGGCGTAACGGACCCGGCGGTGGCTTCCGGTCCGCCTGGGCCGCGTCCGAAGTATATCCTGCCGGCCAGCGTCCCGTCCGTACCTCCGGGTCCCGGTTCCCGGGTACCCCGCCCGTCGCCGTTGTCATCCAGCAGGGCATGCTCTGTGGCCAGCAGCCCCTGGCCTTCGTACCACTCCGCGGTCTTGTTCCTCGCGTAGACGAAAGACTCCAGCACGGAGACCCGCCCGTCCTTGTCCAGGTCGCCCGCCTGCGCTTTCAGCGCGTCGAGCAGGTGCTCCGGGAAGACCGTGGACAGCCGTTCGGCGCCGCTCTTCGTCGCCGTCATAATCACGCGTCCGGGACCGCTGAGCGCGTCGATGAAAGGGGCGCTGGAACTCGCGCCGTTCACCACGATCGTGTACCGGGCCTCGATCTCACCGAGCGCGTCGCGGAGCGTGTCCGCCGTCAGGTCGGGGCCGGGGATGTTCAGCCTGGGGCCGGTGCCCGTGGCGCTGCCATGGCCGATCAGCAGGACGAACAGATCGTCGCCGGGACGCACAAGGCGCGCCAGCTCGGCCAGGACGGCCCGGATCTCCGTGAGCGTGGACTTGACGGCCGGGGGACCGCCCACGGCGTCCGGATCCTCGACCAGCAGGAACAACCGGTCTTCCGGGAAACCATGTTCGACCTTCATTACCTCGTAGAAGCCGCGCGCCCAGGCCAGATGCTGTTCCACGTACTTCTGTTCGCCGCCGAGACCCGCGATGACCAAAGCGTATCGCACGCCCGACGGCGGACCCGCGGACTTCGTTTCCTGTGGAGCGGTCGCAGGGCGCGGAGGAGCGACTGCAAGATGCGGCGGAGCGGTCGCAGGGCGCGGCGGGCCCTTTGCCGGGCCGGCCCCCCGCTCCGGACCGGCCGCATGTGCCGGCATCGATCCCGCGGACAGCAGGCAAGCGGACAGCAGGCAGACGGCCGGCAGTCCCGCGGACAGCAGCCCAGCGGACAGCAGTCCCGAGGCCAGCAGTCCCGAGGACATGCCCGTAACCAGGCGGACCATGCCCATCACGACAGTCCTTTCTGGCGTCTGAGGAACCACTCGGCGCTCAGGAAGATCAGAATGGCCGCGAACAGGAAGGGGGCGTCCCGCAGGTCTCTCTCGCGGACCGAAGTCGCCGTATCCTCGACAGGCGCGATCAATTGCGGCAACTGTCCCGCATCGGACAGGGGCAAGTACGTGCCGCCCGTGGACGCCGCGAGCCTTTCTAGTTCTTCCCGCCGTAGTCCCGCGTTCGTGAATTCGGTGGCCGATGGCGCCACGGTAAACCCGGTCTGGTCGCGCAGCAACTCGCCATCCCCGGACCGGATCGACACCTCCACCTTGTGCATTCCGCCCAGTGCGGGCCGGAACTCGCCCCGGTACATTCCGTTCCTTCCCAGGGCGCGCTCGAGCCGCACGGACTCCGTACGTCCGGCGGGACCCGTTACATCGGCCCACACTTCGGCGCCGTCCACCGGTTCGAATTCCGCGTCGAACAAGCGGCTTTCGATGACCACCGCCTCGTGCCCGCCGTAGTTCGTCCGGTCCGTGGCGACCGACACCCGCCCGGGGGCGTACAGGGCGATCCAGCGGACCATCTGGCGCCAGAACCGTTCGTGCGACTGGTCTTCCGACGGGAGATGCATCTGCCAGCGCCACGTGCTGAAACCGGTAAAGGCCATGGATCGCCCTCTTCCGTAGCGCTGAACCGCGAGGATCACGTTCGACCCTTCCAGCGCGTCCGCCATCGGGTCGATCGCCAGCACGGCGGCGCCGGGTTTCGCTCCGCCGATCCGGTTGTAGCCGATCAGTTCCGGCAACTCGCTCCAGACCGTATTGTTTTCCTCCCGGGTAGACCCGAAACGGAGCAGCGGATGGTCGATCCCTTCCGCGGCCGGTTCGAGAAGAAAGGCGTGGTCGACGATGCCCATGGCCCAGTCTTCGCCGGTGAGCCGAACAGGAAGCACGTCCTCGATCGGCGTTCCCGCGTACCCGCCTTCCCGGAAGGAACTCAGTCCGCCGATCATCAGGAAGCCGCCGCCGCGGTCACTCACGAAGGCCTCGGTGAGCCGCAACTGCTCGGGCGTGAACCAGTCCGCCTCGACATCTCCGAAAACGACGGCGTCATAGGCAAACAGCTCCTCGCGGTTCCGCGGGTACCCCGCCGTAAGCTCCTGTTTCGGATCGCGGATGCCCTGTCGGTATATCCTCCCGTCCGGTGAGATCCGGACGATCGAGACCAGATCGATCCTGGGGTCTTCCTCCAGGGCTCTTCGTATGAACTTGAACTCCCTCCGGGGATATCCTTCCACGTAGAGGACCCGCCCGGTTTTCGACCGGTTGTCCAGCAGGAAGGACTGGGTGTTGTTCTCCGCGATCGTCTCCGCGTTCTGCGGGGCGACTTCGGCCGAGTATTCGAGAATGCCCGGCGATTCCGGCGAGAGAAACACCTGGACCCGCTGGATGTCGCCGTCCCCGCCCAGACGTACGGGCACCGTCTCGACCACGCGGCCCCCCTCCCTGATGTTCAGGTCGACGGAACGGCCCGAATACCCCGAACTGCGCAGGGTGACGACGAGGTCGGTTATGGTCCCTTCCGTGACCCTGTCCGAGGCGGCTACCTTGAGAATCTCGATGTCCCGGTCGATCCGTTCCCGGCCGACGCCCACGGCATGGACCGGCGTGTCCTGCGATGCGAGGTAGGCGGCCGCGTTGGCCAGCTTGTCCGTACCCGTGCCCGTATTGTCCGCGCCGTCGGTCACCAGCACCACGGCGGCCACGGGCAGGTCCCTGAACTCGCCGGCGGCCTGCGCGAGCGCTCCAGCCATGTCCGTCGCGGTCCCGGAGGCGTCCAGTTCCCCGATACCCGGGACCCGTTCGGTCCGGTCCGCGAACCGGTAGGACCTCAGCCTGAACTGTGCGGCGAGTTCCTCGAGCAGTCCATCATCCCCGAACCGGCGCTTCACCGCCTCCACGCGCGCAAGACCCTGCGTCGCGTCCTGAATGCCCATGCTCCCGGAGTCGTCGAACAGCATCAGGAGGAAACCCCGGCGGGGCGAGACCTCGGACGACACGATGACGGGTTCCATGAGACAGAATACCACCAGCAGCAAAGGCAGGATCTTCAGCCCGGTGAGCAGCGATTTCATCGGCGTGGAAGTCGCCACGGGCATGCGGCGGTAGAACAGGACGACGAGCCCGGCCAGGGACAGGGCGAAAAGGACGATGACCCAGAAAGGGATCGTAGTTCGGAATGACAGGTGCTCGGACACCCCGATCAGGCCGAGCGCGTAAAGGACCGAATCGATCACGGTATATACCAGGTGGGGTTTCCATCGAACGGGAAACGACGGTCCGGCCGGGCAGCCCGCCAGGGAACGCCGCCGGTCCCGGATAGACATCGGTATTGAAACGGTAAACGGGCGGAACTGTCAATACAAATAAGGCGGAAGGGCGGGACGGGAAGACCGGCCTGAAAGCCCTTGACAGCGCGGGGGAGCGTACCTAATTTGCCCGAACCGCCCGTAGCGCGGGGAAGACCCGGCTACGCGCAACAAAGTCCACAATGCCCACGACGAAAGGAGTCGCGATGAAACGGATCATACCGGTGATAGCCGCCTGCTTCGTGATGACGGTCCTGGTCGACGCAACCGTGGACGCCCAGCGCACCCCGCAGAATGTCCAGGTCCTGACGGATCTCTCGACCCGGGATATACGCGAATACATGAAGTCGGTCAGCAGCGGCATCGGGGAGAAGTGCGACTACTGCCACAATCTGAAAGACTACGCCAGCGACGAAAAGGAAACGAAGCTCATCGGCCGCGAGTTCATCAGGCTCGTGGAGCAGGTCAACGAACAGGTGACGGCCATCAACAGCAACGTCATGAAAAAGGAAGACCTGCAACTGGTAACCTGCTACACCTGCCACGCCGGTGAACTCACCATCATTTCCGAAGAGTAGGCATCCTTCGCTTTTCGCAAACCTCTAACCGGACGGGGTCAGAGTAACGTGACAAGATACGCGGCGATCCCATTGCTGCTGGGCCTCGTCCTGGCGCCCTTTCCATCGGTATCGGGCCAACCGCAGGAAGGCGCCTTCGAAGGCAGCCTCGACTTCAAAGTGGCGTTCAGCGGCGGCAGCATGCAGGAACGGGCCCAGGTCACCATGCTGGTGCCCGAGTCCTACACCCTCTACATCAAGGGCGGCCAGACCAAGATCCTCATGCGGGGCGGCATGATCGGCCTGACGATGGGCGAAGTCATCATCGACGGCTCGTCGGGCCGCGGATTCGTCATCAGCCACATGAACAGCAAGGCCTACGAGATCGTCGCGGACCCGAACCTGAAAGAACGGGCTGCGCCGGTTATCGTCGACGAGAACGAAACGACCGTCATCGCCGGCTACGAATGCAGGAAGTACAGGATCACCCGGGCCAATCCTTCCGGCGCGATGACCCAGTACATGTGGGTCACCGACGCGATTCAACTGGACCTGGCCGCTTCCCTCGGAAACGCGTTGAAGGACAGCATGCCCTTCTGGACCGAGGGCCTGTCGGGATTCCCGCTGCAGATCACCACGTCCTTCCCCGGAACCGCCATGTCCATGACCCTGACCGCGACCGACGTGAAACCCCACGTCGTCGATCCGTCCATATTCGTCGTCCCGGCCGGTTACGCCATCGAAGCCATCAACCCGGGGCAGCTTTTCGGCAGATGACGCAAGCCCGCCCAGCCTGATTCCACGGTAAACGCGTGAACCGGCCATGGTCCCGGCGCCGGGAGTCGTCATGAAAATCGCATCCGTCGAACAGTTCTTCCCCCGCCACCGGACCCGCCTCGTCAGAATCACCACGGACACGGGCCTTGAAGGCTGGGGAGAGTCCACCCTCGAAGGGAAGCCCGAGAGCGTGGAAGGCGCGGTGCGTGAGCTGGCCGAATATCTCATCGGCAAGGACCCGCTGCGCATCGAGCATCACTGGCAGCACATGTACCGCTCGGCCTTCTTCCGCGGCGGCGCCATCCTCATGACCGCCCTGTCCGCCCTGGACCAGGCACTCTGGGACATCGCCGGCAAGCATTACGGCGTTCCCGTCTACAAACTGCTCGGCGGCGCCGTGCGGGACCGCATCCGCGTCTACGCCCACTGGGGCATCGGCAACCTGTCCGAGGAAACCCAGGCCGCGGCCAAGAAACGACTGGACATGCTGCTGGAGAGCGGGTACACGGCCTTCAAGACCGGCCCCGGCGGCAAGTGGCGGGGCCATGAGCCACCGGCCGTCATCGACGAGTTCGTCGATTGCGCTTTTCTCATGCGGGAATGGGTGGGGCCGGACGTGGAACTCGCCTTCGATTTCCACGGGAAGATGACCCCCGCCCTGGCCATCGAGATCTGCCACGAGATCAAGGACATGCGGCCCATGTTCGTGGAGGAGCCGGTACCGCAGGAGAACGTGGACGCCCTCAAGCTCGTTTCGGACCACGTCACCTTCCCCATCGCCACGGGCGAGCGGCTGCTGAGCCGCTGGGAGTTCCGCCAGGTCTTCGAGAAACAGGCCGCGGCCTACATCCAGCCGGACGGTTCCCATGCCGGCGGCATTACAGAACTGAAGAAGATTGCCAACATGGCCGAGGTCTACTACATCCACGTGCTGCCCCACTGCGCCATCGGGCCCGTGGCCTTCACGTCCTGCATGCACGTGGACGCCGTGATCCCGAATTTCCTCGCCCAGGAACAGGTGGACTGGGCACTCGGCGGGGACATTTTGAAGGAAAACTGGAAGGTCGTCGACGGCCATATCGAACTGCCCGAAAAGCCCGGACTGGGCATCGAGATCGACGAGCAGGCGATCAGCGAACGAGCGCCGTACCGGGAGGAACTGGGCGGCGAGCATTTCTACGACTCCGACGGCAGCGTGGCGGACTGGTAGAGCCGGGCGGACACCCCGATCGCCATCACGCCGGAACAAATCAGGAGACGCGAAATCAGACCTGGCAGTCGGCGGCGGGAAAATCGTCTATGAACGGTGACGGCACCGGGTACACCAGGACGTGGCAGGCAGCGCCCGCCGGACCGTTCGGGGAACGGCAGCCCGCGGAAGGCGAAATACACGTCTGGCGGGCCGGCCTCGATCTGCCGCAGGACCGGGTCGGGGAGCTGGAGCGTTTCCTGGCGGCCGACGAGCTCGGACGGGCTAAGCGGTTCCTCGTGCGCAGCGCCCGGGATCGGTACACGGTCGCACGGGCCGTCCTTCGAAATCTCCTCTCCCGCTACGTATCCACCGCACCTGCCGACCTGCGCTTCCACTATACCGAATATGGCAAGCCGGAACTCGCCCATCCGGCGACGTCTATCCGGTTCAACGTATCCCATTCCCACGGCCTGGCCGTATACGCGGTCACGGCGGGCGTGCCGGTAGGCATCGACGTGGAATACCTGCATCGCCGCGCGACCATGGACCGGCTGAAGATCGCCCACCGCGTTTTTTCCGACCGGGAGTACAACGAGCTGGCGTCCATGCCTCGTTACCGGCGCGACGAGGCCTTCCTGGCCTGCTGGACGCGGAAGGAGGCCTTCGTCAAGGCCATCGGCCAGGGCCTGTCCTGCCCTCTCGACCAGTTCGACGTCTCCGTCGACCCAAACGATCCGCCCGAATTGCGAGCTACGCACTGGGACCCTTTGGAGACGGACCGCTGGTCCATGGCGTCCGTCGATCCCGGCCCGGACTACATCGGGGCACTGGCCGTGCCGGCCCGGAACCTGAAGATCACCCGATGGCAGTGGGACCACGACCAGGTCGACATAAACTGATCGAACCCGCGAAGTCCCGACGGAACCCGCGAAATCCCGACGGAACCCGCGAAATCCCGGCGGGTCCTGCGACGTCCCGGCGGGGCTGACCGGAACATGCCCGCGAGGAGCAACTGAGAAGGAGCACCCATGACCGACAAATTCTGCCCGCTGAACCTGGCCCCGGAGGAACTCATCGAGTACACGCCGGACTGGGACGGCGAACGCTTCCCGGACGGCCGGCCCAGGGTGCCGGACGGGATCATCGAGCGGATGAAGAACGTATCCATCACCCAGGCCTGGGGCGTGATGCGCGGCGCGGGCTACGAACACCAGTACGAGGGTGGATGGGCGCAGACCCATCCCGGCAAGACGCTCGTGGGCCGGGCCCTTACGGCCATGTACATGCCCCGGCGGCCGGCCATGCGCGCGGTGATGGAGGTGAAGGGCGCCGCCGCCGGCTGCATCGGAGACCAGATCTCCTGGCCCATCGATATGCTTGTTCCCGGCGATGTCTACGTAGCGGACACCTACGGCAAGGTGGACGAAGGGCCCATAATCGGCGACAACCTGGCCACGGCCATCTACGCCAATTCAGGCAACGGTGTGGTCTTCGACGGATCGGTGCGGGACCTGGAAGGCATCGAGGAACTGGAGGAATTCGCCTGCTTCGTCCGGGGCTGGCACCCCTCCTACGCATCGCCCACGATCATGCTCCTGGGCGTCAACACCGCGGTGCGCATCGGCCAGGCCACGGTCATGCCCGGCGACGTAGTCCTGGGCAAGCGCGAAGGCGTCGTCTTCATCCCGCCCCATCTCGCGGAGAACGTGGTGAAGACCTCCGAACTCGTCCAGCTGAGGGATATGTTCGGCAAGCAACGGCTGCGGGAGGGGAAATACACGCCCGGCCAGATCGACGACCGGTGGACGGACCGGATGGAGGCGGATTTCTCGGAATGGCTCGAGGGCCACATGGACGAACTGCCGGTCCCGAAGTCGGCCATCCAGGACCTGCTGAAGGAGCGGACGTGGTGAGGGAGAACGGACGTGGTGAGTTTAACCGCGTCAGGCACTCACTTTCGGCCTGCGCTCAAAAGCGAATTCCATGATGTTCGCGTTTGCTTCCGCGTGTTCGATGGTCATTGAGACGAGATTGCCCTCTTCATCAAGGTCCATATAGACGTCTTCGGACATCTCCTGCGTCTCTACCGCGGCGCTGTCCTGGAATTCGATGTGCAGCGTGACCGTATCTTCAAAGTAGTTGATCTTCATTTTGAACTCTTCGTGGAAAGTCTCGTCCGCGCAACATTTCTGGTCGTTTCTGTCCTAACGTCACAATACAGTAGTCTGTGTTGTTGCCCAATTCCCCTACCGAAAGTGCATTGGTGTTCACACCTGGAAACACTTTTTAACCACCGAGCGCCCATCCCGCGGGTATCCCCATCACGCCATCGCCCAGGTCTCGGATGTGTGAATCGTTGGATAGCACCAGCGCTTGGAGGACGGGTTTGTCCAGGATTTCCTGCAACCGGCGCAGATGGCGTGCGTCCCTGTTCGAGACCCTGTCTTTGTATTTAACCTCGATAGGCACATAGCCGCTTTCAGTCTCGATCAGCAGATCGACTTCCCTGCCGTCGACTGTTCGCAGATGGTAGAAATCTACGGGCAACCTCAGGTTACGCGTCTGTTTATTGATCTCCGCGATGATGGCGCCTTCGAATTCGGTACCTGAGGGCCGGCCCCTGCGGTTGAGCAGCGCCCGCTGTATGCCTGGATCGAGGAAGTGTATTTTCGCTGCCTTGGAAAGGCGTTTGTTCCGATTTCTGAACCACGGCTGTAGCTGGATGACCTGGTAACTGATTTCGAGGTAAGTGACGAAACGATTGATCGTCCGGTGCGTCACGCCGGCGAGACGGGCCAGTTCGCTGGTATTCAGCAAACCGCCGGCCAAACCGCCCAATGCCCGCAACATGCGTACATAGGGTACCAGGTCTCGAAGTTTGGCCAGATCTCGAAGATCTCTTTGCAGATACGTTCGCAGGTAGTCCTGCAGCCATCCGTACCGGTCCTCCCTGGACAGCGTGATATCAGAAACTACCGGCATGCCCCCAAATTCCAGGTAGTGATCCAGGCAATCAACCGCTCTGGCGTATCGGTCACTTTGCTGGGGTATTCCTGATACAAGCATATCAGGATCTCCGGATTCAAGGTACTGGACCAGCCGGGATTCCACGACCGGATCGTGCCAGGAATCGGTCATCATCTCCGGAATCGTAAGCGGATACAGTTCCATTATGGTGACGCGTCCGGCCAGGCTCTCCCGGATCTGATCCATCAGCAGGATCTGGCTGGATCCAAGCAGTATGGAACGACTGTCGGGATACCGGTCGTACACTGCCTTGACGGATTCGACTATCGAAGGCGCCTTCTGGATTTCGTCCAGAATGACCCTGGGATAACGTTGATACCACTGCGCAGCCGACAGTGCCGTAAAGTCAGGACGTACGATCGGGTCTTCGAGCGAGACGAAGCCGCACTCAGGAAATCCGGCCTTAACCAGGGTGGTCTTGCCGGTTTGACGGGCGCCTGTCAATGCGATCAGTCGTCCCAGGCGGGTATCCGCCTTCTGTTTCATCAAGGACAGCACAGTCCGGTTTTTCATGTCACGAACTCTTTTGGCGTAATATTATGCTCTTTATGATAAATTATACGCTATTATTAAGACAAAGCAACCAAATTTTACGTTATAATGACTTGCGAGGTGATCAGAAGCCGTCAGTGGGAGGGGAATTCAAGCGTGGGAAATGGTTGTCTGAACCGGGGGATGTGTGCCTGGGCGTTCAGTAGGGAAACGGCATCGCGTTTTTGTAGAAACGACCAGTTCGATTCCTGGGAGTGACCAGTTATCCGTTATCCATCATTGTCGACGACGCGTCCGTCCGCGTTTTCAGCCTGATCGTCGTCCGCCAGCTTACCGTCCGCCAGATTCCCGTCCGTCAGTTTCTGGATTGATCCGGGAACGGCATCGACCGGCGGAACCTCCGGGAGTTCCCGCGTGATGGGGACGTTCAAGTCGGAGAATCGTTGGGCGGACGTAGCAACCCGGGTGTCCCACGATCCCACACTTCGATTGTACCGCTCGATCGCCTGCCGAAGCGAATTGCCCACGTTGACGTAGTGGCCCGCAAACACCGCCAGCCGGTCGTACATCTCCTTGCCTAGGTCGCTGATCTGCCGGGCGGTCTCCGCGACCCGGATCTGCTGCCAGGACATCTCCACGGCCTTGAGCAGCGCCAGCAGGGCGGGCGGCGTGACGATAACCACGTTCTTCTCGAGGGCCCGTTCCGTCAGCCCGGGTTCCCGTTCGATGGCGGGGAGGAAGGCGAATTCGGGCAGGACCATCACCACCATGTCCGGCGTCGAGGCAAGGACGCTCCAGTACTCCTTCCTGGCCAGGGAGTCCACGTGGCTCTTTACCTGGCTGACATGGCGGTCGAACGCGGCCGACCGGGTATCGTCATCGTCCGTCTCGAAGGCTTCCATGAGCGCCGTCAGCGACACCTTGGAATCGAGAATCACCGTCCGGTCCTGCGGCAGATGGACGATTACGTCGGTTCGTATCCGTTCTCCCTCGCTGTCGAAGCTGTCCTGCACCGTGAAATCGATGTCCTTCCGAAGGCCCGAAAGCTCAAGGACCCGTTCGAGCTGCGTCTCGCCCCAGCGGCCGCGCACGTCGGGCCGCTTAAGTGCGTTGGATAGTGTCTGGGCCTCGCCGGCGAGTTCCTTGTTGGTCCGCATGAGGTTCGATATCTGAGTTTGAAATTCGCCCGCATTCTTGGCCCGCGCCTTGTCCAGCGATTCGATTTTCTCCGACAGGGGCTTGACCAGTTTCTCGACGGCTTCCTGGCGTGCCTTCAGCGATTCCTCGGCGTTCGCCTTGAACGATTCCTGCTGCGACTTCAGGACTTCCGAGGACAGGGCCTTGAAGGTGTCCTTGAACCGCTTCTCCACTTCGTCGCGCTCACCGAGGCGTTCCTCCGCATTGGAGAGTTTCTGAAGCAGACCGGCCCGTTCGACTTCCAGCTTCCGGACTTCCTCAAGCGACTTCCCCGCTTCGGCCAGTTGCTCGCGCACCACGCCCAGCTCGGTCTCCATGGCCGCCTTCTCGCCGCTGAGCGCGTTGATCCGGCTGCTGTTTCTGAAACTCCAGACCAGCACGCCGGCCGCCAGCGCCAGGCAGGCAAGGAGCGCGATGAGCAATATGATCGTCAGTATGTCCATGAGGGATAATAAGACATGAAGTAAGTGCCGTAGTCAAGCGGTCAGCATGGTCAGCAAAGTCCGGCTACCGCTGTCCAGCCATCCATTCGGCCGAGACCCTGGCCAGCTCCTCCATCACAGGTTCGTCGGTGTTCCGCCGTTTCAGTATCTTGAATCCATGATCCGCAGTATCCACGACGTGCAGCGTCGCGTTTGCCAGGTCGTCCACGACCGGTTGCAGCAGATCCAGGTCCGCCATCGAGTCCCGCTGGCCGGACAGGAACAGCATGGGGACCTCGACCGCCTTCAGGTGTTCGGCGCGCTCCGTATTCTTCTTGCTCGCGTGGAGCGGAAAGGCGTAAAACACGATGCCCCGCAGCCCTTCGATGGGTTCCCGGGCACACGCCGTCGAGACCATCCGGCCGCTCATGGAATGGCCGCCGGCGAACACCGGCAGTCCGTCGGCATTTTCCTTCGCCGTCTCGATGGCCGCCCGCACGGTGGCAAGGCGCACCTTCTCGCCGTCCATCCCGCCGCCGCCCTTTTCGGAATAGGGATAGTTGAATCGAAAAGTGGCGACGCCGGCTTCGTTCAACGCTTCGCTCAGTTCCTCCATGAATCGATGCCGCATGTTCGTGCCCGATCCATGTCCCAACACGAGCAGGGCATGTGCGGCGGCCGGCATCGCCAGTATGGCCGAAACCTCGCCCTTTTCTTCCGTAGCAGTGAACTTTAGTTCCGTTTTCTCGGTGGACATTAAAGTCTCCTCTTACTTCAGACACTGGACTCGGACCGCCCTGCTAATGCCATCGACTTTCATCTTAAAAGAACCGCCGGAATTGTAGATCAGCACTTTCGGCATATAGGCATAAAGATAATGATAGTAATACTCGGTCTGCTGCCAAATCTGACCATTCGCTAGCCGGACGATGGTTTCACCGTCCCAGCCTGTGAATTCTCCCATAGTTCGCGTCTCGATGACGTTATTTGTGCTAGGAAGAGATGTCCGGCTACCGGTGGTAGACGACCCAGCTTTATAGACTGCACGGAAAGGAACGAAGGTGGAATTCAAGGGTTCGACTAGCATTACAGGGTTGACTTCATCCTTGCGCCATTGATTGCCTATACTGATCCCTTCCCTGGGAACGAAACCACCGATTCCCGGCTTGACCAGGACTACAGGTGTAACATCGGCTTTAGTCCACCGGTAATTCGATGCATTCAAACCGGTCGGTACAAAACCACCGTTTCCAGGTTCGACAATAGCCACAGCGGTTACCTGCGTATAGTTCCAACTGACGCCGATCACCGCTCCGCTTGCGAGGCAGGTGAACCCGATGATAAAGGGAACCGATATCGCTGTGATGAATGACCTTCCTTGGGACCGGTTCACTTCAAGACTCCTTGTAAATAGGGTATAGTCTGCTCGTGTTTCTTGAGTTTGAATCTTGGTACCGCCAAGCTAAACCATGGCTTAATTGCAAAGATTACTCTTTGGGAAGTCGTACATCACCTCGTCTATGGGGATCGTTCCAACTTCTGTCCAAGATTCTGATTCAAACCGCAGGTGCAGCACGGCGCAGGTGGGCATATTGAAGATCTCTCGCGGGCCGATGTGATTCGCAAGATCCGTCAAACCGGGATTGTGCCCGAAGAGCATAAGTATATCCACCGAATCATCCACGCCCCGGATCACCTGGAGCAGTTCGGCCACTCCCGCGTGAAAGAGCCGCTCCTCCACCACAATGCGCTCACGAGGATACCCGAGTTTCCCGGCTATGGTCCGTGCCGTGTCCAGTGCCCGGACCGCGGAACTCGAGACGATTAAGTCCGGATCGGACCCACTCCGTGCCAGCCGCTCCCCCATCTCCGGCGCGTCCCGTTTCCCGCGCTTGTTCAGCGGCCGCTCATGATCGCTTAGGGCGGGGTCCTTCCAGCTCGACTTGGCGTGCCGTACCAGGATGAGTTCTTTCACCTGGAAGCGCTCCCATGGATAGGTGGTTCGTACGGCAGCGTGGCGGACTTCTCAGGTCCCATCGGGCCGGCCCCTGCGCTCACGCCACCGAGCGCCGGTCCGCTTTGGCTTTCGCGGGCAGGCTGAACGGACGGTCGTGGCGGAGACTCGGCACGCGGCCGCGCGCGCTGGCGACGCTGCCCAGGTCCACCGTTGCGACGATGACGTCCACGTCTTCGCCGCCGTCGGCCAGGACCTCGCCCCAGGGGGAAATAATGAGCGAATGACCGTACACCTCGCCTCCGCCCGGAATCGAACCCGCGGCGCAGGGGGCCACCACCACGGCGCCGTTCTCGATGGCCCGGGCGCGGTTCAGCACGTGCCAGTGGGCCTGCCCCGTCGTCTTCGTGAACGCCGCCGGTACGGCGAGGATCTCGGCGCCGGCCTGCGCCAGCGTGCGGTAAAGCTGGGGAAATCGCAGGTCGTAACAGGTGGTCATGCCGAGCCGGCCCCAGGGCGTGTCCGCCACCACGGCCGTCTCGCCGGGGGATACGACGTCCGATTCGCGGTACTGCTCGTCCCGGGAAAGGTCCACGTCGAAGAGGTGGATCTTGTCGTAGCGCGCGCGGATCTCCCCCTGGTCGTCCACCAGGAATCCCCGGTTGATGAGCCGGCCGTCCAGCCCGTCCACCGCCACGGAGCCGATGAGCGTCCACACGCCGGCGTTCCGCGTGAAATCCCGCAGGGCTGAAACCACGGGATGGTCCGCCTCCGGCGCCGAAGGCGGACAGATCATGCCGTTGTCGGTCCTCAGGCCGCCGCAGAACTCGGGCAGGCACACCAACTCGGCGCCTTTCGCCACCGCGTCGCCCGCGAGGCGGCTGGCGACCTCGATGGCCTCGTCGAAAGTCGCCGTGGCCGGCGTCTGCACACAACCGATACGTACTTCGTTGCTTGAACTCATGGCTGCTCTCCTGTGATTGCGTAATGCTGATCTGCGAGTCCTGACTTACTGATGCGGCCAGGGCACTCATGCATTCAGAATGCCCAGGCCGTTAATGCGGTATCCCCAGCTGATGCATCCTGCGGTGGATCGCCTCCCGCGCCTCGACAAAGGGCCGTTCCAGGTAGGCGAGATGGTCTTCCTCGCCGTGATGATGGGTGGCCGTGCCGGGTTCGTGCCGCGCCGCGGTCCGGCGGATGTACTGCAGATCGCCGTCGATGAGGGTGAGCATGTACTGGGCGGCGTCCCGGTCGAACATCCACCACTCGCCCCCGCAGGCTACGTAGACCGGCGAGGTGTGGGCGAAGATCCCCCGACCCCAGCCGTCGTGATGGGGCACGCTGGTGTAGTCCGGCCCCGCGCATCGCGCGGCCAGCCAGGTGTGCCCGTCCACCTTCACGTGCGCCTTCAGCTCCAGGCGGCGCGTTCCGTTGCGGTCCTCGGTGGAGGCCACGACGCGTCCGCCCTGGACGATTTCCAGCGTGTGGATCGGGAAGATGCTCTCCGACCAGGCCTGGACCTCCACCGTGCCGGGCCCCGATACCTGCACCGTGTCGCCCACCTGGTGCCCGTCCACGGAGAGATGGATGATGGGACCGCCGCTGTGGAACGTACGCCCCTGCGAGACGGCGTTGCACCAGTTGTCGTAAGTGAAGTCCTGGTCGGGCATGTAGGCATAGGTGCGGTACAGGCCGACGGGCACGTCGCTGCTCATCTTGTCGGTACCGCCCACGAGCGGCAGCTTGTATCCGCAGTTGAGATAGCGGTAGTATTCGATGTGGTTGAAGGGCTGGTGGCGCAGCATCTCCACGCCGTCCACGCGGCCCGTGGCGATGAGCGCCGCGGGCTCGCCGTTCGGATTGGGGAGATGGGGGATGATGACCGAGCCGCCCTGGGCGTGGCACTGGTCCGCCCAGTCGCTCATGGTGATCTCCAGCGTGCCGCCCAGTTCCGCCTCGCCCGGCCCGTCGGTGCACCAGGGCATGACCGGCTCCTTCAGGCCCCAGAGGATGAGGTGGCCCAGGAAGTGCTGCCGGTTCTCCTGCCCCACGTAGACGATGTTGTTCCCGTCCTGCGAGACGCTCGGCCGGCCCGTGAAATCCTCCGTGTTCGTGAAGAGATTGCCCCACTGCGAGGGCAGCAGGTTCACGATGTTCAGGTCCTCTCCCTGGGACTCGGTGTGGCTGCCCTGCGTCGAGAGGAAGTGGACGTGCGAATCGCCGCTGTACCAGCCTTGCGCGTTCATGTTCACCCAGCGCTTCAGGCGAAGGGTCAGGTCCTGCTGGCCCGGTTCGATCTTCACCCGGGTCCGCAGCGGCTCGTACTCGAACCCGCGGGCCACGTCCACGATGACCTCGCCGCGAGGCAGCCACCCCTGGCACTTGCCGTCGATGTACGCATAGGTGATCTGGCCCAGCCGAAGGTCCCCGCCGATGTCGATGTGCCAGGTGTCCAGGTTGGAATTGACCTGGTTGTGATGGCCGTAGGGCTGGTAGGGGATGCCTTCGGGCGAGCGGAAGTGGACGCGGCACGGGACCGGCCTTCCCGTGTCGTCATCGAGGACGGTGACGTTTACCCAGTTCCGCCCCCGGTCCAGAAGCTCCACGCGCATGCGCGGCGTCTCGACCACCTTCTTCTGCTCCACATCGCCCCATTTGACCTCGCCGACGGTATCCTCGCCCTGCTTCACCGACAGCGTCGCGGACGGGATGGCCGCCACTTCGACATAGGCCGGGCTCGACTTCGGATTCTGGGCCTCGCCCCATCCGGCGAAATCATCGCCCACGAAGTCATCGGCCGATGCTTCGGGCAGGGGATGGACGTAGGAGGCGATACCCCGGTCCACGTCCACGCGCAGGTCGAAAGGCTTTTCGGCGTCCTCGGGATCGGTCAGCGTAAGGCGCGCCTCGCGTTTCCCCTGGCGAACGAAGGGATGTTCGTTCGCCTGCGAAACCGTCAGTCCGGCGATGATGAAAGGCGGCCCGGCCGGGATGACCTCCAGTGATTCGATCTCAAGGTCGGGATGGGGGTTCCGCCAGGCCCAGAGGTAGTATCCCCGGGAATAGTCTCCCGTGACTTCCGTCTGGCGCTTGCCCGAGTTGCCCCAGTTATCCCCCGCGTAACGCCGCATCTTCACCGGACCCCGGTCCGGGAGGGCGATAAAAGGCTTGCCCCCCAGGGAGATATGGCCGATTTCGAAGCGTTCGCGGATGGGTACGCGGATCTCCTTGCCGCCCGTCAGACGGAACAAGTATTCCGCGACGGGGATCCCCAGCGGACCACCCTCCATCAGGTCGGATTTCAGCAGGCGATGGGCCAGGATCAGTCCCGTTGCCCGGCTGTTGACCGGAATGGTCACGCCGCCGGACGCCTCATCGAACGCGATGAAGCAGTTCGCGGGATCGTCGTTTACCCGGAAGGGCAGGCCGCGGCACAGTTGATCGCCGATGGGTGTATTGGGTTTCTCATCCAGGACGTCGAGTCCGGCGTTACACAGGCTGGACAAGTCGAGTGGCTGGTAGTCTGGCATGAGTGCGCCTCATTCCGTATGTGACTTATGGTGATGCAATCGGCGTTTCGAAGCGTGTTTTTGTACAAATTTCAAATTGAACTTGAAAATTGTACAGGAATCAGGTATTTTCATCTCATGAGGGTTTATTAAACAAGAACCGGGACCGTTGCTATGATATCAAGACAAATCGCCGGCGAGCTGACCGCAACCGCGGCGGAATTCCCCGTGGTGACCATCATCGGGCCGCGGCAGGCGGGCAAGACCACGCTGGCAAGGATGCATTTCCCAGGGCACGCCTACGCGAACCTGGAAGCGCCCGATGCGCGCCAGCTTGCCATGAGCGATCCGCACGCTTTCTTCTCCCAGTTTCCGCCGCCGGTCATCGTCGACGAGATCCAGCGCGTACCCGAACTGCTGTCCGTCATCCAGGTCCTTGCCGACAGCAGCCGGGAACGCGGGCAGTTCATTCTCACGGGTAGCCACCAGTTGCGCCTGCAGGAAGCGGTCTCCCAATCCCTGGCCGGCCGAACCGCCCTACTGCGCCTGCTGCCCCTGTCGATTTCGGAACTCGAAACCGCCGGCATCCGCTGCACGCGGGACGAGTACATCCACCAGGGATTCATGCCGCGGCTGTACGACGAAAACGTCGATCCGACCCGACTCTATCGCAGTTACTGTCAAACTTACATCGAGCGCGACATCAGGCAAATGATAAACATCCGAAGGCTGACGGATTTCGAACACTTCATGCGCCTGTTGGCCGGCCGCGTCGGCCAGGTTCTGAACCTCCACGCGCTGGCCGGCGACCTGGGCGTGTCGAGCACTACGCTGAAGGAATGGCTGTCGGTGCTGGAAGCGTCGCACGCCGTCTTCAGGTTGAATCCCTATTTCGAGAACTTCGGCAAGCGCATCATCAAATCGCCGAAAATCTATTTCACCGATGTCGGACTGGCTTCCTACCTGCTCGGTATCGAATCTCCGGAACAGGCGGCCCGGGACCCGCTGATTGGCAATCTCTTCGAGAACATGGTCGTCATCGAAGCCTTGAAAAACAGACTCAACGCGGGGAAAGAACCCGAACTCTACTTCTACCGCGACAACCGGGGCGATGAAGTCGACCTGCTGTTCAGGCGGAACCGGCAGTTGGTCCCCATTGAGATCAAATCGGCCATGACCTTCAATATGGAATTCGTTAAAGGAATCTCGCGATTCCGTAAAATCGCGTCCAACGCACGGAAGGGATACGTCGTCTACGCGGGGGACCTAACTCCGGACCTGCCCGATGCCCGCGTGGTTCGTTTTACGGAGGTGGATACCATTTTTAAGGACTCCGCGTCATGACTACACATGGGATCACTCCCTCCCATTGATCCTTGATGTATCGTTAAGGGGGTCTTATAATACACTTTTGTAAAGTCATTCGAATTATGGCCGCGGTTTTCGACGGTCGGATCCTCACGACTTTCGATAGTCTGATTAACGCGACTTTCGAAGATTTGTACGCAATAACTACACCACGCAAATCCGAAAGGAACCTCCGATGGCCCACCACAAGGCCTTGATGAAGAGCGGCTTCCTCCTGCCCACGTGCGAGAAGCACTTCCACGACCATGACGAGACCTGGCTGATCCTGAAAGGGAGCGGGACGGGATTCTGGATCGATCACGACGGAAACCGGGAGGATTTCGTCCTGGAAGCGGGAGACGTCTGGATGATCCCCGCGGGTTTCGAACACGGTTGCGCCGGGACGAACAGCGAAGACTTCACGATCAGTGTCTTCGACGGGACGAAGCCGCCCGGGTGCCACGATCACGCCCATTACTACATCGAAAATGAAGGGTACATCCCCTCGTTTAAACTGGTCAAGACGCCGACGGACCGGTACGCATCGGCTTAGGTGGGTGTGGTCCGGACTGGACAGGACTGGACAGGACCGACGGCGACGAACCGTCCGTCTACTTCAGCACACGTATTCAGGGAACATCGAAAAGGAACATCTACAAGGAACATCTACATGGATTTCAGGGACGACTGGGAGCGCGCCGAACACGACTACGTGCAATGCCTGAACCGGCTCGAGGCCGCCAGGGCCGATCTCGATGTGGCGCGCAAGGCGCTGCTGAACCTCACGCCGGAAGAGGGACGCAGCGGCAGGCTGCTCAACGTCCGATACCGGAAGAACCGGGGGGCCGTGGACTGGAGGGCGGCGCTGCACGCGGTCCTGGAATCGGACGGAGCGGCGATTGACGAAATCGGCGACAAGTACCGCAAACCGGAATCGGGCGCCTGGTACGTCCGGCTGAACAGACTGGCGGTGAACGCGCAGCGCCCGGGCGGGTGACCATGGACCTCAGTTTTTTTACGAGCGCGGGAGGAGACGCCTGGTCCCTGGAGGAGTGCGCCGGCTGGGCAAAGGAGAACGGGTTCGACGCGGTGCGGCTTTCGGCCGGCGGGGCCGTCGATCCGGACCGCATCCTCGAAGGCGGACCCGGCGAAGTCAACGACACCCTGAAGTCTCATGGCGTCTACCTGGCCGCGCTGTCGGCCCACAACAACCTGCTGGACGACGACGTGGCGCAGGCGGACGCGGCGGAAGAGCGGCTTCGCAAGGCCATCCTGGCAGCCTCGGCCCTGGGCGTACCCGTGGTCGTCACCCACGCGGGCAGTCCCTTGGGCTGGCATTTCTACGGGCAGTTTTCCTCTCCGCCTGGAAACCCGGGCGACCGGTCCGCGGAACTTGTGGAAAAGTTCCAGGTGCGCTTTACGCCTATCGTAAAGCTGGCCGAAGACCACGGCGTCACCATCGCCCTGGACGGCGCGGTGCGCATGG
Organism: Gemmatimonadota bacterium; assembly: GCA_009837395.1. Lineage (GTDB taxonomy): Bacteria > JAAXHH01 > JAAXHH01 > JAAXHH01 > JAAXHH01 > JAAXHH01. The sequence goes on from VXTP01000038.1 coordinate 24,308, forward strand.
GAAACATTGCCTGCAACCCGGAGATGTGGGAGCGGGTGCTCGACGCGGTGCCGTCCGATCACCTGGGCCTTTCCTGCGATCCCTCCCACTGGTTGTGGATGATGATCCTGCCCGCTGAGGACGCCATCCGCATGTTCTCGGGCAAGTGGGTCTACGCGGACGTGAAGGACGCCGAGGTGAGTCCCGCCATGCTGTTCCGCCAGGGCATCATCGGCAACTGGTGGTGGCAGTACCGCGTGCCGGGCCGTGGCCAGCTGAACTGGGGCACCGTCATCGGAGCGCTGGTCGAGTCGGGCTACGACTACGTCCTCTGCGTCGAGAATGAGGACCGCGGCATGCCGGGACTGGCCGGGTTCGCCCTGGGTGGCCGCCATCTTCGCCAGTTCCTCCCGTCCGCCGGCGCGGAGTACCAGCGGCCGGGCGGGCCCTGGAACGTATCCTGAGCGATTCTCGCGCGGGCTCGCACCGCACCTTCGCGGCGCACCGCCTGGCTTCATCCTACGGAGCCCTCCATGTACAGCCACGATCCCCTGCCTCCCGTCGACCGCCGCAGGACCGAGATACGCCACCTGAACCTGCCCTGCGAGTTCGTCGCGCCTACCACGAAGGAGGCCTGGGAGAAGCGCGCCCGGTCGCTCCGGGAGCATATCCTGGTCAGCATGGGACTCTGGCCGAACCCCGCCCGCAGCCCGCTGAACGTGGAGATCACCCACCGGGTCGAACGCGATGGGTACAGCATCGAGAACGTCCGGTTCCAGAGTTTGCCGGGATTCTACGTGACCGGGAACCTGTACCGCCCCGCCGGGGACGAAGGCTCTGGCGACGAAGGCTCCAGCGGCGAGGACCGGTCCGGCACCACCGGCTCTGGCGCCGACCTCCGCCCGGCCATCCTGAATCCCCACGGCCACTGGAAGGAGGGCAGGCTGGCCCACGAGCCCGATGGATCCATACCCGCCCGGTGCATCAACTTCGCCCTCCAGGGTTACGTGGCCTTCGCCTGGTCCATGGCCGGATACAACGACAGCACGCAACTCGCCCACCGGACTTTCGGCGACGACCGGAAGCAGCTCTGGGGACTCAGTCTCATGGGACTTCAGCTCTGGAATAGCATGCGTTCCGTCGATTTCCTGCAGTCGCTGCCGGACGTGGACAACAGCCGCATCGCCTGCACGGGGGCCTCGGGCGGCGGCACGCAGACCTTCATGCTCACCGCCGTGGACAACCGCGTTCGGGTTGCCGCGCCCGTGAACATGGTGTCGGCGCACATGCAGGGCGGATGCATCTGCGAGAACGGCCCCAATCTCCGCATCGAAACGAACAACATGGAAATCGCCGCCCTGGCCGCGCCGCGGCCGCTGCTGCTGGTGTCCGCCACCGGGGACTGGACGGTCAATACGCCCGAGCTGGAGTACCCAGCCATCCGGGCGGTCTATGCGCTCTACGACGCGGAGGATTGCCTGGGGCAGGTGCAGATCGACGCGGGCCATAACTACAATGCGGCAAGCAGGGAAGCCGTGTACGCCTGGTTCGGCAGGTGGATGCTGGACAGCGAAAGCGGCGATCGAATTTCGGAGCGGTCCGTCGAACCCGAACCACCGGAATCGATGCTGGCGGTTACGGCCGAAAACCGGCCGGAAGACTGGGTCGACGAAGAGGGGTTGACGGACGTATGGATCGATCGCGCCCGGAAGCAGCTCAATAAGATGAAGCCCTCCGACGCCAGGTCGTTGCGCAGGTTCCGGCAGGTCATGTCGGCCGGATTCCGATCGATCATCGGATCCCCCAACGCGGCCGACGGAGACCTGGTCGCGACCCGCCTGGGCATGCACCGATCCAACATATGTACGGTCCAGTGTGGGTTCATGGGATGGCAGCGCTTCGGCGATCGGGTTCCCTTCACCGAATTCCGCCCGCCGGGCCCTCCCCGCGGCGCGGTCCTGGTGGTCCATCCCGACGGCGCGTCGGCACTGACGCAGGATAACGGGCGGGATCCCGGTCCGCTTTTACAGCATCTGCTGGGCAAGGGCCTGCTGGTCCTGTCGGCGGACGTATTTCTCACGGGCCTGGCAGACGGTGAGCCGGCCTCCGGGGAACACGCCTACTTCACGACCTATAACCGGACCACGACCGCGAACCGCGTGCAGGACATCCTTTCGGCCGTCGCCTGGCTCAGGCGAACCGGCGGCGTTGCCTCGGTGTCCCTGGTCGGCTTCGGCGCGGCCGGTCCATGGTGCCTGCTGGCCTGCGGTCTTTCGCCCCACATCGACCGCGCCGTGATCGACGTCGACCGATTCGAGACGGACAGCGATGAGGCGTACGAAAGCAGGCTGTTCATTCCGGTGCTGCGGCGCCTGGGCGGGCTGTCCGCGGCCGCGGCCCTCGCGACCCCGGCCGAGTTGTATCTGCACCATACCGGCCACGCGTTTGAAATCGATGAAATAGAAGCCGCCTACCGCGCGGCGGACGCGCTGGACCGCCTCAGAACCCAGCGTACTCCCGCGGATATGCCCCAGATTGTCGCGTGGATCGACGAAGGTCCTTAGTCGTACTTCCTGCGAAAGCAATGCGTTCCTGAATGGCGACCGAGCCCGTGCCTGAATGGCGACCGAGCCCGTGCCTGAGTGGCGACCGAGCCCGGGTGCCGGATTGAGTTTTTTTCTTCCTCAAATATCAGAAAGCCCGTAACTCCCCCTGACGCAATAGTATACCGGTCAGTCGACCGACGAAGGCCCCCGCCCGCCCCTGAACGAACCTCATCCAACAGCCGTTCCTCGCAACCCGTACGTTTACAACAACTTTCGGATTTTGCGGCACGCCGAAAACGGGCGATTGCGGGGGATTTTCGCAATCTTACCGGATCCTGTCGGAACAAAAAACCTGTTGACATATTCCGTCAACAACTAAACATTAGTTTTGTACATATTTCATAACTTTCAACCGTGCAGGATCCGAAAATTCCTGCATGGTTTGTGCCGTCCGGGAGGACGGAGAAAGGCTTCTCTCATGACCGTCTCCAACATTCCCCAGTGCTGCGGCCAGTCCATGTTTCTCGTGACCGGCGATCGTCCCTACTGGAGCTGCCCGTTGTGCGGAAACCGGCGGGAACGCGAAGGAACCGCTATTTCACCAGGCGGGAACGGGTGCGAGCACCCGGATGAACCGGAATCCGGCGGAAATCAGGCCGAAAACCCCGATGACGTATCCAGGGTTTCGGACCCCGTTACGGACTACGAGCCGAGGTGCTGGAAGTGCGGCCGCATGCTGGGCAAGTACATCTCCCGCCCCTGGAGCATCCGGTGCCGCAGGTGCAAGGCAAACAACCAGGCACAATGAAAGGAGCTATGGCGGCCACTGCAGTAAAGGCCACTGCAGAAAAAAGGAAACAAATCGCTGTTTTTTGAAAAACCCGCTTGACAGTTATGCTATACACACGTATAGTACTGTCATGCTGCCCGTGCCAGGAGCGCGGGCGTCACTGAAAACCGCATCAGAATACCCTCGCGTCCCTTAGCGGACCCGCACCCAGCGGACCTTCAAGCGTCCCCGTGCCACTTCTGATCCACCTACGGCACGGGGATTTTTTATGTCCTTTCCCGACAAATCAATTCGCTCTAAAACACGGCCGGCGACGCGCCTGGAAGCACTTCGCGCCTGGACGCTCGCCCGCTGCATCGCGCTTTTCACCGCTCTACCGGGCTCGAGGCATGAGCCGGAGAAAGTCAAAATGCCTGAAAACATCTCAGTCTGGATCGTCGTCGTCGGCGTCCTGACCGCACTCTGGATTTTCATCTTCAAGTTCATCGCTCCCTTTGTCGACCGCATGACCATGCGCGAGGTCCGCCTGTCGAAGATCGAGCGGGATATCGAGAACCTGACCGCCAAGATCGATCTGATCTACGAGGTCGTGCTCGACCGGCACAGGGAGCAGGAATGATGGGGCATCGGCAATCGTATCGTTCACCGCAGTACACAAAGGTCTTCCCTCTCCGAAGTCTGCGCCCCTCGACGCGAGGGAGGGAAGACAAGGAGGTTTGCAGATGAAATCATGGCCGTACTTCCCGAACCAGGTCCTTTCCTCGCCGGACACCGGCCGGCACGAGATGGACGAGCGCTTCATGCTCCGGCTCGTGGCGCTGCGCCAGGAGCTCGGTTTCCCGCTCATTATCACCTCGGCGTACCGGTCGCCGGCGCACAACGCGAAGGTGGGGGGCCGTCCCCGTTCCGCGCACCTGGCCGGCCGGGCCGTGGACATCGCCATTTCGGGCGACAAGGCGCACCGGCTCGTCCGCATGGCGCTCATGTTCGGTTTCACCGGCGTCGGCATCCGGCAGCGGGGAGACTTCCGAAGCCGCTACGTGCACCTCGACGATCTCGACAAGGCGCCGGGCATACCCCGTCCGGCGATATGGAGCTATTGACCACCCGGAACGGACGAGGGTCCGGCCGGAAACACTCATCCACCAACGGATGCACACCATGAAAGGAAATGTCATGTTTCGCGTACTACTGACTCTTTTTCTGCTCGCGACCGGACCGGGACAGGCCGCGCGCGGGGCAGTGCCAGGGTCTCCCTTCGGCCCGGCGCTTCCGCAGAACCAGGCGCCGGAAACGGTGGACTACATCGACGTCGGGACGCTGTATGTCGGAGGCTCCTCGGCGACGGTCAACGCCTCTTCGTACTTTTCAGATCCCAATGGCGATACACTCGCCTATTCGGTGAACAACCCGAGTCCATCGGTCGCCACGGTGAGCATCTCCGGAAGCACGGTCACGATCGCGCCCGTCGCGGTGGGCACGACCGGCAAGATCGTCGTCACGGCCGAGGACCCGGGCGGGCTCACCGCCACCCAGGACTTCAACGTCACCGTGGAGAACGCCCCGCCGCCGAACAGGACGCCCACGGCCGTGGGGTCCATCTCCAATGTAACGCTGCGGGTTGGGGGCTCCTCGGCCACACGAAGCGTGTCGGGCAAGTTCTCCGATCCGGATGG
>VXTP01000003.1 GCA_009837395.1 Gemmatimonadota bacterium
CTCCTGGTCGCCTCCTAATCACCCATGCCGGCAACGATCTCGTCGACCTGCGCGCGGTGATCTTCGGACAGCTCCCAACCCACCGCTTCGATGTTCTGCTCGACCTGGGCCGGCCGCGTCGCGCCGCACAGGACCGACGTGATTCCCGGCTGCCGGGCTGTCCAGTGGATCACGATCTGGGCGATGGACTTGCCGTATTCGTTCGCGATCGGTTTCAGCCGGTCGAGCATGTCGAGGGTGCGATCGAGCTCCTTCCCCTGGAACCGGACGTCCTCGTTTCGGTTGTCGCCTTCGGGAAACTGGTGGCCCCGACCGTATTTCCCGGTCAGCAACCCCTTGTACAGCGGCCAGTAGGAGATCACGGCGATGTTGTTGTCGCGGCAGTAGGGAAGGATCTCCGCCTCGATGTCCCGATTGAGCAGGTTGTACGGCGGCTGGTCCGAGTGGAGCGGCGCGTGGCGGGCAAACTCCCTCATCTGCGCCACGTCGTAATTGCTCACGCCGATGGCGCGGATCTTGCCCTGTTCCTTCAGCTCGGCGAGCGTGGCGGCCGTCTCGTCGAAGGGCGTGTTCTCGTCGGGCGCGTGCACCTGGTACAGGTCGATGTAGTCCGTATTCAGCCTGCGGAGGCTCTCCTCGACCTGTTCGAGGACACGCTTCCTCGAGCTGTCGCGCAGCAGCGTCGTGCCGTCCCAGTACAGGCCGCATTTCGTTGCCAGGACGATCTGGTCGCGCCTGCCCGCGATGGCCCGTCCCACCAACCGTTCCGATTCGCCGCTGCGTCCGTACATGTAGGCGGTGTCGATGAGGGTGATGCCGCCGTCCATCGCCGCCTCAAGGGCCGCCAGGGAAGCGTTGTCGTCGATTCCGGTCCACCCGACGCCGGCCATGGGCCAGCAGCCCATGCCGATGGCCGATACCGTAAGTCCCGATTCACCCAGTGCTCTGTATTCCATGTTCGTTTCCTTTGGTTCGATTTCGTCGGCAATAGATCCGTCGGCAATAGATCCGTCGGCAATAGATCCGTCGAGGTCGTCCGTCCCCGAAATCGTTTTGATTTGCGATTGACTCGAAGGGCGGGGAGCACATATATTGAATATACTGCGATGTTTCCGGTACGGTAGAATATACCGCGTTACTGTTTCGCGCCCAAACGATATTGACCCGAAATCGGGGCGGCGGTCAGTTTTGAGCCCGTGGAGCCTTCGTCCTCGTCACGAACCGCGCGGGCGGACGCGTTGACCCCAAACCAGAGGTCCTGAAACGCAGCACAGGGAGGCATTATGTTGAAGACCGGTTTCGCACTCATGGCCGCGATCGTCCTCGCGGCATCCCCGGCCCTGGCCGGCTCACCGTCTATTGCCGGCGATTACGTGGAAGTCCGCTCCAATCACATCCTGGGCGGCGGCTGTACCTACTCGGCGGAAGCGGGCGGCGATGCCAACCAGGCCGTGGTGGCCTGGCACATCCGTGAAGGCGCGCTGGCCGATCTGTCCGTCGTCGCCGTCATTCTCGGCAAGGGCAACCTGCAACTCGGTCATCACGCCCGCGAGACCGTGCTGTTGATCGACAGCCGGGCCACGCCGGGCCAGCGCCAGGACTTGAAGAGCGCTTTCACCGCCCGGTACGGCGAGCTGTTCGGCACGGTTAAAACGGTAAAGGCCACGGACATCTCCTTCCGCCACGACGGCGGGGACGCCTTCGCCGTTACGGTGGACGGCCAGGTGCGCGTGGCTACCCGGACCATGCTGGCGACGGACCACGAGCCCAACTGCGATCGCATGGTGTGGTACGATCCCTTCACGAAGGACGCGTCGGCCGCGCTGGTTCAGACCGCTGCCCACGCGTACAGCGGTTCGGACCTGATCGCGACCTGGAGCATTCCGAACAAGCGCAGCGCCTACGTGGGTACTTTCGCCTTCACGCCGTAAGCGGCACCCACGTGCGGCACCCACGGCGATCATGAATCTGGAAGCCGGCGAGGAGGTATTCGTTCGCCGGCTTCTTGCTATCTAAGGACGGAGAACAGACTACGGCGCTCGGACTCCTTCTGCTGATCACGGCGACCGTCGTGACGTCGTGCTTCGGCCTGATCCTGAAGTCCGCCCACCATAACGGACACAATGCCCTGGCGGTGGGCAGCCTCAACTATGGCGCGGGCGCCGTGATCTCCGGCCTGCTGATGCTCGCGGACCCGGGCTGGGTCTGGCACTGGACTACCGTGTGGATCGGCGCGGCCAGCGGATTCTTCTATTTCGTCGCCTTCCGCTTTCTGATCCAGGCGCTCCTGCAGGGCGGGGTCGCGGTGACCCTGGCCATCGTCCGCCTGTCCGTCCTTATCCCCATCCTCTGCTCCATCGTCATCTGGTACGAGATCCCCAGCCTTACGCAGACCGCGGGCATCGTTACGGTCTGCATCGCCCTGCCGCTCCTGACGCTCGGTGTGGGCAGGCAGGCCGAACTGTCCCTGCGCGGCGTCGCCTGGCTGGTCGGCGCCCTCTTCATCACAACGGGTTTCTGCCACCTGTCCCCGAAGGTCTTTAGTGAACTCGCGCCCCAGAGCCAGATGCCGCTCTACCTCTTCTCCCTCTTCGCCGTATCCGGCATCATGGGGCTGTTCTACCTCTGGAACAAACCGATCCGGGCGCGCCTGCCCGAAGTGAGGTGGAGCGTCTTCCTGGGCGCCTGCAACGTCGGGGGGACGTGGCTCTTGGTCCTCACGCTCAAGTACCTTCCCGGCACCGTCGTCTTTCCCTTCGTCAGCGCGGTCGGCCTTGTCATCACCACGCTCGTGGCTATATTGTACTGGAAAGAACAGGTACGCGGGCCGGCCTATGTCGGCATCGGCCTGACCCTGGTCGCCGTCGTCCTGGTAAACAGCGGTTGAGACACCTTATATCCGGGAAGGAATATCGTAGTGATCCTATCGGGAAAAATGATTCATGAGCGCATTGGAAAAGACATTTTCATCGAGCCATTCGATCCTGCCAGGCTCAATCCGAACAGTTACAATCTTTCACTCGCCGATGAACTCCTGATATACGAGGATGACGTGCTCGATATGAAGAAGCAACACCGCACGCGATCCATTCAGATCCCGGACGAAGGGTACGAACTGCGCCCCCAGACGCTCTATCTTGCCAGGACCGCGGAATTCACCAGGACGGACAAGTACGTTCCCATGCTCGAGGGGCGGTCTTCGGTGGGTAGATTGGGGCTTTTCGTGCACGTGACCGCGGGTTTCGGCGATGTGGGATTTGCCGGCTACTGGACACTGGAGATGTTCTGTGTCCGGCCCATCCGGATCTACCCGAACGTGGAGATCTGCCAGGTTTACTATCACACGCTGGATGGCGATTTCGAGACCTATGAAAGCGGGAAGTACCAGAACAACACGGGCATTCAACCCAGTCGTTTGTATCTCGATTTTCTAGACAATTCATAATGAAAGTACGCACATAGCGAAAGCATGGCCACGAGGCAGGTATGTACATAACAAAACCATATGTTGATTTTTATTTCAATCAATGTTGACAATATAAATTTCCACGTGTTAAGAGGTACCGGCCGCTGAGGTACCGGCCGCTCGAATGATTCCCAGGAAGGTGGTATTTCGTGATCCAGGACATCGACCGCACACGCAGGGTAGTGGGTATCGGAAGCAACGTCGTGGACGTGATCTACCGGGTGAACCGGATCGCGGGACCGGAGGAGAAAACCTATATCCTGCCGGATGACGCGGGCTCTGTCGTGACCGAGATCGCGGGCGGGGTGACGCTGAACCACCTGGCCTGGACGGCCCAGATGGGGGTACCCGCCGGGCTCTTCGGGTTCCAGGGAGACGACCGGTACGGCGCGATGATCCGGGACGAGATGGACCGCCACGGCATCGACCGGTCGGCCATCCGGGTCATTGAGGGACGCGCATCGGGATTTTCGGTCGTAAACGTGGCCGAAGACGCGGACCGGGCAATCTATATGGCCCGCGCCCTGACGGCGGAAACCACGGCCGCGCACGTGGAGACGCATTTCGCCGACTACATACGTTCGGCCGCCATGGTGACGACGGAGATATCCCAACTTCCGCTGGACGCCGTCATCGCCGTGCTGCGGATCGCCCGCGAGGCCGGCGTGCCCACCGTGCTGGACGTGGATGTCCCACCGGAATTCGCCATCGAGGTGGCCGGACTCGGATCGGCCGAAGATTTCGAGGAAGCCCTGCGTCTCGCCGACGTCATAAAACCCGCCAAGGCCGCCGCCCTGCAAATGGTGGAAGCCGACACTTCCGAAGAACGGGCCGAGGGTATTTTCAACCGATACGGCGCTCGCCTGGTGGCCATCACCGAAGGGGCGCAGGGCTCGGTCGTCACCGACGGGAAGCAGACGGTCCGCGTGCCCGCGAAACCCGTGGAAGCCCGGGACACCACCGGCGCCGGAGATGCCTTCCTGGGCGGACTGATCGCGGGACTCTTCCACGGACTTTCTTTACGGGATACCGCGTCGCTCGCCAACGCCTGCGGCGCCGTGTGTTGCCGTATCCCTGGGGCTTTTCCGCAGCTGGGATCGAGCCGGGATGACGTGATGGCCCTGTACGATGGCACTCGGATCCCCGACCGGAACGCGCCCGAAACCGTAACCGCCTCGGAAAGAGCAACGGTGCAAGTCGAAGCAGCCGGCGCGGCATCGCCCGACGCGGCATCGCCCGGCGCGGCATCGCCCGGCGCGGCCGGACTGAAGGCCGTACAGCGGACCGCCGAAGCGCTTTCCACGCTGCGTGATGGCATGTCCAACGCCTACTTCGACGAAGCCATCGCAATCATTCGCAAGTCGGAAGCCGCCAGCGGTCGCGTGCACGTCACCGGCGTGGGGAAGTCCCGCCATATCGGCCGCAAGCTGGCGGCCACGCTCCAGAGTACCGGCACGAAGACGTATTTCCTCGATCCGGCGGACTGCAACCACGGCGACAGCGGCCAGGTGGCGCCAGGGGATGTGGTCATCGCCCTTTCCCACAGCGGGGAGACGGAGGAATTGCTGGCCGCCGTGCAAACCCTCACATCAATCGGTGCGACGATCATCGCGATCACCGGGGATCCGTCATCCAGTCTGGCCAGGTCGAGCGCGGCGATCCTGCACGTGCCCGTGGCGAACGAGGCCGGCCCCCTCGGACTCGCGCCGACGGCGAGCACGTCCTGCCAGCTCGCCGTGGCCGACGGGCTTGCCATGGCCCTGAAGGCCGGCCGCGGGTTTACCCGGGAGGAATTCGCCCGGTATCATCCCGGAGGCAGTATCGGAAAGCGACTAAAGAATAAGAAAGGAACGCCATGACCGCGGAAGTACCGAAAGCGAGTGACGAAACCCCGGAAATCAAGCTGATCGCCTTCGACCAGGACGACACGGCGCTGCTGCCCGACGGGAAACCCTCCCCCGAGGGACTGGGCGCCATCGAAGCCGCCCTCGACCAGGGATTGATCGTGAGTTCCGTGAGCGGCCGCAACATCGACCGCAGCTGCGAACCTTTCAGCGACGTGCGGCCGTTGTTCGACCGGCTTTACGTCATCGCCAACAACGGCGGGATCATACTCGGTCCAGTTCGCCATGGGCAAAGGCCCTTGCTCTTCGAAAAGCGCATTCAACGGGACGTCTTCCTGGACCTGCTCGACTTCATCGAAGAAAACGGCTTCAACTTCGTATACAGCTGGCTGCGCGTGACGGATAACGGTCCCCTGGACAGCGTGATCACGAACGAATACACCTCTTCCATCGCATCCATCGAGGAACAGAGCCGCGCCGCCGTCGACCGGGACGGCGAACTCATGGCGAGACTGAGACAGGGCGACTATCCACCGCCGCCCAAGATGCTGATCCTGCCCGGCCTGGACCGGCGCGAGGCGGTCCTGGCGGAGTTGAAGGACCGTTTCGCATCCCGCCTCTATCTCGTCAAGACGAATCCGGACCGGATCGAAGCCATGCACGCCGACGTAAACAAGAAGGTCGCCGTCGAGTTCGTCGCACGCGAGCACGGGATATCCATGGATCACGTGATGGCCGTCGGGGACGGCGACAACGACCTGCCCATGCTATTGAATTCGGGCCTGGGTGTGATCATGGAAAACGCACAGGACGCGGTTAAGGACGCGGGCCGGGCACAGGCCCTGGTCATCGCCCCGCCGAACCACGAAAACGGCTTTGCCTGGGCCATACGCCGGTACGCGTTGAACAACGGCCGTTGAACAGGACGCGTCAATAAGTGCCGAACCGCGGACACCGAACGGCGCGAACGGATCCCTCCCATGAACACATCCCTCCCATGAACACATCCCTCCTCGACCATCTCCGTTCTTCCATGCTGGTGGCGGACGGCGCCAGCGGCACGATGCTGTACGCCCGCGGCGTGCCGATGGAGGTCTGCTTCGACGAGATCAACCTGAGCCGGCCCGACCTGATCCGGAAGATCCACGAGGAATACGTGGACGCGGGCGCCGGTTTGATCGAAACCAATACCTTCGGGGCCAATGCCCTGTCCCTGTCGAAATACAACCTGGAAGACCAGGCGGAAACCTTGAACGCTCGGGGTGTGGAGATCGCCCGGGAGGCGGCGGGGTCCCGCGCCTTTGTGGCCGGCGCCGTGGGACCGGCCCAGGGTCTGCCCCATTGGGATTACACCAAAGCGGACCACCGGCGGGTTCACGCGGAACAGATCGCCGCCCTTGCCGGCGGCGGCGCGGACGCGATCATCCTGGAGACCTTTCTCCGGCTCGACGAACTCAAGGCGGCGCTTGCGGTCTGCCAGGAGATTTGCGACCTGCCAACGATCTGCCAGCTCGCCGTGGACCAGTACGGACAGTCGGACGACGGGTTCGAGGTCGTGGAGGCCTTCGATCAGCTTCGCGCGGCCGGCGCCGACGTGGTGGGGGTCAATTGTCGCAGCGGTCCAAAGGGCCTGCTGGACGCGCTGGCGCCGGTACCCCTGTCGGAGGGACTGGTGCTCTCCGCTTTTCCAAACGCCGGTTCACCCGTCTACGTGGACGGCCGGTTCATCTACGAGGCGACACCGGAGTACTTCGCTACGAGTGCGCTTCGGCTGCGCGACCAGGGCGTACGGTTGATCGGCGGGTGTTGCGGCACCCTGCCCGAGCACGTGCAAGCCATGGCCCGGGCCCTTGAAGGACGGGAGATCGTCACGCGCAAGAAGGTCCTGCCGGTTGAAGTCCGGGTCCCGGCGCGTCCGGAACGTATTGCCCGTCCCGTACCTGCGCCCCCGGCGGTTGAACCGTCGATCGTGGACCTGGTCAAGGAACGGGTGACCGTCATCGTCGAGCTCGACCCGCCCCGGGACCTGGATCACGGCCCCATCGTCCGGGGCGCACTAGCCCTGAAGAAGGCGGGTGCCGACGCCCTGACCATGGCCGACAACTCCCTTGCCGTCACGCGGATCAGCAACATGGCCGTGGGGCAGATCGTCAAGGAGGAGGCCGGCATCCGGCCGCTGTTGCACATCACCTGCCGCGACCGGAACCTGGCCAGCCTGCAGTCCCAGGTACTCGGACTGCACGCACTCGGCATCGACCACGTCCTCGCCGTCACGGGCGATCCCGTCAAGTTCGGCGATCAGCCGGGGGCGAGCAATGTCTACGACGTTTCGTCCTTCGAGCTGATCCGGTTGATCAAGCAGATGAACGACGGCGTGGGGTTTTCGGGCCGCACCCTGAATGGAAGGACCGCGTTTACCGTGGCGGCGGCCTTCGACCCCAACGGACCCAACTTGGACAGAAGGATCAGAAGGTTGGAAAGAAAGGTCGAAGCCGGAGCCGACATGATCATGACGCAGCCCCTCTTCGACCGCCGCCAGGCGAAGCAGCTCTACGAGGCGACCCGGGATGCCGGCGTACCCATATTCCCGGGCGTCATGCCGCTCGTCAGCGACGGCAACACGGAGTTCCTCCACAACGAGGTACCCGGATTCGTTGTGCCAGACGACGTGCGCGCGCGCATGGCCCGCGTGGGCCGTGGACGCAAGGCCCGGCGAGAGGGTGTCGCCATCGCGCGGGAACTCATCGAGTCCGTCCTGGCGAACTTCAACGGGCTCTACCTGATCACGCCCTTCAACCGTTATCCCATGACGGTTGAACTGACGGAATTCGCCCTGCAGGCCACTACGCGCAATTCGCCTGAGTGAGCTCGGTCGGACCAGCACTAACCGCCGTAAAGCAGGCCGGCGATAACCGACCCGGCAATTACGAGCAATAACACCATCAACTTGTTGTTCGCCGATGTCACGAAATGCTCAATCCTGAGTTCCTGTGATTTGAATTGCTGCTCAACCAGATCGAATCTCCCCTCGGTTTTGGTATCCAGTTCCACAATCATTTGTTCTAGTGTAGCGAACTGAACCCCGTTCCTGGCGTCCATCTCGGCCAGGTTTTTCTCGAGGACCCTGAACCTGCCATCGATCGCTTCGAAGCGTCTTTCAAACTTGGCGTCCATCTCGGCCAGGTTTTTCTCGAGGGCCCCGAACCTGCCGTCGATCGCGGCGAACTTTTCTACGACGACCCCAAACTTGCCATCGATCGCCTCGAATCGAGTTACCAACATATCCTCCAGTGAATGGAAAAGTGCGTTCACCTCCGTCACCGTGGCGAACACCTCAGCCGTCGATTCCTTTACTTTGTCGTCTCCCACGATTCCCTCCCGGTGATTAAATGGATGCGCTTGTGAAAGGACCAATTTGATAGGGTCTATTGAATTAGTCGGGGGCTTTTGTAACCTCTCGCACGTTTTTTCAATAGGATTAGTCGATTCAAGGCTGGGGTGATAGAATCAGGCTGGGGTGATAGAATCAGGCTGGGATGATAGAATTAGGCTGGATGATCGAGCCAGAAAGTTGTACCGGGTCAGGAAGCCGGCCGGTTCCGGTAGTAGAGGTAGGAGACGGCGATGAGTATTGCGCTCAGGCCGAGGAAGGCGGCGATACGGTAGAGGGTGTCCAGGAACATGAGGTCGAAGACGAATACTTTCACCACGGTGCAGCCGAGGTAGACGATGGCCGCTGCGCGCAGGGCGGGGATGTCCTGCCAGCGTCCAAGCGTCATGACCAGCGCGGCGCCGAATAGCCATGTGCCCGATACGGCGAGTTGACGCAGGTTCTGCAGCTGATCCGTCAAGCCGCCTTCCGACGTGACGGCCAGGTATTGGAAGTAGCTGAGCACTTCCACCGTGCCCCAGACCAGGAAGAGGAAGGTCCAGGCCAGGTGGAAGACCGTGTAATGCCTACGGTCGCTCGTTGATTCGGCGCGGTCCCGCAGCAAGCCGGCGCACGCAAGTAACGACCCGCCCACGACCCAGTACGCCGCGGTGCGCGACGAAAATACGGGCACGTATGCGGAAACCAGACTGGATACATAGGTGCCGCCGAAGAGAAAGATCCCGGCGAACGATAGCGCCAGCAGGGCCGTTCCGGCGTGTCGGACGGCGCGGATTTCGCGGTATGCGCCGTACCCGAACAGGGTCAGCGCTTCAAAGGCCCAGATGAGGACGATGACGAAAGGGGTGAAAAAGCTCAGCGGGGCGCGTACCGCCAGCAAAATGGCCGCGGTCGCATGCACGGCGGCCGCGGACCGGTCGTCTGTATTGCGCGTGATCCAGGCGGTCAGCGCGAAGTAGGCCAGTGACAGGATGATTGTGGCGATTCCCTCTGAATAGGGCAGGTAGTTCTGCGGTGTCAGCGACTGGAACCCGATGAAGTCCCAAATGCCTTCCGTGTGCCGCGAAAGGCGCATGAGCATTACGTAGAAACCCAGTGCGTTGACTGTTACCACGATCCATCGCCACCGTCGCTTTCCCGTATCACCGGCCGCGGACCGGTAGAGACTGAACCAGGCGAACAGCGCCCACCACAGTGTCAGGAAGGCCAAAGCCGTTCCGAATCCTTCGGGCAGATCGGACCGGAACGACCAGGTCAGGTACGTGGCATAGGTCGCCGCGATACCCAGCGGTTCGAGCACTCTCCAGTGTCGCCTGTTGAGCAGCACCGCGATCAGACCCGCGTCGAGCAGGGTGATGTAGACGAACAGTCCGAGGGTGTTC
Organism: Gemmatimonadota bacterium; assembly: GCA_009837395.1. GTDB lineage: Bacteria > JAAXHH01 > JAAXHH01 > JAAXHH01 > JAAXHH01 > JAAXHH01. The sequence continues at coordinate 10,084 of VXTP01000003.1, forward strand.
AACTGGGCGGTGACGAGCAGGAGCGGCGTCAGGAATCCACCGGCCCATCCGAGCAGGGCGATGGCCCGCGCGTCGTAGCGAAGGGAAAGCAGCAGGGCCGCGGCCGTCACCAGGGCCATCAGCAGAAAGGCGACGGGTTGCGGTATGAGGCGGTAGAAATCGTAGGCGGCGTAAATCGAAAGGTAGAGGATACCCACGCCCGCCCCGGTCAGGCCCTGAGCGAATACGGACATGCCGCGCCGGTGGAACCGGTGGCCGCCAGCGGCCAGCAGCAGGCCGGCCACTCCGCCCAGGATCACACGCGCCGTCTCGTTCAACCAGTCGTTGTCGAAGGCGTATTTCAGGAAAAATCCCACGCCGAGGACGAGGGCGAGGGCGCCCACGCGATTTAGCAGCTTGCCGCCGATCAGGGTCTCCCACTCCTCCCGGGTGCGGGGGCGGAGCATGTGGGACAGCCGGCTGGCTGCGTCGCCGGTTTGCGCCTGGCCTGGAACGTCCGCGACAGGTTGTGCGGTTTGCACCTGGCCCGGAACGCTCTCGGCCGGATGTGCGGCCCGCACCTGGCCCGGAACGCTCTCGGCCGGATGCGTGGGTCCTGCGGTCTCCGGTTCCGGTGGGTCGTCCAGTCCCGGCGCGTCGTCCAGCCCCGGCGCGTCGTCGGATCCCCGCGCGTCGTCGGATCCCCACGCGTCGGCCGACCCCGGCACACCACCACTGGAAATCCCGGCAGCCGGGTCTTTTGTATCCCTTAAGTATCGCCGGACGGTGTCCTCGAGGTGTTTAACGCGCCCCGAGAGCGACAGGAAGGTTCCGATGAGGATAAGCAGCAGGATGACGTTGAGTATAATCAGCAGTTCCATACGGATCGCATTCTACGCTATTCGGAGGTGCCGTGTCAAGTCAGTCTAGCGGATTCGGACGACGCTCAGGGCCGTCTTTGGGATCGTTGACATGGTCCATGGCGCCGTCTATATTCGATTTCCGATGTTTTATTCAGCCTCGCGCTTTATTGAGGGTTTGCTTCGTGTAATACATCTTTGCTTGTTTCGCACGCAATGTAACGCACGTAATGTAACGCAACTCCAAACTTAAACCCTCTTCGGGAGGAGTGTTTGATGTCCACGGTCTATCGTGTCGGCATAATCGGGTGCGGCAGCATCTCGCATCTGCACATGAAGGGATACCTGGGAGAAGAGCGGTTCGAGGTCGTCGCGCTTTCGGACCCGGTGGCCGAGGCCAGACAGGATTTCGGCGACCGTTACGACATTGGAAAACGCTATGCCGACGTCCGCGAGATGATGGACAAAGAGGAACTCGATGTCGTCAGCATCTGTACCTGGCACAAGCTCCACGCCCCCCTGACCATCGCCGCCTGCGCGCGCCGTCCGAAGGCCATTTTATGCGAGAAGCCCATGGCCGTTAACATGGGCGAATGCGACGAGATGATGATCGCAGCCCGCCGGAACGACGTCAAGCTGGCCATCGCCCACCAGCGCCGCTTCAACCCGGTGTGGACCGACGCCCGGAACCTGGTGGCCGAAGGCGCCATCGGCGACGTGCGACACGTCCACTGCAGCGGCAGCCAGGGCCTGCTCAACGACTGCTCCCACATGTTCGATTTCATGCGCTACGTCATGAGCGATCCCGCGCCCGAGTGGGTGCTCGGGAACATCGAACGCAAGACCGACCGGTACGAACGCGACATCCGGATCGAGGACCGAAGCGCGGGCATCGTGGGCTTCGACAACGGGGCCGTGGGGCAGCTCCTGCAGGAACTCCATCCGGAACGGCGTCAGGGCGGCTACCTCTACGGCACGGACGGCATGATGGACGTGAACGAACAGCGCGTCCTGCTCATCAACTCGAAGACCGGCGGCTGGGAGGAGCGCCCGTCCACCGGCGAGGACCCGAGCGTGGGCCAGGCCGTGGAACTGGCGGACTGGATCGAGGGCAAGTCCGAACACCGGGGCGAGGCGTCCAATGGCCGGGCCGCCGTGGAGATCATCATGGGCATCTACGAGTCGGCCCGCCTCCACGAGGTCGTCCAGATGCCCGTGCGCACCCACAGTTCGCCCATCGAGGAGATGATCGAAGCGGGCGATCTGCCCGTGGAGCGCCCCGGCCGGTACGACATCCGGGCCTTCCTGCTGCGCGGGGAATCCATGCAGGGCGAGACGCCGAACGAGTCTGATGAAGAAGGATGACCGTGCGGAAATTGGTCGCACGGGGCTCAAGGTCAATCGCCTGGGACTCGGCGGCGCGCCCCTGGCGGGGTTGTACCACGGGGTTACTGATGAGGCCGCTGCCCGGGTCGTAGACACCTATCTCGGCCACGGCCTGGGGTTCTTCGACACGGCCCCGCTCTACGGCAGTGGCGTGAGCGAGACCCGCCTGGGGGCCGCACTCTCAAGCCGCGGCCACGTTCGCAAAGCCCCTGCGCGCGAATCCTTTGTCCTCGCCACCAAGGTGGGGCGCCTCCTCGTGCCCGACCGGGCGCGCGACCAGGACGTCTGGTCCGACGATCTCCCGCCCGTCGGTCCCGTATTCGACTACAGCTACGACGGCACGCTGCGCTCCCTGGAAGAAAGCCTTGCCCGCCTTGAACTCGACCGGGTCGATATTCTTCATATCCACGATCCGGACAATCACTACGAAGAAACGATGGAGGGCAGCTACCGGGCACTCCTCCGGCTTCGGGAAGAAGGGGTCATCCGGGCCGTCGGGGTCGGAATGAACCAGGCGAAGATGCTCGCCCGTTTCGCCGCCGAGGGCGATTTCGACTGCTTTCTGTGCGCGGGCAGGTACACCCTGGTGGATCATACGGCGCTCAAGCGGCTTCTGCCCCTTTGCGAGGAAAGAAACATCAGCATCATCATAGGCGGTCCATACAACAGCGGCATCCTGGCGCAGGGCGCCGTGGACGGGGCTAAGTTCGACTACCGCAAGGCGCCTTCGCATATCGTGGAAAAGGTGCGGCGCATTGAAGCGATCTGCGGCCGCCACGGAACGCCCCTCAAGGCGGCGGCCCTGCAGTTCCCAGTGGCCCATCCGGCGGTGGCTGCCGTCATTCCAGGCGCTCGCTCGCCCGAGGAAGTGGACGAGAACGTCCTGATGTTTGAATTCGAGATCCCTGCGGATTTCTGGTCAGAATTGCGGGAGGAGAGGTTAGTTCCCGAGGAGGCGCCGACGCCGCCGCCGCTGCCGCCAGCCTGATCCGACGCCGACGGCGGGTATGTCTCAAAACGCGGAAAATAGCATTGTCAATGTTGATTAAAATATCCATCAACATATAAATCTGTTTTGGATACCCCCGCCCGGCGGCCCGGAATCCGCCCAGCGGCCCGACCCGGCGGCCCGACCCGGCGGCCAGCACACCGCATCTTAAAGGAGATCCCAATGACCGCACACAAGCCCGTACCGGAAACCAAGCCCCAGCGCTACGGCATGGTCCTTAAGGTCAGGCCGGAACGGATCGAGGAATATAAGGAATACCATGTCGAGATCTGGCCCGGTGTGGCGAAGATGATCACGGAATGCAACATCACCAACTATTCAATCTACCTGAAGGACGGCTTTCTCTTCTCCTATTTCGAATATGTCGGCGACGACTTCGAGACGGACATGGCGAAGATGGCCGCCGACCCGGTCACGCAGGAGTGGTGGGACATCATGATGCCCATGCAGGAACCGCTGCCGACGCGGAAGGAAGGCGAATGGTGGGCGGAGATGGAAGAGGTGTTCCACCAGGATTGACAACGATTCGCGATAGAGATCGGACTGAGGCGACGTGTAGTTGCGAATTTGGACAGTAACAGTGCATCGAGATTTCACTCGGTCCTGACTTTTCCAAAGTTGCCAATGGTCGTTGCTACAGTTATGTTACCGGAAGCAGCACAACGATCGGATTGTTAAGGCTAAAAAACTCTATCGGTTTTAGTGAAGGAGAATGCCCATGGCCCTCACCGAAGCGCAACTGGCGGAGTTCCACGACCGCGGCCTTGTGGTCGTCGAGGACGTGTTGACCGACGCGGACCTGGACCCCGTGATCGAGACCATGACCGAATTCGTCGACCGGCGGGCGCAGGACCTCCACGCCGAGGGCAAGATCACCGACCTGCATGAGGACGAACCCTTCCTGACGCGCTACGCCCGGCTGTTCGCCCAGAGCACCGAGATCGGCCGCGGCATGGACATCTACGACCTGCGGGCCAGGCCGGTCTTCGACTTCCTCCGGAACGACAACCTGCTCGACGCCGTGGAGTCCTTTGTCGGCCCCGACATCACGTGCTCGCCCATCCAGCACATCCGGGCCAAGCCGCCGTCGCGGCTGGACGCCAGTCCGTCGTACAACGTGCCCTGGCACCAGGACTCGGGGGTGAGCTGGGCGGAGTCGGACAAGACCCTGGCGCTGACCTGCTGGCTGCCCCTGGTGGACGCCACGGTGGAACGTGGATGCCTGGAGGTGATCCCGGACGTGATCCACTCTGGCCATCTCGACCACGTGTCGGACGCGGGGACGCGAATCAAGCCGGAACTCATGCCCGAGACCGAGGCGGAACCGGCCGAGGTGCGCAAGGGCGGGGTGGTCTTTCTGAGCCAGTATACGCCCCACCGGTCCACGCCGAACCTGACCGAATGGGACGTGCGTTGGAGCCTGGACCTGCGGTACGTGGCCTATGGCGCCCCGACGGGCCGACCCTTCTTTCCCGATTTCTGTGTGCGGAGCCGATCGAATCCGGAACGCGTGCTAATCGATCACCAGGTCTGGGCGGACAGCTGGGTCGCGGCCCTGGAGGAACAGCGCCGCAATCCCAGGCAGGCCCACCGGGTTGCGCAGGCGCCCTGAGGAGCACCATCATGCTTTGAGGCTCACCCCTGGGCACCAGGTTTGGCGCCATGGTATTCAGTCTGGTCGTCCCCGGATTGGGGCAGTTGTACCAGGGCCGCAGGCCGGCCGCGATCATCCATTTCGTCCTCGCAGTCTTGCTGTGGATGCTGGGTTATGGCTGGATCGTGCATCTGTACTCCGGCATCGAGGCGGCGTTTCAAAAGAAAGAGGCATGCAAATGAGTTTCGGCAGCGGCGCGTACACTTACGAGGTGCAGGAGAACTGGTACCGCCTGCCGGAGGGCTGGTCCTTCGGCTGGATTACGGGCGTGGCGTGCGATTCCCAGGACCGGGTGTACGTGTACTCGCGGAGCGAGCATCCACTAATCGTGTTCGACCGTGACGGCCAATTCATCAAGACGATCGGCGACGGCATACTCAAGGATGCTCACGGTATCTACATCGACGGCGAGGACAACCTCTACCTCACCGACTGGCTGGATCATTGCGTCCGCAAGTTCGACCGCGATGGAATCCAGGTGAGGGTGATCGGCACGCCCGGCGTTCCCGGTGCGACGGACGGCGAACCCTTCCGGAAACCCACCGATGCCGTCGTCGCGCAGAATGGTGACGTCTACGTGTCCGACGGCTACGAGAATTCCCGGATCCACCATTACGACGGCGAGGGCCGCCACATCCACTCCTGGGGAAGCTGGGGCTCGGGACCGGGCCAGTTCGAACTCAGCCACTGCGTCCGAATAGACCGCTATGACCGGATCTGGGCGTGCGATCGCACCAATGAGCGCATCCAGCTCTTCGACCTGGAAGGAAACTACCTCGAGGAACGCTCCGTTCCCGGCAAGCCCGACACCACCTTCTTCGATCCGGAAGAGGACATCGTCTACGTGGCCGAACTCGACCAGCAGGTAGGTATATACACCCTGGACGGCGACCTCGTCAGCAGCTGGGGAGGCGGACGACGCAGCGACCGGCCGGGCGAGTTCGCCGGATGTCCCCACGGCATCTGGATGGACTCCCGCGGCGACCTCTACGTCGGTGAAGTCCAGGCCGACGCCCGGTTGCAGAAGTTCGTGCGAACCCGTTGATCCCAATACGAGATCCATGCGCATTATCGACCCCCATACCCACGTCTGGGTCAACGATCCCGCCTTTCCCTGGCCCGCGGAGAACGACGCCCCTCCCGCCGAGGACCGGACGGCGGAAATGCTCCTGGCCCTGATGGACCGGCACGGCGTGGAAAAGACCGTCCTGGTGCAGTACATCGGCTACCGCTGGGACAATGCATATGTCTCTCACGTCCTGCGCACCTACCCGGACCGGTTTGCCGGGGTCTGCCGCGTCAATCCCGAAGACCCCGCCGCGCCGGACCACCTCAGCCATTGGGTGGAGGAGCACGGTTTTCAGGGCGTGCGGCTGAGTCCCGCCGAAGGACCGGCGGGCGACTGGTTCCGCGGACCCCTGATGCCGCCCATCTTCCGGCGCGCCGAGGAACTCGAAGTTCCCCTGCTTATGCTGACGCGGCCCGGGCGCCTGCCCGACCTGTCCGGCCTGCTGGACCGGTTTCCCGATCTCGACGTCGTCGTGGACCACATGGCGGACGCGCAGCCGGACCGGCCGGAGGAAATCCAGGCCGTCCTCGACCTGGCCCGATACCCTCGCGTATACGTGAAAATCAGCCATACCTGGTCCATTTCGGATCAGGGTTATCCCTGGTCGGATACCCACGATATGGTCAAGGCGGTCTACCAGGCCTTCGGCGGTCGCCGCATCATGTGGGGCACCGACTGGCCCGTCTGCCTTCCGAACGCCGCGTACGGCCAGACCCTGACGGTCGTCCGCGACGAAATGAAGTTCATCGCGCCGGAGGACATGCCCCGCGTGCTGGGCGGCACGGCCCTGGACCTGTGGACCTTTAATGATTAGTCGGAGCTAGATTCGGCAAACTCGCAGAAGAAGTTCGAGTCATAAAGGAGCAACCATGAAAATCCTGATCACCGGCGCCGCGAGCCGGCTGGGACAGGCGGTGGCCGAAGCCCTCGAAGGCCACTCGCTTCGCCTCGTGGACGAATCACCCGTCGAAGCGCCGGCCGCGACCGGGAGCGAAACGCCCCGCGAATCGCCTGGCGACGCCGCCCAGGGCAGCCTGCTGGACCAGGACTTCGCCTGGCGGGCGGTCCGGGGCATGGACGCCGTCGTCCACACGGGCGAGCCGCCGCAGGAGCTGCCGGAATCCGATGTGGAGCGCGAGAAGCACCTGCTTGAACTGGCCACGCGGGGCACGCACCAGCTCTTCAAGGCCGGCGTGGAGGCGGGCGTCAAGCGTTTCGTCTACGGCGGGACGCTCGACCTCTTCCGCCCCTATCCCGACGACGTGTATATCAGCGAACTCTGGAAGCCGCTGCCCGAGCCCGACATGCCGGCCATGTCCCGCTACCTGGGCGAGCACACCGCCCGGGAATTCGCAAGGGACTACATGGTGACGGTCACGGGACTCAGGCTGGGCGACCTCGTCAGCGAAGAGGAAGTGGCCGGGCATGCGCCCGACCTGCTGTGGCTGGACTACCGGGACGCGGCCCAGGCCTTCCGCCTCGCCCTGGAGCGCGTCGCCTCGGACCAGGTCTGGTGGACCAGCCGGTACGCCTTGTACCACATCTGCGCCGACCTGGAGAACCCGAAGTACCTCATCAACCAGGCCCGCAACCTCGGCTACGCGCCGGTCCACAACTTCGCTGCGAACTGGCGGGATTGAGGGGAGGCACGATGTTCAGTCTTGAAATCGCCATAATCCACGGACCTCTGCGCGCAACAGATGCCGTATCGAGGTGCCATTCATGAAGAAAGTCCTGCTGCTCGGCGCGTCCGGGCTCATCGCGCCGCACATCACCCCCGCGCTCGAGAAGGACTACGACCTGCGGCTGGCCGACATCAAGGACCACCCGGACGGAAAGCCCGTCCTCAAAGTGGACGTGCGGGACTACGGCCAGGTCCGCGAGGCCGTGGAGGGCGTGGACGCGGTCATGAACTTCACGGTCCTGCGCCACGACGACACGCTGAGCTTCCAGGTCAATACCATCGGGGCCTGGAACGTGATGAAGGCGGCCGCCGACGCCGGGATACGAAAGGTGATCCACACCGGCCCGGCCCAGACCCTCCTGGCCTACGTGCACGACACCGACATCTCCGTCGACGCGCCCGATGCGCCTTCCTCCGACTACTACTTCATCACCAAGCACCTGAGCAACGAGATCGTCCGGAGCTTCGCACGGCACCACGAGATCCACACGGTCTGCTTCCTGTTCCAGGGCCTGGCGCCCCGGCCGACCGAGCATACCGGCAAAGCGTCGACCCGGAGCTTCCTCATCATCCACGACGACCTCGCCGTGGCCTGCCGCCAGGCCCTCGAACTCCCCTCGGTACCCGGCTTCTACCAGGCCTTCAACCTGCACAGCCATTACGGCCCGGGGCAATACAGTCTCGAGAAGGCCGAACGCATCCTGGGGTACGCGCCGCAGGAGGAGTGGTGGCAGTGGCAGCGGAGGCCGGCGGGGTAACAATCGAAGTACATTCAGCCAACCAAGGAGAACCACCCAATGTCCAGTGACGCCCGGACCATTCGCGTTTTCGTCGGTACCTACACCCAGACCACCAGCAAAGGCATCTATGTCTATGACGTAGATACCGCCAGCGGCGTCATGGAATACGTCAGCCACGTGGGCGGCATCACGAATCCGTCCTTCCTGGTCCTGACGCCGGACGCCCGCTTCCTCTACGCCGTCGGCGAGACGGGCGATCCCCACGGCGGCGTCTTCGCCTATGCCGTGGACGGGTCCGGGACGCTCAAGCCGTTGAACAGCCAGTCATCCGGCGGCGCCGGACCCTGCTCCATCGACGTGCACCGTAGCGGTAAGGCCGTGCTCGCGGCCAACTACGGAGGCGGGTCCGTTTCCTCCTTCCCGGTGAACGACGACGGCTCCCTGGGCGAGGCGGCGTCGGTGATCCAGCATACGGGCTCGAGCGTCGACCAGAGCCGCCAGCAGGAACCCCACGCCCACATGATCCGCCACGACCTGGACTACAAATTCGTCTTCTCGCCGGATCTCGGGACCGACAAGGTAATGATCTACGCCCTCGACCCGAACACCGCCGTCCTGACGCCCCACGGGGAGGCGTTGGTGCCGCCCGGCTCGGGACCGCGGCACATCGAGTTCCATCCCAACCGGAAGTTCGCCTACGTCATCAACGAGATGGGCAACACGATCACGGCCTTTGCCTACGACGGGTCGGCCGGCACGCTCACGGTGTTGGAAACGGTGACGACGCTGCCCGACGGCTACGACGAGGTGAGCCACACGGCGGACATCCACATCACCGACGACGGCCGGTACCTCTACGGCTCCAACCGGGGCCACGACAGCCTCGCCATGTACGCCGTCGACGGGGATTCGGGCCGCCTGTCGCTGCTCGGTATCGTGCCCACGGGCGGCGAAAATCCGCGGAACTTCGGGATCGATCCGACCGGCAGCTTCGTCCTTTGCGGCAACCAAAGCTCGGATACGGTCACCTACCACCGCCTCGACCCGGACACGGGTCTGCTCCATCTCTCGGGCGTCGTGGCCGAAATCCCCATGGCGGTCTGCCTGAAGATGATCGTGTTGGACTGACATCTCACCATGTGCGCGAAACGTCGAAACGCCGAGTCCGGGGCGCCGGACTCCGCCGGTCATGATCCCGCTCGGCCGGCCACTGCACGTCAGGACCAGGCCTGGCGTGATTTCGTCGACCGTTCGCGGCGCGAGCCCCTGCCCTTCGAGAAACACCTGGCAGCTTTCCGCCGCATCTTCGAAAGTCGCCGCCCGGAGGACGGTCCACCCGCGGCCTGGACGCCTGACGAAGAGACCGTGCGCCGGTCGAACCTCCAGGCGAGCATGGCCGCCGTGGGCATCGACCGCTACGAAGATTTCCATGCCTGGTCCGTCCGAGACCCCACTGCCTTCTGGACCCACGCCCTCGAGCGGCTCGGTATCGTATTCACGAGGCCACCGGACGCCATCCTCGATCTCCGGGGAGAAGCCCGAGACTCGCGTGGCGGTGTCCGTGATTCGCACAGTGGTGTCAGCGACCCGCGCGGGGACGTCCGCGACCCCAGGTCGAAACCGCGCGGCGATGTCCGCGATCCACGGTGGTTGCCGGGCGCGGAACTCAATATCGTCGACAGTTGCTTCACGACCGATCCCGATCTTCCCGCGGTCATCATGCCGGGACCGGTCGGCCCGTACGCCGCGCCCACCCCTGACGGACCGGACGGACCGGATGGACCGGACGCCCCGGACGCTCCGGACCACCCCACTGACCAGTCGCTCTGCACCACGACCTACGGCGAACTCGAAAGTCTCGTCAACCGCGTCGCCAACGGTCTGCGTGACCGCAGCCTGGCACCTGATCGGGCCATCGCGCTCTACATGCCCCTGAACCTGGAATGCGTGGTCGCCTACCTGGCCATCATCCGCGCGGGTTCCCGGGTCGTATCCATCGCCGACAGCTTTCCGCCGAAGGAGATCCGGCGCCGCATGGCCATCGCCGGCGCGAGCTGCGCGGTCACCATGGACCGTTACGTTCACGCAGGCAAAGTACTTCCACACTACGCCACGGTCGTCGAGGCGGGCGTGTCCACGGTCATCGTCGTGCCGTCGGGCGGTGACGGCCGGTCAAGCGGTGACGGCCGGTCAAGCGGCGACAGCCGGTCGGGCAGTGACGAACGGTCCCGCGGCGTCGCCTCAACCGCACCAACCGCGCCCCAACTCCGCCACCACGACATCGCCTGGTCCGACCTCCTGTCAACCGACGACAACTTCGCTTCCGTGACCGGCGACCCCTACCGCACGACCAACATCCTGTTCTCTTCGGGAACCACCGGTGAGCCAAAGGCCATACCGTGGAATCACCTGACGCCCATCAAGAGCGCCATGGACGGACACTACCACCAGGATGTCCACGGCGACGACGTCACGACCTGGCCAACCAATATCGGCTGGATGATGGGGCCGTGGCTCATCTACGCCACCCTGGTCAATGGCGCGTGCATGGCTTTGTATCCGGACGCGGCCCATACCGCAGAATACCTCCGCTTCATCCGGCGCGCCGGGGTGACCATGCAGGGCGTCATCCCTTCGCTGGTGCGGACCTGGCGTCGACGCGGCCTGGTCGATGGGGGGCAGGGCGATATGGCTGATGGGGAGCGCGGTGGCATGGCCGAAGGAAGCCAGGGGGACATGGACGAAGGGATCGACCGGCCGGCCGTCCGCGTGTTCAGCTCCACGGGCGAACCCGCCAGCCGGACCGACTACCTGTGGCTCATGAGCCGGGCCGGTTACCGGGCCCCCGTGATCGAATACCTCGGCGGCACGGAGATCGGGGGCGGCCACCTGGCCTGCACGGTCCTCCAGCCCTGCGCTCCCGCGGTATTCTCCACGGCGAACCTGGGCGTGGATTTCGTTATTCTGGACGAGACTGGCGCAGAGGTCGGAGAGGGCGGTACCGGCGAGCTTTTCCTCGTGCCGCCCGCCCTGGGCATGTCGCAGCGGTTGCTCAACGGGGACCACAAAGAAATCTACTACGATGGTTGTCCGGCCGGCCCTCGGGGCGAGGTCCTTCGCAGGCACGGGGACCATACGCAACGGCTTCACCGCGGCTACTTCCGGGCCCAGGGACGGGCCGACGACGGGATGAACCTGGGCGGTATCAAGGTCAGCCCGCTGGAACTGGAGCAGGTCATTGACGGACACCCCGCCGTCTTTGAGAGCGCGGCCGTGGCGGTGCAGCCCGAGGGGGAAGGGGCGGAAAGGCTGGTGGTCTTCATCGTTCCTGAAGCGGGCAGCGGCGCTCCCGGTACATCCACTGATCCAGAAAACAACACCGATCCCAAACTCGACCCCGACACGCTTAAGCCGGAACTCCAGGCCATGGTCTCCTCCGGACTAAACCCACTGTTCAAAATCTATCGGGTAGTTATCGTGGACGAGCTTCCCCATACCGCTTCAGGCAAGCTGGTCCGCCGCATACTGAGAGACCGGATAAGACCCGGTAGTTAAGTTCCTGTCGCACCGGACCGCGCTTCGGGTCTGAATCATATCCTGATCCGCGTCGACGGCAGGGACAGGCCCGCCACGCTTTCGCTGCTAAGGGACGCGTGGAGAGAAACCGTGCCCGAAGCCCCCTTCGAGTTCGCCTACCTGTAAGACGATATCACCCGGTTCTATCAGAATGAGCAGAATCTGGCACGCATCTTCAGCTACTCGGCGGCTTTCGCCCTGCTGTCGAGACAGTTCGTCGTCCTCGTGGTGATTGGCAACGTCCTGGCCTGGCCGGCGGCCTGGTGGCTCATGAACGCGTGGCTGGCGGACTTCGCCTATCGCACCGAGATCGATGCCGTCCCCTTCGTCGCGGCCGGTCTGGCCGTCATGGCGACCGCCCTGCTTACCGTCAGCGTGCATGCCTTCCGAAGCGCCATGCTCGATCCCGCGGACGCCCTGCGGCGAGAGTAGCAACACTTGAACATGTAGGGTTTTACCCTATATATAGACTGTCTGTCCAGGCTTATCTTAGACGCAAAACAGCTCGCTCGCACCTGTTCTGACGGTCATGCGTACTGAGCAGGCCTGAATTTAGGTTTCCTGACAAGCTGCAAGCTGGTTTTGAACCCGAAACTGAACGAAGACCGGTACAAAATTGAATGTTCAACATTTCCTGCTGATCGCTTTGATCATCTGTCCGGCGTTTTCGCAGGCGCAAGCCAACTCTCTAGAATTGGGTTCCCTTGCCGACCCGGATGACCAGGGCAATGTTGAGTCGGGCAGAATCCTGTATCAGCAGGGCCGAGGCCCGACGTGAACATTAAAAGGGTATTCAGCATGGTCCCTATGTTTCCCCATCCGAAAGGACTGTCATGTCACGCTTAAGTCTTGGACTCGTGTGCGTTGTGTTTCTGCCGGCATCCCTGTTCGTGCATTCCTCCTGCGGAAAGGATAGTTCCACGAATCCGACACCACCGTCACCTTCCGCCCCGGTACCCACCAGCATCGAAATCACCCCGTCGTCCGCTACGTTGAACGCCATCGATCAGACCGTTCAGTTGGCCCCAGTGGTACTTGACGAGAATGGTGCTGAGATCGCCGATGCTTCGGTTACGTGGACGAGTGGCGCCGTGGACGTTGCGACGGTCAGCGGTCAAGGCCTGGTCACGGCGATCAACAACGGGTCCGCGGTAATCACAGCACAGTCGGGCAGTTTTTCGGCATCGGCGAGTATCACAGTCTCGCAGGTGCCGGTCCGTATCGTAATCGAGGTCCCGCCCCCGGGGGGCCAGTGCATGCAGACGGACACGGGCCAGTGCATAATGGTTGCCACGGTACAGGATAGAAACGGACATCCGGTGGCCGGAGCGGAAGTGACATGGTCGAGCAGCGATGAATCCGTAGTGACCATCGACGATCAAGGAGTGGTAACCGAGGTCTCGAGCGGGAGAGCTCAGATCACAGCCCGATCGGGAGACCTGTCAGACTCGGTTAGCTATAGTGTCTCGGGAAGGGTTGCACTGGGCAGGTTGTATGAGGCGACAAATGGTCCGGATTGGACGGACAATACGAACTGGTTGACTGATGCACACGCGAAAGAATGGCACGGTGTTACGGTCGGCTTGTTTGGACAGCTTGTGATACTGGACCTGAACAACAACAACCTGGTTGGCTCGCTTCCGATGGATGTGGGACAACTGTGGACTCTTGAAGAACTGAATCTGGGTTCCAATCGAATATCGGGCGAGATTCCCGCTACGATAGGAAAGCTGGAGTATCTCGGCAAACTGAACCTGAGCGACAACCAGTTGTCAGGAGAAATACCCGCCGGGTTGGGACGACTTGAAGAACTGGAGGTTCTGGCACTCGACAAGAACCAGTTGACCGGTGTGCTTTCGGCCGAACTGGGTTACCTTGCCAACCTCCGGGAATTACACCTTCAGGAAAATGAATCACTGAACGGTCCGCTACCTGACTCGTTTACGAATCTCGAACTTCAAATCCTGAACCTGGGTGGAACAGCACTTTGCGTACCGGCCAGCCCCGAGTTCCAGACCTGGATCGAAGGTATTGACAATGTAACCGCCGCCACGTGCCCTGATCCGGAAATCGAGGCTCCCTGACGGCGCTGTACAACGAATCAACTGGTCGTGAAGCGTGATTGCACCGGTCTGTTACGCCGGTGCGATAAAAAAACGGGCCAGGGAGACACAATCCCTGACCCGTTTGCTCATATAGCGGATGCTGAAATCACGATCATTCCGGCACGACTACTCTTATGGGCAGGTCGTTATATGACCTGGCCTTTTCTACCTTCTCTTCCCAACCTGGGCTGTAGTAGTGTAGACAACCACCGGACCTGTCACTCGACAGGGTCAGATAAACCTCTGTATCGCCGTTCTTCATCCAGGTGATCCGGCCCGTTGTTTCGCTTACCGGATCGCCATATCGAACGTCCAATTCATCGATAAGCATCTGGGTCCGTGCAGGGTTCATCGTTTCATCGAACCAGTAATGTCCGGCGTACAACTCATCCCCTGCAAAGTCGTATTCCACGACGATCGTATCCTGTTCCCCGTTGGCGAATTCGAACACGTCGGAAGTAAATCCATGTTCAAGGGCGGACAAACCGCTGCCTTCCGCCACCTCGAATCTGATCTCTTCGGGTTCGCTTTCCGTCACCTTCGACTTGGAGTCGTTCCAATTGTTCCAACGGAAATCATACGTTTCATAGAGGGGCTCGTCTCCTGCCGGGTGGGCGGTTAGCCGAACCCGTTCAGTAGGTATATCAACCGTAGCAACAGGTGAATGCTCACCAGAACATCCGTATATCAAAACCACGAATACGAAAATGATTAAGCGCATACTTCGGTCCTTTCTACTGAGAAGTGGAAAATCCCGGTCCGATACGATACGTCAGTGACCGTATAAAAAAGGGCAAGGGATCTGCATCCCTCACCCGCTTCTAAACACAATCTGGCAATCTACTTAAGTTGATTGACTATTGCAACATGAAACTACTTCGATGGCATTTAGTCGATATCTTTGTGCACCGCGGGAACATCGACGAGATGCAAAAAGTCTTCAACGTACAGGCGCCCGGATAAGTTCGTCACCGAACCCTTCGTACCATAATTCACAAATAATCACACTATCAACTTTATTTATCATTCTAAAATCACAAAAACGCGTGTTTTCTTCTTCGTTAGATACACATATCCGGTATTTTAAAGGGGGTGTTTTCTAATCTTCATTCATCGTGATCTGAATCTGGTTAAGGCGGGAGTTCATTATGCGATCTATATCGTTATACCGCATATCCATCCTCTGCTGTCTGGCCCTTTTTGCGCTGACCACCTGCGGCGGGGACAGTTCCACGAATCCGACACCATCGACACCATCTCCGCCTCCACCACCTCCCGCTCCGGTACCCACTCGCATCGAAATTATCCCTTCATCCGCCAGGCTGAACGCCATTGGACAGACCGTTCAGTTGGCTGCAACAGTTCTTGACCAGAACGGTTCGGCGGTCGCCGGCGCCTCGGTTACGTGGAAAAGCGGCACCCTGGACGTTGCAACGATCACCGATCTGGGCCTGGTCACCGCGGTCGGCAACGGGGCCTCGGTGATTACAGCACAATCGGGCAGTCTTTCATCAACGGTGAATGTCACGGTTTCACAGACTCCAGGCCGTATCGTGATCGAGCCACCGTTGGCGGAACTCAAGACGATCGGTGAGACCGTACAGCTGACGGCGACCGTCCAGGATCGAAACCAACACCCCGTGTCAGGCGCCGAAGTGACCTGGCGAAGCGGCGACGCGGAAGTTGCGTCTGTGAGCGATCAGGGTCTGGTCACTGCGGTCGGCAACGGGACCGTTCGGATCACGGCCCGCACCGGCAGCGTATCCGCATCGATCGATGTCAAGGTCATGGCTCCGAGTCTGGACAGGCCTGCACTGGCCAGGATATTTGAGGAAACAGACGGCCCGGAATGGACGGACAACACGAACTGGTTGACCGATGCACCGGTGGGTGAATGGTACGGTATTACGGCCGACTCCAAAGGTCGGGTTGTGACACTGAATCTGTTCGACAACAACCTGGGCGGCTCGATTCCGATGGAACTGGGACTGCTGACATATCTTGAAGAACTGAATCTGGGATCCAATCGGATATCGGGTGAGATTCCTGCTACGATAGGACAGCTGGAAAACCTCGGCAAACTTCGCCTGGGCAATAACCGATTGTCCGGAGGGATACCCGCTTCAATAGGGCAACTGACCAATCTTACCGAACTGCTGATTACCTGGAACGGATTGTCCGGCAGTATTCCTGCCGAACTGGGCCAACTGATCAACCTGGAATGGCTGGCACTCTACCGGAACCAGTTGTCAGGTGAGATACCTGTCGAATTAGACGGGTTGACCCGTCTCTGGCGGCTGGAAATCAGCGATAACCGGATATCGGGCGAGATTCCCGCGACGCTGAGCCGGTTGACGAACCTCGAGATCCTGGATCTCGCGAACAATAGACTGGCAGGAGCAATACCCGCCGCATTGGGACGACTGACTCGCCTGGAGGTTCTGGCACTCTATCAGAACCAGTTGACCGGTGCGCTTCCGGCTGAACTGGGTAACCTTACTATCCTCAGGGAATTACACCTTCACGAAAATGAATCATTGAGCGGTCCTCTGCCCGATACGTTTACGAATCTCGAACTGCAATTCCTGAACCTGGGCGAAACTGACCTTTGCGTGCCGGCGAGCTCCGAGTTCCAGACCTGGATTGAAGGCATTGACAACGTAATCGCTACCCCGTGCCCTGATCCAGAAATAGAGACCCCCTGATGGCAGGACACTTTGTGGTATAAGCTGACTTTCCGAGAGATCTGAATCGAATACATTGGGGAGTCTCATCGTGCGAAGCGTACCATTACTGTGCATGTCAGTGCTCGGGTGTGTTTTTCTTTTCATGCTGGCCACCTGCGGCAAGGACAGTCCCACCGCTCCAGGCACACCATCACCCCCTTCCCCAACTG
>VXTP01000033.1:0-12814 GCA_009837395.1 Gemmatimonadota bacterium
CTCGTAAATGGTCAATAAAAACAATTAACGAAATTTCCTATTAACTAAATATTGAACTAATATAGGATTTGGATTAACCTTGTGAATTCTGCCTATATTTTTTGTGTGTGAATTGTGCAATAACACTGACAACCTGATTAATGGTGGCAACTTGTTCATGGGTATTACGCTTATGTAAATGAAGCGGCTTCGTCCGTGCCATTAAAGGTCGGCAATCAGAAGCTCCGGCCCTGTGAATCGGCCGGGCTTTTTGTTGGGCGTTGAAAGACCTGAGGACATCAGTCCCCGAGTTGATGGACACTGCGGACAGGATGGAACAGCGAAACGGCAAAGGGATGCAGGGCAAATAACCTACTTATCCACCCTACCGGAAAGAACAGCTACGTCTGCCTTCCTTTACATTAATATATCCACACGTTATCCACACCTGATTCACTTCCCGCGCCGTAAGTTATCCACATGATATACACAATTTGGCGGTAAGCCGCTAACGAGGCTTGAACTGGTCGGCCAGCTTCTCCGCCCAGGCCCGGTTCGCGTCGATCGTGCGTCCGGCATTGTGCGGCGTATGCACGACGTTGTGGCGCCCGAGCAGCGGATCGCCGAGGGGAAGGGGTTCAACGTCCCACACGTCCGCCGCCAGACTCAGTTCGTCGGACAGGACCCGCCGGCGAACGGCTTCCATGTCGCAGATAAGGGCCCGGGTCACCAGCACCACGAGGCACCCGCGGGGCAGAGCGTCGATGTGTCCGGCCTCGACCAGGCCGTGCGTGGATTCGGTGAGCGGGACCATGGGCGCGAACACCTCCGCGTCCGAGACCAACTGATCCAGGTGGTAGACCCGGCGTGCGCCGGCACGGTGAAAGCCCGGTTCGGTGGCGTAGGGATCCCAGGCTGCCACGTCGGCGCCCAGCATGGACGCGAAGCTCGCGTACCGGCTGGCGATATTGCCGGCCCCCACGATCCGCAGCCGCTTGCCGGCCAGCGTGCCGCACGCGAAGGCGGGATCGTCGCCGAACTGCTGGCCCCGCGCCCCGGGCGTGCCCTGGCCACTGGGAGGCTCGTAGTCCCAGGGCGCCAGTCCGTCGATGATCTCCCGGTGCAGCTGGGGGATCCGCCGCAGGCCGCACAGTGTCAGCGCCAGCCCGAATTCCGCCACGGACTGCGACCAGAACCCCTCGCTCGGATGGTCGTAGACGGCGACCCCGGCTTCGGCCAGGTACGTGCCGCATGCCTCGTCCAGCCCCCGGCCGTAGGCGGCCTGGAAGGTCGCTTCCTCCAGCGCACCGAACTTCCTCAGACATTCAACGGTCACCGCCATGCCGAGGGTGGCCAGCCGCGTCACGCTTCCCGCAAGGTCCGAATGTCCCGCGTCCGCCACGACCTCGCCCACGGGCCGGTCGTTCCCATGCGCCGGGCGGATGAGTTCGGCATCGGGCCATAGAGCATGGAAGTGGTCGGCGGCGAAGGGCCATACCCCGTCGAAGTCGGGGTGAACGACGATCAGATCGCCCATGTGGATATTCCTCCGAGGTGAGTAAAACAAAATAAGACACGAGAATGCAAAAATTTCGGGCGACTAATCATTGTATAGCGGGCATCCATCAAGGAGGCAACCGTCAGTGGATAACCGCCATGGTTATCCTTGAACAATCCACACAGGAGGCTTAAATTGAATAAACCGCAAGTAACAGATCACACCGACGATTTCTATCACAGGATATCTGCCCTGGAGTCGGACATGGACACGATCAAATCGAATTTCGAAGGTCTGACCGGCACGCTGCAGAAATCGTTTGCCAAGGTCGAAGAAGATATTCAGGGTATCCGGGATCTGATTGCAAAGGTAATCGTGCATACCAATGAACGATTCAGATCCATGGACGACAAGATACAGTCCATGGACGACAAGATACAGTCCATGGATGCCAGGATACAGTCCACACGCGATGACCTGCAGAAAAGCTTCAGGGATGACCTGCGAGACTTCCGAAGGGAAATCAAAGATGATGTACGAGAAATAAAAGAGGACGTTAAAGAGGATGTAAGGAACAGCGTCAACGGGTTACGGTGGACCGTTGGAATCATCGTTGCAATTGCCGTAGCGGTGATGAAACTGTTGCCGTAAGCAGATTCTCGAATTTCGACGCTGGTGATGCCCGCTGCTCGACACGGGTGTTGCCCGGTCGAACCGGGTTCGCTCGTCCGTTTCGAGTACCATCCGTTCGAACCGGGTATGCCAGATTTCTCAGATGCGACATGAAATGATGCGTGACCTTTACTTACTTGCGGGAAGATGGCTCGCCTTCGGCCTGCTTTCCCTGACGCTGTCTGGGTCAGTCTTCGCACAGCCCATAGAACAGATGCGCTCCGACCACTTGCTGAAAGTAGACCTGCTCTACATAGGCGCCCATCCCGATGATGAAAGCGGGGTCACGGCCACTTTCGCCCGCGAGGTCCTCGACGGCGGCGCGAAGGCGGCCATCGTGCTCATCACGCGCGGGGAAGGCGGCGGAAACGCCATCGGCCGGGAACTCGGACCTTCGCTGGGCATACTCCGCGAGGCCGAGATCCGCCGGTCCGCCGCCGAGTACGGAGTGGACCTGGTCTACTTCCTGGACAAGACCGATTTCTTCTACACGCTGAGCGACCAGGCCACCTACGACGTGTGGGGCTACGAGGACACGCTGGGCAGGGTCGTGCGGATGGTCCGCCTGCTCCGTCCGGAAGTCATCGTGACCATGTGGCCCGGCCCCGGCACCCACGGCCATCACCAGGTGGCGGCCCGGCTCGCGACAGAGGCCTTCACCGCCGCGGCCGACCCCGAACAGTTCCCGGCGCAGATCGAGGACGAGTATCTGCGAACGTGGCAGCCGGTGAAACTATACTACAATGCCCGCCGGCTGGGAGCCGTCTTCATACCTACGGGCGACATCTCCCCCAGCCGCTTCCTGAGCTACGCGGAGATCAAGTCCCTGGCCCTGCGAAACTTCCGGTCTCAGGGTTTCGACCGGAGGGCCACGGTGCCGCCGCGCAGTGCAGGGGCAGAGGCGTTCATGCTGGTCAAGACCCTCGTGCCGCCTTCGTCGAGCGGCCTCAAGACCCTTCTCGGCGGACTGGAGGGGCCGCGCGACAGCAGCATCGTCCTGGGTCCGCCGCCTTCGACGGAACCGCTGTCCATCGGCATGGTGCCCCGTACCGACATCGTCCGTTACCGCCGCTGGGCCGCGGAGCACAAGGTGTCGTGGGTCGCGGACCTGTTGCCCGCCGCCCTGTCCATCGGATCGGGCATGACGGGCACCCTGGAGGCGGAGGTCGTCAGCCGGATTCCCCAAGGCGCGTCGGGCCGCGTAAGGCTCGATCTTCCCGAAGGATGGGCGGACGGCCCCCAGCAGGCGGACTACGAGGTACCGGGCAGCGGCGAGACGACGGTCTCCTTCACCGTGCGCGTTCCTGATGACGCCGCGCAGGGCAGCTACCCGGTGCGGCTGTCGGCCGTCCCGGCGGACGGTTCGGGTCCCGCCGGCCAGACCGTTGACGGCAGCGGCATGATAGACGTGCTGCCGGTCATGGATCTCGCACCCGCGGCGGGTCCCATGGTGATCGACGGCGACCTTGCCGACTGGGCGGGGATCGAGCCCTATGCCATCCCGTCGGACCACATCTGGTCGGGTTCCCTGCCGGGTGGCGACGACGACTGCAGCGCGGTGTTCCGCGCAGCCTACGACCAGGCGAACCTGTACGTCGCCGTGGACGTGCGGGACGACGCGGTGGTCTGCAACATCGCGCCGGACGACATCAAGGGCCACTGGCGGTCCGATGCCGTGGAGATCTGCGTCGATCCCTCCGGCCGGAGCGACAACACGCTGTCGGTCTTCAAGGCGGGCATCTTTCCCGGCACCACGGCGGGACCCGAACCCAGGGCGGCCAGGGACGCCGACGCGCGCCAGGGCGTGATCGAGAAGACGGCGCCGGGCATGCGGGTGGCGTCCAGGTTCACCGCGACCGGCTACGTGATCGAGACCGCCATCCCCTGGGCCGACATGCCGGGCGGCGCGGCGCCGCAGACCGGCGAGACCATCGGCTTCAACGTGGTGGTCTACGACGGCGACGAGACCGATGCCGGTCCCGGGGCCAATATCGGCAAGGCCCGGCTGGCCTGGTCCTACCGCCCGTCCGCCCAGGCCCTGCCCTACTACTACGGCCGGGCCGTAGTCCGATAGGCCGGGCCGTGGTCCGGTAGGCCGGGCCGTGGTCCGGTAGGCCGCTCACCAACCCACCCTCTCAACAGGCCGCCCATACCACAGACCACCCACTGAGAAAGGAATAGCCTTGAACCGCGACGACGCGCTCGCATTGCTGCACGAGCACACGAAGACGGACAGCCTGCGGAAGCACGCCCTGGGCGTGGAGGCCGCCATGCGCCACTACGCCAGGAAGTACGGCGAGGACGAGGAGAAATGGGGCATCGTGGGCCTGCTGCACGACTTCGACTACGAAGCCACGCCCGACCCCGAGGACCATCCCATGCGCGGGGCGAAAATCCTGGAGGAGCGGGGCTATCCCGAGGACGTCGTCTACGCCATCAAGTCCCACGCCACCTACCTCGGCCTCGAACGGCGCAGCCTGATGGACAAGACGCTCTTCGCCGTGGATGAACTCGTGGGTTTCATCACCGCCGTCGCCCTCGTGCGTCCCTCCGGAAGCGTGCACGAGGTGAAGGTGAAATCCGTACGCAAGAAGATGAAGGCCATCGCCTTCGCCCGCGCCGTTTCCCGCGAGGACATCGTCGAAGGGGCCGAAAGCCTCGGCCTCGACCTGGGCGAACACATCGCCAACGTCATCGAGGCCATGCAGGGCGAAGCCGCCGCGCTGGGGCTCGCCGGTTCCTAGCCGGCAACTGGCTGGCTTCTGGCCGTTCCTGGCCGGCTCCCGGTACTCCGTCGGCCGTTTCCCTCCTGGCACGCCGAAGACCCTTGCCCACCCTTGCGTCGAAGACCCTTCCACCTCCCGGACCGATCCCCTTTTACCTACAAAAGTTTTTTTCTTACGAGATATCGAAACTCGATCTCGGCTAATCCATTTAGTCAGGGGATTCCATACCCGGTCCCTCGGATGATGGGCTGTCACTGTCCTGGAGCAAACGATGAAACGCAAGGATTGGGCCATGATCGGCGGTTTCGTCGGAACGATTTTTACGATCCTCGTCGTCTTCTTCGCTGGACTGCAGACCATTAACAGTCGTTTCGAGGGAATAGATCGACGATTCGAGGCGGTAGATCGTCGTTCTGGAGGGTCTGCGACTTGATTGCTCGACGTTGAAAGGAACACTTTATGAAATGGTTGAATGAATGGGCAAAGCCTGTTTTTGTGGTCTCGGTGATCGGGGTTTTGGCGAACTGTGCAAGCCAACGGTTTGACGATATGGACCTACGGTTTGTACGTATGGACAGTCGACTGCGCGTTATAGAACAGAGAACCTTTGAAATGAATACCAGGCTTTCCCGAATTGAAGGGCATTTGGGGATACCTGCTACCGTGTCGGAAAATGAGAACCCATCAATCTACAGAAAGGAGACAAACAGTGACGGTAACATCCCGTGACAACTGGACATTCGGCGCACAGATTGCGACAGCAATAGGGATGTTTCTTGTGACGCTCGGAATCCTCTTTATCGCGACACTCACTTACCTGGATCGTGAAGACAAGGAGTTCAGGAATGAAGTGAGATCGGAGTTGAAGGAGATGCGCACCGAGTTTGTCGCCCTGCGTACCGAGTTCTCATCGATGAGATCCGAGATTCACGATATAAATACGCGTCTCGGACGGGTCGAAGGCTACCTGAGGGTGTCCGGAGGGGATTGACGCGATCCCCTGATCAGCCCGTCTCGACGCGTGCCCGCCGCCCCAAACCCGTTGACTTCCAAGTGATTCCATTGTAGTTTTCAGGGTCCATTCAGCCACCCTTCTACCCGTCTGTAACGCGGACTTATAAGGACATGGATGCTGGCAAGGAAACCCTGGAAACGGCCCGGAAAGCATGGGAAGAGCAGAAGCTGAAGCCGGCGCTGGAGCGGCTGCCCGAACGCCGCGACCGTTTCGAGACCGGCTCCGGCATTCCCGTGAAGCGGCTGTACACGCCCGAGGACACGGCGGACATCGATCCGGATGCCGATATCGGAATGCCGGGGGAGTATCCCTTTACGCGGGGCATCCGCCCGACCATGTACCGCGGCCGGCTCTGGACGATGCGGCAATACGCGGGATTCGGTTCGGCCGAAGAGACCAACGCCCGTTACCGGTACCTCCTGTCCCAGGGGCAGACCGGGCTTTCCGTGGCCTTCGACCTGCCCACCCAGATCGGCTATGATTCCGATCATCCCATGGTGGCCGGGGAGGTGGGCCGCACAGGTGTGGCGATATCCACGATCGACGACATGCGGACCCTCTTCGATGAAATCCCGCAGGAGTCGGTCAGCACTTCCCTCACCATCAACGCCACGGCCACGGTGCTCGTGGCGCTCTACGCGGCGGTGGCCGAGGAGCGCGGCGTACCGCTGGATCGGCTCGCGGGCACGGTCCAGAACGATATCCTGAAGGAATACATCGCGCGGGGCACCTTCATCTACCCGCCCGGTCCCTCCCTGCGCCTGGCCACCGACCTGATCCGGTTCTGCGCCGGCAGCATGCCGAAGTGGAACCCCATCAGCATCAGCGGGTACCACATTCGCGAAGCAGGCGCCACGGCCGTGCAGGAGGTCGCCTTCACCCTCGCCAACGGGCTGGGGTACGTGAAGGCGGTCATGGACGCCGGGATGGACGTCGACGCCTTCGCGCCCCAGCTTTCCTTCTTCTTCAACGCCCACAACCAGTTTTTCGAAGAGGTGGCCAAGTTCCGCGCGGCCCGGCGGCTCTGGGCCCGGCTCATGCGGGAACGGGTGGGGGCGAATAACCCCCGGTCCTGGCAGCTGAGGTTCCACACCCAGACCGGCGGTTCGACGCTGACCGCGCAGCAACCGGAGAACAACGTCGTGCGGGTGGCGCTGCAGGCCCTGGCGGCGGTGTGCGGCGGCACGCAGTCCCTCCATACCAACAGTCTCGACGAAGCGCTCGCACTGCCTTCCGAATCGGCGGCGACCCTGGCCCTGAGGACGCAGCAGGTCATCGCCCACGAGACCGGGGCGGCCGACACGGTGGACCCCTTTGCCGGGTCCTATTTCGTGGAAGCGCTGACCGGCGAGATCGAGGAGGCGGCGAAGGCGCACCTGGAACGCATCGACGGTTACGGCGGCGCCCTGGGGGCCATCGAGGCGGGTTATCCCCAGGAGGAGATCAGCCGCAGCGCCTATGCCTACCAGATGGCCGTCGAACGGGAAGAACAGGTCATCGTGGGGGTGAACCGCTTTACCGGCGATGATGAGGAGGGGCCGGCGCCTTTTCCCATCGACCCCGCCATCGAGGCCCGCCAGGTGGAGCGGGTGCGCGCTTTCAGGAAGGCGCGGGACGGGCAGGCCGCGGCGCGGGCGCTCGAAGCGCTCGAATCGGCGGCCCGCACGCAGGACAACCTGATGTCGCTGATCATCGATGCCGTGCGCAAGCGGGCTACGCTGGGCGAGATCTGCGATACGCTCCGCGGCGTCTTCGGAGAATACCGGCGTCCGGAGCGGTTCTGAGGAACGGCCCGAGCGGTTCTGAGGCTGCTTTCACCGAAGCACTGCCGGTCGCGTGAAGGAGAGGTCGAATGCTCATGTCGAGACAGCCATCGAAGAAAACCTCCGGAGCCGCCGAAGCCGCCGGGGCTGCCGAAGCCGCCGAAGCAGCCGGGGCTGCCGAAGCCGCCGAAGCTACCGGAGCCGCCGAAGCCGCCGGAGCCGCCGGGGCTGCTGGCACAGGTCATCCGGCCCCGACGGCCCCGACGGCCCGCGTCGCCCATATCGGGATCGCCGTACGCGACCTGGACGAAGCGCTTCGCCTGTACCACGAGACCCTTGGGCTGCCGCTGCACGGCCGGGAGTCCGTGGAGAGTGACGGCGTCAACGTGGCCTTTCTTCCTGTTGGAGACACCGAGCTGGAGCTCCTGGAGGCGATGGACACGGAGAGTCCGGTGGCCCGATTCATCGAGAAGCGCGGAGAGGGCATTCACCATATCGCCCTGGAAGTCGACGACGTGGCGGAAACGTTGAAGATGCTGCGCGAACGCGGATACCGTCTGATCGACGAGGAACCGCGCATCGGGGCGGGAGGCGTCCGGGTCGCCTTCGTGCATCCTCGGAGCACAAGCGGCGTACTGATTGAACTGTGCGAGAAGGGCGGGGATGGCAGGCCGTGACCGCCGTAACTTTTACTTGACAACGTGGGACAGCCTTTCTTATTTAGTTAGAATTGAAACTACAGTAAACCAGGACTCAATGGATTTCTGCGATCTCCCGCTTGGCCGCTGTGGATCGAAGCCGATCATGCGGAAGGCTGGACAAGGCGGTATTCGGCCATTGAACCAGCCAGTGAAGTTATGTACAACAATGTCCGTTAACGCCCGCTCGGTGGATTCCGTTTCTCCCGCGTATGATCCGTATTACGTCATTTCGGCAGGCACTCGGCTACGTGGTCGCGCTGGCGATGTGCGTATCCGGCGTACTGGTCCTGACCGGCTACATCCTGCGGGTGTTCATTCAGACGGAACAATTGAGACTGGTTTTCGGCAGCGTGCTCATTCTTTACGGGATCTTCCGGTTCGTGTCCGCCTATTTCACCGATAAGCGGAACGAGGAGACCCGCTCCATCCTTGAGGACGATTCATGGCGAGGTTCGGGGTCCAATTCCGACTAGCGATTTCCGGTGCGGCCCTGTTGTTTTTCATGACGGGATGCGGCCAACCCGACGAAACGGCCACTCGAGGTTACCTCAAGGTGTCCAGCGCCGAGGTCGCCTTCCCGTACGTCGAGAGTTCGGCGATCAAGTTCGAGCAGGTCTACAACGAAGCCTTCATCGACGTGGGCAAGTCGACCTCCCGTGAAGCGCTGGTCGATCTTTCCGAGGGAAGAAGCCGCCTGGCGGTGCTGTCCCGCGAACCCAATGAATCCGAGGTCGAAGCGCTTTCGGCCGGTGAAGCGGACTTCATTACCCGGACGGTCGCCCACGACGCGCTGGCGGTTATCGTCCACGGCGACAATCCCGTCGAAGACCTGACGGTGGGGCAGTTGCGGGACATCTACACCGGGACGATCACCAACTGGCGTGAATTGGGCGGGAAGGACATGGCGATCCGCCCCCTGGTCCGCGACCGGAATTCCGGTACGTACGAGGTTTTCGAGGACGTCGTGCTCGAAGGCGCGGAATACGGCGCCAATGTGTATCCCTGCAGCACGATGGCCGCCCTGGCAAGCATCGCGGGGGCCTATCCGGGCACGATCGGGATCACGGGGCTTCTGATCACGAACTCGTCCCGTTCCACGGCCACGATGGCCTATTACAAGACAATCCGGATCGCCGAGGATGAAAGCGGTCCCTATCTGGTGCCCACGCAGCATAAACTGCTTCAGGAGTTGTATCCGCTCCGGCGGCCCCTGGTGTTATGCTACTTCAAGCGGTCGTCGCTGGAAGTCAACCTGGTATCGGGATTCGTAACCTTTCTCACGGCGGTCAAGGGACAGCAGATCGCCATTGACGAAGGCGTCGTGCCGGCGACCATGCCGGTCCGGACGGTCAAACTGCAATAACAAGGCTCGCAAGAGCATCGGGAGGTATCCAACATGTGGATCGCAGGTGTGAACCGCAGGATAGGCAAAGGCGCCCTGTACGTACTCGGCGCGCTGCTGCTGGCCAGCCTGGCCGGTACGCCGGCCGTGGCGAATGCGCAGAGCGTGGACGCCGCCCGGGCAGCCTACGACAGCGGGAATTACGACCAGACCGTTTCCATACTCCGGGACGTGCTCAGCAACGGGAAGAAGAACACGGACGCCCACTACCTGCTTGGCCTGGCGCTCAAGCGGCAGGGCCACCTCGACGAGGCGTACTCTGAATTCCTGATCTCTGTCGACCAGCAAAAGAAGAACCACGACGCCCGCTTCGAACTGAGCCTGCAGGAGATCCGCATGGGCCGGTTCGAGGACGCGCAGAAGTCGATCGAGGAAGGCCTGAAGCGCACCAAGGATAAGGACGCGCGGTTCTTCTACGCCCAGGGTCAGCTCGCCATCGCGCAGGAGGATCTGCGGAGCGCAGAGGTGCAATTCACCCGGGCGCGCAGTATCGATGCGCAGAACCCGCTGTACGTACGGGGACTGGGAGACGTCTACGAAGCGCGGAACGTCTGGGGACTGGCGATTACCAACTACCGGCAGGCCCTCGCAATGGAGCCCAATTCCCCGGACGCCGCTGTGATCCACTACCGGATCGGCCAGTTGCATTTCAAGGCGCGCCAGTGGAACGAGTCCTACGCCGCGTACCAGAAGGCGACGGAACTCGATCCCAATCTGGAGGACGCCTGGTACCAGCAGGGGTACATCCAGTACGTGGCCGAACGCTATCCCCTCGTCGTCGAGCCGATGGAGAGATTCGTGGCGCTGGACCAGACCAATGCCGAAGCCTATTACATGCTGGCCGAGTCCTTCAACAAGACGCAGCGGATCAAGATGGCCGTGCCCCACTACATGAGGACCATCGAGCTGGACCCGGGCCGGGTCGAAGCCTATCTGCCGATGGGGGACGGGCTGGTCGCCGAAGGCCGGTACATGGAGGCGGTTAACGCCTACAAGGAAGCCGTGATGCAGAACGCGGACAACGCGGAGCTGCATTTCAGCCTGGGTTGGGTACAGACGCAGCCGGAGGTGGGACAGTACGACGAGGGCATCGTCAACCTGAAGAAGTCCATTGAACTGGACGGTTCGTCCGAGAAGCCCTACATCCAGCTGGCGCTGGTCTATTTCGACCAGGAAAAGTACGAGGAAGCCATTCCGGTCCTCGAAGAGGCCATCAAGGTCAATCCCGCCGACCAGAACCCCTACGCGTACTACGGCCGCGCGTACATTGAGCAGGGACAGTATGCCCAGGCCGTGACGTCCGTCAAGACCGTGCTGGAACCGGCGATCCAGGCGGCGGAGGACGAACGGGCCAGGATAACGCTGAGCAACGTATACTACACCCTCGGCAGGGAGATCTACGGCGCTTCCCGCGAGGTCGAGCGCGACCAGCGGCCGGCGATCTACGCCGCATCGCTGGATATGTACCGGGCCAAGGTAGCCCACGACAGCACGAACTACTCCGCTTATCTGAACATGGGCATTGCGGGCCTGGTGGCACAGGACGGCGCGGTAGCCCGGGACGCCCTGCTCCAGGCCCTGGACCTGCGGACCGCAGAGGCCGAAGAGGATCCGACGACCATTCTCCAGCCCTTGAAATTCCTGGGAACGGCCTATCTTATCCTTGAGGATTACGGCAATGCGCGCAGTACGTTCCAGCGCGTACTTGAAATCGATCCTACGGATCACGAGGCCTATTACCGCCTGGGGTTCGACCGGGTGCTGAACGAGGACTGGGGCGGCGCCATAGGCCAGCTTCGGAAGGCCATAGAGTTGAAACCCGACGAAGCCTCCTATCATCTCCTGCTCGCACAGGCCTATACGAACTCGCAGCAGCTTGCCCCTGCGATCCGTCATTACCGGGAAACCCTGAAGCTGGATCCGAATAATGGAAGAGCGCGCGAGCAGTTGAACACCGTGCAGGCGATCTACGAGCAGTTGCAGGGAGATTGAGTGGCCGAGGTCGCCAGGCTATACAGCATCGACGAATCCAGACGGAGTATCCGGACAACGACATTTTAAAAACCAGCCTGTTTCAGGCGACACTCAGGACACGGATGGAAAGGTGGTGGTGAAGGAAGGCGTTTGTCCCGCCTACTAAAAGAGGACGCGTTACGACACGATAGTTTCTTGGTTTATACGGCAGGGATTATTTCAGTATAAGATGATTGTTTCGCTGCTACATTCACGATCGCAACTGTACAAAGTCTAAGGAGAATCTGATATGCGGCCAGGCGCCTTTATCATGATCATCATCGTCCTTTGCTTTATTGTTTCATGGATTATCTTCGAGTTCTTTCTGCCACAGTTCGTAAAGGACGGCGGATATGTTGTCATCGGCCTCATGGTGCTCACCATGCTGGACATCACCTTCATCATCGAGCGTTCGCTGACGTTGAAGAAAGCCCGCGGCAAGCGGCCGCAGGTGGCTTTTCTCAAGGACGCCATGGCCGCGATCCGCAACAACGACATCAAGCGCGCGGTCAACCTGTGCAACTCGCAGCAGGGCACCATGGCCAACGTGCTGCGCGCCGGCCTCGAGCGTTTCGATTCCATCTCCGAGGAGAACCTGACGAGCGACCGGCAGGTGCAGGAGATCAAACGGGCCTTCGACGAAGCCAACGCCCTCGAGACCCCGCTGCTCGAACGCAACCTGATCGCGTTGCAGACCATCGCTACCATCGCCACCCTGGTGGGGCTGCTCGGAACGACGATCGGTATGATCCGGGCCTTCGCCGCCATGGCCAACGAAGGCGCGCCGGACGCCATTCAGCTCGCGCTGGGCATCTCCGAGGCGCTGATCAACACGGCGGGCGGACTGGCCGCGGCCATCATGGGTATCGTAGCGTACAACTACTTCGTCAACAAGGTAGATATGTTCACCTACGCCGTGGATGAAGTGGCTCAGGAAGTCCTGGCCATTCTTACCGGCCGGGCTTAATCGGACGGCTTTAAGGCGTTAAGGAGTCTTTGATATGGCGCACGGAAAACACAAGCCGGTCTTTATCGACATGACGCC
>VXTP01000033.1:12914-124427 GCA_009837395.1 Gemmatimonadota bacterium
GAGTCTTTGATATGGCGCACGGAAAACACAAGCCGGTCTTTATCGACATGACGCCGATGGTGGATATCGCCTTCCTGCTGCTCATATTCTTCATGGCCACGACGCAGTTCAAGGCCCCCGAATCGATTCCCATCCTGCTTCCGGAGTCCCATTCGGCCATCAAGCTGCCCGAATCGGACGTGGTGATCCTGACCGTCGGACCTAAGCCGGGAAACGAGTTGTTCTGGCGGCTGGAACCCCAGCCCGAAGTAGGAATCGAGATGTCGGAAATGGAGAATGCGCTGGTGGAGGCGCGCATTAGGAACCCCCGTCTGCGTATCGCCATCAAGGCGCACAAGGACGCCGAGTTCGGCGTCATCAGCGACATGATGGAGATCCTCCAGAAAACGAACAACACCCGGTTCAACCTGGTCACGAACTTCGAGGACGATACGGAAACCTCGGGCGACGAGCCGACCAGCTTGAGGCCGGTCAACCAAGACCTGGTAAGGAGGTGATGGCACATGGCAGCCGTCCAGGGCACTCAGAAAGCCAGCGACAGGAATAAGGAAGGCGCTAAGAAGAAAAAGCCTCGCAACCAGGTTTTCATCGACATGACGCCCATGGTGGACATCGCATTCCTCCTGCTCATCTTCTTCATGGTCACCACGGTTTTCAGGGCGCCGCAGACCATGGAGCTCAACATTCCGCCCGACAAGGACGACAAGGTCGAGATCGCGGAATCGAACGTGCTGCTGATCTACATGCTGGACGACGACCGCATGTTCTGGCAGATCGGCCGGGACATGACGCCGGAGGAGTTGACGCTGGATGACGTCCAGGAATTCATCAAGGAGAAGGAAGTGGAGAACGCCGATCTGCACGACGGCGAATCCAAGCTGGTGACCCTGGTGATGATCCAGCGCACGAGTCCCTACGAACAGATGGTCAACGTCATGGACGAACTTCAGTTGGGCGCCATCGACCGGTTCAGCATCACGGTCCTGGAGCAGGATAAGTTCGAGGAGGTGTTTGGCTCATGATGGGTTCGCTGCTCAGCATCGAACATTTTCCACTGAAGAAAGAATCCCCAATGAAGTTCTTCTATCAGCGGAACGCGAAGCGGGGCATTGTTGCCGCCGTGATCATCCACGCGCTGGCCCTGGGGACCTACTGGGGCGTCTGGTGGTACCAGGAGCAGAGCCGGGTGTACGCGACGCGGATCCTGGATTACGCCGACCTCGGGCCGCCCCCGGCGCTGACCGACGCGCCGGAAATGCCCGAAGTGCCGGTGGAGGCGCCTTCCCAGCCGGTGATCGGTATACCCGAGCCCGTGGATGACGCCGAGGTGTCCGCCGAGATGACGATCGCGACGCAGACCGAGATGAGCCAGCAGATCGCCCCGGTGATCCAGGACATCGAGGAGGAGAACATTATCATCGAGGCGCCGGAGGAAGAGAACATCGTCATCGAGGACGAGGCACTGCCTCCGCCTGATGCGTTCACGCCATACGAGACGCCTCCGGCACCGGTGTACCAGGTTCAGCCCGAGTATCCTGAACTGGCCCGCAAGGCGGGGATCGAGGGAAGAGTCTACATCAAGATCCTGGTCGACAAGGAAGGCAAGGTCCGTGACGCCTTATTGTTGAGGGGCGTCGGCGCGGGTCTCGATGAATCGGCACTCAAGGCCGTGCGGCAGTGGGTGTATACCCCGGCTATTCAGAACAACCGGCCGGTGGCCGTATGGGTAGCGCAGCCGGTCGATTTCAAGCTCCGCTGATCTCGTGATTCCGCGGACCGGCCGGGGCTGGCTGCCGCGGTACAGAACTGTTGGATGTTAGCTGCAGAGGGCGGGTTCCTGACCCGCCCTCTGTGTGTGTAGTCATCAGGGCAGACGGGTTTCAAGGGAGAAGGTAAAGGAACATGATCGAGAACGATTTGATGTATGGTGTGATCGTCGCGGGCCTGCTGGGATTGATCTACGCTATCTGGAGGGCGGCCTGGATCAACGGGCAGGATGAGGGGACGGACCGGATGAAAGCCATTGGCGCCAGCATTTCCGAAGGCGCGATGGCCTTCCTCAAGGCGGAGTACCGGGTCCTGGCAATCTTCGTCGTGGTCGTGGCCGCGCTGCTGGCCGTGGCGAACATGGGCAAGGTCGAGTCCAGCGCCCTCATCGCCCTTTCCTTCGTCACCGGCGCCCTGGCTTCCGGCCTGGCTGGATTCCTGGGCATGCGCGTGGCCGTTCGGGCCAACACGCGGACGACCCACGCGGCGCGGTCCGGACTAGCCCAGGCGCTGCACGTGGCCTTTGCAGGCGGGTCGGTCATGGGCCTGAACGTGGTGGGCCTGGGTGTCCTGGGTCTCGGCGGCCTGTTCATCCTCTACACGGGGCTCTTCGGAATCGACGAATCGGGCATCGGCCGCGTGCTGAACGTCATCTCCGGCTTCTCGCTGGGCGCTTCGTCCATCGCCCTCTTCGCCCGCGTGGGCGGGGGCATCTACACCAAGGCGGCCGACGTGGGCGCCGACCTGGTGGGCAAGGTGGAGGCCGGCATTCCGGAGGACCATCCCCTCAATCCCGCCTCCATCGCGGACAATGTGGGCGACAACGTGGGCGACGTGGCGGGCATGGGCGCCGACCTCTTCGAATCCTACGTGGGCTCCATCCTCGGTTCCATGGTGCTGGGCGCAGGCATCCTCGTGGCGGGCGTCTACGATCCAGTCTTCATCACGCTGCCCCTGATTATCGCGGGCGCAGGCATCATTATCTCGATCCTCGGCACCTTCATGGTCTCGGTCAAGGAGGGCGGCAATCCCCAGTCCGGCCTGAACAAGGGCGAATTCGGCTCTTCCGCCATCATGGTCGCCGTCATGTACCTGCTCATCGACTATCTTCTTCCCGGTGATTTCACCCTGGGCGGCGTGACCTATACCAGCCTGGGCGTCTTCATCGCGGCTACGATCGGCCTGCTGGCCGGTCTCGGCATCGGACTGATCACCGAACACTACACCGGCACCCACAAGGGTCCGGTCACGTCCATTACGCGGCAGTCCGTGACGGGCACCGCGACCAACATCATCGCGGGCCTGGGCATCGGCATGCGGTCCACGGCCATCCCCATCCTGATCATCGCCGCCGGCATCATGGGCGCCTACTACTTTGCCGGGCTCTACGGGATCGCCATGGCGGCCCTGGGCATGCTGTCCAACACGGGCATCCAGCTCGCAGTGGACGCCTACGGTCCCATTTCGGATAACGCGGGCGGCGTGGCCGAGATGGCGGAGCTGCCCCCCGAGGTCCGTCAGCGGACCGACAAGCTCGACGCGGTGGGCAACACGACCGCGGCCATCGGCAAGGGGTTTGCCATCGGCTCCGCGGCCCTGACCGCCCTGGCGCTCTTCGCGGCCTACATGGTGCAGGTGGGCATTTCGAGCATCGACATCGCCAATCCCCGCGTCATGGCGGGGCTCTTCGTGGGCGGCATGCTGCCCTTCCTCTTCTCCGCCCTCGCCATGAACGCCGTGGGACAGGCGGCCATGGCCATGATCGAGGAGGTCCGGCGCCAGTTCAACGCCATCCCGGAACTCAAGGCCGCGCTGTCGGTGATGAAGAAGAACGACGGTGTGGACGAAGGGGACTGGTCCCAGGAGGACCGGGACGTATTCGGGGCGGCGAGCGGCAAGCCGGAGTACGCCCGTTGCGTGGAGATATCCACCAAGGCGGCCATCCGGCGGATGGTCCTTCCCGGCCTGCTGGCCGTATTGACGCCCGTCGTCGTGGGATTCGTCTTCGGCCCGGAGACCCTGGGCGGCCTGCTGGCCGGCGTCACCGTGTGCGGCGTGCTGATGGCGATCTTTCAGGCCAACGCGGGCGGCGCGTGGGACAACGCGAAGAAGATGATCGAAGAGGGACTGACTATCGACGGCGCGCGTTACGAGAAGGGATCGGAGGCGCACAAGGCCGCCGTCGTGGGAGACACGGTCGGCGATCCCTTCAAGGACACGTCCGGCCCGTCGCTGAATATCCTGATCAAGCTGATGTCGGTGGTTTCCCTGGTCATCGCCCCGCTCATCGCGCTCTAGCCGCGTGACTGCGTTGCCTATGACTGCTTTCCTCTCCTTCCTTGGCAGGCGCGTCCTCTGGGCGCTGACGAATATCGGCGACTTCGGCATGATGATGGTCGAAGTCGTCCGGAACCTTCCCAAGATCCGGACGTACTGGGGATTGATGGTCCACCAGATGTTCGCGATCGGCATCCACTCTATGCCGATCGTCCTGATCATCGCCTTCTTCGCCGGGCTGGTGACCGCGGTGCAGACCGGGTACCAGTTCCAGGGATACGTGCCCGCCTACCTGGTGGGCAGCGTCGTCCTGTCATCGGTGGTTCTTGAACTCGCGCCGGTCCTGGGCGCCCTGGTGCTGTCGGGACGGGTGGGCGCCACCATCGCGGCGGAACTCGGTACGATGCGGGTGACCGAACAGATCGACGCCTACGAAGTGATGGCCATGAACCCCATCGTCTACCTGGCGATCCCCCGCATCATCGCGGGCATGTTCATGCTGCCGGTCCTCGTGGTCTTCGCCGACCTGATCGGCACGCTTTCCGGTATGGTCGCGGCGATCGACCGGATGGGGGTGAGCATCCCCGACTTCGAACGGGGGATGCGGGAGTTCTTCCGGACTCAGGACGCCTTCTTCGGGCTGTCCAAAGCCTTCTGCTTCGGGATAACGATCACCACGGTCGCCTGTTACCAGGGTTTCAAGGTAAAGCCTGGTTCGGGTGCCGAAGGCGTGGGCAAGGCGACCACAAACACCGTGGTGGTCTCGTGCATTCTGATCCTGTGCCTGGACTACCTGCTGGCCAGGACGATACTGTAAACCGGGGGTGTGACGTGACGTACTCTAAAAACAGCCTGCTGCCCGACGAGGCGAAACTGGGCATGGTTTTTCTCCTGGCGATCATCATATTCGTCTGGGGTCTCTTCTACCTCAAGGAGTGGCGGGTGACCGGAGATACCTACCTCGTCGACGTGCGTCTGAGCAGCGCCGTCGGGGTCAAGTCCTCCGACCCGATCCTCGTGGGCGGCGTGCGCGTCGGCAAGGTGGAGGCCGTGAAGCTCGACGACATGTCGCCCATCGTCACCCTGCGTGTCGACGAGCCCTTCGAGATCCCCGAGGACTCGCAGGTGGAGGTGATCTCGCGCAGCGTCATGGGCGAGAAATCCATCAACATCCGCAAGGGCGTCAGCACGTTGATGGTGCCGCCGGGCGGCACGATCGAGGGCACGGCCGCACCGGGGATCTCCGACATGTTCACGCAGGTCGATTCCGTCACTGTGAACATGCGCAACCTGCTCAAGAACGCCAACATTCTCCTGGACCCCGACCGGGAAAAGTCGATCAAGAGCAGTCTCGCCGGCGTGCACGACCTGACCATCGAACTGCGGGAGACCCTGAAACGGGAGAGCGGCCAGATCAACCGGGTCGTGGCGAACATGGACTCGCTGGTGAGCAACGTGAGGGACCTGAGCGAAACCGAGCGGTCCAAGGTATCCGGCACGCTGGACAACCTGGAAAGCACGTCGGGCCGATTGAATGCCATGATGGACGAACTGCAGTCTACGTCCACGGCACTCGGCAATATCCTCACGCGGATCGACCGAGGCGAAGGCACGATCGGGAAGCTGCTGCAGGATGAAAGACTGTACGAAGACGCCGTCCGCGTGGCCGGTAAGATGGACCGGCTGGTTACCAGTCTCGACGAACTCGTCGTCGATCTGAAATCCAATCCCGGCCGGTACGTGACCGTCGAGATCTTCTGATTATGGTAAACAGGAGCAATAATCCCATGCCCAACGTACTTTCCGAAGCGCTGGACGGCTACCTGACGGAGTTGATGCCCGACAGGGACGAGGTCATGGCCGAGATGGAAGAGAAGGCGCAGGCGGAACGGATCCCCATCGTCGGCCCGCTGGTCGGCCGCGTCCTTCACCAGATGGCCGTGCTGAGCGGCGCGAAACGCGTGTTCGAAATGGGTTCGGCCATCGGCTATTCGACCATCTGGCTTGCCCGGGCGGTGGGCCCGGAAGGCCGGGTCTACTACTCCGACGGAAGCGAGCAGAACGCCGCGCAGGCCCGGAAGTTCATCGAACGCGCCGGTGTGGCGGACCGCGTCGTGATCCAGGTAGGCGACGCGCTGGAACTGCTCGAGCAGACCGAGGGCAGCTTCGACCTGATCTTCAACGACGTGGACAAGCACGACTATCCCCGCGTGTTCGACCTGGCGCTGCCGCGCGTCCGGCCGGGCGGCCTGCTGATCACCGACAACGTGCTCTGGAGCGGGCGGGTGACCGAGCCGTCCGACGACCGCTGGACTTCGGCTATCCAGGAATACAACCGGAAGGCCTACGGCACCGGCGAGGTCTGGACGACGATCATCCCCTTAAGGGACGGCGTGGCCGTAAGCGTGAAGAGGTAGGATCCGCCGTGCGGATATCCGAAAAGCCGTCTGGCCCGTCTGAACTGGACATCATCTCGATCGGCGAATGCATGATCGAGATGTTCTGCGAAGGTCCCCTCGCCACCACCGACACCTACACCCGCACCTTCGCCGGCGACACGATGAACATGCTCGTGGCGGCCTCCCGCCTCGGCGCGAAGACCGGCTACGTCACCCACGTGGGCAACGATCCCTTCCAGGTCTTTCTGACCGAAGCGTGGCGGTCGGAGGGCGTCGACCTGCGCTGCGCCACGCCCCTCGACCGGCCCAACGGGCTCTACTTCATCTCCATCCTGCCCGGCGGCGAACGGGAGTTCACCTACTACCGGGCGGGCAGCGCCGCGAGCTTCCTCGAGCCGTCCGACATCGACCCGGACTACATCGGCAGCGCGAAAGTCGTCTATGCCAGCGGCATCACCCAGGCCATATCGAAGAGCAGCCGGGCGGCCGTACTGGAGGCCTTCCGGATTGCGCGCGAGCACAACGTCACGACCGCCTTCGATACCAACCTGAGGCTCGGCCTGTGGTCCCTGGAGGAAGCCCGGGAAGCCCTGGACGAGATCATCCCCCACGTGGACATCCTCCTGCCCAGCGCGCCGGAAGAAAGCGCGTCGCTCTTCGGCACGGAGGACGCCCGCGCGGTAATCGAACGGGCCCGTGAGCGGGGCGTGGGCATGGTGGCGGTGAAGTGCGGCGCGGAAGGCGCCGTGCTGGGGCTGGACGACGGGATCCACGAACTGCCGGCCTACGTCCCGGAGCGCGTGTCCGACACCTCGGGGGCCGGGGACGTGTTCAACGGCGGACTGCTGTACGGAATGACCCATGGCATGGACGCCGTCGAATCCGCCCGGCTGGGCACCGTCATGGCGGGCCTCAAGGTCCGCGGCCGCGGGGCGACCTACTCGATTCCGTCGCGAGAAGAGGCCTTCGGCGTGTACGAGGGGTTACGCGAGGCTACGTGAGGTTTTGCGGACGAGCCGGTGGGGTCACGCAGCATCCGGATCTCCATCCTCATCGGTCGCTTTCCCGGCTGCATCGGTGTCCGCGTCAATGGCGAGATCTTCATCGTCGTCTTCGTTCACCTTCTCTACCTCGACATGGGCCTCGCCCGAGTTGTGACCCGCTTCGTCGTGCCCGTTTACTGATATGTCGCCCGATTCCTCACTCGAGACGGCATCATGCGCTTCGCCGTCTGCGGCGCTGCCCTCGTCCGACGAGGCGCCGTCAACTTCCTCGTCCGCCGGAACATCGTTCTCCCGCATCTCGTCGATGAGGTGATTCACCTTCGCACGCAGGGCGTCGGCCTGACGTCCCAGCTCGTCCATTTCGTCGAGCAGCTTTTCGAATTCCGCGTCGTCCGCCGCGGATCCGTTTGCCCGCTTGTCTTTGTCTGCCATGTCATGCTCCGGTCAGGGCCGGGCCGGAGTACCTGGCGCTACGGCCGTGAGTCGACGTGGTAAAACTAAACGTATGAGTACCTGTTGTCAATAGAAAGCGCTACGGCACGGGGCGAACCGGGCGAACCGGGCGGACCATGCGGCACGGGGCGGACCGGCATTCCCGGATTGACTGGAACCCGTTGTGCTGTATATTGAAAACTCGTCGATACAGTACCTTAAAACCCCGTGGATGGATATGGCCACTCAGCATCGTCCGGCGTCCGACTGGTACAAGACCGCCTTTCGTTACGACTACCTGCGGGTATACCCCCACCGGAACGACGAGGAGGCGCGGCGGCAGGTCGATTTCCTCGTGGATTTACTGGACGTGCCTCATTCGTGCGAGGTGCTGGACCTGGGTTGCGGCGACGGGCGGCACAGCCTGGAACTCACCCGGCGCGGCTTCAGGGTAACCGGGCTCGACCTGTCGGAAGAACTGCTGGAACGGGCGCGGCACCGTACCGCGGACGAGGGGCTGGACATCACGTTCATCCGGGGCGACATGCGCGATCCACCCGCGGTCCACGCGTTCGATCTCGTGGTGAACTTCTTCACCAGTTTCGGCTATTTCCGGGAGGATGGCGAGAATGCCCGGGTCCTCGAAGCCATATCGCGGGCGCTCCGTCCCGGCGGACGTTTTCTCATGGACTACCTGAACCGCGCATACGTGATCTCCACGCTCGTTCCGTCGGACCGCCGCACCGTGGAAGGCATGGAAGTCGAGCAGCGGCGCTGGATCACCGGAGACCCGTCAACGGCGGGCGGGCACGTGCGCATCAACAAACAGGTGCGGATCAGGGAAGCCGGGGCGGAGAGAAGCTACGACGAGTCCGTGCGGATGTATACCCTGGATGAGCTCGAAGCCATGATGGACCGGGCAGGACTGATGGTCACGCATACCTACGGTGATTTCGACGGCCGACCGGTCACCGGCGACGCCCCCCGGAACATTCTGGTGGGCCGGTCGAAATCGACCACGGATGCCGCATCCCGCGACGAGAAACCGGCTTAGCCATGTCCGTGATCACGCTGCTTACCGACTTCGGCCTCAGCGACGCCTTCGTGGGCACCATGAAGGGGGTCATCCTGGGGATCTGCCCGGAGGCCCGGATCGTGGACCTGTCCCACGGGATCGCGCCCCAGCGGATCGAAGAAGGCGCCTTTGTCCTGCGCACCGCCTATCCGTACTTCCCCGCCGGCACGGTGCATGTGGCCGTGGTCGACCCGGGCGTCGGCGGCGCGCGGCGGGCCCTGATCGCGGAAACCTCCGGGCACCGGTTCGTGGGACCGGACAACGGCCTTTTCGCCCACGTGTACGCGAAGGAGACGGATCTCCGGGTCGTTTCAGTGACCGAGCCCCGTTTTATGCTGCCGGAAATCAGCAACACGTTCCACGGACGGGACGTCTTCGCGCCCGTGGCCGCCCATCTTGCCCTCGGCGCGCCCGCTTCGGACTTCGGACCCGAGATCGACGACTACGAAACCGGGACAGTCACCGAACCCGAGGTACATGAAGGCGGGATCACCGGTCGCGTATTGCATATCGACCGGTATGGCAATATAATAACGGATATCGGCGATGCCCTCTTCCTGGAGAATACCCGGGGGAAGCGATTCCGGATCCGGCTGGCCGACCTGGCGCTGGACCGTGTCAGCGCATCCTACGACGAAGCCGCCGCCGGCGCGTCCCTGGCGATCCTGGACAGCGCGGGACTGCTCGAGATCGCCG
Source organism: Gemmatimonadota bacterium (assembly GCA_009837395.1). Lineage (GTDB taxonomy): Bacteria > JAAXHH01 > JAAXHH01 > JAAXHH01 > JAAXHH01 > JAAXHH01. The sequence continues at coordinate 22,565 of VXTP01000033.1, forward strand.
TCAACGGCGGCAGCGCGGCCGAGACGCTGGGCGTGTCGACCGGAGACCGCGTGGACGTGGAAGTGGAGTAGGCAGTCAACTACGCTCAAAGACAGGCATCACCCGCAAGCATACACTGAAGACCGGAGACCGAACATGTCCGACCTGTATCAGCCCAATGAAACCTTTCGCAACAAGGCGCACCTGAAGAGCCTGGACGAATACCGGAGGGAATACGAGCGTTCCGTCGCCGACCCGGAGGCCTTCTGGGCCGAGAAGGCGGAATCGTTCCACTGGTTCAGGAAATGGGACCGGGTCCGATCCTGGAACTACGACATGCGTAAGGGTCCCGTGTCCATCAAGTGGTTCGAAGGCGGCAAGACCAACATCGTGCACAACTGCGTCGACCGCCATCTCGAGACGCGCGGCGACCAGACGGCCATCATCTGGGAAGGCAACGAGCCGGGCGAGGACGCGCGCCTCACCTACCGCGAACTGCACGAGCAGGTCTGCAAGTTCGCCAACGTGCTGAAATCGCGGGGCGTCGGGAAGGGCGACCGCGTATCCATCTACCTCCCCATGATCCCCGAACTGGCCGTCGCCATGCTGGCCTGCGCCCGGATCGGCGCGGTCCATTCCATCGTGTTCGGCGGTTTCTCGGCCGATTCGCTGTCGGACCGCATCGTGGATTCGACCTGCAAGACGGTCATCACCACCAACGGGACCCATCGCGGCGACAAGCCGGTCTTCATGAAGCCGGTGGCGGACGAGGCCATGGCCTCGGCGGAGAAGGAGATGGGCGAGCCGGTCACCACCTGCATCGTGGTCGACCGGGTCAAGGACGATCCGGAATTTGAGTTTCCCATGGAGGAAGGCCGGGACTTCTGGTGGCATGAACTCATGGTCCGGGCCGATGCCGACTGCCCTTGCGAGGAGATGGACGCCGAGGATCCCCTGTTTATTCTCTACACCTCCGGGTCCACGGGCAAGCCGAAGGGCGTGCAGCATACCGTCGGTGGATACATGGTATACACCGGCGTCACCCACCGCTACGTCTTCGATTACCATGAAGGCGATATCTACTTCTGCGGCGCGGACATCGGCTGGGTCACGGGACATTCCTACATCATCTACGGTCCCCTGGGCAACGGCGCCACGACGATCATGTTCGAGGGCATTCCGACCTACCCGGCGCCCGACCGCTGCTGGGAGATCATCGAGAAGTACGGCGTCAACCAGTTCTACACGGCGCCGACCGCCATCCGGGCGCTGGCGCGGGAAGGCGAAGACTGGCCGGCGCGGCATCCCATGCCCACGCTCCAGCTCCTGGGCACGGTAGGCGAGCCGATCAATCCCGAGGCCTGGCGGTGGTACCACGTGAACGTGGGCAAGGAGCGGTGCCCCATCGTGGACACGTGGTGGCAGACGGAGACCGGCGGGATCATGATCACCCCGCTGCCGGGCGCCATCCCCACCAAGCCGGGTTCCGCCACCCTGCCATTCTTCGGCGTGAAGCCCGTGCTGCTGGACGGCGAGAGCGGAAAAGAACTGGAGGGGAACGGCATCATGGGCGTGCTGGCCATCCGGGAGCCCTGGCCCGGGCAGATGCGGACTGTGTACGGAGACCACCAGCGGTTCGAGGAGACCTACTTTCAGCAGTACAAGGGGTATTACTTCACCGGGGACGGTTGCCGCAGGGACGAGGACGGATACTACTGGATCACGGGCCGGGTGGACGATGTCATCAACGTCTCCGGCCACCGGATGGGCACGGCCGAGGTTGAAAGCGCCCTGGTGGCCCACGGCTCGGTGGCCGAAGCGGCCGTGGTCGGATTCCCCCACGAGATCAAGGGGCAGGGGATATACGCCTACGTAACGCTCAATGTGGGTGAGGAATACACGGAAGACCTGCGCGGCGACCTGAAGAAGCAGGTGCGCTCGATCATCGGCCCCATCGCCACGCCCGACGTGATCCACTGGGCGCCGGCCCTGCCCAAGACGCGCTCCGGCAAGATCATGCGCCGCATCCTGCGGAAGATCGCCACTAACGAGCTGGACCAGATCGGCGATACGACCACGCTGGCGGATCCGGCCGTGGTGGACCAGTTGATCGAAAACCGGTAGGCCAGGATATCCAGACGTATCAGTCCCGGACGCTAGAATTGATATCTTATTGCTACGTTGATCCCGAATAGTTCGGTATCATCCGTGGATTGCTGGTATTCCACCGGTGCGCTGCCGTCAACGCGCAGGTTGGACTCGTGACTACGCAGACGCTCATAGGAACCGCTGTCGTGGAATGAGCTGAAGTTGGTCCAGCGTCCCCTGACATCCAGTGAAACCGCATCGGTCAGCGCGCGACTCACCCCAAACAGAACCTGGAATCCCAACAGCGTATCATTCAATTCGGTCTGTACGCTTGTGGTCGTTCCCGCCAGTCTGGATTGAATCGCTTCGGTGTCGTCGCTGCTGAACTTGCCTTCGACCGATGTGATATGGGTAGGATTGAGATTCCGCGCCCAAAGAGCGCCAAAGTCCATGTCTGCGAACCCACCGCCGATCCCGAGGCCTATGTATGGGGTGAAGTGACTGCGATTCGGAAAGTCGAAGTAGAAGTTGCCAAACAGATTGTGCGAGGTGATGCTGCCGACCCGGAGTTCAGCCCGCTGAAGCTCAGCGGCAAGCTTGTCTGCAATTGAGCCGCCACCGCCGAGCACCGGGTCGGTCTGATCGTATTCCGAATCCCGATAGAAGTACTCGACTTCAAGACGGAGTCGGTTTTGCAGGCGATAGCCTACGACAGCGTTCGCCAGTATCCCGGCGGCCCCGTCAAAACGGTTGTTCCAGCTATCCCCCCGGTTTCCGAGGTTGCAGAAGTCGTACTGTGTGGCGTTTGGATTGATGAACTCGTCGCATCCGCTGCCCATGCTGTGATCGTTGTCCTCTCCAGCCAGATTTACCGCCGGGGCTAAATTTGCGCCCAGACCGCTGCCGAGATAGAAGCCCGGCGCCTCCTGAGCCCAGCTCGGCGTAGTGGTCCAGGCTGCCAGAATGACAAGGGCAGCGACATAAAGGCGGTATCTGGGGCAGTCGCTTTTCCAGAATGTATTAATCTGCGAAGAGAGGTTCTGAGTGCTGTTGCTCGCCCGTACGTAGACGTTGTGGCGTCTGGGGAGAGAGGTGTGCGCCGTCTTCTTCTGGGTTGCCATAGATGGTCGCAGGTTACACGCTCCCGCAAGAAACCTGCACAACAGGCCTGTTTCGAGCAGGATTGGGCTTTGAGCGTGCCGGTGTACATTATGAACGGAATCTACTTAACAAATTTAAGCTCTCCACACAGGAGGTTTCAAGGAAAAAGAGTCGATGTACCTTACCAATACCATTTGCATATGTAATCTCACCGCTGCCGTTTCGGTTTTGTTCTCCGGGCCACCCGCCGCTCAGCTCCGTCCGCCGCAGGCCGTGACGGTCTGGCCGGTCACGAAGCTGGAGTCTTCCGAAAGCAGAAACCGGATCACGGAGGCCATTTCCCCGGGTTGAGCTATGCGGCCCATGGGCGTGGAAGCGATGAACCGGTCGATCATGCCCGGGTTGCCCGACCCGGCCAGGTCGGTATCGGTCAGCCCCGGGGCCACGCAGTTCACGCGGACATTATGGGGCGCGAAGGCCTCTGCGCAGTGCCGCGTGAGGGAGATCACCGCCGCCTTGGTTGTGGCGTAGTGGATCATGTCCTTCTTCAGGATGATGCCCGCGAGCGAAGCCACGTTGACGATGCGGCCGAATCCACGTTCGATCATCTCGTCCTTCACCGCCCAGGTCGCCAGGAACACCCCGTCCACGTTCACCTCGAACATGCGTTTCCAGTCCGCGAAGGCGAGTTCCGAATGGGGCTGGTTCTTCGCGATCCCCGCGTTATTCACCAGCAGGTCGACGGGTCCCAGGCGCGCCCGTACTTCCGCGGCCATCCGGTTCACGTCGGCTTCCGAAGATACGTCGGCCTGTACGATCATGCCTTCCGCGTCAGCCTCCTCTACCACGGCGAGGGTCGCTTTCGCCGCTTCCTCGTTGCGCGCGTAGTTGATCGCCACCCGGGCGCCGTGTTCCGCCAGCATGCGGCACGTGGACCGGCCGATCCCTCGGGAACCGCCGGTCACCAGGGCGGTGCGGCCTGCGAATTCCGCGGACCGCTTGGTCCGTTCGGAGTGATCGGCCCGTTCGGAGTGATCGGCCCGTTCGGACTGATTGGGATGTTCGGACCCCGTCGATGTGTCAGCCATCAGCCGTACGCTCCCTTGCTGTGCCGGCCCAGCATGCGCTGCAGGCGGGGCGACGCCTCGGCCCACACGTGGCCGGGCATGCGGTAGTCGATGAAGGGGTGAAATTTCTGCGCGATGAACCGCTTGCTGTAGGTGACGCCGGCCATCAACCGGGTGCGGTCGGACGCGTTCGGCGCCCCGCGGTGCCAGACCTGGTTGTTGAACATGTAGGCGTCGCCCTTCCGGACGAGGAAGGAGTGGGGCCCCCGGCCGTCGAATTCGGGCCGGTCCTGCTCATGGGGCAGATGGGGCTGGCGTCCCGCGAAATGGCTGCCGGGAACGACTTGCGTTGGACCGTAGCGCACCGCTTCCACGTCGGTCAGCGGCGTGAAGATCTGCAGGATGAAACAGGGCGGGGGCACGGAAGGATCGTGGCGCGGAACGCCGTCCGGCAAAGGGAAATGGACCAGGTCGTCCAGGTGCCATCCACCGGGACCGTCTGGGGCCGCCTTGGGATTGGGCGGCGTGTAGAGCGCGTTCTGGGACATGCAGTGGCAGTCGTCGCCGAGAATGGCCTCCGCCAGGCTCGCGAAGGGCTCGCGCACGATGAGGTCGCGGAAAGCATAGGAATACTCGAACATGCGCATCAGGCTGTTGCCGCGGATCTGGTCCCGCGCCGGTTCGTGCATGCGGGGATCGTCCCACTTGCGCTGCATGTCCGCCCGCAGGGCCTCCACTTCTTCGTCTTCCATCAGCCTGCCGAAGGCGTAGTAGCCGTCCCGGTGAAAGCAGCGGCGGATGTGTTCGGTCTCCTCGTCGGTAAACCGCTCGCCGGTCTGTATGGCGCTCAGTGCCATGGCGACTCCTGATTGAATCCTGGGGACGTGAGCCGGGGTTCCTGCCGCGGCTCAAGGATCGTCCCGGTTCCTGCCCTAGAGCCTGACCTTGGCCAGGTAGATGTTCGCCGGGTAGAGAAAGTGCTGTTCGCCCGTCTCCACCTCGTGCTGCGAGTAGTAACTGAGCAGCAGGGCGCCGTCATCATGGTGCACGGCACCTACGTAGGACGTGTCGCCGCCCGAGGGCAGGTCGAGGACATGGACTACGCCGTCCTCCTCCACCCGCCAGATGCTCGTGCGCCGTTCGATGATCCGCCCGGGTTCATTTGCATCGACCGATCCGACTGATCTGGGCCGTCCGCCTGAACTGCCCGGTCCGACCGACGCACCCGGCCCGATCGGTTCGCGCACGTGCTGCCGGCCGATGACGTATTCCCGACCGGCGGCCTCCACGAGGCGGGGCGCGGGGATTACGTACCCCAGATCCTGGAGCCGCCAGTCCGTGTACGGAGGATCCGCGGAGGCCAGGGTGAATCGTTTTTCGTCGCCGCCGCGGATGGCGATTCGCATGGTACCGGCGTCGGTGATGCGGAAGGTGGCTTCGCTGCCGTTCTGCGTGACCACGGACACCCGTTCCCAGTCCAGCCCGTCCGCAGACTGCAACAGGTGAAGCTCTGTCGGTTTTCGGTTCCATTCCGCCGGTTCGTTTCCATAGGCGAGCCCGTAGAACCGGTTGTTCCCTCGCCCGACGCCCCAGAGCCAGTACCCGTCCCGGTACACCTGCCGAGGTTCCGTCCAAGCCTCGCCGTCCTCGCTGAATGAACAAACGGTCCGTATGAGGCGCGGCCCCTCATCGCCGTGCTGAACCGGGTCCGGCCGGGTGACGTTTCCGGCGTACAAGAACAGCCGGTCTTCCGTCGCGACCATATGGGGGTCCCGGTCGTCGCCCGTGGTGTTGACCGGCACGGCTGTGCGTTTCCAGTCAACCAGGTCATTGCTGGCGATGACCACCGCCTTCCCCTCGGGACTCACGTGGGAAAGGCCGTTGCGGAAACAGATGTGGTAACGGCCCCTGAAGAACTGGAAATCTGTGAAGGCGTTGTGCCACCCGTCTTCGTAGATGCGCCGGACCCATTCGATTTTCGCCATGGTTCCCGTGCCTTGTTTCGAGCTGTATCCGGTCGGTTCGATGGACTGTTCGATGGCTATTATACTGCGGTGATTCGGGGGGTGCAAGAAGGAATGACGGGCCCGGCGGCGCCTTTGGGCACGGTACGGGCGTACTGCGTGGAAGCAATCAAGGCGATGCCGGAAAATGAGGTGTTTCCGGGAAACCTGGCCACGATCGAATGCAGATTGGATTGAGGAGTTGGAAGCTGGAAACTGGAAGCTGCAAGGCGGCAGCCGGATTCGAACCGGCGATCGAGGATTTGCAGTCCCGTGCCTTAGCCACTTGGCTATGCCGCCACGTCCGAGGGCGGGAGACGGGGCTTGAACCCGCGACCCTCACCTTGGCAAGGTGATGCTCTACCGCTGAGCTACTCCCGCTGATAACACGCAAACCTTCGAAGACCGTACTGCAAACTTCCCCGAAAATATCACAATCGGACCGCCCGGTGTCAAGTGTTTTGTTCCCCCACGGCGGGACATCGAGACTTGACCCAAGACGGCAACCGATATATGTTACAACTCATTAAAAGCGTCCTGTAACAGCGACGTGCGAGTCGGAGTCCGATCCGCGGCTTCCGGGGGATTCCAAAACCGGCGGGCTACAGCGGATCGTCTTGCCTTCGTGTGCGCCATGGACAGTACGACCCTTTTGCAGGAATTCGAAGACCTGGCGGAACGAATGTCGATCAGGGTCCGCTACGGCAAGCTGGACGGCGACGGCGGGCTGTGCCGGTACCGCGGCAGGTACCATATCGTCATCAACAAGCGGCTCGACACTGACGGCCGGATCAATCTCCTCGGCCGCGCCTTCTCCGAATTTCCCCTGGAAAACGTTTTCCTGATTCCCGCGGTCCGGGAAGCGATCGACCGAAACAGGTCCGGGCTTGAGGTCAGGACCTGAGCATCCGCACGGGAACTGACCCACTGCGTAGCCCCACGACCTTTCAACTCGAGTCCAACTGATCCCCCGCCCTATCGGCCTGACCAGTCGGTTCCGTCGACGCCGGTGGTTTCATGAGTCCGGTCTCTTCGGCTGCAGTCTCTTCAGATGAGGCCCCGTCCGCTGGTCCACCTGGCTTCAGCAAACCGGTCTCTTCAGGTGCGGTCCCGCCCGGCGGGACCATCTCCGTCCTGATCCTGGGATTCGTGCCCCGGACGGTCACGACCAGGGAGCGCTCCAGGTCCTGGGACAGCCGGCCCGTGCGGAAGTCAACGCGGATCTTTTCGATGCCCAGCGGCATGGGGAAAGCCGGCAGAGGCTTCGCTTCCTCGTCCGCGGCCGTTTCTATCCCGGCTTCCGGTCCGCCATCGTCGCCTCCGGCGCCTTCGGCCGGAAGAACGGCCAGCCGTCCGTCCGCGGAATCGGCCGCCGCCATGGTCGCCTGGACTTCACGCTGCTCCTGCAGCGCCGCGGCCTGTTTCATGAAGGGCGCCCAGACGGGTATGGCGCCCGAAGCGCCGGTGATCTCCTCGTCTTCCACGATGGACAGGAGGGGCCGGGCATCGTCGTATCCCACCCAGACGGACGTCGCGAGATCCTTCGTGAAACCGTTGAACCAGACGTCCCTTGATTCGCTTGAAGTCCCCGTCTTCCCACCGCTCGGGGCCGTGAAACCATACCTGTAGCGTGCGCCGACCCCCGTACCGCCGCTTATGACGCCGCGCAGGAGGTCGAGCATCAGGTACGCGGATTGCTCGCTGATCACACGACGCGATTCCGGTTTGGTTTCCTCGATCACCCTGCCCTCGGTATCTTCCACGCGTGTTATGACATAGGGCCTGTGGTAGATCCCGCCCGTGGCGAACACGGAGTAGGCGGAAGCCATCTCCAGGGGCGAGACGCCGTTGGTGCCCAGCGACAGGGAGAGTATGGGCTCCAGCGGGCTGGTTATGCCCAGCCGGCGGGCGTACTTAATGACCGTCGAGGGACCGACCTCACTGACCAGTTTCGCGGAGACCACGTTGATCGACCGCATGAAAGCGCGCTTGAGGATGACGGGCCCCTCGTACTCCCGGGTGAAGTTCTGCGGTTCCCATAGATCTCCCAGTTCGGTGGTATAGGCCACGGGCTCGTCCACCACGACCGTGTTGGCGGAATAACCCAGGTGGTCCAGCGCCGCCAGGTAGACGACCGGCTTGAAACCGGACCCCGGTTGCCGGTTGCTCTCGACGGCCCGGTTGAATTCGCTCGCCGTGTAGTCGCGGCCTCCGGCCAGGGCCCGTACCGCCCCGGTGTGCGTGTCGACGGCGACCAGCGCCGCCTCGAGCGCCTGCTTCCGTTCTTCCGCCGTGGCCGTTTCGTAGGTCGGATCGCCGACTAGGGAATCCACGTAGGTCATCCGGGTGCTGATGGTCTCCTCGGCGAGTTCCTGCAAATCCAGGTCCATGGCGATATGCACGGTGAGCCCGCCGTTGAAGACCAGGTTGCTGCCGAAGCGCCGGATCAGGAGGTCTTCGACGTAATCGAGGTAGTAAGGACCCCTGGCCGGGCCGATGCTCGTTCCCTTGAGCGTGATCTCTTCCTCCCGGGCCAGCGCGGCGTCTTCCTCCGTGATGTACCCGTTGTCCATCATGCGGCGGAACACGGTCTCCCTGCGGCTGAGCGCACGGTCCATGCGATAGTAGGGGTTGTAGTCGCTCGGCCGCTGGACCAGCCCGGCGAGCAGCGCGGATTCGCCAAGGGTGAGGTCGCTCGCTCGCTTGCTGAAGAACCGTTGCGCGGCTTCTTCCACGCCGTAGGCGTCGGCGCCGAAATACATATTGTTGCAGTAGGCGGACAGGATCTCGTCTTTGGTGAACCTCGCCTCGATCTGCATGGAGGCCATGGCTTCGCGGATCTTGCGGATCCATACCTTCTCGCGGGTGAAGAAGAGGTGGCGCGCCAGCTGCTGGGTGATCGTGCTCGCGCCCTGCCCCAGGATCTGGCCCTCGCGGAGATTGGTCACGAAGGCCCGGATGATGCCGGGCTTGTCCACACCCCGGTGATGGAAGAAATCGGCGTCCTCGGTGGCGATGATCGCGTCCCGGAACACCGGCGCGATCTCTTCCAGCGCGACCCGGCGATGGCCGCCCAGGGTATGCACCAGACGGGGATTGCCCTCCTGGTCTTCGGCATAGATTCGGGTCATCTGCCCGAAGATGTCGTTCAGGTCGTCCGGCAGGCGGGGAATGGACGGCACGGTGAGGTAGAACAGCACGACGGCCACGAGCGCACCGAAAAGCAGCACGCCGAATCCTGCGTATACCACACGCCGGAAATACCTGAATGACCGCGCGACCAGGCTTTCTGGGACAGTTACCGACGAGGCGCGGGCGCCTTCCTCTCCCGGGCCGCGATGGCCGGCGTTAACGGGTGCCGCGAAGCCGTGGTCTCCCGCACTGCGCCGTCCGCCGTCCCCTGCGGCGCGAGCGCGCATCCATGGGAAGCTACGCGGGATGCGCTGCAGGATGCGCTGCAGGAATCTCCTGAGGCGATTCATCCAGTTCCTGTACGGGAGTCTTTCCCTGAGGTCTCGCAAGAAGTCCATCGCCATTCCCGGTCCGTTCGCAGTGGACGGATCAAAGCGCTCCGAGCGCCACGTACAGTTCCACGAACAGGTCCGCGGACACCGGAATGGTGACCACGGCAATCTGTCCTTCGACCAGCCGTTCGATCTGGATGATCCGCTGGTTCTCCGATATGCCTACCCGCTGCGCGGTCTCTTCCAGGTCCCTGAACCTGATCGGGTCGATGATTTCGTCCCGCATTTCCATGTCCAGGCTCCGCAGCGTGTCGAAGAACACCCCGGCCTCGTACACGTGCTCCATGTCCTCGTGCATCCGTCCTTCGGACGCCGATGCGTATGCGTCGATGAGATCGAATTGCCCGGCCGATATGGGCATGCGGTGCAGGATGTAGTTGTCGTCGTCCACCATGTAGACCTCGCCCCGGCGTATCCACCCCGGGCGGATGACGATCGTGCGCGTCCAGGCGGTCAGGGAATCGGGTTCGAAGGTCGCCTGTGGCGGGGAAAGTGAATCCGCCCTCGCGGCAACGGACGCGTCGGCGGGTGTGCCTGCGGGTTCATCGGACCCCCCGGCAACGGGCGTGGCCACCGGCTCATACGGCTTGAAGCCGGCCCGGTCCGAAGTGCGCGTCCCGGGAGGGTAGTCGGCGCCGGTCAACCATTCGGGCATGGCCAGGAACCGGTCCCGGGTCATGATCAGCTTGTGCCCGCGTTCCAGCCGGACGACGTCGGAGGGTGAAGCGAACCCGGCGTCAGTCCGGCCGGGATCCTCTCCCGCGTCCAGCGCGACCAGGCTGCGCTGTTCGATCAATTCGTTCGCCGTCTCCAGCGCCTGGTTGGTCCGGCTTTCCTGGTCGACGAACCGCTCCAGCCGGTCGCGGGAATCGTTGCGGGCGTCCATGTACGCGCCGACGAACCGTTCGATGACATGCCAGCGCAATTCGACCAGGCCCACGGCAACCAGCGCGACGGCCAGCGACGCGGTGAGCGCTGCGTGGATCACGTTCTTCATGACCTTACAACATAGCCAACAAGCCCTCCCAAGTCAAAGAAAAAGGCGGCGCGCCGGGCCCCGGGAGAAGCCAAAAAAGGGTTGACAGGACGGGCCTCGCGAGATAGAATTCGTCGACTGTCGGAAGGGAAATCTACGCCACGGATCCTCCCCTCGAATCCATCCCTTTACGGACGCCCGGGAGCACATGGACTACACCGCTGCCACGACCATCGGTGCGCTGCGCGGCATGGGATATCCGCAACGGACCGTCAAGGACGAGATGCGGGACAACCTGATGGTCAAGCTTGCCCGCGGCGAGCAGGTCTTTCCCGGCATCGTCGGATACGACAAGACCGTCATCCCCGAACTGGTCAACGCGATCCTGTCCCGGCACGACTTCATTCTCCTCGGGCTGCGCGGACAGGCGAAGACCCGCATCCTGAGAGCCCTGGTCACGCTGCTCGACGAGTACCTGCCCGTGATCGCGGGCTGCGAGATCAACAGTTCGCCCTACGCGCCCGTCAGCCGGCGCGCCCGGGACCTCGTGTCCGAACACGGGGACGACACCCCCATCGAGTGGATCGGCCGGTCGCGGCGTTACGGCGAGAAGCTCGCCACGCCTGACGTGACCATTTCCGACCTGATCGGCGATATCGATCCCATCAAGGCGGCTTCCCAGCGGCTTCACTACGCCCACGAGGGCGTGATCCACTTCGGCATCATCCCGAGGATGAACCGGGGCGTTTTCGCCGTGAACGAACTGCCCGATCTACAGCCCCGCATCCAGGTCGGCCTGCTGAATATCATGGAGGAGAAGGACATCCAGATCCGGGGATTCCCGGTACGGATCCCCCTGGACGTGATGATCGTCTTCTCGGCGAACCCGGAAGACTATACCAACCGCGGGACCATCATCACCCCGCTCAAGGACCGGATCGATTCGCAGATCCTGACCCACTATCCCGTCAGCCGCGAATACGCCATGGCCATCACCGACCAGGAGGCCTGGACCGAGCGGCCTGGCGGCGTGCGGGTCGACATGCCCTCATTCCTGCGTGAAACGGTGGAGGAGATCGCCTTCCAGGCCCGGAGCAGCGAGTTCATCGACCAGACCTCCGGCGTAAGCACGCGCATGACCATCGCCGCCATGGAGAACCTGGTCAGCCAGGTCGAGAAGCGATGCATCCTGCAGGGCAAGCGGTCCGTCGTGCCCCGCATGTGCGACCTGTCGGCCGTGATTCCGGCGATGACGGGCAAGCTGGAGCTCGTGTACGAGGGCGAGCAGGAAGGCGAGGTCAAGGTAGCCGAGGCGCTGATCGGCCGGGCCGTGAAGGAAGTCTTCGGACACTACTTCCCCGCGGTCTACGGCGAGGATGATGAACGCGGCGCGTACTACCAGGAAGTTCTCGCCTGGTTCGAAGAAGGAAAGACGGTCGAGATTTCGGACACCATGGACGACAAATCCTTTTATGGCGCGCTGAACGGCGTCGATGGGTTGCGGAAGCTGGCGGGCCGGCACGTCCAGACGGAAAACCGGGCTGAACTTTCCATAGCCATGGAGTTTCTGCTCGAGGGCCTGCACCAGCATTCGAGGATCAGCAAGAACGTCGCCGACGGCCGGCGTTCCTACAGCGATATGATGGGCAGCCTTTTCGAACAATGAGGGGATTTTTGGGCATGGTAAATCTATTGACAAATCCCGGTTCGCGTTTTATTTTTTTCTGTTTGTCCGGTAGGTAGAAAGGCCTTGTGGAACCGGGCGGACTAGCCTGGGCCAGACTGGGCCAGACTGGGCTAGACTGGGATACGTTGTGGAGTAAACCGGGAGTCAGTCATTGAAAAACGTCAGGATCACACTTCCCGACGGCGGTCAGATCGAATTGGAGCAGGGATCTACGGTCATGGACGCGGTAGCGCGCATTGGTCCCGGTCTGGGCAAGGCGGCGCTCGCAGCCAAGATCGACGGCGCCCAGGTCGACCTGGACCACCGGCTGGACGGTGATGCGTCCCTGGAGGTGCTGACCTTCAGCAATCCCGAGGGACGGGAGGTGTACTGGCACAGCACCACGCACCTGATGGCCCAGGCCACCAAGGAGCTGTTCCCCGAAGCGCAACTGACCATCGGTCCGCCGATCGAAGAGGGATTCTACTACGACTTCGACATGCCGGAACCGTTCACGACCGATGATCTCGAGCGCATCGAGGGGCGCATGGTCGAACTGTCCCAGGCGGACATGCCTATCCGGCGCCGCGAGCTTTCCCGCAAGGATGCCCGCGCCCTGTTCAACGACCGGGGCGAGTCCTATAAGGTCGAGATGATCGACGACCTCGCCGCGGACGAGGTGATCAGCATCTACGAGCAAGGAGATTTCATCGACCTCTGCCGGGGCCCGCACATCCCGTCGACCGGAAAGATCAAGGCCTTCAAGCTGCTCAACGTCGCGGCCGCCTACTGGCACGGGGACGAGAACAACCAGAGCCTGCAGCGGATATACGGCGTGTCCTATCCCCGCAGAAAGGACCTGGACGAGTACCTGGAACGGCGCGCCGAGGCCGAACGGCGGGACCACCGCAAGCTGGGCAGGCAACTCGAGCTGTTCATGTTCCACCCCTCTTCGCCGGCGTCGCCCTTCTTCTTCCCGAAAGGCGCCCGGGTTTACAACACCCTGACCGACTACGTGCGCGAACTATATAAAAAGTATGGGTACGACGAAGTCATCACGCCGCTGATCTACGAAGCAGACCTGTGGAAGACCTCTGGCCACTACGAGCATTTCTGGGACGAGATGTTCACCATAAACGCCGACGACCGGGAATACGCGCCCAAGCCGATGAACTGTCCCAGCCACTGCCTCATGTACGCGGCAGGCCACCATTCCTACCGCGATCTGCCCGTCCGGTACGCCGATTTCGCCCGGTTGCACCGGCACGAGCGTTCCGGGGTGACGGCCGGCCTGATGCGGGTGCGCTCCTTTGCGCAGGACGACGCCCACATCTACTGCCGCCCGGAGCAGATCGGCGACGAGGTCAATGATTTCATCAAGATGCTGACAGACGCTTACACCATGCTGGGCTTCGACGACATCGGCATCCACCTGTCCACGCGCTCGGACAAACGAGCCGGCACCGACGAGATCTGGGATCACTCGGAGGAGACCCTGGCCAGCGTGCTGGACGACCTGGGCGTCGCTTACGAAGTGTCGCCCGGCGAAGCGGCCTTCTACGGACCGAAAGTGGATTTCTTCGTGAAGGACGCCCTGCAGCGCCCTTGGCAACTGGGTACGTGCCAGCTCGATTTCAACATGCCGGAACTCTTCGATCTCGAGTACATTACCGAATCCGGCAAGCCCGCCCGCCCGGTGCTGATCCACCGCGCCATGCTCGGCAGCCTGGAACGGTTCCTCGGCGTATACATCGAACACTGCGCCGGCGCATTCCCGACCTGGCTCGCGCCGGTCCAGGTCGTCGTGATCGGCATTTCGGAACACCAGACCGCGTACGTCCGCGATGTGGCGCGCAGGCTCGAAGAGGCCGGATTCTGGGTCGAGACGGACGTGAGAAACGAGAAAGTCGGGTACAAGATCCGCGAGGCGGAGACGAAGAAGATCCCCTTCATGGCCATTGCCGGGGCACGCGAGATGGAGGCTGGCGACGTGTCCGTACGCCGTCACGGCAAGGGTGACCAGGGGAACATGCCGGTGGAAGCCCTGATCGGCGCGATTGAGAAAGAAATCGACCGGACCGTCCGGACAAGCCGGACCGTTCAGGTGGCAGAATGAATCGAAAGCACTAGGATCCGGGAGGAAAGCCATTCAAAAGAGAACCGTCAGAGTCAACGGAATGATTCGCGTGCCCCAGGTGCGGGTGATCAGCGCGGAAGGCGAGCAGGTCGGCATCATGGAGACCAAGGAGGCCCTGCAGCTAGCGTCCGGCGCCGACCTCGACCTCGTGGAGGTGTCGCCAGATGCCCGCCCGCCCGTCTGCAAGATCATGGACTTTGGCAAGTACAAGTACGAGCAGAGCAAGCGCGTGAAGGAATCGCGCAAAAAGCAGCACGTAACGCAGCTGAAGGAAATCCGCTTCAAGACGCCCAAGATCAGCGAACACGACCTGGAGTACCGGGCCAACCAGGCCCGCGATTTCCTGACGCACGGGAACAAGGTCAAGGTGTCCGTGCGGTTCTGGGGCCGTGAAATGACCCACGTGGAACTGGGCCAGCGGAAACTGGAGCACATGGCGCAGATACTGGAAGACGTAGGCACCATCGAACAGCGGCCCAGGCTGGAAGGCCGCAGCATGTCGCTGGTCCTCATGCCCAGGTAGATACCAGGAGTAGATCATGCCGAAAATCAAGACGTTGAAAGCGGCTGCGAAACGCTTCAAGCGGGTAGCCTCCGGCAAGTTCAAACGCAGCCATTCCCACGCGACCCACAATAAGTTGTCCAAGAACGGCAAGCGCACGAGAAGCCTTCGCGGCACCGCCATGGCGAGCAAGGCTGACACGCCGCGCCTCAGGCGGATGATGCCGAATTAATAAGGAATAACACATGCCACGCGCCACGAACGCCACCGCCTCGCACAGGCGGCGCAAGAAAACCATCAAGCTGGCCAGGGGATACTGGGGCCGCCGCAACAGGCTTTACCGGACAGCCCGCGAAGCCGTCAACCGGGGCTGGGCCTACGCTTACCGCGACCGCCGCCGGCGCCGTCGCGATTTCCGCCGTCTGTGGATCACCCGGATCAACGCGGCGGCAAGGCTCAACGGCCTGACGTACGGTCAACTCATACACGGCTTGAAGCTGGCCCGGATCGAAATCGACCGGAAACTCCTTGCCGAACTCGCCGTCAACGATCCGCCCGCCTTCGCCGTGGTGGCAGACGCAGCCAAAGCGCAGGTCTCCTGACGCTAAACCACCGTAGACCGCTGAAGGACCGGGACCGGACCATCCATGGTACAGGAAGCAGAAGCGATTGAAGCCCGGGCGCTGGAGGAAATCGCCCGTGCCGCCGACCCGTCGGACCTGGAAGAGATCCGCATCAGGTACATGGGGAAGAACGGCGACCTGACCCGCGTCCTGCGTTCCGTGGGCAAGGCGGAACCCCGGGACCGACCCCGCATCGGCCAGCGGGTCAACCAGGCCAAGAAGACCATCGGCGAAGCCCTGGAAGCGCGCAGGGCGGCGTGCGAAGCGGGTGGGGAATCCGCGGCCGGCGCCCTGGACGTCACGCTGCCGGGACGCCCCCCGCCAATGGGAAGCAAGCATCCCCTGACCTTGATCCGCGAGGAAGTCACCGAGATCTTCCGGGACATGGGTTTCTCGGTGGTGGACGGTCCCGAGGTGGAGTGGGACTACTACAACTTCGAAGCGCTGAACATCCCGCGCGACCATCCGGCCCGGGATACCCAGGATACCTTCTATCTCGGCAGCGACATCGTGCTGCGGACCCATACCTCTCCGGTGCAGGTCCGGGTCATGGAACAGCAGAAGCCCCCGGTGCGGGTCATCGTGCCGGGCCGCACCTACCGCCACGAGAACCCCGACGCCACCCACGCCTTCACTTTCCATCAGTGCGAGGGCCTGTACGTGGACAAAGGGGTCACGATGGCACAGCTCAAAGGCGACATGACCTACTTCGCCCAGCGGCTCTTCGGCGGGAAGGTCAAGGTGCGTTTCCTCCCCGATTTCTTCCCCTTCACCGAACCCAGCGTACAGTACGACTTCTCCTGTGTCGCGTGCGGCGGCAAGGGTTGCCGGATCTGCAAATACACGGGGTGGCTGGAGATCTCTGGCGCCGGCATGGTCGACCCGGCCGTCTTCGGATTCGTGGACTACGATCCGGAAGTATATACCGGCTACGCCTTCGGCATGGGGCTGGACCGTCTCGCCATGTTCAAGTACGGGATCGACAGCATCCACATGTTCCTGGAGAACGACCTGCGCCAGCTCGAAGGCCACTGAGCGCGGTGCGTCCGTGAGCGCCGGAAGTGAGCGCAACGGCGTCTCCGGCAAGGAGCGCGGTTCGTCCGGCAAGGAGCCAAGCGTCCCATGGTGATTAAAGTACCCCTTTCGTGGCTGCAGGCGTACTGCGACGTCCCGTGGCCCGTCGAAGAACTGGTGGACCGGCTGGTCATGTCCGGCCTGGAGGTCGACGGCGTCGATACGGTCGGCAGCGACTTCGAGGAGTTCGTCGTCGGCCACGTGGAGCGCGTGGAGCGCCATCCCAACGCCGACCGGCTTTCCCTCTGCACCGTGGACGTGGGCGGCGAGACCCTGCAGGTCATCTGCGGCGCGCCGAACGTGGCCGCCGGACAGAAGGTGCCGGTCGCGCGGGTCGGCGCGGTGCTGCCCGGCGGCATGGAGATCCGGAAAGCGAAGATCCGCGGGGTGGAGTCCTTCGGGATGATCTGCTCCGAGGCCGAACTGAACCTGTCCGACGACCATGAAGGCATCATGGTGCTCGATGCCGCGGTCGAGCCCGGCCAGCCCCTGAAGGACATCGTGGGCGGACCGGAAACGGTGTTGAGCATCGACGTGGGCACCAATCGCCCCGACTGCCTCGCGCTGGTCGGCGTGGCCCGGGAGATCACCGCTCTGTCGGGCGGCGAGCTTCGCATACCGTCCGGCGTCGTCGATGAAGCGGGTCCTCCGGTCGATACCCTGGCCAGCGTCCGCGTCGACGCCCCCGATGACTGCCCCCGGTTCGTGGGCCGCGTGATCACCGGCGTCCGCATCGGACCTTCGCCGGACTGGCTGAAGAGACGGATCGAAGCCGCCGGTATCCGGTCCATCAGCAACGTGGTCGACGTGACGAACTACGTCATGCTCGAAATGGGACAGCCGCTGCACGCCTACGACCTGGACCGGCTCGCGGGACGGGGCATCGTCGTCCGCCGCGCCGGGGAGGAGGAGGCCTTCACCACCCTGGACGACGTGGACCGTACCCTCGACGGCGAAGTACTGATGATCGCCGACCACGAAACGGGCATCGGCGTCGGCGGCGTGATGGGCGGACTGGATACCGAGATCACCCCGGAAACCGACCGGGTCTTCCTGGAAGGCGCCTGTTTCGACGCGGTGCGGGTGCGGCGGGGTTCGAAGGCGCTGCAGCTGCAGACGGACGCGTCGCGCCGGTTCGAACGGGGCATGGATCCGGAACTTCAGGGCGAGGCCGTGGGCAGGGCCGCGGGACTGATCGCCGAGGTGGCCGGAGGCATGGTGGCGGAAGGCATGATCGACGTCCGGACGCCGGCCGATCCCGATCCGGTGATCCGGTTGCGCACGAGCCGCGTGAACGGGTTGCTGGGCACCGCTCTGGACCGGGACGAAATCGCCGCGTTGCTGCGGCGGCTGCGGTTCGACACACGGGCCGACGGCGTGGATCTCGAGGTCGGTGTGCCGTCGTTCAGGCGGGACGTCTTCCGCGAAGTGGATCTGATCGAGGAGGTCGCCCGTCTCTATGGCTACGATCGGATCGAACCGGTGGCTTCGGCGCCGCCCCGCGACGATACGGCCGAAGCCCGGGAACGGGAGGAGGCCCGCCGCGGCACGCAGGACGACCAGCGGCGCCTGCGGGACGCGATGGCCGGGTTCGGCTTTACGGAGGTGGTCACCCACAGTCTCCTGCACCCGGACCTGAACCGGCTCATCGATCCGGACCGTCCCGGCGTCATGATCGACAATCCCCTGAGTCCCGAACTCTCCGCCATGCGCACGAACCTGGCGGCCTCGGTATTGGGCGTAGTGCGCTGGAACGCCAATCGCAAGGTACGGGACATCCGCATATTCGAGGCCGGGCGCGTATTCTGGGCGAAAGAAGAAGGCCTTCCCGACGAACCCGAACACCTCTGTTTCGCCGTCACGGGACAGCGCCACAGCCCGCACTGGGACGGCCCTCCGGGGGCCTTCGATTTCTTCGATTTGAAGGGTCTGGCGGAGGCGCTGCTCGGCCGGTTAGGACTTGACAGGGTCGAAACCGTCCCGTATGATAAGATCGATCCTCTGTTCGATGCCGACCGTACCGGCGAACTGCTCGCGGACGAGGTGCGTGCGGGCCGTTTCGGCGCGGTGGCGCAACGGGTCCTCGACCATTACGAGATCCGGGAACCCGTATGGATGGGGGTGATCGACTGCGGTGTCCTCTTCGGCCAGGCGTCCGATCGAAGGACTTATCATGCGCCGCCCAAGTACCCCGCGGTCGAAAGAGACCTGGCTATTGTCGTGCCCGAAGAGGTTACTCATCGGGACATACTGAATGAAATCCGCGCGTGTAGCGGCGACCTCCTGGAATCGGTCGAACTCTTCGACGTATACCGGGGAACGCAGATCGCGGCCCAAAGCAAGAGCATGGCGTACGCCATGCGGTTCAGGTCCGGAGAACGGACGCTGACGGACGCTGAAGTCACGCGGCTTCAGGATAAGGTGCTGCGCCGGCTGGTGAGCCGGTACCGGGCGGAACTTCGCTCCTAGCGCCGTCGAGGCGCGCTGGAATACACCTTTGCGGAGGGATTCATGCAAGAACAATCCATTGAGCTGTTGCTGGGCCGGATCGAAACGATGATCGACCTGATCCAGCGGCTGAAGGACGAGAACGCGGATCTGCGCGGCCGGAACCAGAACCTCGAAACGCAGATCCAGGAACTGCAGCAACAGCAGGAGCAGTCGGTTACCTCGAAAGAAGAACTGGAACAGGAAAACCAGGCGCTGCGCGTCAAGCAGGACGACATCAAGGCGCGTATAGACACGATGCTGTCGCGCCTGGACGTCATCGAGTAGGATCAGTCCGGATCAGTCCCTGTTTTGTCCGCCGCAGTTCGCCTGGCCCCCGGCATCCGTTTGCTGGCCGGTTGCACACCGGGATGGACCCATTATGGATGACGAGAAAGTCACCGTACGCGTCAACATCTGCGGGACCGAATATCCGATTCAGGCGGAAGAGGAAGCCGAGTACATCCAGCGGATCGCCGCCTACGTGGACGAGCGCATGCGCGAGGTACCCGTCAGCGTGACCATGCAGTCCCTCACCAGCGTGGCGGTCCTCACGGCGATCAGGATCGCCGACGAACTGCACAAGGAACGTGAAAAACAGCAGAACCAGGTCGTATCGGAGTCCATGCATCACGATCGGATCGCGGAGCTGATCCGGCGCATGGACGAGTTGATGGAGCAACCGGTTTCTGAACAGGATGGAGAGAAGGAAGACCATGACCGATCTTGTTGAGGAACGGACTATGTCTGGAACAACCGTAACAATTGAAGAAGGTGGCTGCCACTATGCTTGTGACGATCAGTCTCTACGCCGGCACCGCCCTGATCATGTTTCTCTTCGGATGGTTCATTCGAAAGCGTGTCGAAAAACGTAAGACGGACAGTATGGAGCGCTTGGCAGAGAGCATCCTCGCAGAGGCGGTGGAAGAAGCTGAAACAATAAAGAATACGGCCAGGATCGAAATGGAGGAGGAATCCTACCAGGCCAAGGCTAAATTCGAGCGAGAAAGCAACCAGACCCGCCAGGACTTCCAGCGCGTCGAAAAACGGATCTCGATCAGGGAGCAGAACCTGGAGCGCAAGGCCGACTACGTGGCCAAGCGCGAAAAAGGTATTCAGAAGCACCTTCAGTCGCTGCAGGAACGGGACGAGAAACTGGTGGAGTCCGAAGAGCGGCTGGATCAGTTGATCAATCGACAGACCGAACAACTCGAGCAATCCGCCGGCATGACGACGGAAGAGGCGAGAAAGGCGCTGCTCAGCAACATCGACGCCCGGATACGCGCCGAAGCCGGCCAGCAAGCCCGCAGCATCATCGAAGAAGCCCGCCAGAACGCGGAGGTCGAAGCCCGGGAAATCATCACGCACGCGATGCAGAAGTACACGCTGGATCACGTGACGGAAACGACGACGTCGGTCATATCCCTGCCCGATAATGAAATGAAGGGACGTATCATCGGGCGTGACGGACGCAACATCCAGGCGTTCGAAATGTCAACGGGGATCGATGTCATCGTCGACGACACCCCCAATGCCGTCGTCCTCTCCGGGTTCAACCCCATGCGCCGCGAAATCGCGAAGCTTTCCATGGAGAAGCTCATCCAGGACGGGAGAATCCATCCCGGATTCATCGAGCAGGTCGTCTCCAAGACCCAGGAAGAAATCAGCGATCTGATCCAGGATACGGGCGAGCAGGTGCTCTTCGACCTGGGCATTACCGGCGTCCGTCCCGAGGTGGCCATGCTGCTCGGGCAACTGAAGTACCGGATGACCGGCGGCCAGAACGCGCTGCATCACTGCCGCGAAGTGGCCGAGCTTGCGGGTATCATGGCGCAGGAGCTGGAACTGGACGTGACCCTGGCCAGGCGCTGCGGACTGCTGCACGACATCGGCAAGGCCGTGGAAGGCGGCCCGGAAGGTGCGCACGGGGAACTGGGGAGATCGGTCGCGGAGAAGTACGGAGAACCGACCGAAGTGCTGGAGTGCATTGACGCCATTCACGACAACCTGGAAGAAGCCAGCCCCTTGGCCGTAATGGTCCGAACCGCCGACGCCCTCTCCATGTCAAGGCCCGGCGCGCTGAGGGAACCGCTGGAAAAGTACGTCCGCCGGCTCCGGGAGATGGAACGGCTGGTTAACTCCTTCGACGGCGTATCCAGGGCCTTCGTCATGAAGGCGGGAAAAGAAGTGCGGGTCATGATCGATCACGAGGAAGTCGACGACCTCCGCGCGGTCCAGCTCGCCACGGAAATCGCTCGCAAGATCCAGGCCCGGATGGAATACTCGGGCCAGATCAAGGTGACGGTCATCCGGCAGACCCGGGCGGTCGAAATCGCCAGGTAGGGGCGGTGCCGGCAGAGCGACATGGCCGATAGAACGGCGTTGTTTGAACAGCGGCGTCGCCTGAAATGCGGCGGTGCCGGAACAGGCGAGGGAGGAAGGCCAGACTTGGTAAACGAGGGCGACAACGGCATACTGACCGTTTCCGAACTGACCGCGGGGATCAAGACGCTCCTAGAGGAAACGTTTCCCTACGTGTCGGTTTCCGGTGAAATCTCCAACTACAAGCGCCACTCGTCCGGTCATGCCTACTTCTCGCTGAAGGACGACCGCAGCCAGCTGCGCTGCGTCATGTGGCGGTCGGCGAACCGGAAACTGACCTTCGAACCCGAAGACGGCATGGAGGTCCTGGCCCGGGGCCCCCTTTCCGTCTATGACGTGCAGGGGCAGTACCAGCTCGTCGCCCAGCAATTGAAGCCCGTGGGCGCGGGCGCGCTCCAGGCGGCCTTCGAGCGGCTGAAGGCCAAGCTCGAGAAAGAGGGCCTGTTCCGCGAGGAACACAAGCAGGCGCTGCCTTCCTTCCCGGAGCGGGTGGGCGTGGTCACCTCCGCGTCCGGCGCCGCGATCCGGGACATCATCCATGTCCTGCGCCGGCGCGCGCCGTGGGTCTCGATCGTCCTCCGGCCGGCGCCCGTGCAGGGCGAAGGCGCCGCGGCGGAAATCGCGGCCGCCATCGAAGAGATGAACGATTATGGCGAGGTGGACGTGCTGATCGTCGGCCGGGGAGGCGGATCGGTGGAGGACCTGTGGGCGTTCAACGAAGAGGCGGTGGTCCGGGCGGTCTTCCAGTCCCGGATCCCGGTGGTCTCCGCCGTGGGACACGAAACGGACTACACGCTGACCGACTTCGCGGCCGATCTCCGGGCCCCTACGCCGTCGGGCGCGGCCGAAATAATCGTCCGCGACCTGCGGGAATTGAAGGACCGGTCGGAGGCCGTTTTGAGACGGCTTTGCGGAAGCATGACGGGGTACCTGGACCGGTCCCGCCAGCGCGTCGCCACGGCACTGACCAGTTACGGACTCAGGCGGCCCGTCGACCAGATCGGCCAGTACGCCCAGTTCACCGATGAACTGACCCGCCGTCTGGCCGACCGGTGCTTCCACGACCACGAAACGCGCGCCCAGCTGGTCGGCGGACTGGCCGGACGGCTCCAGGCCCTCAGCCCGCTATCGGTACTGGAACGAGGATACGCCGTCTGCCAACGCGCGTCGGACGGGCGCATCGTCCGCGACGCCGATGAACTTAGCGTCGACGACCGCGTGAACGTACGCCTGCGCAAGGGCGAAGCGTTCTGCCGGGTCGAGCACCTGCATGACGGGACGGAACCGGCTGAGGCTGCCCCCCGGAAGAAACGGCGCGAGGAAGCGCCGGCCACCATCGGCCTGTTCGATGAATCGAATACCACCGAAACTGCCTGACCGACGGGATACCGAGGATGAACGAAAAGGAAAAACCGACTTTCGAGGAGGCGCTGAAGCGCCTCGAGCACATCGTCGAACGCATGGAACAGGGCGATCTCCCGCTGGATGAATCACTCGCCCTCTTCCAGGAGGGCATAGAGCTTTCCCGGATCTGCACCCGGCAGCTGAACGCGGCGGACGAACACGTGCGCAAGCTGGTGCGCGTGGAGAACGGCCGGTTCGTCATCGAGCCCTTCGAACCGGAATCGCCGCCCAGCCAGGGCAACGACCTGCAGTTCTAGATTCCGACACCAGATGAATGGCGTCGCATATGACCGATACCCCGGGAAAGCAGGACTTCCTCGACGCGCTGGCCGTCCGAAAGGAATGGGTGCGCGAGTACCTGGAGGCCGACCGTCGTAAAGTACTGTTCATTCCGGAGGACATACACGACGGGGTGTTCAGCTACCTGAAGGCGTCCGGCAAGGTGCTCCGTCCCTGCGTGCTCTACTTCTCCTGCGGCGCCGTGGGCGGCCGGGAGCGGGCCGCAACGCCCGCGGCGGTCGCGGTGGAACTGTTCCACACCTGGACCATCGTGCATGACGACATCATGGACCGGGACGCGCTGCGGCGCGGCACGCCCACCGTCCACGAGGAGTTCCGGAGGCGGGCGCTGGCCGGCGGGGCATTTGACGAAAGAGAAGCCGCGCACTACGGCCTGTCTATCGGGATCATGACCGGCGAGGTCCAGCACGGTTGGGCCACCGGGCTCCTGACCGAACTGTACGACGCGGACGTGGACAACGGCGAAGTGGTGATCGAACTCATCCGCTACCTGGAGACGGAAGTCCTCCTGGCCCTCGTCGGCGGACAGGCGCTGGACATTCAGTACGCCAAGGCGCCCATGGACAGCCTGGACGAAGCGTCCGTGATCGACATGTTCTGGAGAAAAACCGGCGCGCTCTACACCTTCGCGGGCGCAGCCGGCGCGATGATCGGCCTGAATACCCCGGACCGGAATCACCCCATGGTGCGGGCGATTTCATCGTTCACCGGCGAATGCGGCGTGGCCTTCCAGCTGCAGGACGACATCCTGGGCCTCACGGCCGATGAGGCCACGCTGGGGAAACCGGTGTGCTCCGACCTCCGGGAAGGGAAGCGCACCCTGCTGCTCGTCCACACCTACCACAAGGCTACGCCCGCCGAGCGGCGTTTTCTGCTCGACGTCGTCGGGAAACCGGGGGCTACCGACGAGCAGATCGCGGAGGTCCGCGACCTCATCCTTGCCCACGGCGGTCTCGACCACGCCCGGACGCTCATGGAACGCCGCGTGGCCGATGCCATTCGAAATCTCGATGCGATTCCCGACTCTTCTTATAAGGGATACCTGGTCAACTGGGCGGAGTACCTGATCGGAAGGACCTTCTGATGCATCGCGTGGGCATCATCGCCAATCCGGCGCGGCCCGTGGTCGCCGGACTGATTCCGGAACTCGTGCGGCTGGTCACGTCGCGGTCCGGAAAGCCAACGCTCGCGGCCGACCTGGCGGCCTCGGCCGGCGAGGCAGTAGCCCGCGGGGAGTGCGTAGTCGTGGATTCGGACGAACGCGCCGTGGAGGGCGTCGACTGGGTTATCGCCATCGGGGGGGACGGCACACTGCTCAAGACCGCACGCCTGGTGGGCGCTTCCGGCACCCCCATTCTCGGCGTAAATTCCGGAAAGCTCGGATTCATGATGCAGACGACGCCCGGCGACCTCGGCGACGCCCTCGGACGCGTCTTCGACGGGCGGTACACGCTGGACAAGCGGCTGGTCCTCGAGGGACGGATAGCGAACGATGTGTTTTCGGCGCTGAACGACATCGTGATCGACAAGGGAGCGATCTGCCGGGTCATCGAACTGGGCATCTATATCAATGACGAATACGTCAACGACGTCATGGCCGATGGGCTGATCGTGTCGACCCCGACCGGCTCCACGGCCTATTCGCTGGCGGCGGGGGGCCCGATTCTGGCGCCTGACATGGAAGCGATCGTCGTGTCGCCCATCTGTCCGCATACGCTCTCCAACCGCGCCATGGTGCTCGCCGCCCGGGACCGCATACGGATCGAAGTCCGGGCGGACCATCCCGATCTCCTGCTCACCGTGGACGGCCAGGAGAACGTGGTGATCCAGCCGGGAAGCACCGTCGAGCTTTACCGGGCGGACCACACCATACACCTGATCCGGTTCACGGATCGTTCCTTTTACGATGTCCTGCGCACGAAGCTGAAATGGGGGGAACGCTGAACATCCCGGTCAGCATGGACCGGCCATTTCCAGACGGGTCCCGTGCGGTCCCGCCGTTCATTGTTGTAGCCTATGCTCGCGAACCTGAGGGTCAAAAACTACGCGCTTCTGGACGAGGTGGACATCGAGTTCACCCCCGGATTGAACGTACTCACGGGTGAAACCGGTTCCGGGAAGTCCATCCTGATCGGCGCACTGGGACTCATTCTCGGCGGCCGGGCCGCGTCGGACACCATACGGAACGGTGCGCGGTCCGTGGTCGTCGAGGGGCTCTTCGAAGGGGAGCGCGACCCTCAGCTGCGGGACCTGCTGACGGAGATCGGCGTGGACCCGGAGGAGGATGGGCTGATCATCCGGCGGGAGGTCAGCCGCGACGGACGCAACCGGTGCACGATCAACGGCAGCCTGGTCACCGTTTCCGTCCTCAGGAGACTGGGCGGCCTGCTGGTTGACCTGCACGGACAGCACGATCACCAGACGCTGCTGAATCCGCGGACGCACCGGGACTTCCTGGATGGTTTCGAGGACGTCAGAACGCCGAAGCAACGCGTCGCCGAAGCCTACCGCCGGTTCACAGAAAAGTCTGGGGCCCTGCAGAAACTGGAGGAAGAACTCGCCGCCACCCGTGAACGGGAGGAACTCTACCGCTTCCAGCTCGACGAACTCGACCAGGCGGACCTTTCGCCCGGGGAAGACGAGGAACTGGAGAGGGAGCGGACCGTCCTGGAGCACGCGGAACAGTTGATCCGGGTCGCTTCCGAGGCTTCCGAGGCGATTTCCGAAGGAGAGGAAGCGTTCGTCGACGGACTGGTCCGCGTCATCCGCGCGCTGGAGGAAGCCGAGCGTATCGACCCTTCGCTGGGCGAGGCCCTCGAAAGCGTGCGCACCGCGCGCTACCAGCTCGACGACTGCACCGATTTCCTTCGGCGCTACCGCGACCGCGTCGAATACGACCCGGCGCGCCTGGAAGAGGCGCTGGACCGGCTGGATCTCATCGGGCGGCTCAAGCGGAAATACGGCAGCACGATCGAGGAGGTCGCGGCCCATCGCGAACGGATCGCCGGGGAACTGGGCCGGATGGACACAGCCGACGAACGCCGGAGCGGCCTGCGCGAGGAGGTGGAAGCGGCCCGGCAGGAATTGGCCGAATGTGCGAAAGCCCTGTCGGACCGGCGTAAACAGGTTGCCCGCAAGCTGGAAGGCCGGGTCGTGGCGGAACTGGCGGAACTGGGCATGGGAAAGACCGGCTTCCAGGTCGGGATCGCGTGGCAGGAGTCCGATGACGGACCGTTGCGGATCGACGGACGCCGCTACCGTGTGGACGCCCACGGATTGGACCAGATCGAATTCCTGATATCGCCCAATGCCGGGGAGGTCCTGAAACCGCTGGCGAGCATTGCCTCCGGCGGCGAGATCTCCCGCATCATGCTGGCGCTGAAGGTGATCCTGGCCGAATCCGACCGCATGCCGACACTGATATTCGACGAACTGGACATAGGCATCGGCGGACGCATCGCAGAATCGGTCGGCCACCGCCTGAAGCTGCTTTCCCAGGACCACCAGGTGCTGTGCATCACCCATCTTCACCAGGTGGCCTGCTGGGGCCGTACCCATTTCACCGTGCACAAGCAATCGGCCCGCGGCAGGTCGATCACGCTGGTCGATCACCTGGACGAGGACGGCCGGGTCCGGGAGATCGCGCGCATGCTGGCCGGGGAGACGGTGGACGCCATGGCCCTCTCCCACGCCCGCGAGATGCTCCGGCGCACGGCGGCCGCGTGAAACTGGCGTGCCTCGCGCACCCGCGACGCCCGCGAAGGACGGTGGCATGAGTGCGGACTCCGAAGGGAACGGAAGCCAGGGACGGTTCTGGACGCCGCCCAACGTGCTGTCCCTTTCGCGCATTGCCGCCGTTCCTTTCATCTACTGGAGTTTCGCCGGGGATGCGCGGCTGGTCCTGTACGCGCTGGTCGGGTGCGCCTTTCTGACGGATGCGGCCGACGGTTACCTGGCGCGCCGCTTCCGCTGGGCATCCAGGTGGGGGCTCGTGCTCGATCCGCTGGCCGACAAGATCCTGGTCGGCAGCCTGTCGGTCTTTCTGGTCCTGTTCCGGGAGTTTCCGCTGTGGGCGGCCGCGCTTATCATCGCCCGCGACCTGTCCATTCTGATTGCGGGCGCGTACCTGTATCTCAAGCCGGGGAACGTGATCCTGCCGGCCGACCGGATCGGCAAGCTGACCACCCTGGCCATGGGCGTCGCGCTGGTCCTCTACGTCGTGGATTGGCAGCCATACGGAACGTGGGCTCTCTGGGCGGGCCTCTGCTGCGTGGTCGGATCGGGCCTGCACTACATCCTGGAATTCACGCGGCGGGAAAGAACGGTCACATGAATCGCGGGGCACCGAAATGGGTGGTCACGGGTTGGCATCACCTGTCGTTCGAGCGACCGGAAGACTGGAGCATCGGCGCGGTATCCGGCGATTTTTCGACGGGCTATCTGCGGCTCGACGATTCGGAGATGCCCCGTTTCGAGCTGAGATGGGAGCGAACGCGCGGCCGGGAATCGGCCGACCAGGTGGTCGCAAGGTATCTCAGGAACCTCACCGGGAAGGGCGGGAAGAAGGCGCCGCCCGTCAAGGTCCGGCGCGACCTGGCGCTCATCAAGGACGAGACTGTACTGGCGGACCGGACGGTGGAGGGGTTTCACTGGCGGACGGAAGGACCCGAGCCTCTGCAGGCCTACGGCTGCCTGTGGATGTGCGAAATCTGCGGCCGCACGGTCTTCGCCCAGGTCCTCGGGCGCGGGGGAGAGTCCATGATGACCCGGGCTTCGAGATTGCTGAACACCCTGGACGACCACGCCCGCGGCGACACCGCTACCTGGGCCGTGTATGGGTTGCGCATCGAGCTGCCAGCCGACTGCGTCCTGAAGCACCACTCCTTCATGACGGGCCGTATCGAGTTGACTTTCCAGCGCGGTAGCGCCAGATTGGAACTGTTAAGGATGAGCCTTGCCGAAATGCACCTGGAGGACCGGACGTTCCCGGACTGGTTCCAGGACACCTACGGCAGCGAAATCGACACCTGGATCGACGACGCCGGTCTCACGGGCGGCCATCCGTCCATCGGCGGGACGGGCCAGGGCGTGGATCCCGATTCGGTGCACGCCCGCATGGCGTGGCTGCCGTGGCGGCGGCCGCGAAAAAAACCATTGAGTTGTCGCGGCTGGCATTGTATCGATGGCAATAGGATATACGTGCTGCGACACCTGGACGAATCGCACCGGCCCGAGTTTTTGGACGAAATAGCCGGTACGGTGGTCTGCCACTGATCTCGGGGTCGTCATCATGCAGTTATTTCGAAAGAAGCCGCCCCCGCTGCCCCGTAGGGATTTGTTGCGCGCGAAGCCGGTTCGCAATGAGAAGCTGACCTGCGAGGAGAACTCCGACGGGGAGATCGTGCTGGGCATCCCGAGGCGCAAGACCTGGTGGATCAACACCATGTCCCGGATGTTCTACGTACCGAGCCGGCGGACGGTGGTGCTGGACCGGATCGGTTCGTTCCTCTGGAGGTTGTGTGACGGCCAGAACACGGTGGATCACGTCATATCGACGATCAGGACCGAATACAAGCTGGAACGCAAGGAAGCGGAGGTCTCCACGCTGACGTACCTGAAACAACTCACGGAGAAGGGGTTGATCGGACTGGCCGTGGCAAACAGAAAAGGAGAAAGGCACGCATGACGACGGAATCGGCCGCGACGGCCGGCACGACGGAGAAACAGATATCGCTGCCCCTGTCCAAGGCGATCGAGATCAGTTTCCGCAGCCTGAGGATCCGGTTCTGGCGGTCGCTGATTACGATCGGAGGCATTTTCTTCGGCATCGCCTTTCTCATGTCCATCCTGACCAGCGCCTCCATCAACGAAGCGCTCGTGGAAGGCGGTTCCCCCCAGGTCCGGGCATTGCTGGAACAGAAGGGTGCGGACGGCGATTCGGCGACGCAGCAGGTTTGGCTTGTATCTCTCTCTCTGCTCGTGTGCGTCGTCGGCATCACCAACGCCATGTTGATGTCGGTAACCGAAAGGTACCGTGAAATCGGAACCATGAAGTGCCTGGGGGCCCTGGACAAGTTCATCATTCAGCTTTTCGTGCTGGAATCCACCTTCCAGGGACTGGTCGGATCGGTAGGCGGGGTTATCATGGGCTGCCTGTTCATGCTGATCTCGATGATGACCTCCTACGGATGGGATCCCCTGGTGCTTTTCCCGGTCCTGGATGTGGCCCAAAGCGGCCTGTATTCGCTGGGGGCCGGACTGGGTCTTGCCATCATCGGCGCGCTGTATCCCGCGTACCGGGCGTCCCAGATGCCGCCGGCCGACGCCATGCGCACGGAAGTCTGACGAGGGAATTCCACCGTACCAGGAATACAACCGGAACACCGTACAACCGGAACACTTAGCTGGATGGATTCAAACAGGAAGCCGATCTGAAAGGGGCGGGAAATGACTGAAGAGCAGACCGCGGTAATGGACGCGCCGGACACCGAAACCCAGAATATCGTGCGCACGCGCGGGGTCAAGCGGGTGTACCAGATGGGCAAGCTCTCCCTGGAGGCGCTCAAGGGCATCGACATGGAGGTCCAGCGCGGGGAGTACATCTCCATCATGGGTCCGTCGGGCTCGGGAAAGTCCACCCTGTTCAACATGATCGGCGCGCTGGACAAGCCGACGGAGGGCAAGGTCTACATCGACGAGGTCGACGTCGCCCAGCTGGACGCCTACGAACTGGCCTGGCTGAGGTGCCGAAAGATCGGCTACATCTTCCAGACCTTCAACCTGATCCCGGTCATGACCGCCCTGGAGAACGTCACCCTGCCGATGATTTTCGCAGGCCTGGCGACGGACGAGGCCATCGACAAGGGCGTCGACCTGCTGACGCTGGTGGGACTCGGCGAACGGGTCCAGCACAAGCCGCTGGAACTGTCCGGCGGGCAGCAGCAGCGCGTCGCCGTGGCCCGCGCACTGGCCAACGATCCGGCCATTGTCCTCGCGGACGAGCCCACGGGCAACCTGGATCGTAAGACGGGACGGGAGATCATCGAGCTGTTGCGGGAACTGAACCAGGAAAAGCAGGTGACGATCATTTCGGCGACGCACGATCTGAAGATGCTGGACGTTTCAGACCGCATCCTGTGGGTACAGGACGGAAGGATCACCAAGAACCAGCGGCGCGACGAACTGGATCTGGACCTGGGCCAGATCGGCGCCGAGGAAGAGTAGGCAGGGGTCAGGCGACGCCTGCTCCGCAGCACTTCTTGTACTTCTTCCCGCTGCCGCAGGGACAGGGCGCGTTACGGCCGATTTTCTGTTCGACCCTGACCGGACGGGACGGGTCCCTGTCGGAATGGCCGCCGCGCCGTCCGGACTGCCTGGTCCGCCCGGACCGCCCGCGTTGCTGGACGCCGGCCTCCGCATCGGGATCTTCCGTGGCCGTGCCGGCCATGCCGGCCAGGGCCGGGGCTTCCTGGTGAATCGCACGCATGTTGGTCGGGGTTTCCTGGCGCGGCATGCGCGTTTCGGCCAGTTCGGCATTGAAGACGGTCTTGACGATCTCCTCGTCCAGCCGGTCCCACAACTCCTCGAACATGGCGTAGGCTTCCTTCTTGTACTGGATCAGGGGATCCAGCTGGCCGTAAGCGCGCAGGCCGATGCCCTCCCGCATCCGGTCGATCTCGTACAGGTGCTCCTGCCAGGCGTTGTCGATGACGTGCAGAGTGGCGAAGCGCTCCAGGTCGCGCATCAGTTCCGGCGAAGGCGCCAGGGCCGTTTCCTTCCGCTCGTAGGATTCGAGCATCTTCTCGTTGGCCAGTTCCTCCAGTGATTCCACGTTCAGATCCGCCATTTCCTCCTCGGCCACGGCCACGGCCACGTGGAAGTTCCGGGCCAGGTCGCCGCTCAGCCCGTCCAGGTCCCAGTCCTCGGGATAGGTCTTGGGATCGGTGTATTCCGCCACCTTCCTTTCCGCCACGCCGCGGATCATCTCGACGACGTCTTCCCTGAGGTTCTTGCGCTCCAGGGCGAGCAGGCGTCGGTCGTACACCGCTTCGCGCTGCTGGTTCATGACGTTGTCGTATTCGAGCACGTGCTTCCGCATGTCGAAATGCTGGGCTTCCACCCGCTTCTGGGCCCGTTCGATGGACCGGGTCACCATGGAGTGCTCGATCACTTCTCCGTCCGGTATCTTCAGCCGGTCCATGACGGAGGCGATGCGCTCGGAGCCGAAGAGCCGCATCAGGTCGTCCTCAAGCGAGAGGTAGAACCGCGACGAACCCGGATCCCCCTGGCGCCCGGAGCGTCCGCGGAGCTGGCGGTCGATGCGCCGGGCTTCGTGGCGTTCGGTCCCGATGATGTGGAGGCCGCCGAGATCGACCACGCCCGCGCCGAGCTTGATGTCGGTGCCCCGGCCCGCCATGTTGGTGGCGATAGTCACCGAGCCGGGCTGGCCCGCCTTCGCGATGATCTCGGATTCCTGCTGGTGGAACTTGGCGTTCAGCACGTTGTGCTTGATGCCCCGGCGTTTCAGCATGCGGCTCAGCGTTTCCGAGGCGTCGACGGAGGTGGTCCCGATCAGGATGGGCTGGCGCTTTTCGTTCAATTCCTCGATTTCATCGATGACGGCGTTATACTTCTCTCGGCGGGTGCGGAAGACCACGTCTTCGTGGTCGGTGCGACGGACCGGTTGATTGGTCGGGATCTCCACTACGTCCATCTTGTATATCGCGAAGAACTCGCTCGCCTCCGTCACGGCCGTGCCGGTCATCCCTGCCAGCTTGTCGTACATGCGGAAGTAATTCTGTATGGTGATGGACGCGACCGTGCGCGTTTCCTGCTCGATCTTCACGCCTTCCTTGGCCTCGATGGCCTGGTGCAGACCCTCGGCCAGCCGCCTGCCGTACATCAACCGGCCCGTGAAGGTATCGACCAGGACGACCTTCCCGTTCTCGATGACGTAATCGATGTCTTTTTCGTAGATTGCGTAGGCCTGGAGCAGCTGGTGCATGTTGTGGATGCGTTCGCTGCGTTCGGCATAGAGTTTCTCCAATTCGGCTTTCCGTTCGTCCTGCTGCTGCTGGCTCAGGCTGGCGTCCGACTCGATTTCCACGATGCCTTCGCCGAGGTCGGGTATGATGAAGAGTTCCTGCTCGCCCGGTGAAAGGAGCTCCCGGCCCTTCTCGTTGATCTCGGTATGGCGGTTTTTCTCGTTGACCGTAAAGAAAAGCTCGTCGTCCAGAACCGGCATCTTCTTTTCCCGGATATAGTCCCCCTCTACCTGCTGGATCAGCTTCTTGATGCCGGGTTCCTGCTGCAGCTTCAGGAGTTTCTTGTTCTTCGGCATGCCCCGCTGCGCCTGCAGCAGCTTGATCCCGGCGTCGTAGTCGTCCTCCTCGTTCTCCAGCATCTCTTCCGCCTCAGAGACGATCTTCGCCGCGAAACGGGTCTGGGCCCGCACGAGTTTCTGGACGTCCGGCAGGGATTCGGCGTACTTGCCGGTGTTCGACTCGCTCACCTGGCCCGCGATGATGAGGGGCGTGCGCGCTTCATCGATCAGGATGGAATCCACCTCGTCCACGATCGCGTAAGGATGCCCCCGCTGCACGCGGTCCTCAATACGCCACTTCATGTTGTCCCGGAGGTAGTCGAAGCCGAATTCGTTGGTGGTCCCGTAGGTCACGTCCGCCTGGTAGCCGGCTTTCTTCCGTTCCACGTCGGGATCGTTGTTCTGCAGGCATTCGACCGTGAGCCCGAGGAACTCGAAGACCGGTCCCATCCAGGCCCGGTCTCGCGTGGCGAGAAACTCGTTGTGCGTCACCAGGTGGGCGCCGCGTCCGGTCAGGCCGTTGAGATACATGGGGAAAAGGGCAACGAGCGTCTTGCCCTCTCCCGTTGCCATCTCGGCGATCTTGCCTTCATGCAGCACGATTCCGCCGATGATCTGCACGTCGTAGGGCGTCATGTCCCACACCATGTCGCCCTGGCCGGGGACGAACCACGACCTGCCGATCATGCGCCGGCAGGCTTCCTTGACCAGGCCGAAGGCTTCGGGAAGGATGTCGTCCAGTTCCTCACCGTCCTCCCAACGAGCCCGGAACTCCCGCGTTTTTTCGGGGAACTGGGCTTCGTCTAGCGACTGGTATTCGTCGGCCCATTCATTGACGGCCTCGACGAGCGGTTCCATCCGCTTGACGTCCCGGTCGTGCTTGGTCCCGAAAGCGCTGGCGATCAGGTTCTTGATCGGGGTGATCATGGTCTTAAGGTCCTTGGTTCGGCGCCCCGCGGGCGCGCTCTGCCGGAAGCTAGCCCAGGCTGGCCCAGGCTCGACCGGCGTATTCTCCAACCATGAAACTTAAGGGAGCGGCAGGATAGGGACAACCCTTTTCTTCGCACCGGAACGGTCGGTTCCGGGCTGCTGCTGCCCATTAAAAAACCCCGGCGGGCAGGCGTGCGCGCCGGGGTTGCGTGCGGTATTCAAGCGGCAGGACATGCCCCTGTCAGTCGTCGTCCCGGAGGTAGGGGCTGAGCTTGCCGCTGCGGGTCGCGTGACGCAGACGCTGCAGCGCCCGTTCCTTGATCTGGCGGATCCGTTCCCGCGTCAGGCCGAAACGGATGCCGATCTCCTCGAGCGTGTGGGCCCTTTCCGAACCCACGCCGAAGTACAGGCGGATCACTTCCGCCTCACGGGGCGGCAGGGTGTCCAGCACCTTGCCGACGTCCGACTTCAGGAACTGCAGCATGGTGCTCTCGTCCGGCGCCGTCTGCATTTCGTCGGGCAGGAGGTCGAGCAGGCTGCGGTCGTCGTCGTGGTTGAAGGGCACGTCCAGGGAAATGCAGTGGCTGAACGAACTGAGGGCCTCGTTGATCTCTTCGACCGAAATATCCATTTCCTCGGCGATTTCATCGACATCGGGCTTGCGGCCGAGTTCGTGCTGCAAATGCTTTGAGGTCTGTTTGATGCGGCGAAGTTCTTCGGAGCGGTTGACGGGAACGCGGACGGTCCTCGACTGGTTGGCTATGGACTGGATGATGGCCTGGCGAATCCACCAGACGGCATAGGAGATGAACTTGTATCCCCTGGTCTCGTCGAATTTCTTGGCGGCCCGCATGAGGCCCATGTTGCCCTCGTTGATCATGTCCAGCAGGGGCAGGCCGTAGTTCTGGTACTGACGGGCCACGCTGACGACGAACCTGAGATTGGCCTTCACCAGCTTGTCCAGCGCGTTCTGGTCGCCCTGCTTGATCAGTCGGGCCAGCCGCACTTCCTCCTCGGCCGTGATCAAGGGATACTTGGACATTTCAGCCAGATAGCGGTACAGCGCCTGTTCGTACCTGGCCCCGTTTCCATAGGATTCCTGGTATGATGTGCCGATGTTGCGTCACCTCCCCCTCGCGACTTGCGCAGTGCGCTTCTGTCCCGTCCGCTCCGGCCTAGGCGGGCCCGTTTCCCGTTACCCCGTGATCGATTGTGGTGTGAACGGTGTGCTGAACGATGCGTGCCATACAGGGTCCTGTAAAAGCTGTCCAGAATATGCGAGCGGCAAAGACGCCATCGTCAGACAGACGGAAAGGACGTTCCGGCGGGTGCGCGTTCGAAATCGAAATTGCGTCGTTGCATATGCCAGTGGGAACCGGAAAGGACCGCCGTCGAATACGACCGCAATCCAACATGCACGGACCATGCGGACCATCGACAAAGCCTGGCCCGGACGAACGGTCCCAGTGTGATTAAATTATACCGAAACGGCCGTCAAGTCAAGTGTTTTCCCTTTAAGATTGACAGGCGATGGGCCGGTGGATAAATTGGCACTCGCGAAATCGGACGCCGACCCCACGAACGGAGATCCTTCCCGCCAAGGAAACAACAGCGGATGACCGCGGAATCGAAGACCCGGCGTATTGCCGTTGTGAACAGGAAAGAGGTGGTGGACGCCGTAGGCGAAGGGCTCCGCGGCGATATCCTCGACCTGGGCATCGGGAGCGTCGAGGGCGTTCGGCATGTCCGGCTCTACGCGCTCCACGGCGCCCTGTCGGCCGCCGAACTGGACCGGATCACCTCCGGTCTGCTCACCGATCCTGTAACCCAGGAACATCTCGAAATCGCCGACGCGGGCCTGCCGGTCGCTCCCGGTGAGTGGGGCGTGGAAGTGTGGTTCAGGCCCGGGGTAACCGACGCCGTGGGCGAAACGGCGCTGAAAGGCAGCCGCGACCTGGGCGTCGCGGGGATTGAGTCGGTGGACACCGGGCGGGGTTACATCCTGGCGGGTCCGCTCATCCGGTCGCAGGTCGACACCATATGCCGTCGACTGCTGGCCAACGACGTGATCGAAAGATACGCTTGTTACGAAGGGGGCCAATGACCTTCGAGGCCGACGACACGGTCGAGACCTTCTCCCTCTTGAAGGCGACCGACGATGAAATGACGCGGCTGAGCCGGGACGGCATGCTGGCGCTCAACCTGGAGGAAATGCGGTCGATCCGGCAACATTTCAGCGCGCTCGGCCGCGACCCTACGGACGTCGAAATGGAGACGCTGGCCCAGACATGGTCCGAGCACTGCAAGCACAAGGTCTTCAACGGGGTCATCGACTACGTCTCGGGCCGGAAGACGGAGCGCATCGACAACCTCTTCGCCCGCACCATCAGGAAAGCGACCGAAGATATACGCCGGACCCAGGGGCCGAACGACCGCTGCGTATCCGTGTTCGTCGACAACGCGGGGATCATCGAATTCGACGAGGACTTTCATCTTGTCTTCAAGGTAGAGACGCATAACCATCCTTCGGCGCTGGATCCCTACGGCGGCGCCAACACGGGCATCGGCGGGGTCATTCGCGATCCGCTCGGGACGGGCCTGGGCGGCAAGCCCATATTCAACACGGACGTCTTCTGCTTCGCGCCGCCCGACTTCCCCTACGACGATCTGCCGGAAGGCGTACTGCACCCGAAGCGCGTATTCAAGGGCGTCGTGGCCGGTGTCCGGGATTACGGCAACCGGATGGGCATACCGACCGTCAACGGGGCCATCCTCTTCGACGAACGGTACCTGGGCAACCCGCTGGTTTACTGCGGCACGGCGGCCATCATTCCGGTCGACCGGTGCGAGAAATCCGCCGAACCGGGCGATCTTGTCGTCACCATCGGCGGTCGGACGGGCAGGGACGGGATCCACGGGGCCACGTTTTCATCCATCGAACTGACCGACGCTTCGGAATCCACCGCCACGCAGGCCGTTCAGATCGGGAATCCCATCGAGGAAAAGAAGATCCTCGACGTCCTGATGCAGGCGCGGGACCGAGGGCTCTACCGGAACATCACCGACTGCGGCGCCGGCGGGTTCTCATCGGCCATCGGCGAGATGGGTGAGGATACGGGCGCGGAAGTGCACCTGGAGAAGGCGCCCCTGAAATACGGCGGCCTGAAACCGTGGGAGATCTTCCTCTCGGAATCCCAGGAACGCATGATTCTGGCCGTTCCCCCCGAGCACATCGAGTCCTTAAGGGACCTCTGCGCGAGCGAGGACGTCGAGGCCTCGGTGATCGGCGAATTCACCGGCGACCGTCGGCTCAGGGTCACTCACAAGCCCGATGCGGGAGAAAGCCGGATCACCGTCGCGGACCTGGACATGGAGTTCCTGCACAAGGGGGTGCCGCGCATCGTCCGGACGGCCCGGTGGGAGCCACCGGACCATCCCGAGCCTCCCGCGGACCGCCGTCCCGGTCCCGCGCAGAGCCTGGTCCGGCTGCTGTCGTCCTGGAACGTGGCGAGCAAGGAGTGGGTCGTCCGCCAGTACGATCACGAGGTACAGGGCGGAAGCGTACTGAAACCGCTTCAGGGCGCCCGCAACGACGGCCCGGGCGACGCCGCCGTCGTGCGTCCCGTGCTCTCGTCGGACCGTGGCGTCATCATCGCCAACGGCATCAACCCCTCCTATGGCGACATAGATCCGTACTGGATGGCGGCATCCGCCATCGACGAGGCGCTCCGCCAGATCACCTGCGTCGGGGGCCGCATCGACCGGACCGCGCTGCTGGACAACTTCTGCTGGGGCAATCCGGACAAGCCGGACCGCCTCGCCGCGCTGGTCCGCGCGGCCAAGGCCTGTTACGACATCGCGGTCGCCTACGGCACGCCTTTCATCTCCGGTAAGGACAGCTTCTACAACGAGTTCTCCGACGGCGAACGGACCATCGCCATCCCGCCCACGCTGCTCATATCGGCGATCTGCGTGATGGACGACGTGGGCAAGGCGGTCAGCATGGACGTCAAGGCGCCGGGAAACAGCATCTACGTCGTAGGTCGCACGGGCGACGAACTGGGCGGTTCCCGGTACTACCGCATGCTCGGATTCATCGGACGGAACGCGCCGACCGTGGACGTGACCGCCGGGAGCGGCACCATGAACCGGCTGCACGCAGCCATGTCACAGGGCCTGGTAGCCGCCTGTCACGACTGCTCCGAGGGCGGCCTCGCCGTGGCCGCGGCGGAAATGGCCTTCGCGGGCGGATACGGCATGGCCCTGGACCTGGACGCCGTGCCCCGGGACCCGGAAGTGGACCGCGACGACACCGTCCTGTTTTCCGAATCGAACAGCCGTTTTGTGGTGGAAGTGCCCGGTGGCCGGGAAGCCGAATTCGAAGCCCAAATGGAAGGAAGCCCGTTCGGCCGCGTGGGGACCGTGTCCGGGGAGGAATGTTTACGCGTGCGCGGGCTGGGCGGCGATGAGATCGTTTCTACGGAATTGTCCATATTGAAGGAAGCGTGGCAGCGGCCCCTGCGGTGGTGACACCGCGCGGGGGGCCATATCGACCCTGGAGCATCCATGTCCAAAGTCTCAGTCCTGATACTGCGCGCCGCGGGGATCAACTGCGACGAGGAAACGGCCCACGCTTTCCGCCTCGCCGGCGCGGAGCGCGTGGATCCCGTCCACATCAATGCCTTTATCCAGGGGAGTCGGCGCCTGTCCGAATACGACGTGCTGGTCCTGTCCGGTGGGTTTTCCTACGGCGACGATCTCTCCGGCGGCAAAGTGCTCGCCAACGAGATGCAGTGCAAGCTGATGGAAGACGTGGAAACGTTCACCGGGGAAGGCAAACTCATCCTCGGCATCTGCAACGGATTCCAGGTGCTGGTCAAGATGGGGCTGCTGCCCCAGACGGAACCGGGCGGCCGAAGGCAGGAAGCGACGGTGTTCTACAACGATTCCGGCAAGTTCGAATGCCGCTGGGTCTATCTGCGGAGAAACCCCGCAAGTCCCTGCGTCTTCACCCGCGACATGCCGGAGACCATCTACATACCGGTCGCGAACGGGGAAGGCAAGGTCATGCTGGCATCGGAGGACGTGCAGGCGCGGCTGGGGCCGGGCGGCCATATCGCGTTGCAGTACGTCAACCCGCCCTGGGTGGCCACCGGGGAGTCCGCCGAAGAGGCCGCCGGGGCGACCGCAGCTGCCGCCCGAGAGGCCGCCGGTGCGGCCGCCGGGGACGTAACGGGGGAGACGGCCTATCCCTGGAGTCCCAACGGCTCGGTGGACGCCATCGCCGGGATCTGCGACGCCACGGGGCGGATCTTCGGGCTCATGCCTCATCCGGAGCGTTACACCCACCCGACCCATCATCCCCGGTGGACCCGGGAGGGCTGCCGGGAACCGGACGGCCTGCATATCTTCCGGAATGCCGTGAACTATGTCCGCGGGGCCTAAGTAGCTGCCGAAGGGAGCGCGATTAGATGAGCTTCCCTCCGTTCACGCGAGCCATCGAACGCCGCATGTACGTGATCGGGATCCTCCTGGTCCCCGTCGCGCTCTTCGTGCTGCTCAGCCTCGTCACCCACGCCGAAACCGACTACCCCAATTCGAGCCGGAGTCCGGTTGAAGTCACCAACCTGGGCGGCCTGCCCGGCGCCCTGGTATCCTACGGCGTGATGCTCGCCCTGGGATACGGGGGGTACGTCGTCCCCGTCTTCATTGGATTGCTGGCCTGGAACCGGATCCGGGGGCAGCATCCGGTGAGACTGCTCGTGCAAGCCGCCTGGCTGCTGGTCCTCGTAATAGCCGGGGTTTCCACGGGGAGCCTGATTCCGGTGCTTCCCGAGTCCCTCAGGTTCAGGATCGGCGGCGTGCTGGGGTTCTACCTTGGCGGGCAGATGGCGGGTGTGCTGGGCGTGGACCGATCACTGGTACTGGGCGGCGCCCTGTTTCTGGTTGTCCTGGTGGCCATGTTGTACTTTTGCCTGATCAGACGCCGCACACGCCGGCAGGTCGGATCCCACTCCTGAACCCAGCGTGGTCTACCCGTGGTCTCGACCGGATCAAACCGGAGTGCTGTCCATGAAGCAATGTGCCGTTATTCTGTTCATACTCGCAGCAACCCCAGCGATCGTTGCGGATCCGCTTGACCAACGTGCCTTCGAGCCTGGCGCTGTTCCAGTGGCGACCAAAATAGCCGAAAGCCTTCAGGAGGCGCTTTCGGCCGGGTTGCCCGGTGACCGCACGAAAGTGTGGGTCTACCTGGCGGATAAGGGGGACCCCAGCGGTACAGGATACGCCCTGGCCGTGGCTGCGGCGGAAGACCGATTGACCCCTCGCGCACAGCGCAGACTCGCGATGAGAGGGAACGGTCCTGCGGGATGGGAGGACATCCCGATCCACACACCTTATGTTAACCGGATCGCGGAGTCGGGCGTACTGATCCACTATATGTCCCGCTGGCACAACGCGGTAAGCGTATCGGGCGATCCGAAGTTGATTCAAAGCCTTGCAGAACTGCCCTTCGTCCTGAGGATAGAAGCGGTCGACCGCCTGCGACGTCCGCCCCCTGTCACACCACGCCGGCACGCGCCGCCGGAGACAACACCGAGTCATCGTCGGACCCGAGCCAACCGGTTCGATTACGGACCGTCTTTCGTCCAATCGAACCAGTTGCAGGTACCTGAGCTGCACGATATCGGCTTGTCGGGCCAGGGCGTGTTGGTGGCGTTGTTCGACACTGGATTCAGCCTGGATCACGCTGCCTTCGACAGCCTACGAAGCAGGGTGGAGGCACAGCACGATTTCGTGGAGGATCACTTGGGGATGGCCGGATTCCCTTACGATGTGCATGGCACGCAGGTGCTCTCGGTAATTGGTGGGTTCGCGCCGGGCAAACTGGTCGGGCCGGCCTTCGGCGCCCGTTACCTCCTCGCGAGTACGGAGGCCGTTACCTTCGAGAACGAGATTGAGGAGGACTGGTGGATCGCCGCGCTCGAGTGGGCCGACAGCCTCGGCGTGGACGTAGTCTGTAGCTCTCTCGGCTACATCGACTGGTATGCCTATGAAGACATGGACGGCAAATCCGCCATGATTTCCCGGGCGGCCTCCATGGCGGCGGACCGCGGCATCGTAGTAGTGAGCGCCATGGGAAACTTGGGCGGCCAGCCATACGAGAAGATGAGCGCTCCCTCTGACTCGGAGAAGGTGATATCCGTTGGCGCTGTCGACGCCTCAGGTAACCGGTGGGCGTCTTCGTCTATTGGACCTACATACGACGGACGTATAAAGCCGGACGTGATGGCCATGGGCCAAGGTGTCTACACGGTGCAGCCGTTTTCCGGCCAGTCCTATACTCACAACAACGGCACATCTTTTTCCACGCCCCTGGTGGCCGGGGTCGCCGCGCTACTGCTGGAAGCCTACCCCCACTGGACCCCTGAAAAGGTGCAAAGGGTACTCCGCCAGACGGCCAGCCAGGCCGCCTCCCCGGATACCCTGAACGGGTACGGCATCGTCCAGGCGGCCGACGCCCTGATGACCGAGTCGCGAGGAACCGTGAGGTCATTCACCGCCGAAAGCGGACCAAGCGGCGTGTTCCTCTCCTGGACTGCAGGATTGGAAATCAACCTGCTTGCCTACCGAATCGAACGAAGGGACTACCCCGTCGGACGCTATGACTCGTTGGCCACTGTGCCTGTGACCAGGGTCATGCACGATGGCCCCGCTATGAAAGCTTATTCCTATAGCGACACGGCCGTACAACCGGGCAACGCATATGAATACCGATTGCAGCCCGTAGGCCGCGAGGAGTTCACGTTGACGGCAGAACACGTCACGGTGCGCATCGATCACACGTCCGGCCCGTCCGACGGACTGGTAGCGATCCTCTATCCGAACGCGCCGAATCCATTCTCCGGTAGCACGGACATTCGTTTCGAACTGACGGAAACTACTCCGGTAACCTTGATGATCTACAATCTGTTAGGAAGGCGGGTGCGGGTCCTGGCGGACCGGATGTATGGACCTGGTCGTTACGCCCTGACCTGGAATGGACGGGACGGCGACGGCCGGGCCGTGCCCAGCGGCGTGTATCTGTACCGCATGACCGCCGGCGGGATCGAGCAGAATGGCAAGATGCTGCTGCTGCGTTAGGGTCGGCGCGCTGCTGCGTTAGAGTCGGCGCGCAGCCGGGTCGCGACACGCGGTTTCAGCCCGGCGTGTTTCGATAAAGAGGTTGACATCCAGGCGGGTTCAGGTTTATATAGCCTTAGCAACAAACGGTACATGTTTCCGGTCGTGCAAGACGGATACTAGTCAGCGCAAAAAAGCTACTTACGCCATTCATTCGCAAGGGGGTTGGACATCAT
The DNA here is from genome assembly GCA_009837395.1 of Gemmatimonadota bacterium. Classification (GTDB taxonomy): domain Bacteria; phylum JAAXHH01; class JAAXHH01; order JAAXHH01; family JAAXHH01; genus JAAXHH01. The sequence continues at coordinate 64,490 of VXTP01000033.1, forward strand.
GGTCACCGTGACCGACGTTGCCGCCGACAAGATCAAAACCATGATCGAGGATCAGGAGAACCCGGATCTCGGACTGCGCGTCATGATCTCCGGCGGGGGATGTTCCGGTTTTCAGTACAAGCTTGCTTTCGACAAGAACGCGACCGACAACGACCAGATCATCGAGCAGAACGGCATCAAGGTTTTCGTCGACAACAAGAGCGCTATCTACCTGATGGGTGCGGAACTGGACTATGTGGAAGGGCTGATGGGCGCCGGGTTCAAGGTCAGCAATCCCAATGCCAAGGGCACCTGCGGCTGCGGCGAGTCGTTTTACGTATAGGTCCGACAGGCGCGGGAACGGAACCGCGCATCCCAGGCGGACCGGACAGCCCAGGCAGTCCGTAAACGCGGATCGAGCACTTTGGCTGCGGAAACCGAAAACCCCCGTGTGTCTCTGACCGGTATCCGCCGCGTCATCGCCGTGGCCAGCGGCAAGGGCGGCGTGGGCAAATCGACGGTAAGCGTCAACCTGTCCCTCGCTCTCGCGGATGCGGGCCATGCGGTCGGCCTGCTCGACGCGGATATTTACGGCCCGAACGTGCCCCAGATGATGGGCGTATCCGGGTCCCTCGAGAAAGATCCTTCCGGCAGTATCCAACCCATTGTCAAGCATGGTGTCCGGCTGGTCTCCGTCGGTTTCGTCGCGGGACCGTCCGACGCGGTGATCTACCGGGGTCCCCTGGTCGGCAAGATGGTGAAGAGTTTCCTCGGCAACGTTTCCTGGGGGGAACTGGACTACCTGGTGGTCGATCTTCCGCCCGGCACCGGCGACGCGTCGCTGACCCTGGCCCAGTCGGTCGAGCTCACCGGGGCCGTCATCGTCACGACCCCCCAGCAGGTCGCTCTGTCGGACGTGCGCAAGGCGATCACCATGTTCCAGCGGTTGCGGGTCCCCGTGCTGGGCATTGTCGAGAACATGAGTTACTTCCTCAACGCCGCGACGGGTGAACGGACCCACATCTTCGGCCGGGGCGGCGGTGCTGCGTTGAGCGATGAACTGGGCCTGCCTTTCCTGGGTGAAATTCCCCTTTCGCCGGCCGTCTGCGCGGGAGGAGATGCCGGAGAACCGATCTTCCTCGAGCCCGCTAACGCCGTCGAAACGGCGGCCTTCAAGGGTATCCGAGCGGCCGTGGAGGCCGAGATCGAGAACCAGCCGGAGCCATTGCCCGGTCCGGTCCGGACCTGATGCCGCGGCTTCCCCGGACAGTCTACGAAGACATGGCGGCCCATGCCGTGGCGGAGTATCCAAGGGAGTGCTGCGGGTTCCTGACCGGTACAGACGATCCGTACGATCCGGCCAACCTGGCTAACCCGGCTAACCCGGTCAACTCGGTGGACCCCGTAGACCCGGAGTCCTGGCGGGTGCACCGGTGCAGGAACATCCAGGACGAGTTGCACGCGAAAGACCCGGCGGAACATCCCCGGGACGCCCGGACCGCCTACGCGTTCAGCCGGGCGGACATGGAGCGGCTGTTCTTTGGGGAGTTCGACCCTCCGGGCGCGCGGGTCCAGGGATTCTATCATTCCCATCCGGACGCGCCGGCGTACTTCTCGGAGAAGGACCGGATGGATGCCCTGACCGGCTGGCTGGACCCGGAACCCGGCTACCTGGTCCTTTCCGTCACGGAGGACGCCGTAAGCGATATCAAGATGTTCCGGTGGGTGGACGATGAGACGGGATTCGAGGAACTGCCGGTGGAACTGGTCTGATGCGGTAGCGGAGAAAGACGCATGAAAGAGGTTTTCGACGAGGTTGTAAACGTCCTGTCGCGGGGTGAAAAGGCGGCACTTTCCACCATCGTGTCGAGTAAGGGCTCGCTGCCGATGAGCAAGAAGGCGAAAATGCTCGTCAAGGGGGACGGTTCGTTCACCGGCACGGTGGGCGGCGGTTGCCTGGAAGCCGACGTCTGGGCCGAAGCCCGTGAAGTCATGGACCGGTCCGCTCCCAGGCTGCAGCACTTCATCCTGACCGAGAAGCATGCCGGCGACGAGGGACTGAACTGCGGCGGCAACGTGGAGATCTTCACGGAACCGATCCGGACGGGCCCCATGCAGGAGATCTTCGAGGCGATCCGCGGGCTTCACGACGCGCGGGGCATCGGACTCCTGGCCACGCTGGTGTCGAGCCGGGCCGGAACGGAAGCCGGCAAGATGCTGCTCACCGATACCGGCGAGACCGTCGGCACGCTCGGAGACCCCGCCCTGGACGACCGGATCCGGCTGGATTCGGACCTGGAAATCACCGAGAACCTGTTGCGGGTGGTCACGCTGGAGCACGAAGGCGTGGAGACCCGGATCTTCCTGGAGTCCATCTGGCCGGCGCCGCAGCTGTTCCTTTTCGGCGGCGGCCACGTCGCCAGGGCCATTGCCCGGATCGCCGATACCGTCGGGTTCCGCATCATCGTGGTGGACGACCGGCCGGCCTTCGCGAACCATGAGCGGTTTCCCGAGGCCGACGAGGTAGTCGTGGACGCCTTCGACGAGGTCGTGGGCAAGCTGCCCATCGACGGCTCGTCCTACCTGGTCGCGGTGACCCGCGGACACCAGTGGGACCAGCCCGTCATCGAGCAGGCGGTTTGGACCGACGCCGCCTATATCGGCATGATCGGCAGCCGGCGCAAGATTGCCCTGATGTGGAAGAACCTGGAAGAGAAAGGCGTGCCCCGGCACCTGCTCGAGCAGGTACACGCGCCCATCGGCAAGGAGATCGGCGCCGATACCCCCGAAGAGATCGCCGTCAGTATCATGGCCGAGTTGGTCGAATTCCGGCGGTCCGGCGGAAAGCCGGCCCACCTGGTTTCCACGGTGAAGGACGCGGCCGGTACGCGCTGACATACGCACCGCGCGCTGGTCGGCGGGCACCGCTCCGCGCTAGCTAAGCTTCCCCCAGCTCGTCGCGATGTTCCCCGATCTTCGCGACCGCCCGAACGATGTCATCCATGTCGTCCCGGTCCCCCAGCAGCACATTCTGCGTGAACCAGACCGCCTCCGAACGGCAGGCCTGTTCCGTTACCGGCAGATTCTTCGTGCCATAGTCAACGGCGGACAGCGCCGGGCTTTGGTAAATGCCGTAATTCCGTTCCGTGAAAACCGGTTGTTTGTACAGAGGGATGGAGTAGCCCGGACTGGCGGGGATCCCCTCGGCGCGCAGGGCCTCGATGAACCGTGTTTTCGGGACACCGCCGAAGGATGCTTCGTTGTACCTGAACATGTAGATGTGCCGCGCGTGGCGGTCGGCCTTCGCGGGCCTGGCCACCGGGACGATGCCCGGAACCGCCCCGAGGCGTTCGGTCAGGTACTCGCCGTTCGCGTGACGCTGGTCGGCCTGGGCCTCCAGGTGATCCATCTGGACCAGGAGCAGGGCGCCCTGTACCTCGGTCATCCGGTTGTTGCCGGCCACGCGGAAGTGGTTGTATCGGGGTCCCTGCTCGGCGTGCCCGCAGTCGGCGAGGGACCGCGCCGCAGCCGCCAGGCCGTCGTCGTTGGTGAGCATTATGCCCCCTTCGCCGGCGGTAAGGTTCTTGGAGGACTGGAAGCTGAAGGCGCCAATCGAACCGATGGCGCCCACGCCCCGGCCTCCCCACCGCGCGCCGTGGGCCTGTGCCGCGTCCTCGATCACCGCCAGGCCATGGCGACCGGCGATTTCATTGATCCGGTCCATGTCCGCGGGCAGGCCCGCGAAATGCACCGCCACGACGGCCCGGGTCCGCGGTGTGACGGCTTCCTCGACCCGGTCGGGGTCCAGGTTGTAGGTAAGGGGATCGATGTCGACGAACACGGGCACGGCGTTCGACATCACGACCGAACTGGCCGATGCGATGAAGGTGTAGGCCGGCAAGATGACCTCGTCACCGGGTTCGATGCCGATGGCCTGCAGCGCGAGGCAGAGGGCCGTGGTGCCGTTGCTGACGGCAATGCCGTGGGCGGCGTGCTGGAAGGATGCGAAGCGATGTTCGAGACTGCGCACCTTCTCGCCCTGGATGCTTCCCCACAGGCCGGAGCGCACGGTTTCACCGGCGGCCCGGGCGCTCGCGTCCAGGTTCATGGGCCAGAACGGAAAAGGTTCGGTCCGTACCGGCGCCGCGCCGTTTATCGCCAATCGGGGCATGGCATTCTCCCGTAATCAGTTGAACAGGGCGTCCACGAAGGCCGGCGCGTCGAAGTCCTGCAGGTCCTCGATTTGTTCGCCCACGCCGATGAGTTTGACGGGGATCCCCAGGTGCACGCCGATGGCAAACACGATGCCGCCCCGTGCGGTCCCGTCCAGTTTCGTAAGTGCGATACCAGTGAGGCCGCCCAGGGCTTCGCTGAAGACGCGGGCCTGGGAGAGGGCGTTCTGGCCCGTGGTCCCGTCGAGCACGAGCAGCACCTCGTGGGGCGCGCCATCCATCTGCTTGCCCGCGGTGCGCTTGATCTTCTTCAGTTCCTCCATCAGGTTGTCCTTGGTGTGTAGCCGGCCCGCCGTGTCGATGATCACCACGTCCACGTCCCGGGCGGCGGCGGCCTGCATGGCGTCGTAAACTACGGCCGAGGGGTCGGATCCGTGCTGGTGCCGGATGAAGTCTGCCTTCGCGCGCCGCGCCCAGACCTCCAGCTGGTCGATGGCCGCCGCCCGAAAGGTGTCGGCCGCGGCGATCAGGACTTTCTTCCCATTGCCGGCGTAACGTGCCGCCATTTTCCCTGCGGTCGTGGTCTTGCCCGAGCCATTGACCCCCACGATCATGATGACCCGGGGCCGCTGGTCCGGTACGGGTACCGTTGCATCGCCCAGAATGTCCGTCATCTCCTCGCGGAGCAGACCCATGAGGTCTTCGGGGTTCCGGGTCCGGTGGTCGACCGCGCGGTCCCGCAGTCCGTCGATGATCCGCAGGGTCGTTTCCACGCCCACGTCGGTCTGCAGCAGGATGGCTTCGATTTCCTCCAGCAGGTCCTCGTCGATCCGGTCATACCGGCCCACGGCCTGGTGGATCCGGCGCGTCAGCCCGTCCCGTGTTTTGGCGAGTCCGTCTCTCAGTCTGCGTACGACACCCAACATGCCCTGGTCTCCGGAATCCACTGGTGTTGATCCTGCTGGCTGGCTGCCCGCCCGCCCGGCCGACCTTTTTGGCCAGCCGGACCGCATACAAAAAACCGGGAGTGCGTCGATCGGCCTTCCCGGCTTTCGTTGAATATCCTTCGTGCCTGGCCGCGCCTGATTACAGGTGGCCGTCGATCTTTTCGGCGAGTTGCTGCTTGGGGAGCGCGCCGATGATCCGGTCCACCTCGGCGCCGTCCTTGAAGATCAGGAGGCTCGGAATGCTCCGAATGCCGAAACGGGTGGCCGCTTCCCGGTTCTCGTCCACGTCTACCTTGACGACTTTCAGGCGTCCGTCGTAGTCGCCTGCGAGCTCCACCAGCGTGGGCGCGACGGCCTTGCAGGGCCCGCACCACTCCGCCCAGAAGTCGACCAGTACGGGCGTGCTGCTGTTAATGACCTCGGATTCGAATTGATCGTCCGTAATCGCTGTAGGCTGTCCCACTATCGCTGCTCCTTTCACGGTGATGTATGTAAATCGCTCCCAGCCAAATTCGGTCTTTCACGGGCGTTTTGTCAAGCATTTTCGAAGCGCGATCAAGGAGAGGATCAGGCATCTTCGTCCAGACCGTAGTCCCTGATCTTGCGGTAGATGGACCGCTCGCTGATGCCGAGTTCCCGCGCGGCCCTGCCCCGGTGCCCTTCGTTTCGTTCGAGCGCGCGGCGTATGGCCTCCCGCTCCCAGTCTTCCATGGAACGCAATCGGTCCAGGCCGTCGTCGGCCGGGACCGCCTCGGCCGGCCGTTCGAAACCAGGCCCCGCGTCGTCGTGAGGCGGTTCGAAACCAGGCCCCGCGTCGTCGTGGTACGATTCAAAACCAGGCCCCGCGTCGTCGTGGGCCGGTTCGACGTACTGTGCCGTTTCCAAGGGAGGCTTTTCGAGGCCCCGCTCCGCTTCCGCGGGGGGCGGCAGCTGAAAACGTTCGGGAAGCTGTTCCGGACCCCGGCCGAGGGCGGAGGTGATCTTGGCCGGGAGTTCGTGGATGGCGGTCAGGATCTGCCACAGGATCTTGTAGAACATCTCGCGGTCCATGTCCTGCGGGTCGCGGTTCTGTGGGACCGGCAGGGCCCGGTTCGCCATGGGCGGCGTGTAGATCCTGTCCGGCAGGTCGCCCGCGTCGATCCTGGCCTTGCCGGAAGTCACCACAAGCGATTCGACGAGGTGTCGCAGTTCCCGTATGTTACCCGGCCAAACGTAGTCGGAGAGGGCAGCCAGGGCTTCCTCCGTGAAGACGGGAGGGGGCGCGCCGGGCTTCCCGGGGGCGTGCCGCATGAAGTGGCCGATCAGCCGGGGGATGTCGTCGCGGCGTTCCCGCAGGGCGGGCAGATGGATGTGCACGGCGTTGAGCCGGTAGTACAGGTCCTGGCGGAACGTACCGTCGTGGATGTCCCCGGAGAGGTCCCGGTTGGTCGATGCGATGAGGCGGACGTCGGTCTTCACCGGCGACGAGCCGCCGACACGGATGAACTCCTGCTGCTCCAGGACGCGCAGCAGCTTTACCTGCGTCGAACGGGGCATGTCGCCGATTTCATCGAGGAGCAGCGTGCCGCCGTGCGCCTGCTCGAAGTATCCCTTCCGCTGAACCTTGGCGTCCGTGAATGCGCCTTTTTCGTGACCGAACAACTCGCTTTCCAGCACCCCTTCGGCGATGGCGCCGCAGTTGATGGGTATGAAAGGGCCGTCGCGCCGGTCACTGTAGTGGTGGATCGCCCGGGCGAATCCCTCCTTGCCGGTGCCGCTTTCTCCGGTGAGCAGGACCTGGATCCCCGTGGGCGCCACTTGTAGCACCGAGTCCATAGCGGCGATGAAACGCTCGTTCCTGCCCAGGAGCTGGAACCGTTGGTGGAACTCCCGCCGGAGGTCCAGCATGCGCATTTTCGTGAGCAGTTCTTCGGCGTCGACAGGCTTTTCGATATAGTCGCTGACGTCCAGTTGGCGGAACTGCCGGGGCGGCTCGTGCTGCCGGGTGGTGAGCATGATATCGGTGTCGGGGTGCTTCGCCGAAAGGGTGCGTATCAGCTGCTCCGGATCGGCGTCGCTCAGGGCGAGATCGACGAGGACGATATCGGGCGGGTCCGTCCTCGCCGCGCGCAATGCCTCGGCCGCGGCGTCGGTCTCCAGCACGTCGTAACCCCCATTGCGCAGGATGCTCGCCGCGTGACGCCGGCTGTCCGTTTCACCGTCGACGATCAGTATCGACCGACCTTCCAAACCGGAACTCCTTTGCTGACGCTACTCCAGGTGATAGGCCTTTATTTTCCGAAAGAGGGTGCGCTGTCCAATCTGCAGGACCCGGGCGGTCCGCGCCTTGTTCCGTCCGCAGGCGTCCAGGGTCGCTGCGATCAGTCTCCGCTCGCCTTCCTTCATCGTCATGCCCACCCGGATGTCCACACCGTCTTCGTCCTCGCCGTTCGCCGCGGATTGGCCGGGCCGCTCGGGCAGGAACTCCGCCGGTATATCTTCCACGTCCAGCCCGTCCCCGTCGGCGAGCAATACCATGGTTTCCAGGCAGCGTCGCAACGAGGCGCCGTCCGCCGACCAGTCGACAGCGGCCAGTACGGCCAGGGCCTGGTCGGTAATGGGTCGGACGGGCACGTGGCGCTGTTCGGCGATTTTGCCGGCCAGGTAGCGGATGAAGTCCGGCGACAGTTCGTCCGGCCGGTCCGGCCGGTCCGGTCCATTGTTCAGCGGGACTACCGTCGATTCCGGCCGGGTATGCCGTATGAATTCCGGGACGTCCGCCACGGACAGGGTCTTTCCCGTACCCATGACGATCATGCCCTCGATGCAGTTCTCCAGCTGACGCACGTTCCCGGGCCAGTGATAGGTGGAAAGCAGTTCCAGGGCTGACGGATCGATGCGCTCGATCGGCTTATTCTCCCGTTCGCCGAACCGGCGGATGCAGTGGTCGATCAGCAGCGGTAGATCCTCTTTCCGTTCCCGCAGAGGCGGCAGGGAGAGGGTCACCACGCGCAACCGGTAATAGAGGTCTTCCCGGAAGCGTCCGCTTTCGATCTCGGCTTCGAGGTCACGGTTTGTCGCCGCGATGACCCGGGTGTCCGTCTGCAGCCAGTTTCCGCTGCCTACCCGCTGGAACTTGCGTTCCTGGAGGACGCGCAACAGTTTCACCTGGGTGGAAGGCGCGAGTTCGCCCACCTCGTCCAGGAAGAGCGTGCCGCCGTCGGCCAGTTCGAACCGGCCCTTGTAGGTCTTGACCGCGTTCGTGAAGGCGCCTTTCTCGTGGCCGAACAGTTCGCTCTCGATCACCCCTTCCGAAAGGGCGTTGCAGAAGACGGGCACGAAGGACCTGTTCTTCCGGGAACTTCCGTGGTGGAGGGCGTGGGCCACCAGTTCCTTGCCTGTGCCGCTCTCGCCGAAGATTAGAACCGTGGACTGGGTATCGGCGATCTGGAGGATCTGCTCCCGGATGCGCTGCATGGACGCGGACCGCCCCACGATGTTCTCGAATCCGTACCGGGTGTCGAGTTGGTTCAGCAACTCCTGGTTTACATGCACGATGCGCTGGCGGTCCAGGATCTTCTCGATTTCCGCCGCGAGTTTTTCTACGTATACGGGTTTCTCGAGTACGTCGTACGCCCCCTCCTTCATGGCGGCCACGGCCAGGCCCATGGCCCCGGGATCCGTCATCAGGATGACGCCTACCTCGGAATTTCTGCCCAGGGCGACGCCCATCAGGCGCAGGCCGTCTATGCCGGGGGCATTCAGTTCCGAGATAATGACGTTCGGGGACTCCGCCGCCAGGACGTTGAGCGCCTGGTCGCTGTTCTCCACGGCAATCACGCGGTAATCCAGCTGGGTCAGGCCGTAGTGTTTCTCGTCCCGGCTGCGGGAGGAACCTTCAACCAGCAGGATGACCGATTCTGTCGGACTGTTCATGGTATGCGGGTCGGGAGGCAAGGGTCAGGTTGACGGGGCTTCAGGACGGGTGGCCGCCTTGCAAGCCGGGCGGTCGCTTCCGATTTCGGCGTCCACTCGAAATTACGCCAGGGCCCGGTCGCTGTCAAACGTTAAACCGGGCGTGCGACGGCCCGGAGTGACCCGCCGCCGCGCGCTGCAGCACCCGCCGGCGTGCCCGGATTGACCCGCCGCCGCGCGCCGCTCGGCGGCATCAGGGAAGCGGCTGGGCCGATACCTGGTAGGCGGGCATGACCCACATTTCGGGTATGACCACGCGGGCGGGCTGGCACATTATGAAAACGACGGTGTCCGCGATGTCTTCGGGGGTGAGCATCAGGGACAGGCGCTTCTCCGACACGGGCTGGGGCCGGTTTTTGAGGATAGGCGTTTTTACTTCACCGGGCAGGATGGCGCTGGCGCGGAGCCCGAATTCGGCGGCTTCCAGGTTGATCGAATGGGTCAGCGACACCATGCCGTGCTTGGACGCGCAGTAGGCGGCCCCGCCGAGGAGGGACACCTGGCGTCCGGCCATGGACGCGACATTGATGATGGTGCCTTCGCCTCGCGCCTTCATGGGTTCGTAGACCACGCGGAAACAGTTGAACGCGCCCGTGAGATTGATGTCTACTACGCGATCCCAGTCCTCCACCGACATTTCGGTCGCCGTACGCAGGGGCGTATTGACACCCGCGTTGTTCACCAGGATCGACACCGGGCTTAGCTGATCGACCGCCCGGGTAATCGCCGTGTCGATCTGATCCCGGTCGGTCACGTCCATGGGGGCGATGACCGCACGCCGCCCCGCGGCTTCCACCTCTCCGGCGACGGTCGCAAGGGGCTCGCTCCGCCGGCTGGATAGGATCACGTCCGCGCCTTCCCGGGCCAGGGCCAGCGCGATGCCGCGTCCGATGCCGGAACCCGCGCCGGTGATCCAGGCCACCTGTCCCTCGAGTCTGTTCATGATACGCTCCGTTCTATGCGTTTTGCCGTCGGTCAGGCTTCCGTGAGTTCGTCGTGTACCGACCGCATATCGATACCCAGGCCGCGCAGCAGGTCTTTCCTGACCTTGCACACCATGGTATAGGCGGGATCGAACACGTTCCCCATGTCGTACTCGACACACTGGCCGAGCAGCGTGTGCGCCGCCCTGGGGTCGAGACCGTAGTCGGCCTGCAGCCAGCGCAGCATTTCTGTGGTCGCGTGCTGGACACACTGGTCGAGGGGCCGGGCGTTGCCCGCCGTGAAAAGGTATTCCGCGTTCTCGCCGCGGGGCCAGGCGCTGGGCTTACCCTTTAGCAACCTGAAGGTGAACTGCACGTCGAAGGAGATCTCGACGCCCGTGCCGACGATCTCCCCGTCGCCCTGCACCGCGTGGCCGTCGCCGATGTGGAACAGCGCGCCGGGCGCGAACACGGGGAAGTACGCGGTGACGCCTTCCACGAAACCCCGGTAGTCCATGTTGCCCCCGTGGCTGGCGGACGTGGCCGTCGAGATCGCCTGGCCCTTTTCCGGCGCTACGCCGAAACATCCCGTCATGGGCGCCAGAGGCAGGGACATCCGTCCGAGCCGGGTGTCGTCCGGGTCGACCAGCGTGACCGTCCCCCGCTCCGGATCCACCTCCCAGCGGCAGAGGTCGTCCCGGCTTTCGATCTCCCCCGCGGTCTCCCGCACGTAATCGGGATCGAGCACGTTGGGCGCCACGAGCGGACGGGTCCATCCGAAAGGGCGATTGGGCGTAAGCCGGTCCAGGTGCACGGCGAGCGTGTCGCCCGGTTCGGCGCCTTCGACGTGAAAGGGTCCCGTCTGTGGATTGCCCGGAGACGTCACAGGCGTGTCGGAACGGTCCTTTCCCCGGGCGTCGACCGTCGACGTGACGACCGTATCCCCGTCCTTCACGCGCAGGGCGGGTTCATGGGAACCCATGGTGGTGTGATAGCGGATGGGTTCGAAGTGGTGGACCATGATCACTCCCGGATTTCTGTGCTGCGCGAAACGGTGTCTGATGCCTGGATCCGCCGGTTAGAATAACCATGGGCGGCGCACACGGTCAAGGTGAATCCGGTTGTTTTCACGCCGGAGTTCCGCGACGGGATATCCCTTGACAGGACCGCGGTCCGGATCCATAAATAACACAGCGTTCACGTCCACGGTGTTCACCTCCGTCTTGCACTGATTCCGGATCACCGAGCATGCCTATCCGCCCCTATGACGAGACCCTGGTCGGCCTGACGCCGGCGGGCGACAAGGTCCATCACATCCTGCCCGAATTCCAGCGGACCCAGACGGGCTGCCCCCACGGCGTCGAGTTCTGGGTGGCGATACGCACCGTATCCCGGGATGACGCGCCGGTGATCCTGCAGTGGTGCATGTCGTGCCAGCAGGTGGAGGTCCTCGGTCAGGAGGAATATGCCTGGCGGGCGCGCCTGGACGAAATGCGGAATGCCGGGGTGCGGGACCGGTCCGGACCGGAACGGGCGTAGAGACGGACGTAACGAGCGAGACCGGGCGCCGGCGGTAGTGACGGGACGCGGCGCGCGAGACGGATCACGAATCGACTGTTCGACCATTCATAAGGAGCACGGGCATGGCCAAGAAGACGAAAATGTGGGGCGAGGATCATTCAAAGTACATCTGGCTGGACGGGGAGCAGATCCCCTGGGACCAGGGTACGGTGCATGTCACGCAGGGACATATATTCGCCCACGCCATTTTCGAGGGGATCCGGGCCTACTGGAACGACGACCAGCAAAAACTCTTCGTCTTCCGTTTCAAGGAACACCTGGATCGCCTGTACCGGTCGATCAAACTGATGCGGATGGAAACGCCCTATTCGCTGGAAGACGTCTGGAACGGCTCCCTCGAGCTGTGCCGGGTCCACGGGTACCGGGAGGACGTCTATATCTTCCCGACCGTGTATTTCTCGCCGGATGTGTATCTCAACAAGATGGCGGGTCCGGCCCACGTCTACGTCCACACCTTTGCCTACGGCTCCAACCTGCGCCGTAAGGACGGCGCCCGGTGTTCGGTCAGCTCCTGGACGCGTATTTCGGACAACACGCTCCCGGCCCGCATCAAGTGCTGGGCAAACTACCGCAACAGCGCCATCGCGTGGACCGACGCCACGCTCAAGGGCTTCGACGAAACGATCATGCTGAACAACCGCGGCAAGGTCTGCGAAGCGCCCGGCGCCTGCCTGATGATGATCCAGGACGGCGTGCTGATCACCCCGCCGGTCACGGCAGACATCCTGGTGAGCGTCACCCGGGATACCATATTGAGGATCGGGCGGGACGTCATCGGGATGCCGGTCGTGGAAAGGGAGATCGACCGCACGGAACTGTATACGGCCGACGAGGTTTTCCTGTGCGGTACGGGCGCGGAAGTCACGCCGGTCGCCTCGATCGACAACTACGACATCGGGGACGGGTCCATCGGCGCCGTGACGCAGCAGTTCCGCGAAGCCTACAACGGTCTCATCCGGGGGGTCGACGAACGCTTCCCCGAGTGGCGGACCGACGTGCCGCTGCAATCTGCGTAGTGCGGCGACTCAGGGGGCCCGATTCTCGGCCGCCAGGCCGATCAGGTTGGCGAAGAGCCGCACGGCACCGGGCACGCCCGCGGGAAGCTGGCGGAACCACGCGTAGCCCGTGTAGATATAGCGCCCCTTGCCGTAACGGGCTTCGAGAAGCCCGCCGCCCCTGGGCGGCTCACCCGGGTCCTGCGAGGCCATGAGCGGCGTGTAGCGGGAGTCCCACTCGCCCTGGAAGTACAGGCCGCGTTCCTGCACCCACCCTTCGAAGTCCGCGTCGGTGATCCGGTTGGGCCGGTTGAAGACGGGATGGTCCGGTACCAGGATGTCCACCGGCGCGTCCTCCCGGGTCACCCGGTCATGGGGGCGGTTGATCTGGAAGGGGTAGGGCCCGTACTGGTCGAGGTTGAAGGCGTACTTGTTGTACTGCACGATGTAGACGCCCCCGGCCTCCACGTAGTCCAGCAGCCGCTGGTTCACGGCGATGAGATCGTCGCGGACTTCGTAGGCACGGATGCCCGCGATGATCAGGTCGAAGGCGTCCAGGTCGGCCGTGGCGAGGTCCTCCCCCGTCAGCAGCCGCACCTGCAGGCCCATCTGCTCCAGCACGAGCGGGACCTGGTCGCCCGATCCCATGATGTAACCCACCCTCAGGTCGTCCGGCAGATCGACCGGGGCCACCTGCACGACGGATGCCGAACCGCGGTACAGGTGCCTCGGTTCGATGTGGGGATAAGCGATCACCTCGTATCCCTCGCGGTATTCGTTCCCGCCGGCCGTCGCCACCGCCCGTACATCGTAGGCCCCGTCCCGGGCGTCCCGTGCCGGGACGACCGTGTAGTTGAACGTGGCGGCCTGTCCTCTTCCCGAGAACGACAGGGGAATTTCCCCGGGCGAGACTTCCCACCCGTCCGGCGCCTCGAGGGACATTCCGCCTTCGATCCCGCCGTCCACGTTGCTGACCACGGACACGCTGAACCGCAAGGGGCTTTCCCGTCCCGACGGTGCGACTACCACCTGCGGGTCCATGGTGACCGACAGCGCGGGAACGACCTGGAGTTCGCGGCGGATTTCACCGAAGGCCCGGTCGGCGAAGCGGTACTGCGCGGGCCGGCGGATATCGATCTCGACGCCGTCCACGAGAAACCGGGCCCGGCCGATCACGGGCTGCGGGCGCCAGGGTAGCCCGATCAGTGCCGTGTCGTCCACCACGACCCTCGGATCGTTCAGGGAGCGGCGGTGCCAGTAGGGCCGGGTGAGTCCGGCGTCGGGCGGTACTTCGACCCGCCAGTTCTCCGCGAAGCTTTCATTGTAGCCGATGTCCGAGGTCTGCCGGGGCGAACCGGGCGAATCGGACGGACCCGGCGGACCGGGCGAACCAGGTGGTCCAGGCGGTCCAGCCGCTCCGAACCGGGCTGCCGGTCTGGCCGGCCTGGCCGGGACCGGATCGGGGACTGCGTTCCAGCCCTCCGGAACGTCCAGCGCCAGGTTGGTGACGCGGACGGGCCGCGCGCTGCGGTTCAGCAACACAAGGTGCACGCCGAGCAGGTTGCCCGGGACGACCCGGTCGTCGCTGGTCAGCACCTCGAAGGCCATACCGAGGGCCAGGACCGCCGCATTGGCGAAGTCTTCCTCCTTCTGATCAAGTATAAAGAGCATATCCGCGAGGACGCCGGCCGGCAGGCCGCCCTGTTCAAGGTCTTCCCGGAGCGCCCGGATCATACGCAGGCCCTCCAACACGGGGTCCAGCACAGCGGGAGGGTCGAGCGGGCGGTAGGCGTCCACGGCCTCACGGGCCAATGCGTCCAGCCGCTCGAGCCGGTCGGCGAATCCGGGGATCTTCCCGGCGTCCGGTCCGGCCATGGCATGGAACCGCATGAAAGTCGTGTCCAGGCCGTCGAACAGGTGGGCGTCTCCGTCCGCGTCCACCATGCCCGCGCGCGCGACCAGCTTGATCTTCGTGGTCGCCGGACCCTTCGGCTGCAGGGTTCCCATGTCCTGGGAGCGGTGCATGCTGCGGCCCGCCAGGCCGAGTTCACGGTACGACCGGTCCAGCACGGGACTGTAGGTGCCTACGTCGACCACCAGGGAGTCGATGCTGTCGAAAGAAGCCCGCGTGTTGTTGATGTACAGCTTGCGGGCCTGCCAGGGACGCAGGCCGTCCCGCAGGTGTTCGGGAAAGCGTTCCGGATCGGCCGCGACGAAAAAGGCTTCGCGGGTGATCCTCCCAGCCGCCTGGTGATGCCCGTGGCCGTCGCGGGGAGAATCGGCGAATACGGATACGATCACGTCGGGACGGAAGCGGCGGATGACGCGCACCACGTCCGAAAGCAGCATTTCATCATGATTCCAGTATTCCAGGGTTTCCTCGGCCGACTTGGAAAATCCGAAGTCGTAGGTCCGCGTAAAGAATTGCTCCGCGCCGTCGAATCGGCGAGCCGTCAGCAGCTCTTCCGTCCGTATCACGCCGATGGCGTCGTAGAGCTCGGGGCCGATGAGGTTCTGTCCGCCTTCGCCGCGGTTGAGCGAAAGGTAGGCGGTCCGCGCGTGCAATCCCCGGCTCACATAGGCGACCAGGGCGCTGTTCTCGTCGTCGGGATGAGCGCCGGTGTGCAGCATGCTGGCCACGACGGGCAGGCGCAGCACGGCCTGGGCCAGGGTGGACGTCCCCTTGCCGTCGGGCACCGGACGGATGTCGCCGGCCGTGGCGGCTGTGCTGGCCGCGACAGCCGGCGCGGAGAAAGCGAGCAGGAGACAGAGGAGAAATCGAGTGTACATGATGGGGCTCCGGTACGATCAGGCGCCCGGCAGCGACCGGCGTTTCGGTCAGGCGCCCGGCAGCGACCGGCGGTATAGCCAGATGACGCCCGCCGCCACGAGAAAGAGTCCGATGAACATCCAGCCGAACCTGCGCCGAGTATCGACTTCGGTGCGCGCGGTTTCCACTTCTTTTCTGATGCTTGGGTAGACCTGTTCCAGCGAATCGACGACGGCGACCATTTTCTCGAGTACGAAGACGTGGGAGGCCCGCTCGACATAGGCGTCCCGTGCCAGGGTGGCCTGGGTCAGGATCAGGTCGACCGGGACCCCGGCCGAACGGATCTCCTCCGCGGCCTGCCGGAACTCGACGATGGGCTCGAGTCCCCGGTCGGTCAGGGCGATGTAATCGTCCATGATCGCCTGCTCGTGACAGTCCTCGCAGTTGTCGGGTATGGAGATCAGGGATGCCTGGGGTTGGACTATTTCGTGGTTTGAGTGGCAGTCCACGCAGTTGGGCCAGAAATCCCCCTCGAGGCCGTGGGGACTGGGCACGTAGTTGGTCATCTGGGCCTGGTGGCACTCGCCGCACAGTTCATGGACGACGTAGGGGTCGGGCAGGCCCACAAAGTCCATTTCGACGTCGTGCGCTTCGTCTTCCACCATCGTCGCGGCGTTCCCGCCGTGACAATCCTGGCAGTAGATGTCCGCCGGAAGATGCGCGCTCCGCTGCCATTCGGCCACCGGCAGGCTCATGTCTTCGTCGTCCAGGCCGGCATGGCAGCTGACGCAGTTATTGGTCGCCGCGGACTGTTGCGCTTCGGCGGAATCTGTTGTGTTCCAGGAGAGGATCAGCAGCGGAAGGAGGAAGAGAGCCGCCCGCGCCTGGAGGGCAGTCCGCGCCTGGAGGGACGCCCGCGCCGGGTATGCCGCTGGTCCGCTCATTCGGTCCCCTCGCCGCCCATGTCCGGCAGGACAGCCGGTTCCTCGACCGTCCCGATGGCGTGGGGCCAGCCGTAGATGTCGAAATGATACCTCGTGCCCATGAAGGTCATCTCCGTTTCCGAGATCTTGCCGAGCAGTGCGAGGGCGATGTTCAGCACGATGAACAGGATGCCGAGGGATGTCGCGAGGGGCCGGCGCGCGGGCGTACGGGCCGGCGTACGGTCCCAGAAGGGCAGCAGCAAAATGGCCAGGACCACCAGGCCGGACCCGATGATGCCGATGGTTTTCGGGAGGTATTTCAGTGCCTGGTAGGAGGACAGGAAATACCATTCCGGCTTGACGCCCACCGGCGTGTTGAAGGGGTCGGCCTTTTCGTGGAGCGGCAGTGGGTAGTAGATGATCATGAAGATCATCGACGCCAGGACCAGCAGGACCACGATGGCTTCTTTCATTACGTGCTGGGGGTAGAAGGGCTTGCCGCCGGCTTTCGTCAGTTCTTCCGGCGTCTTCTCCGGCACGTCCGTTCCTTCAAGCGGCGAGATGCCCTTGTACCGGATGAGGACCAGGTGCACGGTGACCAGGGCGATGAAGGCCCACGGCAGCAGCACCACGTGCAGCACGAAGAAGCGGGTGAGGGTTACGTCGGAGATGATTTCGCCGCCTCGCATGAGGATCAGCAGGTACTCGCCGATGAGCGGCGTCGCGGCGGCGATTTCCGTACCCACCGTCGTGCCCCAGTAGGAGAGCTGGTCCCAGGGCAGGAGATAGCCCGTGAAGCCGAAGGCCAGGGTCACGACCAGCAGGCCGAACCCGAAGAGCCAGGTAAGCTCCCGGGGTTTCTTGTAACCGCCGTAGAAGAATACGCGGACCGAGTGCAGCAGCAAGAAGGCGATCATGAAATTGGCGCCGTAGGTATGCACCTGGCGCATGAGCCAGCCGAAGCGCACCTGTTCCATGATGTACTTCACGCTTTCGTAGGCCGTATCGGCCGACGCCTCGTAGTAGATCATCAGGAAGACGCCCGAGACGGCCTGGGAAAGGAAGAACATCAGGGTGACCGTTCCGAAGGAGAACAGCCAGTTGAGATGGCGGGGCACGGGCTTGGTCAGCTGGCGGTGGCAGAATTCGATGATGACCGATATTTCCGTGCGATCATCGAGCCAGTTGTACACCTCGTTGGACAGGCGTCTGATCATGGTGGCTGGTTTCGTGCTCCGCGTAGTATGGACCGAACGGACGCCGACGATTACACGCCGACGATTACACGCCGACGATGATCTTGTCGTCGGTGACGGACAGTTCGACCGCGGTCAGGGGACCGGGAATCGGTCCGCCCTGGACGCTTCCGTCCGTGCCGAATATGCCGCCGTGACAGGGACAGATCAGGCTCTGCGTGCCCCCCTCCCACTTGACGACGCAACCCAGGTGGGGACAGACGGCGTTGTAGGCGATGTAACCTTCGGAAGTATTGACCACGATGGTCGGCCGGCCCCGGTAGATCACCGTCCTGGACGTGCCGGGAGGCAGGGACGCGCGGTCGATTTCAACCCGGTTGGCGCCTTCGGCTTCGGGGGGCGGTTCGATGTAACGGATGAGCGGATAGACGGCCATCAGGGAACCGATACCGCCCAGCGCGCCGAGGCATCTCTGCAGGAATCGGCGGCGGCGGACCGGGTCGGGACGCGTTTTCCCTGGGGTCTTTCCGGGGGGCTTGCCGGACTTCTCGCCGGGTGCGGCTGGCCCGGGCGGCTTCTGTGACGAGGACATGTAGATTATCCGTAATGACGTGATTTCTGGTCATGCGTAGATTAAGGACCGCCGGCCTGGATGTCAACCTCTTTCGGGGGGTTCCGGTGGACGTGCGTCCGACCCGAATCGCCTTGACACGGCGGGATAAAAGGGCGTACCTATTCAGATACCATGGCCGCTTCATTCTACAGGACGGTCCTGCCGCTCCTTGCCGCGGCAACCCTGGCGCATGTCCCCGGATGCGCGGCTTCTTCGCTCTCCGTCCGCTTCGATGTCTACCGATCGCCCCTGCTCGGTCTCCCCGGCGAGGAAGAATCGATCGCCCTGCTCGGTTTCAACGGCACCGACCTGGCCCTGAACAACCTGACCGGGTTCCTGTTCGCCCGCGCCCTCGTTTCGGATTCCACGCTGACGGCCATCGAAATGAGACCGGTACTCCGGACGCTGTCCCGCCACCCGCACGAGGCCGGCCGGATCCCCGATTCTCTCGCGCTGATCGTGGGAAGGGAAATCAACGCCGATATCACACTCGTCGGCGATCTCGAAAGGGCTTATACGGAGACGTACGGGGAGGTGAAGGTCTTTCGGGAGGAGGCGGCCATGGAGGTGGGACTCGGCCGAACCGATATCAAGATCGTAAACAAGTCCTATATCGTGCCGCATATCGATCAGACGGCGGTCATGACGGCTACGCTCAGGGCCTACGACGTCGGTTCGAACGAACTGCTCGGTAGCTTTTCCGTCACGGAAACCGAATCCTACCGTACGGTGCTGCCCGATCCCGTCGAATCGCCGCCGGAGGGGGCCGTCCCCGTCGAGATCGTTTCGCCGATGCTGACCGAGGTGATCGCCAGGCGCATCGTGGGCCGCCTGATGGCCTCCATCGTCCGGGAGGAAACCCAGGTTACGCGGCGGCTGGTTCCTGCCGGCAATCGCGGGGGAATCTCGGCGGCAAGGGAAGGGAACTGGTCCGGGGCGGTGGCGATCTGGGAAGGTCTCGTGGAAGTGGACCCGAACAACGCGGAAGCGTGGAACAACCTGGCGATCGCCTATGAAAGGTCCGGCCGACTGACCGATGCCGCGGCTGCCTACCGAAGCGCGCTCTCCTCAAGGCCCAGCGACCGGACGATCCAGGTCAACAGCCGGGCATTCGGACTCCCCGAAGCCCACTAGTCGATCGAAACCATCCGGTTGCCCACTAGTCGATCGAAACCATCTGGTTGCCCGCGGCCGATGCGTAGATGCCATCCAGGATCTGCATGATCTCTACGCCCTGCTCGCCCGTGGACATGGGCGTGCGGCCGGCCAGGATGCAGTCCACGAAGTGGGCGATTTCGGCCGCGATGCAGTCCGACCATTCCCGCGGCGCGTAGGCGGGCGTGATATCCACCTGTTCGCCGTGCAGGTCGGTATAGACGGTCAAATCGTTGCCCGTGATCTCGGCGCCACCCCGGGTGCCCATGAGCTTGACATAGGAGCCTTCCGAAGGCACGTGGGAGGCCCAGCTCGTCTCCGCGACGAGCGTGGCATCGCCCTCGAACCGGATGAAGGCCGCGGCCAGGTCTTCCACGTCGAAGACGCCTTCCACCGAATCGCTCAGCCGGGCATAGGTGGCGCCCACCACGGACAGGGGCCGCGGATTGCCCATGAGCCAGCGCGTCAGATCGATCATGTGGACGCCCAGGTCGATCAAGGGCCCGCCGCCGGCCTGGGCCTTGCGCGTAAACCAGGTCCCAGCGCCCGGAATGCCGCTTCGCCTCAACCATCCGGTCTTCGCGTAGTAGATCTCACCCAGCACGTCCTGCGCGATCAGCTTCTTCAGGATCTGCGTCTCGGCGCGGAACCGGTTGTTCAGGGCGATCATGAGGTAACGGCCGTTGCGCCGGGCGGCGGCGGCCATGTCGCGCGCCTGGGCCGCGTTCAGCGCCATGGGCTTCTCGCACAGCACGTGGACGCCGGCGTCCAGGCCGTCGATGGTCACGGGCGCGTGCAGGAAATTCGGCAGGCAGACGCTGACGAGATCGGGGCCCAGGGCGAGCAGGTCCCGGTAGGCGGAAAACGCGTGGGGCACGCCGTGTTCCGACGCGGTACGCTCGGCCAGCCCCACGTCCAGGTCGGCCAGCCCGACGACTTCCACCCGCTCGTCCGCGAGATAACCGGCGAGGTGGGCCCGTCCCAGCCCGAGTCCGATCACGCCGGCGGTCGTTTTTTCTTTCATTCGCCTCTGCTGGAATGATCCGGCGCCTACTTGCCGGCTACTTGCTGCCGCGGTAGGCGCCTACTTGCCGCCGTGGTAGATAACTACTTTCCGCCGCGGTAGATAACTACTTTCCGCCGCGGTAGGCGATCAGGTCGATCTCGATACCGGCGTTCAGCACGACACCGGACTGTATGGTGGACCGGGCCGGCGGATCGCCCGTGTAGTAGGACCGGTACACTTCGTTCATGGCGCCGAAATCATCCAGGTCGTTGAGAAACACCGTGGCCTTGACCACGTCATCCATCGTCAGATCGGACTTGGCCAGGGCGCTCTGCAGGTTGTCCATGACCATTTTCGTTTCTGCCTCGATACCGCCGGGAATGATCCGGCCCCGGACGGCCGCGATCTTGCCGGACAGGAACACGAAATCGCCCGCCTCGATGGCCTCGCTGTAGTTCGCGCCCGGGTTAACCGCCTTGCGGCCCCGGTCGTCCTGCGACTGGGCGGGCATGACGGCGTACCCCAGCGAAACGGCGGCGACGAGCAGCGCCGTGAGGCCGGCGAACAGCCACCTGGAAATCACGATGTTCAACTCGAAGCTTTCTTCCTTCCTGCTGCCACGGATTCGTATGGTCGAGCCCATGATAACCTCCCCTGATTTTGATTGACACTACATGCCTTCGGCATTATCTTTATCGACTATGATCAAAAAATCAAGTAGTATTGGGAAAAGGATGGATAGGTCTACGTGCCTGATTGTTCGAATGGTCCGACTGCAGTTGCCTCTTCGGACCCGGGGCGCGGAAAAACCAGATTGATACGAAGGGAAATGCACGGTCAGCGTGCATTTTTTTTTGTCCGCCTTTTCATCTCCGTGGAGGGCTAAGGTCGCATGCAGGAAAGCTTGAGAGCGCTGTTGGAATTGCAGAAGACGGATCAGGACCTGCACGAACTCGAACAGTACAAGGTAGACATACCCAACCAGCTCAAGTCAATGGAATCCGCCCAGTCCGAGGCGGAAGCCAGGCTCTCGGATCAGGAAACGAAGGTCTCGGACATCGATAAGGACCGGCGTCAGCACGAACGGGACCTGCAGGCCGCGCAGGAACAGGTCAAGAAGTACCAGGGACAGCTCTACAGCGTGAAGACCAACAAGGAGTACGATGCCCTCCAGGCGGAGATACAGGCGCAGAAGAACCGCATCTCCGAACTCGAGGACGCGATTCTGCAGATGATTTCCGAGGCCGAGACCGAGCAGGAGACATTGGAGACCATACGCGGCGAGACCGAATCGCTCATCGAACGCTTCAGCGAGGAGCGGACGGCGCTCGAGTCCAGGCTTTCGGCGGTGGACGAAGACGTCGCCGTCAAAATGGACGAGCGGAAGCGGATGGCCATGCGCGTGGAGAACCCGGTCCTGAAGGTATACGACCGGATCCGGCGTAACCTGCGGGGGATGACCGTCGTACCGCTGAAGAAGGGGGCCTGCTCCGGCTGTTTCCACGTGATCCCGCTACAGGTCATCATGCAGATCCGCCAGGGGCAGAGGCTGGTGTCCTGTGAGAGCTGCGGCCGGATCCTGATCCTCGAAGAAGGGCTGGAGTATTGAACCGCGCCGCGTCCTGTGTTATATTGTATAGGTAAAACGTCCCAAGTCGACCAGGCGATCGCGTTCGCCGGCAGGGCGGACGAGGAAAGTCCGAGCACCGCAGGGCGGGATGCCTGCTAACGGCAGGGGGCAGTGATGCCACGGAAAGTGTCACAGAAAACACACGGCCGATCCCTTCGGGGAGGCAAAGGTGAAAAGGCGAGGTAAGAGCTCACCGCGGTCCGGGTAACCGGTCCGGCAGGACAAACCCCATCTGGTGCAAGACCGAATAGGAGAGGAGAGACGGCCCGTCTCGACCGCCGGGAAACCGGAGACTCTCGGGTTAGGTCGCACGAGGCGGCTGGTGACAGCCGTCCCAGATAGATGATCGCCACCTTCACCGCGAAGGTACAGAACTCGGCTTACGGTCGGCTTGGACGTTTTACAGCACCTCGCGAAACGATCACCCTCAGATTCCGACAATTTACATGAACAGCCGCTGGGTCCTACTAGACGAACATCCCCAGGTTCCCCAGATGATGGAGCTGATCAACGTCCCGCGCGTGATCGCGCAGATCCTGCTCAACCGGGGCGTTACGACCTTTGACGACGCCCGTTATTTCCTGAAGCCCACCCTCGAAGACCTGCACAGTCCCTTTCTCATGGCGGACATGGACCTGGCCGTGGAACGGATACACGACGCCATCCAGGGCGGGGAACACATCATGGTCTTCGGCGACTACGACGTGGACGGAACGACGGCGACCACGTTGCTTTACCTGACGATCAAGCTTTTGACGGAACGGATTTCCTCCTACATACCCAACCGAATGACCGACGGTTACGGATTGTCCATCGAAGGCCTGGAGGAAGCCAAAAGCCGCGGCGTAACGCTGATCCTGGCCGTCGACTGCGGGATTACCGCGAACGCCGAGGTGGAACTGGCCCGCGAAATGGGCATCGACGTCGTCATCATAGATCATCATGTTCCGGGCGATACCCTTCCGAACAGCGTAGCTATTCTGAATCCGAAGCGGGACGACTGCGAATACCCCTTCAAGGAGCTCTGCGGCGTCGGCCTGGCGTACAAAGTGGCGCAGGCGCTGGCCGAGCACGTGGGTCTGCCGGAGAACACGGTGTATACGCACATGGACCTCGTAGCCCTGGGCACCACGGCGGACATCGTCCCCCTGCGCGACGAGAACCGGGTGCTGACCAAGTACGGCCTGGACATGATGCAGCAGACGCATAAATCGGGCCTGCAGGCGCTGCTGGACGTGGCGGGGCTGCGGGAGAAGGAACTGTCCACGGGCCACATGCTTTTCCTGCTGGCGCCCCGGATAAACGCCGCCGGCCGCATGGGCGACGCCACGCGCGTGGTCGATCTCCTGATTACCGAAGACCAGCAAAAAGCAGCGCAACTGGCCGAAGAGCTGAACGTGGAGAACAAGCGTCGGCGCAAAGAGGATACGCTCACCTTCGAAGCGGCCCGGGACATCGCGGAGAAGGATCCGGTCCTCAGGGAGTCGAAAGGCCTCGTACTCGCTTCGGACACCTGGCATCCCGGCATCATCGGCATCGTGGCGTCCCGCATGGTGGAAGCCTTCAACCGGCCGGTCGTGATGATCTCGACCGCGGGGGAGAAGGGACGCGGCTCGGCGCGGACCGTGGGCGATTTCCACCTGTACAACGCCATTAAGGAGTGCTCCGACCTGCTGATCCAGTTCGGCGGCCACCACCATGCGGCGGGCCTGTCCATCGAAAAGGACCGTATCGACGAGTTCAGGCAGCGTTTCAACGAGGTGGTCGCGGCGCGCGCGACGCCGGCCGATTTCATCCCCAAGCTCGAAATCGACTCGGAAATCGAACTCGACGAGGTGACCCCGCGCATGGTCAAACTCATGAAGATGATCGGGCCCTTCGGTCCGGCGAACCACCACCCCGTGCTCGTATCCCGCAACCTGAGCGTCGTCGGAAAACTCCGGACCATCGGAATGGAAAAGAAACACCTGAGGTTCAGGGTCAGGCAGAAAGGCCGCACCATGGACGCGATCGGTTTCGGCATGGCGCATTTCGCCGATCGCCTGAACGACAGCCGGGACCGCCTGGACCTGGCCTACACCCTCGAGGAAAACACCTTTCGAGGCGAAACCAGCCTCCAGATGAGAATAAAAGACATACAACTCGGCACGGTATAGCTTCCGATCCCGCTATGAAACTACTCGACCGTTTCCTTGCCGGCGACCGTACCGCCCTGTCCCGCGTCATCACCCTCCTTGAAAACGACAGAGACCGGCGTTCCGCCATGCTGGACGTGCTGTATCCCCGATCCGGCAAGGCCCGCCGCATCGGGATCACGGGCCCGCCCGGTTCCGGCAAGAGCACCCTTACCGACCGTCTCACCGCCCGGCTTCGCAAAAGCGGCCGCACGGTAGGCATCATCGCGGTGGACCCGACGAGCCCCTTCACCGGCGGCGCGCTGCTCGGTGACCGGCTCCGCATGCAGGGCTCGTGGGACGATCCGCAGGTTTTCATGCGCAGCCAGGCCGACCGGAGCCATACCGGCGGGCTTTCGGAGGCGACCCCTTACGCGATGACGGCCCTTGACGCCTTCGGCAAAGATGTTATCATTGTGGAGACCGTAGGCGTAGGCCAGTCCACCCTCGATGTTACCGACGTCAGCGATACGACCGTCGTCCTGCTCACCCCGGAATCGGGCGACAGCGTCCAGGCCATGAAGGCCGGTATGATGGAGATCGCCGACGTGCTGGTCGTCAACAAGTCCGACCGCGAAGGCGCGGATCAGTTCGCGTCGGAACTCAAGATGATCGTGGACATGGGGCGGTGGGAGGAAGGCTGGAAACCGCCCGTCCTCACCGCCAGCGCACGGGACGATACCGGTATCGACGACGTGTATGAGCGCCTGGATGCCCACGGGGACTACCTCGCCGATGCTGGCAGGCTGCAGACGCGCCGGCTGCGCCAGGGACGTTCGGCCATCGAGAAAGCCCTCGGCGAGTTATGGCAGGGCCGGCTGACGGTGCTTCAGGACGCCGGAGACGCGATGGACCGCCTTTCCGAACGCGTGGCTCAGAGGGAGTTAAGCCCGCTGGCGGCCGCCCGGGAGATGATGGATAAGATGGCGGATTGACGCCGCGGTGCCGTCCCGCTGCTGCGCGGATTGACGTCGCGGTGCCGCCCCGCGGTGGCGCGGATTGAGAGAACAGGTGATCATGGCGGAAAACATTCGGGTACTCGTCGCCAAACCGGGTCTGGACGGCCATGACCGCGGCGCCAAAGTGGTGGCCGCGGCCTTGCGCGACGCCGGTATGGAAGTGATCTACACCGGGCTGCGGCAGACGCCCGAAATGATCGTGGAAGCGGCCGTGCAGGAGGACGTGGACGTGGTCGCGCTGAGCATCCTCTCGGGCGCTCACATGACTATCTTCCCCCGCGTCATGGAACTGCTGCGGGAAAGGGGCGTCCACCACATGCTCCTCACCGGCGGCGGCATCATCCCGAAATCCGACGCGGACGAACTCGCGGGCATCGGCGTGGGAGAGCTGTTCGGACCGGGCACATCGACACGGGATATCGTCACTTATATCAACGAGGAAGTGGGCCGCCGCCGCGTGGCGGACGAGATTTAGGCCGCGCCGCGACCGATAGGTTTCGGTCCGCGGCGGTATCGAGATGGACGAGATGCAACCCGCGCCGGCAGTGGTACGGAAGGCGTGGCGCTGACGCCAGGTCAGCAGGAGGGTCACATGCGAAAGTCAGTGATTGCGGCGACCATCGCGGGACTGATGTCCCTGGTATGGGCCGCCGTCGGCGAAGCCCAGGTGCGCAAGTCCAGCGCGGACCTGGTGCTGATAAACGGCACGGTTTACACGATGAATGCCGAACGGCCCAAGGCGCAGGCCGTGGCCGTCATCGGCAATCGGATCGCCGTCGTGGGCGTCGATGCGGACGTGGAACCCTTCATCGGTCCCGATACCCGGTTGATCGATCTCCAGGGCCAGACCATGGTGCCCGGATTGAAGGAAAGCCACGGCCACCTCATGAGTATCGGCGTCGCGAAGATGACCGTCGACCTGGTCGGCATTTCAGGTTACGACGAGCTCATCGAACGGGTAGTTGCGGCGGCCGACGGTGTGGGGGAAGGCGAGTGGATCACCGGCCGCGGATGGCACGAGGAGAAGTGGACGGACCGCAGTTCGCTCACGGTCCGCGGGTTCATGACCCACCACAGACTGAGCGAGGCCGTGCCCGATATCCCGGTATACGTCCGCAGGGCCGACGGCCATGCCGCCTTCGCCAACGCCCGGGCCATGGAACTGATGGGGATCGACAGTGACACGCAGTCTCCACCGGGCGGCGACATCATCAAGGACGACGACGGAAACCCCACCGGTATCCTGGTGGACAAGGCCATGGGACTGGTGCGCGTCCCCGGCCTCACCGAGAACCAGCGGCGTCAAGCCCTTGAACTCGGTATCCAGGAATGCCTGGCGAACGGCATCACCATGTTCGACGACGCCGGGGTCGGCGAGGACGGGATCGACCTGTACAAGGAGTACGCGGATGCGGGTAAACTGGACATGCGCATCTACGTGATGGCCTCGAATCTGCACACCATGGTCGCCTTGCAGAGGCCATGGTCTCATCCCGATGGGTTTCTCACCGTTCGGGCCGTCAAGATGTACGGCGACGGAGCGCTCGGATCGCGGGGCGCGTGGTTGCTGGAACCCTACGAAGACGACCCGGGGAATACCGGTTTCCCCACGACCCCGCCCGACATGATCTACGAGGCCGCCCGTTACGGACTGGCCAATGGCTGGCAGGTTTGCACCCACGCCATCGGCGACCGCGGTAACCGCATGATGCTCGACATGTACGAGAAGGCGATGAAGGAATTCCCCCACGTGAAGGACCACCGGTTCCGCGACGAGCATACCCAGATCCTGGACGAGGCGGACATCCCCCGGTTCGCCCAACTGGGCGTGATCGCGTCGATGCAGGGTATACACGCGACCTCGGACCTTCCCTGGGCGCCGGACCGGCTCGGGCAAGCCCGTACGGCGGAGGGCGGCTATGTCTGGCAGAAGCTGCTGCAGCACGGCGTGAAGATCATCAACGGGACCGACGCGCCGGTCGAAGACGTCAGTCCCATTGCTTCCTTCTATGCCAGCGTGACCCGTGAGCGGCCGGACGGGACGCCCGAAGGCGGGATGTACGGCGACCAGCGCATGTCGCGCCAGGAGGCCCTCAGGTCCTATACCCTGGACGCCGCCTACGGCTCGTTTCACGAAAACGTGCTCGGATCCATCGAGCCCGGCAAGTTCGCCGATTTCACGGTGCTGTCGAAGGACATCATGACCGTGCCCGAGAACCAGATCCTGGACACGGAAATCGTGTACACCATCGTGGACGGGAAGGTGCGGTACGAGAGAGGGCGGCCCGCGGTTCCGTGATGGGACCGGCCGAAGCAAGCGGCCCGCCATACCGTAATGGTAAGGCCGAAGTGGGCCGGGAAGCGCGCCGAAGTACAACAGGCAGTGCAGGGAACGGGGAGGGAACCCACGGGGGCTTTCCCCGTTCTTTATATCAGGGAATCCATCCACTGCAGCACTTGACGCGGACGCGTTTCGGATGCATATTTCCAGGCTTGCATAGGACGTGTTTTGCATGGGTATTCCGCGAGAGGAGAGGGCATGGCCGCCCATCTCTGGGTCGGTCTGATGGCCGGCCTGATGGTCATGCAGGGCGTTGAAGCACCGGGGGGCGTCCGGACGCCGGAGGACGTCGAACCGCCGGAGGACGTCGGATCGCCGGAATACGTCGGACCGCCGGAGCAGCTTCATACGACGGAGACCGTCACCGGAAAGATGCGCCAGCGCCTCGACGCCGTGCAGTCCCTGGCGGCCCGGTATACCGTTACGACGTTTGCGGCCGTGCTCGAAAGCCGTAGCGAGACCGAGGGGAAACTCTATCTGCAGAGGGACCGGAACCGCCTGCGCCTGGAAGAGGCCGGCCAGACCATCGTTTCAGACGGCGAGACGCTATGGACCTACGTGCCCGGCAACCGGCAGGTCATCGTGTCGCCGGCGGGGGAAGAGGGATCGGAATCCGGACCCGGGCGTATGGGCCGGCCAGGCCGACCGGACGACTTCATATTTAACTACTCGAACCGCTACCTGTATGCGCTGGAGGGCAGGGAACCGGTCGATGGCATGCCGTGCTCCCGACTCAGGCTCACCGCCGTCGAACCGGCCGACGGCCTTCCGGATCTGCGCATCTGGGTGGACGAGGAAAACTGGCTTACGCGGAAAGTGACGTACCGGGACGACATGGGGTCTGAAACCACCTTGCGTTTCATGGATTACCGTCTGAACGAGAAACTCGCCCCGGGGCTGTTCGAAATGACGGCGCCCGATGGGGTCGAATGGGTCGACCTGCGCTGAAGGACGCCGCGCAGAAACGGAGCAAGCGGAGAAAGACATTGCCCAACATCAGTCTCGCAAGCCTGGGTTGTTCGAAGAACCTGGTGGATTCCGAAGTCATGCTGGGTCAGCTCACCCGGGCCGGATACAACGTGGTGGCTGACCACGGCGACGCGGACGTCATCATCGTGAACACCTGCGCGTTCATCGGTCCCGCCAAAGAGGAGTCCATCGAGACCATCCTGGACCTTGCGCGGTTCAAGGAAGACGGCCGGTGCGATTCGCTCGTCGTCACGGGATGCATGGCGCAGCGGTACGCCCACGGCCTGGTCGCGGAAATGCCGGAAGTGGACGCCGTGATCGGCGTGCATCAATACCCGCGCATTGTCCAGCTGCTGGACCGCCTGCGCGACCGGCACGAGACGCTGCGGGAGATACGCAGACAGCCCCTGCCCACCGACTATTCCTACCCCAGGGTCATCACCACGCCCCGCCATTCCGTGTACCTCAAGATCGCCGAGGGGTGCGACCGCCGGTGCACGTTCTGCATCATCCCCGCCATCCGGGGCGGCCAGCGGAGCCGGACCGTGGATTCACTCGTGGAAGAGGCCCGCATGCTGGCCGGCCAGGGCGCCGTCGAGCTGAACCTGATCTCGCAGGACACTACCTGGTACGGCAAGGACCTGCCGGAACCGGCCCGGCTGGAAGACCTGCTCGCGGCCCTGAACGGCGTGGAGGGCGTGCGCTGGATCCGGGCGCTGTACAACCACCCCGTGCGGTTCACCGACCGGCTGATCCATGCCTTCGCCGACCTGGAACGGGTCTGCGACTACATCGACATGCCGCTGCAGCACATATCGGATCCCATGCTCGACCGAATGAACCGCGAGACGACCTCGAAGGAGACGCGCGCGCTCATGAAGCGGATCCGTGCCCGGATGCCTGAGGCGACGCTGAGGACCACCTTCATCGTGGGCTTTCCGGGAGAGACCGAAGAAGATTTCGTCGAGCTCTACGACTTCGTCGAGGAGACGCGGTTCGACCGCATGGGCGTGTTCATGTATTCGCAGGAGGAGCAGACGCCGGCCGCCCGGTACGACGGCCAGATCCCCGAGCCCGTCAAGCAGGAGCGGCACGACCGGCTCATGGCGCTGCAGCGCGAGATTTCACTCGAACGCAACCGGTCCTTCGTGGGGAAGACGGTCGACGTGCTGATCGACGAGCTTGCCGATGAAGGGCACTACACCGGGCGGACCGCCGCGGATGCGCCGGAGGTCGACAACGAGGTGCTGGTCACCGGCGAAGGCCTGGCCCCCGGTGACTTCGCCTCCGTGGACATCATCGACGCGATGGAATACGACCTGGTCGGCGCGGTCTCGACAGGGGCTCCCGTACCCGGCGGACCGAACTCGCAGCGAGGGCCGAACACGCAGCGAGGGCCGAACTCGCAGAAGTTTCCCGCCCATTCTGGAACACCGGCATGATCATCCTGCTTCTACGCCACTTCAGGATCCCCGTCACGGGGGTATTCCTCGCCCTGTTCGTGCTTCCGGCTTGCAGCCCGCCCGATTTCGAGTCCGACTGGACCGCGGAGAAGCTCTACGACTACGCCATGGAGCGCGTGGAACAGGAGGACTGGCTGAATGCCCTGGACGCCTTCCGGGCTATCACCCTCGGCCATTCCGGCAGCGATATCGTGGACGACGCCCTGTACCACCAGGGGGAAATGCACATCAACCTGGAGGAATACCCCCTTGCCACGCTCGTATTCCGCCGGCTGATCAACGATTTTCCCCAGAGCCCGTACAGCGACGAGAGCCAGTACAAGCTGGCCTATGCCACGTTCCTCCAGTCCAATCCGCCCCATCTCACGCAGGACAAGACCTTCGAGGCCATCCGCGAACTCCAGTTCTTCCTCCAGGAGTATCCCGACAGCGAATGGAGCGCGGAAGTCCACGAACTGTTGCAGGAGTGTTTCGACAAGGTGGCCGAGAAGGACTACCGGATCGGCAACCTCTACTACAAGCTGAAGGACTGGGAAGCGGCCCGTCTCTATTTCGGGGAACTGCTGGAGACCTACCCCATGAGCAACTGGGCTTCCCGGGCGCAATACGAAATCGCCGACAGCTACGCGAGGGAGGGGAAATACCGGGAAGCCATCGAGCAGTTCGAGATCTTCATCCAGAGTTATCCCGAGAACGAACGGTCGGCGGAGGCCGGAAAGCGTCTTTCCGAACTGAGAGAAGCCTACGAGGTGACGGCCGATCCGCCTGGTCCGGCCGATCCGGCCGATACGCCTGACCCACTCAGACCGTCCGCGGAATTCGGAAGCGCCGGGAACGATCCGGCTTCCACGGACGGATCCTCACCGGTCGAATCTGAGAGCGGCAACTCACCGTGAATATCCAACGGCTTGGCGTCTACGGGGGCACGTTCGACCCGATTCACGCCGGCCACCTGGTCATTGCCCGGGGCGTGGTCGAACACTGCGCCCTCGACCGGCTCCTGTTCATCCCGTCCGCCCGCCCCCCGCACAAGCGGGGACACGCCGTCGCCCAGCCGGATGACCGGTACCGCATGGCGCAGCTGGCCGCGCGGAACGATCCCCTGTTCGAGGTGTCGGACGCGGAGATCAACCGGCCCGGCCTGTCCTACACCGTGGACACGCTGGAGGCGCTGCGGGAGATTTACGGCGAGGCGTGTGCGTTCCACCTCGTCATCGGGGCCGACAGCCTGCTCGAGATCGACACCTGGCATGCGCCGGACCGTGTATTCGAACTGGCGACGGTCGTGACGGTTCCCCGGCCCGGCAAGGACCTCTCCGGTCTGGATCCCCGCTGGCGGGACCGGGTCGTCTCCCTCCAGCTTCCCGAGATCGACATCTCTTCCACGGACATCCGCCGTCGCGTCAAAGCAGGGCTTCCCATCGCCCACCTGGTCCCGGAGGAAGTGGCGGGATATATCGAAGAACGTGGTCTTTACAGGTAAAGAGGCCCTGGCGGCCCGGGCGTGCCAGCTTCAGGAGACGATGCGCTTCCAGAGCGCTTCGGCCTTCTCGATCAGTTCGTCCTGCGTGCCGTTGTTTTCCAGGACAAAATCAGCCCATCGGGCCTGTTTCGCGTCGGGCTCCTGGGCGGCGATGCGCGCTTCGGCCTCTTCCCCGGTCAGGCCACGAAGGATGATCCGTTCTTTCCGCGTGGAGGCGGGCGCGGTGACCAGGATGACCCGGTCGGCCAGGTCGGTGGGTCCGGTGTCGACGAGCAGGGGGGCGTCCACCACGACGACCCCGTCGTAGCCCTCGCCGCGCATCCCGGCGATCCGGCGGCGAATCTCCGCGCGGATGGCGGGCCGAACCAGGCGGTTCAGCAACTGCCGGGCCTGCCCGTCGCCGAAGACCAGGCGTCCGAGGGCCCGCCGGTCCACGTCCCCTTCGGCCGTCAGGACGTCCTCTCCGAAGGCCGACCGGATATGGTCGCGCATCCCCTCGGTCCGAAGCAGGTCGTGGCCGATGGCGTCGGCGTCCAGGACGCGGGCACCGAGCCGCTCGAAAACCCGGGCCGCCGTCGACTTACCCGAGGCGATGCCGCCGGCTACTCCGATGACGATCAAGTCTCACCTATACCCCGACCGTTCCGGCGCCGTTGGCCTCCTCGCCCGGAGCGGCCGCGGGTTCCAGCGCCTCCGATTCGGCATCCTCGAGGCGCACGGAGACCATCTTGGACAGGCCGGGTTCTTCCATGGTAATGCCGTAGAGGTAATCGGCGGCTTCCATGGTCCGCTTGTTGTGGGTGACCACCAGGAACTGCGTGTCGCTGGTAAACTGGCGCAGGGCGCTGGCGAAGCGCCGGACGTTGGCGTCGTCCAGCGGCGCGTCCACCTCGTCGAACACGCAGAAGGGGCTGGGCTTCACGAGGTAGATGGCAAAGAGCAGGGCGATGGCCGTGAGGGCCGTCTCGCCGCCGGACAGCAGGGCCAGGCTTTGCAACCGCTTTCCTCCCGGCCGCGCCATGATCTCGATGCCCGTTTCGAGGGGGTCCCCTTCTTCGAGCATGAGGTCGGCCTCGCCGCCTTCGAACAGCGTCTGGAACGTGGTCATGAAGTTGGTCCGGACCTCTTCAAAGGTGGTCATGAAGCGGGACCGGGCGGCCTTGTTCATCTTGATGATGGTCTTCTCCAGGTTGTCCTTGGCCTCGATGAGGTCGTTCTGCTGCTGCTGGAGGAAGTCGAGCCGTTCCTTGCCCGCCCGGTACTCTTCCACCGCCGCCATGTTGATGGGACCCAGGTCGTCCACCTTGCGCTGGATGCTGTCCCGCAAGGTCTGGGCGGCGTCGGGCGAGTATTCGTCCAGTTCCTCGATCCGCGGCAGTTCGTCCATGCCCTCGGGATCGGTGTCGTGCCGGTCCATCAGTTGCCGCCGGATCTCGTTGCTCTTCATGTACAACTCGGCGTCCTCCAGTTCCGCCTGGTGGACCTGCTCCTGCACCTGGGTCAGTGCGTTCCGGTTCTCGCCGAGGTGCTGCTGCAGCTGGCGTTCGGCTTCCTGCAGGTTCTGGTGCTCTTCGAGGACGGCGTCGCGGTCCACCGCGCGCTCCCGCCGGGTCGTGTAGTGCGCCTCCAGTTGTTTCTCGTTCTTTTTCTGGGCTTTATCCAGTTCCGTGGACTGGCTGCCGGCCTCCACCGCCTCGGTCTTTCGCTGGGTCAGGAGATTGGCCAGGCGCTCGTTCTCCTGGGTGAGGAATTCATCGGTGGTGCTCAGCTCGTTGCTCCGGCTCTCCATGGACACGAGGGCGACACGGGCTTCGTTGGCCGCTTCAGCCAGGAGCTGGCGTTCCTCCTCCATCTCGTCCAGGGTCTGCTGGTTGGTCCGTTCTTCTGCTTCGGCCGATACCCGGTCGCGGGCGAGGGAATCCATCGCCTTTTTACGTTTCTCGCGCTCCCCGGCCGCAGCCTTCGCGTCCGCGGCCAGGGAATCCGCTTCACGAGCGAGTTCTTCGTCCTGTTCCGTCATCCGGGCCCGCTCGAAATCCAACTGCCGATCCCTGGACTCCGTTTCCATCAACTTGCGCCGGGACTCGCCGAGGACCTGCTCGACGGAGGCCTGCCGTTCCGCCAGCGCGGCCAGTTCTGTCTCCAGGCCTTCCAGTTCGCCGGCGACCTTATCCCGTTGCGCCCGGTCTTCCTCCAGTTCCCCTTCGATCTCCGCGATCCGCTCCGCGCGGCGCAGGAGGTCCGACTCGCCCGCTTCGGACGGTCCGAACGAACCTCCCGTCAGTACGCCGGCCGGGTCCACGACCTCGCCGCCGGCCGTCAGCAGTTTCCAGTCCTGGTCGGTGTCGAACAAAGGGGAAAGGCGCAGGGCCGTTTCCACGTCCTTCACGAGCACGACCCGGGAGAGCAGGTGGGTCACCGCCGGGCCCAGCGCCTTGTCGGACTTGACCATGGTGCTCGCGCGGCCGATGATGCCGTCGTCCTCGAAGGGCAGGTCCGCGGGCGCGGGGCGGGACTTCATCCGGTCCAAAAGGATGAAGGAAGCCCGACCGGCCTCCTGCTCACGAAGGTAGGCCAGGCCGGTTTCGGCATCTTCCGTGCGGCCGGCCACGACGTACTGCAGCATGTCGTCCAGGTAGGCCGCGATTACCGTTTCGTAGGCCTTGTCGATCGTGATTCCGTCCGCCAGCACGCCGCGGAGCCCATCGACGTCCGCGCCGTTGGTGAGCAGCGTCCGGACGCCCTGGCCGTATCCTTCGTACTGCCGGTGCATGCGATCGAGGAGCGTCCATTCCTTTTCCGCCGTCGCAATGGTCGTTTCGAGGCCGGACAGCTCGTCCCTGGCCGACTCGATGCACTGCTGCGCGTCCTGGACGGACTCCGTCAGGTTCGCGTGCAGCGCCGCATTCTCTTCCACCACGCCACGGACGGCGCTCAGTTCCTTCTGCACGGTCTCGACGGCTGTCTTCTTCGATGCCAGTTCTTCGGCGAGCTTCTTCCGAGCGGTCTCCACCTCGGCGCTTCTTTCGCGAAGGGATGCTTCGCGGGCTTGAAGGGAACTGATCGCCGCCAGCTCGCTCGAGTGCTGCTGGATCGCCGCCATGCTGCGGTCCCGCAGCGCCTGGGTGGATTCTTTCTGCGCGGAGATCCGGCCGGCGTAGGTCCGGAACGCCTCGTCCCGCTCCGCGAAGGTAGCGCGCGCCTGTTCCAGCGCCGTCTCCAGCGTCTTGCGGTCGTCCCCGATCCGGGCGAGCTGGGACCGGATGTTTTCCAGTTCGGTCTCTGCCTGTTCGGCTTCCCCCGACGCGGATTGGGCCCGCTGCTCCAGGCCGGTCCGGCGCTCCTTGCTGACCAGGAGCTCCTCTTCCAGCGACCGGATCTGGTCGTCGATCTGGTTCACGGCGTCCTGTCGCTGCTGGAGTTTCTCCTCCTTTTCCAGCTGGACGGCCTTGCTCTTCTCGACCTCCGCCTCGGCGGTCCGTATGCGGGTCTGAACGGCTTCCTTCCGCTCCGCGAACTGCCGTATCCGTTCCCGGACGGGCTCGGTCTGCCTCCGCAGGTCCTGGAAGGCGTGACAGGCGACCACGATCTCCACGTCCTTCATCTGCTGCATCAGCCGCTCGTACCGCTCGTACTTGCGCACCTGCCGCCGCAGCGTGCTCACGCTCCGTTCGACCTCGTCCAGGAGGTCGGCGATGCGTACCAGGTCGTGCTCGGTGCCTTCGAGCTTGCGCTGCGCCAGGCGCCGCCGCGTCTTGTACTTGTTGATGCCGGCGGCCTCCTCGATGAGCTGGCGCCGTTCCAGGGGGCTGCCGTTCACCACCGATTCCACCATGCCCTGCTCGATGATGGAGTAGGCGTGGGCGCCCATCCCCGTGTCCAGCAGGAGGTTGGTGATGTCCTTGAGGCGGCAGGGCACCTTGTTGATCTGGTACTCGCTCGCGCCCGAGCGGAAATAGCGACGCGTGATCGTGACTTCACTGTATTCGACGGGCAGCATCTGCTCGCTGTTGTCGATCGTCAGCGAGACTTCCGCCATGCCGAGGGGCTTGCGGGCGGCCGTACCGTTGAAAATGATGTCTTCCATCCGGTCGCCCCGCAGCGAAGTCGCGCGGTGCTCCCCCAGCGCCCAGCGAATAGCGTCGACGATATTGGACTTGCCGCAGCCGTTCGGACCGACTACGGCCGTGATGCCGTCGCTGAACTTCACCTTCAGCCGGGTGGAGAATGACTTGAAACCGATCATTTCAAGATGGGAGAGACGCATCGGACACGGATCCTGATGGCGAATGCAGCCGGTTTTGAAATACGGTAAAGTCGGATCGGGATGAAAATGGGTTTCAGGAGACTGTTATGGGGGTATATTAGTATATGTAGGGGGCTTGTCAAGCGAATTATACACTATGTACGGCGGTCCCGGACCATCGGAAACCACTGTAAACACGGATCGAAAGGGATTTTGCGGGGCCAGATATGGCGATGCCGGACATGGCGCGGTCGGATATGGCACGGCCGTTGGACGGCCAGAACATCGTGGTCATCATACCGGCCTTGAACGAAGAGGAATCGATCGGGCTGGTCCTGGCGCATATCCCTGAGGGGATGGCCGCGGCCGTGATCGTGGTGGACAACGGTTCGACGGACCGGACGGTAGCCGTGGCCGCGGAGGGCGGCGCCGTCGTCGTGCGCGAGCCCCGGCGCGGCTATGGCGCGGCCTGCCTGCGCGGCATGGCCGAGGCCGCCCGGTTCGCCCCGGACGTCATTGTGTTCCTGGACGGCGACTACAGCGACTACCCGGAAGAGATGGCGGACCTGGTGCGGCCGATCGTGGAAGACGGCTGCGACCTGGTGATCGGGTCGCGTATGCTGGGCCGCCGCGCGCCGGGGTCCATGCCGGTCCAGGCCGTCATCGGGAACGTCCTCGTACCGCGGATCATCCGGTGGCTCTACGGCCATCGGTACACCGATCTCGGGCCTTTCCGAGCCATACGCTACGACCGGCTGCTCGAGCTGGAGATGGCGGATCTAAACTTCGGCTGGACCGTCGAGATGCAGATCAAGGCGGCGCAGAAGGGGTATCGGACGCTTGACGTGCCGGTGCGCTATCGGAAGCGCGTCGGCGTTTCCAAGATTACGGGCACGCTGTCCGGCGCGGTCCGGGCGGGCTTGAAGATCCTGTGGGTGACTTTCAGGTATGCGTTTGGTAGGTGAGGTGTGCTCAACTGTGCGTTTGCCACGGTAATCACGGACAATAACCAATGCGATTATTGCAATCACAGAAATATCACTTTTGCGTGATTATTCTTCTTGCTACTATCACAAAATCCACTAATTTGACGCTGGTTTGCGTGACAGCTCACAAGACTGCCGGATACAAGCTGAATTCAGGAGAATCCAGTGTTCAGGCTTCAATACATCAGCGCTTCAAAATACACAACTGCCATTGGTATAATTCTGCGTTGTTTCTTTGTGCTGGTACTGGCCATGCAGGCCACATGTTCGAAGAGTCCCACGAAGTCGTCCGCACAGGATCCCACGTCGATTGTCCTGTCGGCGAACAAGCTGGTGTTTACCACGGTAGGCGAACAGATCCAGATAACCGCCACGGTCCTGGACAAGGACAGCAAGGTCATCTCGGACGCCGCATTCATCTGGAAAAGTGAGAACCCGGACAACGCCACGGTCAGTAGTACCGGCCTGGTAACCGCGATATCAGACGGTACAACCCACATCAAGGTCTATTCGGGCTACGCCACGGCAAGCGCAATCATTTCGGTCGAGCAAAGAGCGGGCAGTGTGGAGATCTCACCAACTGCCTTGACGCTGACGCACACTGGCCAAACCGGCCAGTTCAGTGCGGTTGTGAAAGACAAGGGCGATTCGCCGATTCCGGACGCGCCGGTGGTTTGGTCGAGCAGCCAAGATGCAGTTGCCACGGTGAACGCGGACGGTTTGGTGACGGCGGTATCCAACGGGACCGCTCAGATTAGTGCCACGTCGGGTGATGTCTCCGCAAGCGTTACGATTGTCGTAGCGCAGGCTGCGTCCAGCATGACCATCACCCCGAATATCGCGACGCTGAGTTCAGTCGGCGCGACGGTGCAGCTCGAGGCGGTGGTGTATGACCTGAATGGTACGGTTATACCCGGAGTCCAGGCAGCCTGGTCGAGCAGTGAGCGTTCGGTCGCCACGGTGAACGCGGACGGTTTAGTGACGGCGGTATCCAACGGGACCGCTCAGATTAGTGCCGCGTCGGGAGACGTATCCGCGAGTGCTACGATTGTGGTGGAGCAGGCTGCGTCCAGCATCGACATCACGCCGGAGGCCGCGACGCTGGGATCCGTCGGCGCGACGGTGTTGTTCGAGGCGGTGGTGTATGATATGGAAGGTGTGGTTATACCCGGAGTTCAGGTGACCTGGTCGAGCAGTAAGCGTTCGGTCGCCACGGTGAGCGCGGATGGTGTGGTGACGGCGGTATCTAACGGAACCGCGCAGATAAGCGCCACGTCGGGAGAGGTCTCCGCAAGTGCTACGATTGTCGTGGAGCAGGTTGCGTCCAGCATCGCCATCGCACCGGAGGCCGCGACGCTGGAATTCGTCGGTGCGACGATTCAGTTCGAGGCGATGGTGTTCGATAGCGCGGATGTGGTTATCCCGGATGCACCGGTGACCTGGTCGAGCAGTGAAACGGGAGTGGCTACAGTCGATACAACGGGACTTGCGACTTCTGTGGGGAGCGGCACGGCGACGATAACAGCCATGTCGGGTAAATCGTCCGGCTCGGCCACACTAACGGTAACCTTGCCGCCGCCTCCACCACCACCACCCCCTGAGCCACCGCCTGAGCCACCGCCAATACAGCCTCCACGACCGCCTGCACCACCGCCAACTGTATCGGATTTGAGAGTCTTTACTATCTTTATGTCATATACTCCAGTCCCTGGCAGCGGCACTCCCGGTTTCGTGCGTCCTGGAACCACGATAGAATTGACTCCGTGGGTAATCAACGATGGGCCGGAGTCCTCTCCGTCCACAAGGATTCGACTCTTCTACTCGACGGATAGGACGATCACGACATCGGACACGCAAGTGTTAAACTTCGCGATGCCGGGTCTCTCCGTCTCGGAACGTTTCTCCAAGACTGTGAGCACGAAGGTGCCGTCAACGGCGGGAACTTACTTCTACGGTGCGTGCGTCGATGGGGTGGCGGGCGAGTCGAACACCTCGAACAACTGTTCTCTTCCCTTGCGTATATTTGTGGAATGAAAAGAACCTGAACTCATCTGACTGCTCAGTATACAAGGTTGAATTGGAGAACCTCACCCCTCCCCCGTCCCAACCGGCCGCTCCTCGTCGGTTATCCATTCACTCCAGGAACCCGGGTAGAGCACGGCGTCCCCCAGACCCGCGTGGGCGATAGCGAGCAGGTTGTGGCATGCCGATACGCCGGATCCGCAGTAGTTTATAGCACGGTCGGCCGCCACGCCGCCAAATATCCCCTCGAATCTCCGCCTCAGTTCCTCCGGCGACTGAAAGCACCCGTCTTCCCCCAGGTTCGCATCGAAGGTCGCACATGTGGCGCCCGGGATATGGCCGGCGACCGGATCGATGGGCTCCTGTTCGCCGCGAAAACGTTCCGGCGTGCGGGCATCCAGGACGACCCAGCCTGCATCGTTCCGGTGCCGGTCGACGACGTCCACGTTGGCGACGAGGTGTGCCCTAACGTTAGGCGCGAAGGTGCACGGCGTCACTTCCCCTACTTCTTGCGTGACCGGCAGTCCCGCTCCGTTCCAGGCCGGCCAGCCGCCGTCCAGTACGGCTACGGCATCGTGACCCAGCCAGCGGAGCATCCACCACACCCGGCCGGCAACCGAACCCCCCGCGCCGTCGTAAACCGCGACCTGCACGCTTCCGTCGATCCCGAACCGTGAAAAGACGCTGGCGGCCTTTTCCACCGAAGGCAGCGGATGACGTCCCGTTACACCGCGGATGATGGGTCCGGAGAGGTCGTCGTCCAGGTGGGCGTACAGGGCACCGGGCACATGGCCCTCGCCGTACTCACGGGCGCCCTGGTCCGCGTCGGCCAGGGAGAACCGGGCGTCGATCACGCACCAGTCCGGGTCCTGGTAATGGCGGTTCAGCGTGTGTACGTCGATCAGCGTGGTATGCATGGTTGATCCTCCGACCGGCGGGCCGTTCAGCTGCCGCCTGCCTGTTCCTCGTACTCGTATACGATCCTGATCGCCCGGATGTTCGCGATCTTGAAGACGTGTACGTCGCCCTCGGGGATGCGGTGCGCCTCGATGAAGGGCGTGCCCCGGGTCCGTTCGATGCGGATGGGCTTGATCCGGTGCAGGAAGCTGCGGCTTCGATTGCCCAGGTAGTATTCGATGACGGCCCGGTGGTTGTTCTTCACCGCCATTTCCAGGAGTTCTTCCGTCTGCCCGGGAGACAGATACTGCAGGTTGGCGGCCTGCTCGATGTGCGGTGCGTTCCGGTCGGCTCCGCCCGATCCCCGGTGCAGCTGATAACCGGGCAGGCAGTCCCCGAATCCGAGGACCGGTTTTCGTTCGGATTCAGGGGGTGCAGGCTGCGCGCCGTCCGCGGGAGAATCGTTTCGGTCGGAATGGCCGCTTCGGTCGGAATGGCCGCTTCGGTCGGAATGGCCGCTTCGGTCGGAGTGATCGCTTCGGCCGGGTTGGCCGCTTTGCTCCCGCGGTTCTTTTGGGTCTGAACGCAGGCCGTTCCCGTTGCCGGACCGGGCACGCTGGGTCGCATCTCCGGCTTTGGGACCCGAAGTGGCCTCCGCTGGTCCGACGATCCCCGACCTCGGCATGTAGCCCTGTTTCTGCAGCAGGTCCATCAGTTCCCGGTACGTCTTGCGCTCCACGATGAGCGCGTCGGGCGCCACCTCGCCCTTGATGTATGGCGCGAGTTCCCCGTGGGCCTTGATGTGGCTGGCGATCTCGGCGCTGGCGGTCCGGAGGAGAAAGGTCTCCATGAAGTACACCTGGCCGTACGCATCGCCCCACGACTGGATCGAGTACGCGACGTTCTGGGGCACGTCCTTCTCGGAATGGTCCGCCAGGAAACCGTTGACGTCCGCGCCGGACATGTCCGTGTTGGCGGCCCGGTAGATGGTATCGCGGGTAACCCGGTAGGTCAGCGTGAGATCGACCTTTTCGAGGTCGGCGAAGCGTTCGAGCTTTTCCCGGATCCTCAGGTCCAGGTCCCGGGGCGCGATGATCTCGAAAGTGGGCTGGACGACGAACCCCGTGCTCCAGGCCTCCTCGTCCAGCCAGTCCTGCCCGCCGAGCACGTGCCGTCCCGCCGGCGTGATCACCAGGCCGCCGCCGTCCCCGTTCCTGCCGTCGTACTGACGCAGGAGGCCGATCCATTCGAGCTCGCGCAGCGCGGCGAGGATCTCCGCTCTTTCCTCGTCACTAAAGGCATCCGTCCGCACGTGGGGAGAGGAACAGGTCAGTACGCAGCGCAGGATCTGGTCCAGGTCCACCTGCGCGAAACCCACGCATAGTTGAAGGATGCCCGGCAGTGCGGATATCGCGGGAGAACGCGCCCGGTCCCGGGCGTGCCAGAAGGACAACAGGTTCGCCAGTTTTTCCGTGGTGGGCTGCTCCAGCCACGACTCGAATTCACTGTCGGCGCGGAGGCGCCCGTCCTCTATGCGCGTCAGCCCGCGCCACTGCGCATAGTCCATGACGAAGCGCATCTGTTCGGGGGTTTCCTCCGCCGAGTCCGGCAAGCCGTTTATCACGGCTTCCTGCCGTTCCACCATGGCGTCGAGCGCCCGTTTGTAGGGCAGGCCCCGGTCCGTGAGCCGCGCCGGGTTGTGGCGCAGGCCGTTCACCAGGGCGAAGACGTTCCGGACCGCGGTAAGATCCCGGC
This sequence comes from Gemmatimonadota bacterium, assembly GCA_009837395.1. Lineage (GTDB taxonomy): Bacteria > JAAXHH01 > JAAXHH01 > JAAXHH01 > JAAXHH01 > JAAXHH01. Next base: position 105,629 of record VXTP01000033.1, read on the forward strand.
TTTCATCGTCTTCCGATTTCGCCGCTTCCGTGGAGAAGATCCCCGCCAGCCGGTCCGTGAAATTGCGGATCAGCATGTCCCGGAGGTCTTCCGGCACGGTGAAGTCGACCGTGCGGTACGCCGGCCGCCGGCCGATCACGAGCCCCCGGTTCAGCAGTCCGTGGAGTTGTTCGATCAAACCGTCGTTGGAGGGTTTCCTCGTGTCGTAGACCCGTCCCGCCTCTCCGGCCGACAGTATGGCCAACAGGATCTCCCGGGCTTCTTCGCTCAGATCGTCCACGCACTGATCGATGTACCCCGGCTGGAAGACCTGGTCCGTGATTTCGCGGATCAGCCGGGCGCGGGAGATCATGCCGGGTTGCACGCCGAGGGTGACGGCCATGGATTTCAGGTCGTCCATGGGCAGGGCGGCGAGGTAGTCCTGGAGGATCAAGGGTTCATTCCCATTCGATGGAGAGCGATGCTTGCACTGCGAATTCAGTGGTTTACTTGCTTGTAACCGGAGCGAACGAGGTCGGCCATCTGCCGGCGAAATGCCGCCGGAAAGATACCATGGCATCCGGAAAAGTGGCACTCATATAGACACAGGAAGTTATACGTGTCCGCTAGACCGGGTCAACTCCATTCTCATGATGGTGGGTAACGGCGAACCGTTCAAACCGGTGGAGGTTCAATTCGGCAGGCAGTTCGAGGAGCACACCCGCATCCCGGGAGGCTTTGGCCCATGCCAGGAGCAAGTCGTAATGCCACTGTTCCTGGAGGCCGCCAAACCACTGCATCCCCTCGGGCGAGATGACGCAGAAGACATTGGCCAGATCGCACGGACCAAGGCATCCGGAGATCGTCAATTGCACCGACCTGTTCAGTTTTTCTTCTTTCCACTGCTGCTTGAGCCAGTCGCGGGGAAAGGGCGGGAACCCCTTGTCTGTCTGGCCGCAGCAACAGCCTTCGCAGCACACGACCTGGCCAAGAACATGGCCCCGGCCCGTAGCCAATGCGTCGTGTCTGCGGAGTGATTCGCGGATGCGTTGGGTCTGAGCATTCATGCTTTATTCGCGCGATGACGTTTACGGATGCGAAGCAGGCGCCGCCAGGACACGATGACGGCGGTTGAAGAGAACAGGAAACCGGCGCTGCACAGCACGATCACCACCACATCCCAAACGGGGCGATTGTCGATGAGGAAGCCGAAGTCCAGACTGTGAAGGCCGTTGTAAAGCCAGCGTTTCGCGCGCCCGGTCTCCGTGAGTTGATTGATCAGCTCACCGGTGGTGAGGTCGATGTGGTACCAGGTCGCGTTGGCATCATCGAAGCGCACCCGCAACACGGGTAGTGGACGCCACCGCTGGTGATGGGAGTAGTAGTAGAGATCGTAATCCGTAAGTCGTTCGATAGAGACGGTCCGCTGGCCGGCCATGCCCCGCTTTATTTGCGCGAGGACGGATTCCTCAAGACTGCCCTGCTCCGATGGAGTCAGCAATTGACGTTGGCCGTCGCCGGTGACGGCATAGGCGTAGGGTGATCCACCCAGCCATTGCCACACCAGTTCGCGTGAATCTGGCGGGAAACTCAGGCCGCGACCAGACGGCATCTCCGGTCCGCGGCCGGGCAATTCGAAGACAGCCCCGGTCGGGTGGCTGCGGACGGTGGCGGCTGCGGCGAGTGCACCGGCATGGGTCGTAGCGACAGAGACCGCACCGACATGGGTCGTACCGGCAGAAACCGCACCGACATGGGTGGCGCCGACGTTTAGTGCGCCGTAGGTGGGTGTGTCCAGATAGGCGGCGAGGGCACCGACGGTGGGCGTGTTTCGGTAGGCGGCGAGTCGATCGCTAAAAGGAATGTCATCGTCAAACACCCCCCAGGGGTTCATCGACAGAAGTCCGCTGAGCAGGAAGGTGGTCAGCGGTATCAGGAAAATCAACCCCAGCACATGGTGTAGTTTCAGTGTGCCCCGGTAGGGGGTCACATCGCTGCCACGATAACGCCTGCGGAACCTCAGGCGCATGACGCCGACTACCGCGCCGGTGACGATGGATACCAGGCCGGCGAGTGAGAGCACCACGATCACCCAGTGCCAGACAGAGACATGCTGGCGGAGCTGCACCGGGTAGATCCAGTGCAGGTTCGCCCCCAGCCAGTTCCAGCCGCGTTCCAGCGCGCTGGTATCCCGCACCACTTCCCCGGTCACCGAGGAGACATAGAGTTCAGTGCCCGCCGGATCGTTCAGCGCAACTGTGTGAAGCGGCCGGTGAGGATGGAGGCTGCTGGACACGGACCACTGGTCCACGAGCAGGAGCGCCTCGTGCTCCGGTTGTGCCGGCGAGAGGCCGGTTGCGTGGGCGTAAACCCGGCTTGCCTGAAGCGCGTCTTCAGCGCCTATCTCGCCGATCGCACCGCCGGTGTCGGCAAACAGACCGTGGTGCGTGCCATCACCCGTACGCATGAGCCAGGCGGGCCGTCCAAGCACGGTGGTAAGGCGCAGTTCCTCGATGGTCTGCGCAGGATCAAGGCGCTGCAACAGTTCAGCAGGTCCGATCCGCAGTTCATTCGGTTCGAGTTCCGGCAGTGCGGCGAGACGTTCCGCCCGCGTCAGTTGCGGAAAACCGACATACATCATCACCACGCCGGAGAAAAACCACATGGCCACGAGCAGGCACATGGAGATACCCAGCCATCGGTGGCCGAGATAGAGCCAGCGGCGGAAGTTTATGGCGCGCCTCACCAGTTCTTCACTCTCCAGACCGTCACGCCGCCCTGCGCATCGAGCGCGGCGAGGGCACCCCCGTCCGGCCGCCAATACACGTCGGAAACGACATCCGCCAGATACCCGCTCCCTATGGAACGACCTTCGCCGTCATGCTGAAGCGACCAGGCCACGACGGCCCCATCGCGGCCTCCCGAAGCCAGCCACAACGCGCCGGGAGCAAAGGAAAGCGTCGTGATGGGTTGAACATGATATTCCAGCACGCCGGGCCGCGTGCCTTCTGGACCCTGCCCCCGAAAGCTCCAGACCGTCACCGTTTCCCCTCCGCCGGTGGCCAGGAGGGTACCGGTGCCATCGAAAGCCAGGGCCGACGGCTTGCCCGGATAGCCGGACATCATGGAGTCCTTTCCCGTGTCGCGGCGCCAGAAGTGCACCGAGTTGTCCTGGCTGCCGCAGGCCACGATGCCCCCGTCCGGGCTCAGAACCATGGACACCAGGGATCCCTGCCATTCCAGTTTCTGGTGAGGCTCGCCGGTGGACGCGTCAAAGAACGTCACGCGACCGTAACAGGCCGTCGCCAGCTCTGCCGCGCCAGACCACGCGACCGCGCTGACGGTGCTCGGATGGGCGTCCGATCGCCAGACCTCCGTGCCGTCCACGGTATATACGTAAACGTGCCTGGAGCAGGATATCGCCAGCCACTGGCCGTCCGGCGACCACGCCACGTTTTCCACCCAGCTGTTTCCGACGTCGATCGCCTGGCTTACCTGGCCGTCGGCAGCCTGCCAGATCAAGGCGCGGCCGTCCTGCCCGGCCGTGGCGAAGGCGGTTCCGCCCGGATGGATCGCCGCCGCGAGCACGCCGCCCTCATGAACCTCGTGATGCGCCCACGCGGTCGCGCCGGACTTGCCGTCGAATGTGTAGACGCTACCCGCGGTGTCACCGATCACCAGGGCCTCACCGCGCAGGATCCAGCCCCCGGCGATGGGGTAATCACCGACCGACGCGGACCAACCGTCGCGAATCACACCGCTCGGGTTGCCGACGTTCAGACCAGACATGCATTGAACCCTTGCCGCATGTCCTGCTCATCGAGGTTGCGACCGATGAAAACGAGTTGGTTGTGGCGGGGATCGTCCCCCCATTCGCGATCCGGCTGGCCGTCAAAGAGCATATGAACTCCCTGAAAGACGAAGCGACGGGACTCGCCCGCGAGGCTGATGAAGCCCTTCATCCGGAAGATGTCCACCCCCCGTTCACGGAGCAGTTCGCCCAGCCACATATTGAGCCGGTCGGGATCGACATCGCCCTCATGCTCGATGGCGATAGAACCCACTTCGTCGTCGTGCTCATGCTGTGCGACCCAGGTGCGTTCGACCTCATGCGCGATGGTCTCTCCGTCTGCGTTCCTCAACTGGATATCGAATTCATCCGCGGTGTGCTGGGTGAAGAGGCCGACCCGCGTCTGCCTGCCGACCTCCAGGAAGAAGGACTTGCGCCCCGTGGAGTCGAGCTCGAGATTCACATGCTTCCCAACAGGAATCGCTTCGCCCGGGCCAAGGTCCTTCGCGGTTTCGGCATACCTGCGCACACACCACTCCGCGCCTTCACGGAGGGCGGCGTCATCCGTGCCCTGGTCCGGCACGACGACGAGTGACATGGCCGGATCGGGCCCCTCGGCGAGACTGAGCTCGTATCGGCCGGCATCGAGCGTATAGACGCCCGTCCATTCAAACGGGTATTCGGGCTCGAGGAAAGTGGGACGACGCTCGAGCACATCGTCCAGGTCGAAGGCTTCGAGGTTGAGCACCGTGTCGACGGGAACCTCCGCCCGCTCGCTGCGCACGACTTTGGCCATTCGGTTCATTTCCCGGAGACGGGTTTCGAGCCGGTCGAGTACCTCGTCGTCGACGAGGTCCGTCTTGTTGAGCACCAGGACGTCCGCGAAGGCGATTTGCTCGGTGCTTTCGTCGCTTCGACCGAGCTGCTGCTCGATGTGGGCGGCATCGACGAGCGTGACGATCCCGTCAAGGGCGTACTCGTCGCGGATTTCGTCGTCCATGAAGAAGGTCTGGGCCACCGGACCGGGATCGGCGAGCCCCGTGGTCTCCACCAGCACATAGTCGAACTTGTCGCGGCGCTTCATGAGATTGCTGAGTACGCGGATGAGATCTCCGCGCACCGTGCAGCAGATGCAGCCGTTCGACATCTCGAAGATTTCTTCGTCTGCGTCGATAACGAGCGCCTGATCGATGCCTACCTCCCCGTACTCGTTCTCGATCACGGCGATGCGCTTTCCGTGCTCCTCGGTCAGGATCCGGTTGAGCAGGGTCGTCTTCCCGGATCCGAGGAAACCGGTGAGGATGGAAACAGGTACTTTTTGCGGCGAGATCATCTGGTTTCTCCTTTATGGGTTTGCTGGGTATTCGGGGACGGCCGCCGGGGTGTCGAAACCCCATGTCCTGCAGACCCGGACCAGGTCTTCGGCGTCCACGGATTCAATGGACTTGTGCAGCTTGCACTGAAGCTGTGGCGCATCGGGCCGTAGCAGGCCGATCACGGTTTCGACAGGCGCGCAGCCTTCTTCGAGACAAGCCAGTTCGGTGACCGTGACCGTCATGTCATCGGAAAGGCTCAGTGCTTCGCGCAATGCCTCCTTGATGTATCGGACCCGTTCGCGGTTCGGGCGACGGGGTGACGTGTTGATCAACATGTGCTTTCCTTTTCCTGCGACAGGTATGAGGCCGAGTCGGTCAGGCCGGCTCCTCGGCCATTTGAAGTTCCGGAAACGGATTCGGGGCCTCAGCCCAGACCTTGCTGTCGGCGGCGGCGAGGCGCTCGTCGAGCAGGCACGCGTCGAGGCGTGCGCGTATCGTCTCCTCGTTCATCTGCTGGCCGATGAAGACCAGTTGCTGCGCGCGATCACCGAAGCGGGGATCCCAGCCCGGCTGCCGATCCGGCCGCTGATCCTCCGGATGCCCCCAGTGTTCGCGAGGTATGGCCGCCCACCACATCCCCAGGGGTTTCACGGTGCTGCCGCCGCCGGCCTGCGCCCACTCGTAGGCGACCCGATGGTCCGCGGCGACCCAGAAGAAGCCCTTCGAGCGGAGCACGCCGTACCAGTTCTCGTCGTCGTGCAGGAAGGCCCACAGCTTCTCGGCGTCGAAGGGCTGCGACGTCCGGTAGGTGAAGCTCGAGATCCCGTATTCTTCGGTCTCCGGCGTGTGTTCGCCCTGAAGCTCACGAATCCAGCCGGCGGAACTCTCCGCCTTCTCGTAGTCGAACAGGTTCGTGTCGAGCACGCGTTCGAGCGGGACCCTTCCATGCGTCGTCCTGAGGATCTCGGCGCCGGGGTTGAGCGCTTTCACGATGGCCTCGACCTCGAGCGCCTGTTCGTCGCTCACGAGATCGAGTTTGTTGAGCACGATGACGTCGGCGAACTCGATCTGGTCGGTGAGCAGATCGGTTACCGTCCGGTAATCTTCTTCACCCAGGGACTCACCGCGGTCCTGAAGCGCATCGGCGGCGGCGTAGTCCCGCAGGAAGCTCGCCGCGTCCACGACCGTGACCATCGTGTCGAGACGCGAAACCTGACTCAGGCTCACACCGTTCTCGTCCTCGAAGGTGAAGGTCTGCGCGACCGGAATGGGCTCCGAGATCCCAGTGGACTCGATGAGCAGGTAGTCGAAGCGTCTCTCCTGCGCGAGCCGTGCAACCTCGGCGAGCAGGTCGTCTCGCAGCGTGCAGCAGATGCAGCCGTTCGACATCTCGACCAGCTTCTCCTCGGTCCGCGAGAGCTGGGCACCGCTGTGCTCAACGAGCGCCGCGTCGATGTTGACCTCGCTCATGTCGTTGACGATGACCGCGACGCGCATGCCCTCGCGGTTGTTGAGCACGTTGTTGAGCAGCGAGGTTTTTCCGGCGCCGAGAAAGCCGGACAGGACGGTAACGGGTAGTTTTTCTGACAGGGGCATTGCTGTTCCTTCAGTCATTGGGTGGTGAATCCGTCGAGCGAATTAGAATCGATAAGGGTTCATCTCAGTCCGTATCGTCTTTCTCCGAACTGCACTGTGCGCAGGTGCCCAGCAGTTCGACGACCGGTCGCCGGGTCCGGAATCCAATCTCCTTGCCCGCCGCATTCAGGCTCCTGGCCACGCTGGGGTCTTCAACTTCGGCGACCTCGCCGCAGTCGTCGCAGATCAGGAACTGGCCGGCGTGGGGATGATCCGGATGTGCACAGCCCACATAGGCGTTCAGGGTCTCGAGCCTGTGCACCAGGCCCTGCTCGAGCAGGAAATTCAATGCCCGGTAGACCGTCGGTGGCGCGGGATTCCGGACGACTCCGCGCATGCGCTCCAATAGGTCGTAAGCACTGAGCGGTTTTTCGGCTACGCACAGCAGTTGAAGCGCGGCCTTGCGTTGTTCGGTCAGCCGCGCGCCGCGCTCACGGCACAGCACCTCGGCTCGTTCCAGTACCTGGGAAAGCGCTTTGTTATTCACAGGTCTCTCCTTCCCGATCAATCGCCCAGGGCGGCGACCAGTGTTCGGATGTTGTGCAACATCATGTCAAGGTGAGTATCAGCCGGTCCACCCGCCTTCGACAGCGCGTCGGAATAGAGCGTGCCGCCGATCTGTGCTCCGGTTTCACGGACGATCTGGTCGAGCAGGCGCCGGTCGGAGATGTTGTCGATGAAGACGGCCGGGATCTTTTCCCTGTTGATCTGACGTATCAGCCTGGCCACGTCGCCGGCGGACGGCTCCGCTTCGGTGCTGAAACCGACCGGGGCACGGAACTCGATGCCGTAGGCTGCGGACAGATAGCCAAATGCGTCGTGGGAGGTGACCACCATGCGCCGTTCGGCCGGAAGCGACTCGATCGTCTCGCGTACCTGTGCCTCGACCGCGTCGATCTCCTCCATGTACCGCGTCGTGTTGCGGCGATAGGTCTCGGCCCCCGCCGGGTCGACCGCGGCCAATCCACCGGCGATGTTGCGGACATAGATCCGGGCGTTGTCCAGGCTCTGCCACGCATGGGGATCGATCTCGCGGTGGCCGCTTTCCCCTACCCAGAGGGGCTTGACGCCGGCGGTCGCCGTCACCACCCGTCCCTCGTACCCGGATGCCTTCGTCAGGCGGTCTATCCAGCCCTCAAAACCCAGTCCATTGACGACCAGCAACCTGGCTTCGGCGACGGTCCGGGCGTCCGCCGGGGTCGGCTGATAAACGTGCGCGTCTTCGCCGGGACCGACGAGGGTGGTCACGTGCACCCGGTCACCGCCTATCTGCCGGACTATATCACCCAGGATGCTGAACGACGCGACCACTTCGATGGAGGTGTCGGCCCGAGCGGTACCCGCCCCTGACACGGCGATCAAACAGGCGGCGAAGACAAAAGAGTGGAGAGATCGAATAAACAACTTGGCCCTTTCCTGGTTCATATCTGGCATTATGCTTCCAGATGACGGCGTGGCCTGAGGTGCGTCATGATTACGCCGTCAGGCCCGAAGGACAGTGAGAACAGATAGAACGCCCCCGCCGTCAGGATGATGGCGGGGCCGGAAGGCAGACTGGCGTGATAGGACAACAACAGGCCGACATACCCACCCACAAAGGCCGCAAGCACACCGATGACCACCAGGGGCGTGAGATCCCGCGTCCAGAACCGGGCGGCAGCGGCGGGAAGGATCATGATCCCAACCGCCATCAGGGTCCCCAGCGCATGAAACCCGCCCACCAGGTTGAACACCGCCAGCACGAGAAAACTGTAGTGGCCCACCGGGCTCAGGGAACTCACCGAGCGGAGAAAGCCCGGGTCGAAACACTCCATCACCAATGGCCGGTAGAGGACAGCGAGCCCAAACAGGGTGACCGTGGCGATGCCCGCGACCAGGTATATGGCCGCATCGTTCAATGCGAGCACCGTACCGAACAGGATGTGCAGCAGGTCGACGTTGCTGCCACGCGTCGAGACGATGACGACCCCGACGGCGAGGGAAATCAGATAGAAGGCGGCCAGGCTGGAATCCTCACGGGCCACGGTGGTGCGGGCCACCAGTCCGGAGAGCATGGCCACGGTCACCCCCGCGATCACACCGCCGAGGGTCATGGCACCGAGCGACAGCCCCGCCACGAGGTATCCGAGCGCCGCGCCGGGAAGAATGGCATGGGCCATGGCATCCCCGGTCAGACTCATCCGCCGCAGGGTCAGGAACACCCCGATGGGGGTAGCCCCCAGCGAAAGGGCAAGGCACCCGACCAGGGCCCGGCGCATGAAGCCGAATTCGACGAAGGGGGCGATGACGGCATCGTACATCACGCGTCCTCCATAGGAAAGTCCACCGGACTGGAGGGAACCCAGGCGTTCATCTGACGCATACGGCCGCTCCTTCGTCAAAGGCCTCGGTGAGACGGCGCGCATGGTCGAGATTCGCCGGGGAAAGGACGTCCTCCGTCGGTCCGGCGGCGATCTGCTCGCGGGCCAGCAGAAGGGTCTCGGGGAACTCCGACCGGACCTGGTCCAGGTCGTGCAGAACGGCGACCACTGTCCGCCGCTCCCGGTGCCAGCGGCGAATGAGCCCCTTGAGATCACGCACCGTCGCCGAATCGATGGCCGTGAACGGTTCGTCCAGCAGGATCAGCCGAGCATCCTGGAGGAGCAGGCGGGCGAACAGGGCACGTTGCATCTGCCCCCCGGAGAGCGTGCCGATGGGGCGCCGCTCGAAACCACCCAGCCCCACGGTATCCAGGGCCTCGCCTACCATCCGGTCGCCTTCCCGTCCGAACCGACGGGAAGCCCCCCTTTGCCTCCACAGTCCCATGGCCACCACGTCGAAGACCGAGATCGGAAAGCTCCAGTCTATTTCGGCCTGTTGAGGGAGGTACGCGATTTCCGAAGGGTCGATCCCCGTCAACCTGATTGCACCGCCAAGTGGCGCGAGGCTGCCGATGGTCCCTTTGAGCAGCGTCGACTTCCCGGCGCCGTTAGGTCCCACCACGGCGACGAGGGCACCGGCACGGATGGCGTAATCGAGATGATGGACCGCGGGATGGCGGTCGTATCCGAGGGTCAGATTGTCGAAACGCAAGATCGTGCTGTCCATTGTCGCACTCATATCAGGGCCCAGGCGACTGCGAACCACAGCAGTCCGGTGGCGACGCCGGCCAGCGCAATGCGTGCTCCGATGCCGGCTCGAAGAGGTGAAAATCCCGCTTTGTTCATTTATTACGACATGACCTTTCGCGATGACCGTTCGTGCGGAAACATAAGTCTATTTCCGTCCTTTACAAACCCACTGCCGGTTTCAGTGCGAACGACGCGTTCAGCGCCCACAATCCCATCAGTACCAGAAAGGTGCCGCCGAGCGCACCCAGGCCGGCGCCGGCCAGCGTCCACAGCGGTGACCGGTGAGCGACCACCGTACTCGCCCATGCCCGCGCCTCCGTCGCGATGATGGCCAGGACGACAATGGTGATCGCGGTACCTATGGACATGGCGATCACGGAGAGCGCGCCAAACCAGATCAGATCCATCGCGGTAGCGAGGATCAGCACAAACACGGCTCCGCTGCAGGGACGCAGTCCAATGGACAAAACCACGCCAGCCGCCGCATGCCGGTTGCCGACCGTCTCGATCTCGGCCGCGCTGGGCATATGCCGGCAGGCGCTGCCCGCCCCGTGAACATGGCCGGCATGGTCGTGGCGGACTTCGCCGGTTACGCGCCGCAGACGTCGAACGCTTTCGGACAGGACGCCGGCCGCGCGTACCAGCAAGTAGAGTCCGACGAGGGCAAGCAAAGTGAAACTGGCCCGTGTCGCCCACAGTGATGCCGTATCCGTATCTATCGGCAGGCTCCCTGCCAATCCGATCGGCACGCACACCAGTAACAGTGCCGTCACGCCCTGAAGGAGCGCTGCCGCGGCTCCCATGGCGATACCTCGATTCAACCGGCTTCGTTGGGTCAACAGGTAGGTCGTCAACACGATCTTCCCGTGTCCGGGCCCCGCGGCATGCAATATACCGTAGAGAAAGCTCGTCAGCACCAAAGCCCAGCCGACGCCATCCGTGCCACGCAGCGATTCAAACTCCTGCATCAAGCCCATGAGGAATTCATTCTGCAATGCCCAGATCCAGAGCGCTACCTGGTCCCAGATCGCAACTCCCTGGCTGTTGTCGGCGTGACCATCACCCGTGGATTGTTCGGCGGCGACATTCTCGACCGGCAGCATCGTTGTCGCGTGGATATCCATCGAGTACGCGACGGCACACAGGCATGCAAGAAAGAACCACATGTTGCAACTGACCCGCATCGAACAGTCACCTTTTAACAAACGGAATCCTGAGGTTGTTACCACCGCTATAGACAAAGACCAGTGTGCCGGTTGTCGTCATTTTTGTTATGTTATAACGTAACGAATAATAACTAAAAAAAGCACGTTGTCAAGCCCAAGATTGCCTGTTCCGTTAAAAGGCAGTCTGTGAAAGCTCGAACGTGCCGGAAAGTGCAGATTCGGTATGAAACAAGTCCGCTGTTATACGGATTTACGTGTGTTCTGGAATTTCCGAGTGCCAGCCGGAGTTGGAGAGGCGCCAAACGGTGCTGGAGGGGGTCTCAGGACGAGTGCCGGACGTGGGTTCATTCCCATTCGATGGTGCCGGGTGGCTTGGAACTGAGGTCGTAGACCACGCGGTTTACGCCTCGCACTTCGTTGATGATGCGGTTCGAAACGTGGGCCAGGAAGTCCGTGGGCAGGCGCGCCCAGTCGGCCGTCATGAAGTCCAGCGTGGTCACGGCCCGTAGGGCGATGACGCGCTCGTAGGTGCGGGCGTCGCCCATCACGCCGACGGTCTTGACCGGGAGCAGTACGGCCAGCGCCTGGGAGACTTCGTCGTACAGGCCGGCCCGGCGCAGTTCGTCGATGAAGATCCTGTCCGCGTCCTGCAGCATGGCCACCCGCTCCCGGGTCACTTCACCGAGGACGCGGATACCCAGTCCCGGCCCCGGGAAGGGATGGCGGTTGATGATCTCGTCGGGCAGGCCGAGTTCCCGGCCCACGGTGCGCACCTCGTCCTTGAACAGGTTCCGCACCGGTTCCAGCAGTTCGAGTTCCAGATCGTCCGGCAACCCGCCCACGTTGTGGTGGGTCTTGATGACGCTGGCCGGGCCTTTCACGGAGGCGCTTTCGATCACGTCGGGGTAGAGGGTGCCCTGGGCCAGGATGTGGACGCCGCGCAGCGAGGTCAGTTCGCTTTCCAGGACGCGAATGAATTCGTCCCCGATGATCTTGCGCTTCTGTTCCGGTTCCTCCACGCCTTTCAGCCGGTCCAGGAACCGGTCCGAGGCGTCGACGAAGCGGAACCGGGCGTTGATGGTCCGTCGGTAGGTTTCCTCGACCTCCCGGGCCTCGTCCTTCCTGAGCATGCCCGTGTCCACGAAGATGCAGGTGAGGCGGTCCCCGATGGCCCGGCCAATCAGCGCCGCCACGACCGAGGAATCCACGCCGCCGCTGGCGAAGCAGGCCACGCGGCGCTCGCCCACGGTCTCCCGTATGGCGGCCAGGGCCTCGTCGATGAAGGTCTGCGGCGTCCAGCTTCCCTCGCAGCCGCATATGGCGAATACGAAGTTCTCCAGGATCTCGCGGCCCTGGACCGTGTGCACCACTTCCGGATGGAACTGCACGCCGTAGATCCGGCGTTCCGGATGGGCGACAGCGGCGATATGTCCGTTGTCGGAGCGGGCGATGACGTCGAAATCCGGCGGCGGCGCCTTGAGTTCGTCGCCGTGACTCATCCAGACCGTCATGCGCTCCGGCAGGTCGCGGAACAGGGGCGTTTCGCCCGTCGTACGGATCCCTGCGTTGCCGTATTCCCGTGTTCCGGCGTGGGCGACCTCGCCTTCGTGGTAATGCCCCATGAGCTGCAGGCCGTAGCAGATCCCGAGGATCGGCCTGCCCGCCTCGAATATGGCCGGATCCGGATGGGGTGCGTCTTCCCCGTACACGCTGGCCGGACCGCCCGACAGGACGATGCCGGTGACGTTGCGCGCTGAGAGCTCGGACGCCGGCGTGTCATAGGGCAGCACCTCGCAATAGACGTGGCTTTCCCGTATGCGCCGCGCGATGAGTTGCGTGTACTGCGCGCCGAAATCGAGGATGGCAATCCAGTTCGAGTCAGCCATTTAGCGGATTTCAGAGGGATGAAAGACGGGTGCCGTCAAACAAACGAACAGATTAGATAATATAGCCGGTTCATTGCGTTTCGTCCAGCGTTGAAAGTATTTCTTCGAGAGCAGGTTCGCCCGAGGTCACCCGGAGCGCGATATCCAGGGCGAACAGGTGTTTTCGCACGGCGTGGTCCGGTATCCGGACGGCGTCTTTCTCCGTGGTGACGATGCATTCCGCGCCCGATGCTTCGACCAGGTCCAATGCCCGGTCCAGGTCGGACGGGGTGAAGGGGTGATGATCCCGGTATGCCAGAACCTGGGTCACATGGCCGCCGGCGTCCGTGACCGTCTGCACGAAGGAAGCCGGGTTGGCGATCCCGCAGAGGACGATTACTTCGCGGCTGGCCAGCCAGTCCGGCGGAAGCTGGGTACTGTCGTCCAGGCCGCCGTCCAGGTCGTCGTCCAGGTTGTTCTCCAGGCCGTCGTCCAGGCGTCGCAGCCCCGCGGCTTCATAGACGGCTTCGATGACTGCCAGGTTGGGGAACTCTTCTTTGATACGCGCCGTGTCGACCGCCGCGAACCGGGCCTGGTCCGTCCGCGTCAGCACCAGGGCACGGGCGCGCCGAAGCGAGGAAACCGGTTCGCGATAGGGGCCGGCGGGGAGCAGGCGGTCCACGTTGTGCTCCGGACCGATCCGGCTAAGCTGGCCGGAGGCGTCATGCACCACGATGTCCACCGCGCGGGCCGTGCTCCGATGTTGGAATCCGTCGTCCAGCAGCAGCACGTCCGCCCCGTGCCGGTCAATGGCGATCCATCCCGCCGCCGTGCGGCTCGGACCTACGACCACCGGCACATCGGGAAGGGTCGAGGCCAGGAAAGCCGGTTCGTCGCCGACCTCTTGCCAGGGGGCGCCCGGTCTGACCGTCTGGGTCGCGCGGGAATTCCTGCCGTAACCGCGGCTCAGCACGGAGGGCCGGTAGCCGGCGTCCCGCAGGCGGCGGGCAAGGTATCTCACCACGGGCGTCTTCCCCGCGCCGCCCGCGGTCAGTGCGCCTACGCTGATCACCGGGACCGGCAGCCGGTCGGAGGTCAGCAGTTTCCTGTCGTACAACCCGTTGCGGAAACGGACCGCCATGCCCATCAGCAGGGACGCGGGCAGCAAAGCGACGCGCAGGGTCCGAATGGCCGGAGCGTGCTCGCCGGGGTCCATCAACCGGGTAATGAACGGTGTGCGTTGCGGGTAGCGCCGCGGCCCGGATTCGCCGGATCTGTCGGGGTCCGGCTCGAGGATCCACCGGTCGACCAGGTTCAGTGTCCGGTCCACGGCCTTCGCGCACTCGGACACGGCTTGCCGGGCGGCCGCACCCGTCTGCGCACGCTTGCCCGGATCATCCAGCCATTCGAGCCATCGCCGGGCGAGATCATCGCCGTCGTGAACGACCATGCCGCCCCCGGTGCGCAGCAGGGCCGCGGCGCTCGCCCGGACGTTCTCGGTGTGGGGACCGAAGAGGACCGGAATGCCGCATGTCGCGGGTTCGAGCAGGTTGTGGCCGCCGAGAGGAACCAGCGTGGCGCCGACGAAGGCCATGTCCGCGGCGGCGTACATGACCGCCAGTTCGCCCATGGTGTCCAGGATGATCACGTCGGCGGGAGCGGGGCTCGTCCCGCCCGAATCGTCGGGGCCGCCCAGCCGCGTTCGCCGAGCGAACCGCAGGCCGGCCGCCTTCAGCATCTGCTCGGCCGGGGGTATACGCTGGAGGTGCCGGGGCGCCCAGATCATTTTTATTTCGGGATACCGTTCCCGTACGCGGACAAAGGCCGCCAGCACGGCCCGTTCCTCTTCCACGGGCCGGGGGCAACCCGCCATGATGACCGGCTCGGACTTGGAAAGGCCGAGTTCACGACGGAGCGCTTCCCGCCCCGGGCCCTTCTGTTCGGCGGCGAGGTCGAACTTGACATTACCGGTCACCCGCACCCGGTCCGGGTCAGCGCCGAAGGCAATGAACCGTTCCCCGTCGAGCGCATGCTGGACACCCAGGGCGGCCAGCCGCCGCAACATGTGCCTGAACAGCGGCTTCACGAAACGGTTTCGCGCGAGGCTGCGATCCGACATGCGGCCGTTCACCAGGGCCACGGGGCAATCGTGAGCGGCGGCGGCCCCGAGCATGCCGGGCCAGAGTTCGCCTTCGAGCAGCACCAGTGCGCGGGGGCGTACCTGTCTGAACACCCGTCGGACGATGAAAGGCGCGTCGAGGGGCGCCAGTCCGAAGTACCGGCCCTGGGGTACGTGCTTCCTGACATAGGCCAGGCCGGTTTCCGTCATCGTGGTGACCAGCACCTGGATACCGGGATGGCGTTCCGCGAATCCTCCGATCACTACCGCCAGGCCGGTGGCTTCGCCCACGGACGCGCAGTGGAACCAGACAACCGGCCGGTGCTCGCCGTCGGGGACGAGCGGCCGTTGGCCAAGCCGTTGGCGCATCCCGTACCGGTCCAGGATAGACAGGCAGGCCAGGACCGGTGAGAGCAGCACGGTCAGCGCGGAGAACAGTATTGTGTACACAAAGATCATGTCAGGAATCTGCCGGTTCGTCAGAAATTCGCCGGGTGTTCAGGACTCAGCCGCTTCGTCAGGACGCATCTAGGCTTCGTCCGGCAATTTCGCGTGCTTCCAACAGGCGTCGCTGAAGTTCGGCACGGTAGGGTTCGAGGCGGTCGACCGGCGCGTCTCCGGGTACGGTCAGCGGTTCACCGAAGGCAATCGCCGCCCTGGAAAAGGGGCGCGGAACCATGAACCGGTCCCAGCTCGAAAGCAAGCAGGCCTTGTTCGAGGCGACCGCGAAGGGCACGATAGGAAGGCCGGACCTCCCGGCGATGATGAGCGTGCCCGGCTTGACCTCGAGCCGGGGGCCGCGGGGTCCGTCCACAGTTACCCCGAGGTCGTCGCCGGCGGCGCCGGCCGCCGCCATGCGGAACAGGGCGCGCGTTCCCCCCCGGGTGGAAGATCCGCGTATGGTCCCGTATCCCATGCACTCAATGGCCCGGGCAATCCACTCGCCGTCCCGGTGCTGGCTCACCAGTACCTGTATCCCCTGCCGGCGGAAGGCATAGGTAGCCACCAGCAAGCCCTCGTGCCAGAAGGCGTATATTACCTTCCGGCCGCCTTCCCGCGCTTGTTCGACGTATTCCGCTCCGATCCTTCGGATGGAGAGCGTCCCTCCGAGCAGGCTTATGGCCCCGGCGCTCAGTTTTCCGATCAAGGAGTTTACGGGGTTTTCAAGACCCGTCATCGACGGCCCCTTCCCTGCGCGGCTCGCTTTCCCCGCTCGGTCCGCTTTCCCGATCATTCATTTGATGTTTGTCCGCGCCGCCCGTCATGTCCAGGGCCAGGTCGGCGACGCGCAATGATGCGCCCGGCGTACCCAGGCGACTCCGTACTTCCCGGAGTTCGCTTGCCATGGACTGCCGTTTTCCCGGGTCCTTCAACAGCTCCAGGACCACGGGCGACAGCGTTTCCGGGTCGACGGCGTCCTGGAGAAACTCCGGTGCGATGCGCCGGCCCGCGACCACGTTCACCAGGCCGATGTCCGGTATGCTGACCAGGCGCCGGGCGATCCACCAGGACAAGCGGGACATGCGGTAGAGGACCAACAGGGGCGTGCCGAAGCAGGCGGATTCCAGGGTTGCTGTTCCCGACGTTACGAGCAACAGGTCGGCGTGGCGCATGACCTCGTAGGTACTTCCTTCCACCACGGGCACCTTTCGCGCGTCT
Source organism: Gemmatimonadota bacterium (assembly GCA_009837395.1). GTDB lineage: Bacteria > JAAXHH01 > JAAXHH01 > JAAXHH01 > JAAXHH01 > JAAXHH01. Next base: position 122,268 of record VXTP01000033.1, read on the forward strand.
TCTTCCAGGGCCGCATTCCCCGCGAGACACGCCGTCAGGTCGGTCTGGGAGACCGTTGGCGCCAGCCCGATGACCCCCTGGGTTTCGGGCAGCTCCTGCCGGACGTTCTTCAGTGTGCCGGCCATCGCGGGGAGCATGCGTTCCACCTCCATGACCCGGCTGCCGGGCAGCATTCCGATGAACGGCCGGTCGGGATCCAGGCCCGCGGCTTCGCAGAATTCGGTCCTGGTTTGCCGGCTCTCGAGCACTTCCAGAAGGGGGTGGCCGACGAAGACCGCCCTCCCGCCGGCTTTCTCGTAGAGTTCCACTTCGAATGGAAAGACCACGGCCATGCAGTCCACGTTCCGGACGATGGCGTGGATCCGCCGAGGTCTCCAGGCCCAGACCTGCGGACTGATGTAGTACAGGACCGGTATGCCTCGCTTGCGCGCCTTGCGGGCGATGCGGAGATTGAAGTCGGGATAGTCGATGAGGATGACCAGGTCCGGCCGCCGGGATTCGAGGAGACCGTCCAGCCGCCTCAGCGCCCGGCGAATGAAGGGCAGATGCCGGACGACCTCGGTAAGGCCCATTACCGAGAAGCGATCGATGTGGTATACCAGCGCGCAGCCGGCCCGCTCCATGCGGTCCCCGCCGACCCCGAAAATATCGATTTCCGGGTGCCTGGCCTTGAGCGCGGCCACGACCCCCGCTCCGTGCATCTCGCCCGACGCTTCGCCGGCGATGATCATGATCCGCAATGGCTTCGACTCCTTCGTATGAACACGTCGTGTCGTTCCGGCCGTGCATTACGGTAGCAGCAACAGGCATCCTGAATCCAAAATACACTTTGAGGACGCAACCTCGGAGTATATTTTGAAGTCTTACCCGTTAAGGCAGTCTTAAACAGAAAACAGGAGATCGGAAAAGCATGGCTGATTCCACGTCAGGACGCACCGTAGTTTTCGTCTCGTTAACCGGCGACGAGCAGGTGAAGGCTTACGACCAGGACCGGGAGACGGGCGCCCTGACCCTGCGGTCCACCAGCGACGCCCACGGTCCGTCCGGGGCGCTTTGCCTGCATCCGGCGGGCAACCTCATGTACAACGCCCACGTGGAATCCACCACGCTCGCGGCCTATAGGCTGGACACGGACTCCGGCGAACTCACCCTCGTCAACAAGGTGGATACCGGCATCACGATCCCCGCGCACCTCGTTACGGACCGCCGCGGCCGGTTCCTGCTGACGGTATACTACGGGGGCGGCGGCATCACCGTGCACCGCTTGGGCGAAGACGGCGCGATCGGCGAGCTCATGCAGTACATCAACACGGGCGAAAAGGCCCATGCCGTCTACCTGGCGGCGGAGGACCGGTACGTGATCGTTCCCCACGTCTGTCCCACCAACAAGACCAACCAGTTCCGGTTCGACGCGGAAACGGGGCAGTTGACCGCCAACGAACCCGCGGTGCTGAACCCCCCGGACGAGAACACGGGCCCCCGGCATATCTGCTTCCGGTCCGGCGGCGACGTGGCGTATATCGTCAATGAACAGGGGAACACGGTGACAGCCCACCACTTCGATGCGGACAGCGGTATCCTCGAGATCTTCCAGAACGTATCGACCCTGCCCGATGCCTGGAAGGAGGGTGGGGCTACTGCCCACGTGGAGGTGCACCGGAACGGGAAGTGGGCCTATGCCTCAAACCGGGGGCATGACAGTATCGTGGGCTACAATGTGGCAGCCGACGGCGCGCTGAGCGCCTTTGGGCACGTTTCGGTTCCGGCCAGTCCGCGGTCCTTCAACGTAGATCCGGATGGCCGGTTCCTCTATTGCGCCGGAGAAGCCGCGGGCGTGATGACGGCGTACCGCGTGGACCCCTCCGACGGGACCCTGCATCCGCTGCGGGATTATAACGTAGGCGACAAGCCATTCTGGGTAATGGCGACGACCCTGGGATGAGTGCATGAGCGACAAGCGTCAAAACGGCGAGGAATCCAAGGGCCTGGTGGGCATGTTCACTGCCGAGCGGCAGCGTGAGCAGGACAACACCATGGACCGCAGGATCGAGAAGAAACGCTTCACACCGCGCCGGATCGCCTTAGGCGGCCTGGTGGCCGCGGTGATCGCCTTCGGGGCCTACGCGCTGCTCAGCGTCAACCCGTCCTCGCTGAACGTGG